>CAVRGL010000008.1:0-232500 GCA_963720735.1 uncultured Actinomycetes bacterium
CCGAAGCGCACGAAGCCGCCGGGCTGTCAGGGGTAGCGCCCCTTTGGCAAGGAAGGCTCCCCTCGGGGAAGAGGTAGAGCCTCCCTTTTGGATTTTCCCCCGCCAACGTCCTTCCGCCAGCAAGTGGAAGGGCTTGCGGCGGGGACGCTCCTATGTGGGTCCAACGCGCCGGGCGCCGGCTCGCTTGCGGCGGGACTGGCCGAATGGTCGGGCTGAAGATCGGCCCATGGGCGCTGCTTCCCGAGCCCGGTTCGTGTTCTGCCAGGCAGTGGTCGAGCTGATCGTCGAAGGCAGGGGACTTGAGCCGGTGCTGCGCGAGATGGAGCGCTCGCCGGCGATCAGGGTGATCGGCTCCCATATCTCCAGCCGCGATCCCCGTGCCGAGGGGATGCGTGTCACCGTCAGGGTCGCCGTGGCCACCGCGGCCGAGGCCCGGGAGCTTCTCGGCAGCTACCTGCCCGCGGATGGCAACTACACCGTTAGAGCCTCGTTGGGCTAGACCTCCAACTCGGCCGCGGCAGCTGGCCGAAGATTGACTTATCGCTCAGGGAGGTACCGGACCCCCGGCGCGGGCAAGGCCGAGACGCGGGATCGACACGACGCCCGCAACCGAACGAGTCTTCGCGGCCCATCGGAAGCCCTGGCAGAAATCATTTGATCCGAAGCCCTTGAGTAGGCTTGCGGCCGTGCCCTTCACGCTCAGGAACCTTAAGGAGGACCTGGAGGACCTCGGGTCCAGATTCGACGGCGCGCCGGACCTGGAGTTCCGCTTGGCGACCGATGCGCTCGAGCTCGAACAGTCCGGCCTGAGCTTGCAGCGCGTCCCGCCCGGTTATCGCTTTCCCTACGGCCACACGCACGAGAAGCAGGAGGAGGTGTACGTGGCCGTGCGCGGGAGCGGACGGATGAAGCTCGACGACGAGATCGTCGAGCTCAAGGAGTGGGATGCCGTGCGCGTCCCCCCCGGTACGTGGCGAGGCTACGAGGCCGGGCCGGAAGGCCTTGAGATCATCGTTATCGGCGCGCCCAGTCTCGGGGAGGGCCGGCGCGACGACGTCGAGGGCCAGCGCGACTGGTGGGCTGACTAGCGCCCAGGCTGGCCGCCGGATGTACGGTCAGAACGTCTTCCATTACCGCGGACCCCGACGAACCGCTCTCTCACTTACATCAAGGGTTCAAGCGCATGGTGGCCGCCATTAACCTAGAGCGGATGCGCTGCGATTTTGGCGACGCGTTGCCTCGCTGGGGAGTGGCGCGCCCGGTCTTCAGGGGCAGCATGATCCTTCAGGGCGAGCGCCACCAGCGCCCTTTCTCGGACCTGGGCGGTACTGCGCAGGCGGTGTCGCAGGAGACGGAGGCGGCTCTTGACTCGGCCCGCTCACGGTGGGAGGCTGGGTCTTCCGGCGGTTGCCGGACTCGTCCCATCCGGCCTTCGCCCTCAACTGCCTGACTAGGAGGTCGAAATGCGGCACTTGCTTCGTGGCCATCTGGTGGCGCTGGTCGCCCTAGTTTCGCTGCTGGCAGCCTTGCTGATTGCAGCACCCGCCGGGGCCCGTGTCTTCACCCTTGAAGGCGGCTCTATCGCCACCCGAGGTTGCAACGCTGACGCTCAGGTGAAGTTCGACGTGGTGGTTCTCTCAGGCAACTTCAGGAAGGCAAAGGACTTCCAGATCAAGGATTTCGGTTACCCGAACCTGACCCCGCCCATTCCTTATGGCCACTCACGTGGGAAATGTATTCCTGGCGAGGAGGGCTGGCGCCAAATATGCCCTCAAACGGCTATGGGGGCCTGCGCCGTTCCCTTCGGGTCCGGGAAAAGGGACGACGAGTTTCTCGGCGTCAACCGGTACCCGACCACTGGTACCCCTTACATTTACGAGGGTTATTTTGGCAACGTGAGCGCGACGAAGGTTGGCCGCCCCCACCACCGCCACTTCAGGCTCACCGCGCATGGCTTCTTCGTCCAAGCCTTAAGCGAAGGCGGCCTGCAATACGGAGGCTCCAGCACCGGCGCCGTCAGGTGGAAGGCGCATAGCTAGCTGCTGCCGAATGGACAAGCCGCCGGGCTGTCGGAGTAGGCGATGTCGCAGGAGAACGTGGAGATCATTCGGCGGGTCTACCGGGGTGTTACCGCTCGCCGGGAGCCGCCCCAGGAACTGTTCGGTTCGGGCATTTGAGTGCGACGCGACGGACGTCCAAGTCGGGGTCCTATATGGCTTTGACGGCCTGCAAAAGGGGCTTGGCCCGTACTGGGAGACCTTCGAGGGCTTCCACATCGAGGTTGAAGAGGTGATCCACGCCAACCAGGAGCAGGTGCTCACCGCCGTCCGTGACGGCGGGCGGATGAAAGGGAGCGACGCCGAGGTTTGGAACCGCTTCTTCCACGTCTGGACCTTCAGCAATGGCAGGATCGTTCGCCTCTCGATCCACATCGACCGCGACCAGGCTCTCGCAGCCGCCGGGCTGTCGGAGTAAGCAATGTCGCAGGAGAACGTTGGGATCTGCACCCGGTCTGTCACTTCCGCCCAGCACTATCGTCCCTGAGCGATGAGCCCGGAGGAGATGCAGCGCCTCTTCGAGAGGCATCGCGACGCAGAAGCTGCGCGTGACTATGACGCGATACTCGCCACCTTCGTCGAGGACTGCTTTCTCGACACCCATCCTCTCGGCCTGCGCAGCGAGGGAAGGGTCGCGGTGAGGAAGGCCTATGAGGGGTACTTCACTGCCTTTCCGTCGGGCCGACCCTTCGCTGTCCCATTCGCCAATGTCACCCCGTTCCGCGACGGGCAGATGGCGGGCGAGAGCATCTATTTCGACCTCGCCACCCTTTGCGAGCAGGCGGCGCTGCCGCTCGACAAGGTGCGAGCCGGCGGAAAGAAACGGGCAGAGGCGTTGCGCTCGACGGGCGCGTAAGCCGAAGCCCTCGAAGCCGCCGGACTCTCGGACCAGCGCAGAGAGCGTCGGCACTCGTCGAGTGCAGTCGGTCCCCGACGAACGCCCGAAGTCTGCAACCGCCGCATTCCGCGCTCCAGAGCTATAAGCGGACAGTCGAGGACACCGACGGATATGGTGCAGCACGGACTCCTAATCCGTCGGCCGCAGGTTCGAGTCTTGCCCGGCCCATTCGAATCCCGCCAGAGGGGGTTTCGTTTGAGCGACCGAAAGCGTGGAAATAGGACAACATGAAGAAGTCGAGTTCGACCGAGGGCCAGCCGGCATCCGAGCTGATTGACGAGAGGATCACGGAGCTCGGGGACTGGCGCGGAGAGACCTTGAGCAGAATGCGCAAGCTCGTCAAAGAGGCAGACCCGGACGTCGTGGAGGAGTGGAAGTGGAAGGGCACTCCCACCTGGTCGCACGAGGGGATCATCTGCACCGGCGAGTCCTACAAGGCGAAAGTCAAGTTGACCTTCGCAAAGGGGGCCTCGTTGGAGGACCCGGCCAAGCTGTTCAACTCGAGCCTCGACGGAAACGTAAGGCGCGCGATTGACATCAATGAGGGCGAGGAGGTCGACGCGGGCGCGTTCAAGGCGCTCGTCCGTGAAGCCGTCGCCCTCAATGAATCCGGCGGATAGGCAGGGCCCGGGCGAGCGAAGCAGACCGAAATCAGCCTCCCGCTAAGGGAGCTGCACGAGCGCGGCGAGAAACAGCCCGAAGGCCGTCCAGGTGGCCACCGCGCGAATCCAGTTGAGCGCGAAATAGCGCCAGCGGGTCGCCTGCCAGCCCGTCGGCATCGCGTCGGGGTCCCAGCTCAGCATGACGTCATAGTTGGGCTCGGAGAGGCGGTTTGAGACGAGCAGCGGCCCCGCGATCGTGAGCGCAAGGCCGATCGCGGTCAGGACGAACGGTGCATTCGCGGAGTCGTCGATGGCAATCAGCGCCAAGACTGGCGCCACCACCATGCCGGACCAGAGGCCCGAGAAGACGACGCTGGCAACCAGTGCCCACTCCTCGGCGGTCAAGGCCGCTCCCGGCTAGCCCGCCTCGACCCCGACCACGAAGTCGATCTCGGGGTCGAGGATCTGCTCGATCAGCTCCTGATCGGGCGTCACGCCCATCTCGCGGCAGCGGTTGCGGTAGTGGCGGACCTTCTGGTCCTGGTACTTCTGGACCTCGAGGCCCGGAACGGCCTTCTGGTACTCGACCAGGCCGACGAGATTGCCGCGGTAGGCGTCGAATACCTCGTGGACGATCGCCTCGTAGTCGGGGTTCTTCTCGATCAAGGTGCGGCAGGCGCCGGTGCCGAAGGTGATGTGGCGGCCCTCGTCGAGGAGGATCAGGCGGAAGCCCTCGCGCAGTGTCGGAAAGGCGTCCCAGAGGATTGTGGTGTCGATGACGATCTCGTAGGAGGGCATCGTCAGCACCCCCTCCACGAAGGCGTTGTAGGCGGCGGAGAAGCGAACGAAGGCGCGCTCGATCTCTTTCTCGCCACCGTCCATCGCAGCCTCCAGCAGCGCCCGGCCGTACTTCGGCAGCGCCTCGTGGAGGACGTCTCGCACCTCGAAGCGGCCGCTCGGGTCCACGGTCGTTCCGCGGGCGAGGAAGTGGGCGGCGACCTCCTCGGGCTCGAGGATGCCGGCCACCTCGCTGTGCCAGCGCATGAAGAACTCGGCGTGCTTGGCCTCCTCCATCAGGAAGGTCGACAGGTAGGTGACCCAGTCGAACCGCCCGAGCGCGTGGGAGGCGGCGATCATCGGCACCAGCTCGTCGGTCACCGCCTGCTCGCCGGCGAGGAAGCGGATCGTCACACCGAGAAGCCCTCTCTGCTGCTCGGGCGTGATCCGGCGCCAGTCCTCGGCGTCGGGGCTGAATTCGAGGTCGTCGACGTTCCAGACCCGGTTGATCGCGAACTGGTACTTGCGGTAGACCGGACCGCTCACCATCTCCCGGGTGAAGTGGAAGCGGCGGACCACGTCGGGGTCCGGGGTCCCGTTCTCCGTCGAGACACTGCTCATCAGCCTGGTTCCTCCTCGTCTTCCGCATCGACCGACATGTCGATGATCACATCCTCCAGCTCGAAGGAGTCGTGCCTCTCGGACATGTGGCGCTGCACGGCCTCGACAAGCGACTGCTCGTCGCTAGCCACGATCACCTCACCGCAACCCTCGTCGAGGCACTCGTACTGGCGCGCCATGGCTTCTGAAGCCTAAGGCCAATCCCGCGATACTTCGCGGGCGGTGGCGCAGGAAAACGTCCAGCTTGTTCGGCGTCTGTTCGAGGGCCTTGGATCCAGGCGCTCTGTCGGCAGCGCTCTCTCCACGCTCACCGAAGAAGCGCTCGGCGAATTCTATGACCCGGAGGTCAGGTGGAGTCCCGTGTCCCGGTCTCCGCTTTGCATTGGAGGTCTACCGTGGCTATGACGGGGTGCGTCAGTTCTGGCCGGTGTTTCTGTTGCCGTGGGAGGAGTTCTCGATAGAGGCGAAGGAGTTGATCGACCTGGGTGATCAGGTGGCGGTGACCAGCCGTCTGAGCGGTCGTCTGCAGGGGGTCGAGGTCGACGAGACCTGGTCTTCGCTCTTCACCCTTCGCGACGGGAGGGTGGTGCGCTACCAGGGGTTCAAGAGTCGCCGAGGAAGCCCTGAGAGCCGCCGGCCCGGCGTAGTACTCGCATGACGACCTCTGCCGGCGCGCCGCGATGGCCGAAATTCCGCCGGTCGCAGGTTTGTTACCCGGCCTTCGCGTGGCAGGCTTCAACTGGATCCGATGCGAGACCTACGCCAACCCGCCGCCCCGCGGCTGCTGTTCGCTGCCGCGCTGGCCGCCTCCTGGGCGCTGATCCTCGCGCTCGGCTCCCAGCTCAGCTACCTCAACGACGACTGGGACTTCCTGCTGCTGCGGCCGGGTTTCGGAGCGCACCAGATCCTCGACCCTCACAACCCGCACATCGTCGTCATTCCGATACTGATCTACAAGGCGGTGCTGGCGATCTTCGGGATGGGTTCCCAGCAGCCGTTCCGGGTCGCCTCGACGCCACTCTTTTTGATCAGCGTGATCCTGCTGTTCGCCTGGCTGCGCCGCAGGGTCGGCGACTGGCTGGCGCTGGCCGGCGTGCTGCCGATCCTCTTCCTCGGGATGGCGGGGGAGATCCTCCTGTGGCCGTTCCCGCAGATCGGCTTCTGCGGGCCGATGGCCGCAGGACTCGGCGCCTTCCTGGCGCTCGAGCGGGGGGACCGCCGAGGTGACGTCCTGGCATGCGCTCTGCTCACTATCTCGGTGCTCTTCGGCAGCCTCGGTACGGCGTTCGTAGCGGGGGCCGCGGTACACGTCGCCTGGGATCGCGATCGGTGGCGGCGTGCCTACGTCGCGGCGATACCCGCCGCGGTCTACGTCGCCTGGTGGCTGGGCTGGGGCCACACCGCCAAATCGGGCACATCGCTGCACAACCTGCTGAAGAGCCCGATCTACGTGGTCGAGGGGTTCGCTTCAGGTGTCTCTTCGCTGCTCGGCCTTCCGGAGGTCGGCCTCGGGGGGGTCTCGGTCGATCCGGGCCTGCCGCTGCTCGCCGGGCTGATCGCCCTGGCCGTCATCGAGCGCCGGCGGCTCAGCGGCATCTCGCGTTGGCTCGCCGTGGTCACCGTGACGGCACTGGGGTTCTGGTTCCCTGCGGCCCTCAACGCCAGCGAGCAGCGTGCCCCCACCGAGCCCCGCTACCAGTACATGGCGGCGATCTTCTTCGTGATGATCGCCGCGGAGCTGCTGCGCGGCGTCCGGGTCGGCCGCCGGGCCCTGGTGGTGGTGCTCGCCATCGCCGGGTTGGCGACGATCAGCAACCTCGTCTTCTTGCGCCAGGCCTTCGACGATGAGCGCCTGCTCGGGGAGCAGTCCCGGGGGGCGCTTGCAGGGTTGGAGATCTCACGCGGCGTTGGTAGATCCCAAGTTCGCGCTCAGCCCAGGCAACACGGGCGCTCAGGGTCTCCGCCTGATCTCGGCCGGTCCGTACTTTTCCGCGATCGACGCCTACGGCTCCCCGGCATATTCCCGCTCCGAGCTGGGGGGAGCGCCGGAGCCGGCGCGCGCGGTGGCGGATCGGGTGATCTGGAATGCCCTGGCGGGTGGCACCGACCCAGGGCCGGCGCGACCCGACGGTCCTGCGCCGCGGGTGATCCGCGCCCGGGACAGCGCCACCAGCCCCCGCGGAAGCTGCGTTTCGATCGCGCCAGTCGGAGTTGGTACCTCCGTGCTGGCGCTCCCCCCAGGCGGCGCGATGCTGCAGCTCAGCCAGGTCGGAGTCACGAGCATGCGGATCCGCCGCTTCGCGTCCCAGTGGCTGCCGCTCGGGACTCCTTCGGGTGGGTCGCCGTTCGAACTGAGGATCCCTCCCGACCGCTCGAGCGTGCCCTGGCGCCTGCAGCTGAGCGGGTCGGCCCCCGTCCGCGTCTGCGGCATCGGCTCCGGGTAGGCGACCCCCGGAACGCTCGCTACGGCGAGCCCAGCAGCTTCCAGTCCGGATAGCTGTCGGCCCCCGCAACGTTGGTCAGCCGCGTCTGTCCCGTGCCGTCGGCCTTCATCACGTAGATCTCGTCGTTGCCGTCGCGGTTCGAGTCGAAGGCGATCTGGCCCGAGTCCGGCGAGAAGGCGGGATAGGTGTCGGAGGCCGAATTGTTGGTCAGCCGCGTCGGGTTGGTCCCGTCGGGGTTCATCGAGTAGACCTCGAGGTTGCCGTCGCGGGTCGAGGAGAAGGCGATCTTCTGCCCGTCGGGGGAGTAGGCTGCCGAACAGGTCATAGCCGGGGTCGGTGGTCAGCCGCGTCTGGCTCGTGCCGTCGGCGTTCATCGAGTAGATCTCGAAGTTGACGCCTCCGTCGCGCAGGCTGGTGAAGACGATCTTCTGGGAGTCGGGCGAGAACGAGGGCCAGCCGTCGAAGGCGGTGTTGTTGGTCAGCCGCGTCTGATTCGTCCCATCGGCGTTCATCACGTAGATCTCCGAGTTGCCGTCGCGGGTCGAGGTGAAGGCGATCTTCTGCCCGTCGGGTGAGAAGACCGGGTAGGCGTCGGAGGCGGTGTTGCTGGTCAGCCTGGTGACGCCGCTGCCGTCGGCGTTCATCACGTAGATCTCGTCGTTGCCGTCGCGCTTCGAGGTGAAGGCGATCTTCTGGGCGGTGGGCGAGTAGGCGGGGTCGTAGTCGGAGGCCGGGTTGTTGGTCAGCCGGGTCTGGCTGGTGCCGTCGGCGAACATCGAGTAGATCTCGTCGTTGCCGTCGCGCTTCGAGGAGAAGGCGATCCGCTGGGGGGGCGGCGAGAAGGACGGATAGCTGTCGACCCCCGCAGCGTTGGTCAGCCGCGTCTGGTCCCGTGCCGTCGGCGTTCATCAGTAGATCTCGTCGTTGCCGTCGCGGTTCGAGTCGAAGGCGATCTGGCTCGAGTCCGGCGAGAAGGCGGGGTAGGTGTCGGAGGCCGAATTGTTGGTCAGCCGCGTCGGGTTGGTCCCGTCGGGGTTCATCGAGTAGACCTCGAGGTTGCCGTCGCGGGTCGAGGAGAAGGCGATCTTCTGCCCGTCGGGGGAGTAGGCTGGCGAACAGGTCATAGCCGGGGTCGGTGGTCAGCCGCGTCTGGCTCGTGCCGTCGGCGTTCATCGAGTAGATCTCGAAGTTAGCCGTCGCGCAGGCTGGTGAAGACGATCTTCTGGGAGTCGGGCGAGAACGAGGGCCAGCCGTCGAAGGCGGTGTTGTTGGTCAGCCGCGTCTGGTTCGTCCCATCGGCGTTCATCACGTAGATCTCCGAGTTGCCGTCGCGGGTCGAGGTGAAGGCGATCTTCTGCCCGTCGGGTGAGAAGACCGGGTAGGCGTCGGAGGCGGCGTTGTTGGTCAGCCTGGCGACGCCGCTGCCGTCGGCGTTCATCACGTAGATCTCGTCGTTGCCGTCGCGCTTCGAGGTGAAGGCGATCTTCTGGGCGGTGGGCGAGTAGGCGGGGTCGTAGTCGGAGGCCGGGTTGTTGGTCAGCCGGGTCTGGCTGGTGCCGTCGGCGTTCATCGAGTAGATCTCGTCGTTGCCGTCGCGCTTCGAGGAGAAGGCGATCCGCTGGGTGCCCTGAGCGGACTGTTCGACGTAGGTCACCGCTGCCGAGCAGGACGATCTGTTGCCGGCCTGGTCGGTGGCGGTAGCCCGCAGGTTGGTGGTCGAGTTGTCGGCGACCGTGACGGCGATCCCGGGGCTTGCCAGCTGGCCGGGGGTGCCGCTTGCGAGGGGCGAGCCCGAGCAGTCGGGAGTGGCGTAGATCCGCACGGTGGAGCCCGTCTCGGCGCCGCCCAGGACCTTGGGGTTGTTCTCGTTCGCGGGGGAGGACGGTGACGTTCCGGTCAGGGTCGGTGCGCTCGGGGCATGGGTGTCGACCGTGAAGCTGCGTACGGCGGGGGTGGGATCGGTGTTGCCGGCGGGGTCCGTGGCGCGAACCCGGAAGTTCTGAAAACCGTCGGGGAGCGGTGCGGAGGGTGTGTGGCTCGCGCCGGGTCCCGAGCAGGGGGCGAAGCTCGCGGCGCCGATCGCGCACTCGAAGCTCGAGCCGGGCTCG
The DNA here is from genome assembly GCA_963720735.1 of uncultured Actinomycetes bacterium. Taxonomy (GTDB): domain Bacteria; phylum Actinomycetota; class Thermoleophilia; order Solirubrobacterales; family 70-9; genus JBBRHQ01. The sequence goes on from CAVRGL010000008.1 coordinate 9,508, forward strand.
GAGGAGTGGAAGGTGAAGGTCGGTGACGGGTTTGACGTCAGCCCAGATGGACCTGAGTCGATCGTCGTCTCAGGGGGGGTGGAGTCGACCGTGTGCCAGTCCGGATAGCTGTCGGCCCCCGCAACGTTGGTCAGCCGCGTCTGTCCCGTGCCGTCGGCGTTCATCACGTAGATCTCGTCGTTGCCGTCGCGGTTCGAGTCGAAGGCGATCTGGCTCGAGTCCGGCGAGAAGGCGGGGTAGGTGTCGGAGGCCGAATTGTTGGTCAGCCGCGTCGGGTTGGTCCCGTCGGGGTTCATCGAGTAGACCTCGAGGTTGCCGTCGCGGGTCGAGGAGAAGGCGATCTTCTGCCCGTCGGGGGAGTAGCTGCCGAACAGGTCATAGCCGGGGTCGGTGGTCAGCCGCGTCTGGCTCGTGCCGTCGGCGTTCATCGAGTAGATCTCGAAGTTGAGCCTCCGTCGCGCAGGCTGGTGAAGACGATCTTCTGGGAGTCGGGCGAGAACGAGGGCCAGCCGTCGAAGGCGGTGTTGTTGGTCAGCCGCGTCTGATTCGTCCCATCGGCGTTCATCACGTAGATCTCCGAGTTGCCGTCCCGGGTCGAGGTGAAGGCGATCTTCTGCCCGTCGGGTGAGAAGACCGGGTAGGCGTCGGAGGCGTTGTTGCTGGTCAGCCTGGTGACGCCGCTGCCGTCGGCGTTCATCACGTAGATCTCGTCGTTGCCGTCGCGCTTCGAGGTGAAGGCGATCTTCTGGGCGGTGGGCGAGTAGGCGGGGTCGTAGTCGGAGGCCGGGTTGTTGGTGAGCCGGGTCGGGCTCGTGCCGTCGGCGTACATCGAGTAGATCTCGTCGTTGCCGTCGCGCTTCGAGGAGAAGGCGATCTTCGAGTTTGGCGTCGGCGGTGGGGGATTCCCGTCTGTAACCCGCACCATCTTCGAGACCGACGGCACGCCGTTGGAGTCGATCAGGAACAGCATGTAGTAGCCCGGAGGAGCGATGTTGGCGTTGGCCGGGGCGGTCGCGTTGATCGCCCCCACACCGGTGGTGGTTGAGAGCGGCACGTAGCGCTGCTCCATGTTGACCGAGTGGGTGACGGCCCCGAGCCTCACCAGGGCGACCTTTCTGATCGAGGCCGGATCGGGCGTCGAGATCGAGAAGGGCGAGTTATAGGTGACCTCGCTCGGGGCGGCCGTGATCTGGGGACGCGGTGCCAGTTCGCCAGAGCCGTCCTTCTTGAACAGGTAGGGCGGCGAGAAGACCTGGCCGTTCTTGGCCAGATAGCCCACCTGGTCGCAGGTTCCGCAAATGCCGCCTCCGGCCGAGAGCACCCGTCCGTCGGGCAGGAGCAGGGCGGTGGAGTGATACTGGCGGGTGACCTGCTCGGCGGCGAGCGTCGTCCACTTGCCGGTCGCCGGGTCCCAGTCCTCGGCGTTGTAGACGCCGTTGTTGAGATCGACGAGTGGCGCTCCCGAGGAGTTTCCACCCGTGGCCAGCACCGATCCCGTCGGCGAGCACCGTGAGGTTGAACTGACGGCGGCCGAAGGCCATCGGGTCCGGGGTGCTGACCTGCGGGGTCTGGCCGTTGAGGTTGATCACCCGCGCGGTCTGCAGCGAGAGGCCGCCGCCGGCGACGAGGATCTTGCCGATGTCGTACAGCGCGTGACTTCCGTAGTCGCGACCGGAGGTGTCACGAGGACCAAGCGTCTGCCAAGAGCCCCCGCCTGTCGTGTCGAGACTGCGCATCGTCGGGTCGGGCCCCGAGTAGAAGGCCTGTCCGTTGGGGGCGACGTCGATCCATGGGTACAGCGGAAGGTCCAGCGAGGCGGTGCTGAGCGGGCGCAGGGTCCCGTCCGTTCGGCGGACCTCGGGAATCGGGGGGCCTCCCGAGGTGATCAGGGTCTCGCCGTTGCTGAGCGGGGTGACGCTCGGATACCAGCGGCCGGCGTACATCGTCGGCCCGAGGCTCCAGGTATTGGTGCTGGGATCGAAGATGTGCGTTTGGGGGATCCCGTTGAGCTGCTGGTCCTTGTTTCCGCCGGCGACGAAGATCGAGCCGTCCATCAAGTGCGCGAGCCCGCTGCAGAAGATGTTGAAGCCGGTGGTCACGTTAACTGGGGTCTGCGAGCCCGTATTCGGATCCCAGACGGTGGCCCGGGTGTGATCCTGCACCGGATAGCTCTCCGTGGCGTGATCCCCGACGGAGTCGTAGGCGAGCACCTTCCCATTTGGCAGGAGCGCCGTGAACACGGGGACGACCGGCCAGTCGACCACCGGTCCCCACTGCCCGACCTGTCCGGGATCTGGGCTGACCGCAGCCGCGGCGCTCGCCGCGTCGGAGGAACTGGCGGCCTTGGTTTGGCTGTTGAGCTGTCGCTCCTGCGTCGGCGAGAGGATCACCGAGTCCTCGTCGTTGTGGGCCGGCACGGTGCTGACCGACGGCTGGTGCGCGGGCGCCGCGGCGGGCGCGACCGCAGCCGCGGCCAGCACGGTGATCGAAGCGAGCATGGAGGCGAAGGAGCGTGGAGCCATATGCCAGGGAGACAGGTCCGTTATTGAGAGTCGCGCAGCCCCCACGGCGCGCCATGACTATATGCGGGACGCGCCCGGTCGTAAAGGGTGGCTGCTGATCTGGCCGGCCCCTGGCCGGGCCCGACCGCGGCTAAAGCCGCCCGGGATGGAAGTCGATGCGTGACCAGACGTTGATGGACCGTCCCCGTCCGGAGGAGGTGTCAGGTGATCGGTTTCGTCGCACTCGGCATCGTGATGCTCATCTGGGTCCTTACTTGGGAACGTGCTGACGAGCCCGAAATTCCGCGGAAGCGGCGGATAGGTTGGCGCCGTGGATGACCGCCGCACGATCTGGCTGCTCGTCCTGGGAGGACTGGCCTTCATCATCGGCGTGATCGCGCTGTTCATCGCGATCGACGCCAACAACAACTCAACCAGCGATGAGGACCTGACAAAGACGGTCAGGTCCGAGATCCAAAGCCAGGTGCCGCAGCTTCAGACGGCGCTCTCGGACCAGAGCCGGAAGGTGGCCGCCGGGCTCCGCCAGGCCGCCAGGGCCGGTGCCCGGCTGAAGGGGAGCCAGGCCGTCACCCAGGGAGATCTCAACAAGCTCTCCGGCCAGCTGAAGGCGATGCGCAATCAGGTGAATCACCTCTCTCGCGAGGTCAACGGCCTCACCGACAACGTCAACGCCCTGCAGAACCAGCAGAACCGCACCCGCGACACGATCGCGACCCTGACCCGCAGGGTCAACCGGCTGCAGGTCCAGGTTCAGAACAAGAAGAACAAGTAGGGCGCGGCGCCCGCCGGGCGTGGTCTCGAGGCTGCGGTTACCCGGGAGCATTCTGCGACCATCCCGGCCGTGAAGGCACGGCCGCGGACCCTGGATGGCTGAGCTCGAGCAGGGGGCCCTCTTCGCGGGCTACCGGATCGGGCAGGTCCTGGGACGCGGCGGCATGGGCGTCGTCTACGAGGCAACCGAGATCGCCCTGGACCGGCGGGTCGCCCTGAAGCTGATCGCCGCCGACGCGGCCCGCGACGAGGCCTTCCGGGAGCAGTTCGAGCGCGAGTCGCGGGTCGCCGCCAAGGTCGACGATCCGCACGTGATCCCGATCTACACGGTCGGTCGCGAGGGGGAGGCGTTGTTCATCGCGATGCGGCTCGTCCCCGGCCGCGACCTCGGCGAGAAGCTCGCGGGCCGCAGGCTCGAGCCGGCGGAGGCAGCGCGGCTGATCAGCCAGGTCGCCGATGGGCTGGACGCGATTCACGAGGCCGGGTTGATCCATCGCGACGTGAAGCCGTCGAACATCCTGCTGGCGGGCGGAGACGGCGACGAGCACGCCTACGTCGCCGACTTCGGGCTCGCCAAGCAGGCGGCCACGAGCAGCGGGCTGACCCGCCGAGGCAGAGTGGTCGGAACCATCGACTACGTCTCCCCCGAGCAGATCGAGCAGCGCCAGGTGGACGCCCGAGCCGACGTCTACTCGCTGGGATGCGTTCTCTACAAGTCGCTGACCGGGCGGGTCCCGTTCGAGCGAGACAGCGACGCGGCGAAGCTCTGGGCTCATGTCCACGAAGAGCCGCGGCCGCCATCCGCCCTCGGCGGGGTGCCGGGTGATTTCGACCAGGTGATCGAGCGCGCCCTGGCCAAGCGCCCCGAGGACCGCTATCCCTCGGCGGGCGATCTCGGCCGCGCGGCGCTCGCCGCCGCCGCGGGCCGCGAGGTGACAGCATCGGAGCGCTGGGTCGCGACCGGTGTGGCCGCCGGGGAGGCGCCCCGGCTGATGCTCGAGAACCAGGAGGGATCGACCGGCGATCTGGCACGCCGCTATGCCCATGACGAGCTGACGCCGCGCCTGGGGGCGCGGGGTCCAGGCTCGCGCCGGCGGGGCTTCCGGGTGCCGCGGGCGGTGGTCTTCGCACTGATCGGCGCCGCCGTCGGCTTCGGGGTCTTCCTGATCGAGCGCCCCGGGGACTCGGGGCCCTCGCCACAGCTGAAGCGGCTGATCGGCCGCGCCGATGAGATCTGCACGGAGAGCCGGGTCCGCTTCAACGAGGCCGCCTCGCGGCGGGTCGAGACGTTCGAGCAGGCCGCTCGCCAGGTGGAGCACCAGCATGCCGTCTCGGTCTCGGCGCTGCGCCAGCTTCGCCGGCTCAACGCGCCTCCCGAGGTTGCCGGCGAGTGGTCGGGCTACCTGCATCTGAGGGAGGTCCAGATCAGCCGTCTCGAGCAGGCCCGCAAGGCGGCCCTGGGGGGGAACAACCTCGCCTACCAGCGGGCTCAGCGCAAGCTGGCGGAGGGCCGGCGCATCCGCTTCGAGGCGGCGCGACGGGTGGGTCTTCGGCAGTGCAGCCGGGGGGCGTGAGTGCCGGGGCAACTGGCGCCCGGAGGCCTCGGGGGCCGAGGCTAGTGTGTAGCCCATGAGCGAGGGAGAGGTGCGCTGGGCCGAGCTGTCCGAGGGCGCCGAGTTCGCCGGCTACCGGATCGAGCGCCGGCTCGGCAGGGGCGGGATGGGGATCGTCTACCTGGCGGTTGAGGCCGGGCTCGAACGGAGGGTGGCGTTGAAGCTGGTCGCGCCCGATGCCGCCGCGGACGACGTCTTCCGGGCTCGCTTCGCACACGAGTCGAGGATCGCCGCGTCGATCGAGCATCCCAACGTGGTTCCGATCTACGCCGCCGGCGAGCACGAGGGAATCCCGTTCATCGCGATGCGCTACGTCTCCGGCTCGGATCTCAACCGCAAGCTGATCTCCGGGGGCAGGCTGGAGCCGCGGCGCGCCGTGGCCCTGATCGGGCAGGTCGCCGCCGGGCTCGACGCGATCCACGCCGCCGGACTGGTTCACCGCGACGTCAAGCCGGCCAACGTGCTGCTGAGCGGGTCGGAGGCATCCGAGCACGCCTACATCACCGATTTCGGAGTCGCCCGCAACGTCGCCTCGACCTCCGGCTTGACCAAGACCGGCCGCTTCGTCGGCACCCTCGATTACGTCGCCCCGGAGCAGATTCGTGGCGGCGAGATCGACGCTCGCGCCGACGTCTACGCGCTCGGCTGCCTGCTGTTCAAGCTGCTCACCGGCGAGGTCCCGTTCCCCCGCGACGGAGAGGCGGCTCGCCTCTATGCCCACCTGAACGACGAGCCACCGGCGGCTTCGCTGTTCACGCCGATGGTCCCGAAGGCCCTCGACCGGGTGATCGCTAGGGCGATGGCGAAGAGCCCCGACGCGCGCTTTCCCTCAGCGGGCGATCTCGGACGTGCGGCGGACGCGGCCCTATCCGGGAGCGAGGTCGAGCTCAGCGAGCGGACCGTGGCCACGGGCGCTGCGGCGACCGGGACGGTGGAGACGCCCGCGGTGGCCGAGGCCGGTTCCGGCTCGGCGGCGACCGCGCCGATCGCGGAGACGGCCGAGACGCGCACGGCGACCCCACCGCCGCCGCAGCCCCCGAAGCGCCCAGCCTGGCGCCGGCGTCCGCTGGCGCTGATTGGGGTCCTCGCCGCGGTCGCGCTGGTCGGCGGGGCGATCGCTCTGTTGGCCAGCGGCGGAAATGGAGGCGGCGCGACCCCGGCAGCGAGCAAGGACAGGGGCGGGGGCAACCAGCAGGGGAAGCCCAAGCCCAAGCCCCTGAAGAAGCAGGAGCTGATCCGCAGGGGGGACGCGTCCTGCGTCCGTGCCCAGCAGACCTTCGTCAACGCCGACGCCAAGTTCAACAGCGGTCAGCTGAGCGATCTCGCCTTCGCCAGGATCAGATTCGGGATCTCGAAGCGACAGGTCAGCGAGCTGACGACACTCGAACCCCGGGCTCCGATCTCGGTCCGGGGATCGTTCCGGGAATACGTGGCGGCGATCGAGCGGGTTCACGAATATGACCGGCAGGCTCTGGCCGCGGCCAAGCAGGGCGACACGGCGGGCATCGACACCGCCAACCAGAAGAATCTTGCCGAGATACCTCTTCGCTACAGGCTGGCGAGGGACATCGGATTTCAGCGGTGCAGCCTGAATTCGAAACCCCTGAAGGCCTGATCAGCGCCGCGACAGCCAGGCGAACCCGGCTGCCATCGAGAGGTTCGCGACCCCGGCGAGCCAGAGGCCGGCCTTGGCCCCCGGACGGCTGATCGCCGGGGAGCGCGCCCAGAGCGCGTCGGTCGCGATCTCGGTTCCCCGCAGCCAGGCGAGTGCCCACCAGTCGCGAGGCTCGCCGCGACGCGCCGCGACCGCATGGGCTGCGGCGAAGGTCAGCCACACCGGGCCGGAACGCCGGAACAGGTGGGTCGCCTCGGGGGTCGGCTCGTCGTGGCCGATCATCCGCAGGGTCGCCTCCGGCGCGGCGATCGCGGCGGTGCCTAGCACCAGGTCGAAGGCGATCATGTTGCGGTTGGTCTGCCGCAGGGCCTGCTCGAGGGTCATTGCCGCCCATCCAACCACACGCGCCGCCTTGCACGAGCCCCTTCAGCGGATCGGCTAGAAGGGAAAGCCGCGACCGGGGCGAAATCCACCGCCGTGACCCGGACCGCGACAAAGGCGCTCCCCGAGCGCAAGAGCCTCTCCGTCTACATCACCGAACGCTTCGAGGAGTTCTCACGCTCGCAGAAGGACGTCGCCCGCTACATCGTCGACCACCTCGACGAGGCAGCCTTCCTGACCGCCGAGGAGCTGGCCCGGCGGGCCAGTACCTCCTCCTCGACCGTGGTGCGCTTCTCCCAGGCCCTCGGCTTCGAGGGGTATCCCGAGCTTCAGCAGGCGGCGATCGAGGAGTACCGCACCACCACCGCCAACGGCGGCGGTCAGAGCAAGGGCAAGGACTCCGACGGGCCGCTCTTCGCCTTCGACCACTCCGAATTCGAGGCGTCCCTGGGTGCCGACCATGCCAACCTCGAGGAGACCGCGCGCAACCTGACCCGGGAGCAGATCGAGGCCTCTGTCTCGGCCCTCGCCACCGCTCATCGGGTGGTGATCGTCGGGGTCGACCAGATGGCCTTCTTCGCCAGCTACCTGCGCCACATGCTGAGCCTACTCGACATCCGCGCCGAGATCGTCGCCAGCACCGGTGGGGAGTCGCTGCAGCGCCTCGGCCGGATCGACGAGGACACCCTGGTGATCGCCCTCTCCGCCGGCCGCGCCCACCCGCTGCTGCAGCGGGCGATGAAGCTGGCGCTGCATCGCCGCGCCCGCACCCTGGCGATCTCCGACGCGACCCTCTCGGAGGTCGGGGAGCACGCCGAGCTGACCCTCTACTTCTCCTCGAACAGCCCCTCCTACGCTCGCTCGAACACCGCCCTGATGGCGCTCGTGCAGGCGATCGCCCACGGTGTCTACGCCCGTGACGAAGCGGCCCACCGTGACCGGATCCGCGCCTACAAGCTGAAGTAATCCCGACAATCGCCCATACCGAGCCAGGCGAAGGGGCCCGCAACGCGGGCCCCTTCGTCATCCCGCGCGGCGGGAGAGCCCGAGAAGGAGGCTCAGCGCCATCGCCGCGGCCCGGGCCGCTCGCCTTCTATATTTGTCGCCATGAGCGAACCCGCCAGCTTCCGCCTCAAGACCGGCCTCGCAGAGATGCTCAAGGGCGGCGTGATCATGGACGTGACCGACGCCGATCAGGCGCGGATCGCGGAGCGGACCGGCGCCTGTGCGGTGATGGCCCTGGAGCGAGTTCCCGCCGACATCCGGGCCGAGGGCGGTGTGGCGAGAATGGCGCCCACCCAGAAGATCAGCGAGATCCAGGAGGCGGTCTCGATCCCGGTGATGGCCAAGGCCCGGATCGGCCACTTCGCCGAGGCCCAGGTGCTCCAGGCCCTCGAGGTGGACTACATCGACGAGTCCGAGGTCCTCACCCCCGCGGATGAGACCCACCACATCGACAAGCTCGCCTTCGACGTCCCCTTCGTCTGCGGCGCGACGAATCTCGGCGAGGCCCTGCGGCGGATCGGCGAAGGAGCGGCGATGATCCGCTCCAAGGGCGAAGCGGGCACCGGCAACATCGTCGAGGCGGTGCGTCACATGCGTGAGATAACCGCCGGGATCAAGGCGCTCGCCGCGGCCGGCCCGGAGGAGCTGTCCGCGGCAGCCAAGCAGCACCGCGCGCCGCTCGAGGTGGTGCGGATGGTTGCCGAGGCCGGGAGGCTGCCGGTGCCACTGTTCTGCGCCGGCGGGATCGCGACTCCGGCCGACGCGGCGCTGATGGTCCAGCTAGGCGCGGAGGGCAACTTCGTCGGCTCCGGAATCTTCAAGAGCTCGGACCCCGAACGTCGCGCACGGGCGATCGTCGAGGCGACCACGCACGCCGACGACCCCGAGCGGGTGGCCGCGGCATGCGCGGAGCTGGGCGAGCCGATGCCTGGCCTCGAGATCTCCGAACTGGCCGCCGCCGACGCCCTGCTCCAAGACCGCGGTGCCTGAGCCACCGCCGTCCCAGGCACTCCCGGGCGAATCCGCCCAAGCGGCGGATCACCGGTCGCTGACGCTCCCTGGGAGGACGTGCCTGGAGATGGGTGTTCTCGGCGTGCAGGGGGACTTCGAGGCCCACGGGAAGATGCTGCGAGGGCTGGGGGCTGAAGCCTCCGAGGTCCGACGCCCCGAGGACCTGGAGGACCTCGACGGGCTGGTGATCCCCGGGGGCGAGAGCACGACGATCACGATGGGAATCGAGTCGGCGGGGCTGGAGGCCGGCATCCGCCGCCACCACGCGGAAGAGCGGCCGATCCTCGGCACCTGCGCCGGGATGATCGTCTGTGACGACGCCCACCTGGGGCTGATCGACGCGCACGCGCGGCGCAACGCCTTCGGCCGCCAGCTTCAGAGCTTCGAGACGGACCTGCGGGTCGAGGGGCTCGGCGAGGAGCCGCTTCGCGCGGTCTTCATCCGCGCTCCCTGGATCGAGCGGACCGGGCCCGAGGTCGAGGTTCTCGCCTCCTACGGCGGGCACCCGGTGGCGATCCGCGAGCGCTCCGTGCTCAGCTGCGCCTTCCATCCCGAGCTCACTGACGATCCCCGGGTCCACGCCATGTTCATGGCAATGGCGACGGCCGCGGCCGAGCGGCGGTCGAGGCAACCGGAGGAGGCAAGCAGTTGAAGGACGCGCGCGTGCAGGGGCTGGCCAAGATCCTGGTCGGCTACTCGACCAAGGTCAAGGAGGGGGAGATCGTCTCGATCGACGGCGAGAGCGCTGCGGAGCCGCTGCTCGCGGCGATCTATGAGGAAGTCCTGAAGGCCGGCGCCCACCCGATTCTCCAGATGAGCGTCGACGGCCAGGCGGCGACCTACTTCAAGCACGCTGCCAATGCGCAGCTCGACTGGGTCTCGCCGGTGGCGGAGTGGATGGTCGACAACGTCGACGTACGGCTCTCCGTCGGGGCCAGCACCAACACGCGGGAGCTGTCCGCGGTGCCCCCTGAGCGACAGACCCGCAGGCAGGCGGCGATGGGCGATCTGATGAGCCGGGCGATGGAGCGCAGCGCCAACGGCGGCTTCCGCTGGTGCTACACGCTGTTTCCGACCGGCGCCTACGCCTCGGAGGCGGAGATGAGCACCGAGGACTACGAGGACTTCTATTACGCGGCCTGCCTTGCATCCGACCCGGATCCGCTGACCGCCTGGGAGCGGGCCTCATCCGAGACCCGCCGCCTGTCGGAGTGGATCGGGGGCCGCGAGGAGGTGCACGTGACGGGTCCGGGGACCGACATCCGGCTGGGGATCGCCGGTCGCAAGTTCATCCCCTGCGTCGGCGACCACAACATGCCCGATGGGGAGTTCTTCACCGGCCCGGTCGAGGACTCGGTCGAGGGCGAGGTCAGCTTTCACCTGCCGGCCGTGATCGGCGGCAGGGAGGTCTCGGGGGTGCGGCTCCGCTTCGAGTCCGGGAAGGTGGTCGACGCAAGCGCCGAGCGCGGCGAGGAGTTCCTGATCAAGCTGCTCGACACCGACGACGGCGCCCGCCGCCTCGGCGAGCTGGGGATCGGCACCAACTACGGGATCGACCGCGGCACGCTCGAGGTGCTGCTCGACGAGAAGATCGGCGGCACCGTGCACATGGCGGTCGGCCACAGCTACCCAGAGTCCGGCGGGGTCAACGAGTCGGCCGTCCACACCGACCTGGTCTGCGACCTGCGGCAGGGCGGCAAGATCGTCGTCGACGGCGAGGATCTCTCAGTCGACGGCAAGTTCGTCGTATGAATAACTGCGCGGCCTCCTCTGCTCCGCGAGAGCCCGCCCCCAGAGACACCGGCTATCTGCGGGCTCTCGCTCCGCGTCCGGGGGCCGCTTGCCCGCAAGCAAACCTCATCCTGCCGCGAACCGCCGCACGCCCGGACGCGGGAGCGAGGCCCGACAGCATCATTTGACTCTGAGTGTCGGGCCTCGCGGGAGCGGAGGACGTGCGGCGCAGTTATTCAGCCTCTGGGAATCGGCGAGCCGGCGAGCAGCAGGAACCAGAGCGCAAGGGCGAGTGCGGCGAGTAGGACCGAACCGACGATCACCGCCTCGACGATCGTCCAGGTCTGCGCCTCGGGCGTGTCGCGCATGCTGCGCAGCCAGGCCGAGCGGATCGGGTTGACGGAGTTGGTCCCGGTGATCCGGACGTAGAGATGGTTGAGGCGGCCGATCAGCCAGGCGACGATCAGGATGGAGACGACGATCCCGACCAAGACGATCATGTAGGGGCCGCCGCTCGGAAACTGGGTCTTGGAGAGCTTCGAGCCGATGTAGATCCAGGTCAGCGGTATCGCGGTCCACATCGAGAGCGCGGCGATCAGCATCGCCGCGACAACGATCGTCGCGGCGAACCCACTGCCACGCCGCCTCTCGGATAGCTGTTCCGCCATCTGTCTGCTCATAGAATCGCAGGCCATGTCCGGGCACTCCAAGTGGTCATCGATCAAGCACAGGAAGGCGGCGGCCGACGCCAAGCGCGGCAAGGCCTTCACCAAGCTGGCGAGGGCGATCACGGTCGCCGCCCGTGAGGGCGGGGGCGACCCCGATTCGAACCCGGCGCTGGCCACGGCCGTGCAGAAGGCGCGCGACTTCTCGATGCCGAAGGACAACATCCAACGGGCGATCGACCGCGGCACGGGGGAGGGCGGCGATGCCGAGGCGATCGAGCGGGTCGTCTTCGAGGGCTACGGCCCCGGCGGCGTCGCCATCCTCACCGAGGCGCTCACCGACAACCGCAACCGGACCAGCGCCGAGGTGCGCCACGCCTTCACCAAGCACAGCGGCAGCCTCGGCGAGCCCGGCTCGGTCGCCTGGATCTTCGAGAAGCGCGGCGTGATCGTCGTCGACGGCGCCCGCTACGGGGAGGACGACCTGATCGCAGCGATCGACGCCGGGGCCGACGACGTCCAGCGTGACGGCGACATCCTCAAGGTGATCTCAGACCCGGCCAGCCTCAGCTCGGTGCGGGGCGCCTTGGAGCGGGAGGGGGTGGAGATCCAGTCCTCCGACCTGGCGATGGAGCCGAAGAGCACCGTCGAGCTCGGCGAGTCGGAGGCGGGCTCGCTGCTGCGTCTGATCGACGCCCTCGAGGAGCAGGAGGACGTAGACGGTGTTCACGCGAACTTCGACATCTCCGACGAGGTGATGGAGAAGGAGCTGGCCTGAGGCCTGAAGGCATCCGACCTTCTTCGCAGAATCCCTTGCCATGAAGGTCGTGATGGGAATAGACCCGGGCGCCGCCAACCTGGGATTCGGCGTCGTCAGGGTCGAGGGCGCTCACATGATCGCCCTCGACGGCGGCGTGATCGAGACCACGCCTGAGCAGCCGATCGAGCGGCGCCTGGAGCGCATCCACCGGAGCCTCGCCGAGCTGATCGAGTGGCACGAGCCGTGGGCGATGGCGCTCGAGGACGTCTATTTCGGCAGGAACGTGCGCTCGGCGATGACCGTGGGAAGGGCCAGCGGGGTGGCGATGCTCGCCGCGGCCCAACAGGGGGTGCGCTGCTTCACCTACACGCCGCAGGCGATCAAGCTCGCCGTCTGCGGCTCGGGCTCGGCCGGGAAGAAGCAGGTGCAGCGGATGGTCGGCACCCTGCTCGGCCTGCCCGAGCCGCCCGCTCCCGACCATGCGGCCGACGCGCTCGCGGTGGCGATCTGTCACGGCGGCGCCGCCGGGCGCCGGCAGGTCCTCGACGACCTCGATCGGGCAGAGGCGCCGGAGCCGCTCAGAGAGCAGCTCGCCCGATGATCGCCGCGATTCGCGGAGAGGTGATGGTGAGGCGACCCGATCACGTGGTGATCGACGCCGCCGGAGTCGGCTACCGCCTCGCCGTCTCCACCGAGACGCTGAAAGCGGTCCCGGCCATCGGGCGTGAGGCTTTCCTGCACGCCGAGCTGATCGCCCGCGAAGATTCGCTCTCGCTGTACGGTTTCTCCTCGGAGGAGGAGCGCGACCTGTTCGGCGAGCTGATCTCGGTCAGCGGGGTGGGCCCGAAGGTGGCGATCGCGGCTCTTTCCGGCGGCAGCGCCCGCGAGCTGCTGCGGGCGATCGCCGCTGGGGACGCGAAGCGCTTCCAGGCGGTGCCGGGGATCGGCAAGCGCACCGCCGATCGGATCATCGTCGAGCTGCGCGAGAAGGTCGCCGGGACGATCGAGGAGGAGGTCGCGGCCGGGGGCGAGGGCGAGGCGAGCGCCCGCTCGCTCGCCCGGGACGGGCTGGTCAACCTCGGCTACGCCCCGCTCGAGGCCGAGCAGCTGCTCGAGGCGCTCGACGGCGATAATCCAGAGGAGCTGATCTCCGCGGCGCTGCGCCGGGCCGGCGAGTCGAAGTCGAGGGCGGCATGAGCGACGCACCGGAAATCGGCGGCCCCCGCATCCGCACCCCGGGAATCCCCAATCCTGCCCCAAACCCCGGCACGCCCGGACGCGAAGCGGAGGACGTGCCGGGCAGTGATTCCCTACGCGTTCATGACGCCCGCGCCGCCGGCGCCGACGACGACCTCGACCGCTCGCTGCGGCCGCCCCGGCTGGCCGACTTCGTCAACCAGGAGCAGGTGACCGAGCAACTCGGTCTGTTCATCGAGGCCGCCCGCGGGCGCGGGGAGCCGCTCGACCACGTGCTGCTGGCCGGGCCGCCAGGCCTCGGCAAGACCTCGCTCGCCTTCATCGTCGCCGCCGAGTTGGGGGTGCCGATGATCCAGACCGCTGGGCCGGCGCTGGAGCGCAAGGCCGACATCGCCGCCTTCCTCACCGCGCTGGAGCCCGGGAGCGTCTTCTTCATCGACGAGATCCACCGCCTCGGGCGGGCCGTGGAGGAGACCCTCTACCCCGCGATGGAGGACTCGCGCCTCCCGGTCGTCCTCGGCCAGGGCGCAGGGGCCCGCACCGTGACCCTGCCGCTGCCGCCATTCACGCTGATCGGGGCGACCACGCGCAGCGGCCTGCTGACGACGCCGCTCAGGGACCGCTTCGGCGTCTGCCATCGCCTCGAGCACTACGACCCCGAGCACCTCGCCGAGATCGTCGTCCGCTCGGCCGGGATCCTCGAGGTCGAGATCGACGCCGCCGGTGCGGCGACGATCGCCGAGCGAGCCCGCGGCACCCCACGGGTGGCCAACAGGCTGCTGAGGCGGGTTCGAGACTTCGCCCAGGTCAGGGGCGAGGGTCACGTCGACGCCGAGATCGCCGGGGCGGCGCTTGACATGTTCGAGGTCGACGGCGCCGGGCTCGACCGCAGCGACCGCAGCCTGCTGGCGACGGTCGCCGCCAAGTTCGGCGGCGGTCCGGTCGGGCTCTCGACCCTGGCGGTCGCGATCGGCGAGGAGGAGGACACGATCGAGGACGTGCTCGAGCCCTACCTTCTCCAGCAGGGCCTGCTGAAGCGGACGCCCCGCGGCCGGGTGCTGACCCGCCGCGCCTTCGAGCATCTCGAGCTGCCCGTGCCCGATGGCGCGGCGACCCTGTTCTGAGGCAAGGCGGCATTCCCGCCGCAGTTTGTAGCCTGTTTCGTCAATGCCCTTCTTCATCTGCCCCAACTGCGGCAACAGGGAGCTGAGCGGCGATCGGACGGCGGGTTTCAGCAGCCGCCCGAAGGGTTGCTCGAAGTGCGGATTCGGGTTCGTGTTCGAGCTGCTCGACGACTATTACCCGGCTCCGAACGCCGCCTTTTTCGTCTGCGATCAGCAGGGAAGGGTGATCGAAGCCGGCAAGGGCAGCTTCGAGCTCACCGGGCTGACCGACGAGGACGTGATGGGCCGGCCGGTGCGCGACGTACTCGGCCTGCGCTGGCTCGAGGAGGGCGACGGCGGTGAAACGGCCGACACCAACGGCGACGGCTTCACCGATCCGATCGAGACCTCGCTGGAGTGGGGGGTGCGCTCGCTCGGCAAGCGTGTCTCGGTCAACGCCGAGGGTGACCTCCCGGCCGACGCGGTCGCCGACGTCTTTCCGGCCTACGATGACGACGGCGGCCTGCTGATCGTCCTCACGCCCGAGGGATAGCGGCGCGATGGGGAGCCGTCGCCGGCACCTGTTCATCCTGCTGTTCGTTCTGGGTTTGGTGGCGGTCTCGGCGCTGGTGGTCGTCTCCAAGCCGACCAAGCTCGGCCTCGACCTGAAGGGCGGGGTCGAGTTGATTTACCAGGGCAAGCCCTCGGGGCAGGTCAAGGAGGTCAGCGGGAGCGACATCGACCGCTCGATCACGATCATCCGCGAGAGGATCGACAAGCTCGGCGTCTCCGAGCCGGAGGTCTCGCGGCTCGGTAACACCGAGATCTCGGTCAGCCTCCCCGACGTCACCAACGCCCAGCGGGCGATCGACCAGGTCGGCACCACCGCGCAGCTCTACTTCTTCGACTGGGAGCCGAACCTGATCGGCCCCGAGAAGGTGATCGGCGGCAATCCCGGGACGAACCCCCCGCAGGCGGCGCTGAAGGCCTCGAACAAGCGCTGGCGCGACGCGGGGCGTGATCCGACCAAGCCGCTCGCCCAGCAGCTGGTGCTCTCCGGCGCCTACCCGAGCGCCTATCAGGCGGCGCAGCTAGCGGCGAAGCAGCAGCCCCGGGCATGTGCGGACTGCACCGCTTCGACCCCGCGCTACTACCTGTTCGAGAAGGCGGCCCCGCACAAGCTGATCGCGGGGCCGGAGACCTCGGTCAAGGACCTCTACATCAGCCCGACCGGGCAGAAGCGCCCCCGCGACGGGATCGTCGTCAAGGTGCCGGTGGGGACGATCGTGGCCTCGGAGTCGCCGACCGACTCCAGCGGCAAGACGGTGCCGCCCGAGAACTTCCCGCCCGGCTGGTACGCGATCCGCGACAACCCGGCGCTCTCCGGCACCGACATCACCAACCCGGAGCAGGGCTTCGACTCGACCACCAACGCCCCCAACGTCACCTTCGGCTTCAACGACCAGGGGCGCTCGGCATTCCAGGACGTGACCAGGGCGATCGCCCAGCGCGGCGCCAACAGCGCCGCCGCGGCGGGGGCGATCGGCGGGGTCAGCGTCGATCAGGCGAGCGCCCTCTCGGGGCATTTCGCCGTGGTCCTCGACAACGTCGTCGTGACCCGGCCGATCATCAACTTCGTCGAGAACCCGGACGGGATCGACGGCCGCACCGGCGCCCAGATCTCCGGCGGGTTCCAGGACATCGGCGAGGCCCAGGACCTGGCGACGACGCTTCAGATCGGCGCCCTGCCGATCAACCTGAAGCTGATCAGCCAGACGCAGGTCTCGGCGACCCTGGGGCAGCAGGCGCTCGACCAGGGGGTCAAGGCCGGCGTGGTCGGCCTGATCGCGGTCATCCTCTTCCTGCTGATCTTCTACCGCTTCCTCGGGCTGATCGCGACGGTCGCGCTGGGCGCCTACGCGGTGATCTTCTTCGCCCTGATCAAGCTGATCCCGATCACCCTGACCCTGCCGGGGATCGCCGGTCTGGTGCTGACGATCGGGGTGGCCGCCGACTCCAACATCGTCATCTTCGAGCGAATAAAGGAGGAGGTGAGGGCGGGCAGATCGATGCCGGCGGCGATCGCCGCCGGCTACCGCCGGGGGATCGCGACGATCGTCGACGCGAACGTCGTCACCCTGCTGACTGCGTTCATCCTCTTCGTGCTGGCGACCGCGGGGGTGAAGGGCTTCGCCTTCACTCTCGGGGTCGGGACGATCGTCTCGCTGCTGACCGCAGTCGTCTTCACGCAGGCGCTGCTGGGCAGCATGAGTCGCAGCAGGTTCCTGCGCACCCCGGGCATGCTCGGCGCTTCAGCCGAGGAGCGCGTCCGCTGGCACTTCAACTTCATCGGCGCCAGCCGCTGGTTCTTCTCGATGTCGGGTTGCATCCTGCTGATCGGCGCCCTCTCGCTTGCCACCAAGCAGCTCAACTTCGGGATCGACTTCGAGTCCGGGACGCGGATCAAGGTTGCGCTGGTCAAGCCGACCAACGAGGACTCGGTCCGAAGCACCCTGAGCGCCGCCAACATCGACGGCGAGGAGATCCAGAAGGTCTCCGACCCGGTGCTCGGTGACAACGTCTTCCAGATCCAGACCACCCAGCTCCAGCCCGACCGGGTCAAGAACGCCCGCTCGGCGCTCGCGTCGACCTACGGGATCGCCCAGAACGGCTTCGACAGCACCAGCGTCGGTCCGACCTTCGGCCAGCAGGTGGCGAACAGCGCGCTGCAGGCGCTGATCCTCTCGATCCTGGTGATCGGCGCCTACATCGCCTTCCGCTTCCAGCCGAAGTTCGCGATCCCGGTGCTGATCGCTCTGCTGCACGACATCCTGATCACCGCCGGGATCTACTCGCTGACCGGTCGCGAGGTGACCACGGGCACGGTGGCCGCCTTCCTCACGATCCTCGGCTATTCGCTCTACGACACGATCATCGTCTTCGACCGAATACGCGAGAACCTGCCACGGATGCCCCGCGCGGCGTTCTCGCAGATCGTCAACCGCTCGATGAGCGAGGTCCTCACCCGCTCGCTCGCGACCAGCGTCTCCACCCTGTTCGGGGTCGTCTCGCTGCTGATCTTCGGCGGGGTGATCCTCAAGGACTTCGCCTTCGCGATGCTGGTCGGGATCGCCTCGGGGACCTACTCCTCGATCTTCATCGCCTCACCGGTGCTCAACGCCTGGAAGGAGCGGGAGCCCGCGTACCGCCGACGCCGCGCGCGGATCGAGCAGCTTGAGGGGACCGTGCCGGCCTTCGCCGACGACATCGCGGTGGCGAAGCTGAGCGCGGACGAGGAGACCGATGAGCAGATCGAGGAGGCGATAGCCGCGAAGCGGCGCGGCGAGGACGGGGACGGCGCCGCGGTGCTGACGGAAACCCCGGAGGGCGAGGCGGAGGCCGAGGCCGTGGCGCCGGCGGCGCTGGCCGAGTCGGCGGGGCCCGACGGCGCCGCCGAGCCTGAGGCCGACTCAGAGCCCGAGTCCGGCTCGCGGGCGGCGGAGCGCGCGGCGCGCCGGGAGCGCCGCCAGCAGCGGCGCGGGCGCCGCAAGCACGGGAGGAATCGCTAGATGGCGCTCCTGGTCTGGTTCACGATGGGCATCGCTCTCTGGCACTTCACCGTGTTCATGCCCGATCACTTCTGGCAGGGGATCGTCGGCGCCTTCCTCGGAGCGACGATCGGCGCCATCGCCTTCGGCGCGGCGGTGCAGATCGCCAGCGGGCGAGGGCTCGGCGATACCGATCTCGGCACCGCGCTGCTGGCGATCCCCGGCACGGCGGTCGGGCTCGCCTTGATCTACGCGATCGGCCTCCGACAGGAGCGGCTCGAGTCCGGCTAACCGGCCACGTGGGACCTTTCAACCGCCTATATGGCGGCTCAAAGGTCCCAGGTCCCAGCCGGGAGGGGTGGAGTGGCCGCAAATTCGGCGCGTCGAGGGGGGAAGTGGCGTCGGGGCCGGTTCTTAGCCTCGGTGCGTGACCGAGTTGGCAAAGGCCTACACCGCGGAGTCCTATTCGTACGCGGAGGCGCGCGCGCTGAGCGAGGGTCTCGGGCTCAGCGAGCCGGTGGCGATCGCGCTGGTGCGGCGCGGCTACCGCACCCCCGAGCAGGCTCGCGCCTTCCTCGAGGCTGACGAATCGCACCCGCCCTCCGCCTTCGACTCGCTCTCGGAGGCGACCCGTCCCCTGATCGACGCGATCGAGCGGGGTGAGCGGATCACGGTGCACGGCGACTTCGATGTCGACGGCGTCTGCGCCACCGCGATCGCGGTCGGCACCCTTCGCGAGCTGGGGGCGAGCTGCGACTGGCTGATCCCCGACCGGGTCGGCGAGGGCTATGGGCTCAGCGAGGCGAGCGTCGATGCGCTCGCCGAGCGCGGCACCTCGGTCATCCTCACCGTCGACTGCGCGATCACCGCGGTGGATGCCGTCGCCCGGGCCAGACAGCGGGGGATGGAGGTGGTGGTCACCGATCATCACCAGCCCGGTCCACAGCTCCCCGACTGCCCGGTTTTTCACCCCGTGCTGAGCGGCTATCCGTTCGGTGAGCTGTGCGGCGCTGCTGTCGCCTGGAAGCTGACCGCGGGCTTGCGCGAGGCGCTCGGCGGCGATCCTTCCGAGGCCGGGGGTGACCTCGACCTCGTTGCCCTGGCGACCGTCGCCGACCTGGTCCCGCTGCTCGGCGAGAACCGCTCGCTCGTGCGCCGCGGTCTCGAGCTCGCCCGCCGCGCCGAGCGCCCCGGGATGCGGGCCCTGATGGGGGTGGCGCGCTGTGAGCCCTCGACCCTCGACGAAGGCGACCTCGCCTTCCGCCTGGCGCCGCGGATCAACGCCTCCGGGCGGCTCTACCGGGCCGATGCCGGAGTCGAGCTGTTCCTCACCCGCGAGCCGGATCGGGCCGAGTCGATCGCCGCGGAGCTCGATCGCGCCAACGGGGAGCGGCGTCAGACCGAGAGGGAGGTGGAGGCTGCCGCCGGCGCCGCCCTCGCCGAGCTGCCAGAACGCCTCCGCGACGGCGCGGCGATCGTCCTCGCCGGCCGCGGCTGGCACCCCGGGGTGATCGGGATCGTCGCCTCGCGCCTCGCTGAGCGCCACCTGAAGCCGGCGATCGTGATCTCGGTCGATGCCGAGGGCCGGGCGCGCGGGTCCGGTCGCAGCGTCCCCGGCTTCGACCTGCTGGCGGGGCTGCGGGCCTGCTCGGAGCATCTCGGGCGCTTCGGGGGCCATCGCGCCGCCGCCGGGCTGGAGATCGATCCGGACCGGATCGATCAGTTCCGGGAAGCGTTCCTGGCCCACGCTTCCGCGGAGATCGGCAACGAGGAGAGGGTCCGCACCGAGCGCATCGATGCAATGGTCGGGGGCGACGGGCTCGGCCTCGGGCTCGCCGAGGAGCTCGAGCGGCTGGGCCCGTTCGGCGCCGGCAACCCAAACGTCAGCCTCCTGGTGCCCTCGGCGCGGGTCCGCGACGTCCGCGGCATGGGAGACGGCAGGCACTCGCGCTTCAACCTGCACAGCGGGGTCAACCGGGCGCTCACGGTCGCCTTCGGAAGGTCCTCGATCGCGGTTGGCGAGGATGAGGCGATCGACGCCGCGGTGCGGCTCGAGATCAACCAGTGGAACGGCGCGGTCGAGCCGCGGCTGGTGCTCCGCGAGATGTACCGCCTGGGAGATGACGGGGGCCCGGATCCCGCCGCGCCCGAGCATCGTTGCGAGCCCGGCGAGACGGAGTGGTGGCGGCGATTCGAGGCGGAGGCGGCCGAGCCCCGCGGCGCCGGGACGCCGCCGCCGATCGCCGATGGCTTCGAGCGACAGGTCGTTCGGCGAAGCGGCTCGGCGGCGGCGATCATCGCCGAGCTCGTCTCCAGCGGAGACTCGGTCCTGGTGCTCTCGGCCGACGCGTCGCGCCGCGCCGGGCTCGCCGGTGGCGCGGCGGGTCTCTCCCGGTTCGCGGCCGGGGCGCCCCTGATCGCCTGCGGGCGCTGTCCACTCCAGGAGATCGAGGCGCTGGGAAGCGCCGGGGCCGGGCGGCTGGCGTTGGCCGATTACGCCGCCCTCGCGCTGTGCGGGGATCTGGCCGCCGACTACGAGCACGTCGTCCTGGTTGATCCCCCCACCTCCGCGGCGCTGATGGCGCTGGCGGTCACCGCGAGCCGCCCGCAGCGCTACCTGCACCCGGTCTGGGGCGAAGGCGAGATTGCCTTCTCCCACTCCGTCCTCGACGAGCAATACGGGCTGCGCCAGCCGCTTCGCTCCCTGTTCACCGAGCTGCGGGCGGCCGGGCCATGCCAGGGACAGGTCCTGCGCGAGGTCCTCCTGGGCGGGGGCCGGTACCCTCGCAGCCCCGAGCTGGCGGCGCGCTGCATGTCGGTGCTGAGCGAGCTGGGCGTCGCCGGGATCGAGGCGGGATCGGGCTTTCGGCGTCTCGGGGCCGTATCCTCGAAGCAGACAGATCTGGGCCGCGCGGCATCATTTCGCGCCAGTTCGGCCCGTCGTGAGGAGGGCAAGAGATACCTCGAAGGTCTCAGAGATCCCTAGAAGGACCCGAGCCGCGCGAGACGGCGGCTCCGGCCACCGCTATCCCGCGCCAGCCGGTGGGGGAGACGACCCCAGCGAGCGCGAACGGCGGCGATGAGCCCGAGGACCGCGGCGGCCACACCAAGGTCGGAGCTCCGGTGGGAGATGGCGGCGCCGCCCCGCTCGACGAGCAGACCCGGAGGCTGAACGAGCAGCAGCGTGCCCTGCTCGGCGACCTGCTCGCGGTGGTCGAGGAGTTCGACTCCTCCCTGAACGGCGAGTCAGCGGCGGTGGAGCCGATCGACCGGCTCGCCGTGGAGCGGGCCTTCGCCTTCTCCTGCGAACGCCACGCCAATCAGATGAGGAAGTCGGGTGACGAGTTCATCACCCACCCGGTGGGCGTGGCGCGAATCTGCGCCGGCATGAGGCTCGACACCGAGACCCTCTGCGCGGCTCTCCTCCATGACACGGTCGAGGACACCAGCGCGAGCCTCGAGGAGATCGACACCGAGTTCGGCGAGGAGGTGGTGCAGCTGGTCGACGGTGTGACCAAGCTCACCGGGATCACCTTCGAGAGCCGTGACGAGCGCCAGGCAGAGAACTACCGCAAGATGATGGTGGCGATGGCAAGCGACGTCAGGGTGATCCTGATCAAGCTCGCCGATCGCCTCCACAACATGCGCACCCTCGGCGCCCTGCCGAAGCAGAAACAGATCGCCAAAGCGCGCGAGACGGTCGAGATCTACGCGCCTCTGGCCCACCGCCTCGGGATCCACGCGATCAAGTGGGAGCTCGAGGACCTCGCATTCGCCACCCTTCACCCGCGCAAGTACGACGAGATCAAGGAGCTGGTCGCCCAGCAGCGTGCCGAGCGGGAGGAATACGTCAAGGACGCCGGCCGCTTCCTGGCCGAGGAGCTGAAGCAGGTGGGAATCGAGGCGCAGATCTCGGGCCGCGCCAAGCACTTCTACTCGATCTACACGAAGATGACCAAGAAGGGGCGCGAGTTCAACGAGATCCTCGACCTGACCGCGATGCGCGTGATCGTCGGCTCGGTCAAGGACTGCTACGGGGCGATCGGCATCATCCACTCGCTCTGGAAGCCCCTGCCCGGCCGCTTCAAGGACTTCGTGGCGATGCCTAAGGCCAACATGTACCAGGCCCTGCACACGACCGTGATCGGGCCTGAGGGCAAGCCGCTGGAGATCCAGATCCGCACCGCTGAGATGCACGAGCTGGCCGAGTTCGGGATCGCTGCCCACGTCGCCTACAAGGAGGGCGGTAAGGGGGACCCGAGGCGCGAGAAGATGACCTGGCTGCGGCAGCTGGTCGAGTCGGAGGGCGAGCAGGATCCGGCCGAGTTCCTCGAGTCGCTGAAGGTCGACCTGTTCGAGGACGAGGTCTTCGTCTTCACCCCGAAGGGCGAGGTCAAGAACCTCTCCGGCGGCTCGACCCCGCTCGACTTCGCTTACGCGGTCCACACCGACGTCGGACACCGCTGCGTCGGCGCCAAGGTCAACGGCAAGATCGTGCCGCTCCACTACCAGCTGAAATCGGGGGACATCGTCGAGGTGCTGACGGCGAAGCGCGAGCGCGGGCCCTCACGGGACTGGCTGAAGCTGGTTCGCACCAGCCGCGCTCGCAACAAGATTCGGGCCTGGTTCAAGGAGGAGCGCCGCGAGGACGCCGAGCGGCACGGGCGGGAGGTGCTCGAGCAGGCCCTGCGCAAGCGAAACCTGCCGATGCAGAAGCTGGCCATGTCGCCGCTGCTCGCCGACGTCTTCCGCGAGATGGGCTTCCGCAAGGCGACAGACTTCTACATCGCCCTGGGCCAGGGAAAGATCCCGGCGAAGACCGTCGCCAACAAGCTGATGCAGAGGCTGAAGGCGGGGGAGGCGGTCGAGGAGCGGGCTCCGCTGCCTCTGGACACGAGTCGCGAGGACGCCGCCCGCCGGACGCGGGAGGCGTCGAACTTCGGCATCCAGGTGAAGGGCGTCGACGACGTCGCGGTGCGCCTGGCGAAGTGCTGCCGGCCGGTGCCGGGCGATGAGATCGTCGGCTACGTATCACTGGGCAGGGGGATCACCATCCATCGCGAGGACTGCCGCAACGTCAAGACTCTGAAGAAGGCGCCCGAGCGGTTTGTCTCGGTCGACTGGGACGGGGACAACGAAGCCTCATACCGGGTCGAGCTGCAGGTCGACGCCTGGGATCGGACCCGGCTGCTCGAGGACCTCTCGCGGACACTCGCGGAGGCGGGGATCAACATCCTCGAGGCGAGCTGCACGACCAAGCACCCGATGGTCAAGAACCGCTTCGTGGTCGAGGTCGGCGACACCCACCAGCTGAAGCAGTGCATCTCGCGGATCCGCAACGTCGAGTCGGTGTTCGACGCCTACCGGGTCACCCCCACAGGCTGAGCAGGCACATGGAGCAGAGCCTCTCGGAGCTTGTGCAGCTTTGGATCGAGGCCTACAACGACCGTGACTTCGAGGCGATGGCCGCGCTTGCCGACCCGCGGATCGAGTGGGTGGTCGCCCGCGAGCACCCCGCTGCCACCACGCACCGCGGGACCGAGGCGATCCTCTCCTATCTGGAGGACTGGGGTCGGACCCTGCCCGGGATGACTTATGTCTCGGATGAGATCGTCGAGCGGGGAGACCGGGTGCTGACGGTGGGCCGGCTGCGCGGATCCGGGTCGGGCAGCGGCGCCGAGGTCGATGTGAGGATCGCGACGATCTCGACCTTCGCGGAGGGGCGAGCTGTCCGGGTCGAGGAGTTCCTCGATCCGGAGGAGGCGAAGAGCGCGCTCACCGGGGACAACTCACCGAGAAATGAGGAGGGTGCCGACCGCCCGCCCAAATAACATGGGTGCCCCAGTCCCCTTGCGAAAAGACAAGAGAGGGTAGCCGTGCCGCGGATCGTCAACGTCATCCTCGGCGAGATCAGCCTCAGAGCGCTTCGGGGAGAGAGTAACTCGGAGTCATCCAGTATCGGGCCGGCGCTGGCGCTGGCGATCCGCTACTACCTGACCGAGAAGGACAGCTACGCGCCCGGCTGGGCGTACCCGCGCTTCCGGCGCGAGCTGATCGAGGGGGAGGGGGTCCAGGTCCAGATCACGATCGACGACGCGCCCTGGGAGGCGCTGGAGCGGGAGGCGGACCGCCAGGGCGTCTCAGCCGAGCGCCTCGCAGAGCACGCGGCGCTCTACTTCGCCGCCCACGTGGAGACCGGCCGGATCGGCCGCAGCGTCCTCGACGACTGACCCCGCAGCTCAGGCGGCGGGGAAGACCACCGGAGCGGCGCCCAGCTCGACCAGTGCCGACTGAAGGGTGCGGCGCCCGCGATGGTGGAGGCCATGCACCGAGCTCTCGGTCTTGCCGAGGGCATCGGCAATCTCGATCGGCGAGAGGCCGACGATATGGCGCAGCACCAGGACCTCGCGCTGCCCCTCCGGGAGCTCGTCGAGGGCCTGGTTTAGGTCATTGACCCGCTCGGAGCTGATCTGACCCTGGCCGGAGTCGGCGACCCGCACCTCCTCGGTGGGGATCGCCCGGCGGGCCCGCATCCGGTCGAGCGCGGCGTTGCGCGAGACCCTCAGGATCCAGGCTGCGAAGGGCACGTCGCCGCGAGGCTCGTACTTCTTGATCACCGTCATCAGCTTGATGAACACGTCCTGGGTGATGTCCTCGGCCTCGTGATGATCCTTGACGATGCTCATCACGTATCCGAGCACGTCCGGGGCATAGCGCACGTAGAGGAAGTGGAGCGCCTCATTGTCACCTTGCTTTGCCCGCGACACCGCGTCGCTGACCAGCTTGCCGTCTCCGGGCCCCGATCCGGGATCCCCATCCCGCCCGCGCGTTCCCTGCCGCACCTCGATGCCGTCCCTGATCGCCCCTATCCCTTCCATTCGCTCGTTTTTCCCCTTCGAATCAAACCCACCGGAACCACGAAGCCGCAAACTGCGGCAACAGGCCTAGTCACTTTCCCTACTCCGCCCGGGCTTGTCAAGTCCGAATATTCGTCCAATTCCCATTCTCACGCTCAAGTCCGCGATTCCGCATAGGAATTGCACAGAAAACTGGTTTCGGGCGGGTAGCCAGATTGTGAAAGGCGGATCTGCCCCGAGACCTAGTCCGGCGCAAAACGGACGAAATCCGCGCCGTTCAGGGAAGTCTCGGCGCGCGGCGGCGGTTGATCGAGCGTGGGGGACCGATGAGGGTAATGATCGGAAAGTTCGCTCGTTCCGGGATCGAGGCTCACCTCGGCCCGGATCTCCCCGGGGGCGTGCAGGCCGCACTTCGCCACTACTGGCGCCGGCTTCGCTCCGGGAAGACCCCGGTCGGGGTACCTGGATTCGTCGCCGAGGAGCTTCCGGATGGCGCCGGCGCGATCTTCGAGCTTCCGGTCGAGAAGGAGATCAGGCTGACCCTGGAGCGCGAGGCGGCGCGCCAGGCGACCACGGTCGACCGATTGCTGGTCCACGCGATCCTGGTCTATCTCTCCGATCTCGACGCGCCGGTCCCGCAGAGCGGCTCCGCATCGGCGCCGTGCAACGGGTCGGACCCGGGCGCCTGAAGCACAGCGGCGCCGGTCTCGCTCAGACGACCAGCCGGCCGTTGCCCGATCCGGCGACCGCGGCCTCCGAGTCGCCGTTGCGGGCCTGCTCGAGGCGCCGGTGCCCATCGGCGACCGCGTCGGTGACCGAGCGCACCGCCTGCGGCTCGCCACGGGAGTGAAGCGACTTCTCGAGGGCGTCGAGCGCCAGGACGACCTCGAGGCCGAGCCGGGAGCTCGAGACCGGGGTGTCGCCGGTGCGGATCGCGTTGGCGAAGTCGGAAAGCTCGAGCCCGAGCGGCTCGGAGGCCTCGATCCGCGGCGCGACCATGTCGCCGGTGCGGTAGGTGAGCCGGTACTCGCCGAAGCTGGCCGGAGGCTCGGCGAAATCCAGCCCGCGGTCGTAGATGCGGACCGAGTCGTCTGAGGCCGTGTCCTCGTATTGGACCATCCGGCGGCTCCCGACAACGACCATCTGGCGCATCTTGCGGGGGGCGAGCCAGGAGAGCTGCACGTTGGCCTGTGCCCCCTGCTCGAAGCGAAGCGTCAGGAAAGCGGTCTCATGGACATCCTCCTGGAAGACGCAGCGGCCGTTCGCCGAGACCTCGACCAGCGGCTGGGAGAGCCAGTGGAGCAGGATCGAGAGGTCATGCGGGGCGAGGTCGAGCACGACGCCGTCCTGCTGGTAGAGGCCGAGGTTCATCCGCGACGAGGTGATGAAGTAGATCTCCCCGAGCACCCCGCCATGGACCAGCTCGCGCACCTTGTTGACGGAGGGGCTGTAGAGGAAGGTATGGCCCGGCATCAGGACGAGCTCGAGGTTCTCGGCGATTGCGATCAGCTCAGCAGCCTCGTCCGGGGTCCGCGCCAGCGGCTTCTCCACCAGGACGTGCTTGCCGGCTTCGAGGGCACGCCGGACCAGCCGGTAGTGGGTGTGGGGCGGGGTCGCGATCGCCACCGCCTCGATCCTCGGATCCTCGAGGGCGGTATCGAGGTCGCGCTCCACCCAGACGCCGGGGTGGCGCCGCCGGAAGTCGTCGATGCGACCGTCGTCGAGCTCGCAGAGCCCCATGAGGCGGAATTCGGGCCGCTCGACGATGTTGCGGACCATGTTGGGGCCCCAGTAGCCATAGCCGACGACCATGGCCCCGATTGCACGCTCGGATGGCATTGCGAACCTTTCTGGTCTGATCACTGCCGCGACTGGACTCGCCGCGGTACACCAAGAACGGACCCACGGGCGACGACTTCCGCCCAGTCCCGCCCCGCAGGACGAAAAAAGGACGGCGGGCCGCACACCGGCTCCGGCCCCGGCGGATTCGGCCGCAAGAAACAGCCGCGGGGGCGACGTTTGACCGTCGATGCCACATCGGCTGATATCGATCATCGGGTCGCGGCCCGACATCGTCCAGGCCGGGCCGCTGTCGCTGGCGTTCGCAGGCTGCGTCGACGAGGTCCTCGTCCACACCGGGCAGCATTACGACCCGGGAATGTCGGACCTGCTGATCGCCGACATGCGCCTGCCGCTCCCCGACTACAACCTCGGAGTCGGCTCGCTCCCCAACGAGAGGAGCGTCGCCGTCGCGCAGGGCCGCATCAACGAGGTGGTCCAGCGGGAGGACCCGGATGCGATCCTGGTTCGGGGCGATACCAACTCAACGCTCGCCGGCGCCCGGGCGGCGAAGGCTGCGGGCGTTCCCCTGCTCCATGTCGAAGCCGGCCTGCGGAGCTACCGGGACGACATCCCGGAGGAGCGCAACCGGGTCGAGGCCGACCGCATCTCGGACCTGTTGTTCGCCCCCTGCGAGCACGCCCGAGACGTGCTCCTGAGCGAGCAAGTCGGTGGCGCGGTCCACATGGAGGGGGACGTCCTCGCCGACGCTCATCTCGCCTGCCGGGACCGGCTCCCCGAGAGCGGCGAGCCGGGCGATTACGTGCTGGCGACCGTGCATCGCCACCAGAACACCGAGCGCCCCGAGCGTCTGGGGGCCGTGCTGGCCTGCCTGGCGGCGGTCGAGTGCCGGGTGATCCTCCCATTGCATCCGCGCACCCGGAAGCGGCTTGGGGAATGGGGGCTCGAGATGCCGGACAACGTCGAGGTGCGGGCGGAAGTCCCCTACACCGAGATGCTTGCCCTGGAGCGCGACGCATTCGCGATCGTCACCGACTCCGGCGGGGTGCAGAGGGAGGCCTACCTATGGGGGGTCCCCTGCATCACCCTTCGCGAGGAGACCGAGTGGGTCGGGACCGTGTCGGCGGGCTGGAACACCCCGGTCGGTATCGACCCGGCGAGGTTGCGGGCGGCGCTGGAGAGCTCCCGGCCCGCGGCTCGGCCCCAGATCTTCGGCGACGGCAGGGCCGCCGAGCGGATCGCGAAGCAGACGGTCGCCGAGCTCGACCGGGCCCTGGAGAGGGCCGCCTGAGCATTTCGCCACGGACGTCCGGCCGGATGCCGCGAGCGTGCCCGGCCGGGCACGAAAGTTTCTCCCCCGCCGCTGCGTTCCCTGAGCGATTGCCGGACGCGGGGATCCGGCCCTACACCCTGGAGACAAGACGAGTTGATCGTTTACCTGAAGGAGCTCTCGAGGCGCCGGTTCTTGGTGCTCGCGGCGGTCGTTGCGGCCGCGGCGATCTCCCTCTTCGCGGTCTTCAACGTCAGTCTCGCTCCGCCGTCGATCGCCAAGCGTGACCAGATCAGTGCCCAGGGATCGATCGAGATCCTTGTCGACTCCTCCCGGTCACCTATTGCAGATGCGAAAAAGAGCATCACCGGCCTGACCGCCCGGGCCGGCGTCTTCGCCAGGTACATGGCCGGCGGCCGGGTGATCGGGCTGATGGCCAAGAAGAGCGGGATCCCGGTGAAGCAGATCGATGTCGCCAGCCCGGCCCCGCTGCCCGGCGAGGCTCCCGGCGCTGGCCAGCCGTCCCCGCAGATTCATCCGTACGGCGTCGACATAGAGCAGGCGGCGGAGCTGCCGATCGTCAGCGTCGTCACCCGCGCACCCACAGTGGGCAAGGCTCGCGCGCTTGCCGCCGCGGCGCCGGGTTCGGTGCGCCAGGTCGTCGATTCCATCCAGAAGCAGCAAGGCACTCCCGACGACAAGCGGGTCGAGTTCCGGGTACTCGGCCCGGCAAAAGCAGCCAAGGTCGACAACTCGGTCGGCAAGAAGGTCGCCATCGGCCTGTTCTTCGTGCTGGTCGCCATCTTCATCGCACTGATCATCGGCGTCCCCCGTCTGATCGCGGCGTGGAGGAGCGGCGAGCCCGAGGCCCTGCAGGCTTTCGACGAGGGCCAGACCTCCGGCGAGGTGCCTGAGGTGCTGCGCCTCCCGCTCACCGGGGACGCCGATCCCGGCGCCGAGCAGGCTCGGGTCCTCGAGCCTGGCGAGTCCCCCTGACGCGCGATCTGGCCTGGGTGCGACGGCACGAGTCGCCACCGCTCAGGTCTGTCCTGACCCGTGAAGGTGCGAAAGAAGGCCGAAACGCCGACCGTTCTCTGTGAGGTGGCGCAGAGGCAGCCCACCACGACCCGATGGAATTCGCACGAACCCTAAAGACCCTCTGGCGGCGCCGTGGCCTGGTGGCCATCGGGGTGGTGATCGCGGTTATCGCCGCGATCCTGAGCGTGTATCAGGTCAGTCTCAGCCCGCCCTCGCTGACCAGCCGCACCAACGTCTTCTCCACCGCCTCGACGCAGATCCTCGTCGACACTCCCGATTCGGCCTTCGCCGATCTCTCCAACGACATCGACCCGCTGGACACGAGAGCGAGCGTCTTCGCGCGCTTCCTGGCGAGCCCGGCGGCGGTGGCGTTGATCGCGCGCGAGGCGAAGCTGCCGTTCAACGCAATCGAGGCGCAGGGACCCTACGACCAGAACCTGCCGCCGGCTGAGCAGCAGCCGACCGCCGAGAGGCGCAGCTCCCAGATCATCGGCGAGGGCGCTCTCTACCGGCTGCGGTTCGAGAACAACTCGCTGCTGCCGATCATCTCGGTCTTCGCGCAGGCGCCGACCACGGCGAAGGCGAAGAGGCTGGCGGCGGCCGCGCCAAAGGCGCTGCGCGTCTATATCGAGCGCATTCAGGCCAGGCAGCACACCCCGGACAACCGGCGAGTCGAAATCCGCAAGCTCGGGCACGGGATCGGAGGCGTCGTCAATAAGGGCGCCGACATCCAGATCGCGGCACTGGTCTTCATCGCCGTCCTGATCGGCTGGTGCATGCTGCTGATCCCGGCTCATACGATCGCCCGAGGATGGCGCGAGATCGACATCGAAGAGGGTCGCTCGCCGACCGGTGGCCCGGGCGACGGCAGCAACGGCAACGGCCTCATGGACGAGGTCCGCCGCACGAAGCTCGAGCACAAGGCCCGCTGAGGTGGAGGCGAGCGCCTCCTCAGCAAGCTACGGGGTGGTCAGCGGCGATGCCTGGCCCCGGACCAGGAGGCCCCTGCCCTGGCTGATCGCGGGATTCGTGGCCGCGATCTTCCTGGTTCCGATCGATGCAATCCACCTCTACATCAAGCTGCCGTTCAGCTCCGACTTCGATCGCTTCTTCGTCGCAGTGATGGTCGCCGCCTGGGTCGCCCGGGGCGTCTTCGGCGGCAACCAGGGCGTGGTACGCCTGCGCACGCGCGGATGGGCGGTGGGGATCACCGCCTTCTCGTTCGTGGCGATCGCGAGCATCGCGGTCAACGTCAGTCGGATCACCAACCTCGGCGAGTGGGACTTCGCCGTGAAGAAGTTGGCGGTGCTGATCGGACTGGTGGCCGTATTCGCGATCTTCACCCTGACGATCCGGGTAGCGGAGCTGCGCTCCTTCTCGAAGCTGATCGTGATCCTTGCCGTGATCACGGCGCTGGGGACGGTCGTCGAAAAGAAGACGGGCTACAACGTCTTCTATTCGACCGCGACCGCGGTGCTCTCGCCGGTGGCCGCCGTCGATCCGGCGCCGACCGACGTGGCGCCCAACCCGAACGAATCCCGACCAATGATCGCCGGCCCGACCCGGCACCCGCTGTCGCTCGCCACGATCCTCGGGATGGCACTGCCCTTTGCCCTGGTGCTCGCCGCGATCGCCACCACGATGCGAAGACGCCTGGCCTGGTGCCTCGCCGCGGGCATCATCATGGCGGGGGCGCTGATCACGCAGCGAAAATCGGGAGTGGTGGTCCCGGTCTGCGCGCTGCTCGCCCTATTCGTGATGCGGCCGCGCCAGCTGATTCGCCTCGCTCCATTCGGAATCGTCGTGGTCGCGCTTGCGATCGCCCTCAGGCCGAGCGCCTTCAGCTCGGTGCAGCAGCTGGAGAAGGCCGGCAGCTCCGATTCGACCGTTGGCCGCACCTCCGACTACACGGCGGTGGTTCCGGATGTGCTGACCAACCCCCTGCTCGGGCGCGGCTATGGCACGCTCGACTCCTCACGGGTAGACACGTACCGAATCTTCGACAACGAGTACCTCGGTCAGCTCTACCAGGATGGCGGCCTGGGCCTGATCGCCTTCCTGATCTTCATCGTCACCCCCCTCTTCGTGGTCCGGCCGGTGCTCCGGTCGGACAATCCGCTGCGCGGACCACCCGCTCTCGCGGCCGGAGCAAGCTGCCTTGCCTTCGGGGTCGCGGCCGCCCTCTACGACATCCTCAGCTTCCCGCAGGCGCCGTACCTGTTCCTCTTCATGGCGGCGGTCTGCACCTGCGCCGCGTCGCTGGAGGTGCCGGTCGGCGCGCCGGCCCGACGCTGGCCGGCAATGGCGGCGGCTCGGTGGCCCAATGAACCACTCTCGACCTGAGGATGGATCGCAAGCTCGTAACCCGGCTGTCGGTCCTCGCCATTGCCCTTGCAGCAGGCGTGGTGATCGTCCTGGCGCTCAGCTCCGGAAGCGATAAGGGCAAGGCGCTCGGCTCTTCCGGGCGACCGACCATGCCGCCGCCGCCCCACTACACCCCGGAGATCTGCACACAGTCGGTGAGTCCGGGAGCGAGCCTGACGGCTGCACTGGCCCGGGCGCCGGCCGGGGCTGTGATCTGCCTGCACGGCGGGAAATACCCGGGAGAGCGAATCCCCAGCGATGCGACGGACAATTCCTCGTTCGTGACTCTCCAGCCGGTCCACGGCGAGGTGCCGGTGCTCACCGGCGAGCTGGCCTTCGACGGCGCCAGGTACCTGCGAATCCAGGGCCTCAGCCTGAAGAGCGGAATCAAGTTCCAGCCGGCCGCATCACACGTGGAACTGATCGGCAACGACATCACCGGGGTGGGCGGCATCTTCCTCTTCGGTGACTCGCGCGAGGGCGGGAGCACTCGCGATGTGCTGATTCAGGGCAATCTCATCCACGGCATCGACTACACGGGTTGGCAGGGCGTCTACGGGGGGTACGGGATCAAGTCCGTGGGGACTCAGAGCGGGGTGACGGTGCGGGGCAACGAGATCAAGAGCGTCGCAGCCGACTACATCCAGACCGACGAAGCCAATCACTGGGTCGTCGACAGCAACACCTTCCTCGGACCGACGCTGGTCGGCGGCCATCCCCTGGAGCACCAGGACCTATGGCAGATCTACGCCGGCGGATCCGATGTGAGGTTCACCAACAACGTTGCGCGGAATACCGGGACCGCCCAGTCGCTGATGTTCCAGTTGACCTACCCGGGCAATCGGTTCTCCGACGTCACCGTCGAGAACAACCTCTTCGATCACGAGACCCAGGGCTACACCTGCCAGGTGTTCCAGGCCAACGGCCTCACCTTTCGGGACAACACCGTGGTCGGATCACGGTTCGGATGCCTGTTCCGCGACGACAAGAGATACCCGGCAGGGTCCGGGTACGAGGTGGACCACAACGTATTCGCAGACACGGCTGCGGGAACGGATATCGGGCTCGAGGGGCGAGTGCCCGGCTGGGGAGCGATCGACCACAACGTCTCGAGTGACGGATCGGCCACCGGAGCGGGATCGGTGCCGAGTTGGAAGCCGGCCTGGGCGGACTCCGATGACTATCGCCCGCTCGGGCTCCCGTTCGAGGCCGGCTACCGGCAGGGCGGTTAGCGACGGCAACACAGGCAGCGCGGCGGTTCTCGCCTCACCACCTGACGTGGGACGGCTTGCGATACCCGATGCGTCCACGGCTGCGCCGGTGGCAGCGCCGGGAGATGCAGGTCCCGTTGGCGTTGAGCCTCACCCGCCTCGGCCGGCCCCAGATGTTGCGCGAGAACCTGCCGTCACGATGCGATGCTCCCATGGCGAAGCCGCCGTCGGGATCAATCGCGATGTTGCGGGCGACGACGTTGCCCTTTCCGGAGCTGCAGTGCCAGGCAAAGCTCGGGAAGCCGGGATAGGCGAGGCCGCCGTTCACCCAGGTGTTGCGCCGGATGATCAGGTTCGAGCGTGAGTTGCCACCGGTTCCCAGGCCACAGATGTCGGTGCGGCCCTGGTTGGTCGAGATCAGGTTGTTTTGATAGAGCAGTGAGCCCTTCGACCCGCCGTGGATGTAGGTCGAGCCGGCGTTGTTGACCACCCGCCCGTTGAAGTAGCCCTGGTTGTGCAGCCAGTTGTTGGTGATCCGGGTGTGATTGCCGTTGCTGACGATCTGTATGAGGTCAGAGTGCTCGCTCGAGCCGGGGTTGGCCCCAACAGGGCCGATCTCGTTGCGGTCGATCACCACGTTCCTCCCGTTGACTCCCTGGAATCCGTCCGCGGCGATGTCGTGGACTCTGTTGCGGACGAAGCGGAGACCGTTCAGCTGCCCATAGCAGCGGCAGCCATAGCCGGTGTTGCCGGAGTTATCGGCGAGGGTCCAGCCGATGTCGTTGTTTGCGATGCGGACATTGTCCGATCTGTCCGGCAGGAAGATCAGCTCGTCATAGACGCGATGGCGTCGGGTGCCGCCGATCCTGGACCTGGTGATCGCGGTGTGGTTTCCGTGGCGGATCGTCACGGATCGAAAACGAGCCGACCGGATCGTCAGGCCGCTGGTCGAGTCGATCTCCACCTGGCCCATCGAGCCTCCCTTGGTGGAGACGACGACGCCTCTGCGGTTGCCCATGTCGATGAAGCCAACGTTGCCCACCCGAGCCGTCACGCACACGCTTCTGTGGTGCGATACGGCACGAGTCACCGCAGCTGCCGACCGGACGTGCTTCGAGCCGGCCTTGCACCGCCTCTTGTGGCGGCGGCCGCTCGATGCGGCTATTGCCCGGGGCGACGAGGACGCCTTCGGCCCGCCGGCGTGCCGCGGGGCGGCCTGGCTGGCCGCAATGGTTGAGGCGGCCAGCAACAGCAGGACCATACCCACGATTGAGGGCAATCGCTCCTTGAAGCGCATCAGCGTGACCCGTTTCTCAAGTCGATCGCACCCCCGACACCAAAGCCCCGGTTTTCGCAAACTGTTTCGAGATCGCCCTCAGCCCCTGCGCGGCCGCAGAAGCCTATCGGGAAACCGCCTACCCAGCCCGCTCACCAGTTGACGCCAGAGGGCTTGCGGTAGCCGATCGCCTCCGCGCCGCTGGGGTTGCAGTTGCTCGAGGTGCAGTTGCCCTGCGCGTCGAGCGTCACCAGCGAGGGCTTGCCCCAGAGGTTGTTGTTGTAGTCGACCCCCGAGAGCGATCCCGCCTGGCTGAAGCCGCCGTCGGGATCGACCGAGATGTTGCGCGCGATCGTGTTGCCCGAGCCGGAGTTGCAATACCACGAGAAGCCGGGGAAGCCGGTGAAGGTCAGCCCGAGATCGCTCCAGGTGTTGTTGCGGATCGTGAAGTTGGAGCGCGAGGTGCCGCCGGTCCCCAGCCCGCAGAAGTCGCTGCGCCCCTGGCTGTGGGTGAGCAGGTTGTTCTCGAACAGCAACGAGCCGGTGGAGCCGCCGTGGATGTAGATGTTCCCGGCGTTGCCGACGGACTGTCCGTTGAAGTAGCCCTGGTCGTGCAACCAGTTGTTGGTGATCCTCATCCCGGCGTCGTTGCTGACGATCTGGATCGTGTCGGAATGCTCGTCAGAGCCGGGGTTGGCGCCCACCGGGCCGATCTCGTTGCGGTCGATCAGCACGTTCGTGCCATTCGATCCCTGGAACCCGTCCGCGGCGATGTCGTGGACCGTGTTGCCGATGAACTTCAGGTTGTTCGTCTCCCCATAGCAGCGGCAGCCATAGCCGGTGTTGCCGGAGTTATCTGCGAGCGTCCAGCCGATGTCGTTGTTGGAGATGACGACATTGTCGGATCTGTCGGGCATGAAGATCAGCTGGTCATAGGTCCGGTTGCTCGGGGTGCCGCCGATCGTCGAGTCGGCGATCGTGGTCCGGTCGCCGCCGCGGATCGTCACCGAGCGGAACCGGGCCGATCGGATCGTCAGCCCGGTGGTCGAGTCGATCTCCAGGTGACCCATCGATCCGCCGCTCGTGGAGACGACCACTCCGCTGCGATCGCCCAGATCGCTGAAGTCGACGTCGCCGACGTCGGCGGTGACGCAGACGCTCTTGCCCGCCGAGACGGCGCTCCTCACCGCAGCGGCGCTGGTGGCGTTGGTCGCGCCCGAAGTGCAGGAGGTCGGCGGAGGCGGCGGTGGGGGAGGAGGCGTCGCCTCGACCGTCCAGCTGCGGGTCGCCGGGCTCCCGTCGACGTTCCCGGCGGCGTCGGTCGCCCGCACCGAGAAGGTGTGGTCGGCGACCGTGAGCCCCGAGTAGGACTGCGGCGAGCTACAGGCCGCCCAGGAGCCCGCGTCCAGCTTGCACTGGAAGGTTGAGCCCGCCTCGCTTGTCGAGAAGGAGAAGCTGGCGGCGCGTTGAGTCGTATCGCCCGAAGGGCCTGAGCCGATCGAGGTCTGCGGGGGCGTGGTGTCGCTAGGAGGCGGAGGCGGCGGTGTCGCCTCGACCGTCCAGCTGCGGGTCGCCGGGCTCCCGTCGACGTTCCCGGCCGCGTCGGTCGCCCGCACCAGCAGGGTGTGATCGGCGACCGAGAGCCCCGAGTAGGACTGCGGCGAGCTACAGGCCGTCCAAGAGCCGGAATCGAGCTTGCACTGGAAGCTCGAGCCGGCCTCGCTGGCCGAGAAGGCGAAGCTGGCGGCGCGTTGAGTCGTATCGCCCGAAGGGCCTGAGCCGATCGAGGTCTGCGGGGGCGTGGTGTCGCTAGGAGGCGGAGGCGGCGGTGTCGCCTCGACGGTCCAGTTGCGCACGGCCGGGTTGGGATCGACGTTGCCGGCGGCGTCGGTCGCCCGCACCAGCAGGGTGTGATCGGCGACCGAGAGCCCCGAATAGAACTGCGGCGAGTCGCAGTCGGCCCAGGAGCCCGAGTCCAGCCTGCACTGGAAGCTCGAGCCGGCCTCGCTGGAGCTGAAGGTGAAGGTCGCGGATCGGCTTTCGGTGCTAGCCGGCGGTGCGGCGTCGATGGACGTATCAGGGGGAGTAATGTCGGCCGGCGGCGGGTCGGAAGGTCGGGTGGAGAGAGCCCTCCCGACGCACATCCGCCATACGAGTGGCGCCCACCAGCGGGAGTTGTGGCTGAGGAACCAGCGGTTGCAGAAGCGCAGCTTGATGACGAGCAACCGCAGCTTGGCCGAGTTTTCCGCACTCACGCTCAATGCCGAGCGGCGAGTGGACACTGCGGCGCGGGAGCCGAGCTTGGTGGACACTGCGGCGCGGGAGCCGAGCTTGGTGGACACCGCGGCGCGGGAGCCGAGCTGGGTGAAGGCCTCTGGTTTCGTCGTCAGGCGGGAGAAGCCCGAGCCGGATGCCTGCGCGGACACGCCGATCAGGGCCGTCCCGAGAATCAGGGCGGTGAGCATTCGTGCCAGCCGTCTGCGGCGGCCGTGCATGGCGGCCCTGGCGGCATGGCGATCTCTCGTCTTCGAGCGTGCGCGGTCAGTCATTCTCTCTCCTACGCTTACGGGGTTAGCTGACGGGCTCGCGCTGAAAAGAGATGCGCTACGCGGCAGAAGCCGGCGATTCGCCCCAAAACTACGGGTCCCCCGATCTCCGGATTATGTAGCGGAGACTCAGCGGCTACGCGGCATCCTAACAGGGCCGCGGACGTTATGTAAACCATCACCAGGTCTCGCAGGACAGCCAGCCGCTTGGATCATTCGACCCACCGGACGGGCCCTTTGAGGCCTGCAACTACGGGTTCAGCCCTGCCCGTCGATCTCCTTCTTCAAACGCACGGTCGGGATCGGCGGTGCGAATTTCGGAGGTTTTTCAGCCCGCCTCACCAGTTGACGCCGGAGGGCTTGCGGTAGCCGATCGGCTCCGCACCGCTGGGGTTGCAGTTGGCCGAGGTGCAGTTGCCCTGGGGGTCCAGGGTCACAAGCGAGGGGTTGCCGAAAAGGTTGTTGCCGTAGTCCACCCCGGCCAGGTTCCCGATCAGCGCGAAGCCGCCGTCCGGGTCGACGGCGACGTTGTTGCGGATCACGTTGCCCGAGCCCGACGTGCATTGCCAGGAAAAGCCGGGGAAGCCGGTGAAGGTCCGGCCGAGGTCCGTCCATGTGTTGTTGCGCATCGTGAGGTTCGAGCGGGAGATGCCGCCGGTCCCCAGGCCGCAGATGTCGGTGCGTCCCTCGCTGTTGCTCAGGAGATTGTTCTGGAACAGCAGCGAGCCGGTGGAGCCGCCGTGGATGTAGATGTTGCCGGCGTTGCCCACCTTTTGGAGCGGGCCGTTCGGATCGGTGCCCGGTCGGAAGTAGCCCTGGTCATGCAGCCAGTTGTTGGTGACCTGCATTCCCGCGTTGTTGCTGACGATCTGGATGATGTCCGAGTGCTCCGATGAGCCGGGGTTCGCACCTACCGGGCCGATGTTGTTGCGGTCGATCAGCTGATTGGTTCCGTTGAATCCCTGGAGGCCATCGGCCGCGATGTCATGCACCCGGTTGCCGACGAACTTGAAGTTGTTGAGCACGCCGTAACAGCGGCAGCCGTAGCCGGTGTTGCCGGAGTTATCGGCGAGGGTCCAGCCAATGTCGTTGTTGGAGATGACGACGTTGTCGGATCTGTCGGGCATGAAGATCAGCTGGTCATAGGTCCGGTTGCTCGGGGTGCCGCCGATCGTCGAGTCGGCGATCGTGGTCTGGTCGCCGCCGCGGATCTCCACCGAGCGGAAGCGGGCCGAGCGGATCGTCAGGCCGCTGGTCGAGTTGATGTTCAGGTGGCCCATCGAGCCACCGCTGGTCGAGATCACGACCCCGCTGCGGTTGCCCATGTTGCTGAAGTCGACGTCGCCGACGTCGGCGGTGACGCAGGCGCTCTTGCCCGCCGAGACGGCGCTCCTCACCGCAGCGGCGGTGGTGGCGTTGGTCGCGCCCGTGGCGCAGGAGCTCGGCGGAGGCGGCGGAGGCGGAGGCGGCGGCGGCGCCTGGATCGTCCAGCTGCGGGTCGCCGGGCTCCCGTCGACGTTCCCGGCGGCGTCGGTCGCCCGCACCGAGAAGGTGTGATCCGCCACCGAGAGTCCCGAATAGGACTGCGGCGAGGCGCAGTTGGTCCAGGAACCCGAGTCGAGCTTGCACTGGAACGTAGAGCCCGCCTCGCTGGCTGAGAAGGCGAAGCTGGCGCTGGTCGCCTCGGTCGGGGAGGCGGGGGAGGAGTCGATCGACGTATCGGGCGGAGTCGTGTCCGGCGGAGGCGGGGGCGCTGCCTCGACCGTCCAGGTAGCGCTTGCAGGCGTATCGTCGACATTGCCGGCGGCGTCGGTCGCCCGCACCGAGAAGGTGTGGTCGGCGACCGTGAGCCCCGAGTAGGACTGCGGTGAGGCGCAGTCGGCCCAGGAGCCCGAGTCCAGCTGGCACTGGAAGCTCGAGCCGGACTCGCTGGAGCTGAAGGAGAAGCTGGCGCTGGTCGCTTCGGTCGGAGAGGCGGGGGAGGAGTCGATCGACGTATCGGGCGGAGTCGTGTCGGGTGGCGGTGGCGGTGGCGGGGGTGGAGGAGGCGTCGGGTCCGCGACCGTCCAGGCATAGGTCGCCGGGCTGGAATCGATATTGCCGGCGGCGTCGGTCGCCCGCACCGAGAAGCTGTGGTCGGCGACCGTGAGCCCCGAGTAGGACTGCGGTGAGGCGCAGTCGGCCCAGGAGCCCGAGTCCAGCTTGCACTGGAAGCTCGAGCCGGACTCGCTGGAGTTGAAGGTGAAGCTGGCGCCGGTCGCTTCGGTCGGAGAGGCGGGGGAGGAGTCGATCGAGGTATCGGGCGGAGTCGTGTCGGGCGGGGGGGCGACCTCGATGGAGCGCTTGTTCGCGCTGGTTCCGCCCGCCGGGCCCGTGACGGTCAGCCTGACGTACTTGGTGCCTGTCGATTCGAACGTGAACTCGATCAGGCATCCGTCCCGCGTCTGCCAGACGATGCTGCCGTCGGCATTCTCGAACGACCAGGCGCAGGCCAGCGGCCCGCTGCCGGTCGAGGCGGTCCCATCGAGGGTGACCGGCACCCCGGCGAGGGCGCCGCTCGGTGCCGTCCAGACGGCCTTCGGGAGAATCACCGGCGGGGGCTTGGCGGGGACGCTCGACCGATCGCGGGGGTTCGAGCCGGCGATCACCTCGTCGCGGTCGCTGTAGCCGTCGCCGTCGGTATCGGCCTTCCGCGGGTTGGTCTTGGTGCTGTTGACCTCGATCCCGTCGCCGAGCCCGTCGCCGTCGGTGTCCGCGGTGAGCGGATCGGTCCTGGTCCGGTTGACCTCCGTCCCGTCACCGAGCCCGTCGCTGTCGGTATCGGCCTTGAGGGGATCGGTCCTGGTCCGGTTGACCTCGACTCCGTCGCCGAGCCCGTCGCCGTCGCTGTCGGCCTTGCGGGGATAGGTCTTGGTGCGCTCGCGCTCGGTCCAGTTGGTCAGGCCGTCGCCGTCGAGATCCTCCACCGCGCGGCCCTGGCCGACGTGCCCGGCTGCCTTGGTGAATCGGCCCCCCATCGCCTCGGCGCGCCGGTGGGTGGAGGCCGCGGCGACAGCCGGAGACCATCCGCCGATCAGGGCAAGGCCGCCGGTCAGGGCTAGCGCCACCAATCGGGCCGGAGAAGCGATGCCCCGCATTTGGCCTTATCGGGGCGGAGCGCGCCGGTAAATAGGTTTCAGCGGGGGCCAGGTGGACAGATGTGCGACGAAGGCCCGCCGCCTGGGCGATGGCGCCCGTCTCCCAGCCCGTTCGCGTGCCGGAGCCCCGGTCCGGGGTCGAGCACTCGTCAGCCCAGCTCGGCTCTCACCTCGGAGCCTTGGTGGCCATTCGATGCGGCTCCCCCGGCGGCCCCCAGCAACCGGCGCATCGTCGCCAGGCGGCTCTCCCGCACCGGCCCCATGCCGAGGGCGCGCGAGTAGGCGGCGAGGAGCGAGCGCTCCTGGTGCTCCCAGGCGAGGAAGTCCTCCGCCCGGGCCCGGCCCGCTGCGCCCATCGCCGAGCGCCGCCGGGGGTCGTCGAGGAGCTCCGAGATCAATCGCGCGAAACCGGAGTAGTCCCCGGTGGGCGCGAACACGGCCGCCGCACCGGCGCCGACTCGCGATTCCGCGAGGTCATAGGAGACGATCGGGCGCGACATCGCCATGTATTCGGAGATCTTCACCATCGAAGAGAGGTCGTTGAGGGGATTCTTCGGGTCCGGCGCCAGACAGACGTCGGAGGTCGAGAGCACCCGGCAGATCGTGTCCTGCTCGACCCAACCGGTGAACTCGACGCTGTCGTCGAGGCCGAGCTCCAGGGTCAGGTCGCGCATCTCGTCGATCACGTCTCCATCGCCCATGAACACGGCGTGCCAGTCGTCTCGCAACGTCCTCAGCGCGGCAAGCGCTCGCAGCGCTTGGTCGACGCCGTCCTGAGCGCCCATCACACCCACGTAACTGAGCAGGAATGGCTTGCCCCGGCGCAGCGACGCGTCCGGTTCCGCGGGCACAAATCGACTCAGGTCCGGTCCGGTCCGAACGACCGCCACATCCTCGGGATCCCGGCCTCCGCGCTCGATCGCGACGCGGCGGTACGAATCGTTGACCGACAGAACTACGTCGGCGGCGCGAAATGCGACCTGCTCTGCAGCGAGTGTGAGCCGGTGCAGCAGCCCCCCGCCGAATCGGCTCAGATAGAGCTCGGGGGTGAGATCGTGGTGATCGAAGATGAAGCGGGCGCCGCGACGGCGCAGGCCGAGCGCGGCGAGCAGCAGGAAGTCCGGCGGGCTGCAGGCGTGGACGATGTCGAACGGTCGCTCCCGCGACAGCTCAGCCGCGAGGCGGCGCATGCTGCGCAGGGCGCCCAGGTACTCGAGCGCGTAGTCGATCGGCCGCTCGGCGGCCCGCCGTGGCTCGTAGCGGTGAATGGCGACGCCGTCGATCTGCTCGCGCCGGCCGAGGTCGCGCCCCTCTCCGGTCGGGCAGACCACCGTTACGTCGTACCCGGCTCGGGCAAGGGCTGTGGCCTGATTCCAGACGTGCCGGTCGGACGGGACGGGCTCGTTCTGGAGCAGGATCAGGACACGCTTGCCGGCCATCTCAGATCCGCAGTCTCGGGTTCGAGGACGATCCCCTCGCCCGAACGTCGCGCCCAGGCGAGCGTGGCGCGCTCTGCACCCTCGCCTTCGATACGGGCGCCGGTCTCATCCTCGACGCATTCGAGTCCGGCGCGGGTGAGCCACCATTCGGCCACCTCACGAGGCAGGGCGTGCCATCCGTTCCTCTGGTTGGCCAGGTGCTCGAGGAACTCGTCGTACATCCGCAGGCGCTCCGGGCGGTCCAGATAGTCGGGATGGGTGATCAGGTTGATCAGCCCTTCGTTGGCGATGATCCAGTCGCTCTTGCGGGACCACATCTCGATCGTGTCCTGACGCAGGATCTCCCACAGGGTGTGGTCCTGAACCAGGGTGATCGGTAGCTCGACCATCTTCTCGAGAAAGTAGGGAA
The DNA here is from genome assembly GCA_963720735.1 of uncultured Actinomycetes bacterium. Classification (GTDB taxonomy): domain Bacteria; phylum Actinomycetota; class Thermoleophilia; order Solirubrobacterales; family 70-9; genus JBBRHQ01. The sequence goes on from CAVRGL010000008.1 coordinate 50,777, forward strand.
GGATCGAGCAACATCCGCCGGGCTGGGGCTCGAACGGATCGGTGTCGGGAAACGAGCTGTCATAGAGGGAACCGAGCTCGGGCATCCAGTCGGGGTTGCGATGGGTGGCCGGGGAGCGGAAGCCGGCAGCGCCCCAATCGGCGAGATACCTGTGTATCGCCGGCAGCTCCGCCTCGAAATTGGCCCGGCTCTCGAACAGCTTGCAGTCGTGCTTGATGCCGTGAAGACCGACCTCACAACCGGCTGCGCGGATCTGCTCGAGCAGGGTCTCCGGGATCGGGTACCCCTCGGCGACGAGATTCCAGGAGGAGACGAAGCCGTGCCGTCGCTCTATTTCGAGAACCTCGGGGATGTTCGCGACTCCGGCAGGGCCCTCGACGTCGTGGGTGAGGATCACCGCGAAGCTCTTCCCCTCGGGCCAGCTTGCGATCACGGGCATCCGGGCGGTGTCCCGGTGCTCGAGCGCCGAGCGCAAGTCGAGCCGGGAGCGGTCGACGAGCAAGGGCTCGATCGGCCAGCGTGGGAACTCGACTCGCGCCTGGCGCCTCGCGTAGACGCGGCGCATGGCGATCTGCAGGCGACGTGGCAGGAGCGATTTGATCGCGTAGTAGGCGCTCAGGGCCCCTGACCGGGTGGCGTTGTCGCCCCGGTAGCGCTCTTCCAGGTAGTAGCGGTCGTCGTGGTCGGGAGTCACCGTCGAATCAAACGTCCAGCACCGATCCGAGCTTCCGTCAGAGCCGGCCGATCGCCGGGCTCAGATGGCGCCCCTGCCGGTGAGGACGACCGAGGCGGTCCGGGCGAGGATCGTCAGGTTGAGCCAGAGCGAGCGCCGGCTTACGTACTCGAGGTCGAGTTCGACCATCTCGGCGTAGTCGAGCTCGTTTCTGCCGCTGACCTGCCATAGGCCGGTGAGTCCTGGCTTGATCGAGAGACGATCAAGCCAGCGCGGTGGGTAGAAATCCACCTCGTAGGGAATCGGCGGCCGAGGCCCGACCAGGGTCATGTCTCCGCGAAGGACATTCCAGAGCTGGGGAAGCTCGTCGAGGCTGAAGCGGCGCAGAAAGCCTCCCACCCGGGTGATGCGCTGGTCATTGGGGAGCTTCTTCAAGCTGCTGTCGTCCGCCGCGGTTCCGCCGCTCCCGTTTCCGTTGATCACCCCGAGCACGTAGGTGCGGTGCGGGTCAGGGGTGATATCGCGACGCATGGTTCGGAACTTGACGATCGTGAACTCCCTGAGGCCACGCCCGTATCTGCGCTGGCGGAATATCGGCGAACCCTCCGAGTCGAGCCTGATCGCGATCGCTATCGCCGCGAGAAGCGGAGAGAGGATGATCAGCAGGCCGCCGGAGACGACGATGTCGAGGAGGCGCAATACGGCCTCTGAGAACCCACCCATGGACCCGGTCGGCCGCGCATCGATCCGGGCGCGGACGGATGGCGTCTGCGACGGTGCGCTGTCGGCGGGCACGGGCCTGCTGCTGCTCACGTTGAACAAACGTGCGCCACTCATTTGGACTTCCGGGCGTCTCAGGGCGCCGAGCCAGCCGTCGCGGGCTTCGAATAGGCGCCCATTGGAGGCGCTGAGAGGCCGAGGGTCACACGCAGGGCGGCTCTTTCGGCCCGCACCCGTCCACGCAGCCGAGGGCGCAGGACGGACACTGCACCGAAGACGGCGATGCGGATCGCATGCTCCAGCGCCAGGCCGGCGCGGATCCCCAGACTGCGGGCAGGCCCGTAGTGCTTGGCGGCGAAGAGCATGCGGGAATGGCTCAATTGGGCCATCAACTCGCCGCGCTTGCCCTCCCCCGAATGATGGGTGATGACCATCACCGGGAGGTGTGCGATCGGCCACCCGGCCTGCCAGAAGCGGTAGCACCAATCGAGTTCCTCGGAATAGAGGAAGAAGCGCTCGTCCATCTGACCGACGTCCCGCACGGCCTCGCGACGGGCGATCAGAAACGCTCCAACCAGCCAATCGGCGGGGCCTTCCCGCTGATAGCGGGCGGGCCGGATCTCTAGCTCCTGCAGCGATTGGAGCATCGGCCAGTATGCGGCGAACAGAGCCTCGCCCAGGCTGCGCAAGGGAGACGGGAAGCGGCGGATCGAGGGTTCGAGCTGATCATCGGCGCCGCGCTGGATCACACTCGCCATGCCGAGCCCGGGCCGAGCGTCCATGGCCTCAGCCAGATCGCCGAGGGTCCCTGACCGGATCTCGACATCAGGGTTCATCAGCAGGACGTAGCGCCCCCGCGCTTCGCTCAGAGCGACGTTGTTGGAGGCCGCGAAACCTCGGTTGTCGCGACGGAGGATCCGCGCCTCCCGGAACTCCCGCTCGATGGCCTCCGGTGCGCCGTCCGTCGACCCCGCGTCGACGATCAGCCATTCGACCGTGGCGCCCCCCGTCGCGGCGTGAGCCGATCGCAGCGTTCGCAGCGCCATCTCGCGCCCGTTGTGGGTGACGACGATGACCGAGATATCGGGATGCGGAGACATCACGCCTAGGCGTAATGCCGGTAGAGCACCTCACCGGCGACCCGGCCGACCACTGCCGGGGAGCGCTGGATCGTCGTCGTTGCGATGCGATCCCGAAGGCTCGGCTCGAGCGATGGCTCCGAGGCGCCGACGTAGGTGTAGAAAAGCTCGGTCTCCGTGGCTCCCCAAGACCTCTTGAAGGACCTGAGGCCCTCGTTGTCGAGGTCGGTCCTGCCGAAGTCGAGCGTCAGGAAGCCGGTTTCGCAGGCCCACTTGATGACTTCGGAGAAGAGGAGGTGGTTGGGACGCTTGCTGAGGCCACCGGCAGCCGAGGCCCCGTACTTGTAGGTGAGCGTCGACCCGTGCGTGAGGAAGACGGCTGCAGCGATCGGCTGTTCGCCATCGGTGACCAGCCCGACGAACCCCAGCCCGTCAGCGAAGAGATCTTCGAAGCGCCGGATGAAGCGCTTCGGCTGGGTCGGCACGCCCTGCCTGCGGCGCGTCGCCAGGTGCAGCGCGTAGAAGGCGTCGAGTGCGGCCGAGTCGGTGCGGCGCCAGAAACCGAGCCCCTCCTGTTGTGCCTTCTTGATTCCGCGCTTCACCCGGGACTTCGAGTAGCCGCGCTCGACCTCGGCCGGATCGCCGGCGAGCGGCAGGAGGTGGCGATAGAAGCGGCGCCGGACGACCGCTCCCTCGGCGCTGGGAAGCGGTGCATGGACGGTGAGTCCGAGCCGGGCTCGCATGCTCTCCTCGACCAGGGCTTCGCCGAGGGCCCCGGGCGCCGCAGGGTCGGCGTCATCGGCAAGGGCGGGGGAGCAGACGTCGGAGAACGGCAGGGAGACGAGGCGGCTACCGGTGAGGCGGCTGTCGATCCGGGCAATCGGTATCCCCGCCTCGATTCCACGGCCATTGCCGATGCAGCAGGCCTGAAAGCCGTATCCGTACTGCGAACGCAGCAGCTCGAGCCAGCTGGGGTGGTGAAAGACCTCAGAGGTCGGGCTGTTCTCAACCAGCTCCAGCCACTCGGGGTCGGCGATGGGATCGATCAGGCACGCATCTCGCATTGACCGATCAACGTCCGGCGGGGGGCGTTATTTCCGGGCACTCAGGCGACGGCCGGGACCAGACCGGAGCCGGCCGCGACCTCAGACTGGGCCCAGAGCTCCAGGGTGAGCAGCGACCAGAGCCTGCGACCGTGATCGGCCGTGCCACCGACGTGCTCGTCGATCAACGTTGCCACCTCCTCGGCCCGAATCCAGCCACTGTCGATGCTTTGCCCGTCGAGGAGGACCTCCCGGGCAAACGGCGCCAGGTCGGTCCGCAGCCAGCGCGTCACCGGGAGCTCGAACCCCTTCTTCGGGCCGTCGAGCACCTCCTCTGGAAGCCACTCGCGCAGGGCCCCCTTCAGCGCGATCTTGCGCTGCACCCCGCTCGCCTTGTACTGGGGCGGGATCGACGCCGCCAGCTCCATGAACTCGTGATCGAGAAGCGGGGACCGCGCTTCCAGCGAATAGGCCATCGTCGCGATGTCGATCTTCGCCAGCAGGTCTCCCGGAAGGTAGACCCCGACGTCGACCTCGAGCAGCTGATCGAGCAGCTCCGCGCCGCTCGCCTCTCTCCACGGCCCGAGCAGCACCTCGGCGGAGTCGACGGCGCCCAGCTGCTCAGAGAATTCGGGCGTGTAGAGCGATCTGCGCTGATCGGCTCCGAATACGCTCACCTGGCGCAGGTAGCGGCCATATCGCTCGCCTCCGAGCCGGGTCGTGAAGCGCTGGGCGCGGCTGCGCCAGGCCTGCGGGTCAGGGCTCTCCCCGACCATTGCGCCCGCCGCGGCGATCGTCTGGCGAAGCGTGGCCGGAAGACGCTCGAGCCGGGTGGCGAGCATGTTCGACGTGTACCGCTGGTACCCGGCGAAGCTCTCGTCACCCCCATCTCCGTTGAGGGCCACGGTCACGTGCTCGCGCGCCAGCTCGGCCAGGTAGAAGCAGGGCAGCGCCGAGTGGTCGCCGAACGGCTCGCCGTAGTGACGCACGAGCTTCGGGAGCAGCTCGACCGCGTCCGGCTTCACGATCAGCTCGTGATGATCGGTCGAGAAGCGATCGGCGATCAGTCGGGCTCGCGGCAGCTCGTTGACGCCCTCATCGGTGAAGCCGATCGAGAAGGTCTTCACCGGCTCGGGCGATTGCTCGGCCATGGCGGCGACGACAGCGGACGAGTCGATCCCACCCGAGAGGAACGCCCCAACCGGGACATCGGCCACCAGCCGCCGTGCGACGGCCGAGCGCAGAGAATCGCGGATCTGCTCGTGCAGCGCCTCGACGTCGTCGACCCGGCGCTTGGATGAATAGTCGAGCCGCCAGTAGCGCTCGATCGTCAGGGCGCCTTCCTGATAGACGAGCGTGTGGCCGGGCGGAAGCTTGTGAACTCCGCGGAAGATGCTCATCGGGGCTGGGATGTAGCCGTAGGTCAGGTAGGCGTCGATCGCCTCGGGGTCGACGTCGCGGTTGATCTCCGGATCCTGCATCAGTGCCTGGAGCTCGGATGCGAAGCTCAGCGAAGCGCCGCGGTAGCTGTAGAAGAGGGGCTTTTTGCCGACCCGGTCGCGGGCCAGGAACAGCCGGTGATGGCGCTGGTCCCAGAGGGCGAAGCAGAACATCCCGTTCAGGCGAGAGACGCAGTCGGTCCCGTATTCCTCGTAGAGGTGGGCGATCACCTCGGTGTCGCCGTGGGTGGTCAGCTTATGACCGGCTTCGCGGAGCTCCTCGCGGAGCTCCGCGAAGTTGTAGATCTCCCCGTTAAGGATCACTGCGATCGAGCCGTCCTCGTTGTAGATCGGCTGATCGCCGGTCTCCAGATCGATGACCCGGAGCCGTTGGATCCCCAGACCGGCGGGACCTGACACGTGCAGGCCGCGCGAATCCGGCCCGCGATGTTCCTGGGCCGCGCACATACTCGCGATCAGGTCCTCCTCGACGGGGACGCCCGCGGCCCGCGCCTGGCCGGCGATCCCGCACATCAGCCGGTCGCGGCGCGCGGGGGGAGACCGGCGCCGGCGCGGGATGACAGCGGGAGCTTGCTGGCAATCCGACCGCGAGTCTCACGGCGGATCGCCAGCCTGAACTCATCGTCTTCGAACTGCGGGGTCCGGCGCAGCGCAGCACGGACGTAGCCGTAGAAGAACGCCAGGCCGGAGAGGCCGACCGGTGGGGTGCCGGCCAGCTTCAGTGAGCGCAGCGCCACCCAGTACGCCGGGAAATGCACGATGTAAGCGGCAGCCCCGTAGCGCGCCCGGCCCCGGAGCGTGCCGTCGGCGCTCGCCCAGGGTCGGTGGTGTATGGCGACAATGTCCTCGAAGGTCCTGGTGCGAAAACCTCGCATCCGGGCGAGGGTCTCGTCGATCGTGTCCCAGCCGAGCTGCTCGCGGACGCCCCCGATCGCCTCGAAGCACTCGCGCGAGTAGCACTTCAGGGCGCCGTTGACATGGTGCTCCAGGGGGACCTGCTCGACCCACCATCTGCCCCGCACCAACTCCCGGCGCAGCCCTCCCGCCATGCCGAGGCGACTGTCCTCGTCGAACGCGCGGAGGATGCGCTCGAAGTAGTCGGCGGGGAGCTCCATGTCGCCGTCCAGCTTGCTGATGTGGGTGAAGCTTCGCCAATCGACCGCGGAGAGGCCGTGGTTGAAGGTCCGCGGTGCGGCCGCGGATGCGAGCCGGTCACGATGGTCGAGAAGTGGCGGGTGATCAGGGGCCCTGAGCGGCGTGATGAAGGCGAACTCCTCTGCCAGGCGCTTCGCCAGCTCGTAGGTGTCGTCGGTGGAATGGTCGTCGACCAGCAACCACCGGTCAGGCGGGCATGTCTGTGCGGCCAGGGAGCGGGCGACGCGATCGAGGTGCGCGACCTCGTTCCGGATCGGGGAGATGACTAGCAGGCGTTGATCCACCGCCACTACAACGGCGACCTCCGAGGCGATCTTGCGTGGAAGAGCCGGAATGTGCGACCCGTTCTCGGGTTGAGATGGCGGCAACGCAGACCCCAGAAGCGCCGGAGACTCACGTCTTCGGCGCCGAGCACGGCGACGTCGGCGACCCGCTGGTGAAGCGCGTGCTCTTCAAGCTGATGCCGGGGCAGCGTCGCCACGCAATGCTGGGCGCGGCGCGCAGCATCAGGTACAGGGGCGAGCTGGTCGAATGCCCCTGCTGCGATTCGACCTTCTCGGGCTTCCTGCCGCACCGCGGGCGGAGCTGCGCCAAATGCCCACGCTGCGGTTCCCTGGAGCGCCATCGCCTCCTCTGGCTGTTCCTGGAGCGCGAGACCGACCTCTTCCGGACGCCGGGAGGCGCCCTGCTCCACATCGCCCCCGAGTACGCATTTATGCGCCGCCTCTCCCGGACGGGCGGATTGCGCTACGCCACCGGCGACCTCGACTCCGCCCTGGCGAGCCACAAGCTGGACGTGATGGACCTCCCGTTCGGCGCGGAGAGCTTCGACTTCCTGATGTGCAATCACGTCCTCGAGCACGTCGAGGATGATCGCCGTGCCCTTTCAGAGTTCAACCGGGTCCTGAAGCCGGGCGGCTGGGCGATCCTGATGTGCCCGGTCGACTACCGGCGAGAGGTCACCCTCGAGGATCCGGCGGTTGTCACGCCGGAGGACCGCCACCGCGCCTACGGGCAAAGCGACCACGTCCGACTCTACGGCCGGGACTACCCGGATCGGCTCGCCGCGGCAGGCTTCTCGGTCAGGTCCGCCCGCTATCTCGAGAGCTTCGACGAGGATTCGATCGAGCGGTTCGGGCTGCGTCGGGAGCAGGACGACGCGTTCGGAACGGAGGAGGTCTTCCAATGCGTCAAATCCATGCCTGAGGCGGGATCACCGTGACCCCGCCGGGCGCCGCCGACCGTTTTCGCCAGACCAGGCGGCTCCTGCAGACCGAGGGCCCCGCCGGTGTGGCGGTTCGCGTCCTGAACCGGGCAACTGATGCGCTCACCCCGGCCGGCTACGGCAAGCTTCCGGTCAGCAAGGAAGATCTCACCCGCGCGTCCGAGATGGTGGCAAGCGGCGCCTCCCTTCCCGAGCCCGCGCCTTGGACCGAGGGCGAGCCTCTCAAGGTCGCATGGGTTTGCGGGCCCGCCGGTGAGGGCTCGGGGGGTCACACGACGATGTTCCGGATGGTCGACGCACTGGAGCGGTCCGGGCACACCTGCGTGATCTATATCCACGATCGCCATGGGTGGAAGATCGAGCAGCATCGCGGCACGATCAGGGCCTGGTGGCCGTGGGTAAGGGCCGAGGTGCGTGACCTCGCCGACGGCATCGAGGATGCGCATGTGGTCTTGGCGACGAGCTGGGAGACGGTGTACCCGATCCTCGGCTCCAACGCGCTGGGCCGTCGCTGCTATTTCGTGCAGGACTTCGAGCCCTCCTTCTACCCCTCGGGCAGCCTCGCCCTGCTCGCTGAGGCCACCTACCGGTTCGGTTTCCACGGTGTCACGGCCGGCCGCTGGCTTGCGGATCTCCTGCAGCGCGAATACGGGATGTCCGCGGACCATTTCGACTTCGGCTGCGATCTCGATCACTACAGGCTCGATGCCGCCCGGGACGAGGTGGTTGAGCGCTCCGGGGTCTGCTACTTCTGCTGCCCGTCGAAACCGCGCCGGGCCCACGAGCTCGCGGTCGTCGCGCTCGACCTGTTCGCATCCCGTCACCCGGAGGTGGCCATCCATACCTTCGGAGAGCCTGCCGGCGCCCTGCCGTTTCCCGTCATCGACCACGGCCTTCTCGCCCCGAAGCAGCTCGGCTCGCTCTACCGGAGAACGATTGCCGGGCTCGTCCTCTCTGCAACCAATGTCTCCCTTGTGCCGCACGAGATGCTCGCCGCCGGCTGCATCCCAGTGGTCAACGACGCCGAGCACAACCGTGTGGTCCTCGACAACGAACACGTCGCCTACGCACCCCCGACGCCATTCGGCCTCGCCAATGCGTTGTCGGCCCTGGTCGGCGCGTCTCCTGAGGATCGGGCCTCGTCGGCTCGGGCAGCCGCTGAGAGCGTCAGCACGACCACCTGGGAAGAGAGTGGCGGGCAGGTGGAGCGGATCCTGCGGGGGGTTGCGAGGGTCCCGGCGCTCAGCGAGCTTGTCGCGTGAGGCGCCCCCTGGTGAAGGTCGTCGTGCCGTGCTACCGCTACGCGGATCTGCTCAGCGGCTGCGTGGCCAGCGTGCTGGATCAAGACGGCGTAGACCTGCGGGTGCTGATCATCGACGACTGCTCACCCGACAACACGCCGGAGGTGGCCCGCCACCTGCTGGTCGGTGACGACCGGGTCGAGTATCGACGGCACCGGCAGAATGCCGGCCTGATTGCGACCGCGAACGAGGGCCTGAGATGGGCCGACGACGGAGACTTCGTCGTCCTGCTCTCCGCCGACGACATGCTGGTCCCGGGATCGCTGGAACGTGCCCTGGAAGTGATGGATGCCGAGCCATCGGTGGGGATGGTCTACGGCCATGCCCAGTACTTCGAGTCCAATCAGGCCCTGCCGGCTATTTCGAAGCGCCGGCGCGGGACGAAGGTCTGGCCGGGAGGCGACTGGATTCGCATGCGCTGTCGCTCCGCCCACAACTGCATCTCTTCACCCGAGGTGGTCGTGCGCACCTCGGTGCAGCGACAGGTGGGTGGATATGACCCGGCCTGCGAGCACTCCAGCGACCTGAACATGTGGTTGCGGGTTGCCGCGATCTCGGACGTCGCCTACATCAGGGGAGCAGTTCAGGCCCTCTACCGGATTCACTCGGACAGCATGCTGCGGAGCGCCATGCACCCGGTTCTCGACCTGACAGAGCGACGGGCCGCCTTTCATTGCTTCTTCGACCGCGCCGGGATCCACCCGCGCGAGACCCCCCGCTGGCGATCGACGGTCGGTCGGGCGCTGGCCCGCCAGGCGCTCTGGCAAGCGAGCCGTGCCTATGACCGTGACGCTCTCGAGGGCCCGGACGCGGTGCCGGTCGAAAAGCTGGTCGATTTCGCTCTGGAGACCTATGAACAGGCGAGACGCCTTCCCGAATGGTGGGGCCTGAGGTTGCGGCGCCGGATCGGCGCTGGGCGCTCGCAGTGGTTCCTCCCGTTCATCGCGACCGGGGCAGGGCACCGGCTCCGCGGGCACGTCAGCCGGCTGCGCTGGCGCACGCTGGGCGTCTAGGACCCGGAAGCAAGCAGGGCGTTTGCACGTTGTTTAGGGGGAGATGGCATCGTCAAGCGAAACCGAGCGCCCGCCCGCCCTTGACAGGATTCTCGAAGTCACCCGGGATCTCGAGTCCGGGGGCGCAGGCGCAGAGCCGCCCCGGCCCCCGTCCGTGACCCGCAGACTCGGCCGCCGCTACCTGCGGCCCGGCCTGGAGAGTCTCGCCCAGAAGCCCCGGATCATGAAGTACCGGGCGCTGTCGACCTGCTCCAGGGTGAGCGGCGACCCGACGATCCTTCAGCCGGTGCTCTTCGTCGGGCCCGGCGAGATCCGGCTGGGAGCGAACGTGCAGTTCGGATGGAAGGCGTCGCCGCAGTTCTACTCGGGTTATTGCCACGTCGAGGTCACCGACGAGTCCTCGGTGATCGAGATCGGTGAGGACACAGAGTTCAACAACAACCTGCTGATCAAGTGCGAGGGAGCGGGGATTCGGATCGGCAGGGACGGGCTTTTCGGGGCGCAGGTGGAGATCTTCGACAGCGATTTCCATGACCTGCGTCCGTCACGTCGCAAGGCGGGGACCCAGAACATGGCGCCGGTCGAGATCGGCGACAGGGTGTTCGTGGGGATGGGTGTGCGAATTCTCAAGGGGGTGACTATCGGAACGGATTCCGTGATCGGCGCCGGGGCAGTGGTTGCCTCGTCGATTCCCGAAGGCGTGGTCGCGGCCGGCAATCCGGCGCAAGTGATCCGCGAGCTCTGACCGAAGCGATGGGCATCCGGTCAAGCCACCCCGAAGACGACCTGGAGACCGGCGACGTCCGCTCCAACGAGGAGCTGACCCAGGCTGCAGCCGGTGGGCTCCGATGGATCGTCTACGCGAGGATCGCCGTGGAGGTGACGCTGTTCGGGTCGATGATCCTGCTCGCCCGGCTGATCCCTCCCTCCGACTTCGGGATCTTCGCGATCGTCGTCATCGTCCAGGAGCTGGCGGTGACTGTCCCGATGGAGGGGATCGGCAGCGCCATGGTGCAGCGCCGATCGATAACCCGCGATCACCTCCGGGGGGGCATGGTGATGAGCATCGGGGTCGGCCTGATCCTGACCGCTGTGACCCTTGCCCTGGCATGGTTGGTCGTCGACCCGCTGATGGGCAACGAGACCGCCTGGCTGCTCTCGGCAGCGAGCACCTACTACCTGATGGGAGCGGTCTACGCGGCCCCGATGGCGGTTTTGCGCCGGCGTCTCAACTTCCGGGCGCTGAGCATCATCGACCTGGCGTTGAACGCCTCCCGGGCTGCGGCCTCCGTGGCCCTGGCGCTCGCCGGGTACGACGCCCCGGCACTTGTCTTCGGGAGCATGGCCGGGACCGCGTTTGCGCTCGTCCTCGCCCTGATCTTCGCTCCGGTTCCGCTGCCCCGCTGGCGCCCCCAGGCGATGCGGGATCTCCTCCCCTACGGTGGGCCGGCAGCACTCGCGGCGGTCTCCTGGACGGGTTTCCGCAACGGCGACTACGCGATCATCGCCGGGACGCTCGGAACCGCCGCAGCGGGCTTCTACTGGCGCGCCTACACGCTTGCCGTCGAGTACCAGAAGAAGATCGCCGCGGCGATGGCCCAAATCGCCTTCCCGGTGCTGGCCCGCACCTCCGGGATGGAGGAGCTGCTCGCCCTGCGCCAGCGCATGGTGCAGCTGCTCGCCGTCGTCCTGTACCCGGTGCTGGCGCTGCTGCTGCTGCTGGCGCCGGTCGCCGTGCCCTGGCTGTTCGGGTCCGAGTGGGAGCCGGCGGTGGTCCCGACCCAGATCCTCGTTCTCGGTGGCGCCGCGACCCTCGCGATCGACGCCTGCGGCGCCGCCCTGATGGCGGTGGGGCGCGCCCGCGCTCTGCTCGGGTATGGCGTTGCCCACTTCCTCGTCTACATGGCGGCGGTGCTGGCAGTTGCCCACCTCGGCCTGGCGGCGGTGGCGATAGCCGGCTCCGTCGTCCATACGATCTTCCTCGGGGTCGCATACAAGGTCTTGCTGCGCGGCCTGGTGCCCAGGCCGCTGCTGGTCCTCTGGCACGATCTCGCTCCCGCGATGATCGGCGTCGGGGGACTCCTTCTCCTGGCCGGCCCCGTCGATTGGGGCATGGCCAGCCTCCACGCCCCGGCTCTGATTCGCATGGCGGCCGTCTGCGCCAGCGGTGGAGTCGCCTACCTATTGGCACTTCGCCTCATCTATCCGGGCTCGGCCCACGACCTTGCAACTGCGATCCGGCGCCTGCTTCCCGATCGGCTCAGCTTCGGCCGGGTGCGAGAGCCGGCCCTCGCCAAGCCTTAGGGAGGGGACTTCAGGGGGATCTCGGGTCAGAGGGAGCTCGGAAACTTCCCGCCCCCGGGCTCGTTGTTCAACCAGATGCCCGGGACTGACACTCAGACCATGCAAGCGGAGCGCACCGACAGATCAAGGCAAACGGCATGATCAAGGGCGAGCGGATGCTTGTCACCGGTGGCGCCGGCGTGGTCGGATCCACCCTGGTCGACCAGCTGGTCGAGCGTGGGGCCACGGAGATAGTGGTGCTCGACAACTTCGTCCGCGGCCGCCGCGAGAACCTCAGGTGGGCCGAGCAGAACGGCTTCGTCACCGTGGTCGAGGGCGACGTCTGCGACAGGCGGCTGGTCGCGGAGCTGACCGAGGGCATCGACGTCGTCTTTCATCAGGCGGCGATCCGGATCACCCAGTGCGCCGACGAGCCGCGCCTGGCGCTCGAGGTCCTCGTCGACGGCACCTTCAACGTGGTCGAGGCTGCCGCCGCGGCCGGGGTGCGCAGGCTGGTGGCGGCCTCGTCGGCCTCCGTCTACGGGCTGGCGGTCGAGTTCCCCACACCCGAGCGGCATCACCCCTACGCCAACGACACGCTCTACGGCGCGGCGAAGGTCTTCAACGAGGGTCTGCTCCGCAGCTATCACGCGATGACCGGGCTCGACTACGTCGCCCTGCGCTACTTCAACGTCTACGGCCCGCGGATGGACGTGCACGGCGCCTACACCGAGGTGCTGGTGCGGTGGATGGAGCGGATCGCCGCCGGCAAGCCTCCGCTGATCTTCGGCGACGGAATGCAGACGATGGACTTCATCTGCGTTCCCGACATCGCCCGCGCCAACGTGCTCGCCGCCGAGGCGGATGTCACCGACAGCGTCTACAACATCGCCAGCGGTGTCGAGACCTCTCTGAACGACCTTGCCGGCACCCTGCTGCGGGTGATGGGATCCGACCTTGAGGTCGAGTACGGGCCCGATCGCGGTGTCAACGCGGTGCCGCGGCGCCTGGCGGACACCTCCGCCGCGAGCGCCGATCTCGGCTTCACCGCCGAGATCGGGCTCGAGGAGGGACTCACCCGCCTGGTCGAATGGTGGCGCGAGCGAGAGCTCGCTTCCGCTCAGCCCGCCGCCCCGGTGCCGTCCGAGGCGGCGCTGTGATGGAGGTCCCCTTCGCGAAGCCCTTCCTCGGCGGCGGTGAGGCCGAGGCCGTCTCGGAGGTGATCGCCTCCGGCTGGCTGACGCAGGGGCCCCGGGTCCAGCAGTTCGAGCAGGAGTTCGCAGAGCGGGTGGGTGCTCCCGAGGCGGTGGCGACGACGAGCTGCACCACCGCTCTCCACCTGGCCCTCTACGCCTCCGGCGTGGGTCCCGGAGATGAGGTGATCGTGCCGTCGCTCTCCTTCATCGCGACCGCCAATGCGGCCTGGTACTGCGGCGCCACTCCGGTCTTCGCCGATATCGATCCCGCCACCTACAACCTCGACCCGGCCGACGTCGAGCGCAAGCTCTCCTCCCGCACCAAGGCCGTGATTCCCGTCCACCAGGTCGGCCTTCCGGCCGACATGGACCGCTTCCTCGAGCTCGCGGACCGCCACGGCTTGACCCTGGTCGAGGATGCGGCGTGCGCGATCGGCGCCACCTACAAGGGACGTCCGATCGGGTCGCTGGGGCCGCTCGCCTGCTTCTCCTTCCACCCCCGGAAGGTGATCACCTGCGGGGAGGGAGGGATGATCGCGGTGCACGATCCGGAGATCGCCGAGCGCCTGCGCCGCCTGCGGACCCATTCGATGGATCAGTCCGCCCTGGCGCGGCATTCGGCTCGGGACGTGGTCATCGAGCACTACCCCGAGCCCGGCTGGAACGCGCGGATGACCGACCTGCAGGCCGCCGTCGGTCTCAGCCAGCTCGAGATCCTCGACACGGTGCTCGCCGAGCGGCGGCGCCTGGCCGAGCGCTACTCGGACTCGCTCGCGGAAGTGCCGTTCATCGAGCCGCCGTTCGAGCCCTCCTACGCCGTCAGGACCTGGCAGTCATATCCCGTCCGAATCGACCCGCAGGCCCCCTTCGACGCCCTCGAGCTGATGCGCCTGCTGCTCCAGGACGGCGTCTCCACTCGGCGGGGGATCATGGCGATCCATCTGGAGGAGGCCTACTCCGACGCGGGGGCGGAGCTCCCGCACACCGAAGCAGCGGCGAACGACGTCGTCCTGCTGCCCCTGTTCCCCGGCCTCGGCGACGAGGCTCAGAGCTACGTGATCGAGCGGCTCGCCCACTACGCGGCCGCCCCCGTGCCTGCCTGAACGCAGCTCGCTCGGCTAGGCGCTTGCGCCGGCGAAGCTCGAGACCGCGGCGGCGATCCGCTCCAGCTCCAGCTCGGTGATCGCCGGGAAGATCGGCAGCGAGCAGCTCTGCGCCGCCAACCTCTCGGCGACCGGGAGGCGCCCGGTTCTCGCGACCTGATCCGCGTATGCGGGCTGGAGGTGTATGGGCGTCGGGTAGTGGATCGCACTGGCCACGCCGCGGGACTCGAGGTGCGCGCGGAGGGCGTCCCGGTCGGGGCTGCGGACGACGAACAGGTGGAAGACGTGGTCACCGTCCGCCGGCGGCGCGGCAGGGGGCTCCACAGGAGCGTCGGCAAGGGCATCACAGAGGCTTCGCGCCGCCTCGCGGCGGCTCTCATTCCACTCGTCGAGCCGGCCCAGCTTGACCCGCAGGATGGCGGCCTGGAGGGCATGGAGGCGGTGGGTGCCGGCGGCGATCTCGTGGTCGTGGCGTCTCGCCTCTCCGTGGGAGCGCAGCAATCGCACCCGATCCGCGAGCTCCCGGTCGCCCGTGGTGACGATCCCGCCGTCACCCCAGGCGCCGAGGTTCTTGGTCGGGTAGAAGCTGAAGCAGCCGGCGTCCCCGAGCGAGCCGACCGGGCGGCCTCGGTAGCGCGCGCCGTGCGCCTGGCAGGCATCCTCGACCACGCTGAGGCCGCGCTCACGGCACAGCCCCAGCAAGGGGTCCATGTCCACGGTGCGCCCGTATAGGTGGACCGGGATCACGCAGCGTGTGCGCGGCGTCAACGCCTGCTCGACGATCTCCGCGGTCAGCAGGGCAGAGCGCTCGTCGACGTCTACGAAGCGCGGCACCGCTCCGCAGGCGGTCACGGCCTCCGCCGTGGCGATGAAGCTGTTGCTCGGAACGAGAACCTCATCATCCGCGCCCAAACCGACGGCCCGCAGCGCCAGCTCGAGGGCCGAGGTGCCGGAGGAGACCCCGACCGCGTGGTCGGTCTCGCACCAGGAGGCGAACGCCTGCTCGAAGCCCTCGACCTCCTCTCCCAAGGTGAATGCACCTTCACGTGCGACCCGCTCGACCGCGTCGGTGAGCTCGGCGAACAGCTCCGGATCCGCCTGGTCGAGCCGGACGAACGGGATCTTCTCGGTGGCGTCGGCGGGCGCCGCAGCCACCGAGCTAGGCTTCATCGGCGAGTTGTGCTGGCCCGGAGACCGGTGCGGGGATGGGCGGCCGGCGCGAAGCCGTCAGAGCCCCGTCCCGCGGCTGGTTGAGCTCCATGAAGACCGCCGCTGCCTCCCGCCTCGATCGCACCCCGAGCTTCGAGAAGACCGATGAGAGGTGGCTCTTGATCGTGCTCTCCGAGAGGAACAGCTTGGCCGCGATCTGAGCATTCGTGAGGCCGTCGACCACCAGCGCCAGCACCTGGCGCTCGCGATGTGAGAGCGCCGGCCGTTCGAGACTCGCCCGTACCCGGCCCGGCACGACCGACTGACCGCTGGCGACGGCGCGCACGGTGGCGACGAGAGTCAGCTCGAGCTCGGATTCGAACACGAAGGCGTCGGCGCCCGCCTCCAGTGCACGGCGAACTCCGGTGCCGGTGGCAGGCGGGGAGATGACGACGATCGGCGGGTTGCGAAGTTTCTGGCGCAGGCGGCGCAGCGCCGCCATCTCACGCGGGGCATCGACGTTGCAGATCAGCACGATGATGACGTTCTCGTCGAGGCCGTTGTCGGCTGCCTGACCTGCGTTGAGGTCGACCTGGCGGTGCGGGGCGAGGCCCTGCTCGGTCAGCGTGCTCGCGACCTTGCCGTTCGCATCCGCATCACCGGCGTTGAGAATCAGACAGCGGATCGCAGGGGCGTCCACGCGGTCGAATGGCCGTGTCATGACCTCCATGCCCAAGCAACGCCCCGAGGCTGCCTGATCTTCCGCCGTCTCGCCTGCAAAGTAGGGCGAATACCAGCGGGTCTTGGTGAGATCGGGCGAGCGGACGCTCATCGCCTCAATAGACGCCCGATTGGCCTGCGGTCCCAAGGCCCTCGAGCAGGACCGCCACCCGCTCGAGGGTGGTCGGCTGAGGACGCTCCGCGCGCGCGCGGCGATCGTCGGGACCGGCCTCCACCTCCCGGGGCGGGACGGAGTTCGCTTCAAGCGTGTTTGAGAACTCTGGTCGGAGCAGAGTGGATACCCCCACTACGACAGCGACCGTTCCCAGCACGTTGAGCGCAGATCCGGCCCCTGCCCGGACCGCGAACTCCGGGTCCTGACTCGCTCTCAGCAAGGGCTCGACCGCCGAAGGGTCGCGTAGCTCGCCCAGCGCGGCGCAGCTTGCCGCCCTGGCACGCGGATCGGGGTGATCCAGCGTCTCGATCAACGGCTCCAGGGCGCGGATGTCCTTGATCTGACCGAGCGCCAGAGCAGCCCGGCGCCCCGCGGCTTGGTCGGGAAGGCAGCCGATCAGGACCTCGACGCTGGCCGGGGCCATCCGCATCAGCAACTGGGCGGCGCGATCGCCGACGTACTCGTTCTCATCCCTGAGCGCCTCGGCGAGCAGATCGACCAGCGCCCCGTTCTGATCACGTCCGCCGACCACTTGATCGAAGGCGGCCATGTCTTCCTCGGCCAACGGCTCGTCGGGCAGCTGACGGACCAGTGCATTGGCTGCATTCAGCGGCGCATCGGGGCTTCCGAGCTCGCTCAGGGCGCGAAAGGCCAGCCACCGCGAGCTGTCCTGCCGAGGGAGCCATCGAAGCGATTCGGCGATCGAGGCGACGTCCTGCCGTTCGAACAGGACAACCACCGCGGCGGCTCTCACCCGGTCCTCCGGGTCGGTGAGCGACTCGACAACCGCCTCGTGCCCATATTCCGGCCCCAGATCGCGCAGCGCGTAGAGGGCCTCGATTCGTGTAGGCGTGCCCTGGTCGATCATCCGGCCGTTGGTGCCGGTCACCGGGTCGCTGTAGCGGCTCGCCGCGACCAGGCCGTCGACGTTGCCGGCACGGGCAAGTGCCCTGACCCTGGGCTTGCGGCTGAAGATTCCCATCCGATCAGCCCTAGGGGCCGGTCCTATACCGCACTGACGTAGGTTGGGATGGCACGACTCCCCGACCCGTCCGCCCTGCGGATCGCCACGACCCCGAAGCCGTCACGGCCCATCTCGGTGACCCGGGCATCGGCGAAGCCGAGGTCGCCGAGCCATCCGTGGAGTTCCTCCGGGGTGTGCTGCCAGCGGTACCTCGGGGTCCAGAAGTCGTGCGTGCCGATCAACATCTCCCGCCAGTTCAGCCCCTCGCGGCGCGCCAGCCGGCCGCTGGCGAACTTCTTTGCGGCGAAACCCACCGCGACCCCGTGCCGGACTTGGAGGGGAAGCCTCGCGACCCCCGACCTCACGGTCGTCCTCACCCGTTGCTTCGGCTCCGGTAGCTGATGGTAGAGCCAGACGAACAGCCGGCCGCCGGGAGCGACGGACTCAGCGACCCGACCCAGCGTCGTCCGGGTATCGGGGGTGTGGTGGAGGACACCGGCGCAGAAGACGACGTCGAAGGCCCCCGGCTGGAACGGCGGCTGCATCAGGTTCGCCTGCAGGAAGGCGACCGGATAGTCCCGGAAGTAGCGGGCGGCGTAGCGCACGCTGGGGCTCAGATCGCAGGCATAGACATCGCAGCCGAAGTCGGCGATGGCAGCCGACAGCATCCCGTTGCCGCAGCCCGCGTCGAGAACGCTTAGGCCGCGCAGCTCCTCCGGGTCGAGGGCTACGTGGCGGAGAAAATCGCGGCGGCGCTCGTCGACGGTCTGCGACCACGTACGATCGATTCCGTGCCGGAAGTAGGACCACTCGCGTCCGAAGCTTGCGCTGATCGACGCCGCGGCGCCGTCGAGGCCGGACACCAACACCGGGACTCCGTCGAGCACATCGAATCGGTGGCCGTTCGAGCAGACGAAGCCGGATTCGAATCCGGAGCCGCATTCAGGGCACCGGGTCTGATCAAGGATTGCGGCTGTCCGGCTCTCCGGGGTTGCCTGCACATCGGACAAACGTCCAGGTTTGCGGTTTCTTCCGGCTCGAGGGCATTATGGGCCTGACGGTCGCGGTGACCGGGCCGACCGGCGAGATCGGCAAGCCGCTGCTGGCGGCTCTCGAGCGCTGCGATGAGGTGGAACACGTCCTCGGCATGGCCCGCCGTCCCTTCGATCCGGCCGCGGAGGGTTGGGAGAAGGTCAGCTACCGCCAGGGAGACATCCTCGATCGCACCGCGCTCGACCAGCTGCTCGAAGGCGCCGAGGTGGCCGTCCACCTCGCCTTCGTGATCTTCGGCAGTCACGAGGAGACCCGCAGGGTCAACCTCGAGGGAACCCGCAACGTGTTCGAGGCGGTTCGGTCGGCTGAGACACCGCGGCTGATCTACACCTCCTCGGTCGCCGCCTACGGCTTCCACGGTGACAACCCGCAGCCGCTGACAGAGGATGTGGCGCCCCGGGGCAGCGAGGGCTTCTACTACTCGGCCCAGAAGGCGGAGCTGGAGGCGCTGTTGCGGCAGACGCTCGGCGGTGCCGGCACCGAGAGCTACGTCTTCAGGCCGTCGATCGTCGCCGGCCGGCGCGCGCCGATGCTGATAGAGCAGGCGCTGAAGCAGGTCCGGATCGGGGGGAGGTGGCCCCTCGCCGAGAGGGCGATGAGCTCCCTGCCCTCGCTGCCCGTCCTGCGCCCGGTGCTGCCCGACCCGGGGGTTCCCTTCCAGCTGTGTCACCACGACGATGTCGCCGCGGCGCTGCGGGCGGCGATCGTCGGCCGCGGGAACCCCGGCGCCTACAACCTTGCCGGGGACGGGGAGGTGACGCTCGCCGAGATCGCCCGGGCCCTCGGCTGGTACTCGATCCCGGTGCCGGGCCCCGCGGTCGCAGCCGCCGCCGGGCTCGCCGGGCGGCTCTCCTTCCTCTCGGCGCAGCTCGAGTGGGTCAACGCCCTGCGGGTGCCGGTGATCATGGATACGGCCAAGGCGCGGCGAGAGCTCGGCTGGGAGCCGCTCGTCGACGCGCCGGAGACGCTGCTCGAGACCGTCGAGGGGGCGCGGGCGACCGGTCTCGTGAGCTGATCGAAATGCCCGAGCAGAAGTTCCACCCCGTCTGGACGTTTGTTCCGTATTGGATTCGACCTATCAAACGCTGCGCTTCCAGGCACGTCGCGGCTTCCTCACCTTGCGGCGCGGTGCCAACTGGATGCTGATCGATTGGCCGAATCGGATCGAGAACCAGGGATGAGGTTGGGCTTGAGCCGTCCGGTGTGGACTGACGGAGGTCGCTGCCGGGAATCTCGCGGGCTTCCGGGACCGGTTGAAGTGCCAAGACGTCAACCCGGTGACATCCGACGCCCTGGCGTACGAAGTGCCTGACGACGTGACCGTGATCTTCCTCTACAACCCGTTCCGCGGTACCGCCTTCGCACAATTCCTTGAGGGAATGCTTGCCTCGGTTGATCGCGTGCCGCGCCCGCTTCGTTTGATCTACAGCACTCCGATGGAGCACGAACAACTGATGGCGTCGGGTCGATTCCGGATTGTGAGGCAAGTCCCGGGGATGCGGCCAACTCGTGCTTGGCGCGAGAAGCTCTCCATCAGGATGTACGAGCTCTTGAACTCGCGGTCCGCCACGTCGCCCGCCTGAACCTCAGACTACGTTGAGCCCTGCGCAAGGGCTCTGGCAACCCGGGCTCGGACCTCCTCCATCTCCGCGGCCGACTCGTACTTCGTTCGCGGCCAGAAGAACCCGCGAAGGCCATCCTTGCGCCGCCGCGGGACGACGTGGACGTGGAGGTGGGGGACGCTCTGGCTGACCACGTTGTTGAGCGCGACGAAGCTCCCCTGGGCGTTCATCGCCCCGGTCACCGCCGCCGCCAGGCGCTTGGCCGCTCCGAACAGCGGCCCGATCTCCTCGTCGGGCAGATCGAGCAAGGTCTCGACGTGGGCCCGGGGGACCAGCAGGCAATGGCCGTGGAAGAGCGGGCGGTGGTCGAGGAAGGCCAGAGTGCCCGGCTCGTCGAGGACGATTGAGGCCTTGGCCTCGCCCGCAGCGATCTCGCAGAACAGGCAGTCGCCCTCAGGCAACGACCGTCAGCGCCCCAGGGACGATGCGCATCGAAACCTGCTCGTGCTCGCCGAGGTAGTCCCCATCCACCTGCACCTGGAAGCGGCGCCTGGACCCGTCGGGCGATTCGCTCAGCGAGCGAACGCTCGCCTCCCTCACCCCGTCGAGCACTTGGACCGCGCGGTGGCCGGTCAGGTAGCGGCCGCGCAGAATGCGCGAGACCAGGGTCCCGGTGTCGCGCTGCTTGGCACGGGTCAGCACGCCTACTGCGAGCACCCCGTCGTCGATGCCGATTCCCTCGCATATGCGGATCGGGCGCCGCGAGAAGTAGGTGAATGGATCCGAGTTCTGGGCCAGCACCGTGACGCCCTCGAGCGAGCGCCCGTCGCCGGTCTCGATTCGCAGCCGGACCGGGTCGCGGAGGTAGCGGCGATAGTAGGCCGAGACTGCCGAGTAGGCGTAGAAGTAGGGGCCCGCCCGTGACTTCATGCGCGGATTGGACTCGACCCGCTCGACCACGGTTGCGTCGATCCCCGCGCCGCAGGAGAAGACGAAGTACCGACCGTCGACGATGCCGAGGTCGATCTTCCGAGGCCGGAAGCGGTCTGCGAGCGACAGCAGGTGCTCGGTTGCGTCGACGACGTCGTTCGGGATCCCGAGGGTGCGGGCGACGACGTTGGTCGAACCGCCCGGGAGGACCGTGACGGGCACCTCGGTTCCGGCGAGGCCGTTGGCGACCTCGTTCAGGGTCCCGTCGCCGCCGAAGGCGACGACGAGGTCGTAGCCGCCATCACGCGCCTCGCGGCCGATCTCGGTCGCGTGATCCGCGGCCTCGGTGGTCACGGCCTCGACCTCATAGCGGCCCTGAAGCGCGTAGACGACGAGGTTCTTGAGGCGGTCGGAGACCGTCGTCGCGTAGGGGTTGACGATGATCAGCATCCGCTTCTTGGCGTGACGCTCGTCTCCCTCAGGCATCTGCGCCCACCGCCTCGTAGCGGATCACGTCGTCCTCGGCGCGCTCAGCCACCCGCCCCTCATCGAGCAGCAGGTCGACATGACCGATGATCTCCGAGAGGGTCAGGTAGGCCTGGGTGACCGCGACGTTCCCCCAGATCGCCTGGGCGAGCTCGTACCCGGTGCGCGGCTGCTCGGCGATCAGGCCGTAGATCTTCTCCTTGCGCCGCATGTGCTTGGCGATTCGATCGTCGATCAGTGCGACGTGGTCGGTGATCGGCTCACCGTGGCCGGAGAGGACCACCTCCGCCGGCATCTCGCGGGTCAGGCGCATCGAATCGAGGTAGGAGACGAGGGCGCGGGTCCGGCCCTCGGAGCCGTCGAGCGGGCGGGTGACCAGCGGGTTCGACGAGATCTTCTTGATCAGGTGATCGGCGGCGATCAGGATGCGGCGCTTCTCGTCCCAGAAGATCGTGTCGGAGGGGCTGTGGCCGGGACGGTGGAAGGCCTGAAGGGTGCGGTTGCCGAACTCGATCAGCTCGCCGTCGGCGAGCGGCCGCGTCACCCGAGCCGACGCGCCCCAGGCGCGAAAGCCCCCGGTCACCGTCCTCAGCACCGTCACGACCTGCTCCGGCACCCCGTGGCGGCGCATCAGCTCCGCGGCGAAGGCGTCCTCGCGCTCGGCGTCCTCGCCGAAGTTGGCGAGGCGCGCGGCGGCGACCCCGATCGCGGCGACCTCGGCGCCGGAGTGCGCGCTGATGATCTCGATCAGGCCGAGGTGGTCGATGTGCTGATGGGTGAGGATGACCAGCTCGAGGTCGGAGATCGAATGCCCCAGGTCTCCGAGCTGGGTCTGCAGCTCATCGAGCGCCTTGCCGGAGTTCGGCCCGGTATCGATCAGGGTCAGCGGCTCGTCCTCCAGGAGGTAGCAGTTGACCCTGCCGACCGCGAACGGCGTCGGGATGCGCAGGCAGTGGATCCCGGCTTCCCGGGCCCGCTCAAGCGCCTGTTCGGGGGTCACTCCCTGATCAACCCCAGGACCTCGTCGCGCTTGCTCGCCATGTCCTGCGGGGAGAGCAGCGACTCGAGGTTCAGCCGCAGCAGCGGCTCGGTGTTCGACGGGCGCACGTTGAAGTGCCAATCGGGGTAGTCGACCGAGACCCCGTCGAGATGGGCGATCTCGCCGTCGCCATAGCGCTCCTCGATCAGGGCCATCTTCGCGGCCGGGTCAGCGACCTCGGTGTTGATCTCGCCGGAGATGAAGTAGCGCGAGCGGAACTCCTCCATCAGCTCCGCCAGGGTCCGCTCCGAACGGGCGAGGAGCTCGAGCATGAAAAGCGCCGGCATCGTCCCTGAATCCGCGTTCCAGAAGTCGCGGAAGTAGTAGTGGCCGGAGACCTCCCCGCCGAAGGCGGCCTGCTCCTCGCGCATCCGCGCCTTGAAGAACGCGTGCCCGACCCGGGATAGAGCCGAGCGGCCGCCGCTCTCGGCAACCACGTCGGGGACCGCGCGGCTCGAGCGGGGGTCATAGAGGATCGTCGCCCCGGGGCTCTTCTCGATCGCCGCCCTGGCGAGCAGGGCGCAGACGAAGTCGCCGTCACAGAAGCTCCCGCTCGAGTCGATGAAGAAGCAGCGGTCGGCGTCACCGTCCCAGGCGATGCCCAGGTCGGCGCGCTCGGAGCGCACCCGCCCCATGATCAGCTCCCGGTTCTTCTCCAGGAGTGGGTTTGGCTCGTGGTCGGGGAACTCGCCGTCCGGCGTGAAGTACATCTTGACCAGATCGAGGCCGAGGTCCTCGAGGATCGGCCCGACCATCGGGCCGGCCATGCCGTTGCCGCCGTCGACCACAACCCGCATCGGGCGCACGGTGGCGGCGTCGATCGAGGCGGCGGCGTGGGCCCTGAACTCGTCCCAGATGTCGACCTCCTCCAGCGAGCCGCCGCCCGGCGCGTTGCCTAGACCGGCCTCGATCTCGGCCCGGACCTCGCCGATCCCGGCGTCGCCGGAGAGCGCCAGCGCCCCCTCGCGGATCAGCTTCACCCCTGTATAGGCCTTCGGGTTGTGCGATGCGGTGACCATTGCGCCACCGTCGAGATCGCGCGAGCCGACGAGGAAATAGAGCATCTCGGTGGCGACCATGCCGGCGTCGATCACCTTCGCTCCCTCGATGATCATCCCGTCGCGAAGCTCCGCGGCCATCGCCGGCGCCGTCAGCCGCATGTCCCGGCCGAGGCCGATCCGCAGCTCCCCGGGATCCTTACCCCTCAGCCTCCCGAGCACCCGGGCGAAGGCCCGGCCGACGGCGTGGGCGGTCGTCTCGTCCATCTCGCGGCCATAGAGGCCGCGGATGTCGTACGCCTTGAAGATCCCGGCCGGCGCGAGCGGGGCGGCGGCGCTCAAAAGGCGCCCTTTAGAGCCGCGTAGCTCTGCTCGAGGGACTGCGGCATCACCCGCGTGTCGGCGATCACCGGCATGAAGTTCGTATCGCCGCCCCAGCGAGGGACGACGTGCATGTGGATGTGGTGCTCGACCCCCGCCCCCGCAGCCCGGCCCTGGTTGAAGCCGACGTTGTAGCCGTGCGGGTCGTAGACCTGCTCGAGCCGCTCCATCGAGCGCTGGGCGAGGCTCATCATCTCGGCGATCGTCTCCGCGGAGAGCTCCTGAAGGCGGCCCCGGTGCTCGTAGGGAGCGACCATCAGGTGACCGTTGGTGTAGGGGAAGAGGTTGAGGATGACGAAGCAGTTGCTGCCGCGATGGACGACCAGGTTCGCCTCGTCGTCATCGGCCGCCGGCTTGGCGCAGAAGATGCACTCGTCCTCGGTCTGCTTCGATTCGTCCATCACGTAGGCGAGGCGCCACGGCGCCCAGATTCGCTGATTGGCCACGGGAGGCCAATCCTAGATGCGACGCGCCGGTACCCCCGCGTCGAGTGGCCGATTTCCTCTCCCATTTGGATGAATTCGTCCACTCGACCTGAGTGGCGTGGACTCGAGCGCCTTGCAGCTACAACCAGCCGCGCTTGCGGAAGTAGGTGAACAGCCCGACCAGAATCAGCAGCATCACGCCGACGATCACGTAGAAGTCGGCCGAGTCGCCCTCGCCCGGAACCCCGACGTTCATGCCCCAGACGCTGGCGATCAGGGTCAGCGGCAGGACGATGACGCTGATCGAGGTGAGCACGCGGAGGATGTCGTTGACCCGGTGGGAGATCACCGACTCGTTGGTCTCCTCGAGGGCGACGACGACCTCCTTGTAGTTCTCGAGCATGTCCCAGATGCGCTCGTGGGCATCGACGACGTCGTCGAAGTAGATCTCGAGGTCGAGGTCGGGCGCCAGGTAGCGATGCTTGACCGACTCAAGGTCGCGCAGCACCGGCCGCTGCGGGCGGATCACCTTGCGGAAGTTGATGATCTCCTGCTTGACGTTCGAGATGTCGCGGACCACGTCCTCGCCGCGGCCTTCGAAGATCCCGTCCTCGAGCGTGTCGAGCTTGTTGCCGATCTTGCGCAGCATCGGGAAGCAGTAGTCGAAGCTGTCGTCGACGATCCGGTAGAGCAGGTAGCCGGAGCCGCGGGCGAAGAGCTGCTCGCGCAGCTCCTCCTTCGAGCGGCAGCGCTCGAACAGGTACTCGACCGGCTTCAGCGGCTGGTTCGGGATGGTGACCACGAACCCCGGACCGACGAAGAGGTCGAGCTCGCCGGTGCCGAGGCGGCCCGCGGCGCGATCGAACACCGGGAAGTGGAGGACGATGAACAGGTAGTCGTCGTAGGTGTCGATCTTCGGCCGCTCGTTGCGCGAGAAGACGTCCTCGAGGTCGAGCGGGTGGAAGTCGAACTGCTCCTCGATCCAGCCGCGCTCCAGGTTGCCGGGGTGGTCGATGTTGACCCAGCGCAGGCCCTCGGCGTCGATCTGCTCGACGTTGGGAGTTGTGCGCTCAGGACGCGGGGCCGGCGGGATGAGCTCGCCGCGCCGCATCGACCGTCTCAGCCTGGGCTTTGGAAGGTTCGGCATCGCTCTTGCTCAGTTTCTCGCACGGCACGGTGGTCACCTGTGAACGACAGGTTAGTAGCCGGGCGGCCGCAACCGGGCACGATCGTTCTCACCGGGCGCGGGCCGTCGCCGGGCGACCCCTCCGAGGCCACCCGGGGCGATGGTATAGTCGCCGGTCACATATAGCGCCACATCGAGAGGGGTGGAGGGACTGGCCCGTCGAAGCCCCGGCAACCACTCGGGACCCATCTTGGGTCTGGAGAAGGTGCCAAGTCCAGCAGGCGAAGTTGCAGGCCTGGAAGATGTGGGGGATGTCCGGTCGGACCTCTGCCCCACACAGGCGGAGGTTTTTTTTCGGAGTTAGCGGCGAAAGTGAGATCGGATGTCAGTTGAGAGCCTGAGGTGCAAGGAGTGCGGGACGACCTACCCGCTGGAGGCGTTGTTCGTCTGCGGCGAGTGCTTCGGTCCGCTCGAGGTCGCCTACGACAACTCCGGCCTCGACCCCGAGGAGGCGAGACGGCGGATCCAGGCCGGCTCGCGGGGCATCTGGCGCTACGCCGACTTCCTGCCGTTCGAGAGCCGCCCGGCCGATCCGCTGGAGCCGGGCCTGACGCCGCTGGTCCGCGCCGACCGCCTCGCCGAGCGGCTCGGCGTCGACGCGGAGATCTGGGTCAAGAACGACGCTGCCAACCCCACCCACTCGTTCAAGGACCGCGTCGTCGCGGTGGCGACCGCCAAGGCGATCGAGCTCGGCTTCGAGACCGTCGCCTGCGCCTCCACCGGCAACCTCGCCAATGCCGTCGCCGCCCGCGCGGCCGCCCTCGGCATCGCCTCCTACGTCTTCGTGCCCGCCGACCTCGAGGAGCAGAAGCTGCTCGCGACCGGGATCTACGGCACCCACCTGGTCGGCGTGCGCGGCAGCTATGACGAAGTCAACCGGCTCTGCACCCAGCTCGCCGAGACCCGCCCCTGGGCGTTCGTCAACGTCAACCTCCGTCCCTACTACGCGGAGGGCTCGAAGACGCTCGCCTACGAGACGGCGGAGCAGCTCGGCTGGGAGCTTCCCGACCGAGTCGTCGCGCCGATCGCCTCCGGGTCGCTGTTCACGAGGATCCACCGTGGCTTCCAGGAATGGCTCGACGCCGGGCTGCTCTCCGGCAGACAGCCGACCTACTGCGGGGCGCAGGCACGGGGCTGTAGCCCCGTGGCGACCGCATTCGAGCAGGGCTCCGACGTGTGCAAGCCGCAGAAGCCCGAGACGATCGCCAAGAGCCTGGCGATCGGTGATCCCGCCGACGGCCCCTATGCGATCGAGCAGGCGCGCCGCAGCGGCGGCTCGATCGACGCCGTCACCGACCAGGAGATCCGGGACGGGATCCGTCTGCTGGCCGAGACCACCGGGATCTTCACCGAGACCGCCGGCGGAGTCACCGTGGCGGCCCTCTCCAAGCTCGCCGAGCGGGGCGAGATCGGCGACGGCGAGCGGGTCGTCACCTACATCACCGGCGAGGGCCTGAAGACGCTCGACGCGGCTCGCGATAGGTTCCACATGCACGAGATCGAGCCAGATCTCGACAGCTTCGAGTCCGAATTTGCACAGGAGGTTCCCGCCTGATGGCAGTGAAGGTGAAGATCCCGACCCAGCTCAGAGCCGCGACCGGCGGCGAGTCGGAGCTGGAGGTCGAGGGTGCGACGGTCGGGGAGGCGCTCGACGCAGTCTTTGACCAGCACGACGGCTTGCGTGAGCGAATCACCCAGGACGGGGACCTTCGCCGCTTCGTCAACGTCTACGTCTCCGGCGAGGACATCCGCTTCACCGACGGCCTCGAGACCGAGATCTCCGACGGCGACGAGGTGACCATCCTGCCCGCCGTCGCCGGCGGCTGAGCCTTTGAACTCACCTGGGGCGCCGCCCCCGGCGGTGATCCTCTGCGGAGGCCGCGGGACCCGCCTGCGTGAGAAGACCGAGACGATGCCGAAGGCGCTGGTCGAGATCGGCGGCCGGCCGATCCTCTGGCACGTGATCGAGATCTACGCCAGCCAGGGCTTCGAGCGTTTCATCCTCTGCACCGGGTACCTGGGGGAGATGATCGAGCGTTTCGTCGAAGCCGAGGCGTGGCCGCCGGGGATCAGCGTCGAGTGTCTGGAGACCGGGGGGGAGACTCCGACCGGGGGGCGGGTCCTGGCCGCCGCGCAGGCCCTCGACGGGGAGGCCTTCTGCGTCACCTACGCCGATGGGGTCGCCGACATCGACCTCGGCGAGTTGCTCGGATGCCACCGCTCGCACGGCGGCACCGCGACGGTGACCATCGTCCGTCCCAACCTTCAGTGGGGGGTCGCCCGACTCGGGCCCGGCGACCGGATCGACGGCTTTGCCGAGAAGCCGCGCAGCGATCACTGGATCAACGGGGGGTTCTTCTGCTTCGAGCCGGGGGTCGAGCAATACCTCTCCCCGGACAGCGTCCTGGAGCGCCGGCCGCTGGAGAGGCTCGCGGCCGACGGCGAGCTCCGCGGCTACCGCCACCAGGGATTCTGGGAGTGCCTCGACACCTACAAGGACGCGGTGATGCTCAACGATCTGTGGGCCTCGGGCGAGGCGCCCTGGCGCTCGCGGCAGATGCCGGGCGCCCGGCGATGAAGCGCTCGCTGATCACCGGCGGGCACGGCTTCGTCGGCTCCCACCTGGCCAGTGCGCTGCTCCAGCGCGGCGATTCGGTGACCGTGCTCGACCGCGGCGCGCATCCGGTCTCCGGCCTCGCCCTGCAGGGGGTGGAGGCCGAGGTCGAGACGATCCGCGCCGATCTCCACGACGCCGAGGTGGTCGGTGCGGTGGTCTCGGCCGGCGAGTTCGACGCGGTCTTCCACCTCGCCGCGCAGACCCTGGTCGGCGCCGCGATGGCCGACCCCGGCACGACCTTCGACACCAACGTCCGCGGAACCTGGACGCTGCTCGAGGCCTGCCGCGAGAGCGACGTCCCGGCCGTAGTCGTCGCCTCCTCCGACAAGGCCTACGGTCCGCAGGAGGAGCTTCCCTACCGGGAGGCGCAGGCGCTGCGTCCGGCCAGCCCCTACGAGGCGAGCAAGGCGGCGGCGGACGTGATCGCTCTCAGCTACTGGCCCGGGTTCGGCCTGCCGGTGGCCGTGACCCGCTTTGCCAACGTCTACGGCGGCGGCGACCTCAACTTCTCACGGCTGGTCCCCGAGGCGGTCTGTGCGGTGCTCGACGGCCGCCGGCCGGTGATCCGCTCCGACGGAAGCCCCGAGCGCGACTTCCTCTTCGTCGACGATGCGGTCGCCGCCTATCTGGCGATCGAGCATGCGGTCGGCGCCGGAGGGCCGGCGGCGGGCGAGGCGCTCAACGCGGGCGGCGGCAGGCCCCACGCCGTGCTCGACGTGGTGCGGCTGATCGGCGAGGCGGCGGGCGCCGCGGCCGAGCCCGACGTCCGCGGCCTCGGCAACCCACCCGGTGAGATCGACAGTCAGTACGTCGATTCCTCGAAGCTGCGGAAGATGACCGGCTGGGCACCTCGGGTCGCCCTGCCCGAGGGCCTCTCCCGCGCGATCGAGTGGTACCGCGAGCACCCCGGCCTGCGCCCCGCGGAGCCCTCGCCGGCCGGCCCCGGCGCCTGACCGCGGCGACGCTGATGCAAGACTGATCGCCATGTGCGGGCGCTTCACCGTCACCACCAAGGACACCAAGCAGGTCGCCGACCGCTTCCAGGTCAGCTTGGAGGAAGCGCTGGAGGGGAAGGGGATGGAGTCGGCGGGCGGCCGCTTCAACGTCGCCCCCACCCAGGAGGTCCTCACGGTTCGCTCCTCCCCGGACCCCGAGGAGGCGGCGAAGGGAGATCGCGAGGCGCGGATGATGCGCTGGGGCCTGGTCCCGATCTGGGCCAAGGACCTCAAGGTCGGCTACCGGATGATCAACGCCAAGACCGAGCGGCTGCTGGAGAGCAAGGCCTACGCTCCGCTGATCGGCAAGTTCCGCCACCGTTGCCTGATCGTCGCCGATGGCTTCTACGAGTGGCTGAAGGCCGAGGACCCGAAGCAGCCCCGCCAGCCCTGGCGCTTCACCGTGGACGGCGGCGAGCCCTTCGCCTTCGCCGGGATCTGCACCCGCAAGGAGTGGGAGGGCGAGTGGCTCTACAGCTGCACGATCATCACCACCACGCCGAACCCCCTGGTCGCCAAGGTCCACGACCGGATGCCGGCGATCCTTCCTGGGCCTGAGGCGGAGTCGGCCTGGCTCGACCCGGGGCTGAGCGCCGATGAGGCGGTTGCGATGTGCGAGCCACTCGACGCTTCGCGGATGCATAGCGCCCCGGCGAATCCGAAGCTGAACAAGGTCGGCAAGGGGATAGAGGGCCCGGAGCTGCTGCTCGCACCAGCCTGAGCGATCAGAGCCGCCCGACGGTGCGCGCAGTGACCCGGTGGCCGCCGTCGGCGACCCGGCAGGAGATATTCGCACCGGGCCGCGCCGTCGTCCTCCAGAGGGTCGCGAAACCGAGCTGCACGGCGCGGCGGGGCCGGGTCACGTCGGTCAGCACCCAGTTCCAGGTCTGCTCGCCCTGCCGGTAGGGCGCCCAATCGACCTTGACCCCGGGCGTCGAGCTGAAGCTGTGGAGTGACTCGCCCAGCGGGACGACGACGATGTCCGCCCCCTTGGCGTAGAAGCGCACGATCGACGCATCGGGCACACCCTGCGATCTGAGGTCCTCGCTGGGCAGCGGGTAAGAAGCGCGCTTCCCGGGCGTCCGTCCGAGGACCGACGGGGGCGCGACCGAGATCGTGCAGCTCGCGGTGGCCCGGCCGTCCGGGCGGGCGGTCTCGAGTCGCAGGCCGGCGTTGACCTCATAGAGCTTGTATCCGCTGGCGTTGAGGCGGGTCGTGTCGATCTGGCCGTCGACGATCCTCGCCGACACGCCGCCGGCAGACGAAGGGGCCGAGTCGGGGATCCGGGCCGAGTCGTCCCATTCGAGGTGGATCCCGCCGGCAAACTCGTCGGTGCTGAGCAGGGCGGCGGCCCCGCTGAGCAGGAGGCCGGCGACGACGATCGCGATTACGCCCAGGGGGATGTCGGGGTCGGGACGGCGCACCGGCCGAGCACGTTAACCACCCCGAATGGACTGCGGCCCCGTTGCCATGCGAGCGGGGCCGCAGCACCGCTCCACCGGGCGCTCCACCGCCCGCCGGGACAGGTTTCCCCGGAGCCGGCTTCCCAAACTCGGCGAATTACCCGTTTGCGGAGGGCGGCATCGGTAATACAATTCATCCAGATCCCACGAACGCTTCGCTGAGCTGATTGTGCAACGCCGCGATAGCAGTCGGGTGGGGAGGCGCCACGGTCAATCGGAAGGAGAGGACGGATGTACCGATGCAACCGTTGCGGCGCCGGTTTCAACCCGCGAACGCCGCTGGAGATGGACCTCTGCCCCCGGTGCCTGGCCAAGCACAGAATCGCCTCCCCGCTGGCGGCCGAGTCGGCCGCGCGAGCCGGCGGCAGCGACCCGGCGGACCGCCGCAGGACCAACAGGGCCGCCTCGGCTCGCCGCCGCCTCGAGGAGCGCCGCCTGCAGGACGGCCCCAGCCCGCCACCGTAGCCAGGCGCCCGACTACCCGCCTTCCCCGGCGGCCGCCAGCGCCTCCTGCTTGGAGCGAAAGCCGAGGGTTGCCCGCACAATCATCCCGTCGGTGAACTCGTAGAGATCGAACTGCCGGCTGTCCACCGAGATCCCGCTGGCATCCCCGTGACCACGCCAGCGGGCCTCGACGACCAGGGCGTCGCCCGCATCGATCCACTCGGAGACCTCGACCCGGAGCTCGTCGAACACCGAGGCCCAGAGGAAGAGGACCTCGCGGATTGCGGCGGTCCCCCGCACCACGGGGTCCTGACCGGGGGCGTTGAGCAGATCCCGGAGCTCGGCCTCGGGGGCGAAGGACGCCAGCCCGGCCTCGACGTCGCCCCGGTTGAACGCCTCGTTCAGCCGTCGGCCGATCTCGACGTTCCTCTGGGACATCCCCGCCAAAGTATGAACCTCGGGTGCGGCCGGGCTCAGTTGCGCAGGCGCTCGCTCTCGCGCTGGATCTCGGACTCGGTGATCGGCTTTCGCCCGTAGACGTCCCAAGCGTTTGCCGCGAGCCCGATACCCCAACCGCCGAGCACGAAGACCGGCCAGAAGAACCCCGCCCCGCTGATCGCCCAGATCCCGATCAGGAAGGCGTTGACCAGGACGTAGATCAGCACGTGCGCGCGGAAATCGCGCTTCTTCTTCAGGCTGCCGAGCGCCCGCTCTCGCAGCTCGTCCTCCGATTGAGGTGGCAGCTCGCTCTCCATCCCCAGGATTTCTACCAGCAGCGCCCACGCAAGCACCGGGTCTCGGGCGACGTTTGTCGGGAGAGCGTCCCCGCCGGAACCCTTCAATCGGCAGGGACGATTGAGCGGGGAGCCCCTTCCATCGGAGGGGCTTCCCGTGCTGCTGGAGGAAGCACCCCCGCCGAACCTCGAGCGCGCCGTGCCCTAGCTCGCTCCCTGCCTTGCCCGCAGGTCGACGCTCACCGCGTAGTTGCTGCTCGGGCCGAGGTAGTCCCAGAGCAGCTCCTCTGCCCC
This sequence comes from uncultured Actinomycetes bacterium, assembly GCA_963720735.1. Classification (GTDB taxonomy): domain Bacteria; phylum Actinomycetota; class Thermoleophilia; order Solirubrobacterales; family 70-9; genus JBBRHQ01. Next base: position 82,643 of record CAVRGL010000008.1, read on the forward strand.
GCCCACGTCGAGGGCCGTCGCGACGACCACCATCCGCTCCCCATCCGCCCCGGACCCCGGATAGTAGGTGCTGATGTGGGGGCCGAGGACCTTGATCTCCTCCGAGCGCTCCATCTCCGCCAGCGCGGAGCCCATGCCGCGGCCCTCGATCACAAAGGTGAACTCGCTCACCGCCGGAACGTACCCGGCGCCAGGCGGCGAAAAAGCATCTCCGTCCATCTTTCGTACTCCCGCCGCGTATCGTGCAACCGGTGAGACCGGCACGGCGGAGGGATCGACGGAGGCGCTCGACCCGGCCGCGTCGCCTGCGTGATGGGATCGCTCTGGTCGGGGCGGCAGGCGCCCTGGCCCTGGCCGCGGCGCTCAGCGGATGCCTGACGGGCGAGAGCTCAGGGGCGGCGCGAGGGGAGAAGGGGGTGTGGAGCCCGGCTCCCGGGACCAGCTGGCAGTGGCAGATCGTCGGTCGCGTCGGTCGCCTCCGCGACGTTCGGATGTACGACGTCGACCTCCAGGACGCGGTCCCCTCGGCCCAGCGGGTCGGCGTTCGGGGCTTCGGTTCGGCCCGCTGGCCCCGGGGCGTCAACTCGGGGATCATCGGGCGCCTGCACTCCCGGGGGATGATCGCGATCTGCTACCTCGACTCCGGCGCCTGGGAGAGGTACCGCCCCGATGCGAAGCTATTCCCGGAGGCGGTGATCGGCCGCTCCACCGGCTGGTCGGGCGAGCGCTGGCTCGACATTCGCCGCTCTGCCTGGAAGCGCTTCGCGCCGATCATCTGGGCCCGCCTTCGCCTCGCCCGCTCGATCGGCTGCGACGGGGTCGAGCCCGATGAGAACAATCCGCTCGGCAATCGGCCCGGCTTCCCGATCTCCAGGCGGGCCGAGGCCCGCTGGTACCTGAAGGTGGCCCAGGAGGCGCACGCGAGGTCGCTCTCGGTGGGGATGAAGAACGGGGTCGAGGTGATCGACCCCCGCATGGCCAGGGCCTTCGACTGGTCGCTGAACGAGGAGTGCTTCTACTACCACGAGTGCGCCCGCGAGCGCCCCTTCATCGAGGCCGGCAAGGCCGTCTTCCAGACCGAGTACCTCGACGACTGGAGGCACCGGGGCCTCCGCAGCCTGCGCGCGATCGCCGGGCGCGTTTGCCCGAGCGCCGGGGCGCTGCGGCTCTCCACCCTGGTGAAGAGGAAGGTGCCCGACGCCAGCTTCGTCCGCTGCCCGCCCGACTAGTCCGATTTCGGCCCCCTGCCGACGCCTGAGAGCCGTCCGCAGGCGAGGGGTAGGCCGGCGAAACCGGGGTAGCATCTTCGAGGATGTCCCTGGCAGGCGGGAAAGGCGTTCTCGGCGTGCGGCGGGCTTGCTCGACGCGCGGGCGGTTGGCCGGGATCGCGGTGCTCTGCGTGCTGCTTCTCAGTACCTCCTGCTTGGCCCTCGCGCCGGGCGCGGGGGCGGCGCTCTCGAAGCGAGATCTCGCGAAGCTGCGCAAGAAGCTTCCCCCGAACTTCTTCGGCATCAGTCCCAACGAGGGCCTGCCGAGCCCCGCCGAGTTCGCCCGCATGCGCCGCGGAGGCATCCGCACCTATCGGGTGCCGCTGGGATGGAGCGCGGCCTCGCCGAATCCATCGACCTTCAACTGGAAGCCCTTCGACAGCGAGGTCGCCGCGGCCGCTGCGGCGCGCCTCGACGTTCTCCCGGTCATCTACTCGATGCCGCGCTGGCTCGGACCGAATCCTCTCAACCTGCCGGTGGCCACGGCATTGCAGCAGGGCGTCTGGCAGGTCTTTCTGCAACACGCTGTGCGGCGCTACGGGCCCCACGGGCGGTTCTGGGCGACCCATCGGAACCTGCCGTACGAACCGATCCACGCCTGGCAGATCTGGAACGAGGAGAACGGCGTCTGGTACACGGAGCCCGTGTCGGTGGCCAACTACGCGAAGCTGCTGAAGATCTCCAGCATCGCCCTGAAGGCCGCGGACCCCAAGGCCAAGGTCGTCATCGGAGGGCTCTACGGGCACCCCGAGCCGACCGGTGGCGCGCTCGCTGCCAGCGACTTCCTCGCCCAGCTTTACCAGGTCAAGGGGATCAAGTCCGCATTCGACGTGGTCGGCCTCCACCCCTACGCCTGGGACGTGGACGCGATGCGCACTCAGATCCTCGAGGTCCGCTCGGTGATGCGGCGCGCGGGCGACGGCCGCACCCCGCTCTGGCTCGACGAGTTCGGCTGGGGCTCCGGGAACCGCTACAGCTTCGACAAGGGGATGGAAGGTCAGAAGGACGAGCTGGTCGGCGCCTACGAGATGCTGATGGTCAACCAGCGCGCCTGGCGGATCGGCCGCACCTACTGGTTCTCCTGGGAGGACGACCCGCCTCCCACCTGTTACTACTGCTCGACCTCGGGCCTGTTCACGGTCGACCTGACCCCGAAGCCGTCCTGGTACGGGTACGTCGAGATGACCGGGGGGCAGCCGTAGAAGTTTCCCCGTTCGGGGGAGGTTGTAGGTCGATGGCGGGGATCGGTTATCTGGGGTCCCGAATCGCCGCACTTTGCCTGGTGGTTGCGGCGACTGCGATCACACCGTCCCTCGCCAGCGCCTCCTTCCCCGGGAAGAACGGCAAGGTCGCCTACGTCTGCCAGTACGGGCAGTTCACCGCCAACCGGTTCCCGCAGGAGATCTGCACAGTCAAGCCCGGCTCCGGACCGGTTCGGCTAACCCGCAACGCCGTGCCCGACCTCAACCCGGACTTCTCGGCCGATGGCAAGACGATTGCCTTCGAGGAGACCCATCAGGCTTCGAGCTGCAACTCCCCGCTCTGCGCCAACACCGACATCTACACGATCGGAGCGAACGGGAAGGGGCTGAAGCGGGTGACCCGGACACCCTCGGTCAGCGAGAGCGATCCGTCGATCTCCCCGAACGGAAAGACGATCGCCTACACGAAGGACCTGTTCAAAGGAAGTCCGAAGATCGGACTGGTGAGGGTCTCGGACGGCAGTTCCCTGGGGACGCTCGGCGGTGGCGTCGCTCCGAGCTGGTCACCCAACGGCAGGAAGATCGCGTTCGCCAGGCAGGACCATGTCTGGTCCGTCGGCGCCGACGCGATCGGGGACTACTCGATCTACACGATGAACGCCAACGGCTCCTCGCAAACCCGCCTCACCAGCCTCACCACCTACGCCAACGGGGACAGCTGTCCCGCCGCGCCCGAAGGGTGTCCCGAGACCAACAGCAAGCCGGACTGGTCTCCGAACGGCACCTCGATCGCCTGGACCATCTTCGACAGCAAGGCCCAGAACGGCTACCTCTACCGGATGGGCGCCGGCGGCGGGTCGAAGTCGTCTCTTGTTCCCTTCGGCTCGGTGGGCCTGGGATGCCCTCAGAGCTCTTCCTGGTCGCCGGACGGGAAGAAGCTCGTCTTCTCCGACGGCGTCTACTGCGCTTCCCCGGGAGGAAACCCGCCGAGCATCTGGGTCCGCGCCATCGGCGGCGGAGCTTCCACGCGGGTCGCCGCTGGGTACCAGCCCGACTGGGGCGTGCAGCCCTAGCCCGGGAATCCCGCGGGCTTCGCGGGCGACAGGCTCGATATCCTCGTGACCATGATCACGATCGCGAGGCTCTCTGGGGATGTGATCCACGATCCCGCTCTGCAGATCAGCTTCGCGATCGCTGCTGCGCTCATCCTCGCGGTCGCCATCGTCCTCATCCTCCGCAGCAGGCGCAAGCGGCGCGAGCGCGAGCGCCAGGGGCAGCATCCCACCGGACCCTGGTGGCGAGGGCCGAACGCTCCCACCGAGAACGACCCGGTCTTTCCGCGCCACGGCGATCAGTCGGGCGCAGGCGGTATCTAGACGCCGGGCCTGAATACGGTCTCACGCCGGAGGCCCGACGCCTCTCGCTGGCGCTCGCCGGAGGAACTGAAGTCAGCGACCGCTTCCCCGACTCTGTAAAGCCGACGCGCCCGACAGGATTCGAACCTGTGACCTCATGCTCCGGAGGCATGCGCTCTATCCAGCTGAGCTACGGGCGCTGAGGTGGCGGAGTCTAGAGCGAGATAATCCGCCAGCGATGGCGAGCGAACCCCTCGAGGTGGTGCGAAGCGGCTATGAGCTGTTCGCCCGCGGCGACCTCGACGGGGTGCTGGAGCTCTGCGACGAGGAGATCGAGCTGATCGCCTTCGACCCGGCACCGACCAGCTTTCACGGGCGCGAGGGCGTCGGCGAGTTCCTGGCCCGGCTGTTCGGTTCCTTCGACGAGTTCCGCCTCGAGCCGGAGCGCTTCATCGAGCAGGGCGAGCGGGTCCTCGTCCTGCTGCGGAACCGGGCCCGTGCGGGGACGATCGAGGTCGACCAGCCGGGCGGGCACCTGTGGACAGTGCGCGGCGGCAAGGGCAAGCGGATGGTCGTATACCAGGATCAGGACGAGGCGCTGAAGGCGATCGGCGCCGACTGAGCCCGGGGCGCCGCCCGCCTCTAGGCTGCCCGCAATGGACCTCTCCGTCGCCTTCCTCGGCACCGGCGGCTCGGTGCCGACCGCCCGCCGGGCAACCGCGTGCGTGCTGATCGCCCGCGGAGGTGAGCGGCTGATGTTCGATTGCGGCGAGGGGACGCAGCGCCAGATGCAGCGCTCCCTCGGCCTCGTCCAGGTCGATGAGATCTATCTGACGCACTTCCACGCGGATCACTTCCTCGGCTTGCCGGGGCTGATCAAGACCTACGACCTCACCGATCGCGAGCGGCCGCTGACGATCTACGGCCCGCCGGGGCTGCGCGAGCTGTTCGCGGTCCTGCGCCCGCTCCTCGGCCGCAGCCGCTTCGAGACCTCCCTGGTCGAGATCGAGCCCGGCGAGCCGGTCGCCCACGACGGATACGCGATCCGCCCCTTCGAGGTCGAGCACCGGGTCAGGGCCTGCGGCTACACGCTGGCCGAAGAGGATCGCCCCGGTCGCTTCGACGCCGGGGAGGCGCTCGCACTCGGCGTCCATGAGGGCCCCGCCTTCGGGGCTCTGCAGCGGGGCGAGAGCGTCGAGGCCGACTCGGGGACCGTGACCCCCGCCCAGGTCATGGGGGAGGCGCGGGAGGGAAGGACGGTCGTGATCAGCGGTGACACCGCGCCGTGCATGGCGACCGCCGAGGCCGCCCAGGATGCCGAGCTTCTGATCCACGATGCGAGCTTCGCCGAGGAGGAGGCGCAGCGTGCGGCGGAGACCGGGCACTCGACCGCCGGCCAGGCGGCGGCCCTGGCCCGCGAGGCGGCGGTGAAGATGCTCGCCCTGGTCCACATATCCTCGCGCTACCACGTCGGCGCGGTCCTGGAGGAGGCCAGGGAGGTTTTCGGCAACAGCGTCGCCCCGCGCGACTTCGACCTGGTCGAGATCCCCTTCCCGGAGCGCGGCGAGCCGCTGCTGATCCCGAACGGCGCCAAGGACCGCGACGAGGTCGCCGCCGAGGATTGAACATCGCCTGCCGCCGCTGACGGCGCTGCTAGGCTAGCCCCGTCGGTTCCTTTAACCCGGTCCAGCGAGGCCAGCAAGGAGCGAGTTTTGAGCGAGACGGTCGTGCTCGAGCGCGACGATCTGAGGCGAACCCTGCGACGGATCGCCCACGAGGTCGTCGAGAAGAACCCCGATCCGGCCACCCTCGCCGTGGTCGGCATCCACACTCGCGGAGCCGTCCTCGCCGCTCGCCTGCACTCGATCCTCGGCGAGTTGATCGGTTCCGGATCCGAGATCCCCCTCGGTGACATCGACATCTCCTTCTACCGCGACGACATCGCCAGCCGGGGCCCCGGCTCGCAGCCGGTCGTCCACGCCTCCCACCTCGACTTCGACCTCTCGGGCCTCACCGTGGTGCTGGTCGACGACGTCCTCTTCACCGGGCGCACGGTCAGGGCAGCGGTCGAAGCCCTGTTTGACTACGGGCGCCCGGAGCGGGTCCAGCTGGCGGTCCTCTGCGACCGCGGCCACCGCGAGCTGCCGATCCGCCCGGACTACGTCGGCAAGAACCTGCCGACTGCCCGCGACCAGCGCGTCAACGTGAGGCTGGAGGAGACCGACGGCACCGAGATGGTGACGATCAGCGGCGAGGTCGGCTCCAGCAATGGAGCAGGGGGCCCGCTGAAGGCCCGAAGAGGCGACGACGGAAGGAGTGGAGGATGAGGCACCTGCTGACGATCGAGCAGCTCTCGCGCGGGCAAATCGAGGCGATCCTCGAGCGAGCCGAGAGCTTCGCCGAGGTCGGGCGGCGCGACATCAAGAAGGTGCCGACCCTGCGAGGCCGGACGATCGTCAGCCTCTTCTACGAGTCCAGCACCCGGACCAGCTCCTCCTTCGAGCTCGCCGCCAAACGGCTATCGGCCGACCTCGTCTCCATCAAGGCGGCCGGCTCGGCCGTCGACAAGGGCGAGTCGCTGAAGGACACGGTCGCCACCCTGTCGGCCTACGATCCGGCGGCGATCGTCCTCCGCCACCCTTACGCGGGCGCCGCGCAGCTGGTCGCGGGCTGGACCGAGGCGGCCGTGGTCAACGCCGGTGACGGCAAGCACGAGCACCCGAGCCAAGCGCTGCTCGACGTGTTCACCCTCCGCCGCAGGGTCGGGTCGCTCGAGGGAAGGCGGATCTGGATCGTCGGCGACGTCCTCCACAGCCGGGTCGCCCGCTCCAACCTGATCGCCTTCCAGCGGATGGGCGCGGAGGTCACCCTTTGCGGCCCCCCGACCCTGATCCCGCGCGGGATCGAGCAGACGGGGTGCGAGGTCGCGCACACGCTCGACGGGGTCGGCGAGGCCGACGTGATCTACGCCCTGCGGATGCAGAACGAGCGGATGAGCGGGGCCTTCGTGCCGTCGATCCGCGAGTACGCGACCCACTTCCAGATCGACGCCCGGCGGCTCGGCCCTCGCCAGCTGCTGATGCACCCCGGGCCGGTCAACAGAGGGGTGGAGCTCTCGGGCGAGGTGATCGACTGCGATCAGTCGCTGATCGCCGAGCAGGTCGCCTCGGGGCTGGTCGTGAGGATGGCGATCCTCTTCGAGATACTCACCGGCGGCGAGCGGCCCGAGGCTGTCCCCGGGCACGGGGACGAGGCTCCGACGCCGATTGGACAGCCGGCTTGAGCGCCTCGCCCGAGAGGCTCACCGCCCGCGAGGCGGAGCCCGCCGAGCTGCTGATCCGCGGCGCCACGCTGCTCGATCCCGCCTCCGGAATCGACGGCTCGCACGACATCGTGGTCCGCGGCGGCGAGATCGCGGAGATCGCCGCTCCAGGCTCGGCCGAGCTGGATCGGGCCGAGGTGGTCGAGGCGGACGGACTGCACGCCTTCCCCGCCTTCTTCGACCCGCACGTCCACCTCCGCACCCCCGGGCAGGAGTACGAGGAGGACATCGAGACCGGCACCCGCGCGGCCGCGGCGGGCGGGTACTCCGGGATCATCGCGATGGCGAACACCGAGCCGCCGGTCTCCGATGCCACCGACGTCGAGGCCCTCCACGACCGGGCCCGTGCCGAGGCCTCCGTGCCGGTGGCCTTCACCGCGACGGTGACCCGCGGGATGCACGGCGAGGAGCTGACCGAGATGGCCGAGCTCCGCGAGGCCGGTGCGATCGGCTTCTCCGACGACGGGCTGCCGATCCGGAGCGCCCGGATCATGCGCCGGGCGCTCTCCTACCAGCGGCTCTGCGGCGGCGTGATCGCCCTGCACGAGGAGGACCCGGAGCTCTCGGGCACCGGGGTCATGCACGAGGGCCCGGTCTCGGCGACGCTCGGGCTGAGCGGCGTCCCGTCGATCTCCGAGTCGACGATGATCGCCCGCGACGTCGCGATCGCCGCCTACGAGGGAGCGAGGGTCCACGTCCAGCACCTCTCGGCCAGGGAGTCGGTCGAGGCGGTCCGGGCCGCGAAGGCCGCCGGGCTGGCGATCTCCTGCGAGGCAACCCCTCACCACCTCTGCCTCACCGACGAAGCGGTGCGCAGCCTCGACGCATCGCGGCACAAGATGAACCCGCCGCTCCGAGCAGAGGAGGACCGCCAGAGCCTGCTGGAGGGATTGCGCGAGGGGACGATCGACTGCATCGCGACCGACCACGCGCCGCATCTCGCCGAGGAGAAGGAGGTTCCCTTCGAGGCGGCGGCGATGGGCGTCACCGGGCTGGAGACCGCTTTCGCCGCCCTCCACACCTACCTTGTGGCGCCCGGTGTGCTGGGGCTGGAGCTGCTGGTCGAGAAGCTCGGCTGCGGCGGAGAGCCCTTCGGCGTGCCCCGCGCCTCACTTGCCCCCGGGAGCGAGGCCAACCTCGCGCTCTGCGACCTCGACGCCGAGTGGGTGGTGGGGGAGGGAGGCTTCGAGAGCCGCTCGGCCAACTCCTGGTGCGCCGGCGAGACCCTGCGCGGCCGGGTGCAGATGACGATCGCCGCCGGACGGGTCGCCTACCGGCTGCGCAGCTTCTCCCTGGGGGTTGCCTAGATGCCGGGGCGGGGCCTGAGGTGAAGCTCGAGCGAGACAGGGCGGTGCTGGTCGTGGTCGACGTGCAGGAGGCCTTCCGCAAGGCTGTCCCGGGCTTCGAGGCGGTCGCGGAGGCGGTCAGCGTCCTGGTGCGCGGAGTCGCGGCAATGGACCTGCCGATCGTCGTCACCGAGCAATACCCGCAGGGCCTCGGTCGCACCGTCGCCGCCGTCGCCGATCATCTGCCGGCCGGGACGGAGCCGGTCGAGAAGGTGCGCTTCTCCGCCGCGGAGGCCGACGGCTTCGACCTCGGCGGCCGCGAGCAGGCGCTCGTCTGCGGGATTGAGGCACACGTCTGCGTCAACCAGACGACTCTCGATCTGCTCGGTCGCGGCCTCGAGGTGCAGGTGGTCGCCGACGCGGTCGGCTCCCGCACGGAGGAGAACCGTGAGGTGGGGTTGCACCGGGCGGAGCGGGCGGGCGCCGAGCTGACCAGCGTCGAGACGGCCCTGTTCGAGCTGCTCGGGGGCTCCGACGCGCCCGAGTTCAAGCAGGTCCAGGAGCTGGTCAAGTGAGGGCCGGGGACGCCTACGTGCTGCTCGAGGACGGAGCCCGGTTCGAGGGGATCGCCTGCGGGGCCGAGGCCGAGGCGCTCGGCGAGGTCGTCTTCAACACTTCGATGACCGGCTATCAGGAATCGGTCACCGACCCCTCCTACGCGGGCCAGATCATCGCCTTCACCTATCCGCTGGTCGGCAACTACGGGGTCTCGGCCGAGGCGATGGAGTCCGACCGGATCCACGCCCGGGCGGTGATCATGCGAGACGCGAAGAACGTCGAGGACGTGGCCAGCGCCGAGGGTGGCTGGCTCGACTGGCTGAGCGATTGCGGCGTGGCGGCGATCGGGGGCGTCGACACGCGGGCGCTCGTCCGCCACATCCGCGAGCGCGGCGCAATGCGCGGCGGCGTCTTCTCGGCCGGCACCGCGGAGGACGACGCCGCCGCGGCGATCGGCGCGGAGCCGGCGATGAGCGGAGCCGACCTGGCGGCGACGGTCACCCCGGCAGAGCCTGTGCGGATCGAGGGCGCCGGCCCGCATGTGGTCGGCATCGACACCGGGATCAAGTCGAGCATCATCCGCCAGCTTCGGGAGCGCGACTGCCGGCTCACCCTGATGCCCTGCTCGGTGGGCGCGCAGGAGGTGCTCGCCGAGGAGCCCGATCTCGTCTTCCTCGCCAACGGCCCCGGCGACCCGGCGGCGCTGGACGGGGTGGTGGAGACCGTCAGGGGCCTGATCGGCAGGCGGCCGATCGTCGGCATCTGCCTCGGTCACCAGCTGCTCTGCCGTGCGGTCGGGCTGCAGACCTTCAAGCTGCGCTTCGGCCACCGCGGCGCCAACCACCCGGTCAAGGACCTGGGGACCGGCAAGATCGACATAACTTCGCAAAATCACGGCTTCGCGGTCCGGGGGCCGGGCGGCGAGCCGACGATCGCCGGTGATCAGCCGGTGCGCTGGGAGACCGATTTCGGCGCCGCCGAGCTCTCCCACCTGAACCTCTATGACCGCACGGTCGAGGGACTCGTCCTACGCGACGTCGCCGGCGCCACCGTCCAGTACCACCCGGAGGCCGGGCCGGGCCCTCACGACGCCCGCTACCTGTTCGACCGCTTCCTGGAGCTGGCGGCGTGATCTGGCCGCCGCCGCGGGCGCCGCTGAGCGGCTCGATCGTCCGGCTCGAGGCGCTCTCGCGCTCGCAGGAGGAGGCGATGCGCGAGGCGGCCCGCGACCCGCAGATCTGGACCTGGATGGACCGCACGATTCCCGGGGACGACGATGCCTTCGGGCGCTGGTTCGGGGAGCGCCTCGCGGCCTCGGAGGCGGGAACCGAATGGTGCTTCGCGACCCTCGCGGCGGCCGACGGGGCACTGATTGGCAGCTCCTCCTTCCTCGCGGTCCGACCCGAGCACGACGGGCTGGAGATCGGCTGGACCTGGCTGGTGCCCTCGGCCTGGCGCACCGGCGCCAACCTGGAGGCGAAGCTGCTGATGATGGGGCTGGCCTTCGAGCATCTGGGCGCGATGCGGGTCGAGTTCAAGACCGACGCCCGCAACCAGCGATCCCGGGCGGCGCTGGAGGGCCTGCCCGCCACCTTCGAGGGTGTATTCCGAAAGCACATGCTGATGCGGGGGATCGGGGTCCGCGACTCGGCCTACTTCTCGATCACCGACGAGGAGTGGCCGGCGGTCAGGGCCAACCTCGAGCAGCGGCTCGCAGATCCGGTGGGCTCGGAGGCCTGATGCCCCGGCGTGATGACATCTCCAAGATCCTGCTGATCGGCTCGGGGCCGATCGTGATCGGCCAGGCCGCGGAGTTCGACTACTCCGGCGTGCAGGCGTGCAAGGTGCTGCTCGAGGAGGGCTACGAGGTGGTGCTGGTCAACTCCAACCCGGCGACGATCATGACCGACCCGGAGTTCGCGACCGCGACCTACGTCGAGCCGCTTCTCCCCGGCCCGGTCGCCCAGATCATCGAGAAGGAGCGCCCCCAGGCGCTGCTGCCGACCCTGGGCGGGCAGACGGCGCTCAACCTGGCGATGTCGCTGCACGAAGACGGCACCCTGGAGCGCTTCGGGGTCGAGCTGATCGGCGCCGATCAGGAGGCGATCCGCAAGGCCGAGGACCGCGAGGAGTTCCGCCGCACGATGACCGCGGCGGGCCTGCGGATCCCATGGTCTCTCACCGTCGAGAGCCTCGCCGACGCCGAGGCGGCCCTCGCCGAGGGTCGCATCTCCCTGCCGGCGATCGTCAGGCCGGCCTTCACCCTCGGGGGGCAGGGCGGCGGAGTCGGGAGCACCGAGACCGAACTGCGCCAGGTGGTATCCGAGGGGCTCGCCGCGAGCCCGATCAACCAGGTCCTGGTCGAAGAGTCCGTGATCGGCTGGGGGGAGTTCGAGCTCGAGGTGATGCGGGACCGAAACGACAACGTGGTGATCATCTGCTCGATCGAGAACGTCGACCCGATGGGAGTGCATACCGGCGACTCGGTCACCGTCGCACCCGCCCAGACCCTCACCGACCGGCTCTACCAGGAGCTGCGCGACCAGGCGATCGCGGTGATCCGCGCGGTCGGAGTGGAGACCGGGGGCTCCAACATCCAGTTCGCGGTCAGCCCCGAGAGCGGCGAGATCGTGGTGATCGAGATGAACCCCCGCGTCTCCCGCTCCTCGGCGCTGGCCTCGAAGGCGACCGGGTTCCCGATCGCGAAGATTGCGGCGAAGCTCGCGGTCGGCTACGCGCTCGAGGAGATCAAGAACGACATTACTCAGGCTACCCCGGCCTCCTTCGAGCCGGCGATCGACTACGTGGTCACCAAGATCCCCCGCTTCGCCTTCGAGAAGTTCCCCGGCGCCGCGGGACGCCTCTCCACCCACATGCAGAGCGTCGGCGAGGTGATGTCGATCGGCCGCACCTTCCGCGAGTCCTTCGCCAAGGCGCTGCGCTCGCGCGAGCTCGACTCCCCGCCGGAGCCGCCGGCCGACGACGAGGAGCTGCTGCGACGCCTCGAGCACCCCGCGGCCGACCGCTATGACCTGATCCTCGAGGCCTTCGGCCGGGGGCTCGGCGTCGAGGAGGTCGGAGCGCGGTGCACGGTCGATCCCTGGTTCCTGCGCGAGCTGAGGGCACTGGCCGGCGAGGGCGATGGCTCGGCCGGGCTCGGCCGCACCTATAAGGCGGTCGACACCTGCGCCGCCGAGTTCGAGGCGGCGACGCCTTACTACTACTCGACGCACGAGCGCCCCGGTCGGGACGGGCGGGCCGCTTCGGAGGTCGAGCGCGGCGAGCGGGACTCGGTCGTCATCCTCGGAGCCGGGCCCAACCGGATCGGCCAGGGGATCGAGTTCGACTACTGCTGCGTTCACGCTGCGATGACGGCTCGGGAGATGGGGCGCGACGCGGTGATGGTCAACTGCAATCCCGAGACGGTCTCGACCGACTACGACACCTCCGACCGCCTCTACTTCGAGCCGCTGACCGCCGAAGACGTGCTCGCCGTGGTCGAACAGGAGGATCCCGAGGGGGTGATCGTCCAGTTCGGCGGCCAGACCCCGCTGAAGCTCGCCAGAACGCTCGAGCAGGCCGGGGTGCCCCTGCTGGGCACGCCGGTCGACGCGATCGACCTGGCCGAGGACCGCGGCCGGTTCGGCGCCCTGCTGGGCCGGCTCGGCATCAAGCACCCGCCCTACGGCACCGCGCTCTCGGCCGAGGAGGCCGAGGTGATCGCCGCCGAGGTCGGCTTCCCGCTGCTGGTCCGACCCTCCTACGTGCTCGGCGGCCGGGCGATGGAGATCTGCTACTCGACCGACGACCTCGCCGCCTACCTGGAGGCCAACGTGAAGGCCGATCAGGAGCATCCCCTGCTCCTAGACCGCTTTCTCGAGAACGCGATCGAGGTCGACGTCGACGCGCTCTGCGACGGCACCGATGTCTACGTCGCCGGGGTGATGCAGCACGTCGAGGAGGCGGGGGTGCATTCGGGGGACTCCGCCTGCGTGATCCCCCCGATGAGCCTCGGCGCGGAGATGCTCGAGGAGATCCGCGCGACCACCAGCCGGATCGCGCTCGAGCTGGGCGTGGTGGGCCTGATCAACGTCCAGTACGGGGTCGCCGGCGGCGAGCTATGCGTGATCGAGGCGAACCCCCGCGCCTCCCGCACCGTGCCTTTCGTCTCCAAGGCGATCGGGGCGCCGCTGGCGAAGATCGCCTGCCGCCTGATGCTCGGCGAGGGCCTGGGGGAGCAGCGCTTTCCCTCCGAGCGCGGCCAGCACGTCAGCGTCAAGGAGGCGGTCCTTCCGTTCGCCCGCTTCGCCGGTGCCGACGCTGTCCTCGGCCCGGAGATGAAGAGCACCGGTGAGGTGATGGGGATCGCCGCGGACTTCCCGACCGCCTTCGGCAAGGCCCAGGCGGCCGCCGGAGCCTCGCTGCCCTCGTCGGGATCCGTGTTCGTCACCGTCACCGACACCGACAAGCCGGCGGCGACCCAGATCGCCGCCCGCTTCTGCGATCTGGGCTTCGAGGTGATCGCCACCGGGGGGACTGCCCAGGCGATCGCGGCGATGGGGGTCCCGGTGCGGCGGATCAACAAGATCGGCGAGGGCTCGCCCCACGTCGTCGACCTGATCCGCGAGCGCCACTGCGATCTGGTGATCAACACCCCGACCGGCTCCGGGGCGCGGGTCGACGGGCAGGAGATCCGCACCGCCGCAGTGCGCGAGGGAATCCCCTGCATCACGACGATGACCGGCGCATCGGCCGCGGTGCGCGCGATCGCCGCCCGCCGGGAACGCGAGGCGGGGGTCCTCAGCCTCCAGGAGCTCCACGCTGAGGCGAGCGGTCGCCGCAAGGCCGGGACAGGTGGCTGAGGGCCCGGACGGGCGCGCGCTCGCTCCGTTCGGGCGGCGCCGGTGCGAGGTGCAGGACAACCGGGAGGCCGGCGGGTATCGGATCTTCTCGCTGCTCGACGCCGAGGGCCCGGCGCCGGAGGCTGGGCAGTTCTACATGCTGGCGGCGCGACGCCACTGGGAGGAGAGCGGGGGCCGGCCCTTCCTGCCGCGGGCCTTCTCCGTGGCTGCGGCGGAGCCTGCCCCGCGGGGCACGAGGCTCGATTTCCTCGCCGAGGAGGTTGGGCCCGGGACCGGCAGGCTCTGCCGCCTCGCCCCCGGTGAGGAGGTCTGGGTGAACGGGCCGCTCGGGCGGCCCTTCTCCGCCCCCTCGGCGCTCTCGGCCGGGGCGGTCGGAGCGATCCTCGTCGGCGGCGGGATCGGGATCGCCCCGCTGGCGATCCTGCGCCGACGGCTCGCCGGCTCGGGCGTCCCCACCCGGGTGCTGCTCGGATTCCGCGATCGCCGACACTCGGGCGGGGTCGAGGAGCTGTTCGACTGCAACGAGGTGAGGCTGGCGAGCGAGGACGGCCACCGCGGCCACCGCGGCTTGGTCACCGACCTGCTGTCCCTGCTCCTCGAGGGCGACGACGCGACCGGAGCCGTCGTCTACGCCTGCGGTCCCCCGGCGATGCTGGAGGCCGTGCGGCTGATCTGCGGGGAGCGGGGCGCGCCCTGCGAGCTGGCGATGGAATCGGGAATGGCCTGCGGCTTCGGCGCGTGCTTCGGCTGCGCGGTCCCGCTCGCCGAGGGGGGCTACATGCGCCTCTGCGTCGATGGGCCCACGGTTCGCGGCGAGCAACTGGCGACGGCGCTGGTCGAGGGCGCGGGGCACCGGTGAGCGTCGACCTCTCCACCGACCTCTGCGGCATACCCCTGGCGCACCCGGTCATCAACGCCTCGGGGACCTTCGACGCGATCGCCGCGCGGCGCGCCTTCGGGGAGGCGCTATTCGAGGAGGCGTTCCCCTTCTCCGCCTTCGTCTCGAAGACGATCACCCCGGAGCCGCGTGATGGCAACGCGCCCCCGCGGCTCTGGGAGACCCCGGCCGGGATGGTCAACTCGATCGGGCTCCCGAACAAGGGGCTGGCGGGCTTCCTCGAGCAGGACCTCCCCGCGCTCGCGGGGCTGCCCGTGCCGCTGGTGGTCTCGGTGATGGCGACCACCATGGAGGGCTTCGCGCGGCTGGTCTCCGGGGTGGCGGAGCGCGAGGAGGTCGCCGCGCTTGAGCTCAACGTCTCCTGTCCCAACGTGCACTCAGGGCTGATCGTCGGCGAGCAGCCGCGGGAGACCGCGGACCTGCTCGAGGCCCTGCGGCCGCTGACCGCGAAGCCGCTGATCGTCAAGCTGACCCCGAACGTCGCCGAGCCGGCCGCGGTCGCGGTTGCCGCCGAGGCCGCCGGCGCCGACGCGATCTCCCTGATCAACACCCTGAAGGCGACCGCGATCGACCCGCGGACGCTGGAGCCCTGGCTCGGGGCCGGCCGGGGCGGGCTCTCCGGCCCTGCGGTGCGCGCCGTGGCGCTGGAGCAGGTCCGCGCCGTCAGCGACGCGGTGGCGATCCCGGTGATCGGCATGGGAGGGGTGTGCTGCGGCGCCGACGCGCTGGAGATGGCCGCCGCCGGAGCGACCCTGGTGGCCGTCGGGACGGAGAGCTTTCGCGACCCGGCGGCCGGCGCCAGGGTGCTCGCCGAGCTGGCCCGGGGGCTCGAGCGCAGCACTCCTTCACCTCAGGACCTGAGGCTGAACTTGAGGTACAGGTGAATTTGCGCGAAAATCGTGTAATCACCCTTGCGCGCGCTTGAAGCCGACCTATAATCGCGCCCGCATGCCCGCCCCGGTGAAGACCTCTGCCCCGGCTCCCGAGAGGTCGCTGGACCAGAGAATGGACGCCCTGAAGCGGGCCAACAACATCCGCTCGGCGCGGGCGAAGCTGAAGAAGGACCTGAAGGCGGGCAAGGCGAGCATCCACAAGCTGCTGCTCGATCCTCCCGAGTACGTGCTGACCGCGAAGGTCTTCGACATGCTGCTGGCCGTCCCCAAGTACGGCCGGGTGAAGGCGAACCGGATCCTCAACCAGTGCCGGATCTCGCCGTCGAAGACGATCGGCGGGCTCTCCGAGCGCCAGCGCGGCGAGCTGGTCTCCCAACTGCACCGCTAGAGCTGCTAGGCCGGCGCGCTGCTAGCGCCGGCAGGGCATGTGAGGCGGCGCAGCCGCCGCAAGTGAGGTGATGGAAGGCCGGCGCGGTGTTAGCGCCGGCAGGGGCATGTCAGGCGGCGCAGCCGCCGCAAGTTTTCCCCGGGGCCGTCGCCGCCGGCAGCTACCTTGCCCGCCGTGTCGAAGGTGTTCGTGATCACGGGGCCATCGGGAGTCGGGAAGGGGACGCTGATCTCCGAGCTGCTCGAGCGCATCCCCGAGCTCGAGCTCTCGATCTCGGCGACGACCCGCCAACCGCGTGAGGGAGAGGAGGACGGGCGCGACTATCACTTCCTCGACCCCGCCGACTTCGACCGCCGCGCCGAGCGCAGCGACTTCCTCGAGTTCGCCACCTACAGCGGCAACCGCTACGGGACCCTGCGCCAGGAGGTCGAAAGAAGGCTCGCGGCGGGTCGCTCCGTGGTGCTGGAGATCGAGGTCCAGGGGGCTCGCCAGGTGCGCGCGGCGATGCCCGAGTCGGTGCAGGTGTTCATCGCCCCGCCGGAGCCCGCGGCGCTGCGAGAGCGGCTGATCTCGCGCGGCACCGACAGCCCGGAGGCGATCGACGCCCGGCTCGCGGTCGCCGCCCAGGAGCTCGCGGCGCAGGATGAGTTCGCCTACCGGGTGGTCAACGACGACCGGAGCAGGGCTGCCGACGAGCTCGAAGGGATCGTCCGCGGTGAGCTCGGAGCGGGTTGACTGCGAGCCCGGTTGCGGGCTCGCCGCGGGCAACCTCTACAATCCCCGCTCGATGATCAAGCCACGCGTCGACAGGCTGCTCGCCAACTCAGGTAATTCGCACTACGCGGCGGTGGTAATCGCCTCGAAGCGGGCACGCCAGATCAACAGCTACTACCACAACCTCGGCGAGGGCAACTTCGGTGAGTACCCGCCGCCGATGGTGCCGGCCGACAGCGGCCGCAACTTCCTCTCGATCGCCCTCGAGGAGCTGGCCGAGGGCAAGCTCAAGCACGAGTACCGTCAGTAGCCCCGGCGCCCGGGGCGCGCCCGAAGGAGGAGAGCATTGGCCCGGATCCTGCTTGGTGTAAGCGGCGGGATCTCCGCGTACAAGTCGCTCGAGCTGGCCCGGCTCGCGACCAGCGCCGGGCACGGCGTGCGGGTGCTGATGAGCGAGGGCGCGACCCGCTTCGTCGGCGCCGCCTCCTTCGAGGCGATCGTCGGCGCCCCGGTGCTGCTCTCCGAGTTCGAGCGCGATCCGCTGCGCGGCGGGTTCCCGGGCGAGCCTGCGCCCGAGCACGACCCGATCGGCCATCTAGAGCTTGCGGCCAACGCCGACGCCTTCCTGGTCGCGCCCGCCTCGGCCAACACGATCGCCAAGCTCGCGGCCGGGCTGGCGGACTCGATGCTGACCACCTCGTTCCTGGCCTGCGCCGCGCCGCGCCTGCTGGCGCCGGCGATGAACGACCGCATGTACGCCGACGCCGCCACCCAGGACAACCTCGCCATCCTGCGCGAGCGCGGAGTGGTCGTGATCGAGCCCGAGGCGGGGCCGCTCGCCTCGCGCGGAGAGTTCGGCAAGGGCCGGCTGCCGGAGCCGGCCGTGCTGCTTGCCCGGCTCGAGGCGGTGCTCCCGGCCGGGGAGCGCCCCTGGGACGGCCTGCGCGTGCTGGTCACCGCCGGCGGTACCCGGGAGCCTCTCGATCAGGTGCGCTTCATCGGCAACCGATCCAGCGGGCGCATGGGCCTTGCCCTCGCCGGTGCCGCAGCCAGGCGAGGCGCCGAGGTGACCTTGATCGCCGCCAACGTCGATCTGGCCGAGCCTGCCGGTGTGCGCCGCATCGACGTGATCACCGGGTCCCAGCTCGAGGCCGCGGTCAGCGATGAGTTCGGCGGGTCGCACCTGCTGCTGATGGCCGCCGCGCCCGCCGACTTCCGGCCCGAGGCGGTCGCCGAGGGCAAGATCAGGCGGGCCGGAGAGGGCTTGGACGTCCGCCTCGAGCCGACCGCCGACATCCTCGCCTCGCTCGCAGCGAAGCGGGCGGAGGGGCAGACGATCGTCGGCTTTGCCGCCGAACACGGTGAGGGCGGGGCGGCGCGTGCCCGGGAGAAGCTGGCGCGCAAGGGCGCCGACATGATCGTCCTCAACGACGTCTCGGATCCCGAGATCGGGTTCGAGTCCACCAGGAACGCAGTAACCCTGGTCGAGCCCGAGTCCGAGCTGGAGCTGGGGGTCGACACCAAGGAGGCGATCGCCGAGGCGATCCTCGACCGGGTCGCGGCGCTTCGAGAGCGCTCCCGGCGCTCCTCATCCGCCTGAGCCTCGCACCCGGGCCCCTACACTCTTCCGGATGGCCGAGATCGCAGATCAGGTAACCCAGGAGGAGTCCACCTACCGGCTTTGGCGCCGCGGCGTCGAGCTGCTCGAGGACGGCAGTTTCGGCGCCGCCACGGTGCCGCTCGCAGAGGCGGCCCGGCGGGCTCCGGAGAAGAGCTCCGTGCGCGAAGCCCTCGGCCGCGCCTACTTCCGCAATCGCCAGTTCGACGAGGCTGCGGCGGAGTTCGAGGCGGTGCTCGAGACCCATCCGGTGAACGACTATGCCCACTTCTGCCTGGGACGCGCCCTCAGCATCACCGGGGACCTGCGCCGCGCCCGCCACCACCTGGCCCTGGCCTCGAACCTGCGCCCCGAGCGGCGCGACTACCGGATCTACCGCGAGCGCCTCGCCCGCAGCGCCTGACCGGCCGGTGCGGGCGCTGGTCCAGCGGGTCTCCAGGGCCTCGGTCGGGGTCGAGGGCAGGTTGATCGCTGAGATCGGCGCCGGGATGGTCGTCCTCCTCGGGGTGGCTGACGGCGACGGCCCCGAGCAGGCCGACCGCCTCGCAGCCAAGCTGCGCCAGCTGCGGATCTTCGACGACGCTGAGGGACGGATGAACGACCCACTGGGGGAACGTGAGGTGCTCTGCGTCAGCCAGTTCACGCTGCTCGCGGAGACGGACCGCGGCAACCGCCCCAGCTACACCGCCGCGGCCAGGCCAGAGGTCGCCGAGCCGCTGTACGAGCGCGTCTGCGAGGCGCTGGGAGCGGCTCGCGGCGTCTTCGGGGCCCGGATGAGCGTCGACCTCGTCAACGACGGTCCGGTGACCCTGCTGCTCGACGCCTGACGTGATTCCAGGCCGGCGCCTGGGCTTGGCCAAACACCTCGACGGGGCTATACTCAGGGCTGAGTTTCGAAGCTTTTCCACGCATCAATCCGTGTCGAGAAGTGGGCTTTGCCCACTTTTTTTTCGCCCCGGATTGGCACCCCACGAGGACCAGATGAGCGATCTCCAGGAAACAATCTCCAGCCGCCTCGCCGAGCTCGACCCGGCGATCGAGCTGATCGCGGTCGAGAAGAGCGGACCGGAGGCGCTGCGGATCTACATCGACCACCCCGTAGGGGTGGATCTCGGGCTCTGCGAGCGGGCAACGGCCCAGCTCAGCGAGCTTCTGGTCAGCTACTCGCTCGAGGTCTCCTCGCCGGGGGCCGAGCGCCCCCTGTCGAAGCCCGAGCACTTTCGCCGCTACCTGGGGCGCCGGGTGCGCGTCCGCACCCGCGAGGCGCTCGAGGGGCGGCGCAACTTCACCGGCACGATCGAGGCCGCCGACGAGGACGCCGTGCGGGTGGCGCTCGGCGACGGCGGCGCCCATGTGACGATCCCGCACGAGCGGATCCATCGCTCCAACCTCGTGCCCGACATCGCGGAAGGAGTCAGCCAGTGAGCAAGGAGATCGTCGAGGCCGTCAAGGCGCTCGAGCAGGAGAAGGGCATCTCGGCCGACAAGCTGATGGACGCGCTCGAGGACGCGCTGCTCTCGGCCTACAAGAAGACCCCGGGGGCGGCCAAGTACGCCAGGGTCGACCTCGATCACGAGACCGGGGACTTCCGCGTCTTCGAGCTGATCCTTCCCCCCGAGCTGGAGGAGAAGCTTCTGGCCGAGGCTGCGGAGGTCGAGGAGCCGGAGATCGACCCGGAGACCGGCGAGATGCGCGAGCCCGAGGAGCCGGAGCTCGACCCGGAGATGATCGCCCCCTACGAGGATCAGATCTCCACCCGCGACGTCACCCCGGATGACTTCGGCCGGATCGCGGCCCAGACCGCGAAGCAGGTGATCCTGCAGCGGATCCGCGAGGCGGAGCGGGCGATGATGTACGACGAGTACCAGGACCGGGTCGGCGAGCTGATCACGGGGATCATCCAGCAGTCCGACAAGCGCTACACGCTGGTTCAGCTGCGGGAGCGCGTCGAGGCCCTGCTGCCGAAGTCAGAGCAGGTCTACAACGAGCGCTACGACCACGGGATGAGGGTCAAGGCCGTGATCACCGACGTCTCCGATTCGATGAAGGGGCCGAGCATCGTCGTCTCGCGGCGAAATCCGGAGCTGATCAAGAAGCTGTTCGAGCTCGAGGTGCCGGAGATCGCCGACAAGCTGGTCGAGATCGTCGGCGTCGCCCGCGAGCCGGGCTATCGCTCGAAGATCGCCGTCGTCTCGCATGCCGACGGCGTCGACCCGGTCGGTGCCTGCGTCGGCCCGCGCGGGTCGCGGGTGCGGATGGTGGTCTCCGAGCTGCGCGGGGAGAAGATCGACATCATCCCCCACAACGAGGAGCCCGCCCGCTTCGTCGCCAAGGCGCTCTCGCCCGCCCGGGTCCGTGAGGTGCTGGTCGACGACGAGGACAAGCAGGCGACGGTGATCGTCCCCGACGACCAGCTCTCCCTGGCGATCGGCCGGGACGGTCAGAACGCCCGCCTGGCCGCACGCCTTACGGGCTGGCGGGTGGACATCAAGTCGGAGTCCGAGTTCGCCCAGGAGGAGGAGGAGATCACCTACGAGGGCGAGGAGGAGTTCGACGGGCGCTGCATGGCCCTGCTCTCCAACGGCCGCCGCTGCCCGAACGCCGCGGTCGGCGGGACGACCTACTGCGGCCTGGCCACGCACCAGGCGCTCGGCCGCTTCCAGACGTCACAGGTCGCGGTGCTGAACGACCTATCCGAGGAGCAGATCGCCACCCTCGCCGATCCCGAGGCGGACGAAGCGGCAGTGGCCGCGATAGTAGGCCCGGCCGAAGCGGCCTTCGCCGAAGAGGCAGAGGCGCCGGAAGAGCCTGAGCCCGAAGCAGCTGAGCCCGAGCCTGAGCCCGAAGGAGCTGAGCCCGAGCCTGCCGCGAACCCCGACACGCCCGGAAGCGCAGCTGAGGACGTGTCGGGCGGTAATTCCGACTCGCGGGAGGCTGAGGCGGTGGAAACCCAGGTGGAGGCGGAGAAGTAGGTGGCGAAGAAGCGGGTCCATGAGATTGCCAAGGCGGAAGGCGTAACCAGCAAGGAGCTGCTGGCCGCGCTGAAGGCGGTCGGGGTCGAGGCCAAGGCGGCCGCCTCAAACGTCGAGGAGGCCGACGCCAAGAAGGCGCTTGCGGCCGCCAACGGCGGAGAGACCGCCGCCCCGGCCGCCGAGCAGGCGCCGCAGGAGAAGCCGGCGGGGCCGAAGCCTGCGGGGGATGCGGCGCCCCCAGCGAAGCCGGCCGCCGGCACCGCGTCGGGTGCCAAACCGCAGGGCGCCAAGCCGGCCGCCGGGAAGCGGCGCCGCCGCGTGGTGATCGACTCCCAGGCCGCACGCCGCGACCAGATGGGCGGGCCGCCCCCGCAGCGGCCCCCGAGGCGTCGTGGCGGGCGCCGCCGCCGGCCCCTGCTCGAGGAGCCGCCGCGCGGTCCGGTCGAGGTCGCCGAGCCGGAGGCGACCAAGGTCCCATCGGGGGCGACCGTGCGCGAGGTGGCCGAGTTGCTCGGCCTCGGCAGCGCCGAGGTGATCAAGAAGCTGATGACGATGGGGGAGATGGCGACGCTGACCCAGACGCTCACCGACGAGTCGGTGAAGGCGATCGCCGACGAGTACGACCGCAAGATCGAGATCGTCACGGCCGCCGACGAGGAGCCCGAGCAGCCGGAGTTCGAGGACTCCGAGGAGGAGCTCACCGAGCGTCCCCCGGTGGTGACGATCATGGGGCACGTCGATCACGGAAAGACATCGCTGCTCGATGCGATCCGCGAAACCGAGGTGGCCGCCGGCGAGGCCGGCGGCATCACCCAGCACATCGGTGCCTACCAGGTCCATCACTCCGAGAAGACGATTACCTTCCTCGACACTCCCGGCCACGAGGCGTTCACGGCGATGCGGGCCCGCGGGGCGAAGGTCACCGACGTCGCGGTGATCGTGGTCGCCGCCGACGACGGAGTGATGCCGCAGACCAAGGAGGCGATCGACCACGCTCGCGCCGCCGACGTCCCGATGCTGATCGCCGTCAACAAGGTGGACAAGGAGGG
Source organism: uncultured Actinomycetes bacterium (assembly GCA_963720735.1). GTDB lineage: Bacteria > Actinomycetota > Thermoleophilia > Solirubrobacterales > 70-9 > JBBRHQ01. Next base: position 105,028 of record CAVRGL010000008.1, read on the forward strand.
GGCGCAGCCCGATCGGGTTCGCACCGAGCTCGCCTCGGACGGTCTCAACCCTGAGGAGTGGGGGGGAGACACCGTGTTCGTCGATGTCTCGGCCAAGACGCACCAGGGCCTCGACAACCTGCTGGACATGATCATTCTCGTCTCCGATCTGGAGGAGCTGGGTGCCAACCCCGATGCTCCGGCGTCTGGCACGGTGATCGAGTCGCAGCTCGACCCGGGGCGCGGCCCGGTGGTCAGCGTCCTGGTCCAGCGCGGCACGCTGAACGTCGGTGACGCGCTGGTCGCCGGGCCCCAGTGGGGCAGGGTGCGGGCGATGCACGACTTCACCGGTGACCGCGTGCAGCGGGCCGGGCCGGGGATGCCGGTCGAGGTGCTCGGCTTCGACGGAGTCTGCGAGGCGGGCGAGTTCGTCCAGGCCGTCGAGAACGACCGCCGGGCGCGGCAGATGGCGCAGGAGCGGGCAAACCGCCTGAAGACCGAGGCCTTGGCCCGCCGCCAGGCCCGCAAGGTCAGCCTCGAGGAGGTCTTCGCCCGCGCCCAGGAGGGCGAGATCAAGGAACTCAACATCGTGCTCAAGGCCGACGTCGCAGGCTCGCTCGAGGCGCTGCAGGACGAGCTCGCCAAGGTTCCGCAGGAGCAGGTATCGATAAACGTGATCCACGCCCAGACGGGCGGGATCAACGAGTCCGACGTGATGCTCGCCTCTGCCTCCGACGCGATCATCATCGGCTTCAACGTTAGGCCGCTCGCGGACGCCCGCCGCGCGGCCGAGTCCGAGGGCGTCGACGTCCGCACCTACTCGGTGATCTACAAGATCACCGAGGACCTGAGAGCGGCGATGGAGGGCATGCTGGAGGCGGTCGAGGTCGAGGAGACGCTCGGCGAGGCCGAGGTGAAGCAGACCTTCAAGGCCTCCAGGGTGGGACGGATCGCCGGCTGCGTGGTCACCGACGGCACCGTGACCCGCGACGCGAGCGTGCGGCTGATCCGCGACGGCACGGTCATCTGGAGCGGCCGGATCGGGTCGCTGCGGCGATTCAAGGACGACGTCCGCGAAGTCGAGGACGGCCAGGAGTGCGGGATCGTGCTCGAGGGCTATGCCGACGTCAAGGAGGGCGACGTGCTCGAGATGTTCCGGACCAAGCAGGTGGAGCAGACGCTCGAGTAGCGCCTCGGGCGACCGCGATCGTCCAGAATCGTGTCGTGTCCGCGTTTGTCTGTCTGGTTGAGATCCGGTTGCACTTCGGGGAGATTGGCGACCTGAAGGGCAAGAGGAAGCTGCTGGCCTCGCTCAAGGCCCAGCTGCGGCAGAGGTTCGGCGCCTCGGTGGCCGAGATCGAGGCCCAGGAGAAATGGCAGCGCTCGACCCTTCTCTGCGCGCTGGTGGGAGGCCCGGAGGTCGAGGCCCGGGCCGACGCGCTGCGGCGGTTCGCCGAGTCGCGTTTCCCCGAGGGCTGCTCCAGCGAGCGGCGCACCTTCAGCCTCGACGACCTCGCCGCATAGCGGGGGCCTGAATCATCTGCGGCGGCTTCGCCGCCTGACATGCATGTGCCGGCGCTAACACCGCGCCGGCGCGGAAAATCCAAAGGCGATGTTTACGTTTTATGAGGGTCCCTTTGGCTATAGTCGCGCAGCGATGCCAGCGGCGCGCATGCGGCGCATCAACGAGGTGATCCGTGAGGTTGTCGGCGCGGCGATCAGCACCGACCTCAAGGACCCGAGGATCGGATTCGTCACCGTGACCTCAGTAGAGACCAGCCCAGACCTCCGAACCGCAAAGGTGTTCGTCAGCGTGCTCGGATCTGAGTCCGAGCGCAAGGCGACGCTGGCCGGGCTGCGCTCCTCCCATGGGGTGATCCAGTCGCGGATCGCGGCCGAGACGAGGATGAAGCGCACGCCGACCCTGAGCTTCCGCTACGACGACACGATCGAGCGGGGCATGCGGATCACCCGGCTGCTCGACGAGGAATCGTGAGCGAGGTCGCCGGAGTGGCCGCTCCGGCCTCCGAGCAGGTCGCGGCGGCACTGCGCGCCCGGCAGCGGTTCCTGCTGACCACCCACGAAGGCCCCGACGGCGACGCCCTGGGCTCGCTGCTGGGAATGCATCAGCTGCTCAAGCAGCTGGGCAAGGACTCGGTGATGTTCCTCGCCTCGAAGGAGTTCCCGCTGCCGATCGAGTACCGCTTCCTGCCCCTGGAGGAGGTCTTCCACGAGCCGCCGGCCGACGTCGCCGACCGCACGATCGTCTTCCTCGACTGCGGGAACATCGACCGGATGCCGGTCGACTTCCTCCGCAATGGGGACAACCAGCTGATCAACATCGACCATCATCACGACAACACGCGCTTCGGCGACATCAACCTGGTCGATGTCGAGGCCTCCTGCACCGCCGAGATCGTCTACGACCTCGCGGTCCTGCTCGGCGCCGAGATCACCCCGCCGATCGCCTCGGCCCTCTACGTCGGCGTCGTCACCGACACCGGCAAGTTCATGTACGAGAACACCGACGCCCGCACCCACCGGGTCGCCGCTGCGCTGATCGAGGCGGGCGTCGATGTCGACGACACCTACCGCCGCCTCTACGAGCACGTCCCGCTGGAAAAGCTCCGCCTGGTCGCGAGGGCGCTGGAGGGGATCGAGCGCCATTGCGACGGACGGCTGGTGACGACCGCGATCACCACCGAGGACTACGAGGCAACCGGTGCCGATGAGGCGATGACCGAGGGGATCATCGACCACCTGCGCTCGGTCGAGGGGGCGAAGGTTGCTGCGGTGATCCGCGACCTCGGCAGCCGCGGGCGCGCCGCCCACAAGGTCAGCCTGCGCTCCAGCGACGGCGCGGTCGACGTCTCGGCGATCGCCCGCAAGCGCGGCGGCGGCGGTCACGTGCGGGCCGCCGGCTTCTCCACCGACACCGGGCTGGAGGAGCTGATCGAGTTCATCTGCGACGAGGTCGGCCGGCAGCTCTCCGGCTGAGGCCGATGGCCGCCGGAGAGGCCGAGACCGGCGTCCTGCTGATCGACAAGCCCGCCGGGGTGACCTCGCATGAGGTCGTCGCACGGGTGCGAAGGGAGCGCGGGGTGAAGGCGGGCCACGCCGGCACCCTCGACCCGTTCGCCACCGGGCTCCTGCTCGTGCTGCTGGGGCGCGCGACGCGGCTCCAGCGCTACCTGCTCGCCCTTCCCAAGACCTACCTCGTCACCGCCAGGCTCGGATGGCGCTCGAGCACCGGCGATCCGGACGGAGAGCTGACCGAGACCGGCCGCATCCCAGGCAGCCTCGCGTTGCCCACCGGCAGGGTCCGGCAGCGGGTTCCGATGACCTCCGCAGTGCGGGTCGGCGGCGAGCGGCTCTACCGCAAGGCGCACCGGGGAGAGGAGGTCGAGCGGCCCGAGCGCGAGGTGGAGGTCCACCGGGCTGAGCTGATCGAGAGCGCCGAGGGCCGCGCGGCGTTCGAGATCGAATGCTCCTCGGGGACCTACATCCGCACCCTGATCGAGTCGCTCGAGGACGCCTACTGCGAGCGGCTGCGAAGGACGGCGATCGGCCCCCACCGGATTGAGCGGGCCGGCGAGACGCTGGAGCCGGCGCAGGCGCTGTCCTTCCTGACGCAGCGGCGCCTCGAGGCGAGGGAAGCCGAGGCGATCTCGCACGGGAGGGCGATCACGCTCGCGGGAAAGACCGGCGAGCCCTCCGTGGGGCCCGTCGCTCTGACCTTTGCTGGCAAGCTGTTGGCCGTGGCGAGAGCTGACGCCGACACGCTGAGGCCCGAGGTGGTGCTCGGATGAGCATCAAGGTGACCCGGCTTCCCGAGGTCGAGAGGCGTCCTCGGCAGGTCGCGATCGGGACCTTCGACGGAGTCCACATCGGCCACCAGGCGGTGATCGAGGGGGCTGACACCGTGCTCACCTTCGAGCCCCATCCGCTCGAGATCCTGCACCCAGCGGCCCTGCCCAAGCTGATCACCTCGTTCGGGGTGAAGCGGGACCTGATCGACGGCCTCGGGGTGGGGGAGCTGGTCGTGATCCCCTTCGACGAGGAGTTCGCCCACCGCAGCGCCGAGAGCTTCATCGAGGACGTGCTGATCTCGCGGCTCGGCGCGCAAAGCGTCTCGGTTGGCGAGAACTTCCGCTTCGGCGCCAAGGCCAGGGGCGACCCCGAGATGCTCGCTGCCCGCCCCGAGTTCACGACCAGGGTCGTGCCGCTGGTCGAGATCGACGGCGAGACGGTCTCATCGACCAGGATCAGGGCGCTGATCGCGGCCGGGGACGTCGAGGCCGCGCAGCGCTGCCTGGGGGCGCCGTTCATGTTCGAGGGGGTGGTGGTGAGCGGCGATCAGCGCGGCCGCGAGCTGGGTTTTCCCACGGCCAACCTGGTGCCCGACGACCGGCTGCTGATACCCGGCCACGGCGTCTACGCGGCCTTCGCCAACGGCTTTCCGGCGGCGGTCAACATCGGCGTCCGCCCGACCTTCGAGAGCGGCCGGGGCGTGCTGATCGAGAGCTATCTGATCGATCGCAACGAGGACCTCTACGGCGAGAACCTGCGAGTCGCCTTCGTCGCCCGCCTGCGGGGGGAGAAGCGCTTCCCGAGCGTCGAGGACCTGGTGGAGCAGATGAAGGAGGACGTCGAGGAAGCCAAAACCCGCTGTGCTAGCTTCCAACAGCCGTGAATCCCGCCGGACGGGTGCCGCGGCGATTTTTTCGATGAGCCTGACCAGTGAGAAGAAAGCCGAGCTGATCGGCAAGTACGGACGCTCCGACGGCGACACCGGCTCCGCCGAGGTGCAGATCGCCCTGCTCACCGAGCGGATCAATGATCTCACCGGCCATCTGCGCGACCACAGCAAGGACCATCACTCCCGCCGAGGTCTGCTGATGCTGGTCGGCAAGCGCCGTCGCCTGCTCCGCTACCTAGAGCGCGACGACCTGGAGCGCTACCGCGCCCTGGTCGCCGAGCTGGGCCTGCGCAAGTGATCGCGGCCGGGCAGCCGGCGCCGGACTTCACCCTCTCGGATCAAGATGGCAACAAGGTCTCGCTTGCCGACTTTGGCGGCGGCAAGCTTCTCCTGGCCTTCTACCCGCTGGATTTCAGCCCGGTCTGCACCGACCAGCTCTCCGTCTACCAGGAGGTCGAGCCGGAGATCGCCGAGAAGGGCGCGACCCTGGTCGGCGTCAGCGTCGATCACCCCTACGCGCACAAGGCCTTCCAGGAGAAGCTCGGGATCGAGTTTCCCCTGCTCGCCGACTTCGAGCCGAAGGGGGAGGTCTCGAGGGCCTACGACGCCTACTACGACGGCGCCGGGCACAGCAAGAGGACCCTGGTGCTGATCGACGCCGACGGCGTCGTCGAGTGGGTCCACGAATCCCCTTCGCCGCTCGAGATCCCCGGCGCCAACCTGATCTTCGACGCCCTTTCCTGAGCCCCCGCGGTGAGCAGCCGGGGCCGCCGATGACCGAGCTGACCAGCGCCACGGTTCCCCCGCTGGGCGCCGATGACCACGTCCGCGGCGCGGGAGGGGAGCTGATCGTCTACGCCGACCTCGCCTGCCCGCACTGCGCCGCGAGCTGGGAGCGGATCGGGCAGATGGGACGGCGGGTCGTCTTCCGCCACTTCCCCGTCGCCAGCAAGCATGCGCGCTCACCCGCCCTGCACGCGGCCGCGGAGGCGGCCGGGCTTCAGGGCGCCTTCTTCGAGATGGTCGATTCGCTCTACGCGGACCGCGGCCACGTCGATGATCCCCATCTCTGGGAGCGGGTCAGCGGACTGGGCCTGGACCTCGATCGCTTCAATGCCGACCGCCGCTCCGAGCGGGTCTCGGAGCGGGTGGAGCGGGATTTCCGCTCCGGGATCCGCGCCGGGGTGGCCGGCACCCCCGCGCTGTTCAGCGACGGCCGACCGGTCAGCCTGTACCCTTGACGGCGACAGAGAACGAGAGTTCTTAAAACAGATTGGCCGCCAACCGGGCGGCCGGAGGTAACAACTACATGAGCATGTTTGACATCAGCCGCGTCTCGGTGGATGTCGGCGAAAGCCAGATTTCCCTCGAGACCGGCAAGCTCGCCAAGCAGGCGAGCGGAGCCGTCGTCGTGCGCAGTGGGGACACCATGGTCCTCTCGACGGCGACTATGGGGAACCTGCGCGAGGTCGACTTCCTGCCACTCACCGTCGACGTCGAGGAGCGGATGTACGCCGCGGGGAAGATCCCCGGCTCCTTCTTCCGCCGCGAGGGACGCTCAGGCGAGAAGGCGACACTGACCGCGCGGATGATCGATCGGCCGATCCGACCGCTCTTCCCGAAGGGCTGGCACTACGAGACCCAGCTGGTCGCGACACCCCTCTCGGTCGACCACTTCCATCCCTACGACATCCTCGCGATGAACGGCGCCTCGGCGTCGCTTGCGATCTCGGAGATCCCGGTCGCCGCCCATGTCGGCGCCGTGCGGGTCGGCAAGCACGAGGGCGACTTCGTCGTCAACCCCGAGGAGGAGACCCACGACGAGCTCGAGCTCGACCTGATCGTCGCCGGCACCGATGAGGCGATCCTGATGGTCGAGGCGGGCGCCAACGGCGTCACCGAGGCCGAGATCCTCGACGCTCTCGACATCGCCCACACCGAGATCCGCAAGATCTGCGCGGCGATCGAGGAGCTCCGCCAGAAGGCTGGCAAGGAGAAGCTCGAGGTCGCAGCAGCCGAGGTCGACGAGGGGCTGGCCGAGCAGATCCACGCCTCCCATGGCGCCAAGATCGACGAGGCGACCTCGATCCAGGGCAAGCTGGAACGCCAGGACGCAGCCGCCGCCGTCTCGCAGGAGGTCGAGGAGCATTACGCCCCGGCCGGCGAGGGCGGCGAGGTCGACGAGGAGCGCCGGGAGGAGGTCTCGGCTGCCTTCGCCAAGCTCGAGAAGGAGATCATCCGCAAGCGGATCGCGGTCGACAAGAAGCGACCCGACGGCCGTGCCCAGGACGAGATCCGCCCGATCGAGTGCGAGGTCGACGTCGCCCCGCGCGTGCACGGCTCGGCGCTGTTCACCCGCGGCGAGACCCAGATCCTCTCCAACGTCGCGCTCGGGACGACGCGCATGGACATGCGCCTCGACACCCTCGGGCTGCAGACCACGAAGCGATTCTGGCACCACTACAACTTCCCGCCCTTCTCGGTCGGGGAGGCCGGGTTCATGCGCGGCCCGAAGCGCCGCGACATCGGCCACGGCGCACTCGCCGAGCGCGCCCTGGCGGCGACGATCCCGGGCGAGGAGGAGTTCCCCTACGTGCTGCGGGTGGTATCCGAGACGCTCGAGTCCAACGGCTCGTCCTCGATGGGGTCGGTCTGCGCCTCGTCGATGGCGCTGCAGGCGGCCGGCGTCCCGGTCAGCGCCCCGGTTGCGGGCGTCGCCATGGGGCTGATCAAGGAGGGGGACGACTACATCGTCCTCACCGACATCGCCGGCGTCGAGGACCATCTCGGCGACATGGACTTCAAGGTCGCCGGGACGGCCGACGGGATCACCGCCCTGCAGATGGACATCAAGATCACTGGCGTCACGTTTGAAATCCTGAGGGATGCGCTCGGCCAGGCCAAGGAGGGTCGCCTGTTCATCCTCGGGAAGATGGCCGAGGCGATCGACGGCCCGCGCGAGAAGCTCTCGCAGTACGCGCCACGGATCGAGGCGATCAAGATCGACCCGGAGAAGATCGGCGCGGTGATCGGCAAGGGCGGGGAGACGATCCGCGCCCTCTGCGAGGAGTTCGAGGCGGAGATCGACGTCGAGGACGACGGCACGGTGCGGGTGTACGCGCCGACCGGCGACATGGTCGAGGCATGCATCGCCCGGATCGAGTCGATGACCAAGGAGGCCGAGGTCGGCGACAAGTACACCGGGGCGAAGGTGGTCAAGACGACCACCTTCGGCGCCTTCGTCGAGCTGGTCAAGGGCACCGACGGCCTGCTTCACATCTCCAACGTGAAGCCGGGCGAGCGGGTCGACACGGTCGACGACGTGCTCAAGTCAGGCGACGTGATAGACGTCACCGTGGTCGAGGTGGACAAGGAGCGCGGCCGCATCGGCCTGCGGCTCTCCGAGGATCCCTCGGTCAAGGACAAGTCCCCGGAGGAGCTCGCCACGGTTGGCACCGGTGACCCCGGGCCTCGGGGCGGAGGCGGTCGCCGCGGGGGCCGGGACGGTGGCCGCGGCGGTCGCGAAGGCAGACGCGGCCGGGACGGCGGTCGCGAGCGCCGCGGCTGATCGCGAGCGCCGGTTGAGCGCTGAGCATCAGCTGAGCTCCCTGGGCTCGGGCGTCCGGGTCGTGACCGAGGAGGTCCCTTCGGTCCGCTCCGTGGCGCTCGGGCTCTGGGTGCGAACCGGCTCGCGCAACGAGCGCCCCGGGCAGTTCGGCCTTTCGCACTTCCTCGAGCACCTGCTGTTCAAGGGGACGAAGCGCTACTCGGCGATCGAGATCTCCGAGCACTTCGACGGCCTCGGCGCCTCGGTCAACGCCGCGACGGGCAAGGAGACGACCCACCTGCACGCCCGGTTTCTCGACGAGCACACCGAGGAGGTCTTCGACCTGCTGGCCGAGATGCTGCTCGCGCCCACCTACCCCGACATCGACTCCGAGCGCGACGTCGTGCTCGAGGAGATTGCGATGTACGAGGACGAGCCGCAGGACCGGGTCCACGACTACCTCGCCGAGGCCGTGTTCGGCGACCACCCATTGGGGCGGCGGGTGCTCGGTGAGGCGGAGGTGATCGCCTCGATCCCGATCCCGGAGATCGACGCGTATCACGGCGATCGCTACATCGGCGAGAACATCGTTGTGGCCGCTGCCGGGCACCTCGAGCACGAGCGGATCACCGAGCTTGCCGCGCGCCTGGTGGAGCCGGCCTCGGGCTCGGCGGAGGAGGGAGGAGGGTCCGGGATCGAGCCCGCCGGACGGCTCTGCTTCTTCGAGAAGGACACCGAGCAGTACCACATCTGCTTCGGCGCGCCGGGCATCACCCGGGCCGACGATCGCCGCTTCGGCCTCGCGGTGCTCGACTCGATCTTCGGTGGCTCGACCTCCTCGCGGCTCTTCCGCGAGGTGCGGGAGAAGCGCGGCCTCGCCTACGCGGTCGGCTCCTACAACGAGCAGTACACCGACTCGGGCCTTGCCGCCACCTACGTCGGCACCCGTGGGGAGAATGTCGAGGAGGCCTGCGCGATCATCGGATCCGAGCTCGAGCGGCTGCGCGGCGAGCCGGTCTCCGACGAGGAACTGGCGCGTGCCAAGGAGCACGTCAAGGGCCGCCTCGTGCTCTCCTCGGAGTCGACCGCGGCGCGGATGTCGCGGATCGCCCGCGCCACCTTGTTCGACCTGCCGGTCCTCACCCTCGACCAGATGATCGAGAAGGTGGACGAGGTGACGGTCGCCGACCTGACCGAGCTCGCGCAGGAGATCTACGCCGGCGAGCGGCTCTCGGCCGCCGCTGTGGGAGGCGACGAGAAGCTGTTCCGCGAGGCGGCGCCCAGCGTCAGCGAGAGCCTGGTCGCGGCGTGAGCGGATGCGGGTAGCCGTCTCCGGCGCTGCGGGCCGGATGGGCGAGGCGGTCTGCGAAGCCGTCTCCGGCGCCGAGGACATGGAGCTCGCCGGCCGGGCCGATCCCGCCCTCGACGCGGCGCTTGCCGATCAGCTCGCCGGCGCCGACGTGGTCGTCGATTTCAGCACCCCCGAGACAGCGCCGCTGAATGCCGCCACCTGCCTCGAGGCCGGGGTACACGCGGTCGTCGGGACGACCGGCTTCGACCTCGACGCGCTGCGGGCGGCGGTCGAGGGCTCCGGCGGTGGGGCGAACTGCTTCGTCGCCCCCAACTTTGCGATCGGCGCGGTGCTGATGATGCAGGCGTCACAGCTGGTCGCCGCCCACATGCCCGAGTGCGAGATCGTCGAGCTCCACCACGACCGCAAGCTCGACGCTCCCTCGGGCACCGCGAAGCGGACCGCGGAGCTGATCGCCGAGGCGGGGGGGAGGGTCCACGAGCCGCTTCACTCGGTCCGCCTGCCGGGGCTTGTCGCCCACCAGGAGGTGATCTTCGGCGGCGAGGGCCAGACCCTGACGATCCGCCACGACTCGATCGACCGCCGCTCCTTCATGCCCGGCGTGCTGCTCGCCGTGCGCAGGGTCGGGGAGCTCCCGGACCGCTTCACAGTCGGCCTGGAGCGGCTGCTGTGAGCGGCGATCTCGCAAGGCTCGACGCGACCGCCCAGGCTGAGATGGTCCGCAGCGGCGAGGCCAGCCCGCTGGAGTTGGTCGAGGCGGCGATCGCACGGACCGAGGCGCTCAACCCCGAGCTGAACGCTGTGATCCACCCGCTCTTCGACGAGGCCCGCGAGGCGGCGGAGGGCGATCTGCCCGACGGCCCCTTCCGCGGCGTCCCCTTCATGTTGAAGGACCTCGGCGCCGCCCTCGCCGGGCAGCCGTTCCATCTCGGGATGCGATACCTGAAGGACCGCGACTTCCGGATCCCGGTCGACACCTATCTTGGGCAGCGCTTCCGTGATGCGGGCTTCGTGACGATCGGCAAGACCAACACTCCCGAGCTGGGGATACTTCCCACGACCGAGCCGCAGGCCTACGGCCCGACCCGGAATCCCTGGGACACGGGACGCTCCAGCGGGGGCTCCAGCGGCGGGTCGGCGGCAGCGGTCGCCTCGGGGATGGTCCCGGTGGCCCACGCCAACGACGGTGGCGGGTCGATCCGGGTACCGGCCAGCGAGTGCGGGCTGGTCGGGCTGAAGCCGACCCGCCAGCGGACCTCGGAGGGGCCGCTGATCGGCGACAACATGTCGGGGCTGACCGCCGAGCTGGTGGTCTCGAGGTCGGTGCGCGACACAGCGGCGATCCTCGACGCAGTCCATGGGCCTGCTCCCGGAGACCCCTACGTCGCTCCGCCCCCCGCCCGCCCTTACCTGGAGGAGCTGACCGCCGATCCAGGGGCGTTGAGGATCGGTCTCGTTACGGATCCGATCGTCGCCGAGGAGCCCGATCCCGCCGTGGTCGCGGCGGCGCGTGAGGCGGCGGCCCTGCTGGAGTCGCTGGGCCACACGGTCGAGGAGGTGAGCCTCGCCGGGCTGGAATCCTTCGACCTGATCGAGTCCTTCCTCGTGCGTTGGTCCGCCGGCCAGGCGGCGACGCTGATGCAGCTAGGCACGATTGGCGGGGCCGAGATCACCGCCGAGGACGTCGAGCCGCTGACCTGGGCGTTGGCGGAGAAGGGCCGGAGGCACAGCGCCGGCGAGTACCTCGAGGCGGTCGCCTCCCACCAGGCGATGTCACGGATGATCGCCGGGGTCCACCAGGGCGGCGTCGACCTCCTGCTCTCCCCGACGCTGGGCGAGCCGCCGCCGCCGCTCGGCAGCTTCGACGATTCTGGCCCTGAGCCGCTCTCGGCGATCCACCGGGCGGTTAGGACGTGCGCCTTCGTCGGCGTCTTCAACGTCACCGGACAGCCGGCGGTCTCGCTCCCCCTATGCGTCAGTGAGGAGGGCCTGCCGATCGGCGTCCAGCTGGCTGCGCCCTTCGGCTGCGAGGACCTTCTGATCCGGGTCGCCGCCCAGCTCGAGCAGGCGAGGCCCTGGGCCGCCTGGAGCCCGGGCGTGTTCGCGGCCTGAGCGAGCGCTAGTCTGAGCGCGATGCACGAGATCCGCGGTGTGATCACGGCGATGGCGACGCCCTTTGATGCCGGCGGAGGCGTCGACGAGGGCGCTGCCCGGCGCCTGGCACGGCACCTGGTCGAGCACGGCTCCCACGGCGTGGTCGTCGCCGGCACGACCGGCGAATCGCCGACCCTGAGCGACTCCGAGAAGCTGTTGCTGCTCGCCGCGGTTCTCGAGGAGATCGGCGCCGAGGCGACGGTCATCTGCGGCACCGGCTCGAACGACACCGCGCACGCGGTCGAGCTGACCCGTGCTGCCGCCGAGGCCGGGGCGCACGGCGCCCTGGTGGTGACGCCCTACTACAACAAGCCGAACCGGGCTGGCCTCGCGGCCCACTTCACCGCGGTCGCCGGCGCGGCGCCCGAGCTGCCGATCGTCCTCTACAACATCCCCTCGCGAGTCGTCGTCAACATCGGCCCCGAGCTTCTCGGAGAGCTGGCGGGGATCGAGAACGTCGTCGCGGTCAAGCAGGCGAACAACGAGGATCTGCAGCCGATTCCGGGGCTGGGAGTCCTCGCCGGCAACGACGACGTCTTCCTGAAGACCCTGGAGCTGGGGGGCATCGGAGGGATCCTCGTCGCCTCCCATCTGGTCGGGCCGCAGATGCGGGAGATCTGGGAGGCGGCGCAGGCCGGGGAGACGGAGAGGGCGCAGGCGATCGAGGCCGAGCTCCGACTGGTGCTGGAGGCGCTCGCCGTGACCAGCAACCCGATCCCCCTGAAGGCGGCGCTGGAGATGCTCGGACTCGACTCCGGCAGGATGCGCCTGCCGATGGTCCCCGCGGACGCCGAACAGCGAGAGGTGATCCGCACCGCCCTCGAAGGAGCCGGCTTGCTGGCGGCGGCGGGCTAGGGCTGCGTGGCGGCCACGCTGCGGGTCCTCCCCCTCGGAGGGCTGGGGGAGATAGGCAAGAACATGACCGTCGTCGAGCACGATGGCCGAATCGTCGTGGTCGACACCGGACTGATGTTCCCGACGGCCGAGATGCTCGGCATCGACCTGGTTCTGCCCGACTTCTCCTATCTGCGCGAGCGGGCCGCAGACATCGAGGCGATCGTCCTCACCCACGGGCACGAGGATCATGTCGGGGCGCTCCCCTACGTGCTGCGGGAGATCGGCATGCCCCCGGTGATCTACGGCGGCCTGCTGACGATCGGCCTGGTCCGCTCGAAGCTCGACGAGCACAAGCTCGGCGAGGCGCCACTGCAGGAGCTGGAGGCGGGGGAGAGGGTCCCCCTTGGGCCCTTCGAGCTGGAGCTGATCCATCTCTCGCATTCGATCCCCGACATGCGCGCTGCGCTGCTCAGGACGGAGGCGGGTTCGGTGCTGATCACCGGCGACTACAAGTTCGACCAGACCCCGGTGGACGGCCGGCCCGCCGACGTCTCGCGGCTCGCCGAGCTGGGGCGCGAGGGCCTGACGCTGCTCTGCGGCGACTCGACCAACGCCGACCGGCCCGGGGTGGCGCCGTCGGAATCGAGCGTCGGGCCCGCCCTGCTCGACACCTTCTCGCGCTGCTCGGGGCGGATCATCGTCACCTCCTTCGCCTCCAACATCCACCGCGTCCAGCAGGTGATCGACGCCGCCGTCACCCTCGAGCGGCGGGTGGCGCTGGTCGGGCGCTCGATGCGCAAGAACTTCAACATCGCCTCCAACCTCGGGATGGCCGAGGCGCCGTCCGGCCTGTTCATCCAGCCGAAGGAGATCGAGGACTTCCCCGACGAGAAGGTGGTCGTGATCTCCACCGGGAGCCAGGGGGAGCCGCTCTCGGCGCTGCGCAGGATGGCCAACAACGATCACCGCGACGTCGAGCTCCACTCCGGCGACACGGTGGTCTTCTCGGCGACGCCGATCCCCGGCAACGAGCGCGCCGTGAACGAGACGATCGACCACATCTACGAGATCGGCGCCAGCGTGGTCACCGCGCAGGACGCCCCTATCCACGCCTCCGGGCACGGCTGGCAGGAGGAGCTGAAGCTGATGCTCAACCTGACCCGGCCGCGGTTCGTCCTCCCGATCCACGGCGACCACAAGCGCCTGCGGCTGCATTCCGAGCTGGCGGAGTCTGTGGGGGTCCCGGCCGCGAACGTGTTCCGCGGCGGCAACGGGTTGCCGCTCGAGATCGGCGATCGGGGAGCCCGCTTCGGCGAGGACATCCACTCCGGGGTGATGTTCGTCGACGGGGTCGACATCGGCGAGCCCGACGACGTTGCGCTGCGCGACCGCCGCGAGATCTCCGCCGACGGGATCTTCATCGTGGTCGCGACGATCTCATCCGACAACGGCGAGGTGGTCGCCGACCCCGAGGTGATCTTCCGGGGGGTTCCCTTCGTCGACGAGGAGGAGGGGTTCGCCGATCAGCTTCGCGACGTGGTCGAGGACTCGCTCGAGGACGCCGCGAAGGCCGGGACCCGCGAGCTGCAGCTGATCCAGGAGGACCTCCATGACGACGTCGCCTCCTTCGTCTACAAGCGGCTGAAGCGCCGGCCGATGGTGCTGCCGGTCGTGGTCGAGGTCTGAGGAACAACTGCGCGGCCTCCTCCGCTCCAGCCCGATCGCGCCCACCATCACCGGAAGCCTCACGATCGGGCTTCCGCGTCCGGGGGCCGCTTTCTGGCAGGCAATTCTCGTTCTGCCGTTAGCCGCCGCACGCCCGGACGCGGGAGCGAGGCCCGACAGCATCATTTGACTCTGAGTGTCGGGCCTCGCGGGAGCGGAGGACGTGCGGCGCAGTTATTCCAAAAGTAAAGCCGCCGGGCTCTAGGGAGGGGGGAGCCCGGCGGCTGCTTCGACACGAGGTCGAAGGAGATCCGCCGGAGCAATTTTGGGGGAGAACCCCGGCGGACCTTGTGTCTCGTCCGCGGGGGAAGTTATGGCGGCGCTCTAAAGCGCCCCTAAAGATGGGGTAACGGATTCTGAAGTCTTTGCGAGGGGCAATCGGACCACGAACCGAGCCCCTCCCCGAGGCGACTCGAGAAGCTCGACCTCGCCGCCATGGGAGGCGGTCACGGCACGGACTATCGCCAGCCCCAGGCCGGTCCCGGCGCCGGCTGCGGTGTCGGCGGGCCCGCTGCCGCGTACGAAGCGGTCGAAGACCTGCTCGCGGACCTCTGGGGGGATCCCGGGCCCATCGTCGGAAACCTCGATCCAGGCCATCCCCGACCCCTCGTCGACGCCAAGGCTGAGCTCGATGCGGGAGCCGGCGGGGGTGTGGCGGACGGCGTTGTCGAGAAGGTTGAGGACGAGCCGGTGCAGCTCGTCCGGGTTTCCCTTCACCGCGATCGACCGGCCGTTGTCGATGCTCAGGTGGTGCCCGCCACTGACCGGGGCGACCTCGGCGGCGGCGTGGCCGGCGATCTCCGCCAGATCGCAGAGGCGCCGCTCGCTCCTGCGCCCCGCGTCGGCCCTGGCGAGCAGCAGCAGGTCGGCCACCAGCCTGCTCATCCGCCGCGAGGAGCGCAGCGCCGAGTCGACCATCTCCCGATCCTCGCTGTGCTCGGGCTGCTCCAGCGAAGACTGGAGAAGCTCAAGGTTGGCGAGCACGCTGGTCAACGGGGTGCGCAGCTCGTGCGAGGCGTCGGCGACGAACTCCCGCTGCTGGCGCATCGCCTGCTCGCGCTCCTCGCGGGCGGAGTCCAGCGAGCGGAGCATCTGCTCCAGCGTTCGCGCCAGCTCGCCGACCTCGTCCTCCGCCTTGGGCTCGGGCATCCGGCGGGAGGGATCGCGCGTCGCGGCGATCTCCCGGGCGGTCGCCGTCAGCGAAACGATCGGCCGCATCGCGCGGTCGGCGATCGCCAGGCCGGCGAGGCTGGCGAGCAGCGTCCCGCCGAGCACCCCGGCGGCGATGAACAGCCACAGCCGCTCGATCGTCGACTCGACATCCTCGCGGCTGCGCGCGTACTGGACGTACCCGGCGATCCGCCCGGAGGGCCCCACCAGGGCTGCCGTCGCGACCCGCATCGATCCGTGGTTCTCGATCCCGACCTTGGGAGGGCCGAGGTAGACCGCGTGGGGGCTTTCATTGACGACCTGGCGCTGCGAGTCGAAGATCCAAGCGGTGGCGCCGTTGGAGCGGACGTAATCCTCTAGGTTGGGGCTTTGGGTGAGGTAGGAGCCGGTGGGCTGCTCGCTGATCCGGACGTCGGCGGCGAGCGTCCGCACGGCGCCCTTCAGCTCCCGGTTGAAGTCGTCGTGGATCCTCTCGCCGGCGAAGTGCCCGATCACCGCGCCGAAGACCAGCAGGATGCCCATGGTGAGGCCTGCCGAGGCGAGCGCCAGGCGCCAGCGGACAGGCCACGATCCCGGGCGAAACAGGCGCCGCTTCCCCCGGCTGCCCTCGCTCTCTTCCGGGTTCACGGCTAGTCCTTGAGCACGTAACCGGCGCCGCGCTTCGTGTGGAGGAGGCGAGGCTCGCCCCCGGCCTCGAGCTTGCGTCGCAGGTTGGAGATGAAGACGTCGATCGTGTTGGTCGCGGCCATCGGGTCATATCCCCAGACCTCGTCGAGGAGGCGCTCGCGGGAGACCACCAGGCGGTGATTGCGCATCAGGTACTCGAGCAGCTCGAACTCGCGGTTGGTCAGCTCGATGCTGCGCTCCCCCCGGACGACCTCGCGGGTATCCGGGTTGAGCCTCAGGTCGGCGACGGAGAGCGAAGCGCTTCCCCGGGGTGGGCGGCGGCGCAGCAGCGCCCGGATCCGGGCCAGCAGCTCGCGTCGCTCGAAGGGCTTGACCAGGTAGTCGTCGGCGCCGCTGTCGAGGCCTTTGACCCGGTCCTCGGTCTCGGCGCGGGCGGTCAGCACCAGGATCGGGACATCCCCCTCGGCCCGCAGCCTGCGGCAAACCTCGACCCCGTCGAGGCGTGGGAGGCCGAGGTCGAGCACCACGATGTCGGGGATGAAGTCCCCGGCGACGTCGAGCGCCTCGACGCCGTCGCCGGCGGTACGCACGTCGTAGCCCTCGTTGCGCAGCGAGCGCCTCAGGACGTCGGTGATCTCGACGTCGTCCTCGACCACGAGGACCCTGCCTCCGGGTATCTCGGCGTCGGTGCCCATCCCCCGATGTTAGCCCCGGGCATGGCGCCACAAGCCACCTTTAGGGTCAATTTATTCGGCAAACGCCAGGCACTGCCGTGCGCAGGGCTGTCGGAGTGGGCGTCGAATGGGTTCTGCATGTTCGTGCGGCAGAAGAGCCGTTCCGCTCCTGCGCGCCGGGGGGCGGCGCGCAAGCGAAGCAAGCCCGCGACCCGGCGCAAGCCGGCACCCCGGCGCCGCTCGATGGCTCGGGCGAGGCTCGAGCAGCGCCACCTCGACGTCGCCGGGCTCACGCTGATCGCGGCGGGGATCTACCTGGCGATGGTCCTCTGGCTCGGCTGGGACGGCGGCCGGGTCGGGTCGGCCGCCAACCAGGGCCTCAGCTTCGTCTTCGGCAAGGTCGCCTACCTGATACCGGTGGCGCTGCTGGCCTCCGGCGCAGCGCTGATCCTGAAGCCCTTCCTGCCGGCGATCAAGCCACTTCGGACCGGCGGGATCTGCCTGCTGGCGGGGCTGCTGCTCGCCTTCGCCGCCCAGACCGCCGGGCTCGGCCCCGACCGCCCGCCGCGTCCGGAGAGCTTCGACTCAAGCTGGTTCCCGCATCACGGCGGGATCGTCGGCGAATCGCTCTACTGGGCGACATCGACGCTGTTCCAGCGGATCGGCGCTCACATCGTCGCGGCGCTGCTCGTCGCCGCCGGCGTCCTGCTGCTCACCGGGACGTCGATCGCGGCCGTGATCGGCGCCGGCGGTCGCGCCCTGCGACGGGCCGGCCAGGGCACCGGTGAGATCGCCCGCAGCGTCGCGGCCTCGCGCCGCCCCTGGGAGGAGGGCGGCTTCGGGGGCACGGCGGACGAGACCGACGTCATGGACGCCTATCCCGACGAGGACGCGATCGCGCCTACCGTCGCCATGCTCGACGATGCGGGAGCCGCCGACGATCCCGATCACGACGCGGTCACGGAGGACTTCGACGCGGAGCTTCACGAGCTCGAATCCGAATCACCCGGCGCGCAGGAGCACGAGGCGCCGACCGAAGCGGTCGCGGTCGGAGAGGAGGAAGGCGTGCAGACGACCCCGATGGGGCAGAAGCGGGGCGTCACCACCTCGGAGGAGATCAACTACAAGCTGCCGCCGACAAACGCGCTCGAGAAGGGGCGCAAGGACCCCGGCCCGGACACCCGCGACCACGACGCCGTGGGGCGCAAGCTGGTCGAGACGCTGGGCCATTTCGGGGTCGAGGCCCGGATAGTCGGCATCGTCAGCGGCCCGCACGTCTCCCGCTACGAGCTGCGCCTGGCGCCGGGGACCAAGGTGAAGAAGGTGACCGAACTGGCAAACGACCTCGCCTACGCGCTCGCCTCGACCGACATCCGCATCCTGGCGCCGATCCCGGGCAAGCAGGCGGTCGGGGTCGAGGTGCCGAACTCGAGGCGCAAGATCGTCCGCCTCGGCGACATCTACCGGGGACGGCCGGAGAAGACCTCGCCGCTGGTCGCCTGGCTGGGCAAGGGGATCGACGGCAATGCGGTCTGGACCGACCTGGCGCGGATGCCCCACGTGCTGGTTGCGGGCACCACCGGATCGGGCAAGTCCGGCTGCGTCAACGCGATCCTCGCCTCGATTCTCATGCACGCCTCGCCCAACGAGGTGCGCCTCGTCTTGGTCGATCCGAAGCAGGTCGAGCTCAACCACTACGAGACGGTGCCTCACCTGCTCACCCCGGTGGTCACCTCGCCGCGACTCGCCGCCAACGTGCTCGCCAACCTGATCGGCGAGATGGAGAGCCGCTACGGGATCATGGGCGCGGCCCGCTGCCGCAACCTCGCCGAGCTGAACCGGGCGAGGGCGAAGGGGGGAGAGGCGCCGCTGCCCCACATCCTCTGCGTGATCGACGAGCTAGCCGACCTGATGATGGTCGCCCCGGCCGAGGTCGAGGATTCGATCATCAGGCTCGCCCAGAAGTCCCGGGCGACCGGGATCCACCTGGTGCTGGCCACCCAGCGCCCCTCGACGGACATCATCACCGGGACGATCAAGGTCAACATCCCGGCCCGGATCGCCTTCGCCGTCTCCTCGCAGACCGACTCCAGGGTGATCCTCGACCAGGGTGGCGCCGAGGCGCTGCTTGGGCAGGGGGACATGCTCTTCCGCGGGGCCGGGACCTCGAAGCTGGCACGGATCCAGGGCGCCTTCGTGACCGAGGAGGAGATCGCACGGATCACCAGGCACTGGTCGAAGCAGGGCGAGCCGGAGTTCGAGGAGGAGCTGCTGGAGACGCGCGAGGAGGTCGGCGGCGACGAGGAGGACGGCGAGTTCAATCCCGACCAGGACGACCTGCTCGAGGAGGCGATCCGCCTGGTCGTGCAGACCGAGACGGCCTCGGTCTCGATGATCCAGCGCCGTCTGCGGGTCGGCTACACGCGGGCCGGACGGCTGATCGACATGCTCGAGCGCCGCGGAGTGATCTCCGGGTATGAGGGATCGAAGCCCCGCCAGGTGCTGATCACCGAAGCGGACCTGCCCCGGGTTCTCGGGGGGCCGGGACCGGTTCCTCCCGGCGGGCAGGCCGGGGCGCCGGACGCGGCGGTCGAGCCGGTCGCGAACGCGAACGACGCCTGAGCGCGCCTGGGGGCGCCGATCGAGCCGCCGTGGGCGCCCTCGCGTAGGACAATGGGACCCTGATGTCACCGCTTGAGACCGCGATCGGAGCAACTCTGCGCGACACCCGCGCCCGGCGCAGGATCGACCTCACGCAGGTCGAGTCGGAGACCAAGATCCGGGTGCGATACCTGCGCGCTCTCGAGAACGAGGAGTGGGACGTGCTCCCCGGCGGCGCCTATACCCGCAGCTTCATCCGCACCTACGCGACCTTTCTCGGCCTCGACGGGGAGAGGCTGGCCGACACCTACCGGCGCGAATACGAGCAGACCGCTGCCGAGCGCCCCTCTCGCCACGAGCCGGTCCCGGCGCCGAGGCCGCCCGGGAGCGGCGGGGGCGGTGGCATCTCGAAGGTCGTGATCGCCGGGTTGATCTCGGTCGCGCTGATCGTGATCCTGATCGTCATCGGCCTGGTCAGTGGCGGCTCGGAGAACAGCCAGCCGGCGACCTCCGCCAAGAAGGACCGCGGGCACGGCGGCAAGGTCGTGCAGAAGCAGGCCCACCAGGCGTCCGGGGTGACGCTGCGGCTGATCGCCGAGGCCGACGTGTGGGTCTGCTTGGTCAACGCCAAGGGCAACAACCTGATCGCGGGGGAGATCCTCACCGCCGGCACCCGGACCCGCCATTACCGCTCCGGTAGCTTCACGGTCTCCTTTGGCAACGGCTCGGTGCGGATGCAGGTGAACGGAAAGCAGGCTCAGCTTGAGAGCACTCCCAACCCGATCGGCTACCGGGTTGCGCCCGGTGGCCGCGTTCAGCCGCTTTCGGGAAGCGCCAGGCCGACCTGCCAGTGAGCCAGGCCGCAGACCCGGTCCGGGCGGGGATCCTGGTCACCGGGACCGAGGTGCTGAGCGGGCGGGTCACCGATCGCAACGGCCCCTGGATCTCCGAGAGGCTCGGGGAGCTCGGGGTCGAGGTCTCCCAGATCCTGATCGTCGGTGACCGCCCCGAGGATCTCGAGGCGGCGCTGCGCTTCATGGCGGCCGAGGGGATGGACCTGATCGTCACCTCGGGCGGGTTGGGGCCGACCGCCGATGACCTCACCGCCGAGGTGGTCGGTCGCTTCGCAGGGCGCAAGATGGTCCTCGACGAGGAGATGGAGGAGAAGATCGCGGCGATCCTCCGCGCTTTCGCCAGCCGCTGGCGGCGGTTCGACACCGAGGCGATCCTCGCCGCCAACCGCAAGCAGGCGATGATCCCGGAGGGCTCGACGGCGCTCGACCCGGAAGGGACCGCCCCCGGCCTCGTCGTTCCCGCCGGCGACTCCGTGGTGGTCGTCCTTCCGGGGCCGCCTCGCGAGCTGCAGCCGATGTGGGTGCGGGCGATCGATTCGGCTCCCGTGCAGGAGGTCCTCGGCCGGGCGACCTCGCTGAGCGGCTACACGTTGCGGATGTTCGGGGTTCCGGAGTCGGAGATCGCCCGCAGCCTGGTCGAGATCGAGTCGGCGGGGACCGCGCTCGACGCGGTCGAGATCACCACCTGTCTGCGGCGCGGGGAGATCGAGATCGACGTCCGCTGGCGCGAGGAGGCCGCCGCCGAGGCGGAGGCGGTCAAGCAGGGCCTGATCGAGCGTCACAGCCGATACCTGTTCAGCGAGGACGGCACGACGATCGACGAGATCGTCGCCGACCTTCTTCGCGGCCACCGGCTGGGCCTGGCGGAGTCATGCAGCGGCGGCCAGATGGCCTCGCGGATCACCTCGAGGCCGGGCGCCTCGGATTACTTCGCCGGCAGCGCCGTCACCTACTCCAACCAGGCCAAGGTGACGATGCTGGGCGTCGACCCGGAGCTGATCGAGCGCCACGGTGCGGTCTCGCCGGAGGTCGCCGAGGCGATGGCGATCGGCGCTCTGGAGCGCTTCGAGGCCGACGTCGCGGTATCGATCACCGGGATCGCCGGCCCCGACGGGGGCAGCGAGGAAAAGCCGGTCGGCTATGTCTGCTTCAACGCCCGTCTCGCCGACGGCACGGCCCTGGCCCGGGACCCGGTGATTCCCGGTGGGCGCGACGACATCCGCGAGCGCTCCAGCCTGGTCGGCCTGCACCTGCTTCGCACTCTGCTCGGGCCCGCGGACTCGCCGATCTGAGGATCCACTTGCGGCGGCTTCGCCGCCTCACATCCCTGTGCCGGCGCTAACACCGCGCCGGCATTGACGGAACCACCTGCGGCGGCTGCGCCGCCTTGCATGCCTGTGCCGGCGCTGACAACGCGCCGGAAATGCCGCGTTCAGCCGAGGTGGGCGAGGGCGCGCTCGGCGACCAGCTCCGGCTGCTCGTTGACGAGGAAGTGACCGGCGTCCCCGACCAGCTCGACCTTGAGGCGGTCGGCGTGGGCCTCGTAGCCGCTGCTGACGAGGCGATGGGAGATCATCACGTCCCTGCGCCCGAACAGCAGCAGGGTGGGCACGGTGAGGCGCGCTTCCGTGAAGGTGCCCCGGAAGGCGTCGAGGAAGGAGGCGACGTAGCTGCGGTAGAGCGCCTGGGTGACATGGACCCGGGAGGGCGCTGAGAGCATGGTCGCGTAGTCATCCACCTCCTTGGGCGTGAAGGGATCGCCCGGATTGAAGCGCTGGAGCCGGCCGCGGGCGAATCCGCGCCGCATCAAAGAGGGCCCGAGTGGGGAGGCGTTGAGGAAGGCGTACCAGCTGCGCCAGAGCTGGTCGAGGCTCTGCGGGCCGACGGGCGGCCACGGGTGTGGCGTGCTGCAGGCGAGGATCGCGCCGATCCTCCCGGGGTGAGCGATTCCGAGCAGGATGGAGGTGAAGCCGCCCCAGTCGTGCCCGATCACGTCCGCCCGCTCGATCCCGAGCGCGTCGAGCAGGGCAATCTGATCGGAGGCGAAGGTGAGCGGGTCATAGCCCTCGCCCGGTGCATCGGTCCAGCCGAAGCCGCGCAGGTCGGGGGCGATCAGGCGGTAGGAGTCGCCCAGCAGCCCGATCGTGCGGCGCCACATCAGGTGGTTCTGCGGCCAGCCGTGGAGGAGGAGGACGGGGCGGCCCTCGCCCGCCTCGGCGTAATGGATGCGAAGCCCGCCGGCGACGACGTGGCGCTGCTCGGCGCCCTCGATCGCAGGGGGTCGCTCCGGGATCCGCGTCACCCTGGCGAGTGTAAGGATTGACGGTTCCGGGACATTGCGGGATTGCGCCGCGGGTCGCCGCCGCCTAGTTTGAGCGGCGATGAGCGACTCCACCGAGACGAGCCGGCCAGCGCGCCTGTTCCTGGCGCTGGAGCTGCCCGGCGAGGTGAGGGCGGGTATCGCCCGCTGGGGGAAGCGGGAGCTGCGCGACCCAGCGCTCCGAAGGGTTCCGGAGGAGGCGCTGCACATCACCCTCATCTTCCTCGGGAACACGCCGCCCGAGCGGATCCGGCGGATCGCCGCGGTGCTGCTCCGGCTTGAGGGAGCGGCACCGCGGATCGAGCTCTCGGCCGAGCCGGTGGTGCTCCCCCGGCGGCGCCCGCCGGGGCTGTACGCGCTCGAGGCCCGCTCCGGGCGGGTCGAGGAGATCGAATCGGCGCTGTCGGGGGCACTCGCGGAAGCCGGGCTGCACGAGCCCGAACAGCGCCGCTTCTTCCCGCACGTGACCGTGGCGCGGGTGCGCCGCGGGAAGAGGAGGCGCGGAAAGCCGTTGAAGGTCGCGCGACCGCCGGGGCCGCTGCCGAAGTCGCTGCTGCGGCCTTTCCATGCCGTCCGGGTCGCTCTCTACCTTTCGTCTTTCCGGCCGGGCGGCGTGGAGTATTTGCCGCTGGCGCAAGTCGAGTTGCCCTCAGGTGAGGCAGCGGTGAGGTGAAGAGATGGCTGAAGCGAAGAAAGCGGCTTTGAAGGACGCCTCGAAGGAGGCGAAGGCGAAGGAAGCGGCCCTCGACGCCGCCGTCACCCAGATAGACCGCCAGTTCGGCGCGGGCTCGCTGATGAAGCTCGGCGACGACTCGGCGATCCAGATCGAGGCGATCCCGACCGGTTCGCTGGCCCTCGACCTTGCGCTCGGGATCGGCGGCGTTCCCCGGGGGCGGATCGTCGAGGTGTTCGGGCCGGAGTCCTCGGGGAAGACGACCCTCGTCTACCACATCATCGCCGAGGCTCAGGCGCGCGGCGGGATCTGCGCCTTCGTCGACACCGAGCACGCGATCGACCCGATCTACGCGCGGCGGATCGGTGTCGACACCGACGAGCTCCTGGTCTCCCAGCCCGACTACGGCGAGCAGGCGCTGGAGATCGTCGACGTCCTGGTGCGCTCCGGCGCCATCGACATCGTCGCGATCGACTCCGTCGCCGCCCTCACCCCGCGGGCGGAGCTCGAGGGGCAGATGGGGGAGACCCAGGTCGGCCTCCAGGCGAGGCTGATGTCGCAGGCTCTGCGGAAGCTGGCGGGGAACCTCAACCGAGCCAATACCGTCTGCCTGTTCACCAACCAGATCCGGGAGAAGATCGGCGTCCAGTTCGGCTCCCCCGAGACGCAGCCGGGAGGGCGGGCGCTGAAGTTCTACTCCTCCCAGCGGCTCGACATCCGCCGGATCGAGACCCTCAAGGAGGGCACCGAGGCGGTCGGCAACCGGGTCCGGGTGAAAGTGGTCAAGAACAAGGTCGCCTCACCCTTCCGCCTGGCCGAGTTCGACATCGAGTACGGCCAGGGGATCTCCAAGGAAGGGAGCCTGATCGACCTCGGGATGGAGCACGACCTGGTGCAGAAGTCGGGCTCGTTCTTCTCCTACGGGGAGCTGAGGCTGGGGCAGGGGCGGAACAACGTCAAGCAGTACCTGGCCGAGAACCCGGAGATAGCCGCCGAGATCGAGCGGAAGATCCTCGACGCGCTCGGGATCGAGCGCGGGGCTGCCGCGATCGAGGCGGCCTCCGGCTCCGTCGAAGCGGCCGGCGGGGACGGGGCGCCCGCCGAGGACGGGGCGCCCGCCGAGGAGGCGGTGGCGAAGAAGGCCGCCTGAGGCGGTGGCCGCGGAGGAGCCGCTGTCGCTCGCCATCGGGGCGCTTGCCCGCAAGGAGCGGAGCGTCACCGAGCTGAGCGGCTGGTTGCGGCGGCGGGGGGCCGGGGAGGCGGAGATCGCCGACGTCGTCGACCATCTGGTCTCGGCCGGCGCTCTCGACGACGAGCGTTTCGCCCGCCGATTTGCCGAGGACAAGCGCGCCCTCGCGGGGTGGGGACGGGAGCGGATCGCTGCGGCGCTGAGGGAGCGAGGCGTCTGCGAGGCCGACGTCGAGACCGCGATCTCGGCCGAGGACTCCGAGCAGGAGCTGGAACGGGCCGTCGGAGTGCTCGAGGAGCGCGGAGCCGAGATCGGCGACGATCGTGCCCGAAACCGCGCCCTGGGGCTTCTGGTGCGGCGCGGCTTCGATTCCGACACCGCGTATGAGGCGATCAGGCGGGCCGGCGCCGCTCACGGCTGAGGCAAGGCCGGGCTCGGCACGGGGTGCGACCGAAATTCGGCCCGAGAACGCGGCCCGAGTTGGCGCGGCTTGCGCACGGTACTAACCTAGAGAGCGAGGCACAGGCCTTATTTGACTGAAAGTTGAGCGCCGCGACGCGGCGATGAAAATGCGGTCGCAAACCCGCCGGATCCGGGAGCGCGGCCGGGAGAGGAACAGATGGAGATCCGGTCTTGGCTGCCGCCGTGGATCCGGTCGCGCCCCGAAGAGGCGACCGCTGACTCGAACGGGTCCGGTCCGCGAGAGGAGGTCGATGCGCGGGCGGTCGAGCCCGCCGAGGCGCCGGAGGCGGAGCCCGCCGCGGATCAGGACGGCCTGCATTCCGAGCTGCGGACCCGGCGGGAGGAGATCGTCCGCATGGAGGAGCGGGCGCTGCGGCAGATGGAGTCGGTCGAGACCCAGCTGCGCGAGCTCGAGCGGCGCCGTGACGCCCTCGAGGACCGGGAGCGAAACCTCGAGACCGAGCTCGAGGCACTCTCTGCAGCGAAGCGCCGGCAGCTGCTGGAGCTGGAGCGGGTCGCGGGCCTCAGCGCAGCCCAGGCGCGGCAGATCCTCCTCAAGGAGGTCGAGGACGAGGCGCGCCGGCAGGCGGGTCTGACCCTGCGCAGGATCGAGGAGGAGACGAAGCTGGAGGCCGAGCGGCGGGCCCGCGGGATCCTCGCCGTCTCGATGCAACGGCTTGCGGCGACCCAGGCCGGGGAGTCGACGACCAGGCTGGTGCAGCTTCCCAACGACGAGATGAAGGGCCGTGTGATCGGCCGCGACGGGCGAAACATCCGCGCTCTCGAGAACCTCACCGGCGTCGATTTCATCATCGACGAGACGCCCTCGGCGGTCCTGCTGTCGAGCTTCGACGGGGTCCGCCGTGAGATCGCCCGTCTCACATTGGAGAAGCTGATCGCCGACGGCCGCATCCATCCGGCCCGCTGCGAGGAGGCCTACCAGCAGTCCCGCGAGGAGATCGAGGACAGGATCGTCGAGGCGGCGGAGAAGGCCCTGCTCGAGGCGCGGATCACCGGAGTCCATCCGGAGCTGGTCCGGGTGCTGGGCAGGCTCAAGTTCCGAACCAGCTACGGGCAGAACGTCCTCGACCACTTGGTCGAGTGCTCGCAGATCGCGGCCCTGATGGCAGCCGAGCTGGGCGCCTCGGCCGAGGTGGCCCGCAGGGCGGCGATGCTTCACGACATCGGCAAGGCCGTCAGCCACGAGGTCGAGGGGACCCACGCCGTGGTCGGCGCCCGGCTGGCGCGCCGCTACGACGAGCCCGAGGCGGTCGCGCACGCGATCGAGTCCCACCACAACGAGGTCGAGCCGCGCACGGTGGAGGCGGTGATCGTGCAGGCGGCCGATGCGCTCTCCGGGGCGCGACCCGGGGCACGCGGCGAGTCGCTGGAGCAGTACGTGAGCCGGCTCCGGGACCTCGAGGAGATCGCCCAGCGCCACTCCGGCGTCGAGAAGGTCTATGCGATGCAGGCGGGCCGCGAGATCCGGGTGATCGTCGACCCGGGAGAGGTCGACGACGAGATGGCGGCGCTGATCTCCCACGAGATCGCCACCGCGGTCGAGCGTGAGATGGAGTACCCCGGCCGGATCAAGATCACGGTGATCCGGGAGAGCCGGGCGACGACCTACGCCAAGTAGGCGCGGCTGGCGGAGAACCCTGAACCCGACCCAGGCCAGCACCTTCCGCGCCGTCGCCGTCCCCAGCAGTGCCGGGGCCTTCTCTCCGGGCCAGGAGCGCGCGCCGCAGGTGTTTCGCGACGGCGGCCTGCTGGAGCAGCTCACCGATCTCGGGCTGAGCGACGGATCCTGGCTCGAGGTCGAGGGGTTCACCTGGCGCCCGGATCGGGAGAGTCCCCGCGCTCAGCACGTCGATCAGGTGAGACGCGTGGTGCTGGAGACCGCGGCCCGGGTCGAGACCGTGATTCGGGCCGCTGAGCTTCCGCTCGTGCTCGGGGGGGATTGCACAGTCGGCATCGGCACGGTCGCCGGGGCGGTCGGCGCCGGGCACCGGGTCGGCCTGGTCTACCTCGATCGCCACGCCGACCTGAACACGCCCGAGAGCGTGCCCGACGGGACCCTCGACTGGATGGGCATGTCGCAGATGCTCGACGCCCGCGGCTCGATCGAGCCGATCGCCGGGGCCTTCGCCGGGCGCCCCCTTCTCCAGCCTTCCCGGGTCGTGATCCTGGGCGCCGACGAGGACGCCTGGACGGCGTGGGAGCGGGAGGAGGCGGGGCGGCTCCGCCTTCCGCGGATCGGGATCGATGCCGTCTGCGAGGACCCGGGATCCGCGGCGGCAGACGCCCTCGGCAGGTTCGACGGTTGCGATGCCGTATACGTGCATTTCGACGTGGACCTGCTCGACTTCGTCGACGCGCCGTATTCGGAGAACGTCGACCGCAACTCGGGACCCAGCCTGGCGCAGGCGGCGACTGCTCTCGAGGTGCTGTGCTCCGATCCACGCTTCGCCGGGCTGACGGTGACCGAGGTGAACCCCGCCCACGCCTCCAGCGACGACCCCGAGCTGAGGCGCCTCGCAGGAGTGCTCTGCGATGCCTGCCGTTGGGCCTCCGCACGCAGCAGTTAGGATCCGCCGCGCCGTGACCGACCAGACGATCTTCTACATCTTCGGAATCACCCTCACCGTCTCCGCGGTGTTGGTCAGCCTCCTCGGCCTGCGCAACCCCTCCTTCCCGGGGAATTTGTTCCCCCTGCTCGCCGCCTACTTCGCCCTGCTCGTCGTCGGGACGACGACCTTCGCCGTGCTGAACGCCGAGACGAACACCACCGAGAGGACCGAGAACCAGCAGGCCGCGCAGGCCCTGTTCGGAAGCGGCTCGGGGTCGCCGACGCCGGAGGGCGTCTCGACGACGGCCTCCCAGCAGCAGCAGAAGAAGGTCAAGGGGCCGGGTGGGACCGTGAAGCTTGCCGCAGACCCGACCCAGCTCCTCTTCAACACGAAGAAGCTCTCCAGCAAGCCGGGGAAGGTGACGATCGACTTCCAGAACCCGGCGCAGATCGAGCACGACGTCGCGGTCTCGAAAGGCCAGAGCAGCCAGATCATCGGCAAGACCGACCTGATCGCCCAGGGCAAGACCTCGACCAGCGTCGAGCTCGCGTCGGGCACCTACACCTTCTTCTGCACCGTCCCCGGCCACCGCGAAGCGGGCATGGTCGGAACCCTGACGATCAAGTAACGCGCGGCACGTCCTCCGCTTCGCGTCCGGGCGTGCCGCGGTTTCGGGCAGGACCGCTACCCTCGCCCAAGTGAAGCGGAGGACGTACCACGTGACCACGTTCGGGTGCCAGATGAACGTGCACGACTCCGAGCGGATGCGGGGGATGCTCGACGCGCTCGGCTATAGCGAGGCCGAGGAGCGCGCCGACGCCGAGCTGATTCTCTTCAACACCTGCTCGATCCGGGAGTCGGCCGACAACCGCTTCATCGCCCACCTCGGCGAGGCGAAGCGGCTGAAGGGGGAGGACCCCGAGCGTGTGGTCGGGGTTGGCGGCTGCTGGGCTCAGTCGGTCAAGGATGAGGTCTTCGACCGCTTCCCCTTCGTCGACGTCGCCTTCGGGCCCGGCCAGATCCACCGTCTGGCGGAGTTCCTCACCTCCGAGTCGCTGAGCGCGCAGGGCTATTTCGAGTTCGAGGACTTCTCCGGCCACCTGCCCGCACGGCGCGAGCGCGAGTTCCAGGGCTGGCTGCAGATCTCCCAGGGATGCAACTGCGCCTGCTCCTACTGCATCGTCCCCTCGACCCGGGGCAGGGAGCAGAGCCGCGATCCCGCCGAGCTGGTCGCCGAGGCCGAGAGATTGGCAGCGGACGGGGTGCGCGAGGTGACGCTGCTCGGGCAGAACGTCAACAGCTACGGCCGCGACCTGCCAAGGGAGAGCCGGGTCAGCTTCGCGGAGCTTCTGGCCCGGATCGACGCGACCGAGGGGCTGGAGCGGGTCCGCTACACCAGCCCGCACCCCAAGGACATGCGCGAGGACGTGATCCGCGCCCACGCCGAGCTGGCCTCGCTCTGCGAGCACATTCACCTGCCGCTTCAGTCGGGCTCGAGCACGGTGCTGAAGCGGATGCGCCGCACCTACGGGCGCGAGCGCTACATGGATCGCGTCGCACTGATCCGCGAGCACGTCCCCGATTGCGCGATCACCACAGACATCATCGTCGGCTTCCCGGGTGAGAGCGAGGCGGACTTCGAGCAGACCCTCGAGGTTGTCGACGAGGTCGGCTACGACGGCGCCTTCACCTTCGTCTTCTCACCACGCCGCGGCACCGAGGCGGCGGGCCTCGATGGCCAGGTTCCCCACCCGGTGAAGCGCGAGCGGATGGAGCGTCTCGTGGACCTGGTCCAGCGCCGCGCCGAGGAGCGGAGCCGGCGGTTCGTCGGGCGGGCCCTCGAGGTCCTGGTCGAGGGCCCGAGCCGCACCGACCCGAGCAGGCTTCGAGGCCGTAGCCGTCACAACAAGACGGTCAACTTCGACGGGACCTCCCCACCCGGCGACCTGGTCGAGGTCGAGATCACCGGCGCCACCTCGACCACGCTCTCCGGGAGCGAGCGCCTGCTCAGCAGGGTCGCCTGAGAGGGGTCCTGTGCCCGGGCGTCGGGCCGAGCTCGAAACAGTCGCGATCTTCGGCCCCACCGCGGCCGGGAAGACCTCAATTGCGGTAGAGCTGGCCGCGCTGCTGCGCCTCGCCGGTGAGGACCCGGTCGCGGTCAATTGCGACTCGATTCAGATCTATGAGGGACTCGAGGTGCTGAGCGGCGCCGCGAGCGCCGGGCAGCGCTCCCGTCTGGAGCACCGGCTGCTCGGCTTCGTGCCTCGTGATCGGGAGTTCAGCGCCGGGCGCTTCGCCGGCCTTGCCCGCCGCGAGATCGACGGCCTTCTGGCGCAGGGGCGGCGGCCGATCGTGGTCGGCGGGACCGGTCTCTACCTGCGGGCGGCGCTGAGCTCGATCGAGCTCCGCCCGCCGGTGCCGGACGCGTTGCGCGAGCAGGTCGAGCGCGAGCTCTCCGAGCGGGGTCCGGCGGCGCTCCACGCCGAGATCAGCCCGGCGATGGCGGCGGGCATCCACCCCAACGACCGCAAGCGGGTCGCGCGCACGGTCGAGCTGGAGAGGGCCGGGCTCGATCCGGCGCCGAGCACCGAGGGCGGTGGGGAGCTGTGGACCGCGTCGCTGCGCCACCCGACCCTGCTCGCCGGGATCGTTCTCGACTCCGGGGAGCTCGCGGCGAGGATCGACGCCCGCGTCGAGCGGATGGTCGCCGAAGGCGCCGTCGAGGAGGCGCGGGCGGTGCAGCGCACCGGCGCTTCAAGGACTGCCGGCGCCGCGCTCGGCTTGGACCAGCTGACCTCCGGCGACATCGACGCCGTGAAGGCGCTCCACCGGCGCTATGCGAAGCGGCAGATGACCTGGATGCGGCGCATGGAGGGTGTGCGCACCTTCGACCGAAGCGGTCGCGACGATGCCGAGGTCGCGGCCGAGATCGCCGCTGCGCTGCGCGACCGCTAGCCTCGATCGATGCGCTTCGAGAAGTGGCAGGCCCTCGGCAACGACTACCTCATCCTCGAGGCCGCCGAGCTGCCCTGGGAGCTGAGCGCAGGCCGCATCCGGCGTCTCTGCGACCCCCACTTCGGCGTCGGCTCCGATGGGGTCCTGCTGCTCTCACCCTCCCGGGATCCCCGCTTCGTCGCCGATCTGAGGATCTTCAATCCCGACGGCTCGGAGGCCGAGCTGTCGGGCAACGGGGCCCGGGAGGCGATCCTCTACCTGCGCCGCCATGGCTGGACAGAGGCGGAGACCTTCACGATCTCGACGGCGGCAGGCCCGGTGACGCCGACGATCACCTCTGAGCGAAGCTGCTCGGTGGAGATGGGCCGCGCCTCGACCGTCTCGGACGATTACCCGGGCGGGGCACCGGACGGCCGGGGAACCCTCGAGGCCGGCGAGAGGCGATGGGATTTCCGGCACGTCTCGATCGGCAACCCGCAGTGCGCGATCGAGCTCCCCGAAGGCCTCGAGGAGCTGGATCTCGACTCGGTCGGGCCGCAGATCGAGCGCAGCGAGCTCTTCCCGAACCGGACCAACGTCTCCTTCTTCGCGGCGGACGGAAACCTAGTCAGGGCTCGGATATTCGAGCGCGGGGTGGGGGAGACGCTCTCCTCCGGCACCGGGGCCAGCGGCGCGGCGATCGCCGCCTACCTCGGCGGCGCCCCCAGCCCGATCACGGTCGAGCTCGACGGCGGCCGGCTCGAGGTGGAGATCTCCCCGGAGCTCGACGTCCGCCTCAGCGGCTGGGCCGAGCCCGTCTGCGCCGGTGAGCTCTCAGCCGAGCTCCTCGCGGGTCTCGCCGAGCTGCCTTGAACCGGCTGCCGGCCGACCTCGTCCTGAGGACGATCTCGGACGCCGACGCGGCGGGTTGCGCGGCGGTCACGACAGCCACCGACAGGACCTACCTTGAATGGATGCCCGAGGAATGGCAGCCCGCCGGCGAGGACTCCGAGCGGGACCACTACCGCGAAATCCTCGCCGAGCCCGGCCGCTGGAGCCTCGGGGCCTTCGATCCGGCCGGCCGCATGGTCGGGTTCGCGAGCCTCCGCGCCGCAGAGGACGAGGCAGGCGCGCCGATCGAGGGCCACGGGCATCTCGGGCACCTCTTCGTGCACCCCGACCGCTGGCGGGAGGGGATTGCGGCCGCGCTGCTCGCCTCGGCAGAGGAGGAGATGCGCGGCCGCGGCTACGCACGGGGCAGCCTGTGGACCCCGGTGGGCGCCCCGGCGATCGATTTCTACCGCCGGATGGGCTGGTCGGAGACCGGCGAGCGTCGTCACCTCGAGCGCCATGGCCTCGAGGCGATCGGCTTCTCCAAATCCTTCGCCCGCGAGGGTGCGTAGGCTTTCGCGCTCGTCCACCGATGGAAACGAGGAGCCAGTTGGCGCTGACCGACCCATCGAGGCGGCTGGAGGCGATGCCGCCCTACATGTTCGCCGAGCTCGAGCGGCGGATCGCCGAGAAGCGCGACGCCGGGATCGACGTGATCAGCCTCGGGATCGGCGATCCCGACCAGCCGACCTATCCCCACATCGTCAAGGCGATGCAGGAGGCCGTGGCCGACGGCGCCAACCAGAAATACCCGAGCAATCGCGGGCGGGCCGAGTTCCGCGCGGCCTTCTCGGCCTTCTACGGCGATCGCTTCGGAGTCGAGATCGATCCCGACTCCGAGGTGATCCCGGCGATCGGCGCCAAGGAGTGCATCTACAACCTCTGCTTCGCCTTCCTCGACCCGGGCGATGTCGCCCTGGCTTCCGATCCCGGCTACCCGGTCTACACCGGAGGGCCGATTCTCGCCGGGGCCACAGTCGAGCCGCTGCCGCTGCTCCCCGACCTGGGCTTCACCCCAGACCTCAGCGCGGTGGCCCCGGAGATGGCCTCGCGGGCGCGACTGATGTTCCTCAATTACCCCAACAACCCCACCGGAGCGGTCGTTCCCGAGGGCTTCTTCGAGCTGGTCGTCTCCTTCGCCCGGGAGCACGAGATCCTCGTCGTCCACGACAACGCCTACTCGGAGACGACCTACGACGGCTACGTCGCGCCGAGCTTCCTGTCGACGCCCGGAGCCCGGGAGGTTGGCGTCGAGGTCTTCTCCCTCTCCAAGGGCTTCAACATGACCGGCTGGCGCTGTGCGGCGATCCTCGGCAATTCGGAGGCGATCAGCACCTACTGGCGCCTGAAGACCAACGTCGACTCCGGCCTCTTCGACGCGATCCAGCTGGCGGGAGCGGCTGCCCTGCTCGGTCCCTCGGGTCCCGTCGAGCGGATGAACGAGACCTACGCCCGTCGCCGCGACCTCGTCGTCGCGATGCTTCGCGACATCGGCGTCGAGGCCGATGCGCCGAAGGGCACGATCTATGTCTGGGCACCGGTCCCGGCAGGCCACACCTCGACCTCGTTCGCCGAGCTGGTGCTCGAGGAGGCGGCGGTGGTGATCTCGCCGGGGTCGATGTACGGGGCGGGCGGGGAAGGCTTCTTCCGGATCTCCCTCACCACCCCCGACGAAGCGATCGCCGAGGCGGTCGAGCGGATGCGCGAGCACCTGGCCGACTGACCCGGTAGGGCCTCAGCTCTCGCCGCTCTTGCGCCAGTAGCGGTCGAGGCCGGCCCACTGCTGCTCCGGGGGGACCGCTTGGAGCAGCGCCTCCGCGGCGGAGGGGTCGAGGCGCTCGGCGATCTCGCGGCGCAGCTCGCGCTCGTAAAGCGCCGCGTCGAGCTCGCGCGCCCGTTGCCCCAGATCGCGCAGGCGCCGGCGCACCTCCTCGATGTGCCCGATCGGGTCTTCGATAGCCCCGAAGTGGGTGATCCCCAACGAGGTGGGCCGCCACTCGCAGAGCAGATCGAGGGAGCGCTCCCAGGCGACCAGGTCGATGTCCGGCGGCGGGGTGGGGGGGATGACCAGGTTTGCGGGCGGGATCCGGGTGGCGCCGACGTCGCCGACGAAGGCCCGGCCGCTCGCCTCATGGAGGAAGCAGACGTGGTGGGAAGCGTGACCGGGGGTGTGGGCGACGCGGAAGCCGAGCACGTCCTCGCCACCGGCGAGAACCCTGATGTTCTCCTCGGGGACCGGGACGATCTCGCCCCAGAGCGGGCCCATCTGCTCCCCGTAGAGGCGGGTGGCGCTGGCGATCAGCTTGGTCGGATCGGCTAGGTGGCGGGCGCCACGCTCGTGGACGTACACCGGCAGCCCGGGCCAGCGGCGGACGAGCGCCCCGGCACCACCGGCGTGGTCGAGGTGGATGTGGGTGAGCAGGATGGCCCGCGGGGGCTCCTCGCCGATCGCCGCCAGCAGGGTCGGCAGCGAGGACTCGGGCCCGGGATCGATCAGCACGCCATCGAGGTCCCAGCACCCGATCACCCGGGTCCTGCCGAGGTGCTCGACGTCGATCAGCCGCAACCGGCTAGGCGAGCTTGCCCTCGGCCGCCAGGGTCTCCCGCATGCCCGGCTCGAGGCCGCGAGGCGAGTAGCCGAGCTCCTTCATCGCCTTGTCGTGGCGTGCCCAGAAGGTGACTCCGTCGGCCGAGCTGATCAGCTCGGCGAGGTTCGGCGGCTGTCCCATCAGCTTGCCGACAACCGGGCCGATCGGCCTCAGCAGCTTCAAGAGGGCGGTCGGCATCGTCATCCGTGGCGGGTTTCGCCCGGCGAGCTTGCCGACGGTATCGATCGCCTCGCGCATCGTGGTGATCTGACCACCGAGGACGTATGCCTCGCCGACCTCGCCCTGGTCGAGCGCCAGCAGCACCCCCGCGGCGACGTCATCGACGTGGACGAGGTTCATGCCGAGATCGGGGAAGGGCAGCATCGGCAGCTTGCCGTCGACGAACTGGTTGATCGTCGTGCCCAGGGCGGAGTGGTCCTCGGGACCGTAGACCCCGCCGGGCTGGACGATCACGCAGGGGAGCCCCTCCTCGGCGATCAGCCGCTTTGCCACCCGGTGGGCCCGGTACTTGGTCTCCTCGTAGTAGGAGGTGAACTCCGTGCCCGGGTGTTCGTAGCTCTCGTCGACCACCTCGCCGTGCGTATCGCCGAAGGCGGCGACCGTCGATATGTAGACGACCTTGGGGACCTTCTGCTCGAGCGCCGCCCGCAGCACCGTCTCGGTCCCGAGGACGTTCGCCTCGTACATCGCCGTGTGCTCGCTCTTCGGGATCCCCACCTCGTAGACGGCGGCACCGTGGACGACCGCATCGGCGCCCTCCATCCCGGCCTTGATCACGCCGGGGTCGGCGAGGTCCCCTTGGGCGATCCTCGCGCCAAGGGACTCCAGCCTGCGGCCCTTCTCGGGATTTCTGGCAAGGCAGACGACCTCGTCGCCGCGCTCGAGCAGCCTGCGGACGACGTGCTCACCGATAAAGCCGGTCCCTCCGGTTACGAAGACCTTCACCGGCGCAAGTCTATGTCGGGGAGGGCCATCCGTACAATCGAGGCGAGTGCAGCGATCCAGAAACGGCCGGCTGACCGAGACGCGCCAGGACGCAGCGGAGGCCGGCATATCCAACCCACGGGCCCGCCAGCGGGCGCTGGCGATCGGCATCACCGGCGCCGGCCGGGATCAGAGCGGCGATCCGCTCGCCGAGCTCAAGGAGCTGCTGCGCACCGCCGGGGTAGCGACCGCCGGCGAGATGGTGCAGCAACGCTCCGAGCCCGATCCGGATCGCTATCTGGGCAGGGGGAAGCTGGCCGAGCTGAAGGCGGCTATCGCGGCCAGCGACGCGAACCTGGTCGCCTGCGACGACGAGTTGGCGCCCCGCCAGGAGCGCAACCTGGAGGCGGCTCTGGGGGTGCCGGTGATCGACCGCACCGCGGTCATCCTCGACATCTTCGCCGACCATGCCCACTCCGCCGAGGGCAAGCTCCAGGTCGAGCTGGCCCAGCTCGAATACAACCTGGCGCGGATGCGCGGCCTCTGGACCCACCTCGAGCGTCTCGGGGGCGGGATCGGCACCCGCGGCCCGGGCGAGTCGCAGATCGAGACCGACCGGCGCCTCGCCCGCGACCGGATCGCGGCACTTCGCCGGCGCTTGGCCCGGACCGAGCGAAACCGCGACGTGATGCGGGCCCGCCGCGAGCGCGCCTCGATCCCCAGGGTCGCGCTCGCCGGCTACACCAACGCGGGCAAGTCGACCCTGCTGAACGCGGTGACCGGCGCCGGGGTCGGGATCGGGGAAAGGCTCTTCCACACCCTCGATCCGACCACCCGCAGCTACGAGCACTCAGGGCGCACCTATCTCCTCACCGACACCGTCGGGTTCATCGAGAAGCTCCCCCACCAACTGGTCGAGGCCTTCAAGGCGACCCTCGAGGAGACCGTCCTCTCCGACCTGCTGCTGCAGGTGGTCGACGCGGCGGCGCCGGAGGAGCGCCGGCTCGCCGACATGCGGGCGGTGGACGAGGTCCTGGAGGAGATCGGCGCCGGCGAGAAGCCCCGCCTCTTGGTCCTCAACAAGGCCGACCTGCTCGATGCCGAGGCGCGCACCGAGACGCTGCTTCGCCACCCCGAGGCGGTCCTGGTCTCGGCGCTCAGCGGTGAGGGTGTCGAAGAGCTGCGCGAGCGGATCGAGGCCGTCTTCGAGGACACCCTGCGCCCGGTGGAGCTGCTGATCCCCTACGCGGAGGGCGCCCGGCTCCACGAGCTCCACGAGCTGGCCGGCGACCTGGAGCGGGTCGAGCGCGGCGACGGGGTCCTGGTCCGCGCCCGGGTCCCCGCCTCCGAGCTGCATCGCTTTGCAGACCTCGCGGCCAACGGCGCCGCTCCGGGCTCGACGAGCGTCTAGGGTCTCCGCCGATGGAGCTCCGATTCGTTCGCTTGCGCGAGGAAGCGATCCTTCCGAAACGCGCCCACAAGGGTGACGCCGGCGTCGACCTCTACGCCGATGAGCCCGCCCACCTCGGTCCTGGCGAGCGCTGGAGCGTCGGGACCGGCGTCTCGGTGGAGATTCCCGAGGGCCACGCGGGTCTGGTCCTGCCGCGCTCGGGGCTGGCCCGCGAGCATGGGATCGCGCTGGTCAACGCCCCGGGGCTGATCGACTGCGGCTATCGCGGCGAGATCAGGGTGCTGCTGCTCAACACCGATCCGGCCGAGGTGTACAGGGTGAAGCCGGGGGATCGGATCGCGCAGCTCGTGCTGACTCCGGTGATCGCCGCCGAGCCGGTCGAGGTCGAGGCGCTGACCGAGTCTGCCCGCGGCGAGGACGGCTTCGGCTCCAGCGGGCGCTGATCGCGGAATAACCTGCGGCGGCTTCGCCGCCTTACATGCCTGTGCCGGCGAGAAGCTAGCCGCGCCGGCTGTCAAGCATTGGGATCGTCCGCGAGAGCAGGTCGAGGAAGACGCTGGTCAGCAGGGCATGGACCTGCTCGCGGGAGGCCTCGCCGGCGAGCCAGCTTCCACAGGCCGTCTGGTGGATCGCCATCAGGCCCCGCACCGCGAGGCGGGCGCCCGGGGTGTCGGAGATCAGGTCGGAGTTGGCCTCGATGATCCGGTCGGTCGCCGCCTCGCGGCCGGCTTCGACGAGGCGCCCGACCTCGGGGTCCGGGTTGGTGTTGCCGTGCATCGCCAGCGCCAGGAACGTCTCGCGGTTCTCCTCGGTCCAGTCCAGCCAGGCATCGACGTTGCGCGCGACGCGTTGCTCCCTGTCCAGTCCCTCGATCCTCCCCGGTATGGCGACCGCGTCGATCGAGACCTGCCCGAGCACCTCGAGGTAGAGGTCGTGGACTCCACCGAAGTAGTGGTGGACGAGACCGCGGGTGACCCTCGCCTGCTCGGCGATGCTGGCGGTGCTCACCTCGGAGTAGGGCCTGGAGGCGAACTGGCCGCGGGCGACGTCGAGGATCTGGCGCCGGCGGCTGTCGGGGCTGAGGCGTGTGCGCTGGGCCTGGGCCATGGCGGGATCGGCGATCAGCATATATCACTATTTGACAAATCGCCAATAAGGTGATTGGCTGAACGCCTCGATGCGAAACCCGGGAAAGGGCGGTCAGATGCACTCAGGTTCGGTGATGCGCAGGGCAATCGTGGCGGCCGCGGCGCTGGCGGCCGGTTTGGCGCTGCCTGCGTCGGCGGGCGCGGTGGTGATGCCCGCGGTGCCGCTGGTCAACTCGGGCCCGGCACCCTCGACGCCGGCCTATGTCGGCAGCCCCGCGACGCCCGACCCGTTCCCGACCACCTGGAAGGCGCCGCAGAACCCGGGGATGGCGGACAACCCGCTGAGCAACGTCCACAACGACACCTGGATGACCGACGACTACACGCAGTTCCGGGGGCCGCTGGGGCGCCGCCCGCGGGTCTTCTCGACCGCGATCCAGCGCGACTGCATCACTCTCACCTTCGATCGCAAGGGGCGGCTGATCGGCTCCTGCACCGATCTCCCGAACGGTCCCGGCCTCTACATGCTCGATCCGAACACGCTCGACGTCCTCGCCTTCAAGCAGATGCCCTACGTCCCGCCCCCGCCGGGCACCAACCCGGCGCTCAACACCACCGGTGGCGCCTACTTCTACCTTGACAACCGCGACCGGGCCGTGTTCGCGACCTCCGACCGGCGCATCTTCGTGGTCGGCGAGACGACCGAGGGAGGTCAGCCGGCGTTCAAGGTCCGGGCGACATACGACCCGACGCCGTGCCTGCAGCCGGACGAGCGGATGCCATCGGTGCTTCCCGATTACCGCGGCCGGTTCTGGTTCGTCGGGCGCCAGAAGGGCACGATCGGCGTGCTCGACCCCTCGACCGGGCGTTGCCGCTCGATCCTCCTCGGCGAGGAGATCGAGAACTCCTTCGCGATGTCCCGTGACGGCGCCTACATCGTCAGCGACAAGGCCCTGTATGAGGTCCGCACCGGACGCGGGACTGAAGCCGCACATAGTCTGGCGCGCCCCCTACGACAACACCGGGGTGATGAAGACCGGCCAGATCAACGCAGGCAGCGGCACCACGCCGACCCTGATGGTTCCCCGCCGCCGCCATCACCGCGACCCCCGCTACGTCGCGATCACCGACAACGCCGACCCGCTCAATGTGGTCGTCTACCGGGCCGCCGATCACCCCCGTCGCCCGCGGGTCGTCTGCAAGGTCCCGGTGTTCGAGAAGGGCGCGAGCGCCGACGAGAACTCGCTGATCGCAGCCGGCCGCAGCCTTTTCGCCGAGAACAACGCCGGCTATGACCTGCTCGCCTTCAACGACGTGCTCGGCGACGGGACGCCGATCGGCGGCGACCTCGGCAGGGTCAGCTCGCCGGGGATCTCACGGATCGACGTGAAGCGCGGCGGCAGGGGCTGCCGCAAGGTCTGGACCAACGACGAGCTGCGCCCCGCCTCTGTCGTCACCAAGGGGAACAGCCGTAACGGCGTCCTCTACACCTTCGAGAACGCCAAGGACCCTGCCGTGCCGGGCGCGGATCCGTGGAACTGGGCCGCCGTCAGCATGCGGACCGGGGAGACGCTTTGGAAGATGCGCGCCGGCTACGGGGGGCGGTTCAACAACCACTACGCCGGGATCGCGCTGGGCGCCCCCCGGGGGCAGAAGCCGACCCTCTATCTGGGCGGCGTCGGCGGGATCATGGCGCTCCGCGACGGCTAGCGCAGAACGGGTCAGCGCCGCATCGCGGCCGCGCGCGCCGATTCGTGCGCGGCCGCCTCGAGGGCGTCGTCGAGCGGCTCGAGCACCGGCTCATCACCGAGGCGGCGG
Source organism: uncultured Actinomycetes bacterium (assembly GCA_963720735.1). Lineage (GTDB taxonomy): Bacteria > Actinomycetota > Thermoleophilia > Solirubrobacterales > 70-9 > JBBRHQ01. Next base: position 144,096 of record CAVRGL010000008.1, read on the forward strand.
GCCAGAGCGAGCTCGAGCAGCCGGTCCGCCAGCCAGGCGTTCTTGGGCAGCAGGGGGCCGTGCATGTAGGTGCCGATCATCCTCGCCTGGCGGACTCCCTCGAGCCCGTCGCGGCCGTTGTTGCCGTGGCCGCTGAGGACCCGCCCGAAGGGCTCTGTGCCCTCTCCGAGGTAGGTGCGCCCCCCGTGGTTCTCGAACCCGGCCAGAAGGCGCGGGCCGCTGCCGCCGCCGAGATCGGCCTCGATCGCAATGTTGCCGATCAGCCGCGGCCCCGGCTCCCGGACCGTCTCCAGGTCGGCGAGGCCGAGCCCCGGGATGCGCTCATCTCCGAGCTCATAGCTGTGCCCGAGGAGCTGGTAGCCCCCGCACACCGCGAGCAGCGCGGCGCCGTCGCCGAGCGCCGCCGCGAGGCCGGTGCGCTTGCTCTCGACCATGTCGGCGGCGACCGCCCGCTGGTCACGGTCCTGCCCGCCGCCGATGTAGATCAGGTCGTGCGCGCCCGGGTCCAGGCCCTCGCCCGGCCCGGCGGCCGAGTAGGAGAAGCCGATGCCGCGCCACTCGCAGCGGCGGCGCAGGAAGACGATGTTGCCGCGGTCGGCGTAGATGTTCATCTCCTCCGGGTACAGGGCGAGCAGGCGGAGCTCCATCAGCGCGCCTCCATCAGGACGACGGTGGAGCCGACGTGGTCCTCGGTCGGGGGGATCGCCTCCCTACCCGCGGGCGCCAGCCCCGCCGCGGCGGCCTCCACCTCGAGCGACGCGGCGCTCAGGTCGGCCATCGAGACCTCGTTCTCCTGCTCGGAGAGGGCTCCTTCGGGCGAGACCCTTTGGCGCAGGCGGCGGACGTGGATCCGCTCGCCGTCGATGGTGACTGCGACGGGGAGGCTCGAGTAGACCCAGCCGCCGTGCTCGCGGACATCGGGGATCGGCGGCCCCTCTTCGCCTCCCTCGACGCCGCCCTCCGGAGCGAGGATGGCGGCGGCGAATCGGCCGCCGGGGGCGAGATGGCTGGCGACGCAGGCGAGGCAACGACGGCGCTCCGATTCGTCGGTGAGCAGTTGGAGCAGCTGCATCGGCGCCAGCACCAGGCCGAAGCGGCGTCCGAGGTCGAACTCGCGGACATCCGCTGTCCTCGCCTCCGCATCCAGAGCGGCCTCGGCGGCACGCCTGTTGAGCTCCCCGACAAGGGCCGGATCGGAGTCGATCCCGGTGACCGGATGCCCACGGCGGGCCAGGTGAAGGGCGACCCGGCCGGTGCCGCAGCCCAGCTCGAGGACCCCCTCGCCGGTGGAGTCCGCCAGGCGCTCCCAGAGGGGGAGATCAGCGACATAGGAGCCGCACTCGATGTCATGCCAGAGAATCAGCTCCGCGGCGCTCACCGCCAGAACTCCCTCGCCAGGCCCCGCTCCGAGAGCAGCCGGCGGAGCTCCAGCAGGGCCGTGTAGGTGGGTAGCGCGAAGAGCCGCCCGGCCGCGCCGGCCACGGCCCGGTCGAGCGAGGGGCCGACTCCCGGCTCGACCTCGATCCGGGCGGGATCGACCCCCGCGTACTTGAGCCGGACCGCGATCTCCGGCGCCCTGGTTCCGGCGCAGACGACTCGCCGCACCGAGCCGTCGAGCAGCTCGAAGTCGGCGTCCCACACCCAGGAGACGTCATGGCCGTCGGCTGTGTTGTCGTTGAGCGCAATCCAGAGGTCGAGATCGCCGTCGCCGTCGGATTCGAGCCGCAAGGTCCGCAGCACCTCGTTGGTTCCGGCCGGGTTCTTGATCAGCAGGATCGAGACCGGCACGCCGGCGACGGTGATCGTCTCCACCCGCCCGAAGGCGGAGCGGACGCCGGTGAGCGCCTCGCCGATCCTCGGCAGCTCGATCCCCAAGCGCAGCCCGACTGTGATCGCCGCGAGAGCGTTGTAGACGTTGTAGAGGCCCGGGAGGGGCAGCTCGAGCCGCAGCTCGCCGGCCGGGGTGTGGACCGTGGCTGCCGAACCGCGCATTCCCCGCAGCTCGATCGAGGTCGCGGCGACCTCGGGCTCGGGTCGCCGGGCGCCGCAGTTCGGGCAGGAGTAGTGCCCGAGGTGGCCGACGAAGGCGCGCTCGTAGAGATAGGGGCGCCCGCAGCGCCGGCAGTGCTTGGCGTCATGGGCATGCTGCAGCTGGGGCAGGGCCTGGGAGGCATCGTCGACGCCGAAGTAGCTGACCGCCGGCCGAGCCTCCCCCTCGCGGTCCCGCCCGAGGTCGGCGATCAGCGGGTCGTCGGCGTTGAGCGCGAATCCCGTCGCACCGGCCCGGCGCTCGACCATGGCCGCCCACTCGTCGGCGAGCGTCTCCAGCTCGCCGTAGCGGTCGAGCTGGTCGCGGAAGAGGTTGCCGAGCACGATCAGCTTGGGTTGGAGCTGCTCGGCGACACGTGGCAACCAGGCCTCGTCCACCTCGAATAGGCCCTCCGCGCCGGGCTGCTCGAGCAGGGCCGTCGCCACACCCCAGGTCATGTTGGACCCCGCTCGGTTGTGCACCGGCGGGCGGCCGTCCCCGTCGAGGATCGCGGCGATCATCCCCGCGGTCGTCGTCTTGCCGTTGGTGGCGCTGACGATCGTCGACCCCTCGGCCAGCCTGGAGCCGAGGCGGCCGATCGCCCCCGGCTCGAGGCGCAGCAGCACCCTGCCCGGAAGCGTCGTCCCGCCGCCGCGGCCACTCCTGCGGCTGGCGGCGCCGATCGCGCGCGCCAGGGCGACCTTGGCGCCGAAGGCAGCGCCTTGGGAGCGGCTCAAGCCGGGGCCTGAGGAGGAACGATCACACCGAGAGCGCGCGGCAGCAGACGCAGCGAGACAGGCGTGTCGGTGATGTGCTCGCCGTCGGCGTAGACCGCGAATGGCCGGCTCGCCTCCAGCTCGAGGAAGGGGGCCCGGAAGACCCTGACCTCGTCACGCTCCGTGTGGGTCCCCTTGAACACCTTGGGCAGGCTACCGAGGAAGCGGAGCTTGCCGACCTCGCCGACCAGGACCACGTCGAACTCCCCATCGGCGGGATCCGCGTCGGGGGCGATCATCATCCCGCCGCCGTATGCCTTGGTGTTGGCGACGGCCACGGTGTAGCCCGTGAACCGCATCCGCTCCTCGCCGACCTTGATCGTGAACCGGGCCGGCTTCCAGCCGAGCAGCGCGCGCAGCGCGGCGTAGGCGTAGACGAGGTTTCCCTTGATCAGCTTGGTCTGGTTGGCGATCCGGTTCGCGTCCGAGTCGAACCCGACGCTGGCGATGCAGAGGAACCGCTGCCCGTTCGCCTCGCCGACGTCGATCTGGCGTATCTCGCCGCCGGCGAGGACCTCGACCGCCTCCTCCGGGTCGGTCGGGATGCCCAGGACCCGGGCGAGATCGTTGCCCCGCCCTCCCGGGACGATCCCGAGCGGGACCTCCGAGCCCGCCAGGATGCCCCCGGCGAGCCCGATCAGTCCGTCGCCGCTCATGATCACCGGGACCTCCCCGGCCTCCGCGGCGCGGATGATCTCGTCGGTCGCGTGCTCGCGGTCATGGGTCGTCTCGACCCGGAAGGCCACCCGGCGCTGGTCCAGGGCCGCCTCAACCCTCGGCAGGAGATCCTTCGTCCTGCCGCGACCCGCGGACGGGTTGACGATCAGCGCCAGGGGCGAGGAGTCCATCTCCATCGGGGCAGGAGCCTAATCGGCGCGGGCTCAGAGGTGCACGAGGCGGCCGACGTAGTAGGTCCCGGCTCCGGCGGAGCCGCTGGCCACCGGCTCGACGCCCCGCTGGCGGAACTTCCAGGTGAGCAGCTTCTCCGGCGTGTAGAAGGGCGTCGAGTCACCCCAGCTGGCGGCGACGATCACGAATCCCCCGGGCCGCAGCACCCGCGAGAGCTGCTCGAAGAAGGGCGGCATGTTGAGCTGGGCGACGAGGTCGAAGGACTCATCCGGGTAGGGGAGGTCGGCGGCGTCGCCGACCCGGAATGCGATCCGGCCCTCGGGATCGAGACCGACCTTGGCCACAGCCCGCTCGATCATCTCCTCCGAGATGTCGATTCCCCGAACCCGGGCTTGGGGGAACTCCCGGGCGAGGAAGAGCGTCGCGGCACCCGTACCGCAGCCGACGTCGAGGACGCGCTCGGGCGACGGGGACACCTCGAGCACGGCGGCCGCAAGCGGCGCCAGGTGCTCGACCCCGCCGGCGCCGGTTCGCTCGTCCCAGCCGGCGGCACGCTCGGAGAAGAAGCGGCTCATCCGCGCCCGCACCAGGGGCCAGAGCCACGGCGATCTGGCGATCATGTTGTTGAGCGCCCGGCCCACCAGGCGGTCTCGAGTGGGAGGATCGGAGCGTTTCAGCGCCACAGCGGGCATCATCGCAATCTGCCCGAAGGCGATCCCGGCGGGGGCACCGCTCATCTACGCTTGATCGCGTTTGGGCCAGAGCCGGAAAACAGCGATTGCCGCGCTAGCGGTTGCCGGGCTCGGCCTGCTTGTGGGCTGCGGCGGCTCCGATCAGCAGTCGAGCATCGCCCCCGGCTGCGAAGCGGTGCCGCAGCCGAGGCCGAAGAGCGTCGATCTCGCGGCGCCGCCGCAGAGAGTGCACCGGGGTGAGAAGCTGACCGCGGTGATCAAGACCAGCTGCGGCAGATTCGACATCGCCCTCGACACACGGCGGGCACCGCGGACGACGAACTCGTTCGCCTACCTGGCCAGGCATGGCGTCTACGACGGTCTCACCTTCCACCGGATCTCGCCCGGCCTGATCCAGGGCGGCGATCCGAGCGGCGAGGGGACCGGCGGACCCGGCTACCGCGTCGACGAGGCGCCGCCGCCTAACCTCGCCTACACCCGCGGCGTCGCGGCGATGGCCAGAGCCTCGGCGGAGCCGCCGGGGCGCTCCGGCAGCCAGTTCTTCGTCGTCGTCGGCGCCGACGCCGGGCTGCCGCCCGACTACGCGATGCTCGGCAGGGTGAGCGATGGTTTCGACGTGGTCAAGCGGATCGCCGCACTCGGGACCGCGAGCGGCGAGCCCAGGCAAACGGTGCTGATCAAGAAGGTGACGATCGAGAAGGGGAAGGGGTGATCAGATGGCGAAGGTCGACTTAGGCGACCGGGCTCCCGATTTCGAGCTGCCGGGAACGGGGGACAAGCTCTACCGCCTCTCCGATTACCGCGGCGGCAACGTCGTCCTCGCCTTCTACCCGGGGGACGGCACCCGGGTCTGCACCGCGCAGTTCTGCTCCTACCGGGACGAGGAGGAGCGAATCTCCGGCATCGACGCCGAGATTCTCGGGATCTCGCCGCAGTCCGTCGCCTCGCATGATCGCTGGGCGCAGGAGCAACGGCTCAACGTCCCGCTGCTGGCCGACGAGGACATGGAGGTCTCGAAGGCCTACGGGGTGAGTGGATGGGCGAGCCCGCTGGCGAAGATCGTGGGCCTGCCGACGAGCCCCGGTGGCTGGTACGTGAAGCGGGCGATCTTCGTCGTCGACCCCGAGGGCGTGGTCCGCTACCGCGACGTCTCGACCACCGGCGCGACCTATAAGTCCGCCGAGGAGATCGAGCGGGCGGTGGCCGCCGTCTCCTGATCGCGATGGCGCTGGACGGATTGGCCGCGTTGTTGCTCGACCTCGACGGCGTGCTCTACGTCGAGGGAGACCCGGTCACGGGGGCGGTCGGCGCGCTCGAGCAGCTGAGGGATCGTGGCCTCGGCCTTCGCTTCGTCACCAACACGACTGCTCGCTCCCGGGGTCAGACGCTGGAGAAGCTCGAGCGACTGGGGTTCGCGCTCGACCCGGCCGAATTGATCACCCCGGCGAGGCTGGCGAGGAGCCACTGCGAGCAGGCCGGCCACCGGCGTGTGGCGCTGATCATGAACGCCGCGGTCAAGGAGGACTTCGAGGGCCTCGAGGAGGCCGATCGCGAGGTCGACGCGGTGATCATGGGCGATCTCGGCGAGCAGTTCGGCTTCGCGATCCTCAACCGGGCCTTCCGCCATGTGATGGACGGGGCTGAGCTGATCGCCCTGCAGAAGAACCGCTTCTGGCTGACCGCCGACGGCCTCTCGCTTGACGCGGGCCCCTTCGTGGCGGCCATCGAGTACGCGAGCGGTATCGAGGCCTTCGTTGTCGGCAAGCCCTCCGGGGGCTTCTTCGATTCGGTGCTCGAGGACCTGGGCAGCGTGGCCGCCGAGGTTGCGATGGTCGGCGACGACATCGAGTCCGACATCGGTGGCGCGCTCGACGCGGGGTTGCGGGCAGTGCTCGTCCGCACCGGCAAGTACCGGGAGGACTTTGTCGCCGCCAGCGGCATCGAGCCGACCGCGACGATCGCCTCGATCGCAGAGTTGCCCGCGGCGCTGGGGGCCGGCTGATCGCGGCCGATCCGTCCCAGTTCGCCGTCGAGGGCCCCGGCCTCACCCTGCGAGGTGAGCGCTCGGGGGAGGGTCCGCCGATCATCCTCTGTCACGGCCTGACAGCGAGCCGCCGATATGTCATCCACGGCTCGAAGCTTCTCCCGCGCCGCGGCCATGAGCTGATCGTCTACGACGCCCGTGCTCACGGCGAGTCGGACCCCGCCCCGGGGGAGCCTGGTTATGGATACCCGCAGCTGGTCGCCGACCTCGAGGCTGTGATCGCACAGACCGTGGGCGGGCGCCCCATCGTGCTCGGCGGACACTCGATGGGAGCGCACACCGCGCTCGCCCTGGCACTGGAGCGACCTGAGCACCTGGCTGGGCTGCTGATTGCGGGCCCGGTCTACACGGGCCCGCTGCCGGAGGAGGCGTTGGCCTACTGGGACGGGCTCGCCGAGGGGTTGGAGAGTGGCGGTGTCGAGGGCTTCGTGGAGCGGATCGAGGCGGCGGGGATCGACCCGGACTGGAGAGAGACCGTGCTGCGGATCACCCGCGATCGGATCTCCCTGCACCGCCACCCGGACGCCCTCGCCCAGGCCCTGCGCGAGGTCCCGCGCTCGCGCCCGTTCGAGACGATCAGCGAGCTGGAGACGCTCGATCTGCCGGCCCTGGTGGTCGCCAGCCACGATGTCGCCGATCCCGGGCATCCTTACGCGGTTGCGGAGGCCTACGCGGAGAGCCTCCCCGACGCAACCCTGATCAGCGAGTCCGAGGGGGAGTCGCCGCTCGTCTGGCAGGGAGGCAGGCTCTCGCGCGAGATCGCCGCCTTCTGCGCGGGGGCGGAGGTCGCGGAGCGCCTCGCGGCGGTCTAATCTCTCCCGCATGGTCGACGACGGTGAGGCGATCCACTACGCCGCGGTCGAGCGGGGCACCCCGGTCTACAGCTCGGACGGGGTCGAGGTCGGCAGGGTCGAGCAGATCCTCGACAACTACCGCGAGCACATCTTCGATGGGGTCGTCTTCCGCGACGGGGGCGGTGCGCTCCGCTTCGCCGATGCTCCCGAGGTGGCCCGCACCGCGACGAGGGGAGTGACGCTCTCGATAGACGCCGGCGAGGCGGCGGCGCTTCCCGCGCCCGAGAAGGGGCAGGGCACCTTCCGGCCGAACGTCGGTGGCGGTCGCGTCTCGCGCCTCTTCGGCGGCAGCTGGAGGAAGCAGTAGGAGAGATGTTTCAGCCGGTCGCCGGGGCCTGGGGCCGGAGCGGCTCGACCGAGCCACGCTCCGGCCAGGAGGCGAAGGCCAGGGCGGCGATCAATATCCCGGCGGCGGTCCCGAGCCCGCGCTCTCCCGCGGCCTGATAGGCCGGCTCGCCGAGGCTGTCGGCGAGCAGCACCATGTAGACGGTGATCGCCGTCGTGAACAGCGCGTACTCGATCGCCAGGAAGGCGTAGCAGACCGCGGCGGAGACGGTGAGGACGAGAGCCACCGGAATCGCGTCGTTGAGGAAGGCCTCGGCGAACCCGGTCGCCAGCACCAGCCCGGCCACGGTGCCGGCGGCGCGCATCAGGATCCGCTCGATCGTCTGATCGGGATCGGGCTTCAGCACGAACAGCGTGGTCAGCGGGATCCAGAACCCGTGGTCGTGAAGGTCGAACGCCCGGTAGACGGCGACGCCGATCGCGAGCGCGCCGCCCCAGCGCAGGGCGTGGCGCATGCTCGGTGAGCGCAGGGTGAGGTTGGCGGCGAGCCCGGTGCGGGCTTCGATCACGCCGCTGCGGAGGTCGAAGTCCTCGGCCTCGCGGTCCCAGAGTCCCCAGGCGGCCAGGGCGACCAGCGCCTGCACCACGGCCCCGGCTGTGACCAGCAGGAAGCCCGGCAGCGCATCGGCGGTCGGGAGGAACTGCCCCTGGGCAATCAGCAGTGCGAGGACGACCGTCATCGCCGCGATCGCCAGGCGCATGGAGACCGCGACGCAGAATCCCCCTAGGGTCGCGACCAGCAGCATCGCGGCGACCGCGAGGGCGGCGGGCTCGGTGGTCAGCACCCCGAGGGCGGCGGCGGCGCCGATCAGCGGGGCGGTGAGCAGCTGCCAGACGAAGCGGACCCGGGCGGGCGCCTCGAAGGCGACAAACCCGACCAGCAGCGCTCCCGTCGAGATCGCCCCGGTCAGCTTCGAATCGGTGGTCAGCTCGAAGATCAGCAGGATCCCGACCGGTGCTGCGATCAGCGCTCCGCGCCGGAGCGCGGGGCCGGCGGGCTGGTGGAACCTCCACCTCTGCGGGTCGGTGGGGCGGGGCTGGTCGGCCACGCCGGTAGCCTTGCGCAAATGGCCGATGTCACGGTGAAGCGACTCGAGGATTTCGAGTCGATGGGCCATCAGGGCCTCAGCATGCACACGGTTCGGAGCGGGCTGGGCGTCAGCTCCTTCGGGATCCAGGTGATCAAGATCCCACCGCACAACGAGGCATATCCGGAGCACGACCACTCACGCGAGGGGCTGGGCGGTCGGATGTTCGAGAAGCGCCCTGAGCAGCTCGACCAGGAGGAGGTCTATACCGCGCTCGAGGGCGCCGCGACGCTCGAGGTGGGAGGCGAGGAGCACCGGCTCGAGCCGGGGATCTTCGCCAGGGTGGGGCCCGGGGAGCAGCGCAAGATCGTCACCGGGCCCGAGGGCGCCACCCTGCTGGCGCTGGGCGCGGTTCCCGGCAGGCCCTTCGGCGCCGACGATTGGCTCTAGCGCCCGGCGCCGCCGCGGGATAGGCTTGGGGCCGTGCCAGGGATCGTCCCCGCGAAGTTGCACTGCCGCCGCTGCGGGGCAGGCGGTCAGAGATTCCTGCGCCGCTGCCCGCGGTGCAGAACCCGGTGCCTGCGCCCGACCTCGTGGGTGCCCGGCGCCCACTGGGCGGTCGCGCTGCTGGTGGGAGGGGCGTTCGCGCTCGCGGCGCCGGCGGCGTTCGCGGCACAACCCTCGGTGAAGATCCTCGGCAACGGCCAGGGCGCGATCCTCTCCGATGGGTCGCTGAAGGCGAAGGTCACGGTCTCGGTCAGGCCGGGCGGCGCGCTCACCGTTCCCGTGCAGGGGCGTTCCTCGACCTTCGACCAGCCGCGCCCCTCCGCGCTGACCGCGCAGCGCAACGTCCGCTTCGCCCACTCGGGCTCGAAGCTCGTCGACCTGCCGCTCACCGCGGCCGGCAGGTCGGCGGTCGCCGGCTGCGAGGCCCGCAACCTGCAGGTCAGGGCAGGCGGGGGGGAGGGATCGGCATCCCTGGTCCGCGATACCGCGGAGTGCAAGCCGAAACCGGTCGATCTCTCGCGGGCCTCGGAGTGCGACTTCATCGGCCAGCAGAGCGGCTCGCTGTGCCTGCTGCCGTTCCCCGACGACTTCTACACGGTCGCCGACTCCTCGACCGCGACCGGCAGGCGGATCAATTTGCAGACCGCTGCGATGCCGGCGAACGTCTCCAACGTCCACGTCGACGCCGCCCCCTACGACCTCAACGATGGCTTCAGCCCGGGGCAGGCGATCGTCCTGCGGGTCCCGGGTCTCGACAACCCGACTGCGCTGGCCAACACCGACGCGGTCCCGATCAACCACCTCGGCCGCTACCGGGCCAAGGACGCCCCGGTGGTAGTGATCGACGCGAAGACGGGCAAGCGCTGGCCGATCTGGGTCGAGATCGACTCCAATGCCTCGAGTCCGGATCGCACCGCGCTGCTGATCCATCCGGCGACGGACTTCGCCGCCAAGCATCGCTACATCGTCGCCCTGCGAGACCTCAAGGACAGCTCGGGCAAGAAGATCGCCGCCCCGGAGGGATTCCGCTACTACCGCGACGACCTGCCCTCGAACAAGGCCGCGATCAACAAGCAGCGGGGGCGCTTCGAGCGGGTCTTCAAGACGCTGCGCTCGGCCGGGATCGAGCGCTCGGACCTCTACCTCGCCTGGGACTTCACGGTCGCCTCCGACCAGAACATCGCCGCCCGCATGCTCCACATCCGCAACGACGCCTTCGCGCACCTCGGCGACACGAATCTCTCCGACGGGGTGGTCAGCGGCTCGGCGCCCGCCTTCAGCATCGACACGGTCGACGTCAATCCGAAGCCGGGCCTCGCCCGCCGCATCCGCGGCCACTACACGGTGCCCTGCTACCTGTTCCCGAGCTGCGCTCCCGGAGGGCGGTTCATGCTCGACGCCGACGGGCTGCCGATGCGAAACGGGGACTGGAGCGCCAACTTCGACTGCGTCATCCCGCATTCCGCCACCGACGACGTCGGCGCAGCTCCGGGGCGGCCGGCCGTCTACGGGCACGGACTGTTCGGCAGCGCCTCGGAGGTCTTCGGCGCCGACATCCAGCACGAGCTGGCGCAGCACTACGACTTCGTGCTCTGCGCCACCGATGAGATCGGCATGTCGGGTGACGACGTCGGCAACACCGTCTCCCACATCCTGCCCGACCTCTCGAACTGGCCCGAGCTGGCCGACCGGCTCCAGCAGGGGCTGCTGGACGAGCTCTTCCTCGGTCGCCTGATGGACACCACGGCGGCCCAGGGGGGCTTCCTCAGCAACGTCCACTTCCACGCCGACGACTCGACCCTGACCAGCCCGGGCGTGATCGACCCGAGCCGCCTCTATTACGACGGCTCCAGCCAGGGCGGGATCATGGGTGGCGCGCTGACCGCGGTCTCGCCCGACTTCACCCGCGCGGCGCTCAACGTGGGGGCGATGAACTACTCGGTGCTGCTCTCGCGCTCGGTCGACTACGACGAGTTCGTCCCGTTCGTCAATGCGGCCTACCCCGACTACCTCTCCCACCCGCTGTTCCAGAGCCTGATCCAGATGCTCTGGGACCGGGGAGAGCCGAATGGCTACGCCCACCGGATGACCGATGACCCGCTGCCCGACACGCCTGCGCACAAAGTCCTGCTGAGCGTCGCCCTCGGGGACCATCAGGTCAGCAACTTCGCATCCGACGTCGAGGCGCGGACGATCGGCCTCCGCTCCCACACGCCGATCCTCGATCCGGGCCGCTGGCCCGACACGGACGTCCTCTGGAACGTCCCGGCGATCTCGTCATACCCGTATGACGGCTCGGCGGTGATCTACTTCGACATCGGCCCGGTGCGCACCAACCCCTCGCCGCCGCCGCCGACGATCGGGGTCCCGCCGCCGCCCTGGACGAACACCCCGAACCGGGGCGGGGAGGACCCGCACGGCGCTCCCCGCGGCGCGCCGAGCGGCCTGCACCTGATCTCTGACTTCCTCGCGCCGAACGGGGCCGTAACCGACGTCTGCGGCCCTCATCCCTGCTATTCAGGCGGTTTCGCCGGTCCCTGATCGGGGCGCGGCCGCGGGCTTCGGTGATAGGTTTGAGGCACTTCGAGCGGGGAGGAGATACGGGGGTGGGAGCAATGCGTGAGATCGGCAGGCAGGGAGTGCGAGCGGTCACAGCAGCGTTGCTGACGATCGCAATCTTGGGGGTCGCGGCGCCGGCCGCCTCCGCCAAGTCAGGCGCGGCCGGGGTCTCCCTGGACATCCCCTCCGCCCGGCAGGCCACTCTCGTCTCCACCGGCGCGCTGACGGTCTCGGTCGGGGCCCGGGGCGGGGGCGCCCGGGTGGAGCTGTCGACGACCGCGAAGCAGGGCGGCAAGAGCTCGACCGTCGCCGACCCAGAGCGGATCGGGCTCGGTCACGGCCAGTCCAAGGTCGGTGAAGATCGACCTCGACTCGACCGGCCGTTCGCTGGTCCAGAGCTGCCTCTCGACCAAGCTGCACGTCACGGCGCGGATCCGCTCCGGCGGTCACTGGCGACGGGCGACGGAGGCAGAGAAGACGATGGTCCGCGATCCGCAGCTCTGTCAGGGGACCAAGCCGGTCGGCGTCGACCTCGCCGACGCCGCCAAGTGCGACCCGATCTCCGCGCCCGACGCGGGCGAGTGCCTCTTCCCCTACCCGAACGACTACTACACGAGTGCCGATTCGGGAACCGACACCGGGAAGCGGCTGGCCCTGGCGCCCGACTCGACCCCGGTCAACAACCACGACGTCCATGTCAACCCGGCCGAGATCAACACCAGCGACGGCTTCAGCCCCGGCGCGCCGGTCGTCACCCGTGTCCCCGGGATGGACACGCCTGAGGCCTTTGCCAATACGGGGTCGGTGCCGGTCACCGATATGGCGCGCTACCTCGACGCGGATGCACCGATCGTCGTCATCGACGCCGCCACCGGCAAGCGCCAGCTGATCTGGACCGAGCTCGACTCGACCGCCTCCAGCCCGGGAGAGACCGACCTGCTGATCCACTGGGGCCGCAATCTCCAAGAGGGCCACCGCTACATCGTCGCGATGCGGGACCTCAGGGACTCGGAAGGCAAGACGATCCCGGCGCCGGCCGGGTTCCGGCTCTACCGCGACAAGATCCCCACCGCGTATCCGGTGATCGAGAAGCGCCGCGCCCACATGGAGGGAATCTTCTCGAAGCTGAAGGCGGCCGGGATCGGCCGCTCGAACCTGTATTCGGCCTGGGACTTCACTGTCGCCAGCACCCGCAACCTGAGCGAGCGCATGCTTCACATCCGCGACGACGCGCTGGCCAAGCTAGGCGACACCACGCCGGGCGACGGAGTGATCAACGGGAACGCCCCCGGCTACACGATCACCGACACCAAGACCGTCGGCGACCCGAGCAACGACCTCACCGGAAGCCATGCGGTCGAAAACGTGCGCGAGGTGACCGGGACCTTCGACGTCCCCTGCTACATCCACCCCGACTGCGAGGCGGCCACCGCCGGTCGGTTCGACCCGGGCTCCGATGGCCTGCCGACCCAGGCTACGGGCGCCGGAAGCGTCTACCACGCCCGCTTCACCTGCAACATCCCGCAATCGGCCGTCACCGGGAACGCTCCGGCCAACTACCAGGTCGCACAGACCGACAGGCCCTCGATGTACGGGCACGGCCTGTTCGGCGACTACACCGAAGTCCACACCCAGAACGTCCGTCAGCTCGGCGACGACCACGATGTGATCACCTGCGCGACCGACTTCATCGGAATGTACGAGGACGACGTCGGTCCGGAGGCGATCCCGGCGCTGCTCGACCTCTCGAAGTTCACCCCATTGCCCGACCGCCTCCAGCAGGGCTTCCTCGACTTCATCTACCTGGGGCGCCTGCTCGCCAACCCGAACGGCCTGGCGCAGGACCCTGCCTTCAAGTTCGGCGGCAACTCGGCGCTGGCCACTGACAAGGGCCTCTTCTACTACGGCAACAGCCAGGGCGGGATCGCCGGCGGTGCCCTGACCGCGGTCGAGCCCGATATCACCCGCACCGTCCTCTACGTGCCGGGGATGAATTACTCGACCCTGCTGACGCGGAGCGTCGATTTCGACGACTACGCGACGATCCTCTACCCGGCATATCCCGACCAGGGTGCCCGGCCGCTGCTTCTCTCGCTGATCCAGTCGATGTGGGACCGGGGAGAGCCCGATGGCTACGCCAACCACATGACCACCGATCCCTTGCCGAACACCCCGGCTCACAAGGTCCTGATCCAGATGGCCTGGGGGGATCACCAGGTTGCCAACGTGCAGACCGAGGTCGAGGCGCGGACGATCGGGGCGCCGCTGCGCCGGCCGGCGCTCGACGCCAACCGCCTTGCCGACCCGTTTGACGAGATCAGCCCCAACTCGCCCTTCTACGCGATGGGGAAGCTCGGGGACCTGGGCGGGCCGGCGGCCGACGGCAGCGGAATGTCCGTTTGGGACATCGGCCCACGGCGCCACGACCCGATGAACCCCAACCAGATCCTTGGGACCCTGCCGGCGCCGATCACCAACACCGCGCCGGATGACAGCTTCGGTGTCGATCCGCACGACACGGTGATCGACACGACGCCGATCGCCCGGGCTCAGATCGCCGAGTTCCTGAAGACCGATGGCAAGATCACCGACCCCTGCGGCGAGACGACCCCCTGCTACGCGGCCGGCTGGACCGGTCCCTAGTTCCTGGTGCATCGCATCGCAGGCCCCCCCAGGGGGGGTTGTTATGTCAACCCGTCAGAAACCCACTCGATCTCGATCTTCGCCTGGGCCAGCTCGCGGTAGCGCTTGCGGTTGAGCCGCCGCGAGACGGTCGCGAAGAGGCGCTGGGCGGGGGACCAGAGCGCCACCCAGCCGAGCACGACGAGGCCCTGGGAGACGCTGCCGAAGAAGGCGTCGTTGGCGGTCGCCTGGTCGATCATGCTGGAGAGCAGCAGGCAGACGATCAAGAACGAGAAGGCGATCAGCGTCTCGCGGCGCTCGCTGCGGCTGACCGAGAGCCACTTGCGGCTCGAGACATAGGTCTCCTCGAGGTCGTGGCGGATCGCCGCCTTCAGCTTCTCCGCCAGGCCGTCGCGCCGCTCGGCCTCCGGCAGCTCGACCGAGAGGTGGCTGGGACGCTCGTGCCTGGTGTCGATCCAGGCCCAGAGGATGCGGTCGCGCACCTCGTCGGTGAGCGGCCGCTCGGCCAGCGGCCCGACGCTGTAGGGGTCGAGCAGCGAATCGACCGAGGGCGCCCGGATCGCGAAGCTGGCCACGCGGCGAGGCTAGGGGCCGTGCCGGATGCCGCCGAATAACTGCGCCGCACGTCCTCGGCTCCCGCGAGAGCCCGACACTCAGAGACACGGATGATGCTGTCGGGCTCTCGCTCCCGCGTCCGGGCGGCGGCTGGCTTGGCGGGCAAGGACGCAGGTCTTGCTTGCGGGCAAGCCGCACGCCCGGACGCGGGAGCGAGAGCCCGACAGCATCAGCCGTGACTCTGGGTGGCGGGCTCTCGCGGGAGCAGAGGACGTGCCGCGCGGTTATTCAGGCGCCGAGCCGATGGACCAGGCGCCGGTAGGCGCCGAAGGCGGGCTTGCGCGTGTAGTCGTCGCGGAGCAGGCCGAAGAAGGACTGGAAGTTGGGGCCGGAGCTGTTGTTGTCGCGCAACCCGAACCAGTTCAACGCGGTGACGTTGTAGGTGCCCCGGTAGCGGTTCGTGGTCTTCACGAAGGCCCGCAGCGCCGCCGCCTGGGAGGCCTCGCTGCGGCCCGGCCCGGTCGGATAGCCGAGCTCCTCGAGGTGGATCGGGGTGCGGCGGCCGAAACCCGCCAGCGGCATGTAGCACTCCCGCACCTGGGCGATTCCCTCGAGCAGGGCGTCGCCGGCGTTCACGAAGGTGGCGGGGACGTAGGTGCCCGGGTAGGTGTCGATCCCGACCCAGTCGGTGGCCCTGCGCAGGCGCCGCCCGCCGGCCTTCCCGACCGCCCGCCAGAAGGCGGCGTCGGCGTCGCCGAAGCGCCAGGCGTAGTTGAAGCCGGTCTTCAGCCGCCGGTAGCCGAGCCGGCGGGCCTCGCGCTTCGCCGCCGGCACGCCGCGGGCCAGCGCCTCGACGGCGTTCTCGTAGGCGCCGTCGGAGGTGTTCGGGGAAAAGGTCAGGTTGACCTCATTGGTGATCTGCAGGCCGACCACGTGCCTGATCGGCCCGAAGGCGCGAACCACGCGGCGCACGTAGTCGAGCCACGCCCCGATATCGCCGTCCTCGGCCGGAGTGGGGTGGTAGCGGACCTGGAGCTCGACGTCGAAGCCGAGCCGGGAGTAATGGCGGGCCATCCGCTCAAAGTGCCGGATGCCCGCGGCGCCGTCCGCCTCGAAGAGGCGGTTGAGGCGCACGCTCATCGTCCGCCGGCCCTTCAGCCGCAGCAGCGCCGCGTCGCGCTTCGCGGGGTCCTCGGGGACCACAGGAGTGGTCTGTGAGCTACCCGCTTCACCGGCCAGCCGCGGGCCTATCCCGAACTCCAGCCGCGGGCCGCGGGCGGGCCGGTCGTTCGCGTAGCTCTGAGCGCAGCTCGGATCGGGCTTCTCCGCCGGTGGCGTCTGCGAGGGCGGGATCGCGCCCGGCTGGTCCCAGGGGATCGCCAGGGCGACGGCGGGGAGGGCGAGCGAGCAGAGCAGGGCGGCGACCAAGCCTGCGGTGATGCGCCGGGCGCGCATCTGGAGGGGGAATCGGAGCATCACGATGATCTCCTGTCTGAACCCGAGAGCTGCCGGCGGGTTGCGCAGGTCCCATCGGCCGGAGCCGCCTCGCGCACCGCGGCTGCCGTCTGCGCAACTCTGTGTCGCATCGCAAAGCCCTCGCATCCATCGAGCTCCGGCGCGGTCGCAGCCCCGGGCTCCGGAAGACCGAAGAGCTGCGCGCAGGAGCGCGCCAGCGACCAGCTCCAGGCCTGGCTTGACGGCGACGGCCCGAAGACCCTCGGCGCGCTCGTCGAGGTCTTTGGGGCGAAGAGCTTCACGATCCTGTTCGTCCTCCTGCTCGGGGTCTCGGCCCTGCCGCTGCCAACGGGTGGGGTCACCCACGTCCTGCAGCTGATCGCCGTGTTGCTGGCCCTGCAGCTGATCCTGGGTCGCGAGCAGCTCTGGCTTCCGGACCGCTGGCGCAATCTCGAGCTGGCCGGCGATAAGCAGCAGCGCTTCATCGGCGCCCTGATGAGGTTGATCCGCCGCCTGGAGCGGTTCTCACGGCCGCGGATGAGGTTTCTGTTCGGTCACCGCTGGTCGAACGTCGCCTTCGGCGTTCTGGTCATCTGTGGAACGGCGGGCGCCTTTCTCGCGCCGCCGTTCACTGGCCTGGACACCTTGCCTTCGATGGGGGTCGTCTTGCTTTCCCTGGGCGTGCTGCTCGAGGACGTCGTGATCGTCTGCGCAGGACTCTTGGTGGGTAGCGCCGGCATCGCCTTGGAGATAGCCCTGGGCAGCGCCGCCGTGAACCTGGTCGGGAAACTCCTCTAGATCGGCTCGCGGCGCCGGGAAGGGGGCCAAATTCCGTACCGGGTTGACATAAGACAGATTAGGAAGCGTTGAGCCAGGCAGGGCCGGGCCGCGGGCGCGGGACGAGGTCGGCGACGAGCACCGTGACGTTGTCCCGGGTGCCCGCGTGCAATGCCTCCTCGACCAGGCGCCGGGCGCAGTCGCGGCGCGAGCCGGAGCCGAGCGCGGCGGCGATCTGCCCCGCATCGAGGACGTCGGAGAGCCCGTCGGAGCAGAGCAGCAGGCGGTCCGCCGCCCGGGCGGCGATCGCGGCGGTCGCCGGCCTGCGCCGCGGATCGCCGTCGAGCACCTCGAGCACGACCGAGCTCTGCGGGTGGCTCGCCGCGTCGCCGGGATCGAGGCCCCCGCGATCGATCAGCTCCTGCACGAGGCTGTCGTCCCGGGTCAGCTGGCGCAGCTCGCCGTCGCGCAGCAGATAGGCGCGTGAGTCGCCGACATTGGCGAGCAGCAGATCGTCTTCGTTGCTGAGCGCCACCGCGGTCAGGGTCGTCGCCATGCCCGTGGTCTCGGGCCTGCACCGGGCGATGAAGCCGATCGTCTCGTTTCCCCAGGCCACCGAGTCGCGGAGCGCCCGGTCCAGGGTTCGGTCGAGCCGCCGGCTGTCGAGGTTGATGATCGCGTTGACGATCGTGCGGCTCGCCACCTCACCGGCGGCCGCACCCCCGACCCCGTCGGCGACGGCGGCCACCCGGCTGCTCGCGTAGGCGGCGTCCTCGTTGCCGTGGCGGCGGCCAGGGTCGGTGCGGACATCGCACTCGAGGCTCAGGGCACTCATGGCCCAAACCTAGCGCCCCGCAGCTGATGCCGCCCCGTCCACGCAGCGACGGGCGATTCAGGGAAGCCTGCGTGGCGCCGATATCTCCCCTGCCGGTGTACGACGCCTTGTCGAGCACATCCAAGACAGAGGATCTGGGGGAGCTCTCGCTCTCGGCCCTACGTTGGCTGCCGGACGTCGCGATCCTCGTCTTCGACCGCGACCTCCGCTATGTCCTGGCGCTCGGGGAGGTCGTCCACCGCAACGGCTGGACCCCCGAGGCCTTCGAGGGCAACCGGGGGGCCGACATCCTTCCCGCCGACCGCTGGGCGGTGCTCGAGCCGCTCTACCGGGCGGCGCTCGAAGGCGAAGCCGGGTCGATCGAGCTGAGCTGGAGCGCCGAGGACGGCGGGTCGGAGTTCAGGGTCGAGGTGAACCCCTGGAGGAGTGGGTCCGGCGAGGTCCTCGGGGGCGTCGCCGTGGCCCGCGACATCACCGCGGCAAAGCGGACCGAGACCGAGCTGCGCGAGGCCCGCGAGCGCTTCGAGCGCGCCTTCGAGGACGCGCCGATCGGGATGGCGCTGGTCGGACTCGACGGGCGCTGGCTGCGGGTCAATCGCCGGGTCTGCGAGATCACCGGCTACCCGGAGAAGGACCTGCTCGGAATGACCTTCGAGGAGATCACCCATCCCGACGACCTCGAGGACGATCTCGAGCACGTCCGCTCCCTGCTCGACGAGCAGATCCGCGATTACCAGATGGAGAAGCGCTACATCCGGGCCGACGGGCTCGAGGTCTGGATCATGCTCTCCGTCTCACTGGTCCGCGACGCGAGCGGCGAGCCCCTCCACTTCATCTCGCAGATCGAGGACATCTCCGAGCGCAAGAGGATGCAGAAGCGCCTGCAATGGCTCGCCGACAGCGACGCGCTGACCGAAGTCCGCAACCGCAGGCTGCTCGAGCAGGAGCTCTACGTAGCGGTGAAGCGCTGCCAGCGCTATGGAGAGCACGCCGCGCTGCTGCTGCTCGACCTCGACGACCTGAAGCTGATCAACGACACCCACGGGCACAAGGTCGGCGACGACGTCCTGCGCGCCGTGGCCCGCGCGATCGAGGGCCGGGTGAGGCGCAGCGACAGCGTCGCCAGGCTGGGCGGGGACGAGTTCGCCGTGCTCATGCCACACGCAGATCGCAGCACCGCCGAGGCACTCGTCGGGGACCTGCTGGAGGCGATCTCCGGGTGCGTGGTCCGGGCCGGCGGGCAGACCGTCCGGCCCTCGGCGAGCATCGGCTTCGCCCTGATCGACGAGACCACCGCCGACGAAGAGGCGGTCCTGATCGAGGCCGACCGCTCGATGTACGCGGCCAAGCACCCCGCGCAGGGCTCAGCCGCCTAGTCCTCCGAAGATCGCGAACGGGTTGGCCGGGGCCTCGTGCCGGGCCGCCTGGAAGGTCCCCTCGACTCTGATCTCACTCCCCTGCGGCGCCTCGGCGCGAAGGCGTTCGGCGAGCGCCTGTGCGCTGTCCTCGTCGATCGCGCCGACCACCAGGTACTTCCAGCGACGCACGTTCTGCAGCCCTTCCGCATCGAGGCGCCGCGAAAGCTCGACCGCCTCCCTGTGGCCGGGCGTGTCCACCCTGACCTCCCACTCGGGGTAGCCGCGCTCGGCCGCCTCGGCGCGCTCCTCATCGAGCACGGTCTCGTGCTCGGTCTCGCGCTCCTCCTCGCTCTCCGGCAGGGGCTGGTCGGGGTCCTCCCACTCGAGCTCGGTCGGGTGCCAGCGCTCGAGCGCGGTTGATGCGATGTGCCAGTTGTTCTTCTCGGCGAGCGAGCGAACCGCCTTCTCGGCCTCCTCGGTCTGCTCCCGGGTCGCCGCGTAGAGGAAGAGGTGCGGCCCGTCATGGGTGACGATCACCCGGTCGCCGAAGGACTCCTCGAGGTCGTGATCGAGCTCCCCTGCCGCGAGATCCTCGCTCATGCCGTGGGCGATTCCCTGCTCCGCCAACTCAACGGTCAGCCGCCAGTCGTCGTTCATGGCCGGGAACCCTACCCTGCCGGTGCTTGTGATCGCTGATCTAGGCTGTCGGGTGGGCGGACCATGGCCGAGTCGACGGAGATCATCAGGCGTGCGTATGCCGCGTTTCGCGAGCGGGACCTCGGGGCGCTCGAGGAGATCTCCGATCCGGAGATCGAGATCTCCAGCGTCACCGGCATCCTCTCCGGGCGCGAGACGCCCCTATGTGGGCATCGCCGCCCTGGTCTCCTACATCCGCGACGTCTCGACCATCTGGGACTCGATCGAGCTGGTCCCGGAGGAGTTCCACGAGCTCGAAGGCGACCGCGTCCTCGTCTTCGGGCGGGTCAGGGCCACGCGAAGCGGTTCGGAGATCGACACACCGAACGCCTGGCTCTGGACCCTGCGCGACGGCCTGGTCGTCTCGGTCCAGGTCTACGCGGAGCCGAGCACCGACGCCCGCTGGCTGTTCAAGCGGTGAGGGGCCGATGACGCCCGAGCCGCGGGCCCCCACCACGCTCGACCAGGAGATCATCCATGCGGGCGACCCCCGGGTGCTCGAGACTCAGACCGACGCCCAGCGGCTGGCCCGGGTCGAGGCCGAGCTGCGGGCCGGGTTCGAGGCGCTGGCGGACATCGGCCAGGCGGTCTGCGTCTTCGGGTCGGCCCGGACCCGCGCCGATCATCCCGACTACGCCCTCGCCCGGCGGGTCGGCCGTGCCTTCGGCGAGGCCGGTTGGGCGGTGATCACCGGGGGCGGCCCGGGAATCATGGAAGCCGCGAACCGCGGCGCCCGGGAGGGCGGGGCGCTGTCGATCGGGCTCAACATCGAGCTGCCTCGCGAGCAGGCGCTGAACAGCTACGTCGACGTCGGCATCCGCTTCCGCTACTTCTTCACCCGCAAGCTGATGTTCGTCCGCTACTCCCGCGCCTTCGTCCTCTTCCCCGGCGGCTTCGGGACGCTCGATGAGATGTTCGAGGTGCTCACCCTCGGGCAGACCGACAAGGCCACCGACTTCCCGGTGGTCCTCGTCGGCCGCGAATACTGGGGAGGCCTGATGGACTGGATCCGGCAGCGCCTGGTCGGCGAGGGCAGGATCGAGCCGGCCGACCTGAGGGTGATCTCCTACGCCGATCAGCCCGAGGAGGTCGTCGCCGCGGCGAGCGCGGGAATCGTCGAAGCGGGATAGCGCGATCTCACCTGGTCGATGAAGGCCGCCATCTGCGCGGCCAGCCCCGGATCGGCGAGCTCGAGCACGTTCTCGGCGTTCTGCTCTCCCGAGCGGGAGAGGTTGAAGGAGCCGATGAAGACGGTGTCGTCGGCGACCGTGACCTTGGCGTGCATGAAGTCGTGAACCGTCTCGGGGCCCCAGGGCGTCGAAGGCTTGCCGGAGAACGGAAGCCGCGACAGCACCGTCGCCAGCAGCGGGATCTTCCAGGCGCCGTTGTCTCGGTGCCACTGCTCGAAGACGCGGTCGGTCTGCGGCTCGTCGACGACCCCGGCGACGTCCACCCCTCCCCCGCTCCCGATCTCCGCCAGGGCGCCGAGGACGGGCGCCGAGGTGATCACCGGTGAGGCGATCCGCACCCGCGTTCGGGCCTTCTTGATCGCCTCGGCGATCCGCGCCGAGAGCGCCTCGCCGTGCCCCGGGGTGAACCAGGCCCGCACCGGCGTGCCGGCGACCGCGACCGGGTCGGGGTCGGTGAAGCCGCTTCGCTCGACCTCCCCCCTCCCCCACAGCTCCTCGAAGTTCTGCCGGTAGCGCTGCGCCACCTCCGCCGAGGCGACCGTGATCACGGCGTTCTCCTGCCGGGTCCAGGAGTCGACCGTCCAGTTGGTCGAGCCGCTCCAGACGGCCTCGGAGTCACGGACCGCGTACTTGTGGTGCATCAGGTCGGGCATTCCAGGGACGCCGCGCGCCTCGATCGGCAGCTCGGCGAGGATCTCCGGCCTGGTCGCCGGCGGCGGGTGGATCGCCGCCGGCCGGCCGGTGTCGGTGTTGTAGAGAAGGCGGATCCGCACCCCGCGCCCCGACGCCGCGCGCAGCGCCTCGGCGACGATCGACCCGGTCGGATCCGGCAGCCTGACGTCGTAGAGGGCGAGCTCGAGCGTGCTCGTCGCGGCGGCGATGAAGCCGGCCACCCGGCTCGCCACCTGCTCGGCACTCTGGCCCCCGTCGGTGAGGGTGAAGACCTCGATCGGGGCATCCCCGGCGCTCATCGGCTCGCCGCCCCACGGGTCGGGTTTCCGGTACCCGCCGCAGTACGCTCAGGTCCGTGGAGCAGACACGCCCCGGGGGAGCGCCGCACACGACCGCCTCGGTGGGGGCCGGGATCGCGTACTCGCTGGCCGCCGTCGCCGTCTGCACGGTGCTGATATTCCCGTTGCGCGCGATAGCGCCCCCCGTGTCGACCGGCGTCGTCTATCTGCTCGGAGTCCTCGTCGTCTCGATCTACTCGACCCGGTGGGCGGGTTTGCTCACCTCGGTCCTCAGCGCCGCCGCGTTCAACTTCTTTCACATCCCTCCGACCGGCCACATCGAGATAGCCGACGGAGAGAACTGGGTGGCGCTGGCAGTCTTCCTGATCTCGGCGATCCTCGCCAGCTCCCTTGCCGAGCAGGCTCGCGTCCGCGCGGAGGAGGCAGAGGAGCGGCGGCGGGAGGCGGACCTCGCGGCGCAGCTGGCGAGGGCGCTGCTGGGCGGCGACAGCGCACCCGACTCGCTGGAGCAGAGCGCCGCCCTGATCGCCTCCGCCTTCGAGCTGCCCTGGGCGCGGATCGAGATCGGCGACGCCGACACCCGCGAAGGGCGGAGGATGGCCCTCGAGCACGAAGGGGCGCAGCTCGGCGCCCTGGTCGTCCCGTCGAGCGCGGCTGCGGCGACATGGGAGCGCCTCGAGCAGCGTGTCGTGCCGTCCCTCGAAACGCTCCTGGGCGCGGCGATCCACCGCGACCGGCTGATCGCCTCCGCGGTCGAGGCGGAGGCACTGCGCCGCAGCGACGAGATCAAGACGGCGCTGCTTCGCTCCGTCTCCCACGACCTTCGCACGCCGATCACCGCGGTGCTCGCAGCCGGTAGCGCGCTGGAGTCGAGCTCGCTCGCGGACGGCGACCGGATCGCCCTGGCGGCCGGTGTCTCTACCGAGGCAAGGCGGCTCTCCGACCTGATCGACAAGCTCCTCGATCTCTCCCGTCTGGAGGCGGGACAGGCCGAGCCGCGCACCGACTGGTGTTCGGTCGAGGAGGTGGTGACGGCCGCTGTCGAGGGTCTGGGCGAGAGATCCGACCTGGTGCGGATCTCGCTCGACAGCGACCTCCCCTTCGTCCGCGCGGACGCCGCCCAGCTGGAGCGCGCCATAGCCAATCTGCTCGAGAACGCGGTCCGCTACTCCGGCGGGAAGCAGACCCTGGTCAGGGCGCGCGTCGTCAACGAGCGCCTCACGGTTCGGATTGTCGATCGCGGCCCCGGCATCCCCGCCTCCGAGATCTCGCGGGTGTTCGAGCCCTTCTACACCCTGCGCAGCGGCGGCAGCCATCACGGCTCGGGGCTGGGGCTCTCGATCGCTCGGGGGTTCATCGAGGTGAACGGCGGGAGCGTCTGGGCGGAGTCGGTCCCCGGTCAGGGGACAACCTTCGTGGTCGAGTTCCCGCTCGAGCGGGAGGCGGCCCCGCAGACCTCTGCCGCCGGGGCCGGACCCCGATGAGCGCCGGGAGGGTGCTCGTCTGCGACGACGAGCTGCAGATCCTCCGGGCGCTGAAGCTCGTCCTCAGGGAGGCAGGCTTCGAGGTGACCGCGACGGCCACCGCCGCCGAGGCGCTGGACCAGGCCTCCGTCGATCCCCCCGACGCGGCGATCATCGACCTTGTGCTCCCCGACGGCGACGGGGTCGAGGTCTGCGCCCAGCTTCGGTCCTGGAGCAGCATCCCGATCATCGTCCTCTCGGCGATCGGCGAGGAGGAGGAGAAGGTGCGGGCGCTGGAGGCCGGCGCCGACGATTACGTGACCAAGCCCTTCGGGCCGAAGGAGCTGGTGGCGAGAGTCCGGGCGGCGCTGCGCCGGGCGCCGAACTCCGAGGACGAGCCCTCGGTCTCGCTCGGCGGTCTGCGGATCGATTTCAACGCCCACACGGTGAGCCGTGACGGCGAGGACATCCACCTCACGCCGACCGAGTTCGAGCTGTTGCGTACGCTGGTTCGCAACCGGGGGCGCCTGATGACCCACCGCGCGCTGCTCTCCGAGGTCTGGGGTCCCGCCTGGAGCGAGGACACGGCGACCCTGAGAACGCACGTCGCCAACCTGCGTCGCAAGCTGGAGGCAGGCGACGAGCAGAGGCTGATCCGCACCGACCCCGGGATCGGCTACCGGATCGACGCCTGACGTCGAAACCCGCGGTCTACGCCTACTCCTTGGCGCTCACCTTCTCGGCCGCGGGCTCCCCGGCGGACTCGGCCGAGGCCGGAGACTCCTGGCTCGGCGGAGTCTTCGCGGCGCGCTCCTCGTAGGCGGCGCGCGCCGCCTGGTTGGGCTCGGCGAGGATCTTGTCGGCCCGCAGCCCTTTCGCGAGCGCCTCGCGGCCCCGCCTCGGGACGAGCCCCATGACCGTGTTGATCGCCTTGGTCGAGCGCGGGATCCAGACCTCGAAGCGCCCGGTCTCCAGTGCCTCTGCGATCGCGTCTGCAACCTCCTCGGGCTCGAGGTTCTTGACGCCGCGCGCCTCCTGGAGGCCGGAGCCCAGCTCCGTGTTGACGACCCCGGGCATCACGCAGTGAACCTCGATGCCGGTTCCGTCGAGCTCGGCCCGTACGGCCTCGCAGAGGCCGACGACGGCGTGCTTGGTCGCGCAGTAGGTGGCTCCACCGGGGAAGCCTGCCTTGCCCGCCTGCGAGGCGATGTTGACGATGTTGCCGCTGTTCCGTGGCTCCATCCGCGCCAGGGCGAGCTTCGTCCCGAGGATCACCCCGTGGATGTTGATGTCGACCATCCTGTGCGCCGTCGCGTCATCCTCCTCGGCGAAGCGGCCGAGCGGCATGATCCCCGCGTTGTTGATCAACACGTCCACCGGGCCGAGCTGGCGCTCGGCCTCGTCGAGGAAGGCGGTGAACGAACCCCGGTCGGTGACGTCGAGCTGGATCGCGACGGTCCCTCCCCCCAGGGCCTCGGCGGTCTGCTCGGCCAGCTCCAGGTCGATGTCACCGAGCGCCACCCGGCAGCCCTTGCGGACCAGCGTCGTCGCGGTCGCCCTTCCGATTCCCCTGGCGCCGCCGGTGATCGCGACGACCTTTCCGTGCAGTGAATGTCGTTCCTTCGCCATTTGCAGGTACTCCTCTCAGCCCGCGGGCCGGTAGATCGTGACCACGGCGGCTCCGCCGAGGCCTATGTTGTGTTGCAGCGCGACCTGGGCGCCCTCGACCTGGCGCCGCTCCGCCTCGCCGCGAAGCTGCCAATTGAGCTCCGAGCACTGGGCCAGGCCGGTCGCGCCCAGCGGATGGCCCTTCGAGATCAGGCCGCCGGAGGGGTTTACGACCGGGCCCTCACCGCCGTAGGTGGTCGCCTCGGATTCGACCAGGCGATGGCCCTCGCCCTCCTCGGCGAGCCCGAGCGCTTCGTAGGTGATCAGCTCGTTTGCGCTGAAGCAGTCGTGCAGCTCGACCACGTCGAGGTCGTCGGGCCCCAGTCCCGCCTCGTCGTAGGCCCTCTCGGCGGCGCCCTTCGACATGTCGGCGCCGACGATCTTGATCGAGCTGCGGTCCTCGAAGGTCGAGGGGAGGTCGGTGACCATCGCCTGACCGACGATCTCCACCGCGTGCGCGGAGAGGTCGTGCTCCTCGACGAAGCGCTCCGACGCGACCAGGGCGGCGCCGGACCCGTCGGACGTCGGCGAGCACTGCAGCTTGGTCAGGGGCTCGTGGATCATCTTCGAGGCCTTGATGTCCTCGATCGAGTACTCCTCCTGGAATTGCGCGTAGGGGTTGTTCACCGAGTGTTTGTGGTTCTTCCAGCCGATCCAGGCGTAGTGATCGGGCTCGGAGCCATAGCGCTCCATGTGCTCGCGGCCCGCGTTGCCGAACATCTGCGGCGCCGGCGGCGAGGCCTCCGGCTCGCGCAGCGCGAACATCGCCTCGGCGTGCTTGTCGATCGGGTTCGTCCGGTCGGTCCACTTGACCCCGAGCGAGCCCTTCTCCATCTTCTCGAAGCCGAGGGCGAGGGCGCAGTCGGCGAGCCCGCCCTTGACCGACTGGCGGGCCATGTACAGCGCGCTGGAGCCCGTCGAGCAGTTGTTGTTGACGTTGACGATCGGGATCCCGGTGAGCCCCAGGCCGTAGACGGCGCGCTCGCCGGAGGTCGACTCGCCGTAGCAGTAGCCGACGAAGGCCTGTTCGACCGTGTCGTATGGAATGCCCGCGTCCTCCAGGGCGCGGGACCCGGCCTCGAGCGCCATCTCCGGGTAGTCCCAGTCGCGCGCCCCGGGCTTCTCGAACTTCGTCATCCCGACGCCGATCACAAATGTGCGGTTGCTCAAGCTGGATTCCTCGCTCGGATCGTCCGATCTTGGCCGACTGGCCAGGAATCTAGCGCAGCGGACCGCTGCGCCGCTCAGACCAGGTCGGCCAGCGCCCGCCTGCGATCGAGGCTGAACTCGACAGCCGCCGTGACGGCGTCCGCTGCGGCGGCAAGCTCTGGGTATCCGAGCTCGGCGCCGCTGAAGCTCGAGGCATTCCAGAGCTCGCCGTCGGGTTTCGCGGTCCAGGGGCCGACGTAGAAGTAGGGCTGGAGGTGCTCCTCGTCTCCCGGCGAGAGCCCATAGTTGGCGCGCAGGCCGGCGTCCTCAGCGCCCATCTCGATCGCCAGGTCGAAGTGCTCGGGCCAAAGGGTCGGCTCGGTCGGCTGATCGTCCCTCTCGGCCGCCGCGCGGACCTGCTCCAGCGCCGCCTGGCCCACGGCATAGGCGGAGGCCAGGGTGGCCGCCGCGGCCGGGTCGATCGTAAGCGGCTCGTCGCTCAGCTCCAGGTCATCGGGCAGCCAGTCAGCCCCGATCAGCTCTGCCGCGGCGGCCAGTGAGCCGATCGGCGCACGTGCCTCCGCCCCGTCGCGGATCACCACCAGGTCGGCGCCCTCGACCCTGATCTGGTTGCCCCCGCCCCACTCCGGCGTGCCGAACCCTCCGGGCGTCTGCGCCAGCGTCCACTCGCCGGTGACGTGCTCTCGCGCCACCTTGATCAGGTCCTCGGCCACTCGATGAAGCGAGCGCCGGGTGGCGTCGAAGTCTTGGGGCAGGGGAGGCAGCTCGTTCGGGGTCATGGCCTGCCGTCCGTCCAGCTCACCGCGCGTTACACGTAACGGACCCGCGGTCCGGGCGACCGTACCCTGTGAACGCCCTAGTCCTCGGAAGGCCGCTATCGATGCCGGTCCGCGAAAAGCGCGAAGATGGCCCGATGGCGTGGCTGAAAGACCGGATCGGCGGCCAGGGCAGGGCCCACGCCGAGTCGGCCGACCCCGACGCCGACCTGGTGGCCAGGCTGCGGGCCGGCGACGAGGCTGCCTTCGCCGAGCTGATCGACCGCTACGGTGCCTCGATGTTGCGGGTGGCACGCCTCCACGTCCGCGACCGCGCGGTCGCCGAGGAGGTCGTGCAGGAGACCTGGCTGGCCGTGCTCAACGGGATCGAGCGATTCGAGGGGCGCTCGAGCTTCAAGACCTGGTTGTTCCGGATCCTCAGCAACCGGGCCAAGACCCGCGGCGAGCGGGAGGGGCGAAGCGTCCCCTTCTCGGCGATCGCCGCCACCGATGCCGCCGCCGACGGCGAGGCCTCGGTCGACGCCGACCGCTTCCAGGGCGCCGATGCCCAGCCGTGGCCGTACCACTGGTCGGCACCGCCCCGTGCCTGGACCCAGGAGAAGGCGCTGGAGCGAGAGACCCTCGGGGTGGTCAAGGAGGCGATCTCCGAGCTGCCCGACACCCAGCGCGAGGTGATCCGCCTCCGCGACGTCGAGGGCTGGAGCGCCGGTGAGGTCGCCGACGCGCTGGAGATCTCCGACGTCAACCAGCGGGTTCTGCTGCACCGGGCCCGCTCCCGGGTAAGGGAGGCGCTGGAGAGCTATCTGGACCCCGAGCCGGAAATGACATGAGCGTGGAGCTGGACGACATCACCTGCCGCGAGCTGGTCGAGCTGGTCACCGACTACCTGGAGGGTGCCTTGGCGCCGGCGGACCGGACTCGCTTCGAGGAGCACCTCCGGATCTGCAAGCCCTGCGTCGCCTACGTCGAGCAGATCCGCCTGACGATCGCCGCCGGCGGCGCGATCGGGCCGGAGCAGCTCGACCCGGAGGCCCGGGACGAGCTGCTCGCCGCCTTCCGCGACTGGAAGCGCGCCGCCTAGAGGTTCAGGTCGGCGCGCTTCGGTTGGAAGCCGGGGTGTCGCAGTACCCTTCGCTCGCGTGGTAACCGCAGTGGCCAGTACCGACCCGGCGGCGGGAGTCGGGATTCTCGCAGCCCTTGGAGCGGGGCTCGTCTCCTTCCTCTCGCCCTGCGTGCTGCCACTGGTGCCCGGCTATCTCTCGGCTGTCACCGGAGTCTCGGCCACCGAGCTGGAGGAGGCCGACTGGCGCCGTGTGCTCGCCCCCAGCCTGCTGTTCGTCGCAAGCTTCTCGGCGATCTTCATCGCCCTCGGCCTGACCGCGACTGCACTCGGCTCAACCCTCCAGGACAACCGCCTGCTGTTGGAGAAGATCAGCGGCGTTCTGATCATCGTCATGGGGGTCTTCTTCGTCGCGGCAGCCTTCATCCCGGCACTGAACCGCGAGTGGCACCTCGACGCGCTGATGGCCAAGGCGGGCAAGGGCGGGCCGATCGTCGCGGGGGCGGCCTTCGCAATCGCCTGGTCTCCGTGCATCGGGCCGACCCTGGGGGCGATCCTCTCGGCGGCAGCGCTCTCCGGCTCGGCCGGACGGGGCGCCTTCCTGCTCGCCGTCTACTCGGCCGGGCTGGCGATCCCCTTCATCCTCACCGCTCTCGCCTTCTCGCGGATGACCGCGGCCTTCGGCGCCGTCAAGCGCCACTACGGGCTGATCATCGGCGCCGGCGGCGTCATCCTGGTCGCCACGGGCGTGCTGATCGTCACCGGCGAGTTCTTCCGCCTCAACATCGAGGCGCAGAGCTGGCTCAGCGGCCTCGGGCTCGACTTCTGGAACCAGGTCTGAGGACGCAGCCCGGCCGCCGGGATGCACTTCGGGGCCGTTATTCGGCCCTAACGTGAAGTTCGGCCGGGATCGGGTTGCAGTGGGGCGACGGTCTCCAGCTCCTCTCCCACCGCCTCGACCTCCTCCAGCCCCTCATCACCCAGCTCGCGCGAGCAGACGATCCGGAAGCGGCCGGTGCCGATCTCGGGATCGCCGACCAGCGGCAGGCCCCGGATCTCCTCCCAGCCCAGCCGCTCGATCTCGAACGGGTTCATCCGCACCTCGGCCGCCGGAAACGGGCAGCTGGCGTTGTGCTGGTCGATCGCCTTGGAGATCGCCTCGAGATTCTTCGCCTCGGCGCTGCCCATCGGTTTCGAGTCTACGTCCCTGGGGCGCCCTACGATCGATCCGTGCCCAGAACGATCGCCCACCTCGACATGGATGCCTTCTATGCCTCGGTCGAGCTGCAGCGCCGTCCCGAGCTGCGCGGCAAGCCTGTCGTCGTCTGCGGCTCGGGCCCGAGGGCCGTGGTCACCACGGCGAGCTACGAGGCCCGGCGGATGGCCGGCATCCACTCGGCGATGCCCGCGGTGATCGCCCGCCGGCGACTCCCCGCCGCGGTCTTCATCACCCCCGATTTCGACGCCTACCGGGCGGTCTCGCGCCAGGTGATGGCGATCCTGCGCGAGAACGCCGAGACGGTCGAGGTGGTCGGCCTCGACGAGGCATACCTCGACCTGACCGGGCTCTCCTATCCGAAGGCAACGATGCGCCGGATCGCCACCGAGATCCGCGAGCGCACCGGGCTGAGCTGCTCGATCGGGATCGCAGAGAACAAGCTGCTGGGGAAGATCGCCAGCGAGCTGGCCAAGCCCGCCGGGCTGGTCCGGCTGGGGCGCGAGGAGGCCCTGGAGCGCTTCGCCTCCTCCTCGCCGGGCCTGATCCCGGGGATCGGACCTAAGACCCTCGAGCGGTTGGAAGGGCTCGGGGTCCACACCCTCGCCGAGCTGCGCCGGCGCGACCGGGTCTCGCTCCAGGCGAGCTTTGGCGAGCGCAGCGGCGCCTGGCTTCATCGCCGGGCCCGCTTCGACGACGAGAGCCCGGTCGCCGTGGTGCGCGAGACCAAGTCGCAGTCGACCGAGACCACGTTCGACGTCGACGTGTCCGACCCCGGCGAGATGGAGGCCTCGTTGCGGCGCCTCTCCGAGCAGCTCTGCCGGCGGCTGCGGGGGCGCCGCCTCGCCGGTCGCAGCGTCGGGATCAAGGTGCGGCTCGACGACTGGACCAACGTCAGCCGGGCCCGGACCCTGGAGCAGCCGACCGACGACCCGGCGCTTATCGGCCGGGTCGCCACCGAGCTGCTACGGGAGTACTCCCCGCCGCGGCCGGTGCGCCTGCTCGGCGTCCGGGTCGCCGCCTTCGAGGGTGACGCCCGGGAGGCCGACGCAGACGACCAGCTGCGGCTGGGGGTGTGAACCGCTAGCGGCTCGACAGCAGAACGCCGAGGTCCGGGAACCCAAGGCGCCGCTTGGTTGCTGCGGTGAGGTCGAAGTCGCGGCCGGCGACGTAGGGGCCGCGGTCGATCACCCGCACCGTGACGCTGCGGCCGTGGTAGCGCAGGGTCACCTTGGTGCCGCAGGGCAGGGTCTTGTGGGCGACGCCCAGCGTCCCCGGCCCGAGCCTTCCACCGCAGGCCAGGGCGCCGCCGTAGAGGCCCGGACCGTAGTAGGAGGCGACCGCGCGGCGGAACACGGTTATCCGGCGGGAAACCGTGTGGCTGCGCTTCGCCAGGCGGTTGCGGCCGACATAGGCGCGCACCCGGTAGGTGCCCGTGCGACGCGGCTTCCAGCGCAGCCGGTAGCCGCCGCGATGGCCTGTCGCGTCGCGGACTATGTCGCCGTGCGGACCGCGGATCACCACCTTCACCGGGCGGCGCCCGCCGGGCCGGACCAGGCCGCGCAGGCGCATGGCCTCGCCGCTCAGCAGGTTGTGATCACCGAGGTGGAGAGAGGCCTGCGAGCGGACCCTGATCCGGTTCGGCGGCGAGGGTTGCCCGATCCCCGGTACCGCCCGGAAGGCCCCGTTGATCCGGGCCCGGACGCTGGTGCCGTAGTTGCCGGCGGGATCGCTCTTCACCCGGCGAAGCGGCCGCCAGTCCAGGCTCCCTGCCCGGCGGAACTCGATGCCCACGCCGACCCGGCGCTCGGTCGGTGCCGTCCTGCCACGCAGGGCGAGCCGCTCGCCGTAGGCGAGGGTGCGCGCCGAGGTGTCCAGGCGCGCCGACTGCGAGGAGTCGGTGGCGGCGGAGGCGATTGCGATTGAGGTTGTTGCGGATGCAGCGACCAGCAGGAAGAGGCCGGCCGCGGCACGTCTGTGCCAGCGACGGGTTCGTCGCATCGTTGAATCACTCGCTTTCTCAGCTGCCTGCGGAGTTAGCTGACGGGCTCGTGGTTGCCGGCACGGCGCCGGCTCACCCCTAAGGGCGGATCACCGCCCCATTCGCCCCTGCCACTCGACCGAGGTCGAGGTGGCGATTGGGTCCCCCGCTCGCCCCGCGCTCGCGGAGCGACTCGGCAGATCGTGTTCGTACGTATGTTCGGTCGAACACCGTAAGCACGGCCGAGATGCTCCTGTGTGATCGCCCTCACATAGCGACGGCTTGCAGGCAAGCGCCCAAATCCCTTTGTAGAGCCGTTTCGGTGTGCTTCTTGCCGCCTGGCGCGGTTGTGAGAAGATCCCTAACGTGAGCGAGGATCGCCTCACTGGGCTCGACTCGTCGTTCCTGCACATGGAGCGTGAGGGTGCCCACATGCACGTCGCCTCGACGATCATCATGGAGGGGCCCGCCCCCCATCACGACGAGCTCCGCGACCACATCGCTGCGCGCCTTCATCTGGTGCCCCGCTTCCGGCAGAAGCTGCGGTTCGTTCCGCTCGGTCAGGGCCGCCCGGTCTGGGTCGACGACCCCCACCTCAACCTCGATTACCACATCCGCCAGACCGCGCTGCCCCCTCCGGGCAGCGAGGAGCAGCTTCGGAACCTGGCGGCGCGGATCTTCTCCCAGCAACTCGACCGCTCCAAACCACTATGGGAGATGTGGCTCGCCGAGGGCCTCGAGGGCGACCGCTTCGCGATCATCACCAAGAGCCACCATGCCCTGGTCGACGGCGTCTCCGGGGTGGACATAACACACGTCCTCTTCGACTCCGCCCGCGAGCCGGAGGCTCCGCCCGCGCCGGGACCGGAATGGCTGCCCCGCCCGGAGCCGAGCGGCGCGAAGCTGCTCGCCGACGCCCTGCTCGAGCGGGCCACCAGCCCGACCGAGATCGCTCGCGGAGCCAGGGCCGCGATCCGGGGCCCGCGTCAGGTCGTCTCCCAGGTGCTCGGCGGCGCCGGCGCCGCCGGCAAGATGCTCGGCGCCGGGCTCTCCGCCCCGCCCTCCCCCTTTAACGTCGACATCGGGCCTCACCGGCGCTTCTGCTTCGTTCGGGCCGACATCGACGAGTTCAAGCGGATCAAGAACGAGCACGGCGGCACGGTCAATGACGTCGTCCTTTCGACCGTCACCGGGGCGCTGGGCAGCTATCTGCGGGCCCGGGGGCACGACACCAGCGAGCTCGAGATGAGGGCGATGGTCCCGGTCAGCGTCCGCGCCCAGGACGAGCACGGAGCGCTCGGCAACCGCGTCGCGGCGATGATGGCGCCGCTGCCGGTCTGGTGCGAGGACCCGGTCGAGCGCCTCCATCTGATCACCGCCTCGATGGGCGACCTGAAGTCCTCGGGCCAGGCGGTCGGTGCCCAGATCCTCAGCCAGATGACCGATTTCGCGCCGCCGACGATCGCCGCCCAGGCCGCCCGGCTGACGCCGCGCCAGCGCTTCTTCAACCTGGTGGTGACCAACGTCCCCGGACCCCAGATCGCCCTATACATGCTCGGCCGTGAGATGGAGGCGATCTTCCCGATGGTCCCGCTCGCCCAGCGCCAGGCTCTATGCGTCGGGATCATGTCCTACAACGGCCAGATCAACTTCGGCCTGATCGGCGACTTCGACGCGATGGCCGACCTCGACGGCTTCGGCCTCGAGCTCGAGGCGGCGATCGCCGAGATCTCGGCCGCGACCCCCAAGGTGAAGAGCCGAAAGGGCAAGGCGAAGCGGAGCGCCTCGAAGAAGCCGGCCGCGGCGACCGGCTGAGACGCCCCCAGGGCCCCGCCCCGCGGGGCGAGCCATCCGCGCCCGTTGCGATCCTGCTGCGCTCGATGCAGCGGACTACGAGGCGACTGCGAGTCGGAGGCGATCAAGTCGAGCTGCGGGTCCGCCGCTCGGCCCGGGCGCGGCGGGCGCGGATCCGCGTCGCGCCGGGGGCTCCCCCCGAGGTGGTCGTGCCGCAGCGGATGAGCGAGCGAGAGGTGGACCGGGTTATCCGTGATCACCGCGATTGGATAGCCGGGAAGGTCTCCTGGGCGCGCCAGGAGGCGGAGCGCACCCCCCGGCTCGGCCTCGACCGGCCCGGCGTCGTCTGGCTCGCCGGCCGGGCCGTCCCGGTCGAGCTGCGCGGCTCCGGGCGCGCGGTCGCCGAGCTTCGCGATGGTCGGCTCCGGGTAGGCGGCCCGCCGGAGGGAGCGGCCGCGGCTATCGACCGCTGGTACAGGCGGGAGGCGCGCCGTCGGCTGTCGCGGGCAACCGCCCGCGAGGCCGAGGCGCTTGGGGTGCTGCCGGCGAGGGTGTCGATCCGCGACCCGCGCACCCGCTGGGGCTCCTGCAGCGCCGCCGGGGCGATCTCCTATTCATGGCGGCTGGTGATCTGCCCGCCGCCGGTGCTCGACTACGTCGTCGTCCACGAGCTCTGCCATCTGCGAGTCCATGACCACTCGAAGGCGTTCTGGGGACTGCTGACGCGAGTCCGCCCCGCCTGGGGGGAGCAGGCGGAGTGGCTTCGGTCCCACGCGCTGGAGATCGGCGCCTACGCGCCGCGGCCGTGCTGATTCGCCGCGCCGCCGCAGCGGACGCCGCCCCGATCGCCGCGATATACGCCGCCGGCGTCGCCGAGGGCATCGCGACCTTCCAGGCGACGCCGGTCGATCCCTCCGCCTTCGAGCTGCGGATCCGCGCCGGGGACCTCTTCCTGGTCGCAGAGGAGGACGGCGAGGTGCTCGGCGCCGCTTGGGTCAGCGACTACGACCCGGTCCACGACTACTACGCGGGGGTCGGGGAGGCGACGCTCTACGTCGAGCGCGGGTCCCGCCGCAGGGGGGCCGGGCGCGCCCTGCTCGAGGCGCTCGGGGCCGGCGCCCAGGCGGCGGGTCGCCACAAGCTGGTGGCGAAGATCTTCGTCACCAACCAGCCAAGCCTGGAGCTGTTCCGCGCCTGCGGCTATCGCCAAGTCGGCACCCACCACCGCCACGGCGAGCTGCGCGGGGACTGGCTGGACGTGGTCGTGGTCGAGCGCCTGCTGAGCGGCGGCTGAGCGGCGCCGCTCAGCGGATCAGCCGGGCGCGAACCGCCACCCGGTCGTGGTCTCCGGTGTAGCGCCAGTCCGCGAACCCGAAGCCGTTCACATCGGCGTCGGGGTTGACCAGGACGACCGTGATCCGGTCGAATCTCCCCGGACGGGCGATCTGCACCCGCATCGTCCCGCGGCGTCGCTTCAGCGCCAGGTCGGAGACCACGGTCCCGTTGGTCTGGCCGCCAATCCGGCCGACCACCGCGAGCCCCGTGGCTATCCCGGAGCGGCCCACGGCCTCGACCCTGAGGCTCTTCGCGTTGGCGGGCTGGACGCGCAGCAGCCGGTAGGTCGTATGGTCGAGGACCCGGTAACGCTTGGCCCCGTTGGCCGGCAGGGTCCCCTGGCGCTCGACGTCCGGGTAGAGACTTCCCTCCGGGAAGGCGGTGTCGGTCCGCCACTCGGCCAGGTCCCTGGCGAAGCGGGAGAAGTCGAGGGTGAAGTCGGAGGGGCCGGCGTCGCGGATCGCCGCGTCGTAGGAGCGGACAGCGAGGTCGCCGCTCTGCGTCCAGGCCGATCGCACGATCGAGGGACCGTAGCGCTTGGCAAGCCAGTGATCCCAGACCGCCGAGCCATATTCCTTGATGTTGCTGCGGGTCATCGGTATCGCGAACCGCTGATTCCAGCGATCCAGGTAGCGCAGGTAGTCGTTGACCGACCCGTAGACACGGTCCTCCATCCAGACCGCCGTCGACTCCATGAACCAGGTGTCCTGGAAGGCGTCGTAGGAGAACTGGAGCACGTGGTTGTACTCATGGGCGAGGGTCACCTCGAGGTCGGTGAGCGGAGTCGTCCCGGGGAACTGGGAGGGCGAGAAGTCGTTGTCGATCACCAGGTAGGCGTAGCGCCTGCGGCCGATCTGTCCGGGGTCCGAGTTGGCATATCCGAACAGGCCAGAGTCACCGATGTCGGCCAGGTAGATGTCGGTCTTCGAGTCTCCGCCGAGCGATCCGTCCGGCTTCGGGTTGCGCCAGCCGAGGTCGCCGTTCTCGGTCGCGTAGACCTGCTCGGCCGCCACTTCGACCTCGTCGACGAAGTCCGGGATGCCGTTTGCCGGGGCCAGGTCGGTGAGGTCGGGGGAGTCGTCGAAGCCCGCCTGGCCGATCCAGTGGACGCAGAAGTGGGTGGTGCAATCCGAGTTCAGGTAGGGCAGGGCCTCCGCCGGGTAGGACTCTCCGTCGGGGTCGGGGTTGTCGGTCGGCCGGGCGAGGAGGCCGCGCACGGCGCGCCGCTGTGCCGGAGGCAGGGACGGCATCGCCCGGGCCAGCCGGATCAGCACGGTGGTCAGGTCGCGATGCGGCGAGGCGACGGCGGAGGCTCGGGCGCCGGGACGGCGGGCCGGAGCGAGCATCGCGCTCGCCTGCCGGATCAGCCGGGCGCCTGCCTCCGGGGTGAGTCGCGGCGGTCGCTGGGGGGATGCCGAGGCAGGGCCCGGGAAAAGGATCGTCGAGGCCAGCGCGAGGAGGATGAGGATCGGCCGGCGGACGGGCATCGCAGAGGTATAACCCGCCCGGGCCCGGGCGGTTGCGCGTGACGATAGCGTCCGAGCGGTGAATCCACAGAGCGCCGGGCTGAGCATCGCGCTCGCCCAGATCAATCCCACGGTCGGAGACATCGACGGAAACGCGGCGAAGATCT
The DNA here is from genome assembly GCA_963720735.1 of uncultured Actinomycetes bacterium. Taxonomy (GTDB): domain Bacteria; phylum Actinomycetota; class Thermoleophilia; order Solirubrobacterales; family 70-9; genus JBBRHQ01. The sequence continues at coordinate 180,355 of CAVRGL010000008.1, forward strand.
CCGAGTGGATCGGCTCCGCCCGCGAGCGGCACGCCGACCTGGTGGTCTTCCCCGAGCTCTGCCTGCCGGGGTACCCGGCCGAGGACCTCTACCTGAAGCGCCACTTCGTCGAGGCGAATCTGCGGGCGCTCGAGGACCTCGCCGCCGGTTGCGAGGGGATCGTCGCCGTGGTCGGGTTCGCCGAGCCGGTCCCCCCCGGTCCCGGCGGGCGCAGCGTCTCCAACTCACTCGGCGTCCTCGCCGACGGCCGCCTCCAGCTCACCTACCGCAAGAACCGCCTGCCCAACTACGCCGTCTTCGACGAGCAGCGCTACTTCGAACCGGGGGCCGAGCCGGCGGTGATCGACGTCGCGGGGGTTCCGACCGGACTGACGATCTGTGAGGACTGCTGGGTGGAGGGCCCTCCGGCCTCGCTTGAGGCCGAAGCCGGGGCGGCGCTGATCGTCAACCCCTCGGGCTCGCCGTATCACCGCGGCAAGGGACGCGAGCGGCTGCAGATGTTCGCCGACCGGGCTCGCGCCTACGGCGCCCATTTCGCCTTCGCCAACCTCGTCGGCGGCCAGGATGAGCTCGTCTTCGACGGCGAAAGCCTCGTGTTCGCGCCGGACGGCTCGGTCCTCGCCCGCGCGGCACAGTTCGAGGAGGAGCTTCTCCTCTGCAGCATCCCCGGCGGCGAGGGCGCGGCGATCGCCACTCCTCTCCCGGACCTCGACGAGGTCTACGCGGCCCTGGTCCTCGGACTGCGCGACTACGTCCGCAAGAACGGCTTCCGGCATGTCGGCATCGGCCTCTCCGGCGGGATCGACTCCGCCCTGGTGGCGCTGATCGCGTGCGACGCTCTCGGCGCCGCCAACGTCAGCTGCGTGGTGATGCCGTCCCCGCACTCCAGCGCCGGCACCCAGGCGGATGCGCGGGCGATCGCCGCGAATCTCGGAGCGGAGACGGTCGAGATCCCGATCGAGCCGATGATGGACGGCTACGACGAGGCGCTGCGCGGGCCCTTCGGGGAGACGGCCCCCTCGGAGCCGCTCCAGGGCCTGCCCCGCGACCCGGCGCGGCCGTCCGAGCCCGACCTCGCCGCCGAGAACATCCAGGCGAGGATCCGGGGCAATTTGATGATGGCGCTCTCAAACAAGCACGGCTGGTTGATCCTGACCACCGGCAACAAGAGCGAGATGTCGGTCGGCTACGCCACGCTTTACGGGGACATGGCGGGCGGCTTCGCGGTGATCAAAGACGTCCCGAAGACGCTCGTCTACGAGCTGGTCCGCCACCGCAATGAGCGGGCCGGCCGCGACCTGGTGCCGCGATCGGTGATCGAGCGAGCCCCCTCGGCGGAGCTGAGACCGGACCAGCTCGACGAGGACTCGCTTCCTCCCTACGAGGTGCTCGACAGGATCCTGGAGGCCTATGTCGAGCGCGATCAGGGCACCGAGGAGATGGTCGCCGCGGGGCTGCCCGCCGGTGTGGTCACCGAGGTGATCCGCATGGTCGACCGGGCCGAGTACAAGCGGCGCCAGGCGCCGCCCGGGATCCGGATCACGCCGAAGGCGTTCGGGCGGGACAGGCGCCTGCCGATCACCAACCGGTTCCGGGGCTGAGCTCCCGGCTCAGTCCGGGAGTGTCCGCACGACGACCGTCATTCGGGCCAGCGCGCAGAGCTTGCCCGCGGCGTTGTGGACCTCTGCGTCCCAGACCCAGGTGGTGCGACCCCGGTGGCGCGCCCGGGCCTCGACCTCGACATGGCCCTCGGTAGTCGGGCGCAGGAAGGTGATGTCCATCGACTGACCCATCGCCATCATCCCCTGGGCGAGGACGGCGAGCGCCGTCGCGCGGGAGCAGAGGCTTTCAACCAGGGCGGAGATCACGCCTCCGTGGAGCAGCCCGACCGGCTGGCGCAGGTCGTCTCGCATCCGGATCCTGGCCCGGGCGTGGTCGGGGTCATCGTCGAGCCACTCGGTGCCGATCAGCTCGTCGAAGGGGGAGGCGACATCGATCTCCGACATCGAAGGCAGCCTAAACACCCGCGAACCGGAGTGCGTAGGCTGTCCGGCCGTGGCTTTGAGCGAGGAGCAGAGAACGATGCTGCAGCTCATGCTGGAGCGCGAGCAGAGCTACGGCGACATCGCCTCGCTGCTCGGCGTCAGCGAGGACGAGGTGCGCGCCCGGGCACGGGCGGCGCTCACCGAGGTGGCCGGCGAGAACCCCGACCGCGAGGTCGCCCTGACCGACTATCTGCTCGGGCAGGCCGATCCGATCGGCCGGGCCGACGTGGCCCGCCATCTCGCCGCAGACCCCGACGCCAACGCGCTCGCCTCCAAGCTGGAGGCGAAGCTGCGCCTGCTGGCCCCCGGCGCCCGCCTGCCGGACCTTCCCGAGGAGAGGGCCCCAAAGCGCTCACGGCCGTCCAGCGCGGACCCGGTGGCGAGCCCGGGATCGAGTTCTCCCGGTTCGATCAGCCCGCGCCAGCGGCGCCTGATCGCCGCGCTGCTCGCCGGCCTGGCGGTGGTCGCCGTGGCGGCGCTGATCGCCGCCGGCGTCTTCGACGGAGGCGGCTCGGACTCGAACGCCGCCACCACCACGGCCGGGCCGACCACCGCGAGCGGCGATCAGGTGACCAAGGCGGTTCTCCGCCCGACCGGTGGCTCAAACGGCAAGGGCATCGCGCTCTTCGCGCGGGTGAAGAAGGTGCCGGTGATCCAGGTCTCGGCGCTCGGCCTCGACACGCTGGCCAAGGGCCAGACCTACTACGTCTGGCTCTATAAGTCGAAGAAGCTGGCGCTCCGGGTCGGCGCCTTCGTGGTCGACTCCAAGGGCCGCGCCGTGACCCAGCTCCAGGTTCCGGCCGAGGCGCTGGCGCTGGTCGCCAACGGGACCTTCGACCAGATCGACGTGACCCTGACAGCCGACGCCGATTACCAGGCCGCCCTGGCCACGGCCCGCCGGCAGAAGAGCCTCCCGGCGCTGACCGGGACGAGCGTTATGCGCGGCAAGATCACCGGTCCGCTGGTCGGCGCGGTCCCCGCCGGCAAGGGCCAGGGTGCCTCCGGCGGCGGGCAGGGCGGCTAGGGGAGCAGCTTTCCGGGGTTCATGATCCCCTCCGGGTCGAGCCGCTCCTTGACGGCGCGCAGCGCCGCGAGCCCGAGCGAGCCGACCTCGGCCTCCATGTAGGGGGCGTGGTCGCGCCCCACCGCGTGATGGTGGGTGATCGTCGCCCCCGCGGCAACGATCGCCTCGCTGGCGGCCCGCTTGACCTGGGACCACTGCTCGATCTCGCGGCCGGCCAGGGCCTGGGAGATGAAGGTGAAGTACAGCGAGGCTCCATCCGGATAGGCGTGGGAGAGATGGCAGAAGACCAGGCCCGGGGTCCCCTGCCCGGACAGCGAGGCGCGGATCGCCCCTCCGACCGAGCGGTGCAGCTCGCCGAGCCGCGACCAGGTGTGCGACGTCTCCAGGGTCTCGACCATGCAGCCGAGGTCGAGCAGGGTGTCACGCAGGTACGGGCCCTGATAGCGGCCCCGCTCCCAGGAGCGCCCGGCGCCCTGGCCTATGTACGCGGCGCCCCCGGCGCGGAGCTTGCGGACCGCCAGGGCCCGCCGGCGGGCGACCGACTCGCTCTCACCCTCGAAGCCGACGATCACCAGGCAGCCGCCCCTTCGCCTGCGCAGCCCCAGGTAGGCGTCGAACAGCGACCGCGCCGCTCCCCGGGGCCCAGAGAGGGCGAGCGAGACCCGCGTCTCCTCCTCGTCCGAGACCCGGATCACGTCGGGGAGCGCCCCGCCCTGGGCCATCCCGCGGACGATCTCGGCTCCGGCGTCGAAGCTCTCGGCGACCCACGCCTCGTAGCGGCGCTCGGCAGGAGCGGGGCGCACCCGTACGGTGACGTCGGGGATCACCCCGATCGTCCCCTCGGAGCCGACGATCAGCTCGCGCAGAGACGGCCCGGCGGCGGTGTGCGGGGTCTCGAGGGTGCGCATGTCCCCGGCCGGGGACACCAGGCGGACGCTGGAGACGACCGCGTCGAAGCGCCCGTAGCCGCTCGAGGCCTGGCCGGCGGAGCGGGTCGCGGCGAAGCCGCCGATCGTCGCGTACTCGAAGGACTGCGGGAAGTGACCCAGGGTGAGGCCCGCCCGCCCCAGCGCAGCCTCCGCCTCCGGGCCGCGCAGCCCGGCACCGAGGCGTGCCGTCAACGAGCGGGGATCGGTCGAGACCTCCTGGAGGCGGCCGAGGTCGAGGCTGATCAGGGCCCGGTGCCCGGCGCGCAGCGGCTCGACCCCGCCGACCACGCTGGTGCCTCCGCCAAACGGCACGACGGCCACCCCGGCCGCCGAGCATGCCTCGAGCACCGCCCGGAGCTGAGCCGCGTCCGCCGGGAGCACGACCGCGTCGGGGGCCGCCTCGAGCCTGCCGGAACGCAGCCGGGCGAGGTCCGCGTAGCCGCGGCCGGCCGCGTGGCGGATGCGGTCCTCGGCGCCGCTCAGCACCCAATCCTCACCGACCGTCTCGGCCAGCGATGAGGGGAGGGCCCCCGCCTCGGGCATCTCGACCTCCCCGACGCTCTCGGGGCGCGAGGCCGGCTCGGGCTCGCCGATCTCCTCGCGGAGGACGGCGAGGGCGGGGGCATCGATCTTCGGCTCGATCGCCGGATCGCCCCAGCCCCACCATTTCGTATCGCGCCGCGGCAGGCTCATCGGCCCCCATCCTCCCCCCCGGCACCCGCCAGCGCCCTTTCGATGCCCTCCAGGGCCTCGGCGATGATCGTCCCCTGGCCGCGGCTGAGCATCGGCGACCCCAGCCGCGAGAGCCCCTTGAGCGCGTGCCTGGAGGTAATCCGGACCTCGGTCCCGCCCGAGGTCGGCGCCAGCTTGATCTCGACCCCGGAGCTCCTCAAGTGCCTCTCGAAGGGAGTGCCTTCGATCTCCTGCTCCCAGGCGTAGCGGGACTGCTCGGTCGAGCCGGTGCAGCGGAAGTCGGCGCGAACCCCCCGGCCCCCCTTGGTGCGCAGCACCTGGGTCCAGTGACTGCGCTTGCCGGCCTGGGTCCGCTGGACGTCCTCGACCCGCTCTGTATGCGGCCACCAGCGCGGCAGGTTGTAGGGATCCGAGACCAGTGACCAGACCTTCGCGGGCGGCGCGGCGATCTCCCGCCGGCGGCTGACCCTGGACAACGCCCCGGCCCCTCCGGGGCTAGTTTCCCGCGAGCCGCCGCAGGTCGCGGACCAGCAGCAGGTGCTTGAGGTGGCTGACGGTCGCCGCCAGGTTCTCGAGGCTCTCCAGGGCCTCCTTGCGGCGCTGAGGGTTGCGCGAGCGGAGCGATGGACCGAGCAGCGCCTCGAGCAGGTTCGCCTCACGATCGGCCGAGGAGCGGAAGACCCGGAGGTTGCGGGCGGCGACCCCGAAGCGCGAGAGCTCGTTTGCGGCGCGGACTATCTCGCGGTCGGTCTCGTCGTAGACGGTGCGCCCGTCGCGCTGCTCGGGCTGGACCACGCCGAAGTCCTCGAGCGCGCGGATCAGCTCCTCGCGGGCGCCGGTCTCCTCGATCACCTCCTCGATGGTCAGGTAGGCGCTGGAGGTGTTGACGAGAATCGCGCGCCGCACGGCCCCGCCGCTCGGCCGTCGCTCACTGCCGATCTCGGGCATCTCCGCCCCCGCCGCGAGCTCCTGGCGAATCACCCGCAGGGGCAGGAACTCATCACGCTGCAGGCGGAGGATCGTCTTCAGCCGTTCGACGTCGGCCTGGCTGTAGAGGCGGTATCCGCCGGCGGTCCGCCGCGGGGTCAAGAGCTTCTGGTCCTCGAGGTAGCGGATCTTCGAGATCGAGATGTCGTCGAACTCCGCCTCGAGGATCTTGCAGACGGCGCCGATCGTCAGCGCCTTGCGCTGTGGCCGCCCGCTGCCGTCGCGCTGGCGCGAGCTGCGCTCGCCCACCTCGACACCGCCTTGCCGGCCGGAGACCGCCATCACTTCTCCAGGAAGCTGAGCTTGTACTTGCCGACCTGGATCTCGTCGCCGTCGGCGAGCTTGTGCGACTCGATCCGGCGGCGGTTGACGTAGGTGCCGTTCAGCGACCCGAGGTCGTCGATGTAGAGGCCGTCGCGGCGGCGGACCAGGAGCGCATGGTTACGCGACACGGTGACGTCGTCGAGGAAGACGCCGGCGTCGGGACTGCGGCCGATGCTGACCCGGTCGTCGGTGACGGTGAAGCTCTCCCCCGCCCTGCCGCCGCCGGCGCGGATCACCATCGCCGCGCCGGCCTCCTCGACCACCTCGTCGATGTCGACCGGCTGCATCTCGCCGGCCTCGTCGACCGTATAGGTCATCGTCGTCGGCTCCTCGCCGCCCTCCGGACGGCTCAGATACGCCCCGCACTTCTGGCAGTAGTTCGCCCCCTCGGGGTTGACGAAACCGCACTCGGGACAGTGGACGGCCATCGCTGCCGGCCGCTAGGCGGCGGTGTCGTCGTCGGGAGCGTCGCCCTCGGGAGGCGGTGGGGCCTTGCCGGCGAGGATCTCGGTCAGCTGACGGACGTCGTCGCCGGAGATCAGCGAGTCACCGCGTTCGCGCTTCTGGCGCAGCCGGTTGACCAGCTCGGCCCTGAGGATGTCGATCTTCCCGTGCAGCACCCGCCGCCGGTACGAGACTTCCTGCTCCTCCTCGGTGAGCTTCTCGATAAGCGCCTTCAGCTCCGGATCGCTGAGCGACCCGAGGTCTGGAAAGGTGTCCTCCATCTCACTCCTTTCGGTGGCGGTCCACGACGATTATAAGCGCCCTGGCCAAAGGGTCGACCAAAGGTTGAAGGTTTATGGAGAATGAGGGTCCGATTTCAGCTGGGCGCGGTGGCGCGCCGCCTCCCGGCCCATCCTGGCATACAGCGCCGTGGCCAGGATCGAGAGCACCAGTCCGATGATCAGCAGGGTCGCGGGCAGCCAGCCGCCGAACAGCATCGAGAAGAAGATCGCCGCCATGATCGGGAAGACGGCCACCCTCCCGAGCCAGTTGACCTCGATGTCGACCCCGTGGCGCAGCCCGTACTGGGCGAGGCCGAGGGTGACCAGCTCGCGCGCGATCAGGGCGGCGAGCGCCCATCGCGGCAGGAGCTCGAAGTGCCAGCAGACGACGGCGCCGGAGAGGATTGTGAGGCGGTCGACCACCGGGTCGAGGATCGCCCCCATGCGGCTGTACTGGCCCGTGACCCGTGCCAGGAAGCCATCGACGTAGTCGCCGAGGGAGATCGCCAGGAAGACCAGTGCCGCGGCCGCGCTGCGGCCGTCGCCGGAGTCGAAGGCGAGGTAGAGGAAGAGCGGGATCGCCGCAAGCCGCACGTAGCCGACCAGGTTGGGCACGGTGAGCGGGCGCAGGGGCTCGCCGCGGCGGGTCTGCCGGGGCTGCGGCCCGGTCCGGTCGAGGCCGAAGAGCCGCCTCACCCGGCCCTTCCCGAACGGCGTGAATTCCCTGCGCGACGCGTCCTCAGCTGCGCTTCCGGGCGCGTCGCGGTGGTGCCCACTCTGCTCAGTCACGGGCGCATTCAGGCCTAGTCGATCGTCTCGAACAGCTCCCGCGCCTGCGCGGCGGCCTCTGCCACCGGGAGGCGGTGCTCGGTGCCGCTGGCGCGCTCGGTCGCCTCGACTATGCCGTCGGCGAGGCCGCGGCGCCCGACCACGAGGCGCAGCGGGCATCCGAGCAGCTCCGCGTCGGTCAGCTTTTCCCCCGGCCCGGCGTCGCGGTCGTCGTAGAGGACCTCGACACCCGCGGCCAGCAGCTCCTCGTAGAGCCGGTCCGAGGCTTCGCGCTCCGGCTCGCCGGCCCTGGCCAGGGAGACCAGGTGAACCTCCCAGGGGGCGATCGCGCGCGGCCAGACTATCCCCCTCTCGTCGGCGCGCTGCTCGATCGAGGCGGCGACGATCCGGGCCGGGCCCATCCCGTAGCAGCCCATCACGATCGGGTGCTCGTCGCCCTGCTCGTCGAGGAAGGTCGCGCCCAGCGCCTCCGAGTAGCGGGTGCCGAGCTTGAAGATGTTGCCGATCTCGATCGCCGGCACCACCTCGATCCTCTCGCCCCCGTCCGTGGTGTCGCCGCTCTCCACGGTTCGGACGTCCATCTCGACGAACTCGAAGTCACGGCCTGGCTCGACCCCGCGCAGATGCTCGTCGATCCGGTTGGCGCCGGTCACGTAGGAGCCGCCGTCGATCGCGGCGTCCTTGATCACCGTCACCTCGGCGCCGACCGGCCCGATGAAGCCGGGCGGCCCGAGCCGCTCGACGATCTCGTCCTCATGGGCGGGGCGGAACCCCGCCCCCAGCGAGTTGCGGAGCTTGATCTCGTTGAGGCGGTGATCACCGCGGACGAGAACCAGGCTGAAGCCGCGCTCGTCTTCGACCACGACCGGCAGGGACTTGACCAGCGCCCCCTCGGGAAGGCCGAGCTCCGACGCGACGTCGGCGACCGTCTTCAGGCCCGGGGTCGGAACCGCCTCGGGCGCGGCGAGCGCAGCCGGCAGCTCGACCGGCTTGGCCCGCGCCGAGGCGACCTCGAGGTTGGCCGCATACCCCGGCGCGAGGGCAATGCTGTCCTCGCCAGCCGCAGAGGGCGCCATGTACTCATGCGCCCCGGAGCCGCCCATCATCCCGACGTCGGATTCGACCCGGTACCAATCGAGCCCGCAGCGGTCGAAGATCCGGTCATAGGCCCCGATGTGGAGCTGGTAGGAGCGCTCGAAGGAGTCGGCGTCGCGGTCGAATGAGTAGGAGTCCTTCATCACGAACTCGCGCGAGCGCAGCACCCCAGCCCGCGGCCGCGGCTCGTCGCGCTCCTTCACCTGGATGTGGTAGAGGATCAGCGGCAGGTCGCGGTAGGAACGCACCTCACGGCCGACGTGGAAAGTGAGCGGCTCCTCGTGGGTCATCGCCAGCACCATCTCCGAGCCCTTGCGGTCCTCGAGGCGGAACTGGATGTCGAGGCCGTAGCGGCCCGTCTCCTTCCACAGCTCTGCCGGCTGCAGCACCGGCATCAGCATCTCCTGACCGCCGATCGCGTCCATCTCCTCGCGGATGATCGCTTCGACCTTGCGGTGCACCCGCCATCCGGCAGGGAGGTAGGTCCAGAGCCCGGCGCCGAGCTGGCGGATCAGCCCGGCGCGGACCATCAGCTTGTGGCTGATCGCCTCCGCATCGGCCGGCGGGTCCTTGACCGTCGGCCAGAAGATCTCCGTGACAAGCGACATCGGGCGCTAAACCTAGACGCTCAGCGGCGTGGCCGACGAAGACCCTATATCGCCCCGGATCAGGTCGGCCAGGTCGGCGGCTCGATCAGCCGCCCCTCGAAGCAGCGATGCTTCCCGGCTGGCGAACCCTGATCTCGTAGAAATCGACGTGGAAGCTCCCGCTCCCTCCGAGCAGGGTGAAATGGCGGGCCATCGGCCCGAGCGCGAAGGGCGCCCTGAAGTCCGCCCAGTGCGTTGTCCACATCAGCAACCCGTCGGCGGCGGTGTCGGGGATGAAGCGAAAGACACCGCCACCGGGCCCGTCCAGCGCGATCTGGCGCGGGCTGGCGCGGTACAGGAGCTGGCGGACCTGCTCGCTCAGCGAAGGGCCGGCGCCGTGGATACGGGCGAAGACGACCAGGTGCCTGTCCCGGGGGACGGGCACGGCGACCGGCGAGCCGTAGCGGCCGTCGACCGAGCGGATCAGGCGTGGCCTCCCGCAGCGGTGTGGCGCCGGGGCCAGGACCTGCCACTGTCTCGTGGTGCGAACGTCGACGTAGTTGCACAGCTGCGCCCGCCTCGCTGCCGGGGAATCGTGACCCGGGAAGCGTCCGTCGATCGCCCCGGTGGGAAAGTCCGGCTGGAACCTGTTCGGGTCGAGCCTCAGGATGCGCTCTGGCCGCGAGGGCCCGGCCAGCGCCCTTGCGTTGATCTCGTCCAGTGAGCTCGTGTAGGCCTCGTTCTGGAAGATCGGCAGCGGTTTCCAGTTGAGGTTGTATGCCGTGACGATGCCGACCTCCCAGGGGTCTACGTACATCGTGTGGTCTCCGAGCAGGATGCGCGTCACGGGGTCCAGTCCGTATGAGGACGCGGCACGCTGCTCGTAGGCGGTCTCGCGGTCCGTCCGCCTCGAAGGCTCGACCAGGTCGTGCATCGTGTCGGTGAACGTCTGCAGGTGCCGGAAGGGGTTGAGCTCGGGTCTCGGCTGATCGGGCCAGATCAACGCCGCGAACACGGCGATCACGCCGACCGCCGCCCAGGCCAGGCGGCCGGGGTCGCGGATCGCCGGCACGCGTATCGCTCCTCCCTCCCCCCCGCGCCCCAGGCGGCTTGCGAGCAGTGCCGCGCCGACCAGGGTCGTCCCGAAGAAGATCGTCAGATGGCCGGGGTCCTCGCGAATGAAGCCCTCCTTGAACAGCGCGAACCAGAAGACCGCAGTTGTCGCCAGCACACCGGCCAGCAAGCGCCGCGAACCGCTCCGGGTTCCGAGGGCCGCAATTCCCAGCATCATCAATCCGACCAGCAGCGCGGCGGCGAGGTGCTCGACGTGGTGAGGTGAGGTCAGCCAGTACGCCTGCGCGTAGCCACGGAATACCTCGGCCGAGCGATTCAGGTAGAGGTCGAAGTTGCCGAGGCTCTGGCCCGCGAGGAGCCACAACCCAAGGGTGGAGACGAGCAGGGCTGCCGCGAAGAGAGGGAAATTCCGACGTCTGCCGTCGAGCGTCGCAAGGCAGAGGACGACAATCACGAGGACCTCGATCCCCACGTTCAGCTTGAGGAGAAGCTCGAGGCCGGCGATCGCGCCGCCGATCACCGAATAGGCCAGCGCCGCGCGACGGCTTTCCGAGTCGAGGACGAACCACGACCAGGACGCGATCAGGAGCGCCGGCGCGTCCAGGGCGGGCACCAGCGCCAGGAGGAACGCCGCGAGGACTGCGATGGCGAGCGGCAGCGCACGGCGGAGCGCCCAGACGAGGGTCACGCACAGCGCCGCATGCAGAGCCGTCAGATAGATCAGCGACAGCACCGCCTGACCCTGGACGAGGAGCATCGGGAGGTTGAGGAAGCCCAGCGGCCCGTAGCTGTGGACGATCTCGGGCCCCCACTGGAGATTCTGGTGCGCTGCCAGCTGAAGCCCCTCGCTCCAGGAGCCGTCGAGGCCGAACCAGGGGGTGACGAAGCTGATGTCCCAGGTGAGTATGCAGACCGCTGCCCCCAGGAACGGCGTGGAGAGCAGAACGGAGCGCAGGCGCGAGCCCTTCGTCGCCGACTCCGCCCCCGCCCCGGCGGGCGGCCCGTCGCCCGGCTCCTCACGCCCCGGTTGTAGGGAATCTGCCGTCTTCAGTCTCATTCCGGCCCCCGGCCTGCCGAGCCTTGGTCAACGGGGCAAGGGGCGAACTACGCCCGCGTGAAGCGCCGTCCCGCCGTCGGCGAGGCCTCCTCGTCGAGCAGCACCCGGTCGGACTCGCCTCGCTGGGCCGCCTCATGCTCCATCTGGGCGATCTTCTCGGGGGTTAGGTCGCCGGCGTTCTCCTCCTCGATCTTCGCCAGCCACTCGGCGCCCTCGCGTACCTCGGCCTCGTCGGCCTCGACCCGGCCTCGGTCGAGGGAGCGGTCGATCTCCTCGAACAGGCGGTCCACCAGCTCCGCGGTGGGGACCTTCCTCAGCGGCTTGCCGCCGGCGAAGATCAGGCCTTCGTTCTTGGCGCCGGTGATCCCGAAGTCGGCGTGCGAGGCCTCACCGATCCCGTTCACGGCGCAGCCCAGCACGGCGACCTCGATCGGCTCGGTGTAGGACTCGAGCCGCTGCTCGATTTCGGCGACGACCGAGTCCATGTCGAACTGGAGCCGGCCGCAGGTCGGACAGGCGATCAACACCGGGCCTCGCTCGCGAAGCTGGAGCGCCTTGAGGATCTCCCAGGCGACCTTCACCTCCTCCTCGGCGTGGAAGGTCGAGAGGCTGATCCGAATCGTGTCGCCCACTCCGTCGGCGAGCAGGGTTCCGAGGCCGACGGCCGACTTCAGCGAGCCCGACCACTTGGTGCCGGCCTCGGTTATGCCGAGATGGATCGGGTACGGGACCTTCTCGGAGAGCAGGCGGTTGGCGGCAATCGTGTTGGGGACGTTGGTCGACTTGATCGAGATCTTGAAGTTCTCGAAGTCGAGGTCCTCCATCAGCTCGACGAACTCGACCGCAGCGGTGACCAGCGCCTCCACCGGGGCACTGCGCTCCAGCTCGTGCAGGTGCTTCGGCAATGAGCCGGAGTTGACCCCGATCCGCATCGGCACCGACGCCGCGTTGGCCCGCTCGGCGACTTCGGCGACCTTCTCCCGGCCGCCGATGTTGCCCGGGTTGAGCCGGATGCAATGGGCGCCCGCGTCGATCGCCTTCAGCGCCAGGGTGTGGTTGAAATGGATGTCTGCGATCACTGGGATCGGCGACTCGGCGACGATCGTCTTCAGGGCTTCCACATCCTCGTCGCGGGGAACGGCGACCCGCACCAGGTCCGCGCCGGCGTCGGCGACCTTGCCTATCTGCTCCATGGTCGCGCCGAGGTTTGCCGTCTCGGTCTTCGTCATCGTCTGCACGGCGACCGGGGCGCCGCCGCCGATCGGCACCCCGCCGACGAATATCTGTCGCTTCGATGCCACGGCTCAAGGGTACCTGCGGTTGAACCCCATCCGGGAGTGTGCTCGTATAGGGGGCAGGTGCTTTCTCGGAGAGCCAAGCGTCTGTTGAGCGCAATCGCGGGGTGCGTGGCGCTCTGCGCTGCGGTCCTCGCGCAGCCTGCCCAGGCCAGCTTCCACCTGATGAAGATCCGTGAGGTCTACCCAGGGAGCGCCGCCGCACCGACCTCCGACTTCGTCGTCCTGCAGATGACCTCCTCCGGGCAGATCTTCGTCAGCGGCCACCCGATCACTCTTTATGACGCGGCCGGCACGCTCAGCGCCACGGTGACCATGAACAAGACCCTGAGCGCCGGCGCCAATCAGTCGACGATCCTGCTCGCAGGCAGCGGCTACGCGGCCGCCTTCCCGGGCGGCCCGGGGGCCGACTTCACAAACGCGAACCTCAACCTGAGCCCGGGGGGCGGGGCTGTCTGCTACCCGGACGGGCTCCCGGCGGACTGTGTCTCATGGGGCTCCTTCACTCCTCCCGCCGGTGGCCTGCCCTCTCACAGCGCCCCGAACGCGTCCCCGGGCGGGATCACGGACGGCATGGCCCTCGTGCGGTCGATCTCGGCCGGTTGCGCCACCCTGCTCGAGCCGGGCGACGACACCGACTCGAGCGCCGCCGACTTCGCCGAGGCCGCCCCGGATCCGCGGGCCAACGCGACCAGGCCGGGCGAGCACGCCTGCCCCCCGCCCCCGCGTCCGCAGACGAAGATCCTCTCCGGGCCAAAGGGCAAGACCCGTGACCGCACGCCGACCTTCCGCTTCTCCGCCAGCCTCGACGGCTCGGGATTCCGCTGTAGCCTCGACGACAAGGCGTTCACCCGGTGCACCTCACCTAAGACCTACGGCAAGCTCGGGTTCGGGCCCCACAGCTTCGAGGTGAAGGCCGTCAAGGGGGGTCGCTCCGACCTCTCGCCGGCGTCCCGGCATTTCAAGGTGGTCAGGCGGCCCTGAAATCAATTGCGGCCCCTTCGGGGCCTGACCTGCCTGTGCGGCGACAAGGGTCGCCGCCTGGAATAACCTGCGGCCCCTTCGGGGCCTGACCTGCCTGTGCGGCGACAAGGGTCGCCGCCTGGAATCACTTGCCCTCGGTCGCCAGCTCCTCCTTGCCGGCCCAGGCTTCGAGGATCCAGCCCAGGTGGTAGGGACGCATGGTGCGGTTGACCTCGAGCCGACTGGCCGGCGCCAGCTTCGGCTTCACGTGGGCGTAGGCGGCGGCGGCGTTGCGGGCCTGGCCGGCGCGGGCGAAGCGACGGCTGCGGCGGATCGAGCGGTAGATCATTCCCGCCTCAGGGTCGAACATCTGCGTCCCCAGCTCGTTCTCGCCGTAGTTCCAGTCGAGCCCCCGCAGCGCTGCCGCTCTGAAGGAGGGATCCCCGCTCGCCTGGCTGAGGTTGTGCAGGCCCATCACCGCCATCGAGTCCTGGTGGATCGAGTAGAGCTCGTAGGGCTCGACAACGGTCCCCCGCAGCGGGTCGCAGATCCACGGCCACGCGCCGTTCGGCATCTGCAGCTCGACCAGCTTCCTTCCCAGCGCCAGCGCCGCCTCCAGGGCCTCTGCGTCCTCCCTGACCCGGGCCAGCTGGGAGAGCGCCAGCAGGCTGTAGATCTGATCGGCGAAGTGAGGCAGGCGGCGGCGCGGGCCGCGGGCGACGTGGGCGATCAGGTGGCCGCCCGGTCGGCGCTGCAGGAGCTGAGCGCGGGCGGCGCCGAGCAGCTCCTCCCCTTCGCCCAGATCGACCCGCACGCCCGCCTCGACCAGGCCGGTGAGGATCCAGGCGACCTCCATGCTCGCGAGCGACCCGATCCGGGACGATCCCGCCGCAGAGCGCCGCAGGGCACCCACCAGGGGGGCGACCCAGCTCGCCTCCATCCGCGAATCCGCCCACAGGGCCAGACCCAGGTCACCCGGCGTCAGCTCCTCGGAGGAGAGATCTGACTCGATCCGGGCGCGGATCCCGCCCGTGTGCAGGGAATGCTCGAAGTCATGCTCCTCGGCGCGCAGAAGCCCGATCAGGACGATCAGCGTGTAGCGCAGCGAGCGGCCCTCGGGCCTGCGGTTTCCCTCGGCTGAGACCTGCCGGCAGAAGGCGCCGTCGCTGAGCTGGAGCGCCGGCAACTTCTCGATCGCGAAATGCTCGAGGGCGCGGACCCGCTCGAGCCGCTGCTGCTCGGCCCTGGCGCCGAGCCCGTTCACCGCCTTGCCTCCGCCTCGAGCATGGCCGGATCGTAGATCGTCACCCCGTCGGCGAGCATCGGCTCGAAGGCCGCGGTCAGCTGCTTGAGCGGGATCGAGAGCACGTCCGAGCGGCCCAGCGGGGCACACCCCATCCCCGCGACGCTCAGCCTGCGCCGCACCTCGGCCGCCAGCGGCGGGTTGGCGTCGATCCGACCGATCGAGAGCCGGGGACGGTGCACGAGGGTGCTGGCGGCGATCTCACGGCCCTCCGAGTCGATGCAGGTGACCGGGAAGCGTTCCGGGAGGAAGACGTCGTAGGGAAAGGCGGGCTTCCGGGTGCACTCGAAGGCGTGGTACATGGTCATCGGCCGGGTGCTGGTGCCGAAGAACACCTGGCGCGCGTCACGCTCGATCAACCTCACGAAGGGGGTGCCCTCCCCGAAGGGAGTCTCGGCGCGCTCGTGACCGGCGACCAGCTCCTCCGCCCCCGGTCCCTGGGCGGCGATCGAGTGGGTCGGGTGAAGGCTGCGACGCGCGTCCGGGAGCCCGCGGAAGCGCTCCGTGATCGCGCCCATCCGCGAGGGCGTCGCGTGGTAGTCGAAGATCGGGTGCTCTCTCAGGTACTCGATCGAGAGCCCGCCCACCGGAAAGGCCGGCATCGCCAGCAGCGCCTCCGGCCCGATCACCGCCCGCACCGCCCTGATCACCGCCTCCGGGCCGCCGACCACGGTCCCGAAGGACGACATCTGCGTCTGCATCCAGACGTCCTGCCCGGGGCCGATTCCGAGGGCGCGCAGCGCCTCCTCGATCGCCCCCTGCTCGACGTTCACCGGTCGCAGCCGCTCGCGGGTGCGGAAGCGGGCGCTGCGATAGCCCTTGCGGGCCGCCCGCAGCCGCTCCCGCGCCGGTTTCGGCAGGCGCCGGAGGAGTGATCTCACGCGTGCCGGCGGGTCGGTTTCACGGGCCCCAGGCTACGGAATAACTTGCGGCGGCTTCGCCGCCTTAGATGCCTGTGCCGGCGCTAACACCGCGCCGGCATTACGGGAATGACTTTGCGGCGGCTGCGCCGCCTGACATGCCTGTGCCGGCGCTAACACCGCGCCGGCATTACCTAATTGGAGTAGAGCTCCTCGATCTCGGAGCGGTACTTCTCGGCTATCGGCTTTCTCTTCAGCTTCATCGTCGGGGTGAGCTCGTCTCCGCCGGGGATCCATTCCTCCGGCAGCACCTTGAACTTCTTGATCTGCTCGACCCGCGCCATCTTCGCGTTGGCCTCCTCGACCCCTCTCTCCACCGCCTCCAGCAGCCGCTCGTCGCTCGCCAGCTCGGCGATCGCGGCGCCCTCGAGCCCGTTGGCGGCGGCCCAGACCGGCGCGTAGTCGGGGTCGAGGACAACCAGGGCGACGTTGTAGGGGCGGCCGTCGCCGATCGCTATGCACTGGCCGATCAACGGGTCGGCGGCCTTCAGCTTCGACTCGATGTTGGCCGGCGACATGTTCTTGCCGGCCGCGTTGATGATCAGCTCCTTCTTGCGGTCGACGATCTTCAGGTACCCATCCGAGTCGAGCTCGCCGATATCGCCGGTCAGGAGCCAGCCGTCCACGAAGGTCTCGGCCGTCTTCTCGGGCATGTTCCGGTAGCCCGGCATCACCCCGTCGCCCTTGACCATCACCTCGCCGTCGTCGGCGAGTCTGATCTCGACCCCGGGTACCGGTGGGCCGACCGTGCCCAGCTTGATCCTCTCCGGCGGGTTCAGGGTGGCGACGCCGCAGGTCTCCGACATCCCCCACAGCTCCCCCACCGGGATCCCGATCGCATGGAAGAACTCGAGCACCTCCAGCGGGGTCGGGGCGGCGCCGACGTTGACGGCCTGCAGCTCGTCGAGGCCGAGCGCCGCCCGCAGCTTTGAGAACAGCACCTCGTCGGCGCGCGCGACGGCGGCGGCAAGCTCCTCGGGCACCTCCTCGCCGGCCTGCTCGAGGCGGACCTTGGCGATGGCCGCTTCGAGGCCCTGCTCGGCCGGCGCCCGCTGCTCGTCGGGGAGGCCGGCGAGCTGCGCCTCGAGACCTGCCTTCAGCTTCTCGTAGATCCGCGGGACGGCGAAGAACCAGGATGGCTTCACCTTGGGGATGAACTCGACGATCCGCCGCGGGTCGGGGCAGATCGTCACGGTCAGCCCGTTGACCACCGGCAGGTAGTAATGGGCGCCGCGCTCGGCGATGTGGG
The DNA here is from genome assembly GCA_963720735.1 of uncultured Actinomycetes bacterium. Lineage (GTDB taxonomy): Bacteria > Actinomycetota > Thermoleophilia > Solirubrobacterales > 70-9 > JBBRHQ01. The sequence continues at coordinate 197,414 of CAVRGL010000008.1, forward strand.
CAGCCGGCAGCCAGGAGATCAGCCGCCCGCCGCGCTTCGGCAGGTCCACCATCCCCTCTACCCCTGCGGTCAGGGCCATCAGGTTGCGGTGGGTTAGCTGGACGCCTTTCGGGGGGCCCGTCGTGCCGGAGGTGTAGATCAGCGTCAGCAGGTCGTCGAGGCCCACCTCGCCGGCGCGCTCCGCCGGGTCGAACCCCGGGTTCGCGGCCTCCAGGCCCGCGAGCGTCCCGGTCCCGCCCTCGCCGTCGACCACGATCACGTGCTCGATGCCCGGGAGGCTCTTCTGCGCCTCGCTGAAGGGCTCGATGAAGGCCGACTCGATGATCGCGATCCGCGAGCCGGCGTCGGAGACCACGTAAGCGATCTGCTCCGGCGAGGAGGTCTGATAGATCGAGAAGGGGACGCCGCCGAGGCTGACCGCGGCCAGATCGCAGGGGATGAACTCGGGCCGGTTGTTGAGCATCAGGGCAACCGTCTCGCCCTTCTGCAGCCCGAGTTGCTCGAGCCCGCCGGCGATCCGCTTGACCCAGCCCGAGAGCTCGTTCCATGTGATCGAGACCGAGTCGTCCTCAGTGCGCAGGGCGACGTCCTCGCCGATCCTCGCGACCGTCCTCAGGAATGCCTCATAGACGTTGGAGGACTCCGGCTCCCTTCCCGGCCCGCCGCTTGCGTAGCGCTCAGCAGTGGTGATCTCCAATGCCCCTCCTCCTCGTTTTCCTGGGCAGTGCAGGGAAACTACCGCACGTTGAAGCCCTGTCCCGTCAACCGCCCAATGTCATTCGTGAGGCCTATGAAGAACAACATGATCACCAGTACGAAGCCGACCGCGCTGGCCCTCTCCATCACCCGGAACGGAACCGGCCGGCCGCGGATCTTCTCGACCACGCTCCAGAAGATGTGGCCGCCGTCGAGCGGCAGGAAGGGGAACAGGTTTATCAGGCCAAGGGAGAGGCTGATCACGGCCAGCAGGGTGAGGGCCTCGCGAGCGCTGAACCCGATCGCCTGCCGGGTCACCTCGTAGCTCCCAACCACACCCGAGACCTGCTCGCGCTTCTTCGTGTCGAGCAGGTTGGCGAAGACGCCGACGGTCTTCGTCGTCACCAGCCACATGAAGCTGACCGAACGGTCCGCGGCCGCCACCGGACCGCTCTGCGCCGGGGTCGTGCCGTAAGAGAAGCCAAGGCGCATCCGCTTCACCGACTCGTCGTAGGCGGGGGTGATCGTGATCGTCCGGGGGCGGCCGCCGCGGGTAACAACGAGGTTCACGGGCTTGGCGGCGCGGCAACCGTCCATCAGCCGGCCCGGGCACTTGTCGGCCGCGATCGTGTTGGAGAACCTGGTCAGCCGATCCTCCAGCGAGAGGTTCGCGTAGGAGTGCCCGTTCACCGAGTCGATTCGGTCGCCGGAGCGAAGCTGCTTCGCCGCGGGTGAGCCGGGGACGATCTCGCCTACCGAGCCGGCCAGGTCCCGGGCGCCGAAGGAGAGGACGAAGAAGATCAGGAAGGCAAGGACGATGTTGACCGCCGGGCCGGCTCCGATCACGACGATCCGCTTCCACACCGGCTGGTGGTAGTAGCCGCGGTGAGCCACCTCCGGTGGCAGCTCCTCCTCCGGGTTCATCCCGGTGATCTTCACGAAGCCGCCGAGCGGGATCGCTCCGATCCCGTACTCGGTCTCTCCCCGGCGCCTCGAGACCAGCGCCGGCGGGAAGAAGAGAAAGAAGCGCTCGACCCGCATACCGGTTGCCTTGGCGGCGACGAAATGGCCGAACTCGTGGAGGATGATCAGCGCGGCGAAGCCCGCGAAAGCGAGGATCCAGGTCATGGCACCGAGCCCCGGTGCGCGGGTATCAGCTCGGTCGCCCGGCGCCGCGCCTCGGCGTCGGCCGCGTAGAGGTCGTCGAAGTGGGTCACCGGCGAGCTGCCGCACCGATCGAGGGCGGCTTCGATCACCGCCGGGATCGCCCCGAAGGGGATCTCCTCGGCGAGGAAGGCGGCGACGGCGACCTCATCGGCGGCGTTGAGCACACAGGGCGCGGTCCCACCCGTCTCGCCCGCCTCGCGCGCCAGGCGCAGGCAGGAAAAGGTCTCGGTGTCGGGCGCCTCGAAGCTGAGCTCGCCGGCGGCGGCGAGGTCGAGCCGCTCGAGCGGCACGTCGGCGCGTTCCGGGAAATGCAGGGCGTAGGAGATCGGCACCCGCATGTCCGGGTAGCCGAGGTGGGCGAGCGAGGCGCCGTCGTTGAGGTGAACCAACGAGTGGACGATCGACTGCGGATGGACGACCACGTCGATCCGCTCGTACGGCACGCCGAACAGGTGGAACGCCTCGATCATCTCGAAGCCCTTGTTGATCAGCGTCGCCGAGTCGACCGTGATCCGCCCGCCCATCTCCCAGGTGGGGTGCTCGAGGGCGTCGGCCGGGGTGATACCGGTGAGGTCGTCGCGACCCCTGAACGGCCCCCCCGAGGCGGTCAGCACGAGGCGCTCGATCGTGCCCGGAGGCTCGGAGCGGATCAGCTGGAAGAGCGCGGAGTGCTCGGAGTCCACCGGCAGCAGCCGCGCGCCGGTGCCCTCCGCCAGTGCCGTGACCAGCTCTCCGCCGATCACCAGGCTCTCCTTGTTGGCGAGGGCGACGTCGATCCCCTCGCTGAGGGCGACGATCGTGGGGCCGAGGCCGGCGGCGCCGACGATCCCGTTGAGCACGAGGTCGGCCCCCGAGGTGGCGATCAGCTCCGCGATCCCGTCCTCGCCGTCCAGCACCTGCCCGCTCCACTGCGAGCGCGCCCTCTCGGCCGCGGCGGCGTCTGCCAGCGCCAGCGTAGGCACACCGTGCTCGCGGGCCTGCTCGACCGCCTGGTCCGCCCCGCTGGCGGCGGCGAGGCCGACCACCCGCAGCTGGTCGGAGCGCCGGACGATCTCCAGCGCCTGCGTCCCGATCGAGCCGGTGCAGCCGAGTATCAGCAGCTTCCTCACGCAGCGAGTGTACGAAGGAGCAGGCCGGTCTCCAGCTAGTACACGAGCACGACGGCCAGGTAGTAGCCGACGACGATCGTGAAGAAGGCGGCGTCGAGGCGGTCGAGGATCCCCCCGTGGGGCCCGAACAGGGTGCCGGTGTCCTTGCGGCCGAGGTCGCGCTTGATCATCGACTCGAACAGGTCGCCGAGGGGCGCCGTGGCGGCCACGGCGGCGCCGAGGATGAGGGCATCGGTGCCGGTCAGCCAGTCCTGGTAGAGCCCGGCGAACCAGAGGCCCAGGGTGCCGATCAGAAAGCCGCCGATCAGCCCCTCCAGCGTCTTGTTCGGCGAGAGCTCCGGGGCGATCCGGTGGTTGCCGAACATGCGGCCGGTGGCATAGGCAGCGGTGTCGGTGACGAAGGTCCCTACCAGCACGTCGATCAGCAAGGCGGCGCCGTGCGCCGGCAGGTCGCGCAGGAGCACCGCATGGACGAGCGGGATCCCGACCCAGAGCAGGCCGAGCATCGTCACCGCGAGCGAAAGGGTGACCCCGTCGCGGTGGGGCCGCCGCGCGGCGAAGATGAACAGCAGCAGGAAGGATGCCGCGATCGCCAGCAGGATGTTGAACGCCGTGCCGAAGTGGGCGGCCATGATCATCCCGGCGACCGAGATCAGCGCCGCGAACTGCAGGGGCCGGTAGGGGGCGGTGATCACGCAGTACTCCCGCAGCGCGACCAGCGCCAGGGCGACCATGGCGATCGCGAAGACGATCCCCCCGGCGACCGTGATCGCGATCGCGAAGGCGATCCAGGGGATCGCGATCAGGATCCGCCTCAGGGTCTCGCCCCGCAGCCCGCGCCGCCGCCGCGGCGGGACGATCTGCTCGCGCGCTCGCGCCCGCGGCGCCGCCGCTTCGGCGACGAAGCCTTCCGATCCGCCGCTCAGCAGCTCCTCTCCGCCGGGGATACCGCCCCCGCCCCCGGATTCGGCCTCGAGGTCGAACAGCGCAGCCGGGTGCTCCGCGGCGGGAGCCTCCCGCCGCCCCCGGCGCTGTGGGCGGCGCCGCCCCAGGCGCGGCAGCCTGCGCTTTCGCGGCTCGCGTCCCTCCGCCACTTCAGGCCCTGGCCCCGAAGCGGCGCTTGCGATCCTCGAACTCGCGCAGCGATTCCTCGAAGGCCTTGCGGTCGAAGTCGGGCCAGAGCTCCTCGCGGAAGACGAACTCCGCATACGCGCACTGCCACAGCAGGTAGTTCGAGATACGCATCTCGCCGCTCGTGCGTATCAGCAGGTCCGGGTCGTGCATCTCGGGCGCGTACAGGCAGCGCCGGAACTCTTCCTCGGAATCCCCTTGGAAGCTTCGCGCCGCGTCGACGATCTCCGCCCTGCCGCCGTAGTTGAAGGCGACGAACAGGGTTATCCGGCGGTTGCCGGAGGTCAGCTCCTCCGCCCTGTCCATCCGCTCGCAGAGCTCCTCGTGAACCCCGTCGCGCCGGCCGATGAAGCGCATCCGGACCCCCTCCTCGTGCAGCTCGGGGGTCTCGTTGTCGATCCGGTGCCCGAACATCCGCATCAGCCCGTCGACCTCAGCCTTCGGCCGGGTCCAGTTCTCGGTCGAGAAGGAGAAGACGGTGAGCTCCTTGACGCCGAGCTCGGCGGCGTCGCGGAGTCGCGCCTTGACCACGTCGGCGCCGGCCTCGTGGCCCTCGATCGGGTCGAGGCCGCGCTGCTGGGCCCAGCGCCCGTTTCCATCGGTGATGATCGCGACGTAGCTGGGGACCGCCATCGGCTGTGGGCGCCAGCGTCCGCGCCGACCCTCAGACCTCGAGGATCTCTTCCTCCTTGCCCTGCAGCAGCTCGTCGATCACGCCGGTCGCGGCGTCGGTCTCCTTCTGCAGGGCGGTCTCGGCCCGCCGCTCGTCGTCCTCGCCCGCCTCGCCCTCCTTCTTCAGCTCCCGCAGGTCGTGCATCACATCGCGGCGGACGTTCCGCACGGCGACCTTCCCCTCCTCGGCGACCCCGTGAACGACCTTGACCATCTCCCTGCGCCGCTCCTCGGTCAGCTCGGGGATCTGAAGGCGGATGACGCTGCCGTCGTTGCTCGGAGTGAGCCCGACGTCGGACTCGAGGATCGCCTTCTCAATCGCCCCGATTGCCGACTTGTCGAACGGCGTCAGGGTCAGCAGGCGGGCGTCGGTGGTGGCGACGTTGGCGAGCTGCTTCAGCGCGGTCTGAGTGCCGTAGTAGTCGACCGTGATCCGGTCGAGCAGGTGCGGCGAGGCCCTGCCGGTGCGCACCGTGGCGAGCTCTCCGCGGGTCGACTCGACCGACTTGTGCATCCGCTCCTTGGCGTCTGCGAGCAGCTCGTCGATGAACTCGTTCTCCACGGGCGCAATCCTAACCCGGCGGACTCGGGAGATGGCCGCGCCTAGCCGTCGACAAGGGTGCCGACCTTCTCGCCGGAGAGGATCCGGTCGATGTTCCCCTCGTCGGCCATGTTGAAGACATGGATCGGCAGGCGGTTGTCCATGCACAGCGAGAGCGCGGTCGAGTCCATCACCCGCAGCTCGCGCTCGATCGCCTCGCGGTGGGTGATCCTCGGAATGAACTTCGCCTCCGGGTTGGTCGCCGGGTCCGAGTCGTAGACGCCCTCGACCCCGTTCTTCGCCATCAGGATGGCCTCGGCGTGGATTTCCAGGGCGCGCAGGGCCGCGGCCGTGTCGGTGGTGAAGAACGGGTTGCCGGTCCCGGCGGCGAAGATCACCACCCGGCCCTTCTCGAGATGACGCATCGCGCGGCGCCGGATGTAGGGCTCGGCGACCTCCTTGACATCGATCGCCGACATCACCCGGGTGTGCTCCCCGACCCTCTCGAGCGCGTCCTGCAGGGTGAGCGCGTTGAGAACCGTCGCCATCATGCCCATGTAGTCGCCCGTCGCGCGGTCCATCCCTGCAGCGGCAGCCTCCAGCCCGCGATAGATGTTGCCGGCGCCGACGACAACCGCGATCTCCACCCCGCGCCCGCGCGTCGCAGCTACCTGCTCGGCGATCCGGCGCACCTGCTCAGCGTCCGTCCCGTACTCGAGCTCCCCCATCAGCGCCTCTCCGGAGAGCTTCAGGAGGATTCGGCTGAACTGGGGATCGGCGGCCATCGAGCTGGCGGCTAGCCCTCGCCGACGCGGAAGTAGGCGAAGCGGGCGATGCGGATGTTCTCGCCGGTCTTGGCGGCGAGCTCGGCGCGCAGCTCCTCGATCGTCTTCGAGGAGTGCTTCTCGGCGTTGACATGGGCCTGGTCGAGCAGGGCCACCTCGCCGGACCATTTCGCCAGCTGGCCCTCGACGATCTTCTCGACGACGTTCTCGGGCTTGCCCTCCTCGAGCGCCTTCTGCTCGAAGACCCGCCGCTCCGCTTCGCGCTCTTCCTCCGGGATCTCCTCTGAGGAGACATATCGCGGGGCGGTGGCGGCGACGTGCAGGGCGACCTCGTAGGCGAAAGCCTGGAAGTCCTCGTTGCGGGCTACGAAGTCGGTCTCGCACTGGACCTCGACCATCGCCCCGACCCTGTGGTTGGCGTGGACGTAGGAGGAGACGACGCCCTCGTCGGTGCCCCGGCCCTCCCGTTTCGCGGCCGAGGCCTGGCCCTTCACCCGGAGGATCTCGATGGCGCGGTCGAGATCCCCGTCGGCCTCCGCCAGGGCGGCCTTGCAGTCCATCATCCCGGCGCCGGTTCGGTCGCGCAGCGCCTTGACGTCCGCCGCGGATACGGCCATCAGCCCTCGCTCCCTTCGCCGCTCGCGGCCGGCGCCGCCTCCTCGGTCGACTCGGGCGGCTGCGGCGGCTGAGCCGCCCCGGGCTGAGCCGCCTCGGCGGCTCCGGCTGCTTCCGCCTCCGCCCTCGCCTTGGCGGCGGCTTCCTCGGCCTCCCGGCGGGCCTTCTCCTCCTCCTCGCGCTTGCGGCGCTCCTCGGCCTCGATCCGTCGCCGCTCCTCCTCCTCGGCCCGCCTCCGCTCTTCCTCTACGCGCCAGGCGCCCGCCCCCTCATCGATCGCGGCGCCGACCGTGCCGATCACCAGCCCGCAGGAGCGGATCGCGTCGTCGTTGCCGGGGATGACGTAGTCGACGGGCGCCGGATCGCAATTGGTGTCGACCAGGCCGATGATCGGGATCCGCAGCCGGGCGGCCTCACGGACCGCGATCTCTTCGGTCTTCAGGTCGATCACGAAGACGGCGTCGGGCAGCCGCTCCATATCGCGCACCCCGCCGAGGTTGTACTCGAGCTTCGCCAGCTCGGCCTGCATCCCCATCCGCTCCTTCGTGGGCAGCAGCTCGAGCTGGCCGCCCGACTGCAGCTCCGTGAGCTCGTGCAGGCGCTTGATCCGCGCCGAGATCGTGTTGAAGTTGGTCAGCAGCCCGCCCAGCCAGCGGAGGTTGACGTAGGGCATCTGACAGCGGTCCGCCCACTCCTTGACCGAGTCGCGTGCCTGCTTCTTGGTGCCGACGAAGAGCACCGTCCCGCCGCCGCTGGAGAGCTCGCCGGCGAAGCGGCGGGCGTCGTCGAGCAGCTGCTCGGTCTGCAACAGGTCGATGATGTGGATCCCGTCGCGCTCGCCGAAGATGTAGCGGCGCATGTTCGGGTTCCAGCGGCGCGTCTGGTGGCCGAAGTGGACTCCGGCCTCGAGCAGCTCCTTGATGCCTGCTTCGGCCATCTGCTTTCTCCTTTTCCTCGGTCCTGCTGCCCGTTCCCCCTGCGCGGGACCCAGCGTCGCTGGGCAGGACCCGGTCGGGAGGCGGGGTTCGTGATTGGTCGAGGCGGGATTCTAGAGAGAAGCGCCGCGTGCCGGGCCGGCGGCGCTCCTCGCCAGCTCCAGCGCCCCGGCGAGGTCGGGCGGCAGCTCGGAGGAGAACCTCAGTCTCTCCCCGGTGACCGGATGGGCGAAGGAGAGCCGGTGCGCGTGGAGGAACTGGCGCTCGAGGCCGTAGCGAAGCGGCCCGCCGTAGGTTGCGTCGCCGAGGAGCGGATGTCCGATTGCCGAGAAATGGGCACGGATCTGGTGGGTGCGCCCGGTCTCCAGCCTCGCCTCGAGCAGCGTCTCCGAGCCGAGCAGCTCGCGGACCTCGAAATGCGTGCGCGCCTCTCGCGCCGAGGCACCCGAAACGGCCATCCGGTGGCGCCGGCGCGAGGCGCGCCCGATCGGGGCGTCGATCGTCCCGGTGCGAGAGCCAAGCCTGCCCTCTGCGAGGGCCAGATACGCCCTCTCGACCTCGCGGCGCCTCACCTGCGCCGAGAGGTTGCGGTGCGCCTCCTCGGAGCGGGCGACGACGATCAGGCCGCTGGTGCCCCGGTCGAGGCGGTGGACGATCCCCGGCCGCTCCGGGTCCTCGCCGCCCGCGAGGAGGTCTCCCAGCTCGTCGACCAGGGTCGGGCCACTGTGCGAGGGCGCCGGGTGGACGACCAGCCCGGCGGGTTTGTCGATCACCGCGAAGCTGGGGTCGCGGTGGACGATCCGCAGCCGTTCAGCCATTCTCGCGGGGCTCCCGCAGGTATGCCCAGGCGAGCATCAGGACGCCGGCGGTGATCGCCATGTCGGCGAGGTTGAAGGCCGGCCAGGCCGGCAGGTCGATGAAGTCTGTGACCGCGCCGTCCCGGATCCTGTCGGCGAGGTTCCCGAGCGCCCCGCCTGCCAGGAGGCCGACCGCGATCCACATCCCCGGCCGGGAGGGCTCGCGCCAGAACAGGTAGAGGATCAGGGCGAGTGCGGCCATCGTCGCTGCGATCACGGCCGCGCCGCCACCGCCCGCGATCCCGAAGGCGACGCCGGTGTTGTGGCTGCTGGTCAGCGTCAGCGGCCCCAGTGCCTCGACCTTCTCGTTCGGCACCAGGTTCGCCTCGATCGCCGCCTTGGAGGCCTGGTCGAGCACGACCACGGATCCGCAGAGCGCCCCGGCGAGGCGCCAGGGGCGGTCGTTCACGGTTGGATCAGGCTGACGATCAGCGCCTGCGCCACATAAAGGACGATGATCCCGATCATCGGGCTCAGGTCGAGCGCGAAGCCGCCCCCGCCGATCGGCGGCAGGAAGCGGCGGAAGAGATTGAGATAGGGGTCTGTGGTGTCGGTGACGAAGTCCAGCACCGGGCGCAGCGTGGCGCTGTGCGGCACCCGGGGGAAGAACGAGATCAGGATCCTGACGAAGATCAGGATGATGTAGACGATGAACAGGGCGCTGACGTAGTCGGCGATGTCGTTGCGCGTCAGCGCCAGGCTCATCGGCCCCTCATCCTCGCCAGCGATGCCTCGACCGCGGCCGCGAAGGCCGCCTCGGCGCCGTGCGCCTCGAGCGCCTCGAGGCCGGCCTCGGTCGAGCCGCCCTCCGACGCGACGGCCGCCCGCACGTCGGCGGGATGCCGCAGTCGCAGGAGCTCGGCGGTCCCCGCCGTCGTCTCGACCACCAGCTCGCGCGAGAAGCCGGGGTCAAGCCCGTCGGAGGCGCCTGCTTCGGCGATCGCCTCCACGGCAAGCGCCAGGTAGGCGGGGGCGCAACCCATCACCGCCGTGGCGGCGTCGAAGTCGCGATCCTCGATCTCGACCACGCGGCCGAGCAGCTCGAGCAGCTCGCGCACCGCGACAGAGGTGCCCGCGGGCGCCTCGGGTGAGGTCTCGAAGCAGAGAACCCCTCTGCGGACCTCTACGGCGACGTTGGGCATCACCCGGAAGGCCGCGGAGGCAGGGAAGGCTGCGGCGATCCGGGCAAGGGGGGTCGCGCCGAGCAGCGAGAGCACTGCCGGCGCCTCGCCCGCCTCCGCCGCAACCTGTTCCAGCGCGGCGGGCTTGACCGCGAGCACGGCAAGGTCGGCCTGCCGGGCCAGCTCGGCGTTGGAGGCGAGGGCGACGCCGCCCACCTCGGCCGCCAGGGAGGCGGCACGCCCGGAGCCGGAGTCGGTGAACAGCATCCGCTCGGGCCCACCCGGCGCAGCCGCCCAGCCTCGGGCCATCCCCGCGGCCATGCTGCCCGCACCGATGAAGCCGACACGCATGGGGTTGAGCCTAGTGGCCCGACCGGCCTAGGACTGGTTGAAGAACCCCTTGTCGATCAGCCGGGCCTTCTCCTCGGCCGAGACCTCGACGTTGCGCGGCGTCAGCAGGAAGACCTTCTCGGCAATCCGCTGCATGCCGCCGTCGAGGGCATAGGTGAGGCCGGAGGCGAAGTCGATCAGCCGCTTCGAGAGCTCGTGGTCGGTCGTCTGCAGGTTGAGGATCACGGGCACCGAGCGCTTGTACTGGTCAGCGACCTGCTGGGCGTCATTGAAGTTGCGCGGAATGACCAGGTGGACCTGCACGTCGCCGCCGTTGTTGTCGACGGGGCGCAGCACCCGGGTGCGGGAGGCGGCGATCGGCTCGTCGTCGGCGAAGATATCGTCGATCTCGTCGCGACGCCGTCGCGAGGTGGGCAGGCGGCGCACAGGCGCCGCGGACTCCCGCTCGCGCTCCCTGTCCCGGCGGGAGTCGAAGACCTCTTCCGAGCCGGAGTCGCCGTAGCCCTCCTCGTACTCGGGACCGTAGTCGTGATCCTCGGCAAGGCCGAAGTAGACGAGGGCGCGATGCCATGTGTCTCGAAGGGCCATCGGTACGGGTTGTTCGGCTCTCGCCGACGGATTCCTTTACCGATTATGTCAGCAACACCGCGTCTTTCACGCATACAGCGCCGCCCCCAGGCGGATGATCGTCGCTCCCTCCTGCACCGCCACCTGCCAGTCCTGTGAGGTCCCCATGGAGAGCCGCGCTAGCCCCTGCCCGGCGGCCAGCTCGGCCAGCCTGGCGAAATGGGGCCTCGAGGCTTCGGGGTCCTCGCTGAAGGGAGGCATCCCCATCAGGCCGGCCACCCTGACCGGGCATCGCTCGATGAAGCCGGCGAGCTCCGCGGGGTCGACTCCCCCCTTTCCCTGCTCGCCCGCGACGTTGACCTCGACCAGCACCTCGGTGTCCTCGTCGCCGTGACTGGCGAGCTGGGTCAGGACAGAGTCGGAGGCGACCGAGTGGATCAGCCGGCAGCGCGGCAGCAGCAGCTTCACCTTGCGGCTCTGCAGGTTGCCGATGAAGTCCCACTCGAAGGCGTCTCCCCAGCGCTCCTGCTTGGCGCTCAGATCCTGCTGGCGATTCTCCCCGACAAGGGTGATCCCGGCCTCCGCGAGCGCCCCCATCTCCTCGATTGGGACGTACTTGGTCGCGGCGAGGATCTCCACCCCCTCCCCCGCCTCCTCCCTGACCCGCTCCAGGTTCGCGGCGACCTTCGCGGCTTCGATCCCGCTGATCAGGCCAGGCAAGTCTCAGGCCTCCCCGGCGCTCGCCCAGACGAGGCCCGCCTGGCGGCCCGTGGTCCCCTGATCGCGACGGTGTGAGAAGAAGAGCTCGGCCTCACAGGAAGTGCAGAGGCCGGCAGATTCGACCTGCTCGACCCCCGCCTCGGCCAGCAGGCGGCGGGCGACCTCGGGGAGATCGAGCATCCCACCGGCCGCGGTCCCGGGCCCGAGCGCCGCGAGTGCCTCCAGCACCTCTTCTCCAACCTCGTAGCAGCAGGGGCCGATCCCCGGCCCGATCGCCGCGGCGCGGGCCTTCACCGCGGCGGCGCCGCGGGCGATGATTCCGGCGGCGAGCCCGCGCCAGCCGCAGTGAAGGATCGCCGTCCCGCCCGGCCCGGAGATCGCCACCGGGAGGCAGTCGGCGACGTAGACCAGCCCCGCGAGGCCATCGGCCGCTACGACGTGGCCGTCCGCCTCCGGATTGGGGCTGCCGGGCTCGGCGAACGGGCTGGGCCGCTGCGCGGCGCCGTGGGTCGCGATCCCCGCTGCGTGGACCTGCAGCCCGGTGACCACGTGTCCGGGCTCAAGGCCGAGCGCGGCGCAGAGCCTACGGCGGTTCTCGATCACCGAGCCGCGATCGTCATCGGTCAGCACCCCGAGGTTGAGGCTCTCGAAGGCGCCCGAGCTGACACCACCGACCCTGGTCGAGAAAGCCGCTCGCGATCCCGGCAGCTCGGCCTCGAGCCAGCGGACGCCGTCTCTCTCGCGCCATCTCATCTCCCCTACGTAAGCAGACAGAGCCGGCCGACACCGCTCAGCTCGCGGCGGCCCGGAGCGCGGCCGCGAGCTCCTCCGCGCGACCATCGATCTCGCCATCTAGCTTGGCTGCCAGCGCCGCCCGCAGGCCCCGGCCGATGGCCGGACCCGCCGGCACTCCCGCCTCGAGCAGGTCGTCCCCGTCGATCTCGAGCTTCACCCTGCTCCAGCGCTCCTGGTATTCGTCCAGCCACTCGGCGCCCATGGCGCGGGCGAGGATGAGCTCGCCGGGGTCCTTCCCGCGGGCGGCCGCGGCCGCGGCCGAGGGGCGCTCGAAGGCGGTCGCCGCGAGGGCCTCCTCGCCGCCCGCCGGGCCGAGGGCGGCGGCGAGCACCGTGCGCTCGGGCCGCTCGATATCGCTCCAAGGCGGGTTGTCGAGAAGATCGAGGACCCGCGCGGCCAGCTCCGCTCCTCCCGGGCGAAGCTCGACCAGCCCCCAGCGGGAGAGCAGCCCGAAGGCCTGCGGGGCGGTGCGCTCCGCCGCGATCCGCAGCAGCTCGGCCTCGCGTCGCTCACCGGAGACCGTGCCGAGGTCGGTTTCCGCGAGGCGCTCGGCGGTGCCGGCCTCGAGCTCGAACCCGAAGCGGGCGGCGTAGCGCGCCGCCCGCAGCGCCCGCGTCGGGTCGTCGCGAAAGCTCCCGGGATGGAGCACCCGCAGCAGCCCGCGCTCGAGGTCGGCCAGGCCCCCGTGCGGATCGAGTAGCAGGCCCGGGCCATCGGGGCCGAGCGGGATCGCCATCGCGTTGATCGTGAAGTCGCGACGCGCAAGGTCCTCCTCGATTCCGGCCGGGCTGACCTCGGGCAGGGCGCCGGGGCGCTCGTAGGTCTCGCTGCGGGCGCGGGCGATGTCGACCTCGTGCCCGCCCAGCCGGGCCTTCGCCGTCGCGAACCGCTCGTGCTCGACGACCTCGCCCCCCAGCCGCCGGCCAATCTCGGAAGGGTCTCCCTCGACGACGAGGTCGAGGTCGACCCGGCCATGGCCGAGCAGCAGGTCGCGGACGGCCCCGCCGACCAGGTAGAGCGGCGCCCCGCCCGCCGCGGCGACGATCTCCCCGGCCTCGGGAACCGCAGCCACAACGGCGGCGCCGAGGTCGGCCTTGCTCGGGCTTGGTTTGGCCATGGGGCTCTTTCCGTACCATGACCCGTTCCCCGGATGGCCGATCCACCCACACCCGAGGGCCGCGGGCCCGCCCCGCTCCCTCGCTCCCAGAAGAAAGCCTCCGGTGACGCCAAGCCCAGGTGGCAGGACCGCCGCAAGCTCTGGGGGGCGATCGGCGGCGGCGTGGTGCTGGTCGCGGCGGCGGCATTCGGTGCCTACCTGCTCTTCTGGCAGCGCCCTGCGGACATCAGCCGCGGCGCCGATTTCCCTCTGAACAACGAGAAGCGCCACAAGGTCGCGCAGACAACCAATTGGCCGATGTTCGGCTTCGACCGGGCCCGCACCCGCTGGCTGCCGGCGAACCGGGTGAAGCCGCCATACAAGGAGCTATGGAAGCACGGCGGCAAGCCGCTGATCGAGTTCCCCCCGATCTTCGTCAAGGCGCCGGGCCTCTGCGAGAAGCGGACCAAGCTCGGCTGTGGCGGGCGCCTCTTCTACGTCGACAACAACGGCTTCGCCTACTCGCTCGACGCCAATACCGGCAAGGTGATGTGGACGAAGCGGATCTCCCGCCTCAACGCCTCCTCCCCCGCCTACTCTCGCGGCAGGCTGTTCATAGCCAACCTGGTCCCGGGCCAGATCCTCAGCCTCGACGCCGCCACTGGCAAGATGATTTGGAAACACGCCCTGCCGGGGCGCTCGGAGTCCTCGCCCGTGGTGGTCGGGCGCCGGGTCTTCTTCGGCGACGAGGACGGAACCCTCCGCGCTCTCTCGACCCGCAACGGGCACACGATCTGGAGCACCCCGCTGGCGGGCGCGATCAAGGCCGGCCCCGCCTACCACGACGGCCTGCTCTATGTCGGCGACTACGGCGGGGAGATGTCGGCGGTGAAGGCCCGAAACGGCCAGATCCAGTGGCAGGCGAGCTCCCAGGGCCTCAGCTTCAGCCGCACCGGCGAGTTCTACTCGACCCCCGCGGTCGCCTTCGGCCGCGTCTACAGCGGCAACAACGACGGTCGCGTCTACAGCTTCGACGCGAAGACTGGGGCGCTGGCCTGGACACAGTCGACCGGGGGCTACGTCTATCCGGGGCCGGCCGTTGCGGACACCCCGCGGATGGCGCCGACCGTCTACATCGGCTCCTACGACGGCAACATCTACGCGCTCGATGCGAGGACGGGCGCCGTGCGCTGGTCGCAGTCCCTGGGCGGCTCGGTGATCGGCTCGCTGAGCGTCGTCGGCAAGCTCGTCTACGTGGCCACCTTCCAGGGCACCACGACCTACGGGTTCACGCTGAAGAACGGCCAGAGGAAGTTTCGCTTCAAGACCGGTGCGTACATGCCGGTGATCTCCGACGGAAGGCGGATCTACCTGACCGGATACTCGAGCATCTACGCCCTGCAGCCGGTGAAGAAGAAGCCGAAGGGAAAGAAGGTCTCCGGCGCCGGTGGATCCTCGGGTCCCGGATCGGATAGCAGCCAGGCGCCGTGAGGCGGAGCGCCGCCTGAGGCGAAGGCGCCTGGCGGCGCTGGGGGCGCTGCTGCTCGCCGCAGGAGTGGCGGTGGTGATCGTCCTGGCCGCGGGCGGCGGTGGCGGGGCCGGCCAGGCGGCAGGCGGCGCCGGGACCGCAACCCCCGCTGGTGGGAGTGGCGCAGGCGGCGGCGCCCAGCGGTCGAAGCAGGTCGCCAACGCGACCCCGCAGCCCGGCTGGGAGCTGCACACGGGTCCCGTGCCCATCCTCGAGTACCACGTTCTCGGGGCGGCGCCTTCCGGCGCCCCCTACCCGGAGCTGTACGTCAGCCGCCCCGACTTCCGGCGGCAGATGGACTGGCTCCAGCGCCAGGGCTATGAGGCGGTCACCCTGGACCAGGTGCAGGATGGCTGGTACCGGGGCGGCACCCTGCCGCCGAAGCCGGTGGTCATCTCCTTCGATGACGGCTATCGGCCGCAGTTCACCTACGCGCTGCCCGAGCTGCGAAGGCACGGCTGGGCCGGGGTGCTGAACCTGAAGGCGGCGGGCTCGGACCTCTACCCGAGCAACGTCAGGGCGATGATCGCGGCCGGCTGGGAGCTGGCCTCGCACACGATCACCCATCCCGACCTGACGACCCTGGACCCGGCCTCCCTGAAGCGCGAGGTGGCGGGATCGAGGGCGATCCTGCGGCGCGAGTACGGCGTCCCGGTGGACAACTTCTGCTACCCGTCGGGCCGCTACGACGCGACCGTGATCGCCGCGGTGAAGGCCGCGGGCTATGCGGGCGCGACGACCGAGGTCCCGGGGTTCGCCGACCGCGAGAACCCCTACGAGCTGAAGCGCCTGGAGATCCTCGGCTCCGACGGCGTCTCCGGCCTGGCCGCGGCACTCGCCACCGGCCCCTCCTAGCGCCTCGTGGGACCTTTGAAGTGCCTATATGGCGCCTGAGAAGCCCCACGTCAGCGGCTCAGCGGGGTGGGACCTTTTAAGTGCCTATATGGCGCCTGAGAGGTCCCAGTGGTCCGGCTCAGAGGCGGACGGGGATGCCGTCCGCGTCCATGCGGCGCTTCGCCTCGGCGATCGAGAAGCTGCCGTAGTGGAAGATCGAGGCGCACAGGACCGCGTCGGCGCCCCCCTCGGAGATCGCCTCGCTGAGGTGCTCGAGGGTCCCGGCGCCGCCTGAGGCGATCACCGGCACGCCGACCGCGCCCGCGACGGCCCGGGTCAGCTCGATCTCGTAGCCGTCGCTGGTCCCATCGCGGTCCATGCTGGTCAGCAGCACCTCCCCCGCGCCGCGCTCGCTCGCCTCGCGGGCCCAGGACACCGCCTCCCGTCCCTCCACCCGCTGCCTGCCGCCGTTGACGTAGACGCCCCAGCCGCCTGCCTCGCGCCTGGCGTCGATCGCAATCACCACGCACTGGGCGCCGAAGGTGTCGGCGAGCTCGTCGATCAGCTCCGGACGGCTCAGCGCCGCCGAGTTGACCGAGACCTTGTCGGCACCCGCGTCGAGCACCGCCTGGGCGTCGCTCACGGAGCGGATGCCACCCCCGATCGTGAACGGGATGAAGACGTTGTCCGCGGTGCGGCGGGCAAGCTCGACGATCGTCTCGCGGCGCTCGTGCGAGGCGGTGATGTCGAGGAAGACCAGCTCGTCGGCCCCCTCGGAGTCGTATCGCTCCGCAAGCTCGACCGGGTCGCCCGCGTCGCGCAGCCCGACGAAATTGGTGCCCTTGACGACCCGGCCGGCGTCGACGTCGAGGCACGGTATGACCCGCTTCAGAACCATCGGGGAGGAGGCTACGGGGCTGCGACTCTCAATCGCCGCGGTGAAGTGCCGCCTTTGCCTCGGCCACGGTGAAGCGCCCCTCATACAGCGCCCGGCCGACGATCACCCCGGTGGCGTTCGGGGGCGCCGCGACCGCCAGGGCACGCAGGTCGCCGAGATCGCCGACCCCGCCCGAGTAGAGGATCTCTGCCCGGGTCGCGGCAGCGACCCTGGCGAGCTCCGCCAGGCCCGGCCCCTCCATCGTCCCGTCGACCTCGATCGGCGTGAACAGGAAACGGCTCACCCCCCGCTCCCCCAGCTCGGCCACGGCCTCGGCAGCGTCCGTTTCGCTGGTCTCGGTCCAGCCGGCCAGCGAGACCATGCCACCGCGCGCGTCCACCGATACGACCACCCGCTCGGCGTGGCGCTCGAGCATCTCCGCGAGGAATCCCGGGTCGCGCAGCGCGGCAGTGCCGATCACCACACGGTCGGCCCCGGCGCCGAAGGCCGCCTCGACCGATCGGGCGTCGCGCAGCCCGCCGCCCACCTGGATCGGGCAGCTGACGGCCGCTGCGATCCGGCTCACCGATTCGAGGTTCTTCGGAGCCCCGCTCCTCGCCCCGTCGAGATCGACGACGTGCAGGAACGGGGCGCCTCCCCCCGCCCATCGTGCCGCCGCGTCGACGGGATCGTCGTCATATCGCGTCTCACGCGCGTAGTCGCCCTGGCTGAGCCGCACGGCGCCGCCGCCGCGTATGTCGATCGCCGGATAGAGGATCACGCGGCGGCCGCGGAGCGGGCGCAGATCCCGGCGAAGTTCGCGAGCAGCGCCAACCCCGCGGAGCTCGACTTCTCGGGATGGAACTGGACCCCGAAGAGGTTGTCGCGCTGGATCGCGCAGGCGAAGCGCTCGCCGTAGGCGGCAGTGCCGATCACCGCGTCCGGCCGCGGCCGGACCGCGAACGAGTGAACGAAGTAGAAGGGCGTCCCAGGGTCGATCCCCAGCGGGAGCGGCGAGATCTGCTCCCACTCGACCGGCGACCAGCCGATGTGCGGGATCTTGAGGTTGCCGGCGGCGAGTCCGGTCACCTCGCCCTCGAGCAGGCCGAGGCCGGGCGAGCCGCCGAGCTCGGTCGATGAGGAGAACAGCAGCTGCAGCCCGAGGCAGATGCCGAGGATCGGGACCCCGGCCGCATCGCGCTCTTCGACCAGCTCGTCCAGCCCGCCCTCGCGAATCCGCTTCATCGCCTTCGGGAACGCACCGACCCCCGGCAGGATGATCCCGTCGGCGCGGCGCGCATCCTCGGGGTCGGCGGTCACCTCCGCGTCGACGCCGACGTGCTCGAGCGCCTTGGCGACCGAGCGCAGGTTGCCCATGCCGTAGTTGAGGATCGCGACCCGCGTCAACCCGAGAGGCTTCCCTTGGTGCTCGGGACCCCGGTCTCCCCGGGATCGATCATCACCGCCGCCCGAAGCGCCCGGGCGAATGCCTTGAAGCATGCCTCGATCATGTGATGCGCGTTGGTCCCCCGGCGCACTGAGATGTGCAGGGTGAGCTTCGCCGAGGAGGAGACGGCGCGGAAGAACTCCTCCGCCAGCTCTGTATCGAAGCCGGCGATCGATGTGGCGGGCAGCTCTGCGTCCCAGACGCAGAGGGGCCGGCCCGAGATGTCGATCGCGCACTCGGCCAGCGATTCATCCATCGGCACCAGCGCGGAGCCGTAACGGCGGATACCGGCGCGCTCGCCGAGGGCGAGATCAACGGCCTGTCCGAGGACGATCCCGACGTCCTCGACCGTGTGATGGGCGCCCGTCTCGAGGTCGCCGCTGGCCTCGACCCGCAGGCCGAGGTGGCCGTGGCGAGCGAGCAGCTCGAGCATGTGGTCGAGGAACCCGACTCCGGTGGAGATCTCCGAGCCGGGGCCGCCGTCGAGGTCCACCCAGAGGCGGATCTCGGTCTCCTTGGTCTTCCTGGATTGCTCGGCCGCTCGCGTCATCCCCTCACCGTTCCCGACTCGCCGTGGACGGGCAATCCCTCGGCCCGGGCCAGCGCGTCGGTGTGCGGCGCCAGCTCCTCGGCCGCGGGGCCGGGCAAGCTTACATTTGCTATCCGGCGCCTGAACGCGCTCGGGCCCAGGGGGCCCTGGAAGCGCCCCGCCCCTCCGGTCGGCAGGACGTGATTGGAGCCTGCGGCGTAGTCGCCGAAGGCCGTGCCTGCGTACTCGCCGATGAACACGCAGCCGGCCGTGGTCACCGAGGAGGCCTGGATCTCCGCATCCTCGGTGGCGATCTGAAGGTGCTCGGGTGCGTAGGCGTTGGCCAGCGCCAGGGCGGCGTCCGTGTCGGGGACCGCGATCAGCGAGAGCCGAGCGTCGGCGACGCTCGGCCGGGAGGCGGCGAGCTCGCTTACCCGCTCGGCGAGCTGGTCGAGCGTGCGGGTCTCGACAGCGGTGGCTACAAGCGGGCTGTCGGCGCCGTGCTCGGCCTGAGCGCAGAGGTCGAGGGCGATCCACTCGATCCTGGCGCTTTCGCCGATGATCACCATCAGCTCCGAGGGCCCGGCGATCCCGTCGATCCCGACCAGGCCGTAGAGCTGGCGCTTGGCCTCCTGGGTGTACGGGTTGCCGGGGCCGGCGATCAGGTCGACCGGGGCGATCGTCTCGGTGCCGAGCGCCAGCGCCGCGATCGCCTGGGCTCCGCCCGTGGCGTAGACCTCGTCGACGCCGGCTTCATCGCAGGCCGCCAGGACCGCCGAGCTGACGTGCCCCTCGCGCCCCGGAGGGGAAGCGAGGGCGATCCGGCCGACCCCGGCGACCCGGGCCGGGATCGCGCACATCAACGCTGTCGAGGCAAGCGCGGCGCCCCCGCCGGGGACGTAGACCCCGGCGCTTCCCACGGTGACCTCGCGGATCGCCACCGAGTGCCCCTGGGGCAGGTCGACGCTGACCGGCGCCGCCGCGAGCTGGCTCTCCGCCACCCGGCGGATGTTGATCGCGGCGACCTGCAGCGCCTCGCGGAAGCTCACGTCGAGTGTGGCGGGCGCCGACTGGATCTCCTCCACCGGGACCTTGAGGCTGCGCGGCGCGACGCCGTCGAACCTCTTCCCGAGCTCGAGCACGGCGGCGTCGCCTCCTTCGCGCACGGCCGCGACGATCTCGGCGACGTCCCGCGCCACCGAGGTCTCGTCGGCGGTTTCGGGGCGGAGCCGGGCGGCGAGGCGGGCGGGATCGGCGCCGTCCCACTCGATCCTGGTGATCCTCATCGACGGGCCGGCGGACTCGCCGCCCTCAGCTTCGCGGTCAGCTCGTCGACCTCTGCGCCGCGGAGCTTGTGGGCGACGCGGTTGGCGACGAATCGTGCGGTGCAGGCGACGATCTCCTCGCGGACCTCGAGCCGGTTCTCCTCCAGGGTGCGGCCGCTGGCGACGAGATCGACGATCCCGTCGGCGAGGCCGATCAGGGGGGCCAGCTCGACCGAGCCCTTGACCTCGATCACCTCCGCCTGCCTGCCGCTCTGCTCGAAGTGCCGCTCTGCGATCCGCGGGTACTTGGTCGCGATGCGCATTGTCCCGAGCCGGCGCTCGTCCTCGCCGAGGCGGGTGTCCCCCACCCGCCCGGCGAGCACCATGCGGCATTGGCCGAAGCCGAGATCGAGCAGCTCGTAGACCATCCGGTCGGCCTGCTCGAGCAGGACGTCCTTGCCGGTGATGCCGACCTCCGCCGCACCCGCCTCGACGTACGTGGGGACATCGGAGGGCCGCATCGTCACCAGGGTGATCCCATCGGCTCCGAATACGAGGGAGCGGGAGTCGCCCCGGAGCCCGTCGGTCGGGATGCCCGCGGCATCGAGCAGATCGAGGGTCCCCTCGAACAGCGCCCCGCGGGGAACTGCCAGCTTCAGCGGCCCCTCGGCCTTGGCCCCCGTTGCGCCGGCCACCTCGGTCATCACTCGCTGCCCCCTTCCCCTGCGATCACCCTGCGGCGCTCCTCCTCGAGCAGCGCCACGTGGACCCGCTCCAGGTAAAGGGCGAAACCCGCCGCCGGGAGATCGACCCCGAACCGCGACATCAGCTCGTCGTAGCGGCCGCCTCCCCCGAGCACGTGCCCGAGCGCCGGGTCGTAGACCTCGAGGATGGCGCCGCTGTAATAGCCCGGCTCTCGCAGCAGCCCGAGGTCGACCTGGATCCTCCCCGTGGCCCCGCGTGCCTCCAGCGCGTCGAAGGTTTCCTGCAGCCTTGTGGTGGCCTTCTCGACCGCCTCGCCGCCGATCTCGCGAGCCTGTTCGATGATCCCGGGCCCACCGCGCATCTGGCTCAGGGAGAGCAGCGTCCGGCGGCCCTCGGACCCGACCCCTTCGAGCTCGCTGAGAACCTGCTCCAGGCCGACCAGGTCATGTGTCGCGAGCCGCTCGAGGACCGGATCCCGGGCATCACCCTCGACTCCGAGCTCGGAGAGGAGCTGGCGGAAGAGGTCGGCGTCGCCGAGGCCGATCACCGCCCGGTCGAGGCCGGCGGCGTCGAGCGCCGCGCCGAGCACCTCGACCACCTCGGCGGTCCCCTCCGGCGCCGGGGCGCCGATCAGCTCCACCCCGGCCTGGACGAACTCACGCATCTGCCCCCGCTGCGGTCGCACCGCCCGGAACAGGTTGGCGATGTAGCAGAGGCGGATCGGGGAGGCGGCCCCCGCGTAGCGGTTCGCGATCAGGCGGGCGATCGGGATCGTCATGTCGGAGCGCAGCGAGAGCAACTCGCCACGCTCGTCGAAGAAGCGGTAGGCGCTCCCGGAGAAGCGCCCCTCGCCGCGCGCCATCACCTCGTCGTGCTCGATCGTCGGGGTGCTGACCTCACCGTATCCGTGCGCCTCGAATGCCTCCATCAGCGCCAGGTGCAGGCGTCGAAGCTCCCGCATCTCGTCGGGCAGGATGTCGCGAGTGCCTGGGGGGATCGGGTGGATCACGCTGAGGGGGGCCTCCGGGGGCGGCCGCTAGGCCGGGACGTCGGCCGAGGCGCGCTCGATGTGGGCGCCGAGCACGCGCAGGCGCTCGTCGATCTGCTCGTAGCCACGGTCGATCTGGCGGATGTTGCCGATCTCCGAGGTGCCGTCCGCGGCCAGAGCGGCGATGAGCATCGCCATCCCGGCGCGAATGTCGGGGCTTTCGACCCGCTCGCCGTGAAGGCGGCTCGGACCGCTGACCATCGCCCTGTGGGGATCGCACAGCGTGATCCGAGCGCCCATCGCGACCAGCTTGTCGACGAAGAAGAGGCGGTTCTCGAACATCTTCTCGAAGATCATGATCGTGCCCTCGGCCTGGGTGGCGAGGGCGAGGGCGATCGAGGTCAGGTCGGCCGGGAAGGCCGGCCACGGCCCGTCCTCGATCTTCGGGATCGCGTCGCCCATGTCGTCACGCACCCGGAGGCGCTGCTCCGGCGGCACGATCACGTCGCGGCCCTCGACCAGCGACTGGAAGCCGAGCCGCTGGAACTGGCGCCGGACCATCGTCAGGTCGTTGGGCTCGGCGTCGCGGATCCGCAGCTCGCCTCCGGTGACGCCCGCCAGCGCCATGAAGCTGGCGACCTCGATGTGGTCGGGGCAGACGGTGTGCTCGGCGCCGCCGAGGCGGTCGCGGCCGTGCACGGTCATCACGTTGGAGCCGATCCCGTCCACCGCAGCGCCCATCTCGGTGAGCAGCCGGGCGAGATCCTGGACGTGGGGCTCGGATGCCGCGTTGGCGATCGTCGTTGGACCGGGGGTGAGCGCCGCCGCCATCAGGGCGTTCTCGGTGCCCATCACCGAGGGCTCGTCCATGAAGATCCGGCAGGCCCGCAGCCCACCCGGGGGCGCGGAGATCTCGATCAGCCCATTGCCTCCGACCCGGGCGCCAAGCGCGGCGAAGGCGTCGAGATGGGCGTCGAGGCGACGGCGGCCGATGAAGTCCCCGCCCGGAGGAGGCATCCTCGCCTCGCCGAAACGGGCGAGCAGGGGCCCGGCGAGCAGGAATGAGGCGCGGATCGCGCTGGAGAGCTCCTCGTCGACGGCGATCTCGGAGAGGTCCGCCGCCTTCAGCCGGACGCTGTTCTCGGCGATCCAGGCGACCTCCACCCCGAGCCGCTCGAGCAGGCAGAGCTGGGCCTCGGTGTCGCGGATCCGGGGGACGTTGTGGACGAGCAGCTCCTCCTCGGTGAGCAGTGAAGCGGCGAGGATCGGCAGGGCGGCGTTCTTGTTGCCCGCCGCGGTGATCTCCCCCGAGAGCGCGACCCCACCTTGGATGACAAATTTTTCCATAGGAAATGCCTGCAAATCGAGTGATTTGGTGAGGGCTGGAGATCGCCGGCGGCGCACGACCGCGAGCGCGTCTAGCCTAACAGCGCCGATGGCTGCACCCACCCGAGACGACGCCTGGGAGCTTTTCTGCGAGTGGACGGCCTCCGAGGGGCTGCGAAAGCACGCCCTTGCGGTCGAGGCGGGGATGCGCGCCTACGCCGAGCGCTACGGCGAGGATCCGGAGCCCTGGGCCGTCACCGCCCTGGTCCACGACCTCGACTACGAGCGCTTCCCGGATCTCGGCACCGGTCACCCCCGCCACGCCCTCGAGGAGCTCTCCGAGCGCGGCTACCCGCAGGAGATCATCGACGCCGTCGCCGGTCACGCCGACTTCATGGGGGTGCCGCGCGAGACCCGGATGGCGAAGGCGCTCTACGCAGTCGACGAGATGTCGGGCTTCGTCACCGCCTGCGCCCTGGTGCGGCCCACCGGGATCGAGGGGATGAAACCGAAGTCGGTGCGCAAGAAGATGAAGCAGCCCTCCTTCGCGGCGGCCGTCGACCGCGACCAGCTGCGACGGGCCGCCGAGGAGCTCGAGGTCGATCTCGACGAGCACATCAGGGTGGTGATCTCGGCCCTCGCCGCCCACGCCGACGCGCTCGGCCTCGGCCCCCGCGAGGGCTCCGCGGACGCGGAGTGAGGCGCGGCTGGAAGATCCTGATCGCAGTGCTGGCCGCGCTGGCAGTGCTGCTCGCTCTCAACACGATCGTCCTCGATCGCGAGACGAAGCCGGCCGAGGTGACGGTCCCCGGCGGCCGCATCCTCAGCCTCAACGGCGGGGACCTCCAGGTCCTGGAATTACCACCCGGCACGTCCTCGGCTTCGCCTCCGGGCGTGCCGGGGTCGCGGGCGGGACAGAGTTCGCGTTTCTCGCCTCAAGGGCGACTCGTCGCCAGTTGTTCTCCTCCATTGCTACACCTGCGCGATCGACTGGTGGGACCGGTTGATCCCGCTGCTGCGGCGCGGCCACAGGGTGATCGCGATCGACCTGCTCGGGCACGGCGGGTCGGAGAAGCCGTCCTCCGGCTACTCGATGCCCGATCAGGCCGACCTCGGTGGCCGAGGCCCTCGGCCGGCTCGGGGTCCGGGACGCGACCGTCGTCGGCCACTCGACCGGCGGCACCGTCGCGGGGGCGCTGGCGGCGCAGTATCCGGACCTGGTCGGCAGGCTGGTGATCATCGACCAGGCCCCCGACAACAGCTTCGGCAGCCTCAGCCTGCTGGCGCGCCTCACCTATTGGCCCGTCCTCGGGGAGGCGCTCTGGCGGCTGACGCCGGACTTCGCGATCAAGGATGCGCTCGGGCAGGCCTTCGCGCCGGGATTCCCGGTCCCCGACGCCTTCGTCGACGACGTCAGGCGGATGACCTACACCTCGTATTCGGAGACCTCTTCGCTGGAGGACGACTACCTCGACCAGGAGCCGCTGGACAGGCGGATCTCAGCCCTTGGCAAGCCGCTGCTGGCGATCTTCGGCGCGGAGGATCAGATCTACGACGCCCGCGAGGCGCTGCGCGCCTACGCGGCCGTCCCCGACGCCCGCACCGCGCTGATCGCGGGCGCCGGCCACTCGCCGAACGTCGAGAAGCCGGCCCGGGTGGCACGGTTGATCGAGGCCTTCGCCCAGTCCGGGTAGCCGCAGCGGCTGCGGCTACCGCCAGCGGCCCCCGGCCTTCGCCCAGGCCGCCATGTGGCCCACCGAGCAGAATCCGTCGCCGATCCGGTGCTCGCCCCGGTGGCGGACCAGCAGCACCGAGTCCTGATCGAGCGCCGCGGCGCAGTGCGAGCAGGAATCAATACCCGGCATCTCCTCCGTTCCACGTCCGGTGATGCCGGGGTTTGCGACAGGCTCGCTTAACCACACACCGCCCTGCATCTGCCACGGGACGATGTGCTCGAGCCGGCAGAAGGTGGCCCCGCGCTCCCCGGCCGGCTCATACGCGCGGAAGCCGCCGCTCGGCTCGACCTCGGCGCCACACCAGGTGCATTTCTCGCCGTCCGGGCCCGTCATCGCCGCGCCCGCCCAACCTCGCCTGCGGGTGTGGCATAGGTTGGCGGCATGGAGCCGCTGAGGATAGTCGTGATGGAGGGCGACGAGACCGGGCAGGAGCTGCTCGAGCAGTCGCTGCGTGTGCTCGACCCCGGCCTGCTCGGCCTGGCGCTCGAACTGGAGGTCTTCGACCTCTCCCTGGAGAGCCGCAGGCGGACCGACAACGGCGTCGTCCACGAGGCGGCGGCCGCGATGGCCGCCTCGGGCCTCGGCCTGAAGGCGGCGACGATCACCCCCGAGGGCGCCGACGACGTCGGCTCCCCGAACCGGATCCTCCGCGAGGAGATCGACGGCAAGGTGATCATCCGCACCGGGCGGCGCCTCCCGGGCGTCACCCCCGTCGCCGGGGTCCACGACCAGATCTCCGTCTGCCGGATGGCGGTGGGCGACGCCTACGGCGCCGAGGAGTGGCGCGAGCAGGCCGACGGCGACGAGTCCGCCTTCCGCACCGAGCGGATCCGGCGCTCGGTCTGCCGTGCCGTCGCCGAGCACTCCTTCCGCACCGCCGAGAGGATCGGCGGCAAGGTCTACGGCGGCCCGAAATGGACGGTCAGCCCGGTGTACGAGGGGATGCTGAAGGAGGAGATGGACGCGGCCGCGGAACACCACCCCGCGGTCAACTACCAGCCCGTCCTGATCGATGCGACCTATGCCGGGTTGGTCACCGGGGCCGCGGACTCGCCGATGGTGATCCCGGCCCTGAACCGCGACGGCGACCTGCTCTCCGACCTGGTGCTGCCACTCTTCGGCTCGATCGCAGGGGCCGAGTCGATCCTGCTCGGCCTCGACGAGGACCTCAACCCGACGGCGGCGATGGCCGAGGCTCCCCACGGCACCGCGCCGGCGCTGCTCGGCAAGGACATCGCCAACCCGATGGCGATGATCCTCGCCTGCGGCGCGCTGCTCCGCTACGCCGCCGCCCGCGAGGGCGCCGCCGAGGCCGAGCGTGCCTCCCGGGCGATCTACGAGGCGGTGCTCGAGTGCAGCGCCGCCGGGATCCGCACCCCCGACCTCGGCGGGCACGCTTCGACCAGCGGCTTCACCGGGGAGACGATCGCCAGGATCGAGGCAAAGCTCGAGGCCTGGAGCAGCCTCGGTACCCAGTGATTCTCAGCCGGCGCGGTGTTAGCGCCGGCACGGGCATGTAAGGCGGCGAAGCCGCCGCAGGCGGTTTGCTCAGCCGGCGCGGTGTTAGCGCCGGCACGGGCATGTAAGGCGGCGAAGCCGCCGCAGGGGATTAGCGGCGGACGGTGATCCTGCCAATTACGTGCGGGTGGCCGTCGCGGTAGCGGTAGACGCCGAAGGCGCCGGCGGTCGGGTCGCCGTTCCGGTTGAGGTCGATGGGCCCGGAGGCGCCCTGGTAGTCGATCTCGGCGCCGTGGCGCAGCGCCCGGACCGCGGCTGCGAGCCGGCCCGGCCCAAAGCGGCGCCCCGGAGGTCCGCTGACCGACTCGATCCGCTCGGCGATCCGGCGGCCGTCGTTCGAGGAGGCGGCGACTGCGCCCAGGAAGCAGAGCGCCGTCGCGTCGAAGGTCTCGGAATCGAAGCCGGCCTGGCGCCGCGGGGGCGCGGGGTCCGCGCCGAACATGCGCTCGAAGGCGCGCCCGTTTGGCCCGGGCGAGGTGACGCCGGGCAAGGTCCCGGAGGCACCCTCGATCGCCGCACGGGGGATCCCGGCACCTGAGGGGTCGTGGACAGACATCACGTCGGGAAGGACGAGACGAGCCGGGTCGAAGCGGCCGGTCGCGAGCAGGTCGGGCGCCAGCCGGGCGAAGCTCTGGGGGAAGTCGATCACCGCGACGGCGTCGGGGTCCCCGGCGACGATCCGCCGGGCGACGAGGCGATGGTGAAGGAGGCCGGGGTCATAGAGGAAGGGGCCGCGCACCGAGCCGCCTCGCCGCCGCCATTCGGCGGCGAGGATGGCCGAGAAGCGGCGGCCGTAGGAGTCGTTGCGGGCGGCGATCGAGAGCGAGCGCCCGCGAGCGGGGCCGGCGATCTCGGCCAGGGCGATCGCCTGCAGGTCATCCGAGGGGACGGTGCGAAAGACGAGGCCGCTGTCGTCGAGCGAGCTCAGCTCGGCGCTCGAGGTGGCGGGCGAGATCAACGGGATCCCGTCCGGGACCGTGACGTTGCCGGCGACCGCGAAGCTGGCGCTCGCCGCCCAGTCGCCGACCATGCAGCTCGCCCCCTCGCCGATCAGCCGCCGCGCGAGCACCTGGGCGATCTGCTCGTTGCTCTCGGTGTCGGCGCTGCGAACGGTCACCGTGGTCCCGGGGCCGGCGGCAGCTGCGGCCCGCTCGCCGGCCAGCCGTGCGGACTTGCGGGCGGCGGAGCCGTAGGCGGCGAGATCGCCGCGCAGCGGCACCAGGTTGCCGATCGTCAGCTCGAACGACCCCTGGCGATCGCCGCCGCCCCCACCGCAGCCGCAGGCGATCAGCGCGAGGGCGAGCGCCGCGGCGGCTGCGGGGCCGGCGCCGCGCACTGCTCAGACGATCGGGCCGCCCGGGCCCGCGCCGCCGCGAGGAGTTGGGAGGCGGTGCCATTCGACGATCTTGCCGTCGCGGATCAGGAAGGCGGTCCGGGCCAGCTCTCCCACCCCGGAGCCGCAGTCCCCGCCGGGGCGCTCGGTCAGCCTGAAGGTGGCGGCGATGTAGCGCCCGTCGGGGCGGGCTCGCACCAGCTTCCCTCCGCAGGGAAGGCTGCGATTGAAGAGGACCGCGTCGGCGCGTGAGCGCAGGTTGATCGGCGGGGTTCCGTTGTCGACCACGCTGGGGAGGGCGAAGAGGTCGGCGGCGCCGGAGACGTCGCCGCGGCTCAGGGCCTTCACCCACTCGTCTATGACCAGGACCGAGGCGTGCCCCGGCGGCAGCTCCCCGGCCGGGCTCGAGGTCTCGCCGCCCCCGTTCCCGCCCCCGCAGCCCGCCAGCGCGAGCGCGGTGAGCAATCCGGCCGCGACGACGCGGGCGAGCGTGGCGGCGGGGCGGGCCGGGACCTTCACCCTCCCATCATCCCAACCCGGACGTGGGACCTTTGAGGCGCCATATAGACAGTTGAAAGGTCCCACGTGGCCGGGGATGGGCTCGGCGGCCTTGACTATCGACGCTTCTTATACGAACATGTGTTCGTATGGAGGTGATCTGCGCGCTTATCCCCCGCTTCAGCCTGATCGCCGCCTGCGGAGATCGTCGCGAGCTGCTGCGCCGGCCGGCCGCCCTCGCACCCGAGCCCGGCGCCAAGGGGACGGTGGGCGAGGTCTCCGGTACGGCGGAGGCCCATGGAGTGCGCGCCGGGATGCCCCTGGGAGAGGCGCTCTCGCGCTGCCCGGCGCTCTGCCTGGTGCCGCCCGACCCCGGCGCTGCGGCGGAGACCTGGGAGGGGGCGCTGCGGCGGCTGGAGGGGATCGGCGCCGGGGTCGAGTCCGAGCGTCCCGGAGAGGCGTTCCTGCGCGCCGACGGGCTGCGGGGGATCCACCGCGACCTACGGGGGACCCTCGCTGCGACCCGGCGGGCGGTGGCGATGCCGGCCAGGGTCGCGGCGGCACCGACCCGTTTCGCCGCCTACGCCGCGGCGCTCACCGCCCCCCGGCGACGGCGACCCAGGGCGGCCGGGCTCTCGCCCGCCGCCGCCGGCGGGCGAGAGCCGATCGTCACCGCCGAGGGGCTTCGCCGCTTCCTCTCCCCCCTTCCGGTCTCGATCCTCGCCGGCCGGCTGGGGGGCGACGAGCTCGCCTCCCGGCGGCTGATCGAGGCGCTCGAGCGGCTTGGCATTGCCGACCTCGGGGCCCTCGCAGGGCTGCCGATAGACGACGTGGCCGACCGCTTCGGGAAGCTCGGCCTGCGGGCCCGGGCGCTCGCCGGCGGGCTTGACGACCCGCCCCGGCCGCGCGGGCGCCATGCGGAGCTGACCGAGGTGCTGGAGCTGCCGGAGGTGGCCGCGGGAGAGCAGCTCGAGCGCGTCCTCGGCCTGCTGGTGGACAGGCTGCTCGCCTCCCCCCGGCGCGGGTCGAGGACGGTGCGCTCGCTGCGCCTCGGGGCGCTGCTCAGCGGCGGTGGAAGCTGGAGCGCGGGACTGGCCCTGCGCCGCCCCAGCGCCTCCCCCGAGGTGCTGCGGCTGGCGCTGTCCCCGAAGCTCGCCGCTCTGCCCGGCCCGGCGGCATCACTGACCCTGAGCGCCCCGGCGCTCGGGCCGCCGGCCGCCGCCCAGCTGGAGCTCCCCGCGGGGGCGCTTGGCCGGGAGGGAGAGCTGCGCCGGCGGCGGCTCGGCGAAGCCGTCCGGCAGGTGCGGGCCGCGGCGGGCGCCGGGGCGCTGTTGCGGGTGCTCGAGGTGGACGGCGCCTCCAGGGTGCCTGAGCGCCGGACGGTGCTCACTCCCTTCCCGGACTCGGGACGATGAGGGCACCGGCGCGGCGGTTGTACGAGCCGAAGCGGGTGCCGGTGCGCGCCGGGGGCGACGGCGTCCCGGTCGAGGTCGGCAACGCCGCGGTCCGCGCGGTGCGCGAGGAGTGGGTCGTCGAGGACCGCTGGTGGACACCGCGGCCGCTGCGCCGCCACTACTTCGAGCTGATCCTCGCCGGCGGCCGCGACACGGTGGTCTTCCGCTCCGCGCCGAGCGGACGCTGGTACCTGCAGCGGGCCTGATGGCCGGCTTCCCCTCCCCCCCGCTGGTCACCGAGCCGGCGCCCTCGCTGCGACCCGCCCGGGAGGCCCGGCGTCCCCGCCCCGAGGCGAAGGCTCCCTACGTCGAGCTGCACTGCCACTCCGCCTTCTCCTTCCTCGACGGGGCGTCGACCCCGGCGGAGCTCGCCGCCGCCGCCGCCGGGCTCGGGTACCCGGCGCTGGCGCTGACCGACCACGATGGGCTCTGGGGGTCGATGGAGTTCGCCCACGCCTGCGACGCCCTCGGCCTGCGCCCGATCACCGGTGCCGAGCTGACCGTGGCCCTTCCCGGGGCCGGCGACGCCCACCTGACCCTGCTGGTCGAGAGCGCGACCGGCTATCGCAATCTATGCCGGCTGCTGACCGAGGCGCACTCCCGCACCCGCGAGGGATCGCAGCGGACCGCCGGGCAGCCGCGGGTCCCCCTCGATCGGGTCGGAGAGCTCGCGGGCGGGCTCGTCTGCCTCTCGGGATGCGCCGGGGAGGGAGCCGTCGCCGGGAGCTGGGAGCGGGGCCGGCCGGGCCGCTCGGAGGGACTGGCGCGAGGCCTGCTGGAGAGCTTCGGCCGCGACCGCTTCCGGATCGAGCTGCAGCGGCCCTACTGGCGCCGCGACAGGGCCCGCAACCGCTGGCTCGCGGGCCTCGCGGAGCGGCTGCGGGTGCCGGCGATCGCCACCGGGAACGTCCACTCCCACGGGCGCTCCCGCGCCCGGCTCCAGGACGCGCTGGTCTCGGTGCGGCTGGGGTTGACCCTGGAGGGCTCCGAGGCCGCCCGCAGGGGCAACTCGAGCTCGGCGATGGCGTCCCCGCAGGCGATGGCGGCGCGGTTCGCCGAGCACCCCGCGGCGGTCGCCGAGACGGTGCGCCTGGCGGAGCGCCTGCGCTTCGATCTCACCCGCGAGCTCGGCTACGGCTATCCCGGGGCCGAGGACCCCGAGGCCGACGGGAGGCTGGCGACCCTCTGCCGGGGGCTGATCGAGAGCCGCTACGCCGGCTCCCCGGACCGCCCGGAGGCCGAGCGCCGCCTCGAGCAGGAGCTGGCGATCATCCGCGGTCTCGGGCTCTCCGGCTTCTTCCTCCTGCATCGCGACCTGCTGGAGCTGGCCAGGGAGGTCGCGATCGAGGTCCGGGGGCCGGGGTCGGCCCGCGCGGTGCTCCCCCCGGGAAGGGGCCGCGGCTCGAGCGTCAGCTCGATCGTCTGCTACCTGACCGGGCTCTCCCACGTCGACCCGGTCAGGGCGGGCCTGTTCACCGGCCGCTTCCTCAACGAGGAGGTCACGTCGGTGCCCGACATCGACCTCGACTTCCCCCGCGACATCCGCGAGAAGCTGATCCCGCGGGTCCACGAGCGCTACGGGGCCGACCGCTCGGCCCTGGTCGCCGCCTTCCCCACCTACCGCTCGCGGGGGGCGGTGCGCGACCTCGGCAAGGCGCTGGGCCTGCCGGCGGGAGAGATCGAGCGGGCGGCGCGGGTCGTCGACTTTCACGGCGGCCCGGAGGAGGTCGAGCGCGACATCGCCTCCGCCCTGGGAGAGCGCCGGGCGCGCACCCTTCGCTGGCGGCGCCTGGTCGAGCTCTGCGGCGAGGCGATGGGCCTTCCCCGTCATCCCTCCCAGCACCCGGGCGGGATGGTGATCTCGACCCGGCCGCTGGTCGAGATCTGCCCGGTGGTGCCGGCGGCGATGGAAGGACGCCAGATCGTCCAGTGGGACAAGGACTCCTGCGCCGACGCCGGCTTTCTGAAGATCGACCTGCTGGGACTGGGGATGCTCTCGGCGGTCGAGCGCTGCATCGAGGAGATCGGCCGCGCTCGGGGTGAGCGGCTGGACCTCTCGCGGATACCGCTCGACGACGAGCAGACCTTCACCTCGATCCGCCGCGCCGAGACCACCGGCGTCTTCCAGATCGAGAGCCGCGCCCAGATGCAGATGCTCCCCCGCACCCTCCCCGAGGACCTCGACGATCTCACCGTGCAGGTGGCGCTGGTGCGGCCGGGGCCGATCCAGGGCGGCGCCATCCATCCCTACATCGAGCGGCGGCGGCTGCTGCGCGAGGATCCCTCCTACGAGATCCCCTATGACCACCCCTCGCTGGAGCCGGTCCTGGCCGAGACGCTCGGAGCGATCGTCTTCCAGGAGCAGGTGATCGAGGTCGCGATGGCTCTCGCCGGCTTCAGCTCCGGGGAGGCCGAGGGGCTGCGCCGGGCGATGAGCCGCAAGCGCTCGGAGGCCGCCCTGCGCGCCTACCGCGACCGCTTCATCGGCGGCGCGGTCGGGCGCGGCGTGTCGAGACCGATCGCGGAGAAGGTCTTCCGCCAGATCCAGGGGTTCTCCGGGTTCGGCTTTCCCAAGGCCCACTCCGTCGCCTTCGGCCTGCTGGCCTACCAGTCGGCCTGGCTGCGGGTCCATTACGGCCCGGAGTTCCTCTCCTCGCTGCTCAACGAGCAGCCGATGGGCTTCTACCCTCCCGACGCGCTGGTCCACGAGGCCCAGCGGCGCGGCATCCCGGTCCTGCCCGCCGACGTCAACCGCAGCGACGTCCTCTGCCGGGCGGAGGTGGTCGGGGGCGCTCACCCGCCCTCTCCCACGCCGATCGGCGTCCGCATAGGGCTCGGATACGTCAAGGGGGTCCGGGAGGAGGAGATGCAGACGCTGGTCGGGGAGCGCGAGGAGCGGGGCTCCTACGCGGGGATCGCCGATCTCGCCTCCCGCTCCGGGGCCTCGCGGGACGGGCTCGAGAGGCTCGCCTGGGCGGGGGCGATGGACTCGATCGCCGCAGCGGACCCGAAGCAGCAGGGCACCAGCCGCCGCGGCGCCTACTGGCGGCTCGGCACGCTCGCCGGGAGCGCCGCGACCGGCGTGGGAACCCAGCTGGCGCTGCCGCTGGAGCCGCCGCGGGAGCCGGAGCTGCCGGAGATCGGCCCCTGGGAGAGGGTCGTCGCGGACTACGGGTCGACCGGGATGACCCTCGGCGATCACCCCGTGGGGCTGCTGCGATCCGAGCTCCCCGGTGTCGCCCTCAGCTCCGACCTGGAACGGCTCGGCGACGGGCTGGAGGTCGAGGTGGCGGGGATGGTCGTCGCCCGTCAGCGCCCGGCGACGGCGAGGGGGGTCTGCTTCGTCCTGCTCGAGGACGAGCGCGGGACGATCAACCTGGTGGTCCCGCCCCCGGTCTTCGAGCGTTTCAGGGGAATCGTCCGCACCGCGCCGCTGCTCCGCGCCGCAGGCCGCCTCGAGCGCCGCCAGGGCGCGACGAACGTGGTCGTCTCCCGGATGGCCGTTCTCGAGCGGCCCGACCTGCCACCGGCGGAGGTCCGCTCGATCGAGCCCCCGCCGGGGCGCGAGACGGGGCGCGAGGCGGCGGTCGCCGAGCTGCGCGCCGTCGCTCCCGCCGCGCACAGCTTCGGCCGCCGCGGCCGCTGAGGAGGGATGCAAGAATCGCTGCAGGAACGCAGCAGCGTCCGATGTCCCCCTTACCTTCGAACTCATGTTCGACTCAAGAAAGAAAAGGAATCTGAGCGCCCGGCTCGCAGACGCGATCGATCTGGTGATCGACTTCTCCACCCTGGGCGAGTACGGCCTAGAGCCGGTTGACCAAACTGCGGCGCCGGTGTGCGGCGCCCGTCGGCGGCGCTCTCGTCAGGCCTCAGGCATCGGCTTCGCCGCGATCGATCGCGGCGATCATCTCCCTGCCCGCCTCTAGCGCCCTGGCCAGCACCTCGACGTCGATCCGCTCGGCGGTGTCGGTCGGCGAGTGGTAGTTGGGGATCGAGCCGTTCTGCACCGACAGCGTGATCGCCCGGCCACCCCGGGCGAGGATCGGGGTCGAGTCATAGGGAAGGCCGGAGCTGCGCTCGGTACCGGAGAGGGCGAGATCAGGCCGTGACTCCGAGACCCTCTCCGCGACGGCTCGAAGGCCGGGGTCCGACTCCCAGCGCCGCAGCGCCCCGCCCTCGCGGCGCAGATGGTGAAGCGCCGCCGGCGCTGCGACGCCGTCGAAGTTGAGGAACAGCCAGCCCGAGGTGTCGTGGGCGTCGAGGAAGGCGCGCGAGCCGATCACATTTGCCTCCTCGCTTCCGGTGATCAACAGCACCAGGCGCGTCTCGCGAAGCGGTCTCGCGGCGCACTCGGCGGCGAGCACCGCGGTCGCGGCCGCTCCGGATGCGTTGTCGTTGGCGCCGGCGACGTCGACGCCGCGGATCTCCCGCTCCGCCAGCAGCCCTCCGGCTGTCGCCAGCAGGACGCGGGCGGCGCGGGAGAGGGCACGGCCGGCCGGCGAGCGGGAAAGCAGCGGCTCGGCCCCGCAGGCGGCGAGGGCCAGTCCGAACGCCGCCGAGACGCCGCCGAGGTGGGGGGTCACCCGCGGATTGAAGATCAGGCCGCTGCGCGAGGAGTCGATGTGGGAGACCAGGCAGAGGGTCCGCCTGGGCTCACCGGCCGGCTCGACCTCGGCGACCAGGTTCTGGCTGGTGCGCCGGGCGAACAGCGCCCCGGGCGAGACTGCCCGGAACTCGCCTTCCAGGGCGGCGCCGAGCGCCGCCGAGACGGAGAGCAGCGAGCGCAGCACCCGGTGGCGGCGGGGCAGGGCGCCGGCCGCAAGCGCCAGCCCGATCAGCAGGCCGTAGGGCTTGGCAAAGGTCTCATAGGAGCGAAAGGCCTCGAGCCGCGCCGCGACCCCGTGCTCCTGGAGGCGCGCCCGCATCGCCAAAGCCGCCGAGAGCTCCTCGTAGGAGCAGGGGCGCCTAGGGACGGCGGAGATCTCCTCGATCATCTCGACCGTCTCGGCCGGGCCCGCCCTGTGCGAAGGCGTGGCGCTCACTCGGCGATCATATGGTCATCACTGCGCGCCCAAACCAGAAAGGGCCGCCCGAGGGCGGCCCTTTCAATCAAGAACCGGCGGCGACCTACTCTCCCAGGGGGTTGCCCCCCAAGTACCATCGGCGCGGAGAGGCTTAACTGCTCTGTTCGGAATGGGAAGAGGTGTTTCCCTCTCGCTGTGCACCACCGGAGATTTGCGAAACCGGGCCCCGGTGGAGCTTGAAAACTGCCCAAGGCCATGGGTAATGAAGTAAATCCGTCAAGCCCTCGACCCATTAGTACCGGTCGGCTGAGCGCATTGCTGCACTTGCACCGCCGGCCTATCAACCTGGTGGTCTACCAGGGGTCTTACTCCCTCAAGGGGATGGGAGAGCTCATCTCGAGGACGGCTTCCCGCTTAGATGCTTTCAGCGGTTATCCGTTCCGTGCGTAGCTAACCAGCAATGCCCTTGGCAGGACAACTGATACACCAGAGGCACGTTCATTCCGGTCCTCTCGTACTAGGAATGACTCCCCTCAACTCTCCAGCGCCCACGGCAGATAGGGACCGAACTGTCTCACGACGTTCTGAACCCAGCTCGCGTACCGCTTTAATGGGCGAACAGCCCAACCCTTGGGACCTACTCCAGCCCCAGGATGCGACGAGCCGACATCGAGGTGCCAAACCGCTTCGTCGATATGGACTCTTGGAAGCGATAAGCCTGTTATCCCCGGAGTACCTTTTATCCGTTGAGCGACGGCGCTTCCACTTGCAACCGCCGGATCACTAAGCCCAACTTTCGTTCCTGCTCGACCCGTCGGTCTCGCAGTCAAGCTCCCTTATTGCCTTTACACTCTGCGCACGATTTCC
>CAVRGL010000008.1:237500-324939 GCA_963720735.1 uncultured Actinomycetes bacterium
CGGGGAGGATCGGCATCGTGATGATCGATTGCGGCGCGACCCCGTAGGAAGCCTGCACGTCGCGACCGAACAGCAGGTTGAACTTCTGGTCGGTCCCGCCGATCTCGACGTCGGACTCGATCGCAACCGAGTCGTAGCCCTGAAGCAGCGGGTAGAGGAGCTCGAGCGCCGATATCGGCGCCTCCCGCTCCATCCGGGTGCGGAAGTCCTCGCGCTCCAGCAGCCTGGCGATCGTCGTCGTGGCCAGCAGCCCGAGCAGCTCCTCCGGCTCCATCCGCAGCCACTCGCTGTTGAAGCGCACCTCAGTCCGCTGCGGATCGAGGACCTTGAACGCCTGCTCCTGGAAGGTCCTCGCGTTGGCGTCGATCTCCTCGGGGGAGAGCACCGGCCGCTGCGCGGAGCGGCCGCTCGGATCGCCGACCCTGGCGGTGAAGTCGCCGATGATCAGGACGACGGTGTGGCCCGCCTCCTGGAACTCGCGCAGCTTGCCGAGGACGACGGTGTGCCCGAGGTGGATGTCGGGGGCGGTCGGGTCGATCCCGAGCTTCACCCGCAGCGGGCGCCCGGCCTCGAGCTGCTCGGAGAGGGCCCCCTCCGGCAGCACGTCGACCGCGTTGCGAATCAGGCGCCCGGCGTCTTCGCCGTGCCTCCGGGAGCCCCCCGATGGGTCGTTCATCCGGTGCCCGGATGCGGCGAGAGCATCATCGGCCCAATGCTAGACTGCCCCCTCGGCTCGGCGGGCGTCCCTTTCCTGCCCTTGGCCGCGTGCGCGAACCCTCAAATTGCGGGTCCCCAGCCCGCCGCCGAGCCGTGCGAACCGTCAACCGGATGGCCTCATCACGACGCAAAGAGCCGCGCCCCGAGGGCAAACCCGACCCCAGGGGCGGCGCCGACGACGACGCCGAGCCTGACGCGAGCGCCCGGGAGCCCTTCGCCGACACCGCTGAAATCGAGTTCGATTTCAGCGGAGACCCCGAGTTCATTCCGGGGCGGCCGCTGAGCCCCGAGACCGAGACTGGGGACGGGAACGGCGCTGGGAGCACCCCGGCTGTGCCCCGCCGGACCCGGATCGCCAGGCGGGTCGAGCGAGAGCGCCCGTCCGAGGCCCTTCCCGAGCGCTCCGAGGAGAACGGCGGCGGGAACGGCAAGCCGCCCGGCGGGGTCATCCCCCCGCCCCCTCCTCCCCCATCGCTTCCCTCCAAGAAACGCGACCGGCCGCGGCTGAAGAAGCTGCGCATTCTCTTCGTGCTCGCCGGCCTCGGACTGCTCGCCCTTGTCTCGATGGTCTTCGGAATGATGGCCGCGGTCTCCCAGGATCTGCCGGCCATCTACAACTTCGCCAAGTTCAAGTCGGCGAAGAACAGCGTCGTCTTCGACGCCAACGGCGAGAAGATCGGCACCCTGACCAGCAACAACAACAAGATTCTGCTGGGCGCAGCGCAGATCTCAACCAACGTCAAGAACGCGGTGGTCTCGATCGAAGACTCCCGCTTCTACGAGCACAACGGCGTCGACTTCCAGGGCATCGGTCGCGCCCTCGTCCAGGACGTCCTCTCCCAGTCGGCCCAGCAAGGCGCCTCGACGATCACCGAGCAGTTCGTGAAGAGCGCGCTGGCCGCGCAGAGCAGCCGGACGATCCTGGAGAAGTTCCGCGAGGCGGCGCTCGCATACCGGCTGGAGCGCCACTGGACCAAGGACAAGATCCTCACCGAGTACCTGAACACGGTCTATTTCGGAGAGGGGGCCTACGGGATCGAGGCGGCGGCGAGGACCTACTTCGGCTCCTCCCATCCGGGTTGCGGCACGACGGACGAGCCCTGCGCCTCGGTGCTCTACCCGTGGGAGGCGGCGATGCTGGCCGGGATCATCGCCTCGCCCTCGGCCTTCGACCCGAAGATCAACCCGCGGACCGCCCTCGCCCGGCGCAATTTGGTGCTCGAGAAGATGAAGGAACAGGGCTACATCACCGAGGCCGATTACCGGACGGGGATCCACCGGGCGCTGCCCTCGCCCGATGACATCCAGCCGCCCACCCTCGACTCGAAGGCGCCCTACTTCACCTCCTGGCTGCGCCAGCAGCTGGTCGACAAGTACGGGCCGACCAAGGCCTTCTTCGGCGGGCTGAAGATCAAATCGACCCTCGACATGCAGCTCCAGAACGCCGCCCAGGGTGTCGTCAGCAGCTACCTCGGCGGGATCGCGCCGACCGCGGCGGTGGTCGTGATCAACAACGAGAACGCGGCCGTCAGGGCGATGGTCGCCGGGCCCAACTACGAGAAGGCGCCCTTCAACCTCGCCACTCAGGGCTACCGGCAGCCCGGGTCATCGATCAAGCCGTTCATCCTCACCACAGCCCTGCGCCAGGGGATATCCCCCTACACCGTCTACGCCTCGGCGCCCCAGCTCTTCCGCTTCGGCAAGGACCACAAGCAGTACTTCCCCGTCTCCAACTACGGCGACAGCTACCTCGGATCAGCCGACATCGTCACCGCCACTCAGTACTCCGACAACTCGGTGTACTCGCAGATCGGCCTCGCGCACCAGTTCCCCGGCGGCGACGCTCCCCCGCAGAACGGGGTCAGGGGTGGTACCCACGCGATCGCCAGGACGATCCACGAGCTCGGGGTCAGCGACGACATCTCGACCAATCCGGCGATGGTGCTCGGCGGGCTCGACCCCGGGGTGACGCCGCTGCAGTGGACCTACGCCTACTCCTCGATCGCCAACGACGGGGTCAGGGTCAGCGGCACCCTCTCTCCCGAACCCGGGGACAGCCCGATCGCCTACACAGCGGTCAAGGACGAGAACGGCGACTACATCAAGGACGGCGAGAACGACAAGATCAAGACCCGCGAGGTGCCCGCCCCGGTTGCCCAGGAGGCGAAATCGATCCTCCACAACGTGGTCACCGGCGGCACCGGGGTGCGCGCCAACATCGGCGACCCCGGGCAATGGGGCAAGACCGGCACCACCGAGAACAATGGCGACGCCTGGTTCTGCGGCAGCGCCCCCTCGCTCGCCGTCACCGCCTGCGTCTGGGTCGGCCACGCCGACTCGAACACCCCGATGACGACCGACTACGGCGGCGCACCGGTCGACGGCGGCACCTATCCGGCGCTGATCTGGGCCGGCGTGATGTCGGCCTGGGAGCAGATCCGCGCCGATCGCGGTGCCAACCGGCACTCCTCCGGCGGCACACCTTCCTCGACCTACACGCCGGCGCCCACGGCGCCGAGCACGTCGGCGCCGAGCACCTCCGCTCCTGCGCCGTCGACTCCGGCGCCGGCGCCCTCGGCCCCCGCGCCATCTGCTCCCGCCCCGGCCGCACCGGCCCCGTCGGCCCCGGCGCCCGCCGCCCCTAGCGGAGGCTCGAGCGGCGGGGCGAGCGGCGGCGCCGCCCCGGGCTGAGTCGGCTCCAAGCGCTCCCGGCAGCCACCCGTCCCCGGCGGGGCTGGCCGGCCTGGTGCCTGACAGACATTGGCCCGGTCGCCACGTCCTGATGCTTGGGCGCGCCGCCGTATCGCGTCAGGCGGCGGCCCGGAGCTGCGGACGGGGGCGCGAGACGAATCGGCTGCCGGCGGCGCTGAAACGCCAGTGCAGATCGGTTCCCTTGGTGATCCCCACCCGCGGTCCGGTGACGACGCTCGCCTCGCGCCACGCCCCAGCCGCTCTGGCGATCCGGAACGGCTCGGCGGTCAGCGGTGCGGCGTTCTGCTCGAGGCCGATGCCGAGGGCCTCGGTGAGCTTCCCAGGCCCGGAACAGAGCTCGTGATCGGGTCGCCCGCCGCGGCGCTCCCGCATCGCCGCCAGTCCGACGCTCGGCTCGAGCGCCCTGATCAGCACCGCCGCCGCGTGCCCATCGCTCTCGGCGACCGCGTTCAGCATGCTGTGGATCCCGTAGGAGATATAGACGTAGGCCCGCCCCGGAGGGCCGAAGAGGACCTCGTTGCGAGCGGTGCGGCCGCCGAAGGCGTGGCAGGCGGGATCGTCGCGGTCGTAGCTCTCGGTCTCGACGATCACCCCGCCGCGATCACCGAACAGCAGGGTGCAGCCGATCAGCTCCCGCGCCACCCGGTGCACGGAGCGGGCGAAGAACGCGGGGTCGAGCGGCTCGCTCAAGAGCGCTCGTCGGCGACGCGGGCCCTGACCGCGTCCAGTGTCTCGCGCGCGAAGCGGATCTGCCGCTCGAGACTGGCCGAGCCGGTCCCGCCCTCCACCCGCTTCGACTCCAGCCAGTTGTCGCGGCGCAGCAGCTCGTAGTAGTCGTCGTCGAGGTGCTCGGAGTGCCGCGCGAGGTCCTCGCGGGTCAGCTCGGAGAGGGAGCGCCCGCTCTCCAGCGCGTCGCGAACCAGCTCGCCGACGATCCCATGCGCCTCGCGGAACGGGACGCCCTTGCGGACCAGCATGTCGGCGATCTCGGTCGCGGCCAGCATCTCGTCGCCCGAGGCCGCCTCGAGGCGCTCGCGGTCGAAGCTGATTCCGGCGAGCATTCCCTCGGTCGCGGCGAGCGTCACCTCGATCGTGTCCACGGTGTCGAACAGCGGCTCCTTGTCCTCCTGCATGTCCTTGCCGTAGGTGAGCGCCAGGCCGTGCATGACGCCGATCACCGCGGCGAAGTTGGAGGCGACCCGGGGTGCCTTCGCGCGCAGCAGCTCGGCCGAGTCCGGGTTCTTCTTCTGCGGCATGATCGAGGAGCCCGAGGAGAACGGCTCGCTCAGCTCGCAGAAGCCGAACTCGCTGCTCGACCAGAGGACTATCTCGCCCCCGAGCCTGGAGAGGTGCATGGCGCAGATCGAGGCAGCCGAGAGGTAGTCGAGGACGAAGTCCCGGTTCGAGGCGCCGTCTATCGAGTTGGCGCTGACGTGCTCGAAGCCGAGCTCGTCTGCGAGGGCGCGGCGGTCGATCTCCCAGTTGACCCCGGCGAGCGCTCCCGATCCCAGTGGCATCACCCCGGCGCCGTCGAGCGCGAACTGGAAGCGGAGCACGTCGCGCCCGAACATCCAGAAGTAGGCGAGCAAGTGGTGGCCGAGATAGACGGGCTGCGCCCTCTGCAGGTGGGTGTACCCCGGCATCGCCCAGTCGCGGTGGCGCTCGGCCAGCTCCAGCAGCTGCTCCATCACTCCCCGCAGCAGCTCGATCGCGCGCAGTGAATGCGACTGCACAACCATCGCCACGTCGGTCGCCACCTGGTCGTTCCGGGAGCGCCCCGTGTGGAGCTTCCCCGCCAGCGGGCCGACCAGCTCGCTGAGCCGCCGCTCGATAGCCATGTGGATGTCCTCGTCGTATGCCTCGAACTCGAACTCGCCCCGCTCCAGCTCGCCGCCGACCCGCTCCAGCCCTGAGTCGAGGGTCTCCAGCTCGGCCCCGGTGAGGACTCCCATCGCCAGCAGCGCCCGGGCGTGGGCCCTGGACTGGTCGATGTCGTAGGGCGCCAGCCGCCAGTCGAACTCGATCGAGCGGTTGAGCCGCCAGAAGCGGGGGTCGGGCGGTTCGTGGAATCGGGACACGGTCGGCGATTATCGCGGTTGCGGCGCCGCCGCCCGCCTAGCCGAGGGCGGCGGCCAGAGCCTCGCAGACGCGCCCGATCTCACCCTCGGTGATCGACGGGTAGAAGGGCAGGGCCAGCGAGCCAGCGGCGGCTGCCTCGGCGACCGGGAACTGGCCCTCCCGGTAGCCCAGCTCGCGCAGGTGGGGGAATAGGTGGATGCATGGGAGATAGGCCTTGCTGGACACGCCCCGCCGCGCCAACTCCTCGATCACTCCCTCACGGTCGGATCCGGCGGGCAGCGAGACTGGGTAGACGAACCAGCTCCGCTTCTCGGTGCCGCGGTCTGCGAACGGCGCCTCGACACCCTCGATTCCGTCGAGCGCCGCCGCGTAGCGGGATGCGGCCGCCGCGCGGGCCTCGAGCAGCGCGTCGAGCCTCTCGACCTGAGCGAGGCCGATCGCGCAGGCGACCTCGCCGAGGCGGTAGTTGAACCCGAGCCCCTGGTGCTCGAGCCAGCCCATGTTCGTGGCGCGGCCCTGGTTTCGCTCCGAGCGCAGCCGCTCGGCGACCGCCGGCCCGGAGGGCACGATGACGCCCCCCTCCCCCGTCGTCATCTGCTTGTTGGCATAAAAGCCGAAGGTGGCGATGTTTCCCCGGGCGCCGACCCTGATGCCCTCGGAGTCGATCGCGCCCAGGGCCTCGCAGGCGTCCTCGAGCACCCCGAGTCCGTGCCGTTCGGCCAGCCTCCCGACCTCGGCCAGCGCCGCGGGGAAGCCGAAGATGTCGACCGGCAGGATCCCCGCGGTGCGCTCACCGACCGCAGCCTCTGCGGCGGCCGGGTCGATATTGAGGGTGTCGGGCTCGACGTCGCAGAAGACTGGCCGCGCCCGCTCGTACAGCAGGCAGTTCGCCGAGGCGACAAAGCTGAATGGGCTGGTCAGCACCTCGTCTCCCTCGCCCCAGCCGAGGGCCCGCACGCCGAGGTGCAGCCCGGCCGTGCCGCTGGAGACGGCGACCGCGTCCTCGACCCCGAGCCAGGCGGCAAACTCGCGCTCGAAGCGCTCCTGCATCGGCCCCAGCGAGAGCACGCCCGAGCGCAGCACCTCGCCCACCAGCTCCTCCTCCCGCGGCCCGATCTCGGGGCGGGCCAGCGGGATCGGTTCGCTCACGTCCCCTGCCGGGAGGGTCGCTTCGCCGCGGTCCCCTGACGCGAGCTCTCTCCGGGCCCGCGGGGCTGGAAGGCGTACTCGAGCGACTCGACCAGCGCCTCCCAGGAGGCCTCGATGATGTTCTCCGAGACGCCGATCGTGCCCCACTCGCGCTCCCCGTCGGAGGAGTCGAGCAGCACCCGGGTGACCGCCCCGGTGCCGTGGTCGGAATCGAGGATCCGCACCTTGTAGTTGGTCAGCTCGATCTCGGCCAGGTGCGGGTGGCGGTCGGTGATCGCCCCCCGCAGCGCCCTGTCGAGCGCGTTGACCGGGCCGTTCCCCTCGGCGACCCGGACGTAACGCTCACCGTCGACCCAGACCTTGATCGTCGCCTCCGTCTGGACCCTGCCGTCCTCGCGCTTCTCGGTGATCACCCTGAAGCTCTCGAGGCGGAACAGCGGCACGTAGTCGCCGCTCTCGCGTCGCAAGAGCAGCTCGAAGGAAGCGTCCGCCGCCTCGTAGTGATAGCCCTCGTGCTCGCGCTGCTTGACACGCTTCAACGCCCGCTGGGCCGCCTCGTCGTCGATCTCGACTCCGCTCTGCGCGGCGCGGTTGCGGATCGTCCCCCGGCCGGAGACCTCGGAGACGAGCACCTCGCGGCTGTTGCCGACGACCGCCGGATCGGCGTGCTCGAAGGTCCGCGGATCGGTGTTGACGCCGGCCACGTGCATGCCGCCCTTGTGGGCGAAGGCGTTGCGGCCGACGTAGGGCTGGGCCGGATCGGGGGTCTCGTTGAGCAGCTCGTCGACGAAGTGGGCGAGCCCGGTCAGCCCGCTGAGCTGCTCCTCGCTGACCACCTCGAAACCCATCTTCAGCTGCAGTGCCGGCAGGATCGAGACCAGGTTGGCGTTACCACAGCGCTCGCCGTAGCCGTTGACGGTCCCCTGGACGAGCCTCGCCCCGGCGCCCACGGCCGCCAGGGTGTTGGCGACCCCGCACTCCGCGTCGTTGTGGGTGTGGATGCCGATCTCGACCCTCTGGCCGAGGTGCTGGTGGACCGATCCGGTCACGGCACCGACCCGCTCTGGAAGGCTGCCGCCGTTGGTGTCGCAGAGCGTCACGTTCTCGGCGCCGCCGTAGATCGCCGCCTCCAGGCACTCGAGCGCGTATCCGGAATCGTCCGCGTAGCCGTCGAAGAAGTGCTCGGCGTCGTAGATCACCCGCTTGCCGCCTTCAGCGCAGAAGGCAACCGACTCGGCGATCATCGCCAGGTTCTCCTCGCGCGAGACGCGCGTCACCTTGTCGAGGTGGAGCGTCCACGACTTGCCGACCAGGGTGACCGCGGGGACCGTGCTCTCGGCCAGGACCCGCAGCGACTCGTCCTCGGCGGCGGCGACGCCGCGGCGGCGGGTCATGCCGAAGCCGCAGACGGTCGCCGTCTCCAGCCGCTCGGCGGCGAGCAGGTCGAAGAGCTCCGCCTCCTTGGGGTTGGAGGCGGGAAAGCCCGCCTCGATGAAGTGCACCCCCAGCCGGTCCAGGGCGCGGACGACCCGCAGCTTCTCGCGGGCCGAGAGCGACATGCCGGGCCCCTGCATGCCGTCACGCAAGGTGGTGTCGTAGAGCTTCAGCTGTTGCATCGGATGCCTTTCGTTCTTCGAGGAGTCGAGCGGGAGGCCTTTCGGCCATCGGGCGCGGCGCAGGCTCGCGCTGCCGGCGACCGCCCTAGATCAGGGCGGGCGCGGCGCCCGTAATTCGGGCCATCGACTCTGGTTCGAAGCGATGCAT
The DNA here is from genome assembly GCA_963720735.1 of uncultured Actinomycetes bacterium. Classification (GTDB taxonomy): domain Bacteria; phylum Actinomycetota; class Thermoleophilia; order Solirubrobacterales; family 70-9; genus JBBRHQ01. The sequence continues at coordinate 245,922 of CAVRGL010000008.1, forward strand.
CAGCTGCTGACCTTACTGGGTTGGGGGGCGGTGCTCGGCGCCTCGACCGGATCGAGCCACTCCAGGTAGGCCTCGGCGCGGCCATAGAGCGCGTCTTCGAATTTCGCCTGCACGTGCCGGGTTATTTCCCCGGGCTCGCCGATCCCGTGGTCGTCGATCTCGCGCACCGGCACCAGCTCGGCGGCGGTCCCGGTGAGGAAGACCTCCTCGGCCATGTAGAGCTCGGCGCGGGCGATGTCGCGCTCGATCACGGTGTAGCCGAGGTCGCGGGCGATCTGGATCACCGACTTGCGGTTGACGCCGTCGAGGATCGAGGCGACGTGCGGCGGGGTGGCGATCTCGCCGTCGCGGACGACGAAGATGTTCTCCCCGGATCCCTCGCAGACCAGCCCCCGCTCGTCGAGCAGGATCGCCTCCTCGTACCCGGCGTTGGCCGACTCGGTCTTGGCGAGGATCGAGTTCAGGTACTGCCCGGAAGCCTTCGAGTGAGGGATCAGCCCGGCGGGAGAGATCCGCCGCCAGGATGAGACCTTGGCGCGGATGCCGTGCTGCTTGCCCTCCTCCCCGAGGTAGGCGCCCCAGGGCCAGACGGCGATGATCACCTCGATCGGGGCGCTCTGCGCGTAAAGCCCCATCTCCCCGTAGCCACGAAAGGCGAGCGGCCGGATGTAGCAGCTGCGCAGCCCGTTGCGCCTGATCAGCTCGCGGGTCGCCTCGGCGATCTCCTCCGTGGAGTAGGGCAGCTGCAGGTAGAACATCTCGGCGGAGAGCTCGAGACGGCGGAGGTGCTCGGCGTGGCGGAAGATCGCCGGGCCACGCTCCGTCTCATAGCAGCGGATGCCCTCGAAGACTCCGGTGCCGTAGTGCAGTCCGTGGCTGAGCACGTGAACCCGCGCCTCGTCCCAGGGCACGAACTCGCCGTTGCGCCAGATCAGCTCCGCCTTCTCCACTCGCGCAAGTATGCCGAAATCGGCCCGGTATTCCCGGCCGGCGCGGTGTTAGCGCCGGCACATGCATGTAAGGCGGCGGAGCCGCCGTAAGTCATTCATCCCTGGCCGGCGCGGTGTTAGCGCCGGCACATGCATGTAAGGCGGCGGAGCCGTCGCCAGTCATTCCTCAGAGCGAGGAGATCACCGCCGTGGTCATCTCGGCGGTGCCGACGAGCTCCTCGCCGGTCTCGCCGATCGCCAGGTCAGGAGTCCGGAGCCCGCGATCGAGCACCCGGTCGACCGCGGAGGAGATCCGCTCCGCCTGCTCGGACATCCCGAGGCCATGGTCGAGCATCATCGCCGCGGAGAGGAAGGTGGCGAGCGGGTTGGCCCGGTCGCTACCGGCAATGTCCGGAGCCGAGCCGTGCACCGGCTCGAACACGCCGGGGCCACCCTCGCTGTCCCCCAGGCTCGCCGAGGGCAACATTCCGAGCGACCCGGTCAGCATCGCCGACTCGTCGCTGAGGATGTCCCCGAAGAGGTTCTCGGTGACGATCACGTCGAATTCGGCGGGCCGCGAGACGAGCTGCATCGCCGCGTTGTCGACAAGCAGGTGGTCGAGAGCGACGTCGGGGTACTCGCCGGCAACGCGGCTGACGGTCTCGCGCCACAGGCGGGATGTCTCGAGCACGTTCGCCTTATCCACCGAGGTCACCCGGGGCTTGCTCCCGGACGCCTCCGCCCTGAGCCGGGCCGCACCGAAGGCTACCCGCGCGATCCGCTCGACCTCGGAGACGGAGTAGGCACAATCGTCATGGGCAACGTCGCCATCGCGACCGCTGTCGCCGAAGTAGATCCCCCCGGTCAGCTCGCGGACGACAAGCAGGTCCGTCCCCGCGATCCGCTCCTCACGCAGCGGGCTCGCCGAGGCCAGCGCCGGGATCGGCCGCACCGGCCGCAGGTTCGCGAACAGCTCCAGGCCCTTGCGCAGCCCGAGGAGGCCCTGCTCGGGCCTCGGGGCGCTCGGGTCGGTGGTGTCCCACTTGGGTCCGCCGACGGCGCCGAGCAGCACGGCGTCGGCGTCGCGGCAGGCGTCGAGCACCTCCGCGGTGAGGGCGACCCCGCTGGCATCGATCGAGGCCCCCCCGATCGGATGCTCCGAGAAGCTGAAGTCCCCGAGAGCGTCGAGCAGCCGGCGCGTCGCCTCGACTATCTCGGGCCCGATTCCGTCTCCGGGCAGCAGGACCACGCTGGGTTGTGTGCTCATCGAGACCGGGACTCTAGGGGCCGAGCTAGGCCCTTGCCTCGATGTTGAGCCGCACGTAGCCCAGGGTCAGCGGGGCATCGGAGCGCTCGAGGACCGCATCGGCGAAGGGGCGGCGCAGATCCTCGGGCAGCCGGTCCAGGTGGCGGACCAGGGTCACGGTCGTGATGAACTCGAGCGGGCGCTCGGGTCGCACCGGCTTCGGCTGGAGCCAGCATCGAGCCTCGCTGAACCCGGCACTGCGCAGGCGGCGCTCGGTCTCCTCGGGGCCGGCGAAGTTCCAGACGGCCTCCTCGCCTCCAAGGTAGGGCGAGAACTCGGGGAGCGCCGAGACCTCCGTGATCACCTTGGTGTGCTCGGCGACGTTGCCCTGACCGCCGCACTGGGCGACCAGGCGCCCGCTCCCGGTGAGTGAGGCCCTCAGCCTTTCGAACAGCCGCTCGTGGTCGGTGATCCAGTGGAAGGTCGCGGTCGAGAAGATCAGGTCGACCGGCTCTGGGAGCCGCAGCTCGGCGAGGTCGGCGACCAGGTAGGTGGCGGCGTCGCCGAGCCTATCCCTCGCCTTGGCGATCATCGCCTCGGAGCCGTCGACCGCGATCAGCTCTCCTTCGGGCAGGCGCTTGAGCAGCTCGGCGGTGACCCTGCCCGAGCCGCAACCGGCGTCGAGCGCCCGTTCGTCGCCGCGCAGCTCGAGGCGGTCGAGCACCTCCATCCCCCAGGAGAACTGTGGATCGGAGACCTGGTCGTAGGTCTCCGCATCCCACTCCCGCGAGCCCGCCGCTTCCGCCCCCTCGCTCACAGAGCCGTGGTCACGGGCCCATCGGAGAATCGACCGGAGGACTCGTACTCGTCGATTGCGCCGACGTTCTGCAGGGTGATCCCGATGTCGTCGAGCCCGTTCAGCAGGCGGTGCTTGAGGTCGTTCTCGAGCTCGAATCCGAACACGCCGGCCTCACAGTCGACGGTGCCGTCGTCGAGGTCGATCCGCGCCTCTCCGGCCTCGGCGACGAGCCGGCAGTGCTGCTCGTCGAGGACGACCGGCAGCAGGCCGATCTTGGTGCAGTTTCCGTAGAAGATGTCAGCGAACGACGGCGCGATGATCGCCTCGAATCCGAAGTCCTGCAGGGCCCACGGCGCGTGCTCGCGCGATGAGCCGCAACCGAAGTTCCGCCCTGTCACCAGGATCGGATTCGGCTCCAGCTCGACCTCGCCGGAGCGGAACCAGTCATAGAAGAGGAACTCGCCGAACCCGGTCCGCTCCACCCGCTTCAGAAACTGCTTGGGGATGATCTGGTCGGTATCGACGTCTGAGCGATCGAGCACCGAGACCTTCCCCTCGATCACGTCCACAGCCCTCATTCACCCTCCTTCTGCCGGCGTTCATGTCCAATCCCTGATGTCGACGAAATGGCCCTCGAGGGCCGCCGCAGCGGCCATCTTCGGGCTTACCAGGTGGGTCCGGCCGCCCTTGCCCTGGCGGCCCTCGAAATTGCGGTTCGAGGTCGAGGCGCAGCGCTCCCCTTCCGAGAGGATGTCCGGGTTCATCCCCAGGCACATCGAGCAGCCGGCCTCGCGCCACTCGAACCCGGCGGAGCGGAAAACCTCGTCGAGCCCCTCGGACTCCGCCTCGGACTTGACCTGCTGGGAGCCGGGCACGACCATCGCGCGGAGCGAATCCGCCACCCTCCGTCCGTCGACGATCTCCGCCGCCTCACGCAGGTCCTCGACCCGCGAGTTGGTGCAGGAGCCGATGAAGATGCGGTCGAGCCGTATCTCGGTCATCGGGGTCCCGGGCTTCAGGTCCATGTAGGCGAGCGCTCGCCTCGCCGTCTCCGGGTTTACCGGGCCCTCGCCCAGCGAGTCGGGGTCTGGGACGGAATCCGTCACCTCGACCACCATCCCCGGGGTGGTCCCCCAGGTGACCATCGGTGAGATCGATGCTGCGTCGATCTCGACCTCGGCGTCGAAGCGCGCCCCGTGCTCGGTTGGCAGCGAGCGCCAGCGCTCGAGTGCGGCGTCGAAGTCCCGCGGCGCGCCGGGGCGACCCTGGACCCACTCGTAAGTTGTCTCATCGGGGGCGATCATCCCGGCGCGGCCCCCGCCTTCGATCGTCATGTTGCAGATCGTCATCCTGCCCGGCATCGTCAGCGCCTCGATCGCCGGCCCCGCGTACTCGACCGCGTGGCCGACCATGCCCCCGGTGCCGAGCCTGCCGATCGTCGCCAGGATCAGGTCCTTGGGTGTGACCCCGTTGCGCAGCGAGCCCGAATAGTCGATCCGCATCGTCTGCGGACGCCTCTGCACCAGGCACTGGGTGGCGAGCACGTGCTCGACCTCTGAGGTGCCGATCCCGAAGGCGAGCGAGCCGAAGGCGCCGTGGGTCGAGGTGTGGCTGTCGCCGCAGACGATCGTCATCCCGGGCTGGCTGATCCCCAGCTCGGGGCCGATCACGTGGACGATGCCCCGCCTCTCGGAACCCAGCGAGTAGAGCGGGATCCCGAACTCCTCGCAGTTTTGCTCCAGCGTCTCGACCTGTACGCGCGAGAGCTCGTCGGCGATCAGCCGCGCGGAAGGGGTGCCGTCGGTCGGCACGTTGTGGTCCGCGGTCGCGATCGTCTTGTCGGTGCGCCGCAGGCTGCGGTTTGCGAGGCGCAGCCCGTCGAAGGCCTGCGGCGAGGTGACCTCGTGGACGAGGTGAAGGTCGATGTAGATCAGACCCTCGGAGACCTCGTGCGCATCCCAGATCTTTTCGAACATCGTCTTCGGCATTCGCGCCTCCTCAGCTCCGGCGGAGACCGGCGGAGACGACCGCGATGAAGCTGGTCGGTCGCTCGCCGTCGTGGTTGGTGAAGTGATGTGCGAGGTCGGCGTCGAAGGTGACGCTGTCCCCCTGGCGCAGCTCGTGGCTCTCGCCGTCGATCACCAGGTTGACCGCCCCGGTGAGGATGACGGCGGTCTCCCGGCTCCCCGGCTCGTGGATCGGCGGGTCGCCGGCGCCCCCGGTGGAGGCGCCCGGCGCCAGCGAGTGAAGGGAGACATCGGCCCGCTGGCCGGGCAGCGGCGGAGTCAGCTCCTCGACCCGGTGGCCGGCGTGGCGCAGCCGGCGGCGTTCCTTGGACCGGATCACGACGACGTGGTCGGCCTCGTCCAGCCGCAGCAGCTGGGAGAGGGTGAGCTCGAGGCCCTCGGCCACCTTCGCGGCGACCACCAGGGTGGGGCTCGTCTCCCCCCGCTCCACCTGGGAGAGCATCGGGGCGCTCACCCCCGAGCGCTCCGCCAGGTCCCGCAGGGAGAGCCCCATCGCCTCGCGCAGGGCCCGGACCCGGGCGCCGATCGGGGGCGCGACGGCCGTGCTCTCCGCGGTCGCGGGCGCCTCCGGGGGCTGCTCGATCGCGGACGGCGGGGCGGTCATGGATCTGTACGTTATCACATACAAACGTATTGCCTGCAGTCGGCGGGTTCCGGCCTCCGCCGCGCCCGGCTGTCTGCCCCGGCGGCTACTCTCTCCCGCTTCCATGAGTAAACGCAAACAAAGCGGACGGCCGAGGCGCGCCGCCGCCCGGCTGCTCGCCCTCGGGCTGCTCGTCCTGCTCGCCCTGCCCTCCGCTCCGTCGGGGCCTCTGCTCTCTTCAGCCGGCGCCGCCCGGTCCCGGCTCCACTGCGCCCACACCGGTGCCAGCCCGGCCAGGGTCAGCCTTCGCCACCTGCGGAGCTCGACCCGCTGCCTGTTCAACCAGGCCCGGGGCCGCCATGGGTTGCGGGCGCTGCGGGTCAACCGCAAGCTCCGCAAAGCGGCGACCGGCCACTCCGAGGCGATGGTCAAGCATCGATTCTTCGCCCACGGCTCGGTTCAATCCCGGATCGCCCGTACCGGGTACTTTGCCGCCGCCTCCTCCTGGGCATATGGCGAGGTGATCGCTTTCGGTTGTCACCGCGACGGATCGGCGAAGCTGATCTTCCGCCGCTGGATGAGGAGCTCGGGGCACCGCCACGCGATCCTCACCGGACGTTTCCGCGAGCTCGGGGTAGGCGTCGCCCGCCGCGACCCGGTCGGGGGCGGCCGCAAGTGCGCGACCTTCACGGTCGATCTCGGCGTCAGCCGCTGACCGCAGGCCGGCGTGGGGCTTCTGAACCGTCTATATGGCGGTTGAAAGGTCCCACGTCGGGAGCGGTGTGACGTAGGCGCGAAGATCGGCGCCGAAGCGTCGCGATCAAATCGCGGCTCAGCGCGCCTGGCCGGTCGGGCGGATGAGGATCTCGTTGACGTTGACCCGCTGCGGCGCGGCGAGCGCGTGGACGATCGCCGCGGCGATGTCCTCGGCGCGCAGGACATCGCCGGTCTGCTCGCGCATCTTCTCGATCGCCTCGACGACCATCGGGTTGGCGTTGTGGCCCTGAAGCTCGGTGTCGACGAAGCCGGGCTCGACGCAGGTCACCCGGATCCCGGAGTGGGCCGCCTCCTGCCGCAGCGACTCGGAGAAGCCCGTCACCCCCCACTTGGTCATGTTGTAGACGCCGGACCCGAGGCTGGCGATCCGCCCGGCGACCGAGGAGAGGTTGACGATATGCCCGTTGCCTCCGTCGCGCAGCAGCGATAGGGCCGCCTGGGTGCAGTAGAGCAGGCCGAGAAGGTTGACGCCGATCATCGTCCGCCATTCCTCGGTGTCGGTGCCCTCGATCGGGCCCAGCAGCATCACCCCGGCGTTGTTGACGAGGATGTCGAGGCCGCCGAGGGCTTCCGCGGCCCCCTCGACGAACCCACGCGCCTGCTCCTCCGAGGTGATGTCCGCCTCGAGCGCCACCGCCTTGCCGCCGTCGGCGCCGATCCGGCCGGCAAGCTCGTCGAGGCGGTTCTTGCGCCGCGCCCCGAGCGCCACCGAGGCCCCCTCCGCGGCAAGCGCAAGGGCGGTCGCCTCCCCGATTCCCGAGGAGGCCCCGGTGATCGCGGCGCGACGGCCTTCTAGGGAGCCCGGCATCGGCCGCAGTCTATTCGGCCGGTTCTTCGGCTAAGGACCCGGCGTGCGCTCGACCACGGCCTCCGCCGTGGCCGCCTCCGCCTCGCGGATCGCGGCGCCATCGAGCGCGTTGGAGAGCGCCCGGACGTAGGCTCGGGCCGACGCCTCGAGGATGTCGGTGGCGACACCCTGGCCGGTCGCGAGGCGATCCGCAGCGCGGAGCATCACCGTTACCTGACCGAGCGCGTCCTCCCCCTCGGTCACCGCCTCGACGGTGTACTGGCGGAGCTCGCATTCGGTGTCGGTGGCCTTCTGGATCGCCCCGAATATCGCGTCGACCGGTCCGTCGCCGCTGGACTCCCCTACGGATTCCTCGCCCGAGGGCATCTTCACCGCGACCCGCGCCCCCGGCTCCCGCCGCGACCCGGCCTCGACCTCGAACCAGGCGAGGTTGTAGGACTCGGCCCGCTGGCGCATCTCATCGGAGACGATCGCCTCGAGGTCGAGCGCCGTCACCTGCTTCTTCTTGTCGGCAATCTCCTTGAACCGGGTGAAAGCGGCGTTCAGCGAGTTGCCCTCGACCTTGAAGCCGAGCTGCTCGAGCGCGTCGCGCAGCGCGTGGCGTCCGGAGTGCTTGCCGAGGACGATCGAGTTCGACTCCAGCCCGACCTCCGTCGCGTCCATGATCTCGTAGGTGCTTCGCTCCTTCAGCACCCCGTCCTGATGGATGCCGGACTCGTGGGCGAAGGCGTTGCGCCCGACCACCGCCTTGTTGGGCTGCACCGCGTATCCGGTGAGTCGCGAGACCATGCGGCTGGTCCTGGCCAGCTCGCGGCTGTCGACGCCGGTGCTCAGCCCGTGGACGTCGCTGCGGGTCTTGATCAGCATCACGATCTCCTCCAGCGAGCAGTTCCCGGCTCGCTCCCCGATGCCGTTGATCGCGCACTCGACCTGCCGAGCGCCCGCGAGAATGCCGGCATAGGAATTGGCGACGGCCAGCCCGAGGTCGTCGTGGCAGTGGACCGAGGTCTCGACTACCTCGAGCCCCGGCACCAGCTCGTAGAGCCGGCGCCAGTAGGCCGCGTACTCCTCCGGCGTCGAGTAGCCCACGGTGTCGGGGACGTTGACGACGGTCGCGCCCTCGGCCACGGCGATCGCGCAGACCTCCGCGGTGAACTCGATCTCCGCCCGGGTGGCATCCATCGGCGAGAACTCGACGTCGTCGCAATACGAGCGGGCCAGCGCCACCGCGGCGCGGGCCTGCCCCTTGACGTCCTCGCGGGTCGTCTGCAATTGGTGCTCGATATGGATGTCGGAGGTCGAGATGAAGGTGTGGATCCTCGGCCGCGCCGCATCCGAGATCGCGTTCCAGGCCGCGTCGATGTCGGCCTTGTGGGTGCGGGCAAGACCGCAGATCACCGGACCCTCGACCCGCCGGGCGATCTCCTGCACCGCCTCGGAGTCGCCCGGGGAGGTGATCGGGAACCCGGCCTCGATCACGTCGACGCCGAGGCGCGCGAGCTGCTGGGCGATCTCGACCTTCTCCTGCGTGTTGAGCGAGATGCCGGGCGATTGCTCGCCGTCCCTCAGGGTGGTGTCAAAGATGTGGACGCGGTTCGCGTCTTCGCTGCTCGCCGAATGCATCGGTGCTTCTCCTTCTCTGCTGCTTTCGAATGACCTTGTCTCTCGCGGCTCTCGCGCCGCCCAGCGCTATTCCCCCCGAAGGGGGAGGAGAAGGAGTAGCGCGAGGCTGTCGAGCCAGCGGTTCATTCGCTGCCGGCAAGAGTAGCGCACCGTGCCTACTGCTTCGGGTCGTCCCGCCCCGGCCCGCCCCTGAGCACGTCGCGCCCCGGCCCGCCGCGCAGCACGTCGTTGCCGCCGTCGCCGAACAGCTTGTCCGGCCCGCGTCCACCATAGAGCGCATCCGAGCCGGCTCGGCCGACCAGCTTGTCGGCTCCGTCGCCACCGACCAGCTTGTCTGAGTCGGAGCCGCCGTATAGATCGTCGAGTCCGGTCCCGCCGTTGATCATCGTCGGGACCGTGACCGCCGGGGTCGTGGTCACCGTGTCGTTGCCCCCGAGGGTGATCACCTTGAAGCCGCTGATCGCGCTGACCAGGCACAGAAGACGGTCTTCGTTGCCGATCGGGTTGACGCACTCCGGCACCGGCACCCCGTTGACCTCGGGGACGGGCAGCGAGCCGTTCGAGTCGATCACGTAGCGGCTGGGCCCGCGCGTGATCTGGATCTCGTTCGGTGTGGGACCCGTCTGCGTCTCATCGGCCTTGATCGCCAGGGTCAGGGCGGCGCGGCTCGCGGCGACCCCCCAGGCAGAGCGCAGGGCCCTCGAGACGAGCGCCGCGCGGGCGTGACCGGTGTTGGCCGGTGCGACTCCGGCGAGCAGCGCCAGCGCCAGCGGCGCCAGGGCGAGGGCAAGCAGGTGCTTTGTCGTCGGTCTCGATCCCATCATCGATCCGCGCCAGGCGTTCAACTCGGAAACAGCACGACCTTGCCGATGTTGCGGCGCTCTGCGATGTAGCGGTGGGCCTCTCCCGCCTGCTCGAAGGGGAACGAGGCCGCCACCAGCGGCTCGAGACGACCCGCCTCGAGGTCGGCCATCAGCGGCTCTGTGAGACGCTCGAGGCTCCCCTCTCGGTCCCACCAGTGGAGCAGGTTGAGGCCGAAGACCCCCTTGTTCTCGCTCATCATCATCAGGCTCCGCCACCACGGCATCGTCGCCAGGGGCATCTTCACCAGGCTCTTCAGGGTCGCGGGCAGGTTCCGGCCCCGCTCGTCCGCGGACTCCGAGAGCCCGTACATGACCAGCCGCCCCCCCGGCCGCAGCAGCCTGTAGTCCTTGCGGAACGAGGACGGGCCGATCGCGTCGATCGCAAGGTCGACGCCCTCGCCGCCGGTTATCCGCCTCACCTCTTGCTCGAAGTCGGTGGTGCGGTAGTCGATCGCGTGATCCACTCCCTGCCGGCGGATCTCCTCGTGCTTGGAGCCCGAGGCGGTCCCGAAGACCTCGGCCCCGGCGTTTCGGGCGATCTGCGTGGCGGCTGTCCCGACACCTCCCGCGGCGGCGTGGATCAGCACCCGCTCTCCGCGCTTCATCCCGCCCATCACGATCAGCGCGGCGTAGGCGGTGGCGTAGTTGACCGGGAAGGCGGCGCCCTGCTCGAAGCTGAGCGCTTCGGGAAGCGGCAGGACCTGCTCGACCGGGACCGCGACCAGCTCCGCGTGTCCCCCGAAGCGGGTCGCGGCCATCACCCGGTCACCGACCGAGTGGGCGCTGACCCCGTCGCCGACCGACTCGATCTCGCCGGCAACCTCGTATCCGAGCACGCAGGGCGGCTTCGGGGCGTCCGGGTAGAGCCCGACCCGGGCCAGGGTGTCGGCGAAGTTGATCCCCGCGGCCCTGACCGTGATCCGCACCTGCCCGGGACCGGCAACCGGGTCGGGCCGGTCCTCCACCTGGAGCACCTCCGGCCCTCCGGTGCCTGTCAGAACCAGCGCTCGCATCTAGATGATTGATTCCATGGCCGCGTGTGCCCGGGGGCGCGCGTGGCCGAGCAGATCGAGGAACTCGCGCTTCGCGCTCGCACCGCTCGCTTCCTCCCCGCTCGCTTCGCTCGCTGGCGAAGCCTTTGGTGGTGCCAAAGGCGAGCCCGAGGAACTCGCGCTGCGCGCTCGCATCGCTCCCTGCGGTCGCTGGATGCGAAGCGCCACGCGCGTCATCCGGGTGTGCGGGGTCGTGGGATCACTCATCGAGCCCAACCTACACCGAGTCGGGAGCCTTTCCTCAGACGTCGACCGAGCGTCCGGCGAAGAAACCGTCGAGGTCGCGGATGCGAGCGATCGTCGCGGCGCGCACCGGGGCATCGGTGGTCATCGCCATCACCGCGAGGTCGCCACCCGCCTCGGCCCCGACCGCGGCGGAGATGATGTTCACCCCCTCTTCGCCGAACACCGTCCCGACCCGGCCGATCATTCCCGGCTGGTCGGTGTAGCGGAAGACCGAGATGTGGTCGTCGAAGGGCAGGAAGAAGCTCTCGCCCCAGGCGGAGACGAGATAGGGCTCGTTGCGCGGGCCGACGCCGGTGCCGGCGACCTCGACCGCCGCATCGCCGGAGTCGATCCTCACGGTGACCAGCTCGGTGAAGTCCTCGGAGACCGCGTCCTTGGTCTCGACCAGCTCGATCCCCCTCTCGTCGGCCATCTGCGGCGCGTTGACGAGGTTTACCGGCTCCTCGGTGTGGCCGGAGAGGATCCCGACCAGGGCGGCGATCCCCAGCAGCCGGGTGTCGTAGTCGGCGAGCCGGCCGCGGAACTCCGCGGTGACCCGGTCGACGGAGCCGCTGCCGAGCCCCTGCGCCAGGCGCCCGAGCTTCTCGCACAGCGGCACGAACGGCGCCAGCGCCTCCATCTCCTCCGGGCGGACCGCGGCGATGTTGACGGCGTTGGTGACCACGGCGCCGCGCAGCGCGGCGGTGACCTGCTCGGCGGTCACCAGCCCGGCCCTATCCTGGGCCTCCGCCGTGGAGGCGCCGAGGTGGGGCGTGACGACGACATCCCGGCGCTCGAAGACCGGATGCGAGGTGAAGGGCTCCTCGGGGAAGACGTCGAGCGCGGCGCCGGCGAGCTTGCCCGACTCCAGCCCGCCGAGCAGCGCGTCGAGGTCGATCAGCTCGCCGCGGGCGCAGTTGACGATGCGGACGCCGTCCCGCATCTCGGCGATCGCCTCGGCGTCGATCCAGCCGACCGTGTCCGGCGTCTTCGGAAGGTGGAGGGTGATGATCTCGGCCCGCTCGAAGATCTCGCCGCGATGCTCGGCGCCCTCCACCCCGAGCTCGCGGAAGCGCTCCGCCGAGACGAACTTGTCGAAGGCGACGACCTCCATCTCGAATGCCTGGGCCCGCTTCGCGACGAGCTGGCCGATCCGGCCGAAGCCGAACACCCCGAGCGTCTTGCCGTAGAGCTCGGCGCCCTTGAAATCGGCGCGGTCCCAGCGCCCCGCGACCAGCGAGTCATGGGCCTGGGGCACGTTGCGGCAGAGCGCCAGCATCAGCGCCATCGTGTGCTCAGCCGCGGCGATCGAGTTCGACTCGGGGGCGTTGGCGACGATGATTCCCCGCCTGGTGGCGGCCTCGATGTCGACGTTGTCGACTCCGGTCCCCGCCCGCCCGATCACCTTGAGGCGCTCGGCGGCCTCGATCAGGTCCGCCGTCAGCTTCGTCGCCGAGCGGATCAGGATCGCGTCGTAGCCGGGGATCGCCTCGAGCAGCTCCTCCGGTCCCATCTCCAGGCCCAGGTCGACCTCGAAGTTGGCGCGCAGCAGGTCGACGCCGGACTCGGCGATCTTCTCCTTGACCAAGACCCGCTGGGAGTTGTCGCTCACTGCCCGCTCAACCGACCGGCTCCGGGGCGCCGGCCTCGGCGAACACCCGCTGCGCCGCCCCCGCGGCGGCGCCGGGCTCGCACTCATGGCCGAGGTCGCGAAGGGCCAGCTCGAGGCCGGAGAGGGCGACGACGATGTCGAAGGCGCCGTAGTAGCCGCAGTGGGCGATGCGGACGATCTGCCCCTTCAGATGTCCCTGACCTCCGGCCACGGTTATCCCGAGCCAGTCACGCATCAGCTTCGGGACCTTTGCGCCGTCGACCGCCTCGGGCAGGCGGGCCGCGGTGACCACGTTGGCGTCGGGGTCGTCGGGGCCGAAGCGCTCCAGGCCGATCGCCTCGACCCCGGCTCGCGCCGCCCGCGCCAGCACCGCGTGCCTGGCGAAGACCCCTGCCAGGCCCTCCTCGGCGATCAACCCGAGTGCGACGTCGAGCGCCCGCCACAGGGTCACCGCCGGGGTGAACGGGCTGTTGGCCGGCCGCTCGCGCTGTCCGGCCGCGGTGCGCGCCCAGTCGAAGTAGTAGCGCCGCCCGGGGCTCTCGGCGGCAGCCGCCAGGGCACGCTCCGAGACCGAGGCGAAGGCGAGTCCCGGGGGGCACATCAGGGACTTCTGCGAACCCGAGACGACGACGTCCACCCCCCACTCATCCTGCGGCAGGTCGACCGCGCCGAGTCCCGAGATCGCGTCGATGACGAGAATCACCCCGTGCCTGCGGGCGACCTCGGCCAGCTCGCGGACGTCGTGAACGACGCCGGTCGATGTCTCCGACTGCGTGGCGAAGACAGCGCGGGGCGGTTTCGGCATCGCCGAGATCGCCTCCTCGACCGAGGCGGGATCGATCTTCTCGCCCCACTCGAACTCGACCTCGGTGAGATCGGCTCCGTGCGCGGCGCAGAGCTCCGCCCAGCGCTCCCCGAACTTGCCCGCCGAGGCGACCAGAGCGGGCTCGCCCGGCACGCAGAGGTTGGCGACGGCCGACTCCATCGCGCCGCTCCCGGAGGCCGCGAAGGAGAGCACGTCGTTGCCGGTCTGGAAGACCATTCGGAGGTTCTCCAGCGCCCGCTCGTAGACCTCGACGAAGGCGGGCGCACGGTGATACAGGACCGGCTCGGCCATCACCTGGCTGACCGCCGGCGGCAGCGGGGTCGGCCCGGCGGTCATCAGGTACTGCTTGGTGAAGACGCTCGCTTCGCTCATCGCGGGGACAGGTTATTGGTCAAGATTCTCCTACCTCCCTCCGATAGGGAGTTAGCTGACGATCTCGCTACGCTGCCGATCTCGTCCAGGCCCAGTCAACGATTCGGAGGACCCATGTACCCCATCAGCTACGAGGCCGACTACGAACGCGAGCCAAACCGGGTGACGACGTTCTTCCGGCTGATCCTGCTGATCCCGTGGCTGATCGTCAGCTACCTCTACATCATCGTCGGCGTCTTCTCGGTGCTGGCGGCCTGGTTCGCGCTGCTGTTCACGGCGCGTTATCCGGAGGGCCTCTACAACTTCAACTCCGGGATCCTCCGCTACCTCACCCGGGTGAACGCCTACGCCTCGCTGCAGACAGACCAGTTCCCGCCCTTCGGCATCGGCCCCGATCCCACCTACCCGGTGCGGCTCGCGATCGCCCCGAGGGCGGAGAAGCAGAGCCGGCTCAAGGTCCTTTTCAGGATCTTCCTGTTCATCCCGGCCTACATCGTCCAGTACCTGATCACCTACATTCATTCGCTGGTCGCGGTCGTCTCCTGGCTGACGATCGTCTTCCGCGGCTACCAGCCGGCCGGGATCCACAACGCCCTGACCTTCACCAACGGCTACATCGCCCGCGCGGAGGGCTACCTGGGGCTGCTCACCGACACCTATCCCCCGGTCGGCGCCGAGGGGCCGCAGGTCGGCGACGCTCCCCCGGCGGCGATCTCCTCCCCGCCCCCGGCTCCGGCGGTCCCGGCGCCCGAGCCGCAGGCGCCGCCTCCACCGCCCCCCGAGCCGCCCGCCTCCTGAGCGCGGCGATGCACGGCGACGGGGACGGCGCGGTGACCGAGGGCGAGGGTTACGCGGTCGCCAACATCGACCAGCTCGGCGATGGCTTCGGCTTCCGCAAGGTCCGCAAGGCCCTCGGGGTGACCGCGTTCGGGGTCAACGCGGTCGTTCTGCCGCCCTCCTACGAGACGGGTCGCCATTTCCACGACGAGCAGGAGGAGCTCTACTTCGTCCACCGCGGCCGCGTGGCGATCTGCTTCGGGGACGGCTCTGAGCACGAGCTTGGGCCGGGTGGGGTCGCCCGGGTCAGTCCTGCCACGGTCCGCAAGCTGCGCAACCTCAGCGACAGCGAGGACGCCGTCTACCTGATCGCCGGCGGCAAGGACGGCTACGTCGGCCGTGACGGCCGCCTGCCCGAGGGCGAGGAGAGCCGCTTCGGGCCGGGAGGCCCGCCGGGGGCCTAGGGGGCCAGGCCCGGCTCAGAACTCGGTCTCGATCCAGGGCATCATGCCCCGGAGCTCCTTGCCGACCTCCTCGACCTGCTTGCCGGCCGCCTCCTCGCGCATCCGGTTGAAGTTCTCGCCCCCGGCACGGTTCTCGGCGATCCACTCCTTGGCGAATTCGCCGGACTGGATGTCGTCGAGGATCTTCCGCATCGCCGCCCTCGACTCCGGGCCGATCACCCTCGGCCCCCGGGTCATGTCGCCGTACTCGGCGGTGTTGGAGATCGAGTGGCGCATCCCCTGGATCCCCTTCTCGTACATCAGGTCGACGATCAGCTTCAGCTCGTGCAGGCACTCGAAATATGCGAGGCGGGGGTCATAGCCGGCCTCGACCAGGGTCTCGAACCCGGCCTGGACCAGCTCGGTCGCGCCACCGCAGAGCACCGACTGCTCGCCGAACAGGTCCGTCTCGCACTCGTCCTTGAAGGTCGTCTCGATGATCCCGGCGCGGCCGCCGCCGATCCCTGCCGCGTAGGCCAGCACCAGGCCATGGGCGTCGCCGGTCGCGTCCTGGTGGACGGCCATCAGGCAGGGCACCCCGCGCCCGTCGGTGTACTGGCGCCTCACCAGGTGTCCCGGGCCCTTCGGCGCGACCATGCCGACGTCGACACCGCCCGGGGGCTCGATCTGGCCGAAGTGAACGGCGAACCCGTGAGCGAACATCAGCAGGTTGCCCTCGGCGATCCCGTCGGCGATCTCCGCCTCCCAGATCTCCGCCTGCTTCTCGTCGGGCAGCAGGATCATCACGATGTCGCCCCGGCTGGCCGCGTCGGCTACGTCGAGCACCTCGAGCCCGGCGGCCTCGGCCTGCTCGCGGCTTGCCGAGCCCGGGCGCAGGCCGACCACCACGTCGACCCCGGAGTCCTTCAGGTTCAGCGCGTGGGCGTGGCCCTGGGACCCGTAGCCGAGGATCGCCACCGTCTTGCCCTCGAGCAGCGAGAGGTCGGCGTCGGAGTCGTAGTAGATGCCGTCGTCGGCCATCGGGCGCGACAGCCTAGACGATGCCCGACGCAGCGACAGCCCGAGGACGTGGACCGGGAGGGATACTGCGCACCGTGTCCGATCAGGACGTGGAGATCGTCAGGCGCTACTTCGAGCTGGTCGACCGGATGCTGGGTGAGTACTGGGCCGAGCCGGTCTCTCTGCGGCAGTTCCCCGCTCTCGACCTCGCCTTCGAGCAGCTTGGCCCCGAGCCGCAGTGGACCCCGCCGTACCTGGAGAAGCCGCTGCGCGGCAGGGAGGCCTGGCTGGAGAGCATCGAGGACTGGTTCGACGCCGCGGACTACTGGCGGATCCATATCGACGAGGTCACAAGCCTCGGCGAGGGGATCGTCCTGATCGCCAGCCGCAACCAGATCCGTGGCAAGGGAAGCGGCGTCGACGTCGAGCAGGGGATCTTCACGGTCGTCACCCTCGAGCAGGGAAAGATCGCGACGATCCGGGACTTCCCGGAGCGTGAGCTGGCGCTCGCGGCCGCGGGCGTCGCGGGGGGCTGATCCCGCTCAGCGCAGCGCCCTGCGCATCAGCTTCCCCGAAGGGGTCCTGGGCAGGGCCGAGGCCAGTTCGATCCGCTTCGGCACCTTGAATGGCGCCAGGGACTCCCCGCAGTGGCGGCGGAGATCGTCGGCGCTGGTCGCCGAATCGTTTCGGAGCACGACGATCGCGGTCACCGTCTGCTGCCACTCCGGGTCGTCACGCCCGACCACCGCGGCGTCGACGACCTCCGGGTGGCCCATCAGGACCCCCTCGACCTCCGCGGGGACGACGTTCTCGCCGCCGGTGACGATCAGATCATCGATCCGGTCGGTCACGTATAGGAAGCCCTCGTCGTCGATGCGGCCGAGATCGCCGGTGTGCAGCCAGCCGTCGGCATCGGCGCAGCCGGGCGCCACGGTCGGCCCCTGGATCAGGATCTCCCCGTCGCTGATCCGCAGATGGGTGGTGAGCAGCGGCCGGCCGGCGGATCCGACCTTGCGCCTCGCCTCGGCCGGGGCCAGCGTCGTCGCCTGGGAGCAGGACTCGGTCAGCCCATAGGTCTGGACGACGGTCGCCCCGCGCCCCAGGGCCTCCTCGAGCACCTCGGCAGGCACCGGTCCGCCGCCGACCAGGATCGCCCGCGGGCCGGAGAGGTCGGCGCCGGCGTCGAGCAGCCGTACCAGCATGGTCGTGACCAGCGAGACCACGGTCACTCCGTCATCGCGAAGCGAGGCGACGACGCGGTCGACGTCGAAGCCATCGTGGAGGACCGCGGTGGTCCCGTAGATCACCGAGCGCATGACGATCGAGAGCCCGGCGATGTGGCCGAGCGGCAGGCAGCAGAGCCAGCGGTCGTCGGGCTCGACGCCGATGTTGAAGGCTGAGCCGACCGCGCTCCAGAGGTGGTTGCCGTAGGTGAGGCCGACCGTGTGCGGTGCTCCGGTGCTGCCGCTGGTCAGGATGCGGCAGTGGATGGCGTCCATGTCGTGCTCGCCGAGCAATGGCAGATCGGCTTCAGTCTGGGTCAGGTGGCCGGCATCGTCGAGGTCGACCGCGGGCCTCTCCGCCTCGAGCACCGCTCGCCGCTCGGGCGCCGAGAGGGAAGGGCTGATCGGCAGCACCACCGCGCCGAGCTTCATCAGCGCGTGGATCAGAACGACCTGCTCGCGGCTCGGGCTCATGGTCAGCGCCGCCGTCGCGCCCCGCCTCACCCCGTGCGCGCCGAGCCGCCGCGCCACCCAGACCGACTCGGCCTCCAGCTCGGAGTAGGTGACCTCGGCTCCGTCCGCGACCAGAGCGGTGCGTTCGGGACAGCTCTGAGATCTCTGGGCCAGCCAGTTGTCGAGTTTCAAGGCGTCGCCGGGCGGATGTGCTGGCTATCGTTGCCCCCGCATTCTTGCGGGCCGCGGTAGATCCGGGGCCGCGACACCCCGAAACGAAGGCAACCGTGCCCAGACGCCACAAGGAAGCCCCGCCCGAGGAGGCGCTCTACGCCCCGGTCCAGTGGGAGCCGGGGGCCGAGTACGGCGACATCCGCTACGAGCGAGCAGACGGGATCGCCAAGATCACGATCGACCGTCCCGAGGTCCGCAACGCCTTCCGCCCCCAGACCATCGCCGAGCTTCGCGACGCCTTCGGGCGCGCCCGGGACGATCTCGAGGTCTCCACAATCATCTTCACCGGCGCCGGCACGGACGCCTTCTGCTCGGGCGGAGACCAGCGGATCCGCGGCGACGACGGCTACATCGGAGACGACGAGGTGGCCCGCCACGGCGTGGGGCGACTCGACGTCGGCGACCTCCACGTGCAGATCCGCCGCACTCCCAAGCCGGTTGTGGCGATGGTCGCCGGCTACGCGGTCGGCGGCGGCCACATCCTCCACCTCGTCTGCGACCTGACGATCGCCGCCGACAACGCCCAGTTCGGGCAGACGGGCCCCCGGGTCGGCAGCTTCGACGGCGGCTTCGGGGCGAGCCTGCTGGCCCGCAACGTCGGCGTCAAGCGGGCCAAGGAGGTCTGGTTCCTGTGCCGTCTCTACGACGCCCCCGAGGCGCTGGAGATGGGGCTGGTCAACGCCGTCGTCCCGCTCGCCGACCTGGAGCGCGAGACGGTCGCCTGGTGCCGGGAGATGGGCCACCTCTCGCCGCTATCGCTGCGGCTTCTGAAGGCGAGCTTCAACGCGGAGGAGGATGGCCTCGCCGGGCTCCAGCAGCTCTCCCACGACGCCACCCTGCTCTTCTACATGACCGAGGAGGGCCAGGAGGGGCGCAACGCATACCAGCAGGGCAGGGCCCCGGACTTCTCGAAGTACCCCCGTCGCCCGTGAAGATCTGGGCGATGGCGGCGCGGCCGCGGACGCTGCCGGCCGCGATCGCCCCGGTGCTGGTCGGGACCGCGGCGGCGGTCGAGCGGGCAGGCGAGCTGCCGCGGGTGGGCGGCTTCATCGCGGCCCTGATCGGCAGCGTCTTCATCCAGATCGGCACCAACCTCGCCAACGACTACTCCGACGCGCAGCGCGGCGCCGACACCGCCGACCGGCTCGGGCCGGTGCGGGTCACCTCCTCCGGCCTGGTCGCGCCTCGTCGCGTGCTGGTCGCGACCTGGGTCGCGTTCGCCGTCGCGATCGCCTGCGGCATATACCTCGCGGTGCTCGCGGGCCCCGTCATCCTCCTGGTCGGGGTGCTCTCGATCGCCGCCGGGGTCCTCTACACGGGCGGCCCACGCCCCTACGGCTACGCCGGGCTCGGCGAGCTCTTCGTCTTCCTCTTCTTCGGGCTCGTCGCCGTCAACGGCTCCTACTACGTGCAGCTCGAGAAGCTCGCCTTCCTCCCCATCGGCCTTTCGGTCGCCGTCGGCTTCCTCTCCACCGCGATCCTCGTCGTCAACAACGTCCGCGACCTCGAGACGGACCGCCGCGCCGGCAAGAACACCCTCGCCGTGCGGCTCGGCCGCGAGCGCACCCGTCGCCTCTACCTCTCCCTGGTGGCCGGCGCGTATGTCGTCCTGGTTGCGACGATCGCCATCGATTCAGGTCCCTGGTGGGGCGTTCTGGCGCTGCTCTCCGCCCCGCTGGCGGCGAAGCCGGCACAGGCGGTGCTGCGCAGGACCGATGGCCCGGCGCTGAACGGCGCCCTGGCCGGTACCGGCGCCCTGCTCGGAATCTTCAGCCTGCTGCTCTCCACGGGTCTGCTGATCGCCGCCTGAGCCGATGCAGGTCGCCGCCACTGAGGTGATCCCGTTCGCGCTTCCCTTCCGCGAGCCCTACGTCACTGCCCGCGGAACGCTCCAGGCGCGGCAGATGGTCCTGCTCAGGGTCCGCGACGCCGATGGCATCGAGGGGCTGGGCGAGGCGGTGCCGCTGTCGCTGAGGGGTGGCGCCACACTGGAGGCCGTCGCCGCCGAGCTGCGCGATTGGCGGGGGGAGGCCGATACTGCCGGCCTCTCCCCTCCGGCCCGCTGCGCGGCGGAAACGGCGCTGCTCGATCTGCGCGCCCGCGCGGCCGGGGTTCCCGCCTTCATCGAGCTCGGCGCCGAGAGGGCCGAGCCGGTCCGCTGCAACGCGACGCTGGGCGCCGCCGAGCCGGTGGCCGTCGCAGCTCAGGCCGAGGCCTGGGCCCGGGAGGGCTTCGGGACCTTCAAGCTGAAGGTCGGCCTGCCGGGCGACGTCGAGCAGGTGGCGGCGGTCCGCGCCGCGGTCGGGGACGAGGCCCGGATCAGGGTCGACGCGAACGGGGCCTGGTCGGAGGAGGAAGCGCTGCAAAGGCTCTCGGCGATGAGCCAGGAGGGGCTGGAGCTGGCCGAGGAGCCGGTCCACGGGCTCGAGGCCCTGGCGCGGGTGCGGGCCGGGACGGGTGTCAGGGTGGCCGCCGACGAGAGCCTCGCCGATCCCCGGGATGCCGCAGAGGCCGCCACCCGGGGCTCCTGCGATCTCGCCACCGTAAAGCTCTCCAAGGTCGGGGGATTCACTGCGCTGCGCGAAATCGCCGCGGTATTGCCGGTCTACCTCTCCAGCGCCCTGGATGGCCCGGTCGGGATCGCTGCGGCGGCTCACGCGGCCCAGGCGCTGCGGGACTCGGGCGACGCCGGGGTAGCCCACGGCCTGGCCACGCAGCGGCTGTTCGCGGGGACGATCGCCGAAAGGGGATGCGAGCTGAAGGCCGGGATGCTCCACCCGCCCCAGGGACCGGGGCTCGGCGTCGTCATCGATGAGGACGCCCTGGCCCGCCATCGCCTCTGAGCCGGCGCCGCATACGCTTCGGCCCCCGTGGACCCGACCAACCGCAACACCGCCCTCGCCTCGGCATTCGTCGAAGAGCTTGGACGCTGCGGGGTGCGCCACGCGGTCCTCTCCCCCGGTTCCCGCTCGACCCCTTTGGCGGTGGCCCTTCATCGCGAGGCCGCGATCGAGCTGAGTGTGATCGTCGACGAGCGCTCGGCGGCGTTCTTCGCCCTCGGCGCCGCCAGTGCGACGGGGGCACCCGTTGCGATGCTCTGCACCTCCGGCACGGCGGCGGCCAACTTCCACCCGGCGATCTGCGAGGCGGACATCTCGGCCGTTCCGCTGATCGCCCTGACCGCCGACCGCCCCCCGGAGCTGCGAGGGATCGGCGCCGGCCAGACGATCGACCAGCTGAAGCTCTACGGCGACTCGGTCCGCTGGTTCTGCGAGGTGGGCAACCACGACGCCGACGACGCCGGCCTCCTCCACTACCGCTCGGTCGCCTGCCGCGCCGTCGCCGCCGCTCGCGGCGACGCGCGTCCGGGGCCCGTCCACCTCAACCTCGCATGGCGTGAGCCGCTCGCGCCCGTCGAGGAGGCGGGCGCGGTGAGCGCGGCCGATCCGTTGGCGCTCGAAGGGCGCGGTGAGCGGCCGCTGACCGCGGTCGCCTCCGCCCCGCCCGCCCCCGATGAGTTTCTGCTCAGCGAGCTCGCGCGCCATCTCGGGGCAGCCGAGCGGCCGCTGATCGTCGCCGGCCGCCAGAGCGATGCCGGCCTGCGCGAACCGCTCGCCGGGCTGGCCGCGGCCGCGGGTGCGCCGATCATGGCCGAGCCGACCTCGCAGCTTCGAGTCGGGCCACATGATCGCTCCCACGTCGTCAGCGCATATGACTCGATCCTGCGCGCGGAGGCCGCGCCGGCCGAGCCCGATCTGGTCCTGCGCTTCGGTGAGATGCCGACCTCGAAGCCGTTGCGAGAATGGCTCGCCGCCGCTGCTGCGGACCAACTGGTGATCGACCCCACCGGGGGCTGGAACGAGCCGACCAACCGCGCCGCCGCGGTCGTCCGCGCTGAGCCGGCTGGGCTGGCGGCGGGTATCGCGGAGCGTCTGTCGCCGCCACGGGGCACGGGCTGGCCGGACGCCTGGCTCGAGGCCGAGGCCGCCGCCCGGTCAGCGCTCGATGCCGGGCTGGCCGAGATCGAGGGCCCCAGCGAGCCCGGCCTCGCCACCGCCCTCGGCGCTGCCTACTCCGACGGCGACCTCGTCTACACGGCGTCCAGCATGCCGGTCCGCGACCAGGAGGCCTTCCTACCCCCCAGCGACGCCGACGTCCTCTTCCTCGCCAACCGCGGCGCCAACGGGATCGACGGGCTGGTCTCCTCGGGGATCGGCGCTGCCCATGCCAGTGGCCGCCCGACGGTGATTGTCACCGGCGACCTCGGCCTGCTCCACGACCTGGGCGGGCTCGCCGCACTGCGGGAGGTCACGGACCCGGTGCGGGTCGTCGTCGTCAACAACGACGGCGGCGGGATCTTCGGCTTCCTCCCCCAGGCCGAGGCGATGCCCACCGACGAGTTCGAGGCGCTGCTGGGCACCCCGCGAGGCGTGGACGTGGGCGGTGCCGCGGCGCTCTTCGGGCTGGAGCATCGAGAGATCGGCGATCTCGGCGAGCTTCCGGCGGCGCTTAAAGCAGGGACGGGCCTGATCGAGGTCCGGGTGGACCGGGCCGAGAACGTCGAGATCCACCGCCGCCTCGCGGTAGCGGTCGCCGAAGCGCTCGTGGCCACATCGCGCCGAACTTCACGTTAGGGCCGCATAGCGGACCGAATGTTGCGCTCGGCGGGGAGTGCCGGCTCCGTAGACTGATTCGCAGAGGGATGGCCGAGAAGCCCACGCTCTACGTCTGTCACGGTGACGATGGCGGCCCGCGGGTTCATCCCTGCCGGCGCGTCCAGGAGGCGCTTCGAGAGGCGGGGATCGAATATGACAAGGTGATCGCTGCCCACGGCAGCCCGATCCCGTTCCTTCGCAAGGGATCCCGGGAAGAGCTGATGAAAGCGACTGGGACGAAGAAGCTGCCGACGCTGAAGCTGCCCGACGGTACGGTGATCAGCAACTCCCGCGCGATCCTGCGCTGGATCTCCCAGCAGCGCCCGGCCTAGTCGGCCAGCAGCGGCAGCATCGCGCCGAGCTTCGGCTCGGTCTCGGCGAGCTCGGCCTCGGGGTCCGAGTCGGCGACGATGCCGTTGCCGGCGAAAAGGTGCGCCTCGCGGTCCCGCAGCAGGGCGCTGCGGATGCCGACGCAGAACTCACCGTCCTCGGCTGCATCCATCCAGCCGATCGCGCCGGCGTACCAGCCGCGGTCCATCAGCTCGAGCTCCTCGATCAGCCGCGCCGCTGCCGGCCATGGCTCGCCCCCGATCGCCGGGGTTGGGTGCAGCAGCCCGGCCAGCTCGACCGCCGAGCGGGACTCGGCAAGCTGGGCGCGGATCGGCGTCGCCAGGTGTTGGATGTTGGCGATCTTCACCAGGTCCGGATCCCGTGCCGGCTCGACCCAGACGGAATGGGGAGCGAGTCGCCGCACGATGCGGCGCACGACGATCTCGTGCTCGGAGCGGTCCTTGGAACTGGCCAGCAGTCGCTGGCCGATGTGGTCGTCGACCGAGGGGTCGGAGCTTCGTCTGGCCGAGCCGGCGAGAGCGACGGTCGCGGCCCCCGCCCCGGAGCGGCGGATCAGCGTCTCGGGGCTGGCACCGGCGAACGCGGCCTCCGGCGTGCCGCAACAGAAGCAGTAGCAGGCCGGGAAGAGCTCCCGCATCGCCCCGAACACGGCGGCGACGTCATGGGCGCCGGGCGCCCGCACCAGGACCTCACGGGCGAGCACCACCTTCTCGATCTCGCTGGCCCGGATCCGGTCGACCGCCGCGGCGACCGCCGCCTCGAAGTCGCTCGGAGGCCGGACGCTCTCGATCTCGGTTCGCCCCAGCCGGGCCGGGTCGAGCATCGGAAGCGAGTCCCTGCGCAGGCCCGCGAGCCGGGCGCCGAGACGCGAGAGGCACTCGTCATGATCGGTCCCCCGGCCACCGATCGCGTTCAGGGTCGCGAAGGTGCGCTCTTCCGAGCGGCAGAGCGAGATCTCGGGCAGGACCAGGAGCGCCGGGGGAAAGGAGGACCAGATTGGAGCCGTCCCACCCTCGTCGGCGAACGCGAAGCCGCCGCTCCAGACCGGCCCGGTGCCGGGCGGCAGGCCATCCTCGCCGATCGCGATCCGGTTTCGCGCCAGCTCAAGGCAGCTGCGAGCGACGTCTTCAAAGCGGTCCGGGCCTCGTGAGACCGCCTCGTGGGCGCTTCCGAGCGCCGCCAGGGCGAAACCGCGGTCCGGCTGCTCCCAGCAGAACCAGCGATCGCTCGCCAGGCGGGAGGCGAAGACGAGCCCCACCGGGTCATCCAGCTCGACCTCGAGGGTGGCGCTGACCAGAGTCCGCTGCCGCGCGGTGGCGGCCCGCTCGAGACCCTCGCCCAGACCGGCCAGCAGTGCAGCGCTGTCGAGCGCCGCCTCCATCGCAGGCGTCTCAGTCGCCGCCGCGGGCGATCGCGATCTCGCCGGTGCGAACCATCTCGACAAGGCCGTGGGGGCGGATCATCCGCTCGAACGCCTCGATCTTGTCGGCGGAGCCGGTCACCTCGATCGTCATCGTGCGTCGCGAGATGTCGACGATCTTGGCGCGGAAGATCTCGGCGAACTGCATCACCTCGGCCCGGTTTTCGACCGCCGCGGAGACCTTGAACAGCGCCATCTCGCGGGCGATCGTCTCCTCGGGCTCCATGTCGCGGATCTTCAGCACGTTGACCAGCTTGTGGAGCTGCTTGGTCACCTGGTCGATTGGGTGGACGGCGCCGTCCAGGGTCAGGGTCACCCTGGAGATCTCGGCATCGTCGGTGGGCCCGACCGCGAGCGTGTCGATGTTGAAGCCGCGGCGGGCGAAGAGCCCGGCGATCCTCGCCAGCACCCCGGGCCGGTTCTCGACCAGGATCGAGAGCACGTGCTTGCGCCCCGTGAGAGCGCCGGGAACGTGCAGGTCCTCGAGCTTGACCACCTCAGGTGTGCCCGGCTCGCCCATCAGCCGACCATGTCCCTGGCGGCAGCGCCGGCCGGGATCATCGGGTAGCAGTTCTCGGCGGGCGAGACCCGGACATCGAGCAGGACGGGTCCCTCGGCCTCCAGCGCCTTGGCCATGGTCTCCTCGAGCTCGCCGGCATCCTCGCAGCGCATCCCGGTGGCCCCGAAGGCCTCGGCGAGCTTCACCCAGTCGGGGCTCGGCCCCAACTCGACCGAGCTGTAGCGGCCGTCCCAGAAGAGCTCCTGCCACTGGCGGACCATGCCCATGTAGCCGTTGTTCATCAGGAAGACCTTGATCGGGATCTTCTGGTGGACGGCGGTGGCCAGCTCCTGGCAGTTCATCACCAGGCTGCCGTCCCCGGCCAGGCAGACCACCACATCGTCGGGGCAGGCGACCTTGGCGCCAATCGCCGCCGGCAGGCCGAAGCCCATCGTCCCCAGCCCGCCGGAGTTGATCCAGCGGCGCGGGCGGTCGAAGCCGTAGTACTGCGCTGCCCACATCTGGTGCTGGCCGACGTCGGAGGTGACGATCGCCTCGCCGCCGGTCGCCCGGTACATCGCCTCGACCATGAACTGCGGCTTGATCTCGCCGCCCTCACCCTGCTCGTAGGAGAGCGGGTACTCCTTCTGCCAGGCGCGGATCTGCTTCCACCAACCCTCCAGCCGACCGGAGTCGGTCTGAAGCGCACGGTACTCCCGGGTCAGAGCCGGGATCACGTGCTTGGCGTCGCCGACGATCGGGATGTGGGCGGGGACGTTCTTGGAGATCTCCGCCGGGTCGACGTCGACGTGGATGAACTTCGCCCTCGGGGCGAACTCCGAGAGCTTGCCGGTGATCCGGTCGTCGAAGCGGGCGCCGATCGCGACGATCAGGTCGGCGTTGTCCATCGCGTAGTTGGCGGTCCGGGTGCCGTGCATTCCCAGCATCCCGACCCAGCGCTCGTGGCTGGCCGGGAACGCCCCGAGACCCATCAGGGTCGAGGTCACCGGGAACTCGTCGCTGAGGCAGAGCTCGCGCAGCTCCTCGGAGGCGTTCGCGTTGACCACTCCGCCACCGGTGTAGAAGACCGGGCGCTTGGCGTTGGCGAGCGCCTTGGCGGCGATCCGGACCTGCTTGATGTTGCCTTCGACCGAGGGCTTGTAGCCGGGCAGCTCGACCGGGTCGGTGCGGGGCTCGTACTCGATCTCGGCGCGCGAGAGGTCCTGGGGGACGTCGATCAGCACCGGCCCGGGCCGGCCGCTGGAGGCGACGTGGAACGCCTCGTGGACGTACTCGGGTATCTGGCGCGGGTCGGTGACCTGGAAGGAGTGCTTGACGAAGGGCATCGTCGCCCCGAGGATGTCGGCCTCCTGGAAGCCGTCGGTGCCGATCAGCTCGGTGCGCACCTGCCCGGTGACGAACACCGTCGGGACCGAGTCCATCATCGCGTCGGCGATCGCGGTGACCAGGTTGGTGGCCCCGGGCCCGGAGGTCGCGAAGGCGACGCCGACCCGCCCTGATGCCTTGGCGTAGCCCTCGGCGGCGTGGCCGCCGCCCTGCTCGTGGCGGACCTGGATGTGGTCGAGATCGGCGTCGACGAGCGCGTCGTAGGTGGGCAGATTGGCGCCGCCGGGGATCCCGAAGATGTGCTCCACACCCTCGGCCTTGAGTGATTCCATCAGTGCGTCGGCGGCTCTCATCGCGAACAGGCGATGGTAGCAGTGGCTCCGTGCCTGCCGAGCAGGGTGTTTTCGGCGATCCGGGGCGGCGCTCTACGGGCTCGCCGCGAGCGGCGGAACCGCTTCGGAGACCGGCTCCGCAACCGGGTTCCAGCGGGTCCGCGGCTCGATCGCCTCGGCGATTACCCGGTCCTGGTGGCGCTTGATCCGGTGCAGCATCGACTGCACCAGCTCCTCACCGAGCAGGGTCGGCTCGAGGCCGAGATCGAGCAGCTTCGTGTGGGTCGCGTTGTAGTAGTGCTGCTCGCGCTCGACCCGCGGGTTCTCGTAGCTGCGGACTTCGACCTCGAAGCCGAGGTGCCGCGCCGACTCGCTGACCAGGACCGCAAGCTCGGAGACGGAGAACTGCTCGGTGAACTGGTTGAAGACCCTGAACTCCCCCGCAGCCGCGGGATTGTCCGCCGCCAGCTCGACGCAGCGCAGGGTGTCGCGGATGTTGAGGAATCCCCTCGTCTGCCCGCCGCTCCCGTAGACGGTGAGCGGATGCCCGATCACGGCCTGCAGGCAGAAGCGGTTGAGCACTGTGCCGAAGACCTCGTCGTAGTCGAAGCGGGTCAGCAGGCGCTCGTCGCGCGCCGTCTCCTCCGTCTCGATCCCGTAGACCACACCCTGGTTCAGGTCGGTCGCCCGTAACCCCCAGATGCGGCAGGCGAAGTGGATGTTGGTCGAGTCGTGGACCTTGGAGCAGTGGTAGAGGGATCCGGGCTGCTTCGGGAACGGGAGGGTGTCGCGGCGGCCCTTGTGCTCGATCTCGATGAAGCCTTCCTCGATGTCGATGTTCGGGGTCCCGTACTCCCCCATCGTGCCCAGCTTCACCAGGTGGCAGTCGGGAACATGGTCGCGGATCGCGAACAGCAGGTTGAGGGTGCCGATCACGTTGGTGTGCTGGGTTTCGACCGCCCGCTCGCGCGACATCATCGAGTAGGGCGCCGAGGGCTGCTCCCCGTAGTGGATGACGGCTTCGGGGCGGGTCTCCGCCACCACCTCGTCGAGGAAGGCGCCGTCCTCGACCCCGCCGACATAGCGGCGAATGTGATCGCCGGAGACCTGCTGCCAGGCGTCGATCCGCTCGTCGAGGCTGAGGATCGGCGTGAGCGATTCGGTGCCGTGCTCCTGGTGCCAGCGGCGACGGGAGAAGTTGTCGAGGACCGAGACCTCGTGACCCCGGGCCGAGAACCTCAGGGCCGTCGGCCAGCCGAGATAGCCGTCGCCCCCGAGAATGAGAACGCGCATGGCGCGGGAGGGTAGCGAATCGCCAAGGCGCCACAGGGCGGATCCGCTTCCCTGCGCGACTACCATCGAGGCCGGTGCCGCCGCGGGTCGAAGACAGCAACCCGGCGATCCGCCGCAGGATCGCCGAACTGGCCGCCCGCAACGGCGGCCGGGCCGGATTCACCGCGCTGGTGTTGATCCTGCTGGCCGGCGCCGCGCTGCGGATCGGCTACGCCTGGGACCCGTTCGAGCCCCAGGTCCTCGACGCCCGCGCCTACGCCCGGATCGCTCGCAGCCTCGAGCAGGACGGATCGTTCGCCCAGCGCGGCGACTTCACCCCCGCCGAGGTGCAGCCGGCCAGCAACTACTCGCCCGGACTGCCGCTGCTGGTCGGGGGCCTTTACCGGCTCAGCGGCGGCGTCGACACCAGGCTGGCACGGGAGGTGCTGGCTCTGATCGCGTCGCTCTCGGTGCTCTTCGCCTACCTGATCGGCCGCAGGCTGGCCGGACCCGGAGCCGGCCTGATCGCCGCCGGCGCGGTCGCGGCGTATCCGGCGCTGCTCGAGTACGGCGGCATGCTGATGACCGAGCCGCTGGGCGCGACCCTGCTCTCCGGATCGGTGTTGGCGATTCTGCGGGCCGCCGATCGGCCCGGCGTCGCCCGTTGGCTCGGGCCCGGGCTGCTGCTCGGGGCGACCGCGATGGTGCGCCCCGAGTACCTCGGGATCGCCGCCGTCATCGCGCTGCTCCTCTTCGCCCGCTCGCTGCGCCCCCAGGGAGCCCGAAGGGCTCTTGCCCAGGCAGCCGTTCTCCTGGCCGGGGTGGCGATCGTCGTCGCGCCCTGGACGGTGCGCAATCTGATCGTCCTCGACCGCTTCGTCCCGATCTCCACCGGTGGGGGGCAGGTGCTGTTCGCCGGCACCTACCTTCCCTCCGGGGGCGATCCGCTCAAGGTGGGCGAGGCCGTGCTCGAGCGCAATCCCTCGGTCCGCCGTGAGCTGATGGCGGGCGGCCCGGCGCCGCCCCCGGACGGTCAGGACCCTCGCATCCTGCTCTCACAACCCCGCCCGCCCGGCACCGGCAACCCGCGGCAGGCGCTCTCGCAGCGCACGGCCGCGCCCGAGCAACCGACGCTGGAGCGGATCCTCGCGACGCTGGCCGCCCAGCGCCACCCCGGAGTGGACAGTGACGTCGCCCTGGCGCGGATGGGCCGGGATCAGCTCTGGAACGACATCACGAAGCACCCGTGGCGCTACGCCGGGTTTCTCGCCAACAAGCTCAACCTGCTCTGGCTGCACGGCCCCCGCAGCGTGATGCGCGAGCCCGCCTGGGCCCTGCTCCATTTCCTGCTGATCGGCTTCGGCGCGATCGGCCTCGCGGCGCTGATCGCGGCGAGGCGCTTCGAGGCCCTGCTGATCGGGGGGATCCTGCTCTCGATCACGCTGATCGGCCTCCTCCTGGTCGCCTCGCCGCGCCGGGTGCTGATCGCTGTGCCGCTGGTGGCCCCGCTGGCCGGAACCGGCGTGCTCTTCTGCCTCGAGGCGCTGCGGCGCCGGCTGCCGGCGCCCGAGACCGGCCCCCGACCGACCGTCTAGCCTGGCCGCTCGTGGCCAGCGTCCTCGACTCGACCAGCGGCTGGGTCCGCGGGATCCCGGAGCGCTACGGGCGCCGCACGGTGATCCTCCTGGCCCTGATCCTCCTCGTCGGCTTTGCCCTGCGGGCCGATCGCGTCGTCAACCCGGTGACCGACCCCGTGGATGACGCCGCCGCCTACCTCGACCTCTCGCGCTCCCTCTATGAGGACGGCACCTACGGCAGTCCCGGCTTCCAGAACACCAGCGACTGGTCGCCGGGCGCCCCGCTGCTCTACGCCGCCTCCTTCTACGCGACCGGCGGGGTGCGCGAGGGCACGGTGCGGATCCTCAACACGATCCTCGGCTGTCTCGGGATCGTCGTCGTCTTCCTCCTCGGGCTCAGGCTGGGCACGCGGACGACCGGACTGCTCGCCGCTGCCGGCGTCGCCGTCTATCCCCCGTTCATCCACAGCACCGGCGAGATACTCAGCGAACCGCCGGCGCTGCTCACGCTGCCCGCCGCGGTGCTCGCCTTCCTCTGGGCCGACGACCGACGCAGCCCAACCGCATGGCTGCTCCCCGGCTTCCTCTTCGGGCTGACCGCGCTGATCCGGCCCGAGTACCTGGCGGTCGGCGCCGCCTTCGCGGTGTTTGCGCTGATCCGCGAGTGGCGCCGCCGTGGCCCGCGCGCCGGGGCGCTGGCCGTCGCTGCGCTGGTGCTCGCCTTCCTGGTCCCTGTGCTGCCCTGGACGGTGCGCAACTACGTCGTCCTCGACCGCTTCGTGCCGCTCTCGACCGGCGGCGGCAAGGCGCTCTACGTCGGCACCTTCCTGCGGGCGGACGGCGACTACCAGCGGGTCAAGGCGATCCTCGCCGCGCGCTACCTGGGGCGCGACCTCGAGCCGGGCTCGGCGGCGCTCGACCGGGTCAACCCCGTGCCGCTGTTCGACCGGGTCGCGCGCCGCTATCACGATCTCCCCCGGGACAGCGCCCTCGGCAAGATCGGCAAGCAGGCGCTCCGCGACGACATCACCGACCACCCGCTCGACTACGCGGCGATGCTGGCCAGGAAGGTCGGGCGGATGTGGGGCAGCGGGGTCGGGTCGGCGATCGAGAGCCCGGCGGGTCGCCTTGCCCAACGCCTGCTCGTGCTCTTCGGCCTGGCCGGGCTCGGACTGCTCGCCTGGCGGCGGCGATGGGAGGCGATCGCCTTCGCCATTCCCCTGGCGACGATAACCGGGGTCGGCGCGGTCAGCCTCGCAGCCCCCCGCCGCAACGAGATCCTCATGACCCTGGTGATGCCGCTGGCGGCGATCGCCGTCAGCGAGGCCACCGGCTGGATTCGATCCCACCGGGAACGGGCCGGAGGCCGACCCGCCCCTGCTCACGGCGGCGCAGGCGCCTGAGCCGGACCCGGAGGCGCACAGCCGCGCCCAACGCAGGCCGGGCGCAGTTTCCGGCTTGGCCCGCGCCTATCCTCCATTCGCCGCGGCCGAGGCCGCAGTCGCGTCCCGGGGACCCCCGATGACCCTCGCAAACCTACTCCCGCCCGAGCTCACCGCCCTGCGCGCCGCGGGGCTGATCTTCGCTGCAGGAATCATCGCCTTTGCGATCGCCCGCCGGCGCTCGCTCAGAAACGTCGACGTGCTCATCCTGCTCGCCGCCGGGGCCGGGCTCGCGGTCGTCTCCGGGACCGAGCTCACCGACCGCCTGCTCGAGGCGTTCTCGTTCCAGCGCGGCAACGGCGGCCGCATCCTCGGCCTCGCCGTGTTCGCGATCTTCGTCCTCTTCCTGATGATCCTGCGGGCGCTCTCGGTCTCGGCCCGCAACTCGCGGGAGATGTCGGCGGTGCTCGAGGGGATCGCCGCCGACGAGTTCCGCCAGGCGGGCCTGGCGGAGCGCTTCCGCGGCCGCATCGGCGTCCTCGTCCCCGCCTACAACGAGGCTGACAACATCGCCTACGTCCTCGACCGCATCCCGGAGGAGGTGTGCGGCGTCGCGACCGCCGTGCTCGTCGTCGACGACGGCTCGCGCGACAGCACCGGGGCGGTCGCCGCCGCGCACGGCGCCACGGTCGCCCGCCACGTGATCAACCGCGGCGGCGGCGCCGCCCTGCGCACGGGATACCGGCTGATGGTCGACTCCGGGGCCGAGATCGTGGTCACGATCGATGCCGACGGCCAGCACCTCCCCTCCGAGATGCCGCGGCTCGTCGAGCCGGTGCTGAGCGGCGAGTTCGACCTGGCCCACGGGTCCCGTGTCCTCGGCGACGCCGATCAGGGCCATGTCGCCCGCGAGATGGGGATCGTCTTCTTCAACCGGCTCGTCTCGCTGATCACCCGCACCCACGTCACCGACTGCTCGAACGGGTACCGGGCGGTCCGCGCCGCGGTGCTCCCCCAGCTGGTGCTGCGACAGGAGCAGTTCCACACCTCCGAGTTCATGATCGAGGCGATCAAGCGCGGCATCCCGGCCACCGAGGTCCCGGTGACCGTTGTCAAGCGCCTCAGCGGCCATTCGAAGAAGCCCGCCGTGGTCCGTTACGGGATGGGCTTCGCCAACGCCATCGTCCGCAGCTGGCTGCGCTAGCGGCGCCCTCCGGCGCAGCCGGGCGCGAGAATGTCGCGGATGGGATATGAGTACCTCGTCATCGCCTTCTCCTGCGGCCTCGCCACCGGGCTGATCGGCCGTGGCAAGGGCTCCTCGTTCTTACTCTGGCTGGCGATCGGCACCGTCCTGCCCCTGATCGGGCTGGTCGCCGTGATCCTCTACCGCTCCGAGAAGTCCGAGCCCGAGCGTCGCTGCCCGACCTGCGGCAAGGTGCTGAAGCTCTACGTCCAGGTCTGCCCGCGCTGCGGCACCGACCTCTACCTGCCCCCGCGCGAGCAGGTCCACCACCCCGAGTAGCCGGGCGTCCAGGGATGGGGCCCGCCGCCTAAAGGTGGGCGGGGACCGCACCGACAAACCAGGCAACGGCTCTCGCCGGAGCCGGCTCCCTGCCGTCATGGCGACTCCAATGACATCCGCCGCCCTGCGTGCCGCCCGCGGGCACAAGAAGGGGCACAAGCACAAGCAGAAGAAGGGCTGGCGCGACCAGCACTACAAGTGGGTCGATCACGGCGACGGCACCGTCACCCGCGTCGCCTACTGGGTCCACCACGCCCACAAGCCACCGACGTCCCACGACCGCGGGCCCGGGCCACGGCCAGTTCCCAGGCCACAGAGACCGCGGGCCCCGGCGGCGCCCTCCCGGTTCAAGGTCTACAGCGGGCCCTTCGGCCGCCTCGAGGCGACCCGGCTGCTCAACCGCGCCGGGTTCGGGCCGAGGCCCGGTCAGGCAGAGGCCCTGGCGAAGAAGGGGATGAAGGCCGCGGTCCACTCCCTGACCCGCCCCAAGGGCCCGGCTGTGCTCAACGGGCCCGCACCCGTCGATGGCGACGGCAACCCGATCGCCCCCGCGGACGCATGGGGCCACGACCACCTCTGGTGGCTCGACCGGATGATCCGCTCCGACCACCCCCTGGTCGAGCGGATGGCCCTGGTCTTCCATGACTGGTTCGCGACCTCTAACGAAGGCGTCTCCCGCCAGCAGCAGATGATCGACCAGTCGAACCTGTTCCGGCGCAAGTGCTTCGGCTCCTTCCTCGACCTGCTGAAGGCGGTGACGATCGACCCGGCGATGCTGCAGTGGCTGAACGGGATCGAGAACGACAAGTACGCCCCCAACGAGAACTACGGGCGCGAGATGATGGAGCTGTTCACCCTCGGCGCCGACCGCGGCGCCTACACCGAGGACGATGTCCGCGAGAACGCCCGGGCGCTGACCGGGTGGGACGCGGACTGGGACGACGACCTCGGGATGATCAACTTCCGCTTCGAGGCCGACCGCCACGACTCGGGCCGCAAGACGCTCTTCGGGCACAGCGGCAACTGGGACTGGAAGGACTCCTGCCGCCTCTGCGTCGAGAACTCAAAGCACGCCTCCTTCTTCGTCACCAAGCTGTGGAGCTACTTCGTCGCCACCCCGCCCTCAGCGGACACGTTGAAGGCGCTGATCGGCATCTACAAGAAGAGCGGCTACGGGATCCGGCCGGTGCTCGAGGCGACCCTCATGCACCCCGACTTCTACCGCGGGGCGCCGATGGTCAAGCCCCCGGTCGTCTACCTGGCGGGGATGCTGCGCACGCTCGGCCGCGGCGTCGACACCGAGAGCTGGGTCTGGCTCTGCTCGCAGATGGGCCAGCAGCTCTTCTGGCCGCCCAACGTCGCCGGCTGGGACGACACCGGCTGGCTCGACACCTCGACCATGAAGGCGCGCTGGCTCGGGGTCACCTACGCGCTCGATGGCCACAACTTCGACGCCTGGAACGACGGCTACGACGCCGAGGAGACGGTCGACGAGGCGCTGAACAGCGCTCTCGGCGCCTGGGCCTGGCCTGCGCTGCGGGCCGAGCAGCAGAGCGAGCTGGCCGGTTTCTCGAAGCGGGTCGAAGACCGGATCGTCGCCCCCTGGCAGCGACAGCCCTATCTCGCCATGCGCCAGAACGCGCTTCGCCAGCTGATCGCCGTCTCCCCCGACATGCAGCTGCAATGAACCCTCGCCCGATCACCCACAAGTGCTGTCGCGACTTCACCCGCTCGCAGCTGATCCGCTCGGCCGCAGCCGAGGCGGGGCGCGGCCTGCCGGCGGTCGAGCCGGGGGTGCCGGTCCCGGCCGGCACCGGTCTGACCCGGCGCAGATTCCTCTCCCGCAGCGCCGGCCTCGCGCTCGCCGTCTATGGGGCTAGCAAGCTGCCGATCGGCGCCTTCGAGGAGGGCATCGCCGAGGCTGCCCAGAGCGACCGCATCCTCGTCTCCGTGTTCATGGAGGGCGGGGCCGACGCGCTCAGCCTGCTGGCCCCGGTCGGCGACAGCCGCTATGCGTCGCTGCGGCCGACCCTCGCCCTCTCCCCCGACGACGGCACCCCCTTCAGCGAAGATCCGTCACTGCACTGGCATCCCTCCGCCTCCGGCCTGGCGACGCTGCACTCCGAGGGCAAGGTCTCGGTCTTCCCGGCGATCGGCTACGACAGCCCCAACCAGTCCCACTTCACCTCCCGGCACTTCTACGAGATCGGCGAGGTCGAGGTCGGCTTCCGCACCGGCTGGATGGGCCGCTACCTCGACCTCCACGGCGAGGACGAGAACCCGCTCCAGGGCCTCTCGCTCGCCGGCGAGCTCTCCCCCGCCCTGGCGACGACATCGAAGCCGGTGGCGGCCGTTGACAGCGTCACCAACTACGACCTCTGGGCCCGGGTCGACCCGCCGGTCACCGACGAGATGTTCCTCAGCTTCGCCCGCTTCGGCTCATTCGCCTCGGATTCCACGGCGATGAAGCAGGCGCGCCAGGCGACCGGCCGGACCGAGGTGCTGCGCGAGCAGCTGCAGCAGTTCAACAGCTTCACCAGCCCGGTCGCCTACCCAGACAGCTACTTCGCCCAGAATCTCTCCGGCCTGGCGGCGATGATCGCCGCGGGGCTGCCGCTCCACCTCGTGACGATCAGCGCCGAGGGCGGGTACGACACCCACTCCGACCAGGCGACGACTCTCGCCGACGACTTCCAGCAGACCGGCGACGCCCTGCTCGCCTTCCAGCGCGACCTCGAGGCCCGGGGGCTCGCCGACCGGGTCCTGGTCGAGGTCTGGAGCGAGTTCGGCCGCCGGCCCGAGGAGAACGGTTCCGGCACTGACCACGGCGCCGCGGGCGCCGCCTTGGTGATCGGCTCGGCGGCGAAGGGAGAGATGGTCGGCGAGTTTCCCGGCCTCTCCAGCCTCGATGAGAACGACAACCTCCTGCACACCAGCGACTTCCGCGCCATGTACTGCTCGCTGCTCGAGCAGTGGCTGGGGCAGGACGCGGCGGCGATCATCCCCGGGGCGTCGAGCTTCTCGCGGCCCGCGCTGGTGAAGGCGTGAGCCGGCGAGCCGCGCTGCTCGGTCTCGGCCCGCTCGTCATCGTCGTCGCGATTCTGGTTGCGCCGGTCGGCCCGGCGGCGGCCGGCGGCGGTGCATCGGCCGGGGCCTCCGGCTGCGCCTGGCACAAGCACACGAAGCGGGTGGTGCGGCACGTCCGCCGCCACGGCAAGCGTCACCGGATCGTCCGCACCAGGCACTGGTGGACCTGCGATCCGGTGTCATCCCCCGGACCCGCCCGTCTCGGTGTCAAGGCATACGAGTACGCCTACACGATGTCGCGAAACACCGTCGCCCCCGGGGAGATCATCGTCGAGCTCGACAACCAGGGGGAGGATCCCCACAACCTCAACATCGCCCCAGTCGGCTCGAGCGGTCCCCCGCTGGTGCACTTCGACGACACGCCCTCCTTGCAGCGGACGCAGAAGACCTTCAGCCTGGCTCCCGGGACCTACGACCTCTGGTGTGACCTGCCCGAGCACGAAGCCCTGGGCATGCACGCGACGCTGACGGTCAGCTCCCCCTAGGGTCGCTGCTCGGAGCCGGCCACAGGCCGGTGGCTGCCGCCGTGCTCGTAGATCCCCGGCTCCAGCGGCTCCGGGTGGCCGATCGAGCCGACTTCCGAGATGTCGCGGCTGAACGGAAGGCTCGCGGTCCAGTCGAGGACTGCGCGGACCTTGCGGGCCGTCCCCGGGATCTGGCTCATGTGGTAGGTGCGGGCCAGCCACCAGGCCGGAAAACCGCGGAAGGTGCGGCTGCCGATCCGGCCCACAGCCTTGTAGCGGCCGAGATTGACGAAGGACGCCTTGGTCCGGTGCCGGTAGGGACGGGCAGAGCCGACGCCGAGCGCCGCGGCGATGTTGCGGGCCGCCACCGGGCCCTCGCGGACCGCGTGCTGGGCGGTCGGGGGGCAGAGCCCGCCGCCCGCCTGCGGGGCGGCGGCGCAGTCGCCGACCGCCCAGACGGAGTCCATCCCTTCGACCCTGAGATGCTCGTCGACCGGGACGCGGCCGCGATCATCGAGCGGGACGTCGAGATGGCGCAGGCTCGGGTTGGGCGCCACCCCGGCCGTCCAGACCACGGTCCGGGTGCGCAGCGTCTCGCCGGTCGACAGCGTCGCGCTGCCGGCCTCGACCTGCTCCAGGGTGGTGCCCAGGCGGATGTCGATGCCGCGGCCACGCAGCTCGCCCAGCGCATAGGAGGCCAGGGCCAGGTCGATCTCAGGCAGGACCCGGTCAGTCGCCTCGACCAGCACCCAGCGCATGCCCCGCAGCCGCGCCCGTGGGTAGGCCTCGATCGCGTCGGCGGCGAAGTCCTGGAGCTCCGCCAGGGCCTCGAGGCCGGCATAGCCACCGCCGACGAAGACGTAGGTCAGCAGCTCCTCCTGCCGCCCGGGGTCCTCGCTGGAGTTGGCGGACTCGAGCGTCTCGACGACGTGGTTGCGAAGCCAGATCGCGTCGGCGAGGCTCTTGAAGCCGACCGCGTGATCGGTCAGTCCCGGGACCGGCAGGACCCGGGACACCGAGCCCAGCGCCAGCAGCAGCTGGTCGTATGGCAGCTCCTCGGTCTCGCCGTCGTGGCCGCAGAGCTGCACCGTCTTGCCGACCGGGTCGTGGGCGTCGATCGCCCCGAGCCGCAGATAGGTCCGCTGGAGGATCTCCCGCAGCGGGGTGACCACGTGGCGCGGCTCCAGGGTGCCCGCAGCCGCCTCCGGCAGGAACGGCGTGTAGAGCATGAAGTTGACGTCGTTGACCAGGACCAGACGGGCCGACTGGCTGGGCATCAGCCGCTCCAGCTCGCGGGCGGCGCTGGCCCCGGCGAACCCTCCTCCGGCGATCACCACGTTCCAGGCCATCACCCGACCCCCAGCTTCTCGCGGATCAGCCTGGTGACGGCGCCGCCGTCGGCCCGTCCCTTGGTCTCGCGCATCACCGCACCGACGATCGCTCCCACCGCCTTCTGGTTGCCGGAGCGGACCTGCTCAGCCGCGTCGGGATCTGCCTCGATCGCCCCCTCGACGACGCGCTCGAGCTCGGCGTCATCGGAGATCTGCGCGAGGCCCTCGCGCTCGACGACCTCGGCCGGGCTCCCTCCCTCGGAGGCCAGTATCGCCAGCACCGCCTTGCCGCCGCCGCGGGAGACCCGCTGCGAGTCGACCAGGCCGATCAGCTCGGCCAGCGCCTCCGCCGTCACCTTCGAGCCGGCCGGGCCGTCACCGGTGCCACCCTCGCGCAGCGCCGCGGCGAGCTCCCCGGTCACCCAGTTGGCCACCACCCTCGGCTCGGCCTCGCCGGCCGCCAGCGTCCGCTCGAAGTAGGACGCAGTGTCCGGGTCGGCGGCGAGCAAGGTGGCGATGTCGCTCGCCAGCCCCAGCTCCTCCTCGTAGCGGGCGATCCTCTCCGCCGGCAGCTCGGGCAGCGCCGCACGGGCGCTCTCCAGCATCTCCGCCGTCGGCGCCAGCGGCACGAGGTCGGGCTCCGGCAGGTAGCGGTAGTCGTGCTCCTCCTCCTTGGACCGAAGCGAGGTGAGGCTGCCGCTGGAGGGGTCGTAGTGGAGTGTTTCCTGGACCACCTGCTCCCCTCCGGCGATCAGCTCCCGCTGGCGCGCCAGCTCGGCCTCCACCCCACGCTCGAGGAAGCGGAAGCTGTTCATGTTCTTGAGTTCCGTCTTCACCCCCAGCTCTTCGCTTCCGGCGGGGCGAACCGAGACGTTGGCGTCACAGCGCAGGCTGCCCTCCTCCATGTTGACGTCGGAGACGCCGAGCTGGCGGATCGTCGTCCGCAGCAGCTGGGCCCATTCGCGCACCTGCGCGGCGCTGCGCAGGTCGGGCTCGCTGACGATCTCCACCAGCGGCGTCCCCGCACGGTTGAAGTCGACCAGCGAGGCCCCCGAGCCGTGTATCCGCCCCGACTCGCCGACGTGGATCATCTTCGCCGCATCCTCCTCGAGGTGGACGCGGTGGATGCGGACGTCGCCGAGCCGCCCGCCCGTGGCGAGCGGCGAGTCGTACTGGCTGATCTGGTAGGCCTTCGGGTTGTCGGGGTAGAAGTAGTTCTTGCGGTGGAAGATCGATCGCGGAGCGACCTCGCACTCGAGCGCCGCCGCGATCTGCAGCGCATACTCGATCGCCCTGCGGTTAGGGACCGGCAGCACCCCGGGATGCGCGAGGCAGACCGGGCAGGTGTGGACGTTCGGCTCCTCACCGAAGGAGAGCTCGCAGCCGCAGAACATCTTCGTCCGCGTCGCCAGCTGCACGTGTATCTCGAGGCCGATCACCGCCTCCAGCTGCACGTCGCTCACCGGACACCCTCCGGTCTCGCATCGAAGCCGATCGCCTGCTCCAGCGCGTAGGCGGCATCGAGCAGCCCTGCCTCGGCGAAGGCCGGCCCGGCGAGCTGGAAGCCGACCGGCAGCTGCGGGCCGCCCCCGTCGGGCTCGGCGAGCCCGGCGGGAATCGAGACCGCCGGGATCCCGGCAAGCGGCATCGGCACGGTGAAGAAGTCGTTCAGGTACATCGCGAGCGGGTCGTCGGTCTTCGCCCCCAGCTCGAAGGCCACCGACGGCGAGGTCGGTGTGACGACGAAGTCGACCGACTCAAACGCGTTCGCGTAGTCCTCGGCGATCTTCGTGCGGACCCGCTGCGCCCGCCCGTAGTAGGCCTCGTAGTAGCCAGAGGAGAGTGCGTAGGTGCCGAGCATAATCCGCCGCTTGACCTCGTCGCCGAAGCCCTCCGCCCGGGTCCTCTCGTACATCTCCAGCAGGTCATCGCCCTCGGCCCGGAGCCCGTAGCGGACGCCGTCGTAGCGGGCAAGGTTGGTCGATGCCTCTGCGGGAGCCAGCACGTAGTAGGCGGAGATGCCGTGCTCGGCGTGCGGGAGGGGGACCTCGCCGAGCTCGCCGCCGAGCCGCTCGATCACCTCCAGCGTCGCCTCGAAGGTGGCGCGGACCCCTGCCTCCATCCCGTCGCCGGCCAGCTCCACCGGGACCCCGAAGCGCAGCCCACGCAGGTCTTCGCGCTGCGGCGCCCCGACCCCGCCCGGGATCCCCACCGAGGTCGAGTCGCAGGGATCGCGGCCCTCCATCGCGGCGAGCAGCAGCGCCGCGTCGGTGACGTCCCGGGTCAGCGGCCCGCACTGGTCGAGGGAAGAGGCGAAGGCGATCATCCCGTAGCGGGAGATCGCCCCGTAGGTCGGCTTCAGGCCGACGATCCCGCAGAGCGAGGCGGGCTGGCGGATCGAGCCTCCGGTGTCGGTTCCGATCGCGCATGGCGCCAGGCCGCCGGCGACCGTCGCGGCCGAGCCGCCCGAGGAGCCGCCCGGGACCCGGGCGCGGTCCCACGGGTTGAGCACCGGCCCGTAGCCGGAGTTCTCGTTCGAGGAGCCCATCGCGAACTCGTCCATGTTG
Source organism: uncultured Actinomycetes bacterium (assembly GCA_963720735.1). Classification (GTDB taxonomy): domain Bacteria; phylum Actinomycetota; class Thermoleophilia; order Solirubrobacterales; family 70-9; genus JBBRHQ01. The sequence continues at coordinate 285,620 of CAVRGL010000008.1, forward strand.
GTCTTGCCGAGCAGGCTTGCCCCCGCCTCGCCCAGATGGCGGACCGCGGTCGAGGTGTAGGGCGGCTCGTAGCCCTCGAGGATGCGCGAGCCCGCGGTCGTCGGCACCCCCTTGGTGCAGAAGATGTCCTTGACCGCGACCGGTATCCCGGCCAATGGGCCGCCGTCCTTCTCGGAATCCGGCTCTCCGTCGGCCGTCCACAGGTAGGCGTTCAGCTCGTCCCCTGCCGCCGCCTCCTGCCAGGCACGCCCGTACTCCTGCCGGCCGAGCTCGCCGGCGGCGATCCGCGAGGCCGCCTCGGCGACCGTCAGATCGAGAATGTCGGCCACCTAGGCCTCTGCCTGCAGGGAGGGAACCCGGAAGGCGCCCTCCTCGGGATCGGGCGCCGGCGCGAGGATCTGCTCGCGCGGCCAGCTGGGGCGCGGCTCGTCCTCGCGAAGCACGTTCTCGAGCGGCACCACGTGGGCGGTCGGCTCGACATCGTCGAGGTCGAGCTCGGCGATCCTGTCGACGTGATCGAGGACGTGCGAGAGCTCCCCGGCCATCCGCTCCAGCTCGGCCTCGGTCAGCGCCAGGCGCGAGAGCCGGGCGACGTGGAGCACCTGGTCGCGGTCGATCACGCCGGGGATATTAGGGGCGGATAGAGTCCCGCCGCGATGCGTGGGGAGAAGGCAGAGAGGTTCGTCGTAGCCAACCTGAGGCTGCTCGCCGTCAGCTTCGCGGTCGTGGGGATCCTCTTCATCGCGGTCCCGAACGGGGTACTCGACGTGATCTCCGACCTCGGCGATCAGATCGGCAGCTTCACCCGCGCTCCCCACACGACCGAGAAGTTCTGGCTCGGCCTCGGCTTCGCCTACATGGTGGTGATCGCCGGGATATGTGCGGTTGCCCAGGCCGACGTGGTCCGCTACCGGCCGCTGCTGCTGGTGCTCGCGGCGGGCAAGACCGCCTCTTCGCTGACCACCGGCGCCTTCTACCTCTTCGACTCTCACGTCTTCATCTACCTGCTCAACTTCCTGGTCGACGGCTTCCTGGCGATCCTCGCCCTCTGGCTGTGGTCGCTGATCGGCCGGGTCGGGCGCCCCGCAGCTCCCGGCTGAAGGCGCCCGCCGGGGCTGTCGGCCGCCGAGCGGCGCACGCTGTCGGCGATCTGCGAGGCGATGGCCCCGGGTGCCGGCGGACTCCCCGCCGCCGAGACCGAGGTGGACGTCTCGACCCCGGTCGCCGGATTTCTGGTCGGGTTGCCCCCCCGCAACCTGAAACGGCTGCGGCTCGCCCTGCGGGGTTTCGAGCTACTGCCCTTCCCCTGGCGATTCAGCCGTCTCGACCTCGGCGCCCGCGAGGACTTCCTCGCCCGCATGGAGACCTCGCGCTTCGGCCCCTACCGGGACCTGCTGCTGATGGCCAAGGTGCTCTGCACGCTCGGCTACGCGGTTTCGCCCGAGGTCCGCGAGCGGGTCGGCTACTCGATCCGTTGCGGGCTCGCCGATGGCGGCACGCCGGCACCCGCTGCGCCCCTGGGCGAGACCTCGGCCCCAGCGGGCGAGGAGGAATGCGACGTCGTCATCGTCGGCTCCGGTGCGGGAGGCGCGGCCGCCGCGGCCGGCCTCGCCGAAGCCGGGCTCGAGGTGATCGTGCTCGAGGCCGGGAACCACTACAACCGCGACACCTATCCGTCCGACCCGCTGGAGGCGATCGCCAGCCTCTACCGGGAGGGCGGCCTGACCGTCGCCGAGGGGCGCCCGCCGGTGCCGATCCCGGTCGGGCGGGCGGTCGGCGGCACCACGGTGATCAACTCGGGGACCTGCTTCCGGGCCCCCGGCTCGGTGCTCGAGCGCTGGCGCGGCGAGTTCGGCGTCGACTGGGCGGGCAGCCTCGACGCCGAGTACTCCGAGGCGGAGCAGTTCCTGCGGGTCACCCCGCTCGATCCCGAGCGGATGGGCCGTAACGGCCAGCTTGCGATGGAGGGAGCCGCCGCGCTCGGAGCCAGCGGTGGCCCGATCTCCCGCAACGCCGGCAGCTGCGTGCAGTGCAGCTCCTGCCCGTTCGGCTGCGCGATCGACGCCAAGCGCGGCATGCACGTCTCCTATCTGCCCCGGGCGGTCGCCGCCGGCGCGCGGCTGCGAGCCGGCGTCGAGGTAACCCGGATCATGATCGAGAGCGGCCGCGCCGCCGGCGTCGAGTGCCTCGCCGCAGAGCCGGGCGAGGGCCACGGCTCGCGGCGCCGATACAGGGTGCGGGCCCGCGCCGTCGTGGTGGCCGCCGGAGCCCTCGGGACGCCGGAGCTGCTGTTGCGCTCGGGGCTCGGCGGCCGAGAGGTCGGCCGCAACCTCCACATCCATCCGGCCTGCTGGGTCGGCGCCGTCTACCCGGAGGATGTCCGCGGTTGGGAGGGGGTGATGCAGAGCTACTACATCGATCAGTGGGAGCCGCAGTCGATCCTCCTCGAGGCGACCTTCACCCCCCTTCCCTTCGGCGGGGCGTGGCTGCCGGGAACCGGACGCAAGCACCAGCTCGCGATGCTTGGATTCGCCAACGTTGGCTCGATCGGCGTGCATCTCTCCGACCGCTCCTCGGGACGGGTGGGGCTCGCCGGAGACGGCTCGCTGAGGACCACCTATGCGCTCAGCGACGAGGACGCCGCAAGGCTGACCTTCGGCATCGCCAGGGCGGCGGAGGTCCACTTCGCCGCGGGAGCGAAGGAGGTCTATCCGAACATCGGCCGCGCCGGCGTCCTGCGGCCGGGGGACCTCGCCGGCTTCGAGGCGACCCGCTTCCGGGCGGCCGAGCTGCGCCTCGAGGCATTTCACCCGATGGGAACCGCGAGGATCGCCGCCGACGAGTCGGCGGGGGTCTGCGGCAGCGACGGATCGGTCCACGGCATCGAGGGGCTCCATGTCGCCGATGCGGCCCTCTTCCCGACCTCGGTCGGGGTCAACCCGATGATGACCGTGATCGCCTTCTCCAAGCGGGTGGCCTCGGGGCTCGCCGCCCGGCTCGCCGGATGAGGCGGGGGCCCGCTCAGGGCGCCTCGTCGTCCATCGCCGACAGCGATCCCCCGAAGGCTGTCAGCGATGCCGCCAGGGCCAGATAGAGGCCCGCCTCCCGCCCGCCCCCGATCGGGTCGATCAGACGGTAGACGACTATCGCAATCGCGATCCCGGAGGCGATCGCGCTGATTGTCGTCACGACCACCGGGAGGTCGGTCTTCTGCTGACCGGCCGAGAGCAGCGGCAGGCCGATCGCGATCAGCGCCGCGGCGGCGACGAACAGGTCGCCGACCGCCATCGAGGAGAGGCCGCTGCGGCCCGGTTCGAACCACGGCAACAGCAGCGAGACCAGCAGGACGGCACCGCCCACCCCGGCGACGACCTCCCCCTTGCGGATCCTCTCGACTCTCACTCGCCCAGCGACGACCGCCCGGGCCCGGGCAAGCGGCGACGCCCTACTGCACTCCGCCGCCCGGCGGGGGCTGTTGCGGCGGCGGCTGCTGGGGCGGTGCCTGTGGCTCCGGGGGCGCCGCCGGCGGGGGCGGAGGAGGAGGCGGAGGCGGAGCGGCCGTGGGCTGGCGCTGGCCTTCGCCACCGGGGGCGCCGGAGAACCGGTCAGCGGCGTCGGCGAAGCTGGTATCGGCCTCCTGCATGCCCCGGTAGCCGCCGTAGGCGATCCCCGCCGCGGCGATCAGCGAGAGGAAGATCCCGACGGTCGGCGAGACATCGACCGAGCCGCCGGGGAAGCTCGCGCCGCCCGGGGTGTCGATGATCCGGTAGAGGATCAGCAGGACGCTGATCGCCCCGAGAACCGTGGTCGCCGTGCTGCCGTGGATCGGCGCGTCGACGTCGGACTCGCTCGCCTCGATCAGCGCGTGGCCTATCGCGACCACGATCGTGATCACCAGGAACCAGGGGATCCAGTCGAGCGCGTCCCAGGCGCTTCCACCGCCGAGGCTGCCCGTGGAGAAGCCTCCCCCGGAGACGGAGACGCTGAACCAATCGAAGAACATGAAGATGAACAGCAGGAGTCCTGAGACGGCGGCGATCTTCTCGCCCATTCCAAGCCGATCTAGGTCCATTTGAGACTTCTCCTTCAGACTGGGGGTTGAGGCCAGAGTACACCCGCCGGACGGCGGAAAATCCGTTTCCCGATTGTCCGTCCAGGCCGCATTCGAGAGCCGTTTAGGACGCTATCGGCAGCCGGCCGCGCGCTCCTTAGCCGCCTGCAAAGTGTTGACCATCAGCATCGCGATCGTCATCGGGCCGACCCCGCCCGGGACCGGCGTCAGGGCTGCGGCGACCTCGCTCACCGCGTCGAAGTCGACGTCCCCCCTGAGCCCCTCCTCGGTGCGGTTCATGCCGACGTCGATCACCGTCGCGCCCGGTTTGACCGCGGCGGCCCCGATCAGCTCCGGCACGCCGACCGCGGCGACCAGGACGTCGGCGCGCGCGCAGGTTCCGTCGAGGTCGCGGGTGCGCGAGTGGCAGGTCGTCACCGTCGCGTTGCGGCCGAGCAGCAGGCTGCCCAGGGGCCGGCCGACCAGGCTGGAGCGGCCGACGACGACGGCCTCGGCCCCCTCCAGCTCGACCCCGGCGTGGTCGAGCAGCTCGATCACTCCCGCGGGTGTGCAGGGAACGAGCCCCGGGGCCCCACTCGCCAGCAGCCCGGCGTTGGTCGGGGTGAGGCCGTCGACGTCCTTCCCCGGGTCGATCGCGGCGACCACCGCGGCCGGGTCGATCTGCCCGGGCAGGGGCAGCTGCACGAGGATCCCGTCGACGTCATCGTCGTCGCCCAGCCCCTCGACCAGCTCGACCAGATCGGCCTCGGCGGTCTTCTCGGGCAGCTCGCGGTGGAGCGAGCGCATCCCGGCCTGCTCGCAGGCGCGGTGCTTGTTGGCGACGTAGATGTGCGAGGCCGGGTCTTCCCCGACCAGCACCGTCGCCAGCGCCGGGGGGCGGCCACGGGCCTCCGAGAAGGAGGCGGCCTCGAGCCGCACCCGCTCGCGGACCTCCGCGGATACCGCCTTGCCGTCGATCAGCCGTGCCGCCATCAGCGCCTGCGGATCGGCGCGTAGTCGGCCATCAGCTTGCGCTCCGAGCCGTCGCCCGCGAAGCGGACGACGATCACCCCGCCCGGCTCGACCGCCGTGACCACCCCGTCGCCGAAGCTGGCGTGGACGACGTCGTCGCCGGTCCCGACCTCGAGTGCCGGCCCGGGCTGCGCCGGAGCGGGCGGCCCGCCGCCCCCGCTCCAGCCGGCGATCGCCGCTCCGGCGGCGCTCGAGTGGCGCTCGGTCAGCTCCGCCGGGAGCTCGTCGATGAAGCGCGAGGGGATGTTGCGCTCGGGACGTCCGCCGAAGATGCGGCGCTCCCGGGCCCAGGTGAGGTAGAGGCGCCGCCGGGCCCGGGTCAGCCCGACGTAGCAGAGGCGACGCTCCTCCTCCTCTCCCCCCTCCTCCAGCGCACGCATGTGAGGGAAGACCCCCTCCTCGCAGCCGACCATGAAGACCGTGTCGTATTCGAGCCCCTTGGCGTTGTGGAGCGTCATCAGGGTGATCAGCGACTCATCGGCCCGGATGCTGTCCTGGTCCGTGTAGAGGGAGATCTGCTCGAGGAACTCCTGCAGCGCGCTGACCTCCGAGGCGCCCTCGATCTCGCGGTTGGCGTCGAACTCGGCAGCGACCCCGATCAGCTCGCCGAGGTTCTCGACCCGGCCCTCTGCCTCGATCGTGCGCTCGGCCTCCAGCGCCTCCAGGTAGCCGCTATCCCGGAGGGTCGCCTCCAGCAGCGGCGCCACCGGGCCGCCGGTGCGCTCCCTCAGCGCCTCGATCATCTCGTGAAAGCGGCCCACCGCCTTCACCGCCGCGGCGCCGAGGCCCGGCACCCGGGCGGGATCGGCTGCCACCTCGGTGATCGGGAGCCCGGTGGTATTGGAATGCGAGGCGAGCCGACCTTGGCTAGTGGTCCCGATCCCCCGCCGCGGCGAGTTGACGATCCGCGCGAAGGAGACCGCATCGGATGGGTTGGCGAGCAGGCTCAGGTAGGCGATCGCGTCCTTGATCTCGGCCCGCTCGTAGAACTTGGTGCCGCCGATCACCTGGTACGGCAGCTCGAATCGGACCAGCGTGTCCTCGAGCACCCGGCTCATCGCGTTGGTGCGGTAGAAGACGGCGACCTCCTCGCGGCGCAGCCCCTCCTCGCCCTCCAGCCGCTCGATCTCCCCGGCGACCCAGCGGGCCTCCTCGTGCTCGTCGCTGAGCTCGGCCAGCTGCACCGGCTCGCCGCCCTCGATCTCCGTCCAGAGCGTCTTCGGGCGGTTCGTACGGTTGCGCTCGATCAGCGCGTTGGCCGCTCCCAGGATCGTCTGGGTGGAGCGGTAGTTCTGCTCCAGCTTGACCACCTCGGCGCTGGGGAAGTCGCCCTCGAAATCGAGGATATTGCGGATCTCGGCGGCGCGGAAGCTGTAGATGGACTGGAAGTCGTCGCCGACGACCATCAGGTTCTGCTCCTCGCCGGCGAGCAGCTGGAGCAGCCGGTACTGGGCGTGGTTGGTGTCCTGGTACTCGTCGACCAGCACGTGGCGAAAGGCTCCATGCCAGCGCTCCCGGGAGGCCTCGAACAGCTCCATCACGTTCACGGTGCGGACCAGCAGATCGTCGAAGTCCATCGCGTTGGCCTCGAGCATCCGCCGCTCATACAGGGTGTAGACCTCCGCGGAGGTCTCCTCGAACACCGAGCCCTGCGCCTCGGCGAAGCTGACCGCGTCGATCAGCCGGTTCTTCGCGGCCGAGATCTGCGCCCGGACCGCCCGCGGCGGATAGCGCTTCGGATCGATCTCCAGCTCATCCATGCAGCGTTTGATCATCCGCAGCGAGTCCGCCTCGTCATAGATCGTGAAGGCGCGCGAATAGCCGAGGCGCTCGGCGTCGGCGCGGAGCATTCGCGCGCAGGCCGAGTGGAACGTCGTCACCCACATCGCCCGCACCGCCCGGCCGACCAGCCCCTCGACCCGTTCGCGCATCTCCGTCGCCGCCTTGTTGGTGAAGGTGATCGCGAGGATCTCCCCCGGGCGGGCCTGCCCGGTTGCGAGCAGGTAGCCGATCCGATGGGTCAGCACGCGGGTCTTACCCGAGCCGGCGCCGGCGAGGACGAGCAGCGGCCCCTCGCCGTGCTCGACCGCCTCCCGCTGGGGTCCGTTGAGGTCGGCGAGCAGCCGCTCGACGCGATCCGCCCCCGCCGTTGTCGGCGCCCCTGCGCCCTCGATCGGGCCGTCGGGGGCGTCGGGCTCGGTGATCGTTCTCACCCAGCCCAGGATATCCGCGGCCCCGGCGGGCTCAGCCGCCGGCGGAGGAGCGTCCGCGCTTCGGCCGCAGCTCGCGGACCGAGGGGTCCGGCTGCTCGCCGCCCTCGAGCTCGGCGAGGCGCCGCTCGAGACCGGCGATCTGCTCGGAGAGCGCCTTGATCGCCTCCGCGACGGGGTCCGGGAGATGGATCCAGTCGGCGTCGGGGCCCTCGACCGGGTGTCCCTCGACGCGGACCGGGTGGCCCGGGTTGCCGACCACCGTGGAGGCCGCCGGGACGTCCTCGACGACGACCGTGTTGGCGCCGACCTTGGCCCCCTCGCCGACCCGGATCGGGCCCAGCAGCTTGGCTCCCGATCCGACCGTGACGTTGTCGGCGAGGGTTGGATGGCGCTTGCCCCGCTGAAATCCGGTGCCTCCGAGGGTGACGCCCTGATACAGGGTGACCCGCTCGCCGACCTCGGCCGTCTCGCCGATCACCACGCCGGAGCCGTGATCGATGAAGAAGTCGCCGCCGATCCGCGCCCCCGGGTGGATCTCCACCCCGGTAACCGAGCGGCTCAGATAGGCGATCGCCGTCGGCGCCATGGGGAGGTTGGCCTGGTGAAGGACATGGGCTACGCGGTGGGCGAGGATCGCCTGGACGCCGGCCCAGCCGGCGAGGATCTCGACCGAGGAGGCGCCGCGGGCGGCGGGGTCGCGATCGCGCGCCGCGGCGACGTCGGAGCGGATCTCCCCGAGCACCCTGCCGAGTGTTCCCAGGCCGAGCATCAGGGGGCGAAGAATGGCAGCGACATGTAGCGCTCGCCGGAGTCGCAGACGATCGTCACCACCCGCCTGCCCTCCATCTCGGGCCGCGCCGCGACCTCGAGCGCGGCCTTGATGTTGGCGCCGGCGGAGATCCCCGAGAGGATCCCCTCCCTGATCCCCGCCAGACGGGCGGTCTCCAGCGCGTCCTCGTCGGTGACCGCGATCGTCTCGTCGATCACCGAGCGGTCGAGGACCTCCGGGACGAAGCCGGCGCCGATGCCCTGGATCTTGTGGGGTCCCGGGCTGCCCCCGGAGAGCACCGCCGAGGTCGCCGGCTCGACCGCGACCACGCGAGTCTCCGGGGAGCGCTCGCGCAGCATCCGCCCGACGCCGGTGATCGTGCCGCCGGTGCCGACGCCGGCGACGAACGCGCCCAGCTCGCCGTCGCAGTCGCGCCAGATCTCCTCCGCGGTCGTCCGCCTGTGCACATCGGGGTTGGCGGGGTTGGAGAACTGCTGCGGCACGAAGGCCTTGCGCTGCTCGCTGATCTCCATCGCCAGCTCGACCGCCTCGCCCATCCCGCCCATCGACGGGGTCTCGCGGACCTCCGCACCGTAGGCGCGCAGCAGCTTGCCGCGCTCGCGGCTCATTCCCTCGGGCATGGTCAGGATCAGCTCGTAGCCGCGGGCCGCACAGACCATCGCCAGGGCGATGCCAGTGTTACCGCTGGTCGGCTCGACGATCACCGAGCCCCCCGGGCGGAGCAGCCCGTCCCGCTCGGCGGCATCGATCATCGCCACCCCGATCCGGTCCTTGACCGAGCCCCCCGGGTTGAAGTACTCGAGCTTGACGCAGACCTCGGAGCCGAGCCCGGCGGCGAGCCGTCCCAGCCGGACCAGCGGCGTCCCGCCGACGACCGCGGATGCCTCGGGGCCGATGCGAGCGCCCTGCGTCTGTTCCTGCGCGGCTTCGATGAACCCACGGTAGCGGCCGCCCCGCCCCGCACCGACGAGTGGCCGAAATGGTGCGCCATCTGGACGGTTTCGTCCACTCGACCCGGGGCCCCGGCCTGCGGACGGGCCGGCACTACATTGGCGTCGTCACCCTGCGGATCGGCACGAGCATGTCGGATACCGCCGGCTCGACCAGGACCTCACTGATGGCCGACGCGTTCTTATACTGGCGGGCGACGATCGCGGTCTCGGTCGCGGTGATCGCGGCGATCGTCCTGCTCGCCTGGATCGGCGGCGAGCTCCACTACCGCAACTGCCTGGCCGAGGCGGAGCTGAAGAACCCGAACGGCTTCGCCTACGCGGCGCCCGACCCGAGGACCCCCGGTGCGATCGGCTACCTGACGCCGACCCGCCTCGATGACCGGGCCGCGGCAGCGGACAGCTGCTCGCGGGTGCCCTGGTAGCAGCCTCCCCGGAGCTTGTGAGTGGCTCCTAGCGCCCGGCCGGGATGAAGTCGTTGAGCTGCTCGATGTCAACGCCCTGGGGGTAGAAGCCCCCCAGTCCCGTCTGGTGGAGGGCGTCGCTGACCGCGTCGATACCGAGCCGGACCGCCCGGGCCTCGCTGTCGGTGTCCAGCGAGAGGCTGACGACCGCGAGGTGAGCGGCGTCCCAGGTGACCCGGGGCGCGAGGTCCGCGTGGCGCTGCTCGAGGAATCGCATCAACGACTTCCACTCGTCGGGCATCTCCATCTCCAGGCCCGGGATGCTGATGTGGAGTCGGTATTCGCGCACTGGGGCGAGACAGCTTGCCAAGAATTGCCCGGCGGGTCTGCGCAACGGGGCCGGGTGCGAGGCATCCTGCATTCGCCCCGATCTCGGGTGGCGGGATACTTGGGCCGAAACAGGAAGATGCCTGCAGAGAGTGAGATGACCTTGCGCGGGGTGCGGATCGCCCTGCGGTCCCCCAGGCAGCCGTCGAGCCGGCGCACGGCCGACGAGCGCCTGCGACTTCTCGCTCCCGCCCTCTCCCGGCGCTTCAGCGAGGCGGTCCTGCGGCTCCCGCCACGATCGCGGTTACGTCAGAGGTTGCTCGCCCGCGCAATGGTCCGGGCATACGCGGCGGCCAACCGCCGCGATTTCGAGCTCATCCTCACCGGCAACGATCCCGTGGATTACGAATACCACCCCAGCGCCGACCTGTTGCCGCCCGACTTCGACTCCGTCTATCGCGGCCATCAGGGCTACCTCGACTTCTGGCGGCGCTGGCTGGATGCATTCGAGGACATCCGCTGGGACCCCGAGGAAATTCTCGACTTCGGCGATAAGGCCCTGGTCACGACCCGGCAGAGCGGGCATGGGTCAGGGAGCGGTGTCGCCGTCAGCCTCCCGGTGTATCAGCTGTTCACGTTCAGGCGGGGGATGGTGATCCGGCAGGAGGACTTCGTCGATCGCTCAGCGGCCCTGGAGGCCGTGGGGATCGGGCGGATCTAGTCGGCGCAAATTGCGGAATCGCAAGCCTGCCCGGCGCCGCAGAGGGCGTAGGGTCGCCGAGTTCCTGCTCAGGGAAGCCGATCTGGGGGGCCGCATGGTCACGGCATCGACACTCAAAGCATGGCTCTATCGGAAGATCAGTGAGATCGCCGCCTGGAACCATGCGCAGGCCCAGGATCCCGACTGTCCCAGCCAGGCCTTCGCCGAGAGCTCGGAGGCCCTGGACAGGCTGGCCGCCTACATCATGCGTCTCCCGGACAGCGACGGGCGGCTCAACATGCTGGCGACGGCCTATCCGCCCCACCGAGCCCTCGACGACCTCAGCTTCGACCTCGAGGGCCGTTGCGCCAGCTTCGGCCCAAGCGGCTACTCCGGTAACAGCCCCGATCTCTGGCTCAGCGAGTTCATCCAGGCGGAGGTCGAGGAGGTGCGGCGGCTGCCGCAGGTGGGTCGCTAGGCGAGCGCCGGCCGAACCGTGCAGTCGTCGGGCAGATAGCGCCTGACCAGGGTCGAGGCCTCCGCGGCGCTCTCGGCTCTCACCTCCACGGCCATGCGCGGGCTGACGTCCTCCGAGCCGGAATTCTCGGTCCGGATGTCGGGTCCGATCACTTTGATGGCGGGCGAGCGGTCCATCGCGCGCAGCGCCGGCTCGAGGCTCTTGCCCTCGACGATCAGCTCGATCATCACCGTGCGCGCCCCCACTGACCGGACGAGATCACGAGTCCTTCAGGTAGGGCTTCACGCGGGCGCCCTCCGGCAGGTAGTGCCGCACGACACTCGACGCCTCCGCCGCGCTGTGGACCGCGATGCGGATGCCCGTGACCCGCGCCTCCGAGCGCCGGTTCGAGATGTGGGGGCCCAGAACCTCGATGTAGGGCGAGCGCTCCATCTCCCGCAGCGCTGGGGCGAGGCCCTTGCCCTCGACGATCAGCTCGATCATCCCCGCCGCCACCCCGGCTCTCGGTGCCTGGTGACTCGCGACCAGACGAGCTCCTGCAGGAGGTTGAATGCCAGGCCGACGACCCCGGCGACGATCAGGGCAAGGCCCACGGTGACCAGGCTGATGTCCAAGCGGAAGTTGGTCGCATAGCGCAAGATCACCCCTACGACGATCATCAAGATGGCAATGCCCACAGGCATCACCTCTACCTACCCTGTGCCCGCCCGGGAAAACGACGGATTCGGGTAAAGATCTCGCCCGAGGGAATCCCAGCAGTGGGGTTACGTGATCAGCGCTGGGACGTCGATCTAGCTCAATCGACGATTGAGGACCTCCAGGCCGAACTCAGCCAGGGCACCGTCTTCGACCCCGAGGACGTCCCAGGCCCCCTCGCTCGGGGGTGAGATCGACTCGGCCACAGCCGGCAGAAGGTCGTGGAGTCGGCTCCTTATGACGCCCGCCATCGCCGGGTCGTCGGCCACCGCCTCCCGCAAGAACCAGGCCCCGTAGGCGATATGGCGTTGCTCGTCGGCTGCGACACGGTTGTAGCCCTCGACAAAACCTGGGAGCAATTCGCGCTCCCGAAGCAACCCGAGCAGGAAATGTGACGTCACCAGGCCAAGCGTCCCCTCGAGGACCATGTGGTAGATGGTCACGAAGTCGACCTTCGCCTCCCGATCTGTGGGGTCGCGCAGTAGCCGGTCGTGGGCTTTGACCAATGCCTCGTCGAAGATGTATTTGAAGGGCTCGCTCAGCACTTCACGGGAACGATCGACATGGGCTGCAATCGTCGCCGGATCGTCGATCACCTCGTCCTGAAAGCGAGCGTAGAACTGCATGTGGCGGACCTCGTCGACGAGCTGCGTTGAGAGATATGAGCCCTCCTCCTCATCGTCCTGGGCAAGGACGAGGCCGCAGAACTGGGTGGATATACGTTCCTCGGCCACCATCAGCGAGCTGAGCGCGAAATAGAGAAGGTGCCGCTCGTTCTCGTCGAGGCGAGCCCAGTCGGTTGGGTCCCGGCTGAGGTCGACATCCTGAGCCGCCCAATGGGCGTGCTCCCAATCGAGGTAGAGCTGCTGGGGATTCTTGAGCAGTTCGGCTGCCTGGGTCATCTCGGCTGCCTGGCGCAAACGATGGCCGAGGCCGCCCGTTCGTGCACCCGGTGAGTCGGCCTGACCTCGACCTCCTCGAACCCGGCCGCCTCGAGCTGTCGGCGGAAGTCGTCCTCGGTGAGCGCCCCGGCGATGCAGCCGGTCCACTGCTGCATGTCGCGTCGCGTCGCCTCGTCCATATCCGGATCGGCAACCACATCACTGACGGCGAACCGCCCCCCTGGCCTCAGGACTCTGGCCGCTTCACGAAAGACTGCGGGCTTGTCGGCAGAAAGGTTGATCACGCAGTTGGAGATGATTACGTCGACCGAGTCATCGGGGAGGGGAACCTGCTCGATGGTGCCGCGTAGGAACTCGACGTTCTTGATCCCAGCCCGGCGCTGATTGGCTCGGGCCAACTCCAGCATCTCGTCCGTCATGTCGAGCCCATAGGCCTTGCCGCACGGACCGACGCGGCGTGCGGAGAGAAGCACGTCCATGCCCCCTCCCGAGCCCAGGTCGAGAACCGTCTCCCCCTCCTGAAGCTTGGCCACAGCGGTCGGGTTGCCGCAACCGAGCGAGGCCAACTTGGCCGCATCGGGGAGCGCGTCGCGCTCACTCGTCCCGTAGAGAGAAGCGCCGAAATCCGCCGTCTCCCCCTCGGAAAGGACCGTCGATCCGCAACCAGATGACACTGGCTCAGCCGCGACATCCTGAACTGCCGTTGCGACGGACGCATAGCGGGCTCGAACTTCCTCGCGGACGTCCGGTGATCCGGAATGCCTATGCCCACCCTCACTGCACCCGCAAACTCCAGGATGGTCGCCCCGGCAGCATTCGGACTTGGCCTCCGGCTCACAACAGGACTCCTGTGCAGCCGGCGAGCAACAGCTCCCTGCCTCTAGCTCAGCCACGCCGAGATCTCCTTCAGCGCCTCGGGATTGACGTAGTAGTAGGCCCAGAGGCCGCGCCGCTCGGAGTCGACGATCCCCGCATCTCGAAGAACCTTCAGGTGATGCGAGACGGTCGGCTGGGAGAGGTCGAACAGCGGCACCAGCTCGCAGACGCAGACCTTGCCGGCGTGTTTCCGCAGCACGTCGACAAGCTGCAGGCGGATTGGATCCCCAAGGGCCTTGGCGATCTGGGCCATCCGCTCAGCCTCCTGGCGGGCAACGTCCGGGTAGACCACCGGCGCGCAACATGGCTCGCCAGCCGGTCGCTTCTGCTTCGGGGCCAGTTCCAGATCGACAGCCATCTATCTACATATATCGATTGAATAGACAGTTGTCAAGCTATACGCTCGCTCCTCCGATGTCGCGTCCCAACCTTGCTCGCCGCACCGCTGCCGAGGGCCTGGCCGCCTTTGCCTTGGTCTTTGCCGGGTGCGGTGCTGTGGTCGCCAACGCCAGCTATCAGCGAACGCTCGGCACGGTCGGGATCGCCGTTGCCTTCGGCCTGGTGATCATGGTCATGGTCTACGCGACCGGCCATCTCTCTGGTGCCCACATCAATCCCGCGGTGACGATCGCCTTCTCGCTCACCCGCCACTTCCCGGCTCGAGAGGCCTTCGCCTATGTCGGCGCCCAATGCGTCGGAGCGATCATCGCCGCGCTCCTATTGCTCGCCGTCTGGCCGGACCAGCCCGCCAACCTCGGCGCGACAGTTCCCAGCATCGGCGTCGGCAGCGCCGTGCTCTACGAGGCGATCCTCAGCGCCTTCCTCATGTTCGTGATCATGGCCGTCGCCACCGACACCCGCGCCGTTGGGGCAGCGGCAGCCATCGCGATTGGCGGCACGGTGGGTCTCGATGCCATCTTTGGAGGGCCGGTGACAGGGGCATCGATGAACCCGGCGCGTAGCCTCGGGCCGGCCCTTGCCAGCGGAACGTGGACCGACTTCTGGGTGTACTTCGTGGGGCCGATCGGCGGCGCGGCTATCGGAGCGTTCGCTTACCAGCTGGTACGGGGCGAGCACGGCGAGCCAACCGGAGAAACCTGATGGCCAGGGTTCTCTTCGTTTGCCGCCAGAACGCCGGTCGCTCGCAGATCAGCGAGGCTCTTTTCTCGCGCGCTGCCGCCGGACACCATCAAGCCCGCTCTGCGGGTACCACGCCCGCTGACCATGTCCACCCCGAGGTCCTGGATGCGATGAATGACCTCGGGTTCGACCTGTCCGAGAGGGTTCCCCGAGGTTTGGATCAGGCGGATGCCGAGTGGGCAGACGTCGTGGTGACCATGGGATGCGGCGACGAGTGCCCATACATTCCCGGCAAGCGCTATCTCGACTGGGACCTGCGCGACCCGGCCGGCCTGCCGCCCGATGATGTGCGGGCCATCCGCGACGAGATTGAAGAGCGGGTGGGACGACTACTGGACGACCTCGATCAAGCAGGTTGAAGACCAAGGCCTCTCCATATCTCCACCGCGGTTCAGCCGGATGTGTTCGGTCCCGGGAGGCGGGAGGTCGCTGACCAGTTCTTCGGCGATTACCCCCGGGCGGTGCAAGATGCTGAGCGGTTCCTTCAAGTCCTGGGCTTCTTCATCTTCAGCCTGTTCTTCTTTCCGGCGGCGCTGATCGTGGCCTTCCTGGTCCGGCCACGGATCGCTTAGGTCCGCGGCCCAGTTGCGGCGGCAGTATTCTTCGCCCCGCGGTCACTCCCCCGTAACGAAAAAGGGCTGAACCCTTCACCGCGGCCGGGTTGGCGCGGATAGGTTCGGGCGATGGTCTTCAGCTTCCTGATCGAAGGGCGCGGCCTGGGTCCGGCGCTGGCCGAGATGGAACGTTCGGGCAGGGTTCACGTTTTGGGTTCGAAGATGGACCGCCGTCCCTTTGCGGGATCGCGAAGGGACGGCGAGCGGATGATGGTCACGGTCGAAGCCGAGAGCGTTCAGGCTGGCCGCGACTTCCTATGGGATTACCTTCAGGGGAAGGGTCATTACGCGGTTCATTCCGATATTCGGGCTTTGTTGAAGCCCCGCTAGATGGATGGGCTAAGCCGGTCACTTACCCGTCCTGGCCCGCATCTGACGCGCGGGGAAACCCAGGGCGGACTCGCCGCGTGGCTGGGGCCAGCGCGGGTCTGACGATGTAGTTCCCGTCCGGACTATCAGCGGCCATCGGTCGTCTTTCGTCCCTTCCTAATCCCGCCCTGCGAAAACGGGTCTCCCATTCAGCTGGTTTATGGCGGTCCCCAGCGTCCAAAACCCGCGCTAGAAAGCGAAATCGCAGAAACCCAGGCACGCCTGACTAGATGTAATACATCTCCGAACCCGACTCCTCGGCTTCACGGCGGGCGATCTCGGCGATCGTCGTCTGGCCGAAGACCTTGCGCAGCGCGGCGACTCCCTCGGCCCAGATGCCGCCCGCCTCGTCGGCCTCCTGGCCGATCTTGCCGTCGAGGGCCTGGACGACCTCGAGCACCTCGATCTCATCGGCCGGGCGCGAGAGGGTGTAGCCGCCCTTCATCCCCCGGTGACTGTTGAGAAGGCCGGCGCGGCGCAGGGTCGAGAAGAGCTGCTCGAGGAACTGCTCCGGCATCCCGCGGCGTTCGGCCAGCTCCTTGATCGGGACCGGCCGGTCTCCCGAGTGGGCCAACTCGGCCATCGCGACCACCGCGTAGCGGGACTTTGAGGTGACCGAGATCATCGCTTCTTTCTACCGCAAGGCCCGGAGGAGGATGGCAAGCCTCGCAAAGGGCGGAAATCGGGGTTCGCACGATCGCATCACTGGGCTAGGATCGGGGCCCCGAGAGGAGGGGAGCAAGACGACCCCCAGGAAACCGGGCAGATCGGAGGCTTCCCCTGAACGAGCGCCCACGCTGTTTGGTCACCGACGGACATCCTCTGTTCCGTCTCGGCGCCCGCAGGGTGCTCGCCGACACCTACGAGGTCGAGGAGGTTCCGACCCGGGACGAGGCCGTCGAGCTGATCCGGGACGTCGGCGGCTTCGATGTGGTGATCATCGACATCCTCCCCTGGGCCGACGGCGGCGGCAACGGGATCAGCGGTTCCGAGGCGATTCACGCGATCCACCGCGACGAGCCGGGGCTCGGGATCGTCGCCCACGGCAAGCAACCCGAGCGCCATCTCGCATCCAGCGTGATCGCCGCCGGGGCAAGTGCATATTTGACCCGCACCGCCGGCACCGAGCTGCTGCTGGAGGCGGTCGCCGCGGCGCAGCGAAACGACCGCTTCGTCGACCCCGCCGTACCCCCCAAGGGAAGTCGCGGGAAGCTCACCCAGCGCCAGCGCCAGATCCTCCAGCTGCTCGCTGACGGCGACTCGACCACGGCGGCGGCGCGCGAGCTGGGCGTCGGCGAGGAGACCGTCAAGACCCACACCAAGAACATCCTCCTCCGCCTCGGCGCGCGCAACCGCGCCAACGCGATCGCCATAGCCCTGCGCGAGTCGCTGATCGAGTAGCGGCCTAGATCCAGCCGCGGTCGCGCGCCGTCAGCACCGCCTGCGCGCGGTCCACGGCGCCGATCTTGCCGTAGACGTTGTGCAGGTGGGTGCGGATGGTCGAGACCGAGAGCTGCATCTCGCCGGCGATCTGCTTGTAGACCATCCCCTCCGAGAGATGCCTGAGGACGTCGAGCTCGCGCGCCGAGAGCGGACAGGGCTCGGTCGCTCGCGGGGTCTCGGGGCGCGGGTAGGGGACCTCGTAGAGCAGCTCCCGCATGCTCTCGGGGCCGATCCCGCAGCGTTCGCAGGTCGCCTTGAGGCGCTCGGGGTTGACCGCATCGCCCTGGGAGTAGTGGCCGATCATGTCGGCGGCGGCGACCATGCCGGCGAGGCCGTCGGCGCCGTCGGCGTGATGGCGCTCGATCGCGACCGCGATCCGCTGCGGCAGGTTCCAGCGCCGGGCCAGCACGCCGCCGACCAGGGCGTGGTCGATGCCAAGCTGCTCGCGCTCGTCGCGGAGGCGCTGCTCGGGGGTCCGGGAGGTGGCGTCGAAGTAGGGCTTGTAGCCCGGATGAAGCCGGGAGATCACCAGCCGGCCGACGTCGTGGAGCAGGGCGACGACGGCGAGATCGTCACGCTCGGAGAAGCCCGTCACCCTGGCGATCTGATCGGCCGCCCTCTGGGTCGCGAGGGCGTGGATGCGGAAGTGCTCGGGGCGAAGCTCCCAGCCCCCGTTGGGCTCGAAGAAGTCATAGACCGGCGCGGTGCCGGCGATCGCCAGCACCCCCGAAGGCTTCAGCACATCGAGGGCATGGGGAATGTTGGCGACACCGCCCGCCGCTCGGGCGCCACGGTTGGCGAAGCGCAGCACGGAGATCGTCAGCGCGACGTCGGCCTCGACCGTCTCGACGATCTCGCCCACCCGCGAGGTCTCAGCCGTCGCGGCCCTCATCACCCGCTCGCGAGACTCGACCAGGACCGGGAAGCGCTCGACCGCCTCGAAGGCCTCGGCCAGCCTGCTGCCGGGCGCCGGGCCGCGGTTCTCGCCCGCGGCCTTCTCAGGCACCTCTCCCGAGGACCCTCGGCCGTTGCTCTGGCTCTTGCGCGCTCCCATGGCTCTCAGTCGGGACTTCCCGCGGCGCTGGGCGTCGCGAGTCGTTCGTTCCGCAATCCTCATCGGCAGCAGAAGCCGCCCGGTTTAGCTCCGGGGCGCGGGAAACGGCGCTTGCCGGCCCGCCTGCCGGCCCGCGGATCAACCCGCTTCGCGGCTGAGGCGCTCCAGCGCGGCGTCGATCCGGGCCAGCGACTCGCTCCTGCCCAGCGCCGCCAAGGACTCAAAGATCCCCGGCGAGACGCTGCTGCCGGTGATCGCGACCCTGATCGGCTGGTAGACCTTGCCGGGCGCCACGCCGAGGCGCTCCGGAACCGGCGAGAGGGAGGCCTCGACCGAAGCAACGTCGAAATCCTCTCCTGCGGCGAGTGCTGTGCGGGCGTCTCCCAGGGCCCGGCCCGCCCCGTCCTTCATCACCTTGCGCCACGCCTTCTCGTCCTCGACGGGCGGCTCGAACAGGAAGCGGATCAGCGGCCAGACCTCGGTCAGGGTCTGGGCCTTCTCCTGGGCGATCTCACAGGCGGCGCGAAGCCGCTCCTCCGGCGGGCGGCCGAGGTGGACGGCGACCGCCGTGGTGTAGTCGTCGAGGGCCATCTCGCGCATGTAGCGGCCGTTGATCCAGCGCAGCTTCTGCTCGTCGAAGATCGCCGAGGAGCGACCGACGTCCTCGATCCGGAATCGCTCGATCAGCTCCTCGGTGCTGAGCAAGGTGGTGTCGTCCGTGGTGCCCCAGCCGAGCAGGGCCAGGTAGTTGCGGATGGCAACCGGCAGGTACCCGGCCTCCCGCAGCTCCTGCACCGAGGCCGAGCCGTGGCGCTTGGAGAGCTTCTTGCCGTCCGGGCCGTGGAGCAGCGGCAGGTGGGCGTAGCGCGGCGGTCGGTGGCCGAGGGCCTCGAGTACGAGCAGCTGCTTCGGCGTGTTGGAGAGGTGATCGTCGCCGCGGACGACGTCGGTTATCCCCATCTCCGCATCGTCGACGGCGACCGCGAAGTTGTAGAGGACCGAGCCGTCACCGCGAGCGATCACGAAGTCGTCGTAGCTCGGGTTCGGGAAGGAGACTTCGCCCCGGATCACGTCATCGACCACCGTCTCGCCCTCGTCGGGGACGCGCAGCCGAACCGCCGCGCCCTCCTCCTCGGCGGGCTCCCCCCGGTAGCCGCGCCCCGCGCCGTGGCGCTCCTTCCAGGCGCGGACGTCCTCGGCAGTCGCGGCGTCGCGGTAGGCAGCGCCGGACTCGAGCAGCTTCGCCAGGGCCACCTGGTGGCGTGGCGCCCGCTCCGCCTGGGAGATCGGCCCCTCGTCCCAGTCGAGCTCGAGCCAGCGGAGCGCATCGAGGATCTGCTCGACGTTCTCAGGGGTCGAGCGCTCCCGGTCGGTGTCCTCGATCCGCAGCAGCATCGAGCCGGCCCCGTGGCGCGCCATCAGCCAGTTGTATAGCGCCGTGCGGGCGCCGCCGATGTGAAGCGCCCCGGTCGGCGAGGGGGCGAATCTGACTCGCAGATCTGTGCTCATGGTCTTCGGCGCGGATGTTTCCACAGCCGTACCTAGACTTGGCGCGATGCCTACCTTCAACGTCCCGATCAGCGGCGCCTCGCTCGATCCGGTGCTGACCGCCCTTGCCGCGGCCGAGATCCAGACCACCGGGCCGGCCTCCGCCGGTTTCGGCCCCGGGGGCCTCTCGACCGCAGGGGTTGCCCGCGCCGTCGCCGTGGTTGACGCCGAGGACGCCGAGAGGGCGCGGGCCGCGATCCGCGAGTGCATCCCCGAAGACAACGACTGCGTCGTCGGCCGGCCCGAGCCGGCCTCCCGGTAGCCGCCGGCCTGTGCTGATCGGTGCCCATGTCTCGACCGCCGGGGGCCTGACGCGGGCCCTGGAGCGCGGCGAGGAGCGCGGCTGCGACTCGATCCAGGTCTTCAACCAGAGCCCCCGGATGTGGCGCCCTACCCGCTACTCCGCGGCCGACTTCGCCGCGTTCCGCGAGGCGATGGAGGGCTCGAGGGTGGAGGCGGTGATCATCCACGCCGTCTACCTGATCAACTGCGCGACCAAGGAGCAAGAGCTTCGGCGCAAGTCGCTCGCCTCCCTGATCCACGCTCTGCGGGTCGGCGACGGGATCGGTGCGGCAGGCGTCGTCCTGCATCCCGGCGCTCAGAAGGGGGAGCCGCTGGCCCCGTCGGTGAAGCGGGCGGCGAAGGTGATCGCCGCGGCGCTCGAGGAGACCGAGGGATGCCCATTGCTGCTCGAGCAGACCGCCGGTCACAAGGGCCTGCTGGGCCGGGACTTCGACCAGACGGCGGAGCTGATCGAGCTCGCGGGAGGCGGCAAGCGGCTCGGCCTCTGCCTCGATTCCTGCCACCTCTTCGTCCAGGGCTACGAGATCACCGACGCGGCCCACCTAGGGGCGGTGCTCGACGAGGCGGATGCGAAGCTCGGGCTCGAGCGCCTCGGGGCCGTGCACGTCAACGACGCGGCGGCGCCGCTCGGCTCCTGCCGTGATCGCCACGCCAACATCGGCAAGGGCGAGATGGGCCGCGAGGGCCTCGCCGCGTTCCTCTCTGAGCCCCGCTTCGAGGGGCTTCCCGCGACCCTCGAGACCCCCGGTCCGAAGAAGAAGGGCCCTGACCGCAAGGAGGTCGCCGCGGCGAGGCGCCTGCGCAAGGCGGGGCTCCGCGCCCGCCGGGCCAAGTAGCGCGGCCGCTAGTTGATGTGGACGCCCGAGATCGCCCGGGAGATCACCAGGCGCTGGATCTCCGAAGTGCCCTCGAAGATCGTGTAGATCTTGGCGTCGCGGTGCATCCGCTCAACCGGGTACTCGCGGGTGTAGCCGTTGCCTCCGAGGATCTGGATCGCCCGCTCGGTGGCCCAGACCGCGACCTCTCCCGCCTTCAGCTTCGACATCGAGCCCTCGGCGTTCTCGAACGGGACCTGGTTGCGGCCCATCCAGGAGGCACGCCAGACCAGCAGCCTGGCGGCATCGATCTCGAGCTTCATGTCGGCGAGGGTGAAGGCGATCGCCTGGTTCTCGATGATCGCGCGGCCGAACTGCTCTCGCTCCTTCGCGTAGGCGAGCGCGTACTCGTAGGCGGCGCGGGCAATGCCAAGCGCCTGCGCGCCGACCGTCGGCCGGCTTGCCTCGAAGGTCGCCATCGCGGCCTGCGAGCGACCCTGCTTGCCCTCGCGGACCCGGGCCAGGCGCTCGTCGAGCTTCTCCTTGCCGCCGAGCAGGCACGATCCGGGGACCCGGCAGTCGTCGAGGTGCACGTCGGCGGTATGGGAAGCGCGCAGGCCGTGCTTCTTGACCTTGGCGCCCTGCTCGCAGCCCTTGGTCCCCGGCGGGATGATGAACGCAGCGTGCCCGCGGGAGCCGAGCTCGCGGTCAACCGAGGCGATCACCACGTGGACCGCGGCGATCCCGCCGTTGGTCGCCCAGGCCTTCTGGCCGTTGATCACCCACTCGTCCTTGGCCTCGTCGTACTTGGCGGTGGTGCGGATCGCCGAGACGTCGGAGCCGGCATCCGGCTCGGAGGAGCAGAAGGCCCCGACCGCCGGCTCCTCGGGCGTGCCGAAGCACTGCGGCACCCATTCCCCGAGCTGCTCGGGGGTCCCCTGGCCGAAGATCGCTGCGACGGCGAGCGAGGTTCCCATGATCGCCATCCCGATCCCTGCATCCCCCCAGAACAGCTCCTCGGTGGTGATCGGCAGGGTCAGCCCGGTCTCATCGCCCCAGAACTGGGCCAGCGCCTCGAAGCCGTAGAGCCCGATCTTCGCCGCCTCCTGGATCACCGGCCAGGGCGTCTCCTCGCGCTCGTCCCACTCTGCCGCCGCGGGCCTGACGACCCCCTCTGCGAATCCGTGCACCCACTCGCGCAGGTCCTTCTGATCCTGGTTCAGCTCGAGGTTGAAGCGGGGCTCGTCCTGGCCGGGCGTGGACCCGTTGGTCACCTCGGCGACAACTTGCTCGGCGGCTGCTGCCTGTTCGCTGCTCACCTGCCGAAGACTACATCAAACGATGTCACGGTCTGTGTGGCGACGACCGTCCGCCTCGCCGCGACCCCCTAAAGCGCTCCACCCCGCCTGCCGATAGTGCCGCGAATGCAGACGATGCGATGCCTCAGTTGCGAATCGGTCCTCTTCCTCGGGGGCGATCGCTGCCCGCGCTGCGGGGGGACCGACGCGGTCGAGTTCAGGGGCCCGAAGCGCTCTGCAAAGCGGCGCCGCGACCCCGCTCCTGCCCGCGGCCCGTCCACATCGTCGAGCCCGGCCGCCAAGCCCTTCCCGGCCGAGCCGCGGACCGCCGGCTAGCTGCCTAGGCGAGGGCGTCGCGCAGGTCGAAGGCCCGCAGTCCTTCGGGGCCCTGGTCGGTGCAGTCGAAGAACCGCGGGTTGACGCAGTCGAAGGCCGGCCCCGTTCCCTCATAGGCGCGCTCGACCGCGAACTGACACTGGGGCAGCGGCGGGCCGGTCATCTTGACGCCGCCGAAGCCGCCGGGGCCGAGCACCGCGTCGAGCTCGATCTCGGCGGCGAACACCTCCTGCATGCAGCCCACGTACTGGCGGCCGTTGAGCATGTCGACGTAGCTGTAGAGGAAGTCGCAGTGCAGCTCGATGCATCCCCGGGGCTCGACCAGCTTGTCGCAGAAGGAGCGGCAGAGCCGGCACTCCCCGACCCGGGCGGTGCTCTCCTGTCGCTGGCGCGTGGCCATCGCTGCTCAGTCTAGGCGCCGGGGGCGCCCGGCGGGGGGTGCGCTCGCCGGCGCGGTGTTTTCGCCGGCAGAGGCAGGTCAGGCGGCGCAGCCGCCGCAAGTTCCTTCAAGCCGCCATCACCCCGGGCCCGAGCAGCCCGTCGAGCTCCGCCCGCAGCCCGCTCGAAGGCTGGACCCGATAGCCGTCGCCGAAGCGCAGCCGCCGCAGGCCCTCCCGGGTTTCCATCTCGAGCAGCACCTCGGTGTCGCCCTGGAAGTGCTCGAAGACCGACTTCAGCTCTTCGACCAGGGTTGGGCGGAAGTCGACCGCATTGATCCTCAGGGTCAGCGGCCCGGCGCTCGGCCGGGAGGCCGCCGCTCCGGCGGCGCGCTCGATCTCGGCCTGATCGGGCTCGAAGCGCTCGGCCTCGGAGACCACGAGCTTTGTCTCGCCGCGCTCCTTGTGGTCGACCCGGCCGCGGACGATGACCACCGCGTCCGGGGCGATCACGCTGGCGCTGGCGGCCTCGTCGGCCTTGAAGACGAGCATCTCGATCTGACCCTCGACGTCGTCGAGGGTCGCGAACATCATCTGCGAGCCGCTCTTGGTGCGGATCTTCTTGGACTCGGTGATGATCCCGCCGACCGTGACGAAGGAGCCGTCCTGCCTGCCCGCGAGCTCCGAGATGCGGCAATCGACCCGCGCCCGGAGCGCCTCGCGGACCTCCGAGAGCGGGTGCGAGGAGAGATAGGTCCCCAGCGTCTCCTTCTCCATCGCCAGCAGCTCGCGCCGGTCGAACTCGGCCGCCGGTATCGGTGGCCGCTGGACCGAGGCCCGGGCGGCCCCCCCGGCCTCGCCGGCATCTCCGAAGTCGAAGATCGAGCCCTGCCCGAGCTGGGCGTCCTCCTGGGCCTTCTGCCCGGCCGCCTGCGCGGCGGGCAGCGTCTCCAGCATTCCCTTGCGCGAGCTACCGGTCGAGTCGAGCGCCCCGCACTTGATCAGGCACTCGGTCGCACGCTTGTTTACGGCGCGGGCGTCGACCCGCTCGCAGAAGTCCCAGATCGAGGAGAAGCCGCCATCCTCGCGGGCACGGAGGATCGCCTCCACCGCGGAGTGGCCGACGTTCTTGACCGCGTCGAGACCGAAGCGGATCGCCTTCTCGGAGACGACGAAGCCGTGGTCGGATGAGCTCACGTCGGGGGGCAGCACCTCGATCCCCATCTCCTCGCAGCGGTTGACGAAGAACGGCACCTTGTCCTTGGTGTTCATCACCGAGGAGATCAGCGCCGCCATGTATTCCGCCGGGAAATTGGCCTTCAGGTAGGCGGTGCGGTAGGCGATCAGCGCGTAGCAGGCCGCGTGCGACTTGTTGAACGAGTAGTCCGCGGCCGCCTTGTTCAGCGCCCAGAGGTCGGCGGCGAGCCTGCGATCGGTCCCCGAGGCCGCCATCCCCTCCATGAACTTCGACTCCATCGTCGCCATCAGCTCACGGTTCTTCTTGCCGATCGCCTTGCGCAGGTCGTCCGCCTCGGCGGGCGTGAAGCCCGCCATCCGCTTGGCGATCTCCATCAGCTGCTCCTGATAGAGGACGCAGCCGTAGGTCGGCTCGGTGATCGGCCGCAGGCGATCGTCGGGATAGCGGATCGAGGCGGGGTTGGCCTTGCCCCGGGCGTAGTCGGGGATGTAGCGCATCGCCCCCGGCCTGTAGAGGGCGACCAGCGCGACGATGTCGTCGAACTCGCTCGGCCGGACCTTCTTCATCGCCTCCCGCATCCCCTCGGACTCGAGCTGGAAGACGCCTGTCCCCTCGCCGGCGGCGAGCATCTCGAAGGTCGAGGCGTCGTCCATCGGGATCTCCGCGATGTCGAGGTCGATCTCCCGTGAGCGGGCGATGATCTCGACCGCGTCCTCGATCACGTCGAGGTTGCGAAGCCCGAGGAAGTCCATCTTCAGCAGGCCGATCTCCTCGATCGGCCCCATCGAGTACTGGGTGACGATCTTGTAGGAGCGCTCCTGCTTTCCCGATCCGTTGCCGTTCGGGGTCGCGGAGCTGCGGTCCTCGGCCAGCTGTAGGGGCACGATCTCCTGCAGCGGGCGGTCGGCGATCACCACCGCCGCAGCGTGGATCGAGTTGTTGCGGATGATCCCCTCCAGCCCCTGGGCGACGTCGATGATCCGCTTCGCGTCCGGCTCGGCGTCGTACGTCTGGCGCAGGCCCTCGCCCGGCTTCAGGCACTCCTCGAAGCTGGGGCTGCGTCCCATGATCGGCTCCGGGATCAGCTTCGCCAGGCGGTCACCGGTCCCGTAGTCGAAGCCGAGCACCCGGGCGGCGTCGCGGGTCGCGGCGCGCGGGGCCATCGTGCCGAAGGTGATGATCTGGGCCACCGACTCGCGGCCGTACTTCTCGGCGACGTAGCGGATCACCCGCTCGCGACCCCGGACCGAGAAGTCGATGTCGATGTCGGGCATCGACTTGCGCCCGGGGTTGAGGAACCGCTCGAACAGGAGGTCGTTGGCGAGTGGGTCGATATCGGTGATGCTGAGGCTGTAGGCGATGATCGACCCGGCGGCAGAACCGCGTCCGGGGCCGACCGCTATCCCGTTCTCCTTCGCGTAGCGGACGAAGTCCCAGACGATCAGGAAGTAGGAGGAGAACCCCATCTCCTCGATCACTCCCAGCTCGAACTTCATCCGCTCCCAGGCCTCGGCCGGGGCGGGGTCGCCGTAGCGGCGGCGCAGGCCCTCGCCGGCGATCCGGCGAAGCATCTCCTCCGGCTCGCTGCCGTCCTCGGTCGGATAGCGCGGCAGCAGCAGCTTGCCCAGCTCGATCTCGACCTGGCAGCGCTCGGCGATCTCCAAGGTCATAGGCACCGCCTCGGGCCACTCGGAGAAGGACTCGGCCATCTCCTCACCGCTCTTCAGGAAGAACTCGTTGGTGTCGAAGGTGAGCTTCGGCGCCTCCAGGGTCGACTTCGTCTGCACGCAGAGAAGCGCCGCGTGGTTGTCGTAGTCCTCGCGGCGCAGGTAGTGGACGTCGGCGGTGGCGACCAGCGGCCTGCCGACCTCGGCGGCGTAGCGGACGATGCCCTTGTTCGCCTTCTCCTGGTCGGGGATGCCGTTCTTCTGCACCTCGAGGTAGACCTGGTCCGGGCCGAACGCCTGAAGGAGGTCGTCCAGGTGCGCCCGGGCGTCCTCGGGGCGCTCCTCGACCAGGCGGCGGCAGAAGCGGGACTGCAGGCAGCCGGTGAGCGCGATCACGCCCTCGGAGTGGCGGTCGAGCAGCTCCATGTCGAGGTTCGCCTTGCCGCGCGAGAAGCCCTCGAGGAATCCGGCCGAGGTGAGCTCGACCAGGTTGCGGAAGCCGGCGTCGCTGGCGGCCAGCAGCGTCAGGTGGTTGCGCTCGTAGCGGACCTGCTCGGAGACCGCGCGGCGATCATCGACCAGGTATGCCTCGAGCCCGATCACCGGCTTGATCCCGTGCTTCGAGCAGGCCTTGTAGAGATCGATGGCGCCGTTCATCACCCCGTGGTCGGTGAGCCCCAGCGCCGGCATGCCGAGCTCGGCGGCGCGGGCAGCCATCGCCTCGATCTTGCAGGCGCCGTCGAGCAGCGAGTACTCGCTGTGGGCATGGAGATGGGCGACGGACGGGGTGCTCACGGGCAGGAGGCGATCATGCCAATCGGGCCAGATGCCACCCACCCTGCGGCGGGCCGCGTCGCCGCTATCTGCGGGCTTTCCATCGCAAGGATCTTGACCGAACGCTCCCCGCGGCCCGCGCCCACGGGCTCTAGGATCGCGGAGTGATCTACCTGCTTCGCCACGGCGACGCCGAGAACGGCGACGGCGACGACGCGGCCCGCCGGCTGACCGCCAAGGGCGAGCGCCAGGCCGGCGATGCCGGTGGGGCGCTGGCGGCGCTCGGCGCGCCGATCGATGCCTGCCTCGCCTCGCCGAAGGTGCGAGCGGCGGAGACGGCCCGGATCGCCGCGCAGCACCTCGGCCTCGAGGTCGAGCTCAGCGAGGCCCTGCGCGGCGGGCCCTTCGACGCGCAGGGCCTGGCCGCCGGTCGCGGCGACGTCCTCCTGGTCGGCCACGAGCCCGACTTCTCAGACGAGCTGGCGCGGCTCACCGGCGCCCGGGCGAAGCTGAAGAAGGGCGGTCTTGCGATCGTCGACCAAGGAGAGCTGAAGGCGCTGCTTCGCCCGCTCGACCTGGCCGCGATCGCCGCCACCGGCTAGCCCCGTCCCCACCACGCGGACGTGGGACCTTTCAGGCGCCATATAGACGCTTCAGAAGCCCCACGTCGTGAGAACCCGGGCGAATCGGCGACCTGGGACCTTTCAGGCGCCATATAGACGCTTCAAAGGTCCCAGCTCCGGGCCCGGAGCGAGGAGGCCGCTCAGCCGGCGCAGACCCAGGCGCCGGAGCCGGAGTCGGCCCAGATCTGGGCGGCGATCCGGTCCTGCTCGGCCTTGCTGCCGTCCTGGGGGTTGCCCTTGCCCCCGTAGAGCGCCCAGGTCGAGGGGAGGATCTGATAGGCGCCGCCGGCGCCGCTCGAGGGGTTGACCGCCCCGTAGTTGCCGCCGGACTCGCAGGCGACGATGTAGGAGGGAATCGAGTAGGGGCCGCCGAGCCAGCGGGTGACCTCCTGCTGGGCGCTCTGCTGGCTCGAGGCAGCGTCCTGGGCTGCGGCGGCCTGCTGGGCCTGGGCGGCCTGCTGAGCCTGCGCGGCCTGCCGGGCCTGGGCGGCGGCGGCCGCCCTGGCGGCTTCGATGTCGCCGACCCAGCCGCCGATGTTCGACTTCAGGGTGGCGAGCGTCGCCTCCCGCGATGAGGCGATCGCCTGGAACTGGGCGGCTGTCGACTCCGCCCGAACGCGAATCGCCGAGATCTGCGAGCGCGCCGCCTCGAGGCGGGCGTTGTAGGCGTCGACGCGGGCCTTCAGCCGCTCGATCCGCTCGAGCTCGGTGCGGACGGCGTTGCGGACCTCGCGGACCCGTCCGGCGAGGGTGGTGTCGGAGTTCTCGATCATCTTCAGGTAGTCGCTGCGGGTGGCGAGATCGTCGAAACCGTGGGCGCTGAGGATCAGCTCGGTCGAATCGGGGACGCCGCTCTCGTAGATCGCCACGAGCCGCCTGGCGAGCGCCGCCCGCGCCCGGCGCAGGCGTCGCTTCTCCACCTCCAGCCGGCGCTGCGAGCGCCTCACACCGGTGGCGAGCTCGGCGGAGCGCTGCTGACCGGCGGCGAGCAGCGAGGAGACCTGCTGCTCCCTGGCGGCCGCTGCGGCGGCCTGCTGCTGGGCGGCGGCCATCTGTGCCTGGCTCGCCTGCAGGTCGGCGCTGATCGCCTCCGCCTGGGAGCGGGCGCTGGCGACCTTGGCCTGCAGGGTGCCGACGCCGGCGGCCGATGCCCCGCTCGCCGGCAGCAGCAGCGTGATCGCCGCGGCGAGGAGCAGGCCGATGAGCCGGCTCCGGCGGCTGAAGATCGTCGATGTGGGCGCCACGCGTACCTCCTTCGGTCGCCTGCGGGGTTAGCTGTCGGGCTCGCGCCGAAGGAGTGGCGCTACACGGCTGTGATTCGCCCCTGCGACCCCGCCGATTTCGGTCAGGGCCGCTCCGGTTCCCCCGCCTCCAGCTCGCCATGCGAGAGGAGTTAGGCGGTCAATTCTGATCGCGGGAAGCTATACGAAAATGTGAGGAAACGCTAACAGGTTGTCCATAAGACGCAAGATAAGTTGCGATTTGCCGGCGCGGTGTTAGCGCCGGGAGAGCCATGTCAGGCGACGACGCCGCCGCAGTAGATTCCCGGGTTGCCCGCCCGCTGGAGGGCGAACGGCTCAGCCTTCAGGAGCCTCTCCCCTGGTCAGCGCCAGGTAGCCACCGATCACCGTCGCCACCACCCCCAGCGCGAGCGCGATGCGGAGCTGCCTGCCGTAGCGCAGGCGGACCATGAGGACGATGCCCTTGACCGCAGCCTTGCCGATGATCTCGTACATCAGGGATCCTCCTCCTCGCTCTCGCCGCGCTCCCGGATCCTACGCGCCATCCGGCTCTGCAGGGAGAAGATCTCGATGAACCCGGGGCTCGCCGACTGGGAGAACTCGCCGCCGGACTCGCCGAAGCTGGCCAGCGAGCGGTCATAGAGCGCAAAGGGCGAGGATCGCGCCACCGGCGTCACCGATCCCTTGAACAGCTTCATCGCGACCTCCCCGGTGACGTGCCGGTTGGCCGAGCGCATGTAGGCGTCGAGGTCCTCGCGCAGCGGCTCGTGCCAGAGCCCTGCGTAGCAGAGGTAGGCCCAGTGGCGGTCGAGGTTGCCCTTGAAGTTGTTCTGGTGGATGGTCGAGACCAGCTTCTCGAGCTCCTGGTGGGCGGCGAGGATGATTGCGGCGGCGGGGACCTCGTAGAGGTCGCGGATCTTCAGGCCGATGATCCGATCCTCGATCTGATCGACGATCCCGATCCCGTGGCGCCGGCCCGCCGCGGCGGCGCGCTCGAGCAGCTCGACCAGCCCGAGGCGCTCGCCGTCGATAGAGACCGGCCGTCCCGAGGCAAACCCGATCCGGACCGTCTGCGGCTGATCGGGGGCGTTCTCGGGCCTGGTGACCAGCTGGAACGCCTCCGGCGCGGGGGCCGAGCCGAGGTCCTCGATCTCGAGCCCCTCCGAGGACCGCCCCCAGAGGTTGTCGTCGATCGAGTAGGGGGCGGCCTCGGCGCCACCCTTGATCGGGATCCCGTGCTCGCGAGCGTAGGCGATCTCCTCCTCGCGCCCCATCCGCCACTGGCGCACCGGGGCGATCACCTTCAGCCGCGGGTCCAGCGTGGCGACGGCGGCCTCGAGGCGGACCTGATCGTTGCCCTTGCCGGTGCAGCCGTGGGCGATCGTGTCGCAGCCGGTGCGCTTCGCGGTCTCCACCCCGAGCTTTGCGATCAGCGGCCGGCCCAGAGCGGTGAACAGCGGGTAGCCCCCGCCGTAGAGGCCGTTGGCGAGGATCGCCGGCAGCACGTAGTTCTCGGCGAACTCCTCTCGGGCGTCGATCACTACGGCGTCGACCGCGCCGAGGTCATGGGCCTTGCCGGTGACCGCGTCGTAGTCCTCGTCGGGCTGGCCGAGATCGATCGTCAGGGTGACGATCTCGGCCCCGTAGGTCTGCTGGATCCAGCGCAGCATGACGCTGGTATCGAGCCCCCCGGAGTAGAGCAGCAGCACCCGGCCGATCTGTTCGGGGTCGGCCTCGTAGGAGGCCGTGCGGTGGTGCGGGGGCAGCGGCTCTTCGCTGTCTGTCATCGCGGATGGGGCATCGGGGGCGCCGAAGTCTGCCACGGGGCGCCCGGGGGCGGGCGGCGACGCTGTCAGACTGCCCCGAGATGAGGCGGCTCGGCCACATCATCGCGATCGCCCTGATAACCGCCGGGGTGGTGGTGCTCGCCGACGTCGGCCTCACCCTCGCCTACAAGGAGCCGGTCTCCTCGATCTACGGCGAGATCCAGCAGGGCCAGGCCGCCGACCAGCTCTCCGAGCTCGAGGCCCACTACCCGACACCGGCCGATCGGCGGGCGATCAGCCGGGTCAGCGGCCTCAGGGCCAGGGCATCGATCCTCGCGGCTCGCTTCGGCCGCCAGATCGATACCGGCGATGCGATCGGCAGGATCACCGCCCCCGACATGGACGGCCTCAACGCGGTCGTCGTCCAGGGAACCGACACCGCCAGCCTCAGGAAGGGCCCCGGCCACTATCCGGAGACCCCGTTCCCGGGGCAGCCGGGGACGGTGGGGATTGCCGGGCACCGGACCACCTACCTGGCGCCGTTCCGCCACATCGACTCGATGCAGCGCGGCGACCCGGTGACCCTCGAGATGCCCTACGCGACCTTCGTCTACCGGGTGCAGAGGACCGAGATCGTCGACCCCGGCGACGTCGGCATAGTCAAGCCGGTCGGCTACCAGCGGCTCGTGCTGAGCGCCTGCCACCCGCTCTACAGCGCCTCGCAGCGCTACATCGTCTTCGCCCGGCTGAGGCGGGTCGGCCCGCCCACCAACTAGGGAGCCGCGACTCCGCCGCTGCCGCCCCCGCCGCCGGCGCTGGTCCCGCCGCTCGGACTGGTCGGCGTCGTCGGGGTGGTCGGCGTGGTCGTAGTCGTGCTGGTGGTAGTCGTGGTCGGGGCGCTGGTCGTGGTCGAGGTCGTGGTCGGGGCGCTGGTCGTGGTCGGCTCCGTGGTGGTGGGCTCGCTCGGCGTCGACGTCGAGGTCGTCGTGGCCGAGCCACCGCTGTCGCTACCAGCGATCACCACCACCGCGACGATCAGCCCGACGATCACCGCGATCAGCCCCGCGATCAGCAGCCGCACGTTGCCGTGCGGGCGTCCTCCGCCGGCGCCGTTGCCCTGGCCCCCCTGGCCGTCGTCGGGCCCCATTATCCGGGTCGGATCGTCGTGCATCAGTCCTCCGGGCCGAGGATCGCATCGACGACCTGCGAGGTGTCCTTGACGCCGAGCTCGTTCCGGAGCCTGGCCTCGATCTCGCCGCGGGTGCTCCCGGAGATCGCCATCTGCGTGACCAGCAGCCGGGTTCCCACCGAGCGCGGCGGCTGCTGTGACCGGGTGCCCCCCGACCGGGGCGAGCCCACCGGCTTCAGGTGCGGGAGCTGGGGACGCGTTCCGCCCTCCTCCGCCTCGGGCGCGGCCGGCTCCGCGACGGCTTCCGGCTCGACCGCCGGGACTGTCGCCTCGGGGGCCTGCTCCGGCGCTTCGCCGGCCGGGGCGCCGCCGAGGTCCACGTTCGCCTCGCCGAAGGCGGCGATCAGCTCATCGGCCTGACGCTTCACCTCCTCCGCCTGCTCGATCAGCTCATCTGTCAATTCGGTGATCGCCCGGATCCTCTCCTCGGCGATCCGGTCGGCCCGCGACTTGGCCTGCTCGAGGTGCCGCCTCGCCTGCGCCTCGGCGTCGTCGATCACCCCTGCGGCGGCGTGCTCGACTGCGTCGATGATGATCGCCAGCCTCTCGGCTGCGTTCTGCGCCATCGGCCCGGGGCTCTGGGGTCTCGGGGTGGCGTCACCGCCCGAGGGGGTTTTCGGCTGCTCGTTCATCGCTCTGGTCGCTGGCTCGAACCACGGCACCAGCGTGCGGGGCCCTTCGAGGTACACGATTTTAGGCTGCTCGTCGAAGGAATCCCAACCACCGCCGTCTCCAGCGCCTCTCTTTCAGCTCATCCTTTGCGGGGCCCTCGGAGCCGGCCGGGTCAGGCGCCGCCCGGGGAACGGCTCTTAACTGAGAACGCAGCTCGGCCTCCGCGGCTTCCAGCCGGCTAGCCGGAGGGCTCGCGCGCCCCGAGGATCTCGTCGAGCACCGCCTCGGGGTCCTCGACGTGGAACTCGTTGCGGAGCCTGTTCTCGATCTCGTCCCGGCTGCTCCCGGCGACCGACATCTGGGTTGCAAGCAGCCTGGCGCCGGCCGAGAGGCCGTTCTCCTCGGCCTCCGGCTCTCCCTCGGACTGCTCGGAGGCGGCAAGCAGCCGCCCCTGGCGGGTCGCGTCGGGCGGGGCCGGGCTGACCTGCTGCTGGATGTCGGCTTTCGTCTCCTCCAGCGAGGAGATCAGCTCCTCCGACTCGATGCGGATCTCGGAGGCTCGCTTGGCCAGCAGGGCGGCCGACTCGGCGATCTCCGTGGCCGAGCGCTCGGCGGCGTCGATCATCACCTGGATCCGGCCGATCGCGCTGAGGCTCGACTGGGCCGAGACTGGCGTCGGGCCCTTGCTCGACCCGCCCTGGTTCGCCGGGGATTTCGGTTGCTCGTCCATCGATCGGGGTGGGGTCAGGTCCTTTTCGCCGCGCAGCGGAGCGAACCTGCACCGAAGTGTAGGTCAGTTGGGAGGGCCCGCTGCGCTCTGGGGCGCCGTCTCAGGTGCTGGAGTCGCGATCGATGGTCAGGCGCCGTAACGCCAGGCCCATCGTCGTCAGCAGAACGGCGACGCCCAGCAGGGCGATCAGGTCGAGACCCGTGAACGGCAGGCCGCTGACGACCGTCTTCTCCAGCCCAGATGCTCCGCCACCGTGCGAGATCTGGGTGGGAGGATGGTATTGCTCCTGGGTGGGATCGGCCGCGGAGGCGCCGGCCACCCAGACGAGCGACACCAGGACGGCGCCGAGCACGGCGATCCGGACGGACCGCGCGCGAAGGCCGATTTTCTGGACGAGTGCGCTCATATCAGTCAACCCACGCAAATCCCTGCCGGAGGGCGCGCGGTAGCGGCATTCTGGCAAAGAAGCCCGTAATTTGCAAACTCACGAGCCGTTCAGGCGCCGCTTCAGGGCCAGCACCTCGGGGCCGTGCGGGTTGAGCTCCAGGGCCCGGGCGAGCGCACGTCGGGCCGCGGCCGGGTCGGAGCGAAGCAGCTCGCGAGCGAGGAACCAGTGCGAGGCGTAGTTGTCGGGCACCCTCTCGATCGCATCGCGGAAGCTGCGCACCGCGAGCGCCCGCTCGCCGCGGCCCGCGGCAACCGCGCCGCGCTCGATCAGCGGCAGGTCCGAGTAGGGGTTGAGGTCGGCGGCCCGCCCCAGGTCGCGGAGCGCCGCGGCGGGGTCGGTGGCCGCCTCAGCCACACCCCGCTGCGCGTAGCGGTCGGAGACGAACAGCGGAATCGCGATCAGGGCAAGCACCACCAGCGCGGCCGCCAGCGCCCAGCGGGCCGGGCGCGGAGTGCGGCCCAGCCTTCGTCCCCCGAGGGCCGGGCCGGCGGCGACCCCGAGCAGGTAGAAGGCCGGCGCGCTCACTCCCGGGTACTGCCAGAACCAGTCATAGGAGCCCTGCACGAACCACTGCACCCCGCCCGCGAGCGCGGCAGCGACCAGGGCGGCGGCAATCCTGCCCCCCCGCCGGGCGCGGATCGCTGCGCCGAGGCAGCCGACCACGAAGGCGGCGAGCAGAATCAGGCCGGGAAGGCCGAGCTCGGAGGCCACCCTGACGATCAGGCTGTGGGGATCGCGGGGGCTCTCGTCGCTGCGCCGGTGCTCGAGGTAGTCGATCTGGAAGGAGCCGGCGCCGCCCCCGAGCAGCGGCCGGTCCACGGCCTCGTCGAGCCCCACCCTCCAGAAGTCATGGCGGTTGGAGCCGACGTTCGCCCCGTAGCGGATCCCCTGGCTTCGCAGGTCCGGGTATCCGACCTTGCCGAACTCCTTGACCCGCTGGTCGACGAAGCCGATCGGGCCGCCGTGCTTGGCGACGAAGGCGGCGCCTCCGGCTATGACGACCAGGGTGGCGACCGCTGCGGCGACCCAGGAGATCGCCCGCACCCTGGTCGGCCCGAGCCGCAGCCTCGGATAGGCGAGGCCCAGGGCGAGCGAGGCGAGCAGCAGCGATCCAATCGTGCTCAGGGCGATCGCCCGGGCCGCATCGTGGAGCAGCGGCACCACCCCGGGGTTGGCGGCCCCGTGGCGGTAGACGTCGAGCAGCACAGGCAGCGCGGGCAGCGCGGGGATCGCTGCGAGCCCAACCAGTACCGCGGTTCGCAGCCGGTGCGGGGAAAGGATGAGGATGGCCAGCAGGGCGATCGCCGCCGCCGGCAGCGACCCGCGGCTCTGGGCGATCACCGCCAGCTCGAGGAGCAGAGTGGCGGCGGCGACCATCGGCGCGCGCAGCTGCCATCGCCAGTCGTTGTGGGCGGCGAGGCCGATCAGCGGCCAGAGGCAGGTGAGGAAGAAGGCGGCGTTGGCGTTGCGGTAGCCGATCGGAAACCGCAGGGTCGCGTCGGAGTGCAGGTACCAGTTGAAATCCGACCCGGTCCCGATCGCGATAACGGTCGCGACCCCGACCAGCGCCCCGGCGATCGCGACCGGCAGCAGCGCCGCGGTCATCTGCTCGGCGAGCAGCCGGGTCGTCCAGAGGCCGAGGGCGAAGAGCACCGCGTAGGCGAAGACCCGCTCCGCGTCGGCGAGCGCCCCGGCCGGGGTCGGTGTCCAGAGGATCGAGAGCAGCGTCCAGGCGGCGAGCCCGGCCGCCGCTCCCAGCGCCACCCAGGCGTAGACATCGAGGCGCCCGGGCAGCGGCACCAGCACCAGCGCCAGGCCGACCAGCAGGAAGAGGGCGATCGCCCCGGGGTAGAACACCGGGCCGAAATAGGCCCCCTGCTTCCAGCCCCACCATCCGAAGAGGACGAGCGAGGCGATCAGCAGCGGGATCGCGACCCCCGCCTGAACCCTGCCGCCCGTCTGAGACGGCTCCACCTCAGGGCGCGGTTCAGGCATCGCGCCCAAAGCTAACGCAAGGCCGCGACGCCGCCGATGTAAGAATCGCGATACCGCAGGAGCGCGTAACGATGCCCCGAAGCAAGCCCCGATGAACCAACTGATCGATAACTACGGCGCAGACTGGCTGCAGCCCGCCGAGGAGCAGAGCGGACTGCAGAGTTATGTCGAGACGATCCGCGAGCGCTTCTGGCTGATCGTGCTGACCACGGTGATCACCACCGCGATCGCGGTGATCTACGTGCTCACCGCGACCAAGATGTACGAAGCCCAGTCCACCCTGCTGATCACGCCGGTGTCGAGCGCCGATCCCACCCTGGCCACCCTGGGGCTGATCACCGACTCGAGCGATCCCACCCGGCCGGTGGAGACCGCGTCGAAGTTCGTCACCAACATCGACGTCGCCGAGCGCGTCAAGAAGGCCACCGGCAGCAGCGAATCGGGGCAGGCGCTGCTCTCGAAGGTGAGCGCCGAGCCGATCGCCCAGAGCAACGTCGTCGCGGTCACCGCGACCGCCGATTCGCCGCAGCTCGCCCAAGAGCTCGCCGACGCCTTCGCGAAGCAGGCGGTGGCCGATCGCACCAAGCGACTCCACGAGCGCGTCAACGCGACCGCCCCGCTGCTCCGCCAGCAGATCACCAAGGACCCCTCGCAGGCCTCGGGGACCGGATCCCTGGGCGCCGAGCTTGCGCTGCTGCAGACCCTCGGCAACGGCCCGGACCCGACGATCGCGGTCGACTCGCTCGCCGACCTCCCCGGCGGCCAGGTCTCGCCGAGGCCGGCCCTGAGCATCGCCGGCGGCATCTTCGCCGGTCTCGTGCTCGGGATCGGCGCCGCCTTCGCCGCCCAGGCGCTCGACCCCCGTCTGCGCCGCGAACAGCAGCTGCGACGCCGCTACCGCCTCCCTATCCTCACCCGGATCCCGCGGGACTCGGGCGGTCGCTCCGCCTCCAAGCCGCTCGGCCCGAGGTCGGTCGCCCCGGCCACCGCCGAGGCCTACCGGACCCTGCGGGCGACACTCGCCCGCAATGCGCCGGGCACCACAACCGGCCGGGTGATCCTGGTCACCGGCTCCTCGGTTTCGGAGGGCAAGACGACCACCGCGGTCAACCTCGCCGCCTCCCTCGCCCTCGCCGGGCAGCGGGTGATCCTGATCGAGTCCGACCTGCGCCGGCCCTCGCTCGGCGAGGCGCTCGGGGTGACGCCCGAGAACGGCGGCGTGGTCAGCACCCTGATCGAGAACACCGAGCTCTCCGATGCCCTCGTCACCTCGCCGAACTACGGGCCCAACCTGCAGATGCTGCTCGCCGACTACGAGGGCGGCTGGATCGCCGAGCTGTTCTCGATCCCGGCCGCCGAGCAGATGATCGAGGAGGCGAAGGCGCTGGCCGACTACGTGGTGATCGACTCCGCCCCACTGACCGAGGTCGTCGACGCGCTGCCCCTGGCCCGCCATGCCGACGACGTCGTCGTCGTCGTGCGGCTCGGCCAGACCCGGCTCGACCGGGTCCTGCAGCTCGCCGAGCTGCTCGCCGAGAACGCGATCAAGCCGGTCGGCTTCGCGATCGTCGGCGCGCCCCGGGCCGGGGGTCAGGACTACCACTACTACGCAGGAGTCTCGGGTCCCGAGACCGGCGGCCCGGACCAGCGCCAGCCGCGCAAGCTGTTCGGCGTCCGCTGAGGCAGGCGGTTGGCCGCCCGAATCGATCCGGCCCGCTGGTACTGGGCGCTGGGGGTGGCCGCACTCTCCTGCCTGGTCGGCCTGCTCGCCGGTCGCGACCCCACCCTGGCGATCGCCGTGTCGTTCGGGCTCGGCTTCCTGCTGCTGACCGTCGCAGACCTCCTGATCGGGGTGACGATCTTCACCGTGGCGAGCTTCCTAGAGCTCGCGACGGTCGCCTCGGGAGTGGGGATCGCCAAGGTCCTGGGGCTCGCCCTGGCGATCTCCTGGGTCGCGACGATCGTCGCCGGCAAGGGCCGCGGACGCTTCGTCTGGCTCTCCAGTCCAGGACTCAGCTTGATGATCGCCGCCCTGCTCGCCTGGGGGCTGCTGAGCCTGCTCTGGGCCGAGTCGACCTCGGTGGCGATCGCGCAGATGTTCCGCTACGGGCTGGCGGCGCTGCTCGTCCCGATCGTCTTCACCGCGGTTCGCGACGGCTCCGGGTTGAAGGCCGTCACCGGCGCCTTCGTCGCCGGCGCCACCTTCGCCGCCGCTTACGGGCTGTTCGCCCCTCCCGACGCCTCCGGGGTGCAGGGCTCGGTCAACGCGACCGAGCAGCTCAACCGGATCGCCGGGACGGTCGGCGACCCCAACGTGTTCGCCTCGGTTCTGCTGGTCGGCGCGATCCTCGCCGTCGCCCTCGCCTTCGCCTATCGCGGCTCACCCGCGATCCAGGTCCTGCTGATCGGCTGCTCGGCGGTCTGCATCCTCGGCGTCATCCTCACCTTCTCGCGCGGTGGGCTCCTCTCGCTCGGCATCGCCATCCTCGCAGCCCCGCTCGTAGCCCGTCACAAGGGCGCCACGCTGGCCGCCGGGGGCCTGCTGCTGGTCTGCGTGGTCGCCTACATAGGGGTGCTCGCGCCCTCAGATGCCCGTGACCGGATCGTCGCCAACGACGGCGGCAGCGGCCGCACGGACATCTGGAAGATCGGCTGGAGGATGGTCGAGGACAAGCCGATCGCCGGGATCGGCGTCGGCAACTTCCAGACCTCCTCGATCCATTACCAGATCCGGCCCGGGGCGGCGACGGTGAGGACCGACTTGGCCGACAATCCCAGTGTCGCCCACAACTCCTACCTGGAGATCTGGGCGGAGCTGGGAATCGTAGGCCTCGCCCTGTTCCTGGGGTTGGTCCTCTCGGCCCTCGCCGCGGCGATCCGGGCCAACCGGCGGTTCTTCCGCGAGGGGCGCGAGGACCTCGCGGTGATCGCCGGCGGGGTGGCGATCGCGCTGATCTCGGTGCTCGCATCCGACTTCTTCATATCCGAGGAGTCGGCCAAGCATCTCTGGCTGCTGATCGCCCTCTGTCCGGCGCTCTGGGCGATCGCCAGGAGCGGGGCCGGGGCGACGCCGGGAACGGCGACGGAGCGCTGAGCCGTCCGCTCTCAGCCGCGACTCCGGGAGAGCAGCTCGAGGTAGAGGGCCTCGATCCGTCCCGCCCAGGCCTCGAGGCTCCAGCGCTCCCTCCGCAGCTGCTGCCCCCTCTCCCCCATCCGCAGCCGCCTCTCGGGGTCGCCGATCAGCTCGCCGAGCGCCGCGGCCAGCGCCGCCGCGTCGCGTGCGGGCACCAGGATGCCCGACTCCCCGTCCACGACCAGCTCGGGCAGGCCGCCGACATCCGAGGCGACCACCGGCAGGCCCGCCTCCATGTACTCCATCACCGACAGCGGCCCGCCCTCGAACTCCGAGCAGCAGACGGCGACGTCGAGCGCAGCCAGCAGGTCGGGAACGTCGGAGCGGGCCCCCAGGAGCCGCACCCGGCCCGCCAGGCCGCGATTGGCGATCAGGCTCTCGAGCAGTCCGCGCTCGGGGCCCTCGCCGGCGATCAGGGCAGTCGCAGGGCGACCCTCGTCCCTGAGCAGGGCGAGCGCCTCGATCAGCACCTCGAATGCCTTCTCCGGCCTCAGGTGACCGACGCTGCCGATCAGCGGCTCTGCGGGCCCGATCGCGAGCTCCTCCCGGACCCGGGCCCCGTCGCCTGGCGCGAAGCCCGCGATCCCGTTGGGGATCACGGTGATCCGGCTCGGGTCGATCCGCTCCACCTCGATCATCCTCCGCCGGCCCTCCTCGGAGACCGCAATGAAGGCATCCGAGAAGCGGGCGATCAGGTCGCGGTCGAGCAGCGGTCGGATCCGGTTGCCACCGTAGGCCCACATGTGCTCGTGGGCGACGATGACCGGCGTGCGGGTCAGGCGCCCGAGGATCACCGCCCACAGGTTCGATCCGAACAAGTGGCCGTGCAGGACATCGACCCGCTCCCGCCGCAGGGCCCGCAGCAGAGGGGCCCAGGACCAGAGCGCCATGCGGGAGGAGCGCCTCAGCCGGAGCACCCGCACCCCGGCCTCCCCCAGGCGGGCGAGGATCGAGGCGGCCGGCTCGGTCCTTTCGAGGCCATCCTGCCAGCGGGTTATGCAGAGGGTGCGCTCGAACCGATCGGGGTCGAGCAGGATCGCGTTCTCCACCGCCAGCCTCTCTCCCCCTCCGGGGCGGGCGATCGAGTCGATCATCACCACGACGCGGATCCGCTCTTTGGCGCCGGGGTTGGCCGGGTCGCGGCTCACCCGATCGTCCGGCCTCGGCTCGACACTTGCCGCAGCCGCTGCGCGAAGGACCCGGACATGATCAGCGAACCGTATAGCCA
>CAVRGL010000009.1:0-158254 GCA_963720735.1 uncultured Actinomycetes bacterium
CGGCTCTGCACGGTCAGCCGGCTGTGCAGGAACAGCGCCCCGGCCAGCGCCGTGCCGACTCCGGGGAAGCGCCAGGCGCAGGGAACCGGCTTCCCACCGGGATCGAGCAGCTGCGCCTCCCGCGGCCGCCTGAGGCTCCGCTTCGAGGGCCTCGAGCAGGGCCGCCGGGGCCCCGGGCAGAAGCTCGGAGTCCTCGTTCAGCAGCAGGCAGTACGGCCCCGCGCGGCCCGAAGCAGGGTCGAGTCGTTCTCGGCCTTGCCACTGCGGCGCTGCAGCGCGATCAGGCGGCAGTCGGGCAGATCGAGCGAGCGCACGGCCTCCGCCGAGCCGTCCTCGGAGGCGTTGTCGAGGACGAGGATCTCCCGCCCGAGGCCCGCCGGGTTGGCGCGCTCGATCGCCTCCAGGCAGGCGAGCAGGTACTCGCGGCCATTCGTGTTCACCACGCAGTAGGAGAGGTCCGGCTCCACCAACCGCCACCATAATCGGCGCTGATGCGCGTTTCGCTCGTCGACCCCTCGGCGTTCACGCCGCCCTACGACCGTGCCCTGGCGGCGGCCCTGGTCCGAGCCGGCGCCGAGGTCGAGCTGCTGACCAGCCGTTTCCTCTACGGCCCGGTGCCCGAGGCGGACGGATACCGGGTCCGCGAGCTCTTCTATCGCCGCGCCGCGGCCCGCGGGCTCCATGCGCCGGCGCGGCGCGCCGTGAAGATCGCCGAGCACCTGCCCGACATGCTCCGTCTGCGCGGCGCGGTGGCGGGAGCCGACCTGGTCCACCACCAGTGGCTCACCCTGCCGGCCCTCGACCCATCGCTGCTTCCCGCGGACCGCGCCCAACCGCGGGTGATGACCGCCCACTACATCCTCCCCGCGAAGCCGAGCCGCGCCAGGCTGCTCGCCGCCCGGCGAGCATTCGGCGCGATGGACGCGGTCATCGCCCATTCCGAGCACGGTGCCGCGCGGCTCCGCGAGCAGGTCGGGCTCGATCCGGGACGGGTCCGGGTCATCCCTCACGGCGCCTTCGACTACCTCGCCAGGCTTCCCGATCCGGCCCCGCTCCCGGCCGAGCTGCGGGGGGCCGAGGGGCCGGTGATCCTCTTCTTCGGGCTGCTGCGCCCCTACAAGGGGATCGACACCCTGATCGAGGCCTTCGCCAGGATCGGGGCGGCGGCCGAGCTGTGGATCGTCGGCAACCCCCGCATGCCCCTGGCGCCGCTGCGCGAAGCCGCTGCCCGCGCCCCGGGCAGGGTGCGCTTCGTCCCCCGTTTCATCGACGAGGCGGAGATCCCGGAGCTGTTCCGCCGCGCCGACCTGATCGCCCTTCCCTACCGCGACGGCGAGCACTCCGGCGTCGTCTACACGGCCCTCGCCTTCGGCAAGCCGATGCTGCTCTCCTCGGTCGGCGGCTTCCCCGAGCTCGCCTCCGAGCACGGCGCCGCCCGCATCGTCGCGCCCGAGGATCCGGCCGGGCTCGCCGAGGCGCTGGAGGAGCTGACCTGCGACGAGGGGGCGAGGGCCGAGCTCGGCGAGCGCCGCCCGCCGGGCCGCCGAGGGGCCCTTCTCCTGGGACGCCGTCGCCGCGCGGACCATGGAGCTCTACCGGGAGCTGGCTCCCGAACGGCGATGATCTCGACCCTGCTGGAAGCGGTCTTCTGGGGATCGGTGGCGCTGATCCTCTACACCCACCTCGGCTACCCGCTGGCGCTGTGGCTGCTGAGCCGACTGCGCCGACACCGCGGGAGTCCGCGCCGCTCGAGGACGACTCCCTGCCGAGCGTCTCGCTGATCGTCGCCGCCCACGACGAGGAGGAGGTGATCGCCGCCAAGGTCGCCAACGCCCTCGCCCTCGACTATCCCCGCCGGCTGCTCGAGGTGATCGTCGCCTCAGACGGCTCCTCCGACGCGACCGTCGAGCGGGCCCGGGATGCCGGCGCCGATCACGTCCTCGACCTGCCCCGCGGCGGCAAGGTGGAGGCCCAGAACGCCTCCGCCGAGGCCGCCACGGGGGCCGTCCTCGCCTTCTCGGACGCCAACTGCCTCTGGGAGGACGGAGCGCTTCGCGCCCTGGTCGCGGCCCTGGCGCCGACGGAGTCGGCTACGCCTGCGGTCAGGTCCGCTTCACCGGCGCCGGAGGCGAGAACCTCGAGGGCGCCTACTGGCGCTACGAGATGGCGGTCCGCCGCCTCGAGTCGGGGCTCGGCGGGATCACCGCCGGCAACGGTGGGATCTACGCGGTCCGGCGCGATGCCTACATCCCGCTGCGGCCCTCCGGCAGCCACGATCTCTCCTTCCCGTTCGGGCTGGCCAAGCGCGGGCTGCGCTCGGTCTACGCTCCGGCGGCCCGGGCCGCGGAGAAGATGGTCCCCACCCTGGGGGGCGAGCTGCGCCGCAAGCGGCGGATGATGGTCGGCCTCTGGGACATCGTGATCGGCGAAGGGATGGTCTCGCCGCGCGGCTACGGGGCGCTCTACGGCTTCCAGATCGCCTCCCATCGGATCCTCCGCTACGCGACCCCGCTGCTCCATGTGCTGGCGCTGGCCACCAACCTCGCGCTGCTCGGCCACGGCGCCATGTACTCGGTGACCCTCGCCCTGCAGGCGGCGCTGATCGCAGCGGCGCTGCTGGCGCCGCTGCTGCCCCTGGCGCCGCTGCGGATCTGCCGCTACTACGTGATGGTCACCGCCTCGATCGCCCTCGGGCTCTGGGACCGGATGCGCCAGGGTCCGCCGGCGGCCTGGGAGAAGGCCGAGGGCACCCGGTGAGCCGTGCCCTCGACGCCGCCCTGGCGGCCCTGATCCTGCTCCTGGTCTCGCCGCTGCTGGCGATCGCCGCCGTCTGGATCCGGCTCGACAGCCGCGGCCCGGTGATCTACCGCCAGCGACGCGTCGGCCTCGACGGGCGCGAGTTCGAGCTGCTGAAGCTGCGGACGATGGTCGCCGGCTCGGACCCGGTCGGGGTCGGCACCGCGGTCGGCCGTGACGACCCCCGCGTCACCAGGCCGGGCCGCTTCCTGCGCCGCACCTCGCTCGACGAGGTCCCCAACCTGATCAACGTGCTGCGCGGCGAGATGGCCCTGGTCGGCCCGCGCCCGACGATTCCCGCCCAGGTGGACGGCTACACGCCGCGCCAGCGCCGTCGCCACGAGGTGAGGCCCGGGATCACCGGCTGGGCGCAGGTCAAGGGCCGCGCCGGGATCCCCTGGGAGGAGCGGATCGAGCTCGACCTCTTCTACGTCGAGCACCGCGGCCTCGGGCTCGACCTGCGGATCCTGGCGCGAACCGTCGGCCTGATCGTCAGCGGACAGGGCCTCGCCCCCGATTGACCACCAAACCCCCCAGTTCGGCACCCGGGTGGGGAGCGACTAGGGTCTGCGCGATGAGCGAGCCCGCCGTCAGCCTGCGCCGATTCGAGCCCGGCGACGCCGCGGCGGTGCACCGCTGGTTCAACAACCCCGAGGCGACCAGGACGCTGATGGAGCAGCGCGATTCCTTCTCCGAGGAGCAGGCGCACGCCTGGGTTGCGAGGGCGATCGAGGCAGACGGCGAGGACCGCAAGTACGCGATCGTCGTCGAGGGCCACGAGGAGCCGGTCGGCTTCACCGCGCTCTACGGCCTCGGGCGCCAGACCGCCCCCGAGCTCGGCGCCCTGATCGGCGACGACGTCCGCGGCAAGGGGCGTCGGCCGCCGCGCCGAGGCGCTGACCATCGCCAAGGCGTTCGACGAGTTCGGAGCCCACCGCGTCTACGGCCGCATCCCCGCCTACAACGAGGCGGCAAAGCGGGTCGTGACCAGCCTCGGGTGGCGCCACGAGGGGACGATGCGCTCGCACCTGCGACGCGACGGTGAGCTCGCCGACTGCGAGGTCTGGGGTGTGCTGCCGGACGAGTTCCGGGCCGCCGCCGCGGACCTGCTCGGGTGAGCCGGGCGGGGGCAGTCGCGGCGGAGCTCCTCGCCGACCGCGGCGAGGCGGCCGCCGCGCCCGAGTTCTTCCGCTGCCGCGAGTTCCTCGACGCCGAGGGTGTCACCCACACGCTGCGGATCGGCCATCCCGAGGGCGAGCTGCTGGCCCCGCTGATCGTCCGCGAGATTCCCGGTGAGCCGCTCGCCGACGCGGCCTCCCCCTACGGCTACCCGGGCTTCGGGGCTGCGGCCGCCATCGGCCTCGACCCGGCGGAGCTCGACCTCTCCGCCACCGGGCTGGTCAGCATCTTCATCCGCCACCGGCTCGGCGGCCCGCCGCCTCTCAGCGGGACGACCGAGCGCAACATCGTGCAGATCGCCGACCCCGAGCTGCCCCCGAAGAGCCGGATGAGCGACCGCCAGCAGATCCGACGCAACCTGAAGGCGGGCTATGAGGTGGGGATCGTCCCCGGCCCCGAGAGCTCGACCGACCAGAGGGCGGGCTTCGTCGAGGCCTACGAGCAGACGATGCGCAGGGCCGCGGCGCCGCAGCGCTACCTGTTCGGCCGCCGCCTACTTCGACCGGATCCTCTCCTCGCCGCAGAGCTGGCTGGCCGTCGCCCGCGAGCCCGCGGGGACCGTCGCCGCGGGCTCGGTCGCGGCCAGCAGCGACGGGATGCTCCACTACTTCCTCAGCGGCACGGCCGACTCTTGGCTTCGCGACTCGCCGATGAAGAACCTGGTCTCGAGCCTCTGCGAGCTCGCCACCGAGCTCGGCCTGCCGCTCAACCTGGGCGGGGGCCTGGCCCGTGGCGACCGCCTCGAGGAGTTCAAGCGCGGCTTCGCCAACCGCGAGCAGCCCTGGCACACCTCCGAGCTCGTCTGCGACCCGGCGCAGTACGCGCGGCTCAGCGGCGGGCGCGACGCGGGCGGCTTCTTCCCCGCCTACCGGGCGCCCTGAGAGGCCCCGCCTACTGCTGCTTGGGATCGGTCGGGTTCGGCCCGGTCAGAGGCCCGAACCCGTCCA
Organism: uncultured Actinomycetes bacterium; assembly: GCA_963720735.1. Classification (GTDB taxonomy): domain Bacteria; phylum Actinomycetota; class Thermoleophilia; order Solirubrobacterales; family 70-9; genus JBBRHQ01. The sequence continues at coordinate 4,923 of CAVRGL010000009.1, forward strand.
CCGGCTCGCCCCCGTAGCGCCCCCAGGTCGCCTTGCCGAAGGCGCGGATCGCGTCCAGGGTGGCGGCCCCCTGATAGGTCTTGCAGCCGAGCATGTTGGTCCAGGTGGTCGCCGCCGCCGCGTAGGGCATCTGCGAGTCGGGGAAGAGCAGCGCCCCCGAGTACATCGTGTCGTAGAGCCCCTTCAGCTCGAGCTGGTCGCGCTCGGGCAGGCTGGGGTCGTACTGGATCTCCAGCCGGCCGTGCTCGAGCGAATGGACGAAGTCGATCGCCGCCGGCTCCTCGCTGTAGGCGCCGTCGGCCTGCTGGTCGGGAGGCTCGACGTGATCTCCCGAGGTCGGCGGGTTGGTGTCGTACTTGACGGTGGTCCCAGGGGACACGTGGTGATGACCCTCGTCGCGGAGGTGCAGTCGCAGCACGCAGCCGGCCTTCTTCGCCGCCAGCTTCAGGTTGGTCGTCTTGGCAGGGGGCGGTGGGATGCCGGTGCGATCGTCGACCGGGACGCCGTTGGTCGAGCCGGTGACCTGGTCGAGGTGGGCCTCGCCGCTTGCCCCGCCACCACCGCCGGAGCTGACGACGACGACGATCCCGACCAGCACTGCGATCGCAAGCACCCCGGCGACCCCGTAGCCGAGGATCAGCCGCTGGCGCTGGCTCGCCGCGTCGCGCTGCTCGGCCTCGAGCCGGGCTTGGCGCAGGCGCTCCTTCTCTTCCTTGCGACTGGCCACAGGAGCCGTTCCCGCCTAGGCGCCGCCGGAGACGACGTGTGGCCTGGGGCGCTCGCGGACAGCCGCCGAGCCCGACCAGACTCCCTCCAGGAAGGAGGCCAGCTGATCGTCCAGTCGCTCGGGACTGATCCGCCACTCGAGGATCGTGTCGGCCTCGACCAGGCGGGCCGCGGGTATCTCCTCGGCCAGCATCCCCGAGTCGCTGAACGGGTGCAGGGGATCGGCCGGGTGGCCGACGATCAGGGTCGGCTGGGCTATCCGGCGCCGCTCCTCGCAGTGCGGCGCCGTCTCGCCCAGCAGCAGGCCCTCGAGGACGGCCAGCGAGGGCCCGGGCCGCTGCCGCAGGGCGTCGAGCCCGAGATCGATCAGGGGGTGAGTCCTCGGCACCAGCGAGGTGAGCCGCGAGAGCCCCTCGAACAGGGGCCTGGCGACGCGCAGCCCCAGCATCAGCGGGGCGAACAGGCCGGCCACCGCGGCCAGCGCGTTGTCGAGCACCGGCATCTCGATGAACAGCCCCTCGACCCGGTCGGGATAGTGGGTCGCGAACTCCAGCGAGACGTTGGCTCCGAGCGAGGTCCCGCCGATCACCGCCGTCTGCAGCCCGAGGTGGTCGAGCAGGGCCTCGACCTGGCGCGCGAACAGCGGCATCGAGTAGAGCCGCAGGTCCTCGGGGCGGTCGGAGAGGCCGTGGCCGAGCAGGTCGACCGCGATCACCAGGTTGCCCTCGGCGGCGAGCGCCGGCCCGAGGCGGTCGAACATGTGGCGGCTGAGCAGCAGGCCGTGGATCAGCACCAGTGCCCGCTCCCCGGTCCCGTACTCGTCGTAGGTGACCCGGTGCCCCTCGTATCTGAACTCGCCCATGAGCCGATGCAGTCTAGTCAGGCCCGGCTTGGCACCGAGACCTCGCCGCGGGTCCGCTCCCAGGGCCGCGAGGCCCGCAGCGCCCCGAGCACGGCGCGCGTCGCGGGGGCCCGGTTGAGCGCGTAGAAATGGATCCCGGGGACCCCGGCGATCAGCAGTTCCGCGCACTGCTGAGCGGCATAGGCGACGCCGAGCTCGAACTCCGCCTGAGGCTCGCCGCCGGCGGCGAGCATCGCCGACTCGAGGCGCTCGGGGATGGTCGCGTCGCAGAGGTGGCAGATCCGCTTCGTCTGGGCGAAGCTGGCGACGGGGATCACCCCGGCGAGGATCGGGACCGTGATCCCGTGGCTCCTGGCGGCGGCGACGAAGTCGAAGTAGACCTGGTTGTCGAAGAAGAGCTGGGTGATCAGGAAGCGGGCGCCCGAGTCGACCTTCGTCTTCAGGTAGCGCAGGTCGGTGTCGAGGTCGGGGGCCTCAGGGTGCACCTCCGGGAAGCAGGCGCCGCCGACCGTGAAGTCGTAGCCCTCGGCGATGAAAGCGGCGAGCTCCGCGGCGCTGCCCAGTCCCCCCTCGGGCTGGGCGAAGTCATCCTGGCCGCGGGGCGGGTCCCCGCGCAGCGCGAAGACGTTCTCGATCCCGGCCTCGGCGATCCGGTCGAGGGTCGCACCGAGGCCTTCCCGGGTCTCCCCGACGCAGCTCAGATGTGCCATCACCTCGAGGCCCAGCTCCTCCTTCAGAGTGCGGGTGATCTCGACCGTGCCTTCGCGGGTGGAGCCTCCCGCTCCGTAGGTGACGGAGACGAAATCGGGGCCCAGCTCGCCCAGCGAGCGCGCCGTCGCCAGCAGCTCCGCCTTCGCCTCCTCGGTCTTCGGCGGGAAGAACTCGACCGAGAAGACCGGCGTCCGGGCGGCGAGGATCTCGTCTATTCGCATCCGCTCAGGTTAGCTTCGCCGCGCCCGCGGCTAGCTTGTGCCGCGGCGTTCCACCCGCTCCTGGAAGAAGGCCTGGATGTCCTCGAGGCGCTTGTCCTTGGTCTCGGGGACAAGCTTCCAGCAGAACCACAGGGTGAACAGCCCGATCGCGGCGTAGAGCCAGAAGGCGCCGGTGCGCCCCAGCCCGTCGATCAGCAGCAGGAAGGTGAGCGAGACGATGAAGTTGAAGGTCCAGTTGGCCATCGTCCCGATCCCGGCGGCCTTGCTGCGCACGCTCAGCGGGTAGATCTCCGCGTTCAGCAGCCAGAAGATCGGCCCGAGGCTGACCGCGAAGGCGGCGACGTAGAGCATCAGGCTGGCAATCGCGATGATCGAGGCGATCGTGCCGCCGCCGCCGCCGATGAACGCCGCTCCGAGGGCGAACAGCGAGAGGCTCATCCCCGACACTCCCCACATCAGCAGCGGCCGCCGCCCGGCGCGGTCGAGGAGGCGAAGGGCGACGACAGTCATCCCCACGTTGACGATGCCGACCCCGATCGCAGCGATGATCGCCCCGGCGCTGGAGTTGACCCCGGTGAACTGGACGATCGTCGGCGCGTAGTAGATCACCGTGTTGATCCCGGTGACCTGCTGCAGGACCGCCAGCCCGACGCCGACCACCAGGGCCGCCTTCACCACCGGCTCGAGCAGCTCGTGCCAGCCTCCGGGGCGTTCGTCGATGCTCTCCTTGATCTCGGCCAGCTCGCGGTCGATCGTGTCCGGGTCGTCGACCCGGATCCTGGCCAGGGTGGCGCGGGCCGCGTAGTCGTCCCCGGTCATCACCAGCCAGCGGGGGCTCTGCGGCATCCGCAGCATGCCGAAGCCGAGGGCGAGCGCCGGGACGATCCCGAGGCCGAGCATCCATCGCCATGCCCCCGAGGGGTCGAAGGCGAGCCCGACCAGGTAGGCGACCAGGATGCCGACCGTCACCGCCAGCTGGAAGAAGCTGACCAGGCGTCCCCGCGACTCCGGTGGGGCGACCTCCGAGATGTAGACGGGGGCCGCTGCCGAGGCGAGCCCGATCGCGACGCCGATCACCACCCGGGCGATCACCAGCACCTCCGTGTTGGGCGCCGCGGCACTGCCCAGCGCTCCGATCGAGAACACCGTCGCGGCGAAGAGGATCATCCGGCGGCGCCCGCGCCGCGGACAGGGGCAAGTCGGCGGGCATCTTCGCTCTGCGCACCGACCCGGCGAGGGATTTCCGCGGAGTTTGCGGCAACCGCCCCGGCGGGGACTGGCGGAGGGCGCGATCGTGCGCTAGGTTTGCCCTGCAACCGGGAGAGAGAGGGAACCGCGAAGCCAAGCGGCGTAACTCACTCGACAGGAAGCGCACCGAGCTTTGTTCGGGCGAAGGCTACGCTCGAGGCAGGCGAAGAGCGCTTCCCCCGGTTGCTTTTTCGTGCCCGTTGGACCGCGGCGTCGTCCGGCGGGCTGTCTAGCTTCGCTGGCGCGGCGATCGAGCCGCCGGCCGCAAAGGAGACACCTGCCCTCCGCGGCCGAGCGACCGGGGCGCAAGTCACTGGGAGCAGGGTGCTGCAGGCGTGACCCCGGAGCCCCGACGCCGGCAGCTAGCCCGCCCGCTCCCGCCGGCGCGCCCGGAGATGCCCGGGCGGGCCATCTGGCACCCTGAAGCCATGCCGACGGAGACCGAGACGATCGAGGCCCGCTTCCGGGGGTTCGCAGAGTTCTCGCCCTCGCCGCTCTACCGCAGCCTCTCCGGCGGGGTCGCCGGCGACCCGGAGATCACCGGGATGATGCTGGAGGCAGCGCCAGACCAGCGCTGGCCGATGCTGCTGTTGGCGGCGGTCCACCTGCAGGCCAGGCGAGTCGGCGAGCGTTACCCGGGCGACCCCGAGTCGCTGCTCGCCTTCTGCCGGGCCCACCGCGAGCCGCTGCTGGAGACGATCCGCGCCCGCAGCACCCAGACCAATGAGGTCGCCCGCTGCAACTACCTGCTGCCGTGCTTCGCCGCCGCCTCGGACGGCCGCTCGCTGGCGCTGGTCGAGGTCGGCGCCAGCCGGGGACTGCTGCTCAACATCGACCGCTACGCCTACCGCTTCTCCGGCGAGGTGGCCGGCGACCCCGGCTCGGCGCTCTCGCTTTCCTGCGAGCTTCGCGGGAAGCGGCCGCCGCTGCGGATCCCGCCGGTCGACTCCCGGGTCGGCATCGACCCCTCGCCCTGCCGCGACGACGAGTGGTTGCGCGCTTGCGCTTTCGCCGACCAGCCGGAGCGCATTCAGCGGCTCGACGCGGCGCTTGCCATCGCCGAGGAGCACCCACCTCGGGTGATCGAAGGCGACGCCCTGGAGCTGCTCCCGGAGCTGATCGCCGAGGCGCACCCCGAGGCGCAGGTCGTCGTCTTCCACACAGCCGTCCTCGCCTATCTGCCCGAGGGGGTCGCCGAGAGCCTGCGGGAGATCGTCGGCGAGACGACCTATGTCACCGCGGAGCACACCGGCGAGTACAGCGTCTTCGCGCTGGAGATCGATGGCGAGCGGGTCGGCACCGCCCACCCCCACGGCCGCTGGCTTGATTGGAGCGGCCCGGAACGGGTAAGCGGAGGAAGCTTGGAAATGAGCACGGACCAAGCCGCGGCGGCCGACCGCAAGCGCTGGATCGCCCTCTACGTCCTCTGCACGGGGATGCTGATGATCGTCGTCGATGCGACGATCGTCAACGTCGCCCTGCCGTCGATCAAGGACGACCTCGGCTTCTCGCAGAACAGCCTCGCCTGGGTGGTCAACGCCTACCTGATCGCCTTCGGCGGGCTGCTGCTGCTCTCGGGCCGGCTCGGAGACCTGATCGGCCAGCGCCGGGTGTTCCTGATCGGCCTCGCCGTGTTCACCACGGCCTCGCTGCTCTGCGGGGTCTCGCAGAGCCAGGGGATGCTGATCGGCGCCCGCTTCGTCCAGGGGGTCGGCGGGGCGCTCACCTCCGCGGTCATCCTGGGGATGATCGTCAACATGTTCCCGGCCCCGGCCGAGCAGGCGAAGGCGATCGGCGTCTTCGGCTTCGTCGCCTCCGCCGGGGGCTCGATAGGCCTGCTGGCAGGCGGCGTCGTCACCGAGACGATCAGCTGGCACTGGATCTTCTTCATCAACCTGCCGATCGGCCTCGCCACCGCCTACCTCGCCACTCGGCTGGTCGAGGATCGCGGCGGCATCGGCCTCGGTGCCGGTGCCGACATCCCGGGCGCCCTGATGCTCACCGCGGGGCTGATGCTCGGCGTCTACACGATCCTCGGGATCACCCAGCACGGCTGGATCTCAGTCCACACGCTGCTTCTCGGTGGCGTCTCGCTCGCCCTCCTCGCCGCCTTCGTGGTCCGGCAGGCGCGGATCCCCAATCCGCTGATGCCTTTGAGGCTGTTTCGTTCCCGGAACGTCGCCGGAGCCAATGTGATCCAGGCGCTGCTTGTCGCCGGGATGTTCGGGATGTTCTTCCTCGGCGCCCTCTACATGCAGCAGATCCTCGGCTACGACCCGCTCGGCGTCGGACTCGCCTTCCTGCCGGCGACGATCGTCATGGGTGCGATGTCGCTGCGCGTCTCCGACCGCCTGGTGATGCGCTTCGGCCCCCGCGCCACCCTGATCCCCAGCCTGGTGCTGATCGGCCTCGGCCTGCTGCTCTTCGCCCGCACCCCGGTGGACGGCAGCTTCGTGGCCGACCTGGTGCCGCCGATGGTCCTGCTCGGCGCCGGCGCAGGTCTCGGCTTCCCCTCGCTGATGAACCTGGCGATGTCGGGCGCCACCCAGAGCGACTCTGGGCTCGCCTCCGGCCTGGTCAACAGCAGCGTTCAGGTCGGCGGCGCGATCGGCCTCGCTGTGCTCGCCACCCTCGCCACGCAGCGCACCAACAGCCTCCAGGCCGCCGGCGAGTCCCACGCCGTCGCGCTCAACTCCGGCTATCACCTCGCCTACCTGGTCGGCGCCGCCCTGGTCGGCGCCGCCCTGGTGCTCGCGCTGACCGTGCTCGAGTCGAAGCCGGCGGGCGCGCCGCAGCCCGAGGCCGAGGGGGAGCCGGCCTACTCCGAGGCGGGCTAGCCGGTCCGGAAGCCGCTCTCCCCGCGGGGCTGCTCTTCACTGACCTCGACCCGGTCGACCCGAGCCGCGGGAGGCCCGCTGCGGCAGATCTCGAGCAGCGCCTCGACCGCATCGGGAGGTCCCTCGAGCACGGCCTCGACGGTTCCCTCGGCTCGGTTGACGGCCGAACCCGATACGCCGCGGGCGATCGCGGCGCGGCGCAGCGAGTCGCGGAAGAAGACTCCCTGGACGGCTCCGTGGATGATCGCCCTGCGGCGAATGGTCTGATCGCTCATCGCATCGGCCGCTCATTTTGGGGGATACTGCCGTGGCCATGCTCTCCACCGTTGCCGTCGGCACTGACGGGTCCGAGACCGCCGGCAAGGCGGTCGGCGAGGCGGCCGAGATCGCCAGGCGCTTCGGCGCGAAGCTGGTGCTGCTGAGCGCCTTCGAAGACTCCAAGCGCCCCTCTGTGCCGGACTCGGAGGTCGAGCTTCAGTGGGCGACCAACTCCTCGGCGCGGATGAGGGAGATCCTCGAGCGAAACGAGGAGCAGCTCCGTCGAGGCCGGGATCGAGTGCGAGTCGCGCGCCGAGGGCGGTGACCCCGCCGAGGTGCTGGTACGCCTCGCCGCGGATTGCGGAGCCGACCTGCTGGTGATCGGCAATAGGGGAATGAAGCGCCGCGTCCTCGGCAGCGTCCCCAACACGGTCACGCACAAGGCCGACTGCTCGGTGCTGGTCGTCAAGACCACCTGAGCCGCGGCGGGCGGATCCGCCGGCGGAGTTCGCCGGCGGACCCGCCGGGGATGTTCAGGCGGAGGCCATCTCCCGGACCTGGGTGAGCCGGATCGAGTTGCCGGACGGGTCGCGGAACGAGGAGTCGATGCCGTAGGGGCGCTCCTCAGGCTCCTCGGCGAACTCGACTCCGCGGCCCTTCAGCTCCTCGTAGGCCGCCTGGCAGTCATCGGTGGTCAGGAAGACCGTCCCGGCGAAGCCCTTGGCGACCAGGCCTCGCACCTGATCGGCGGTCTCGGCGTCCATCACCGGCGGGCCGGGGATCGCCATCAGCACGATCGCCACGTCGGGCTGGCCGGCGGGACCGACCGTGAGCCAGCGGAAGTCCCCCATCTCCGCAAGGGTGACGTCGGAGCGCACCTCCATGCCGAGCTTCGAGGTGTAGAAGTCGAGCGCCTCGTCCTGGTCGAGCACCCAGAGTTGCGCGGTAGAGATCCTGATCATCGGTCTTCCTCCTTCGGTTCGGGGTCGACGGCGATGCTAGGCGGCAACGGGCGAGCTGTCTTCTCCATTTGTGCTGTGTTGCGGGCGAGCATGAGCGCGGAGGACGCAGGCGGGGACGAGTGCCCGGTCCGAGGCCGGCGGGAAGGCCTCGCGATAGGCGCTCGGCGAGAGCCCGTATGCCCGCTTGAAGGAGGTCGCGAAGGAGCCGATGCTGCGCAGGCCCACGGTGAGGCAGATGTCGGCGACCGAGCGGTCGGTGCTGCGCAGCAGGTGTGCGGCGCGCTCGAGGCGCCGGGTCAGCAGATAGGCGTGCGGCGGCTCGCCGAAGGCGGCGCGGAACTCGCGGCTGAAGTGGGCGCGGGAGAGCCCGGCGGTGCGGGCCAGGTCGTCGACGCCGAGCGGCTCGGAATAGCGGGCATCGGCGAGGTCCTTGGCCCGCAGCAGGTGTCTTGCGGTCGGGGCGAAGGCCACCCCCCAAGTATTGCGACCCCGCCTCCCCGGGACAATCAGAGGCTCGGTGGCCAGTTCGGCACGGGATACGCTCGCATTCATGCCCGAGGTCGAACTGAAGCGCGAAGGCGCCATCGCCTACCGGGAAGCCATCCCGCAGACCTCTGAGAACGGGGATCCCGTGATGCTCGTCCACGGCTTCCCGCAGAGTTCCTACATGTGGGCGCCGGTCGTCGCGGCGCTTGCCGAGAGCGGTCGCAGGGCGATCGCCCCCGACCTCAGCGGCTACGGCGACTCCGCACCGGACCCGCCAGGGACTTGGGAGCGCCATGTGGGCGCTCTGGAGACGTTCCGCCAAGCCCTGGGCCTGGAACGCGTGGTGCTCGGGCTCCATGATTGGGGAGGCCTGATCGGCCTGCGCTGGGCATGCGATCACCCGGACGCCGTCTCGATGCTGATCCTGAGCAACACCGGGTTCTTCGCGGACACGGAGTGGCATGCCATGGCACAGGCGTTGCGGACACCGGGGCAGGGCGAACAGCTTCTGGACAACCTCACGAAACAGGCCTTCGCCGCCCTGGTCAGGGACCAGGGCGGGCGCATCCCTGAGGACGCAATCGACGAGTACTGGAAGGCGTTCACGTCGCCGGCGGGACGCCAGGGCATGCTCGAGCTCTACCGCTCCGGCGACCTCGAGAAGCTGAAGCCGTACGAGGGGCAGCTGGAGGCGATGGGCGTCCCGGCGCTGATCCTCTGGGGCGCGAAGGACCCGGTGGTCCCGGTCACCGCGGCACACCGGTTCAACCGGGAGATCTCCGATTCAAAGGTGGTGATCCTGGAGGACGCCAGTCACTTCCTCTACGACGATGAGCCCGCGCGGTGCGCGCGAGAGATCGTCGCGTTTGTCAAGGAGTGGCAATGAGGCGGTTCCTGGCAGCATGTCCGAACCAGTGCCTGATCGGAGGTTTGGCAAAACGTCCGCCTTCCGGAGCTTGCCGGCTGGGCAGAGGTCGACTGCCCAAGATGGGCGCAGCCGATTGGCGCCCTTTCCCGGGTTCCGGTTTCTGCCTGTTCCAGGGCGTCAGGGTTCGTTAGCAGCCTGCCTGTTGCCCGGACGTCGCGGTCAACGGCCCGATCAATCGCACCCGGTCTGGCTCCAAGCGCGGAATCTCGGATCGCCTCGAAGCCAGCCGTGCCCATGGGTAGGCCTATTCCCCATTCAGGTTCGGGGGCAATCGCGACTCAATCAGTTCAAGGCGCGCGTTGAGCCGACTCAGCTCGGCAAGCGCCTTTTCTTCAAATGCGTGCTCTCGGAGTTCCTCTGGCTCTGCCTCTTCGCGGACGAACAAAGAGGCGATAGCCGCCGTCGTCAGCGCCAGCAGGCCGTACCCCAGGACCATCATCACGCCGGACAAGACCTTCCCCGCGACCGTTTCGGGTGTGCCGTTCGCGAAACCCACGGTGGTTATCAACGAAAGCGCCCACCAGACCCCTTCCCAGTAGGTGTCGACGGCGTCGGTCTCCAAGGCCGCGAATCCACCCCCCGCGAGCAATACAAGGATGGCAACGCTCGGAATGAGGTACTTCAGGTTGCTCCGAGCGGCGAACAGCGCGGCCATCAGCCCGGATCTGGTCCCGACGCGATCCGGTCGAGCAGGCTCGTTCACGGTCGCAACGCTGACATCGCTGGCGGACATCAGCTGAAGGACCCGGTCACCGCAAAGACTCACGGGACTTCTTCGACAACGACACGTTCCCAGGGCGCCCCGAACCACGGGGAAGACTAGTTTCCCAGCTTGGGTTGGGTCGACCCGCGAGACTGATCAATAGCGCGGTTGACCAATGGCTAACAGCCGAACGCACTGCCCAAATCCAGAGTAATCGTGCGTAAATGCTCGGCGTCTGCATGCGGTCCCTGGTCGGAGGGTCGCTCTGGGATCGCACTCGATCTGGAGTGCGGGAGGTCGCACACCTCGACAGCGCATCAGCGCGAGGGAGGTCGTTGCCTCACGTGTTGGTGTGGCCCTTCAAACCCAAGATCCCCGCAGTCGCAAACCGCTCTGGCCACCAGACCGCACGCCCGCACGGATAGGTGAGTCAAAGGCTCGCCGCTCCTGCAGCCACTCGCTCCACTATTCGCGGGTAGCTCGGAGAGACATATCGGGCCCCGGATCGGAACCCGCGACACCAATCGTGCTTCCGCCTACGTTGTTCCGATTGGCACCGCCAGCGTCGGAAGCGTCAGACCTAAGGGAAACCTGACGAACTCCTCGAAGGGCGGGCACTACTGCTTTGCAACACACTCCATGAAAAGGGACCGCTTTCAAGCCTGTCGCTCGCTCCTCGCGCAATGCGGAAGCGGAGTTGACCTGGCGCATCGGTGCCACGAGCGGATCAACGCACGCGAAGCGGAAGGAAGTCGGGCGCACGACACACGAACTGAGCTGGAAGAGCCTGGCGATAAGGCCATTCGGCGGCGCCGGTCGCGGTGCTGGTGGCGACTTCCCTGCCGAAGCCGGGCGGGATCCCTATTTGAAGGGGACGGTGACGGGACCAGGCAGGCGTCGGTACACGGCGAAGAAGTCGCGGTCGTCGGGGGCGAGGTAGCGGGTGGCGGGCTGCATCGGGTTCGGCCCGACCTCCGTCGGGACGAGGCCGTGGTGGTGGGTGTAGGTGACCAGGGTGTGCCATTCGGGATTGATGTCGAACTGCATCGCGCGAACCGCGCCCGCACGCTGCAGGATTCGGGCCATCGTGACCACGGTCTGGCCGTCCGCAGCTGCGTAGATCAGGTTGCCGCGACGGTCGATGCCGACGCCGGTGCGCCAGACGCGTACGGTGTTGCCGAGTGTGTAGCCCCACTGCGAACTGTCGTTCAACGCGGGGTTCAGCCGTCCGTTCCAGACGATCGGCGGCAGGCTCTGGCGGGCCCACGCGACGTTCGGCCCCGCGTTCGGGCCGCCGCTCCACTTCACGATCGCGACGCGGCCGTCGCGATAGCCGACGAGCGTGGCGTTGCCGTCCGCGAGCGGCTCGTTCATGCGGCCATTGTCGGTCGAGCCGTTGTTGACGTCCGTGTAGATGAAGCCGCTGTTGAAGGTCCCAAGCAGCCGCCAGCGCTGGTCGTACGGGATCATCATTGGCCCGCGTACGGCCGCGTTCGGCGGCTCGTAGCGGCCCGGATAGAACGCGAGCCCGGTGCGCGTGTGGTCGAACCAGGCCACGTAGGCGACGATGCTCGGATAGTCGAGCTCGGGGCGAAAGGTCGTCACCAGCACCGGTGGGCCACCCTCGACCGGCGGGCCGGTCGGCTTCCAGATCCCTTCGCCGGGTAGCGGGTGCGCGAAGACCGGCTTGATCCTCGGCGGCCAGGGAGCCGCCTGTGTAGGCGCCTTCGCGGCCCGCCCGGTCGGCGGCAGGCTCTTCAGCTGCGGACCGCCCTTCTTCGGTGCGTTCCAGCTGTAGTAGATGTGCTCGATCTGGTCGACCAGCTGGTTGCCGAAAGGCAAATCGGCTCTCACCCACTCGACGCTGCGCACGCCGAAGGGCAGGCTCGAAGGCTGCAGCATCCAGGTCGTATACGAATAGATCGCTGGCGACAGCAGCACGAGGACGGCCGCAGCCAAGATTCGCCGGCGTCGCCGCCTGCGTCTGGCCGCAGCCTCGCGCTGCCGCTGCTTTCGGCGCGCCGCAACCCCGGCGAGCGGCGCCGAGACGGGCGGTAAGTCAGCCGCATCCGGCGGACCACTCACGCCAGCGCGAGACTGCCGCAGACCGCCCATACGAGACACCGTAGCCTCGATCGACCAAGAAGAATTAAAGGCAACGGTCTTGCGAAATACCCCACTTGTCGAAATAGCCGCTTTGGACGAAGAGCGGTACCGCCGCTTGCATGGGAACGCGAGCCGTCGCGCCTGCCCGCGTCAGGCTAAGACTGCTGCTGACTCATTATCTCCGAGGGAGTGCCAGAGGGGCCAAACATTTTGGCTTCGCAGAGCGGAATCGGTGCGGCAGGCGTGAGGCGCATGGTTCCGCGGATTGCCGGGGATTACGTTCGATTTGGGCAGCGGAACGCGTTTACTGCCCAATGGAAATCGCCGGTGCCATCGCATGGAAGAGAGACTTGGCTCCAACCTAACCGCCACCTAAGTATCTGCTGAGGATGTTCGAAGGAATCGTTCCGGACCCCACCCCAAACCTAAGCTGGGGGAGCATGGCCACCGCGCCGATCGATCCCGAAGCCCGCAAAGAGAGGCGGCGCCGCGCACGTGCCCACCGCCGGCGAGTGCGACTCGGGGGGCTGGCCTGCCTCCTGTGTGGGGCCGCGGTGTTGCTCGTGGCCCTCAGCGGAGTGCTGGGGTCCGGTTCAAGCCAAAGAACGGGGGGCTCCACCACCCGGCTCGAGCTCGTGGCGAGCCGCGCCGGTCAGCACCTCCCGGCGCCGATCTCGGGCGAGTCGCTGGTCAAGGACGGACGGGACCTCCTGATCGTCGGGGGTCTGGATTCAGCGGGGAACTCGGCGAGCGGCGTCTTCAAGCTCGACCCCGGGAGCGGCAAACTGCTTCCCTCCTCCTCGTTGCCGCAGCCTCTTCATGACGCGGCCGGGGCGTCGGCGGCCGGGAAGGTTCTCATCTTCGGCGGCGGCACAAGCGCAAGCACGGACACCGTTGAATCGCTGCAGCCGGGCTCTCCGGGACGGATCGTGGGCCACCTGCCCGATGCGCGCTCGGACCTCGCGGCGGTCTCCTACGCGGGACTTGCCTACCTGATCGGCGGATACAACGGCAGCAACCTGGCCGGAACCGTGCTCTCTACGGCTGACGGCACCAGGTTTCGGACAGCCGCCCAACTGCGCCTGCCGGTTCGCTATCCGGCAGTGGTCGCACGTGCTCACACCGCCTACATCTTCGGCGGAGAACCCGCCGGCGGCAAGGCCACGGACGCAATCCAGGCGGTCGATCTGGCCCGGGGCACCACCCGAATCGCCGGGCATCTGCCGAGCGGGCTCTCCCACGCTTCGGCGATCGTCCTCGGCCCGAGAATCTACATTCTTGGCGGCGCCGGCCCGGGCGGGACATCGGACCGGATTCTGTGGTTTCACCCGGCAAGCGGCCGAGTCACCGACGCCGGACGGCTACCCGTGAGGGTCGCGGATGCCGCGGCCCTGACCGTCAGAGGATCCGGCTACCTCGTGGGCGGTCTCGACTCCCATGGCGACGCGCTCTCCACGGTGATCGTCCTGCATCTCCGACGGACCGTCATCCACAGGCCTCCGCCGGTTTCGAGCACCTCGTCAGGAGCGGCTCCTTTCCACGGCAAACTGCTGATCGCCGATCGAGGCAACAACCGCCTGCTGGTGGTCAATGCGTCGAAGAAGGTGCTCTGGCGATATCCAGCTCCCGGGCGGCCCCCTCCGAAGGGCGGGTTCTACTTCCCGGATGACGGGTTCTTCATCCACCGTGGGAGGGCGATCATCTCCAACGAAGAGGACAACAACACGATCGTCGAGATCAGCTATCCCTCGGGCCATGTGATCTGGTCCTACGGGCACCCGCGCACGGCGGGCTCCGCATCGGGATATCTCAATCAGCCCGACGATGCCTTTCTTCTAAAGAATGGCCTCGTGGCTGTTGCCGACGCGAAGAATTGTCGGATCCTCTTCATCGGGCGCCGCGGCCGGCCGAACAACCAGATCGGCACCACCCACAGCTGCGTCCACAACCCGCCAAGCGGGCTCGCCTATCCCAACGGCGACACGCCGCTCCGCAACGGCAACGTGCTCGTCTCTGAGGTCAACGGCTCATTCGTGGATGAGATCACCCCGAACGGGAAGCTCGTCTGGAGCGTTCATCTACCCCTCGCCTACCCCTCGGACCCACAGCAACTCGGCCCGAATCGCTACCTGGTCGCCGACTACCACCGCCCAGGTGGCGTGTATGAGTTCAATCGCTCCGGCCGCATGCTGTGGTCCTACCACCCGTCGGGCGGACCGGGCATGCTCGACCACCCGAGCCTTGCGGAGCGTCTGCCGAACGGGCTGATCTCGGTCAACGACGACTACCGCCATCGCGTCGTGCTGATCGATCCCAAAACGAGGCGCATCGTCTGGCAGTACGGTCGCACCGACCACCCGGGCAGGGCGCCGGACCGCCTGAGAATCCCCGATGGATTCGACCTCCTGGAACCGGATGGCTCGACCCCAACCCACCCGTTCACCGGCTGAGGTCTCCTAGCGTCGCTTCCCTGGCGGGCCCGGTGCCGAAGAGGGTGCGGATCGTCGGGCGTGTGATGGTCGAGCCGAGCCTGTCGAGAGGCCTGCAGCAGGGCAGGCGCAGCTCGATTCCCCAGCCTCGAAAAGAAGTTGCCGTTCAGCAGGAACTTCTCGAGTGGAGCTAGCCGGACTCGAACCGGCGACCTCCTGGGTGCGATCCAGGCGCTCTTCCAGCTGAGCTATAGCCCCGAGTGCGGTGCGGATCTGCGCGATCCACGACGGCGCTCGCGCAAGGATACGCGCTCGCCCCGTGCCACAGCGGGGGCATGCTCCCGGGGGGCCGAGCACCGTGAACGAAATTGGCCCCTGACGACATTGCGAACCGCTTAGGCTTAGGCTGCCGCCTGGGCGGAGACCATGGGCATTCTTGACGAAGCGATCCGCGAGCACCTGGAGCTGAAGCGTCAGCACGGCGCTGACGAGCCCGAGCTGAAGAAGCTCGAGGACGAGGCGCTGGGACCGCCGGGTGGCCCCGGAGAGGTCGAGGAGCCGCCCGAGATGTCGGATGCGGAGGCTGAGGCGCCCACCGATTACATCGGCTCGCCGGCCGCCGCCCCGCCTGCGCAGGAGGAGGATGGCGAGGCGGCCGCGAGCGAGGAGGCCGTCGCACAGCAGGAGACCGCTGTCGACCCGCGCCCGCCGGAGATGCGCCCCGAGGAGCTGCCGCCGGCTGTCGAGGAGGTCGAGCCGGATGAGCCGCCCGAAGTCGCCGAAGATGCGGCTCCCGAGCCGGCGCCGGCCGAGGAGGAGCACCCGGCGATGGAGCACGAGATTCCCGAGCCGCCCACTGGCGAGACCGCCGCGGAGACCTCGGCCGAGCCGCCTGAGCCGCCGCCCGTCGAGGCGGGCGGTGTCTCCGCCGAGCTGCGCGCCGAGCGCGAGGAGATCGCCCAGCACCCGACCGAGCACTACGACGTCGAGGAGGAGATCGCCGAAGCCGAGAAGGAGGCCGCCGGGTTCTTCAACGAGCAGTCGCTCTCCGACGAGCTCGACCAGGCGCTCGACTCGCCGGACAGCGCCCAGCCGGCCGAAGAGCCGCCTGCCGCCGAGCCGGCTGACGAGGTCGAGCTTGAGGTGATCGAGGAACCGGAGGAAGGCGGCGAGATCGAGCCCGAAGCCGTCGAGCCCGAGGAGGTCGCCGAGGAGGTCGAGGTGATCGAGGAGGAGCCGGGGCCGCCGGACGAGGAGGGGGAGTCCGCAGACGGCGAGGACGCAGACGGCGAGGAGAACGTCCTCGAGGAAACCCCGGAGTTCCTTCAGGACTCTCCCGAGCATGACCGCCTCTGGTTCGAGCAGAAGCCTCCCAAGGACTTCGACTTCGACGACTGAGAACAGGAAAGCCCCGCATCAGCGGGGCTCCCTGTTGGCGTTCTTGCCTTCCCTGGCAAGAGAAGGGCTTTCGGATCCGGTACTAGACCGGTATGTGGGGAGGGGAATCGGCAGCTTCCGCCTCGCCTTTAGCTAAAAGCCGTTGCTAGTACAAGCGTCCAGACCCCACACATGGGGTTAAGCGAGCCGCCCACGGACGCGGTGCTAGAGGAGGCGGCGCAGTTATGAGACGTATCCGCGCATCTTCGAGGCGGTGACGACCCGGTCGAGGCCGACCAAGAAGGCAGCCTCGCGCAGCGAGATGCCCTCCTCCTTGGCCTTGGTCGAGACCTCGCGAAATGCGCGGCGCATGATCGTCCCCAGCTTGTCGTTGACCTCGCGCTCCTCCCAGCGGAAGTGCTGGAGGTTCTGCACCCACTCGAAGTAGGAGACGACGACTCCCCCGGCGTTGGCCATCACGTCGGGGATCACGTAGATCCCCTTGTCGTGGAGGATCGCATCCGCTGCCGGGGTGGTCGGGCTGTTGGCGCCCTCGATCATCACCCTGCACTGCACCCGGTCGGCGTTTCCCTCGTGGATCATCCCCCCCAGGGCGGCCGGGATCAGCACGTCGCAGTCCGTCGCGATCAGGTCGTCCGGGTCGATCTGCTCCGCCGCCTCGAACTCCGCCAGCTTCCCGCCGCCCGCGAGGAAGCGGACCAGCTCGTCGGGGTCGATGCCCGCCTCGGAATGGATCGCTCCGTAGGCATCGGAGACCGCGACCATCCGGCAGCCGAGCTGCTGCATGATCCGCGCCGCCCAGGAGCCGACGTTGCCGAACCCCTGCACAGCGAAGGTGGTCTCAGAAGGGCTGAGGCCGAGCTGCGGGGCGGCCTCGCGGAACATGTAGACGCACCCGCGTCCGGTGGCGGCCTCGCGCCCCAGCGAGCCCTCCAGCTCGATCGGCTTGCCGGTGCAGATCGCCGGGGTGTGGCCATGGAGCTTCCCGTACTCGTCCATGAACCAGGCCATCGTCTGCGCGTTGGTGTTGACGTCTGGTGCCGGGATGTCGCGGGTCGGGCCGAGGACCTTGTCGATCTTGTCCATGAAGGAGCGAGCGATCTTCTGAAGCTCGTCCGGCTCGAGCTCGTGCGCCGGGCAGTCGACGCCCCCCTTGGCGCCCCCGAACGGCACCCCGGCGACAGCCGTCTTCCAGGTCATCAGCGAGGCCAGCGCCCGGACCTCGTCGATGTCGACCTCCTGATGGAACCGGACCCCGCCCTTGTACGGGCCACGGGCACCGTTGTGCTGAATCCGGTAACCGGAATAGGTGTGGACCTTGCCGTCGGACTGCTTCACCGGGATCTGCACGCTGACCTCCCGGTAGGGACTCCAGAAGACCTCCCGCAGATCGTCGCGCAGCCCGGTGCGCTCCGCCGCGAGGTCGTAGTGATGGCGGACGATATCCAGGTTGGAGAGCTCGGCCCGCCCGCTCTGTTTCGGCTTGGCGGCGGCGCCGTCGGCCGACTGGGCGGCTTCCTTCCCCTCCTCGACCGCCTCTGCGGTCCCCGTCTCGGCTGGCATCGCGTCTCCTGATCCGGTGGTCGGGCCCAGTCTCTCACACGCACTGCCGGCGGGCGAGGGATCGGTGGCGGCGCCAGATTCGCGTCAGCAGGCCCCGGCCTGCCTAGACTCTGGCCGGTGGGGCCATAGCTCAGCTGGCAGAGCGCCTGCTTTGCAAGCAGGAGGTCGCCGGTTCGAATCCGGCTGGCTCCACCTTCGGAAGAGTTTCCCTTTGAGCACCGCGTCCGCTCTTGCTCGCCGAGGTCGCGGGGGATAGGGTCGGCAAGGTGGCGGCGGCCGAGACCCCTGGCGACCCCGGAGACCCGCAGACGAGCGTGGAGCCACTCCCCTCCGCCTTCCTGGATCAGTTCGACGAGCAGTTCGACTGCTGGAACCGGGGCGAGCTCGACCTACATGCTCGACATGTACGCCGAGGACGCGGTGTTCGACGTTTCCGCCGTCTTTGCCGACGTCGAACCGATGCAGGGGAGAAGCAACATTCGTCACTACTGGAGCACGCTGCGGGAAACCTGGGACGGCTTGCGGATAGATCCGCTGGAGGGGTTCGATCTCGGCCAGGGGCGGGTGGTGATCGATCAGCGCATGTGGGTTAAGGGCACCCGCTCCGGGATTGGGATCGATCAGCGCGTCGCCATGCTCTACACGATCCGCCCGCGGGACCGGAGCGTCACCCATGCCACGCTCTACCCGGACGTGCCGACGGCGCTGGCAGCGGCCGGGTCTTCTCTCTGACGCTAAGCGCGCCTTCTCGGGCGCCCCGTTGCTCGGCGTCTGAGCCCGCCGGGCGGGCTCAGCCTGAGCGCTCCGCCCGGAAGCCCGCTCGAAGCAGGCGCGGAACCTGACTGAGCGGATCCGGCGAGTTGAGCAGGACGACGCCGATCTGCCGGCGACCGTGCCGCTGGGTGATCACGTAGCAGCGGCCGGCAGCGTCTGTGAGCCCGGTCTTCACCCCGGTGATCCCGGGCATCTGCATCGAGATGAACGGGTTGATGTTGAACAGATCGAGTACGCCCCCGCGGACCGGAAACGGGATCCGCGCCCGGCGGGTGCCGACGATGTGCCGCACCGTCCTGTTGGCGAGGTCGAGCCGGGCCAGGGTCGCCAGGTCGAGCGGGCAGGAGTGGTTGTGGCGATCGATGATCCCGCTGGGGCTTGCGAAGTGCGAGCAGGCAAGGCCGAGCCGGCGGGCGCGGCGGTTCATCCTGGCGACGAAGCGCCGCTGGGTTCGGGCGTCGTGCTGGGCGAGGGCGATCGCGGCGTCGTTGCCCGAGACCAGCATCAGGCCGTAGAGCAGCGCCCCGAGCCGCACCCGCTTTCCCAGCGGCAGCACCCCGACCCCCGACCCCTGGTAGTGGATCGCCTGCGGGGTGATCCGGACCAGCTCCCGGAGCCGGTGGCGCTTGGCGATGATCAGCGCGGTGAGCATCTTCGTGAGGCTGGCGATCGGCAGCTCGCGGCGCGGGTGAAGCTGCCAGAGGACCTTGCCGCTTCGCAGGTCGAAGAGCAGCCCGGCCGCGGGTGGTTGCGCCAGCCTGATTCTCACCGCGGTGGGGCGCCGGGCCGGCTCCACCGTGAAGCGGTTCCGCACGGGTCTCGGTGGCCCGTTGATCGTCGCCCCCCGTCCGCGGCCCGCCGCCGGCCGGTGCCGGTGCGCCACCCGGGCGTGCGCGGTCGCCGCCCCGTGATCGTCGTGGCGCCTGACGATCACCACGCCCGCGGCGACCACCACGACGATCACCACGGCGCCGACGGCGAAGCGCGCGACCACGGGTGCCTAGGCCGCCACCGCGGGGGAGGGAGGCGGCGGCTCGGCGCCGATGTCCGGCCGGCGCAGGGCGAACAGCTTCACGACCGCCAGCCCGAAGAGGAAGCCGCCGACGTGGGCGAAGTAGGCGACCCCGCCGCCGAACTCGGGTGAAGCCACCTGGCCCACCGCGGGCAGGAACTGGAGCACGAACCAGACCCCGAGCATCACCCAGGCGGGGATCTCGACCAGGGTCACGAAGAAGATCAGGAAGATCAGGGTGAGGATCCGGGCCCGGGGCAGTAGCACCAGGTAGGCGCCGAGGACGCCGGCGACGGCGCCGCTGGCGCCGATAGTCGGCACCGTCGAGCCCGGGTCGAGCAGCGCCTGGGAGTAGACGGCGACCAGCCCGGCGAGCAGGTAGAAGAGCAGGAACCGCCCCCTTCCCATCGCGTCCTCGATGTTGTTGCCGAAGATCCAGAGGAAGAGCATGTTGAAGAGGATGTGGAGGAATCCCCCGTGCATGAACATCGAGGTGAACGCGGTGACGAACCAGGGCGCCTGGTCGAGCTGCTCGAACGGCTCTCCACTCCTCCGTGCCTGCCGATAGGCGTCGGTGCCCTTGCAGACCAGGTCGGCCTGGGGCCCGGATGAGCCCTCGGTGACGCCGGCGGCGCAATCCTCGCCGGGGTGAAGCAGCCGGTAGGGGATCGCCCCGTAGCTGACCGTGCGCTGGTCCCTCTGATTCAGCCCGAGCCTCTCCAGGGTCGGGCTCGAGTAGCGGTCGGTGGGCGCCTCGACCTGCCAGATGTAGACGCCGATGTTGACGAGGATCAGCGCGATCGTGACGATCGGCAGCCGCAGGGTGCGGACGTTGTCCTTGAGCGGGATCGGCAAGAGCGGCCGAGCCTACACTTGGTGGATGGCGGCGATCCGACCCTCAGCCGACCCGTGGCGCGACACCGACGTGATCGACGCGCGGGCCCCGCGTACCAATCAGGCGGTCGTCGGCCTCACGGCCCTGCTGGGCGCGCTCCTCGGCTGGCCGCTGCTCTGGGCGCTGATGGCGGCGCAGCTGGCGATCGGCCTCACCCTCGGCCGGCGCTTCTGCCTCACCTGCCTCGCCTATTTCAAGCTGATCCAGCCCCGATTCGGCGAGGGGCCGCTGGAGGACTCCCGCCCGCCACGGCTGGCCAACCTGATGGGGCTCGCCTTCCTCTCCGGGGCCGCCGCGCTCTGGTGGCTCGGCGCGCAGACGGCGGCAACAGCCGTCGGCCTCCTGGTCACCGCCCTGGCCCTGCTCGCTGCGGCCACCGGCTTCTGCACCGGGTGCGAGATTTACCGCCTCAGCTCCCGGCTGCGGGGCATCTCGCCGCGTCACCACGACCGCCTCGACCCGACCGACCTCGGAGCCGAGGCGGGTGAGAGGGGTTTCGTCCTCTTCACCCATCCGCTCTGCTCGGACTGCGGTGAGTGGGAGCGGCGCCTCCGCGGGGATGGCGGAAAGCTGTTCAAGCTTGACGTCCGCGACCGCCCCGACCTCGCCCGCAAGTACGGGATCTCGGTGGTCCCGGCGGTCTTCTCGGTGGATCCGGACGGGACCGTGCTCGAGCGGCTCGCTCCCTAGGCCTCAGCCGGCCAGCAGCGAGCGCTCGGGCAGCTGCTCGTCGGCGTGGTAGCTGGAGCGAACCAGCGGGCCGGCGGCGACCGACTCGAAGCCGAGCTCGTAGGCGGCGCGCTCCAGCGCCTCGAACTCCTCGGGATGCCAGTAGCGGGCCACCGGCAGGTGCTGGGGAGTGGGGCGCAGGTACTGGCCCACGGTGAGCACCTGCACCCCGTGCTCGCGCAGGATCGCGAACGCCTCGACCATCTCCTCGAACTCCTCTCCCAGGCCGACCATCAGGCCGGACTTGGTGACGACGTCGGTGCCGCCCATCTCCTTGGCCATTTTCAGGACCCGGGCTGAACGCGCGAAGCGTGAGCCGCGGCGGGCGACCGGGTAGAGCCGCGGCACCGTCTCGACGTTGTGGTTGAAGACGTCGGGTCGCTCGGCGATCACCTTGGCCAGGGGCATCTCCTGTCCGCGGAAGTCGGGGGTGAGCACCTCGACCCGGCAACCCGGGGCGACCATCCGCACCGAGCGGATCACCCCGACGAAGGCGCCGGCGCCGTAGTCGGGCAGGTCGTCGCGGTCCACCGAGGTGATCACCGCGTGGCGCAGGCCCATCTTCTTCACCTGGTTGGCGACCCGCAGCGGCTCCAGCGGGTCATTGAAGGTCGGCTTGCCCGTCTGCACGTTGCAGAAGCCGCAGCGGCGGGTGCAGACGTCGCCGAGGATCATGAAGGTCGCCGTCCCGCGCTCCCAGCACTCGCCGACGTTGGGGCAGTTGGCCTCCTCGCAGACCGTGTGCAGGCCCTCGGCGTGGATCATCGACTTCAGCCGCCGGTAGGTCGGCCCGCCGGGCGCGGGGACCTTCAGCCACGGTGGCTTGCGGCTGCGGATCGCGACCGTGCCCTCCTCCCCGACCACGGCCCCGCCCGGGTTGGCCCGGGAGCGGGTCACGTGGAGGCGGGCGGTGGCGCCGTCGTCGGCCATCTGCGCCTACGGTAGCGCCCGGGCGACAGCGGCCGGCGCCCGCGGTTCCCGGTCGAGCTCCACGGCGAAGAGCTCGGCGAGGGTCGCCGCGAACGCATCGAGGTCCTGCTCGGCGCCGAGCTCGCGACTCACCGAGGTCATCCGGCAATCGTCGATCCCGCAGGGGACGATCCACTCGAACGGCTGCAGGTCGTTGTTGACGTTGACCGCCAGCCCGTGGGTTGTGACGCCACGGCTGACGTGGATCCCGATCGAGCCGATCTTCCTCGGAACACGACTGCGCGACACGTCCTCGGCTTCGCGTCCGGGCGTGTCGCGGTTGGGGGTAACCCAGACGCCGGTCAGGCCGTCGATCGTCCGGGCCTCGATCCCGTACTCGGCCAGGGAGGCGATCATCACCCGTTCGAGGGAACGGACGAATCCATGAACGTCGCCTCCCAGCGGTTGCAGGTCGACGATCGGATAGGCGACGAGCTGGCCGGGGCCGTGATAGGTGACGCGGCCGCCCCGGTCGGTGTCGAGCACCTCGATCCCCTGCGCCTCGTACCAGGACGCGCCCATCGGCAGCTCGGCCGAGTCGCTTCGCCGCCCCCTGGTGTAGACCGGCGGGTGCTCGAGCAGCAGCAGGGTGTCCGCCACCTCGCCGCGCCGCCTCGCGGCGGCGATCCTCTCCTGAACCGCGCGTCCGTGCTCGTAGGGCAAGAGGCCGCAGGCCACCACCTCGAGCGGCTCGCTCATCGGCGCGACCAGCGCCGGCGCGAGCGGCGCGCCTGGCCGACGCCGACCCGGCCGACCTCGCCGCGAAGCCCGACGCAGCCGACGCACCCCACGCACTCGACGCAGTCCACACAGGCGACGCAGGCGACGCAGCGGGCGCAGCCGATGCAGGCGAAGGTCAGGGCGCTGCCCGCCACCGCGACGCCGACCGCGGTCGCCACCGAGCCGGCGACGGCGGCGCTTGCGATGGTCGCCGCGCTCCCCGCTACTGCGACGCTCAGCGCGGTCCCGGCGCTGCCGGCGACTGGCGGCGCTGTCGCTGGTGGCCGCGCTGCCCACGACCGCGACGCTGCGGCGGGTCGCGACACTCACGGCAACCGCGAGGCTGTCCCGAGGCTCCGGCTCGCCGCCCGCCGCCGCGCTTCCGTTGGTCGCGGCGGCCTCGGCGATGCTCTGCTCAGAGCGCAAGGGAGACCGGCTCCTCGAGCAGCGCCCTGATCCTCCCCAGGAACTCAGCCCCCTCTGAGCCGTAGAGGATCCGGTGATCGCAGGCCAGGGTGACCGCCATCAGATGCGCGGTTGTGATCTCGCCCTCGCGGACGACGGGGGTCTCTGTGATCGCCCCGACCGCGAGGATCCCGGCCTGCGGCGTGTTGATCACGGCGGCGAAGTTCTCGATTCCGAACATGCCGAGGTTGGAGACGGTGAAGGTGCCGCCGGAGAGCTCCGGCGGGGTGATCTGACCATCGCGCACCCGCGTCGCCAGAGCGCGCGCCTCGGAGGCGATCTGGCGCAGCCCCTTGAGGTCGGCGTCGAACACCGTCGGCACCACCAGGGCGTCCTGGCCGGCGACGGCGACGCCGACGTTGACCCGCGAGTAGAGCTCGAAGCGGCCGTCACGATAGGCGCCGTTGGCGCGCGGGTATTCGCGCAGCGCCAGCGCGGAGGCCTTGATCACCATGTCGTTGAAGGAGGGCACCACCTCGCCCTCGGCGGCGGCCGCCTTGATCGCCGACCGCGCCTCGACGCAGCGGCTCATGTCGATCGAGGCCTGCAAGTAGAAGTGCGGCGCCGTCGCCTTCGACTCGGCCATGCGGCGCGCCACGGTCGCCTGCAACTTGGTCAGTTCCTCGTGGGTGGTCGTGCCCTTCGCGGTCTCCGGCGACTCGGCCGCAACGGCGACCGGCGCGGCGGGCGTCTCCGGGGCCTGCGCGGGGCTTGCCTTCTCCACGTCGGCCTTGACGATCCGGCCGCCGGGGCCCGAGCCCTGCAACGCAGTCAGGTCGAGTCCCTTATCGGCGGCCATCCGGCGGGCGATCGGCGAGGCCTTGACCCGGCCGTCCCCCGTGGCGGCGTCGCCCGCAGGCTCGGGCGCGGCAGCGGGGGCCTCGGCGGTCACCGCCGGCGCCGGCGCCGCGCTCGGCGGCTCGCCGCCGTTCCCGGTCGTTTCGGAGGCCCCGGCCGCCGTCCCCTTGCCCTGGGGCTCCTCGCCCGCCTCGCCGACCCGGGCGATCACCCCTCCGATCGGCAGGGTCTCACCCTCGTCGGCGACCAGCTCGATCAGGGTCCCGGCGGCATCCGACTCGTAGACCATGTTCGCCTTGTCGGTCTCGATCTCGACCAGCTCATCGCCGACAGAGACCTGATCGCCGACCGACTTGATCCAGTGCAGGATCGTCCCCTCCTCCATCGAGTCGGAGAGCCGCGGCATGACTACATCAATCACGGCATCTCCTCGGCGCGGCGTCCGGGGATGCCGTGGTGGTGCCCACCACGCTCACGCTTCGTCACGTCGCGCCCTCCAGCGTCGCCAGCGCCGCCTCGACAACGTGCTCCTCGTGGGGCATCGCGGCCTGCTCGAGCCGCTTCGAGTAGGGCATCGGCACGTCGGCACCGGTGATCCGCTGCACCGGGGCGTCGAGGTAGTCAAAGGCCTGCTCGGTGATCAGCGTCGCCAGGTTCGCCCCGACCCCGCCGTGGGGCCAGCCCTCCTCGATGATCACCACCCGGTTGGTCTTCCGCACCGACTCGAGGATCGTGTCGAGGTCGAGGGGACGCAGGGTGCGCGGGTCGATCACCTCCGCCTCGACCCCGTGCTCGTGCGAGAGCTGCTTGGCGGCACGCTCCGCGACCAGCGCCATCTTCAGGATCCCGATCACAGTCACGTCGGAGCCCTCCTTGCGGATCGCCGCCTCGCCGAAGCGGAGAAGCTTCTCACCATCCTCGGGGACCTCGCCGCGTGAGCCGTACAGCGTCTCGTGTTCGATGAAGACCACCGGGTTGTCATCGCGGATCGCCGCCTTCAGCAACGCCTTTCCGTCCGCCGGGGTCGAGGGACAGGCGACGAGCAGCCCGGGGACCTGGAGGAACATCGCCTCGAAGCTGTGCGAGTGGGTGGGGCCGAGCTGGTGCCCGCCGCCTCCCGGCATCCGGATCACCATCGGCACCCGGACCCTGCCGGCGAACATGTAGGGGATCGAGGCGGCGTGGTTGATGATCATGTCGAAGGCGAGCAGGGAGAAGTTGATCGTCATCAACTCGACCACAGGTCGCAGCCCGCCCATCGCGGCCCCGACGCCCATGCCGACGATCGTGTTCTCGGAGATCGGCGTGTCGCGCACCCGGCGCTCGCCGAACTCGTCCAGCAGTCCCTCGGTCACCTTGAAGGCGCCCTGGAAGACGCCGACGTCCTCGCCCATCACGAACACCGACTCGTCGCGTCGCATCTCCTCGGCCATCGCGTCGCGCAACGCCTCCCGCATTCGCATGGAGCTCATGCCCGCCGCCTCCTCGGCTTCGCGTCCGGGGGCGGCGGGGTTGCCGGCAGCCTTCGCTTCACGTCCGGGGATGCCGGGGTCATCGGTAAGTCTCTTCCTCGAACTCGACGTCGGTGGCCTCGGCGGCCACCTCGGGCTCCACGCCGATCGCCACGTCGCCCTCCTTGGCCGGGTTGGGGCGCGGCGCTGCGGGCTGCCCCCCGTGTGCCGCCCCGGCCTCGGCCAGTTCCTTGGCGCTGTCCGAGGCCTCCGCCTCGCGCTCGCCGCGATGGGGCTCGGGGGTGCGCTCGTCGACCGCGTACCAGCCCATCGTGTCGCTGACCACGTAGAGGTTGTCGTAGAGGGTGTCGAGCGGCGGCTCCGGCGAGTTGTCGGCGAACTCGACCGCCGCCATCACGGTCTTCTCGGCGCGGGCTCTGATCTCCTCGACGTCGGAGGCCTCGAGCACACCCTCGGCGACGCAGCGGGCGGCGAAGCTCTCGATCGGGTCCTTGGTCCGCCACTCCTCGACCTCCTTCTTCTCGCGGTAGACCTCGGGGTCGGCCGCCGAGTGGCCGCGGAAGCGATAGGTGAAGGCCTCGACCAGGGTCGGGCGGCGCTCCTCGCGGGCGATGCGGATGTGCTCGGCGACGCCCTCTCGGACCGCGAGAACGTCCATGCCGTCGATCCGCTGCCCCGGGACCCCGTAGCCCTCGGCCTTCTTCGAGAGGTCGGTCTGGGCGGAGTGGCGCTCCACAGATGTGCCCATCCCGTAGAGGTTGTTCTCGACCAGGAAGACGACCGGCAGGCTCCACAGCGCCGCCAGGTTCATCGTCTCGCCGAAGTTGCCGGCGTTCGAGGCGCCGTCGCCGAACATGCAGACGGTGACCGCATCGGTGCCGCGGTAGTCGGCGGCGAGGCCGAGGCCGGCGGCGAGCGGCAGGTTGCCGCCGACGATCCCGTAACCCCCCATGAAGCGGTTCTCGAGGTCGAAGATGTGCATCGACCCGCCCCGGCCGCCGCTGGTCCCGTCGACCCGGCCGAACAGCTCGGCCATCACGTTGTTGGGATGGGTACCGCGGGCGATCGCGTGCCCGTGAGTGCGGTAGGTCCCGATCAGGTAATCCTCGTCGCGCATCACCGAGACGGTGCCGACGATCGTCGCCTCCTCACCGATTGCCAGGTGCAGGAACCCCCCCGCCTTGGCCTTCTGATACTGCCTCCCCGCCTCCTCCTCGAAGCGCCGGATCAGCGCCATCTGCTCGAGCAGCTCGTAGCAGGTGGCCGCTTCCGGCAGGTCGTGCTTCGTGCTGTTCTGATCGGCCAAGACTCTCCTGGCCACCTTATCTCAGGCGGCTCGTGCGGCTGCCGCGGCTCCCTGCTCGAGCAGGTCGTCGCCCCAGAACACCTGATCGCCGACCAGGAGGCTTGGAACTCCACGCACACCGAGGTCCCCGGCCGCCTCGGTTGCCGACTTCAGCTCCTCCTTCACGGCGGCGGTCTCGGTCGCCTTCAGCAGCGCCCTCGGATGCAGCTCGCAGGCGGCGGCCGCGATCAACACGCCGTCCGCCTCGCTCAGGTCGAGCCCCGCGGCGAAGGCCTGGCGGAAGGCGGCCAGGGCGAAGGAGACGGTGCGCCCCGTCTGCTTGGCGAAGGTGGCGGCGCGCATCGCCAGCAGGGTGTTGCCCGGCCATGGGTTGGGCCACCGGACCGGTGGCAGCCCGTAGGAGGAGGCGCGGCGCTCCACCTCGGCCATGCCCTCGGCGCGCCCCGGCCCGTTGGCCCAGGAGTCGCGGCCGAAGCGCCGGAAGAGGCCGCCGAGCAGGATCGGCCGCCATTCGGGCTGCTCAAGCTCCGCCTCGGAGAACAGCCCGCTGATCCGCTCCGCGGCGAGATACGCGTACGGCGACCCGAGGTCGAAGTAGAAGAGCGGGCGCTCAGGCGTGGATTGCCCAGCCATCGACGGCGCGGGCGGCGTCGAGCACCGCCTCGGAGATCGTCGGGTGGGGGTGGACGATCCTGGCCAGCTCCTCGTAGCCACCCTCGAGCGCCATCACCGCGACCAGCTCGGAGATCATGTCGCAGGCCCGGTTGCCGACCACGTGGGCGCCGACGATCTCCCCGTAGCCGGAGTCGACCACCAGCTTGATGATCCCGTCGCGGTCGTCGTAGACGGTGGCGGCGCCGACCCCCCCGAGCTTCATCCTGCCGACCTTGATGTCGAGGCCGGCCTCCTTCGCCGCCTCCTCGGTCAGCCCGACGCTGGCGACCTGGGGGTGGCAGAAGGTCGCCCCGGCGACCAGGTCGATGTCCACGGGGTGGGTGGGAGCGCCGGAGGCGTGCTCGACCGCGACCACTCCCTCCTCGCTTGCCTTGTGAGCGAGCGCCGGGCCCCGGACCAGGTCGCCGATCGCGTAGACCTTGTCGTTGCTCGTCTTCTGGAACTCGTCGATCCGGATCCGGCCGTTCTCCTCGGTCTCGACCCCGGCCTCGGCCAGCCCCAGCCCCTCGACATCAGGGGCGCGACCCCCGGCGATGCAGAGGTAGTCGACCTCCGCCGTCTGGTCGCCGTAGCTCAGCTTCACGGACTTCTTGCCCACCTCGACGTTCTCGACCGGGGTGCCGGTGGAGATGGTGATGTTCTGCTTCTTGAAGGCCCGCTCGACGACCCTGACGATGTCCTTGTCCTCGGCCGGGAGGATCTGGGGGAGCATCTCGATCAGCAGCACCTCGGTGCCGTAGCGCCCGTATGCGGAGGCGATCTCCGAGCCCGAGGCGCCGGCCCCGACCACGGCGATCTTCTTCGGCTGCTCGGGCAGCGACCAGGCGCCCCAGGTGTCGACGACCCGATCGGAGAACTCGACGCCGGGGATCGGCAGCGCCACCGAGCCGGTGGCCAAGACGACGCTGCCGGCCTCATAGGTCTGCCCGTCGACCTCGACGTTGCCGTCCGCGGTCAGCGATCCCTGGCCGGCGACCATCTCGACCTTGTCCTTGTCCCAGAGCATCTTCACGCCGCCGGCGAGCGACTCGGAGACCTTGGTGCGGCGCTCGCCGAGCGCCTTCCAGTCGAGCGATGCCCCCTCGACCACCAGCCCCAGCTCGGCGCTGTTGCGAGCCTGGTCGAGCAGCTCGGCGGTGTGCAGCATCGTCTTCGCCGGGATGCAGGCGTAGTTGAGGCAGCGGCCCCCCGGCTTGTCGCGCTCGACCACGGCGGTCCTGCGGCCGAGCTGGGCGGAGCGGATCGCCGCTACGTAGCCGCCCGGACCGCCGCCGATCACGATCACGTCAAAGGAGTCAGCCATCGGGCGCGAGCCTATCGGACGCGACTATCAGCGCTGACCGGGCCGCTCGGGCATCTGGATCCGCGCCAGCGCCTTCACCATGAAGAAGAAGAGAGTGCCCGCGGCGACGATCAGCAGCGTCGTGCCGGCGATCTGCAGCCAGGTGTTGGCGTTGACGATCCCGGCTACTGCGGCCAGCAGGAACAGCACCAACAGCATCTGGAAGCCGAGAACCGCCCAGTAGCGGGCCTTCCACATGCCCCAGGCCATCGCGCTCATGATCAGCGCGAACAGCGCCAGCGGCGCCGGGTTCGGCTGCTTGCCGTTGACGGTGGCGTCACTTAGCAGGGCGACGGCGCCCGAGACCCAGAAGACGATCGCGATCAGCGCCGCGAAGCCGGCGCCGACGGTGACCACGGTCGGCCGCTCGCCCTGTTCGAGGGGGCGCAGCGCCTCTCGCGCCTGGCGGTTTCGCTCCTCGGCCTTGGCGTAGCCGCGCCGCATCGCGTCCGGCCCGCCACCGCTCGCCGACCCGGCGGAGCGCTGCTTACGCTTGCGGCGCTGGCCTCGCTTGCGCTCGCGGTCAGCCACCGGGTGCGATCTCCCTGCCGAGGAAGGCCCGGCGCAGGGCCGCCGCCACCTCTCCCGGGTCATCGGCATCGCGGATCGCCCGCACTACGCAGAGCCTCGACGCGCCTGCTTCAACGACCTCCGGCGCCCTCGTGGGGTCGATCCCCCCGATCGCGTAGAAGGGGAGGCGGGAATTCTCGGCGGCGAAGCGGACCAGCTCGAGGCCGACCGCGGGACGGCCCTCCTTGGTCGGCGTCTCCCAGACCGGGCCCACGCTGATGTAGTCGACCCCCTCGGCGTCGGCGATCTGCTGCTCGGAGTGGGTCGAGAGGCCGATGATCGCGTCGGGACCGAGGATCTCGCGCGCCTCGGGGACGGCGACGTCGTCCTGGCCGACATGGACCCCGTCGGCGTCGCAGGCGCGGGCCAGGCTGGGATCGTCGTTGACGATGAACAGCGCGCTGTAGGTGTCGCAGAGGCGGCAAAAGGTCTGGCCGGCGATCTCCAGGGTGCGGCGGGTCGCCTCCTTGTCGCGGAGCTGGACGATGTCGACGCCGCCGGTCAGGGCCGCCCGCAGCAGCGGCTCCGGGTCCTCCCCTCGGGGCGCCGCGTCGCAGACGAAATAGAGGCGCGCGGTGCGCAGGCGCTCGCGCCGCAGCGGACCGGCGGCATCCGGCCTCGCCAGGCTCATCGGAGCGGCCCTTGGATGGGATCGGGCACGGACCGATTATCGCCGCCCTCTCGAAACCGGGCCGCTGCGGGTAGGATTTTCGGTGACGGGAGCCCGCCAGCCACGGGCTGAGAGGGCGGCTAGGGCGCCGCCGACCGTACGAACCTGATCCGGGTAATGCCGGCGCAGGGATTCCCGTGGCACGGCTCCGAAGGAGCGAGGTGCACGCACCAAAGAAGAAGCAGAGCTACGACGCGATCATCGCCGGCGCCGGCGTGATCGGCCTCGCCTGCGCCTGGCGCGCTGCCCGCGATGGCGCCGCGGTCGCCCTGGTCGACCGGGGCCGCCCGGCCGCCGCTGCGACAAGGGTGGCCGCGGGGATGCTCGCTCCGGTTGGCGAGCTCGACTTCGGCGAGGGCCGCCTGCTGGAGATGACCACCGCCAGCGCGGAGCTCTATCCGGACTTCGTCGAGGAGCTCGAGCGGGCCACCGGGCTCGAGGTCGGCTACGCGCGCTGCGGCGGGCTCCACGTAGCTCTCGACCGCGACGAGGCGGCGGAGCTCGAGCGGACCCAGGAGCTCCAGCGCTCGCTCGGCTTCGCCACCGAGCGCCTCTCCCCGCGCGAGTGCCGCCGGCTCGAGCCCGGCCTCACCCCGTCGCTCCACGGCGGGATCCACGTCCCCGGGGACGCGGTGGTCGATCCGCGGTCGCTCGCCGAGGCCCTGCTCGCGGCAGCGCTCGCCGAGGGCGTCGAGCTGATCGCCGGCAGCGAGATCGAGCGGGGCCTGATCAGCGGCGGGCGGATCGAGGGAGTGGTGACCGGGTCGGGAGAGCTGCGGGCGGGAGCGGTGGTCCTGGCGACCGGCGCCTGGTCGGGCCAGGCGCCCTGGCTGCCGGCCGAGGCTCGGCCGCCGGTCCGGCCCGTCAAGGGCCAGGCCCTGGAGCTGGCGGGTGCGGCCGAGCCGCTCTGCGGCCGGATCGTCGCCTCCGAACGCGTATACCTGGTGCCCCGGAACGACGGGCGGCTGATCGTCGGGGCGACGATGGAGGAGCAGGGCTTCGACACCCGGGTCACCGCCGGCGGGGTCCACGAGCTGCTGCGAGAGGCCTACCGCCTGCTGCCCGAGATCGCCGAGCTCGAGCTCAGGGACGCCGCGGCCGGCCTGCGCCCGGGGACGGCCGACAACCTGCCGATCATCGGCCCGGGGGCACTCGACGGCCTGGTGCTGGCGACCGGCCACCACCGAAACGGCGTCCTGCTCGCGCCGCTGACGGCCGAGCGGGTGGCGCGGCTCCTGGCCGGCGCAGGGGTGGCGGCGTGAGGGTCGAGCTGAACGGCGAGCCGCTCGAGCTGCCCGAGGCGGCGAGCGTCGAGGACGCGGTCCGCGCCAGCGGGGCCGTAGCGGGACGCGGCGTCGCGGTCGCCCTCGACGGCGAGGTCGTGCCTCGCACGGCCTGGGCGGCGACTGCGCTGGCGCCGGGCCAGAGGATCGAGGTGCTGGCGGCGATCCAGGGCGGAGCGGAGGCGGCCTCGGACTCCCCGCCCGAGGCCTCCGTTGCCGAGTCGGCGCCGGGCTGGTCGATCGCCGGGCGGGAGCTGCGCTCGCGGCTGATCCTCGGGACCGGCGGCTTCCGCTCGCTGGAGCAGATGGAGCGCGCGCTGGAGGAGTCCGGGACCGAGATCGTCACCGTCGCGATGCGCCGGGTGGACCCGCTGGCGCAGGGCTCGGTTGTCGAGGTGCTCGATCGCCTCGGGCTGTTCGCCCTCCCCAACACCGCCGGCTGCTTCACCGCCCGGGACGCCGTGCGCACCGCGCGGCTGGCGCGGGAGGCGCTGGAGACCGACTGGGTGAAGCTCGAGGTGATCGGGGACGACCGGACCCTGATGCCGGACGCGGTCGAGCTGGTCGAGGCGGCGGAGACCCTGGTCGGAGAGGGGTTCACGGTGCTGCCCTACACCAACGACGATCCGGTGCTCGCCCGCCGGCTCGAGCAGGCCGGCTGCGCCGCGGTGATGCCGCTCGGCTCGCCGATCGGCTCCGGCGCCGGCATCCGCAACCCCTACAACGTCTCGATCATCGTCGAGCAGGCGGGCGTCCCGGTGATCCTCGACGCCGGGATCGGCACCGCCTCGGATGCAGCCCTGGCGATGGAGCTGGGATGCGACGGGGTGCTGCTGGCCAGCTCGGTCTCCCGGGCTGCCGAGCCGGTACGGATGGCCGCCGCGATGCGCGGCGCCGTCGAGGCCGGATACGAGGCCCGTCGCGCCGGTCGGATCCCCAGGAGGTTCCACGCCGAAGTCTCGACTCCGCAGCAGGGATCGCCGGACCTCTCATAGACTCACGGCGTGGCGGAGAGAAGGGGCGAGAGGGAAGGCGGGCTGACCCGCCGCCACCTGTTCGGCGGGGCGGCCGCGGGCGCGGCCGGCTACGCCGCCGCATCGGTGCCGGGAGCGGCAGCCGCCGGCCGCGGCAAGCGGGTCGACGTGGTGGTGGTCGGGGCGGGCCTGGCGGGGCTGAGCGCGGCGCGGCGCCTTCGCGGCAAGGGCCACTCGGTCGCGGTGCTCGAGGCGCGCGAGCGGGTCGGCGGGCGCACCCTGAACTTCGAGCTGGGCGGCGGCAAGGTGGTCGAGATCGGCGGCCAGTGGGTGGGGCCGACCCAGGACCGTGTGCTGAAGCTGATCGACAAGCTCGGCCTGAGGATCTTCCCCACGTACAACACCGGTGAGAACGCCTATTACCGCTCTGACGCCGCCCAGAAGCTGAAGACCTACACCGGGGCGATCCCCCCGGCAGAGGGGCCCAGCCTGGTCGAGCTCGCGGTCTTCCTCGGCAAGCTCAACTCGATGGCCCAGGAGGTGCCGCTGGACCGGCCGTGGACGGCCCCGCACGCGGCGGAGTGGGACGGGCAGACCTTCGAGACCTTCAAGCTCGCCAACACCACCCTGCAGGAGGCTCGCGACCTGATCGACCTCTCGGTCGCCGCGGTGTTCGCGGCCGAGTCGCGCGACCTCTCGCTGCTTCACGTCCTCTTCTACATCCGCTCCGGCGGCAGCTTCGACAACCTGATCAACGTCGCCGGCGGCGCCCAGGAGTCGCGGGTCGTCGGCGGCTCGCAGAAGATCTCGCTGCAGCTTGCGAAGCAGATCGGCCGCAGCCTCGTTCTCGGAGCGCCGGTGGTGAGGATCGACCACGACCGCCGCAGCGTCGAGGTGCAGACGCCGGGCGGAACCTGGCGCGCCAAGCGGGTGATCGTCGCCCTGCCCCCGACTCTGGCCGGGCAGATCCACTACCAGCCCGGGCTCCCTGCGCTGCGCTCGCAGCTCACCCAGCGCGTCCCCATGGGGTCGGTGATCAAGTGCTTGGCGGTCTACGACCGTCCGTTCTGGCGCGACGCCGGGCTCACCGGCCAGGCGACCAGCGACATCGGCGCCACCCGGGTGACCTTCGACAACACCCCGCCCTCGGGCAGCCCCGGCATCCTGCTCGGCTTCATCGAGGGCCAGCAGGCCCGCATCTGGGGGACCCGCACGAGGAAGGCGCGCCGCGCCGCGGTGGTATCCGACTTCGTCCGCTACTTCGGCTCCGAGGCCGCCCACCCGCGCCGCTACATCGAGAAGAGCTGGGCGGAGGAGCGCTGGAGCGGCGGCTGCTACGTCGGCTACATGCCACCGGGCGTCCTGCTCGACTACGGCGAGGCACTGCGCCGCCCGGTCGGCCCGATCCACTGGGCCGGCACCGAGACGGCGACACTGTGGACCGGCTACATGGACGGCGCCGTCCAGTCCGGCTACCGGGCGGCCGACGAGGTACTCGGGGTGCTCTAGGCACCGGGACATCGGACCCGCCGCCCGCGAGCTCCTGCCAGAATCCCCCGGCCCCTCTAAGTCAACTGGTTAGACAGCGAGCCTTTTAAGCTCGAAGACGGGGTTCGAGTCCCCGGGGGGGCATTTTCTCGGTCCTAGTGGCGGAAGTGGCGGTGCTTGGTGAAGACCATAGCCGCCCCCGCCGCGTCGCATGCCTCGATCACCTCGCGGTCGCGCTTCGAGCCACCGGGCTGGATCACCGCCCGCGCTCCGGCCTCGATCGCCGCCTCGGGGCCGTCGGCGAAGGGGAAGAAGGCATCGGACGCCACGGCCGATCCGGCGATCAGCGATCCGGCCGCGGCGCCGCGCGCCTCGCGACACTTCTCCACGGCCAGCCGCACCGAGTCGACACGGCTCATCTGCCCGGCGCCGATCCCCAGGGTGGCGCCTTCCTTGGCGATCACGATCGCGTTCGAGCGCACCTGGCGTACCACGGTCCAGGCGAAGATCATGTCCCGCCACTGGGCCTCGTCGGGCTGGGTCTCGGTCACCACCTCCATCAGCTCGCGCGGTTCGGGGTCTCCGTCGCGGTCCTGGATCAGCAGCCCCCCGTGAACCCGCTTGGCGTCGCGCTCGCCCGGGTCGGCGCCGCGCCGCTCCTCGTCGCGGAGGATGCGGATCGCCTCCTTGCCCTGCAGGATGTCCAGCCCGCCCTCCTCGTAGGCGGGCGCGATCAGCACCTCGACGAAGTTCTCGTTCAGCGCCTCCGCGAGCTCCCCGGCGACCGGGCGGTTCAGCGCGATCACCCCTCCAAACGCGGACATCGGGTCGCAGGCGAGCGCCTTCTCATAGGCGTCGAGGCCGCTCTCGCCGATCGCCACCCCGCACGGGTTGTTGTGCTTGACGATCACGCAGGCGGGTTGATCGAAGTCGGCGACCAGGCGGCGGGCGGAGTCGAGATCGAGGACGTTGTTGAAGGAGAGAGCGCGGCCGTGCAGCTTCGAGACCCGCGAGAGCACGTGGCTGCGGGCTCCCGCCTCTGCGTAGAGCGCGCCACGCTGGTGGGGGTTCTCGCCGTAGGAGAGGTCGAGCACCTTCTCGTAGGCGACCACCAGGTGCTCGGGGAAATCCTCGTAGTGGGTCGAGAACCAGGCGCTGATCGCCGCGTCGTAACGGGCGGTCTGGGCGAACGCCTCGTTGGCGAGCCAGTGCCGCGTGGACTGCGAGATCTCGCCCCCTGACTCCTCCAGCTCGGCGAGCACCGCGTCGTAGGACTCGGGCTTGACGACCACCGCGACGCCGTCGTGGTTCTTCGCCGCAGCCCGGATCATCGTCGGCCCGCCGATGTCGATGTTCTCGATCGCCACCCGGGGATCGATCTGGTCGCGGGCGATCGTCTGCTCGAACGGGTAGAGGTTGACGCAGACGAGGTCGATCGGCTCGATCCCCTCGCGCTCCAGGGTCTGGCGGTGCGCCGGGTCGTCGCGACGCGCCAGCAGCGCCGCGTGAAGCCGCGGATGCAGCGTCTTCACCCGACCGTCGAGGATCTCCTCCTGGCCGGTGAACTCGGAGACGTCGACGACCTCGACCCCGGCCTCGCGCAGCACCCCCGCCGTTCCCCCGGTGGAGAGGATCTCGACCCCGAGCGCCGCCAGTCCTCTGGCGAAGTCGGCGACGCCGGTCTTGTCGGAGACCGAGACCAGCGCGCGCCGGACCCTGACCGAGCCGTCGCTGACGGCCTCGGGGCGGGTCTCTGTGGGGGCATCACTCATCGATCACGACCAATCGGGGGTTGCGCCCGTCGATCCTAACCCTGCCCTCGGCGATCATCGCGATGGCCTGCGGCAGTAGCGAATGCTCGACCCGGTGGATCTGCTCCTCGAGCGCCGCCCGGTCGCCGCCGGCGGGGACCGGGACCGGCTGCTGCAGGATGATCGGGCCGGAGTCGACCCCTTCGTCGACGTAGTGGACCGTCACTCCGGTCACCCTGACCCCGTGCTCGAGCGCCTGCCCGATCGCGTCGAGACCCGGGAAGGAGGGCAGGAGCGCCGGGTGGACGTTGATCACCCGCGCCGCGAAGCGCTCCAGGAATCCCGGGGTCAGCAGCTGCATGTAGCCAGCGAGGACGATCAGGTCCGGCTCCCCGGCGGCCAGCCAGTCCGCCATCGCGGCGTCGCGGGCGCCGCGGTCCGGGTGCGAGTCACGCGGGAAGGCGGCTGCTGGGACGCCCGCCGCGGCCGCCCGGCGCAGCGCCTGCGCCTCGGGCTTGTCGGAGGCGACTCCGGTCACCTCGACCGCTCCCGAGCCGCCGAACCGGTCGAGGATCGCCTGCAGGTTGGTCCCGGTTCCGGAGGCGAGGACGCAGAGCTTGAAGACCTCGCTCACGAGTGTCGGGACGCGCCGGCGGCTAGCGCCCGGCGGCGACGACCGCGAGCTGCTCGAGCGTGAACTTCCCGTCGGCGTCGTCGGGATCGTCGCCGAGCGGGTAGGAGCCGGAGAAGCAGGCGTCGCAGTGGATCTCAGCCGGGGTCCCGACCGCTTCGTAGACCCCCTCCAGCGAGAGGTAGGCGAGCGAGTCGGCGCCGATCTCCACGGCGATCTCCTCCACCGAGCGCTCGTGGGCGACCATCTCTTCGCGGGTCTGCATGTCGACGCCGTAGTTGCACGGATGGCGGATCGGTGGGGCGGAGATCCGCAGATGGACCTCGGTCGCGCCGGCCTCGCGAAGCATGCCGATGATCTGGCGGGTCGTGTTGCCGCGCACGATCGAGTCGTCGACCACCACCAGGCGCTTCCCTTCGACGATCTCGGGCAGCGGGTTGAACTTCATCCGCAGCCCGTGCTTGCGCAGTTCCTGCCCGGGCTGGATGAAGGTGCGGGCGACGTAGCGGTTCTTGATCAGCCCATCGTCGCGGGGCAGCCCCGATGCACGGGCGTAGCCGACCGCGGCCGGGCTCCCGGAGTCCGGCACCGAGATCACCAGGTCGGCGTCGGCTGGCGCCTCGCGCCAGAGGATCTCCCCCATCCGTCCCCGCACCTGCTGCAGCACCTTGCCCTCGAGCCGGCTGTCCGGCCGGGAGAAGTAGATGTGCTCGAAGACGCAGATCGCGGTGCGCTCGGCCTCGATCACCTGGCGGGTCTCGATCCCGCGCTCGCTCAGAGAGACCAACTCGCCCGGCGCGACCTCACGCAGCAGCTTGGCGCCGATGATGTCGAAGGCGCAGCTCTCCGAGGCGACCACGTAACGGTCTCCGAGCTGGCCGAGCGACAGCGGTCGCACCCCGTACGGGTCGCGGAAGGCGACGATCGCGTGCTTGGTCATCACCACGGTCGAGTAGGCCCCGCGCAGTCTCGGCATCACGTCGGCGACCGCGTCCTCGATGAAGCGGCCGTAGTTCGAGGAGATCAGCGCCGCCATGATCTCCGAGTCCGAGGTTCCGCGGAACTCCAGGCCCTTGCGCCGCAGGCCGTTGTAGAGGTCGACGGCGTTGGTCAGGTTGCCGTTGTGGGCGAGGGCGAGCTCACGCCCATCGTCGCGCCAGACCGGCTGCGCGTTCTCCCAGGAGCCGCCCCCGGTTGTCGAGTAGCGGACGTGGCCGATCGCCATGTCGCCCTCCAGGGCCCGCAGCTTCTCCTCGTCGAACACCTGCGAGACGAGGCCCGCGTCGCGCATCGTGGTGATGTGCCCGCCCTCGCAGGTGGCGATCCCGGCCGACTCCTGCCCCCGATGCTGGAGCGCGTAGAGGCCGAAGTAGGCGAGCCTGGAGACATCGTGTCCAGGCGCGTACACGCCGAAGACGCCGCACTCATCGCGCGGGCCCTCGCGGTCATCGAATGGAGGCCGCTCGGTCAAGTCTTTCGAGGCGATCAGCCCTGGAAAGTGGTCGGGAGGCGCAGGCGGTTGCCTGCGAGAGGCAGGGTAGCAGCGGGCAAGGAAGCGCCTGCTCCGGCGTCAGGCCTCGGCGAGCGCCGCCAGCGACTCCCAGGCCCGCCTCGCCTCGGCCAGCGGGAGGGAGAGGCTCAGCTCCGCGGCCTCGATCGCGATCTGCTCGCCGCCGACCTCCCCGACGATCAGCACCTCGACCCCGCCGCTCGCGAGCGCCTCGAGCGCCGAGCGCTCGCCGCTGAGCACGAAGCCGCCCGGCCCCTCGCCGAACAGGGCGCTCTCCCCGGAGCCGCCGCGCAGCTCGACCAGCGGGTCGAGGTCAACCCGGCAGCCGACCCCTCCGGCGATCGCGGACTCGGCGAGCGCGCAACCTAGGCCACCGTCGCTGACGTCGTGCGCGGAGGCGACAGACCCCGCGCGGACGGCGTCGCGCACGGTGGCGATCGCGGCCTCGACGGCGGCGAGCTCAGCTCCGGGGAGCCCGGCGTCGAGCTCGCCGCGCAGCTTCGCCAGCTCCGAGCCCGCCAGCGAAGGCGCGAAGGGACCGAGCAGGGCGATCGCGTCGCCCGCCGCCGCGAAGCCGCTCCCGACCTTGGCGACGGCCTCGGCGCTCGGCACCTCGCCGACCATGCCCACAACCGGGGTTGGGTAGATCGGTCCCTCCGGGCCCTCGTTGTAGAGGGAGACGTTGCCCCCCACCACCGGGACCCCGAGGGCCTCGCAGGCGTCGGCCAGGCCGTCGACCGAGCGGGTCAGCTGCCAGGCCGGTCCCGGCTTCTCGGGGTTGCCGAAGTTGAGGCAGTTGGTCAGCCCCAGTGGCTCGGCCCCCGCGCAGGCGAGGTTCTGGGCGCACTCGAGCACGGCCTCGACCGTGCCCCGGTAGGGGTCGCAGGCGACGCGCCGCCCGTTGCCGTCGATCGCCACCGCGATCGCCGTGCCGGCCTCTGGGACCTGGAGAACGGCGGCATCGGCGACGCCGGGACGGCGCACCGTCCGCGAGCCGACGATCGAGTCGTACTGCTCATAGGCCCAGCGCTTCGAGGCGATGTTCGGGGAGGCGAGCAGGGCGTGCAGCAGGCCGGCGGCGTCGAGACCCTCTGCGAGCGTCGCGCGGTTGCCGTAGACCCATCCGGGCTCGGCCGGCTCGAGGTCGTAGAGGGGGCAGCTGTCCACCAGGGCGCGGACCGGGACGTCGCCGACCTGCTCGCCGTCGCGCAGCACCCGCAGGTGGCCGCTGCCGGTGACCTCGCCGATCGCCGCGCCCCCCACCTGCCACTTCTCGCAGCGCTCCAGGACCGCGCCGACGTCTCCCGGCTCGACCACGGCCAGCATCCGCTCCTGCGACTCGGAGACCATCACCTCGAACGGCTCCATGTCCTCCTCGCGCAGGGGCACCCGGGCGACGTCGAGGTCGATCCCGACGCCTCCGGCCGAGGCCATCTCGCCCGCCGAGGAGGTCAGGCCGGCGGCGCCCAGGTCCTGGAGGGAGACCAGCAGCCCCTCGCCGAGCAGCTCCAGGCAGCACTCGAGCAGCTTCGACTCCTCGAAGGGGTCGCCGATCTGCACGCTGGGGCGCTTCGAATCGTCATCGGAGTCGAGCTCGGCGGAGGCGAGCACGGAAGCGCCGCCGATCCCGTCACGGCCGGTCGAGGCGCCGATGATCACGATGACGTTGCCCACCCCTGCGGCGGCGGCCCTGACCATCTCCGAGCGGCGGGCGAGGCCGACGCACATCGCGTTGACCAGGCAGCTCTGCTCGTAGGGCGCCTCGAAGTAGATCTCCCCGCCGACGGTCGGCACGCCGATCGAGTTGCCGTAGTGGGCGATCCCGCGGACTGCGCCGTCGAGCAGGTAGCGGGAGCGCCCCGAGTCGAGCTCGCCGAAGCGCAGCGAGTCGAGCACCGCGATCGGCCGCGCCCCGAGGGCGAAGACATCGCGGAGGATCCCCCCGACCCCGGTCGCGGCCCCCTGGAACGGCTCCACCGCGCTGGGGTGATTGTGGGATTCGACCTTGAAGGCGACCGCGTAGCCCTCCCCGATGTCGACCGCGCCGGCGTTCTCTCCCGGCCCCATCACAACCCGCTCGCCCTCGGTCGGCAGGCGCCGCAGCAGCTTTCGCGAGTGCTTGTAGGCGCAGTGCTCGGACCAGAGCAGTGAGAACATCGCCAGCTCGACCCCGTTCGGCTCGCGTTCCAGCAACTCGCAGATGCGCCCGTACTCGGCATCTGTGAGGCCGAGCTCACGGTGGGCCGAAGGCCTTTGCTCGCGTTCGGCCACGGCGCTCACGCAGGCACTCCGGCGACGCTCCCGAACAGGCGCAGCCCGTCGGCGGAGCCGGTCAGCGGGTCCACGGCATGCTCCGGGTGGGGCATCAGGCCGAGGACGTTGCCCGCCTCGTTGATCACCCCGGCTATGTCGTTGCTCGAGCCGTTGGGGTTCTGCCCCGGCGCGTAGCGGAAGGCGACCTGGCCCGATGTCTCGATCTGATCGAGGGTCGGGGAGGGCGCGAAGTAGCGCCCGCTCTCGTGCTTGACCGGGATCGAGAGCCGCTCACCCGGCTCGATCCCGGCCGTGAACGGCGAGGCGGCCTGCGCGGCGATCAGCTCGACCTGGCGGCAGACGAAGCGGATGCCGTCGTTGGTGAGCAGCGCTCCGGGGAGCAGGCCGCTCTCGCATAGCACCTGGAAGCCGTTGCAGATCCCGAGCACGGGTCCGCCCTCGGCGGCGAAGCGGGCCACCGCCTCCATCGCCGGGGAGAATCGCGCCAGGGCACCGGCCCTCAGGTAGTCCCCGTAGGAGAAGCCGCCCGGGACGACGACCGCGTCGACCTCGCCGAGGTCGCGCTCCTCGTGCCAGATCATCCGCGCCTCACCGGTCAGCGAGCAGGCGTGAAGGGCGTCTCGCTCGTCGCAGGACCCGGGGAACTGAAGGACCCCCCAGATCACAGCCGCTCGATCTCGTAGTCCTCGATCAGGGGGTTTGCCAGGAGCTTCTCGCAGAGCTCGTCGAGGCGGTCGGCGCTCTCCGCCTCGAGCTCGACCATCCGCCCGATCCTGACGTGCTCGACTCCCTCGAACCCGAGGGCCGGCAGCGCCCGCTCGACCGCCTTGCCCTGGGGATCGAGGATCCC
Organism: uncultured Actinomycetes bacterium; assembly: GCA_963720735.1. GTDB lineage: Bacteria > Actinomycetota > Thermoleophilia > Solirubrobacterales > 70-9 > JBBRHQ01. The sequence goes on from CAVRGL010000009.1 coordinate 45,519, forward strand.
CTCCTTGGGCCGGATCAGCACCCGGGCCCTCAGAGGCTGCGCCCCGTGATCCGCTCGTAGGCCTCGACGTACTTGGCTCGGGTCTGCTCGACCACGTCGGCGGGCAGCTCCGGCGCCGGGGGGCTGTGGTCCCAGCCCGCCTCGTCGGCCCAGTCGCGGACGTACTGCTTGTCGAACGAGGGCTGCGAGCGGCCCGGCTCGTAGCGGTCTGCGGGCCAGAACCGCGAGGAATCGGGGGTCAGGACCTCGTCGGCGAGGACAACCTCTGCGCCGGCGTGGCGCCCGAACTCGAACTTGGTGTCGGCGAGGATTATCCCGCGCTCCGCGGCGTGCTCGGCGGCGTGGCTGTAGAGGTCGATCGAGACTCGTCGCAGCTCCGCCATCAGGCCGCGGTCGCCGACGATCTCCGCGGCCCGCTCGAAGTCGATGTTCTCGTCGTGGTCGCCGATATCGGCCTTGGTCGCCGGGGTGAAGATCGGCTCCGGCAGGCGGTCCGACTCCTGCAGGCCGTCTGGAAGCGGGATCCCGCAGACCTCGCCGCACTCCCGGTACTCCTTCCAGCCCGAGCCGGAGAGATAGCCGCGCACCACGCACTCGACCGGGTACATCTCCAGCTTGCGGACCCGGATCGCCCGCTCGGAGACCTCCTCCGGCACGTCCTCGGAGATGTAGTGGTTGGGGACGATCTCGCCGGTCGTCTCGAACCAGAAGATCGACATCTGCGTGAGGACCTTGCCCTTGTCGGGGATCGCGGTCGGCATCACCACGTCGTAGATCGAGATCCGGTCCGAGGCGACCATCAGCAGGTCGCCGTCGAGCTCGTAGATCTCGCGGACCTTGCCGGAGGAGTGGAGCCTGAGGTCGGCGATCGCGGTCGTCATCGCTCGCCGCCGATGCTAGCTGTCCCGGGAGCGGATCGGCCTCGCCCAGATGCTCAGCGCCGCAGGTCGAAGATCTCGCTGAGAAAATGGGTGAGGATCCAGGCCGCCACGCGGGCGCTGCCCCCGGATGGGTCGCGGGCGGGGTTCAGCTCCACGAGGTCGAAGCCGATAACCCTGCCGCGCCGGGCGACCGCGCTGAGGATCGCCCGCAGATCCCGGTAGCCGAGGCCGCCCGGCTCGGGCAGCGAGTGTCCCGGCACGATTGAGGAGTCGAGCACGTCGAGGTCGATCGAGACGTAGATCGCCGCCGATTCCGGCACGGTCTCCCGGACGACCTCGTCCGCACCGCGCTCGAGCACCGCCAGCGAGGTGGCAAGGCGACCCCCGAGCTTCTCCAGCCCCTCCGCTTCGGAGCGGTCGACGTTGCGGACCCCCAGCGCGCTGACCGTGCCCACGAACGGCAGCTCGGCGAGGCGCCGCAGCTGGCTCGCCCCGGTGAGCCGGGCGCCGTCCAGCTCGTCCAGGAAGTCGGTGTGGGCATCGACGTGGACGACGTCGAAGCCGCCCATGGCCTCCATGCCGCGGCCGAGCGGATAGCTGATCGAGTGATCGCCACCGACGGCGACCAGCAGCGAGCCCCGCTCGGCGACTAGCCCGGCCGCCTCGGTGATCCGAGCGTAGTTCGCCTCCGTGTCCGAGCCCTGGATCGTGACGTCGCCGACGTCGGCCATCGTCACCCCGACCAGGTAGTCGCGATCGGCCTCGACGTCGTACCAGCCCTCGGGATAGCTGAACTGGTCCCGGCTGGATTCGCGAACCGCGGCGGGCCCGCCGCGCTGGCCCGTCGGGACCCCCGGCTGTGGAGTGCCGCCGTCGTAGGGAACGCCGAGGAAGGCGACCTCGGAGTCGAGCGCGCCGAGGTTGGGCTGTCCCGGCACCCCGAAGAAGGTCCACGGAGCCGGGTCCGTGGCGGTCATGCCCGGGTTACCGCGCGCCGCTAGCCGGCCAGGGGGTCGGGCTCGCCCAGCTCGCTGATCTGCGGCGCCTCGTAGGCCTTCCCGGGGATGCCGCCGATCGCGAGGATCCGGGCCGGCTCCTCACCGGTCGAGATCGTCCGCTTGGTGCCGGGCGCGACCCTGACCGGGGTCGAGGTGTCGAGCGTCACCTTGTCCCCCTCGATGTCGATCTCGGCCGAGCCGCTCAGCGCCAGGTAGACCTCCTCCTGGCCGTCCTCGGAATGGTCGTGCTCGGGGTAGGCGTCGAAGTTGGGTGGGAGATCGAATACCGCAAGGCCGAATGAGGAGGCGCCCAGGGAGGCCCGGGCGCGGAAGAAGGCGCCCCCGTAGATCGCCTCCATGTCGTCGATGTTCTTCGCCGTGTAGTCAGCCATCTCGCTCCTTTGGGTCGGGTGGAGGCGGCGCCGCCGCCGGCCTGCGACTCTATATCCGTGAGCCTTCCCCCCGGACCGACGGCCCCACCGCTCGTGCAGACGATGCGCTGGTTCTGGCGCCCGCTGTCCTTCATGGAGGACTGCCGGCGGCGCTACGGGGACTCGTTCAGCGTCACCTTCGTCGGCTTCCGCACGCCGATGGTGATGATCTCCAACCCGGAGGCGATCCGGGCGCTCTACACCGAGCGCGCCCACGGCCTGCCCCCGGGGCGGATCGTCGCGATCGAGCCGGTGATGGGCCCCCGCTCGATCCTCCTGCTCGAGGGCGCCGAGCACCTGGCTCGCCGCAAGCTGATGCTGCCGCCCTTCCACGGGGAGCGGATGCGCTCCTATGAGCCGCTGGTCGAGGAACTTGTCGAGGCCGAGATCGAGCGCTGGCCCCTCGGCACGGAGTTTCCGATCCACCCGCGGATGCAGGCGATCACGCTCGAGGTGATCCTCCGGGTCGTCTTCGGGGTCAGCGACCCCGAGCGGCTCCAGAGGCTGCGCTCGCTGCTCGGCAAGGTCCTCGCCGACGTCGCCGCGCCCGCCTCTCAGCTCGGGACGCTGATCACCCGCCGCGTCCCCGACCACGGCCCCTGGGCCCGCTTCCAGGCGCTGCTCGGCGAGATCGACGAGCAGCTCTACGCCGAGATCGCCGAGCGCCGCGCTGACCCGGAGCTCGACGGGCGCGAGGACATCCTCTCGGCGCTGGTCGCGGCGCGCTTCGAGGACGGCAGCGGCATGGAGGACTCCGAGCTCCGCGACCAGCTGATGACTCTGCTGCTCGCAGGCCACGAGACGACCGCGACCGCACTCGCCTGGAGCTTCGACATGCTGCTGCGTCATCCGCAGCAGCTCGGCAGGCTGCGCGAGGAGATCGACGAGGGCGGCGAGGACTACCTGCGAGCGACGATCACCGAGTCCCTGCGCCTGCGGCCGGTGGTGCCGCTCGCCGGGCGCCGGCTGGGCAAGGATCTGAGCGTCGACGGCCTCGAGCTGCCGGCGGGCACCGACGTCACCCCGGCGATCTGGCTCACCCACACCCGGCCCGACGTCTATCCCGACCCCCTCGCATTCCGCCCCGAGCGATTCCTCGATGACCCGCCCGACACCTACTCCTGGATCCCCTTCGGTGGTGGGGTGCGGCGCTGCCTCGGGGCGGCGTTCGCCGAGTTCGAGATGCGGATCGTCCTGCGGGCCGTCCTCGGCCGCTGCGAGCTGCGCGCGGCGAGCGCCCGGCCCGAGCGGGTCGCCCGTCGCAATGTCACCCTCTCGCCCCGGGACGGGACCCGGGTGATCGTCACCGCCCGCCGCCCCGCCCGCCAGCCGGTCGCCGCCTGACCGGGCCGGGGTGGGACCTTTGAAGCGCCATATAGACGTCTGAAAGGTCCCACGTCCCGGGAGATGTGGCGGGAGATGACCGGGTCCGGGCCGAGGCGTCGCAGAAGGCGGACGGATCAGTCGCGCAGGGCCTCGAGCCGCGCGAAGACCTCCGGCAGGTGTATGAGGTAGGCGTTGTAGTCGAACACCGCGTCGAGGTCGAGCCCGGGAGCGGCGGCGGCGATCAGGTCGCGGAATGGCGTGCCGGTGTCGAGAGCCTGCTGGGCGGACTGCTGGACCAGCCGGTAGGCGTCGTCGCGGCCCATCCCGGAGCTGACCAGCGCGCTCAGCGCCCGCTGGCTGAACAGCGCCCCCGAGGTCAGCTCGAGGATCCCCAGCATGCGGCCGGTGTTGACCCGCATCCCGTCGACCACCATCGTCGCTACGTGCTGCATGTAGTCGAGCAGGATCGTCGCGTCGGGGATCACCACCCGCTCGGCGCCGGAGTGGGAGATGTCGCGCTCGTGCCAGAGGGCGACGTCCTCCAGCCCGGTCTGCGCGTAGCCGCGAAGCACCCTGGCGAGCCCGGTTACCCGCTCACTGAGGATCGGGTTTCGCTTGTGGGGCATCGCCGAGGAGCCCTTCTGGCCTGACCCGAACGGCTCCTCGACCTCGCGCAGCTCGGTCCGCTGCAGGTTCCGCACCTCGGTCGCGAAGCGCTCCAGCCCGGCGCCGGCGAGGGCGATCGCGCTGAGCAGCTCGGCGTGACGATCGCGCGGGACCACCTGGGTCGAGGCGTCCTCGCGCCGCAGGCCGAGCGAGTGCATCACCCTCTCCTCGATCGAAGGGCCGAGCGAGGCGTAGGTCCCCACAGCCCCGGAGAGCTTGCCGACCGCGGCGCCCTCGACCGCGCGGCGCAGCCGCTTCAGGTTGCGGTCCGCCTCGAAGGCGAAGCCGGCCAGGCGCAGCCCGAAGGTGGTCGGCTCGGCGTGGACGCCGTGGGTGCGGCCGACGCAGAGCGTGTCGCGGTGCTCGAAGGCGCGCCGCACCAGGCCGTCGCGGTAGGCTGTCGCACCTCGAAGCAGGACGATCCCGGCCTGCTCGATCTGGAGCGCGAGCGCGGTGTCGAGCACGTCGGAGGAGGTCAGGCCGTAGTGGATCCAGCGCCCCTCGGGCCCGATCTGCGCCGCGACCACGTCGACGAAGGCGGCGACGTCGTGGTTGGTGGTCCGCTCCCGCTCCTCGACCGCCTCGACCGTGAACGAGGCGCGCGAGCGGCAGGCCTCGCCCGCCTCGGCCGGCACGATCCCCTCGGCTGCGAGCGCGTCGGTCACCGCCAGTTCGACCGCCAGCCAGCAGTCCATCTTGCGATGCGGCGACCAGACGCCGCCGATCTCCTCTCGCGTATAGCGCCCGATCACCTAAGCACCCCGGAATCCCCGGACGCAATGCGCAGGCGCCGGAAACCCCCGGCATCCCCGGACGCGAAGCGGGAGCGCGGAAACCCCAGCGCGCCCGGACGCGAAGCGGAGGACGCGCTGGGCAGTGATTCTCCTCGCAGTCACTTCAGCTGTTGATTATTCGAGCTGCGAGGACTCCGGCGTTTTTGGCGCCGTCGATCGCGACACAGGCGACCGGGACGCCGGGCGGCATCTGCACCGCCGAGAGGAGCGCGTCGAGGCCCCCGAGCGTCTTGCCCGAGATCGGCACCCCGACCACCGGGAGGTCGCTGTGGGCCGCGGCCACGCCGGGCAGCGCGGCCGACATGCCCGCGCCCGCGATGATCACCCGGAGCCCGCGCATGCGCGCGTTGGAGCAGTAGTCGCGGACCATGTCGGGGTCGCGGTGGGCGCTCATCACCCGGACCTCGTAGCGGATCCCGGCGTCGTGCAGCGCCTCGCCGGCGGGCTGCATCTTCGGCTTGTCGTTCTTCGAGCCCATGATGATGCCGACCAGGGGCGCGTCCACCTCGATCTCCTCGAACGCCTCCTCCACCGCCGGCATCGTCACCGGCTCCTGCGTCTCCTCGGTCTCCGGGATCTCGTTCAAGTCGTCCTCATCGGGTCAGGCCGGCGCGCTCCACTGCCCGCTCGGCGATGTCATTTCGCAGCTGCATTCCATCGAAGTGGATGTGGCCCGCCGCATCGTATGCGCGGCGCCGGGCCTCAGCCGGGGTGGCCCCGAGCGCCGTCACGTTCAGCACCCTGCCGCCCCCGGTGACCAACCGGCCGTCGCGCTCGGAGGTCCCGGCGTGGGTGACCTCGGCGATCTCGGCTGCCTCCTCGACGCCGGAGATCTCGTCGCCGCTCGACGAGGACTCCGGGTAGCCCGCCGACGCCAGCACCAGGGTCACCGCCCAGTCGTCGTCGAAGACCGCCTCGGCTCCCTCCAGCCCTCCCGGCTCGCGCGCCGCGACGCAGAGGTCGACGAGGTCTGAGCGCAGCCGCGGCAGGACCGCCTGGGTCTCGGGGTCGCCGAAGCGGGTGTTGAACTCGAGCACCCTGGCCCCGGACGGGCCGATCATCAAACCCGCGTACAGCACCCCGTGGAACGGCGTCCCGCGACGCGCCATCTCCTCGACCACGGGCCTGTGGACGGAACCGACGATCTCCTCGACCGCGGCCCGGTCGAAGCCGGGGACCGGCGAGTAGCTGCCCATGCCGCCGGTGTTCGGCCCCAGATCACCGTCGAAGATCCGCTTGTAGTCCTGGGCCGGGGCCAGCGGCACGACGTTCTCGCCGTCGCAGAGGGCGAGCATCGACAGCTCCTCGCCCTCGAGGAACTCCTCGAGCACCACCGCCGTCTCGCCGAAGCGGCGCTCGCCGAAGAAGACCTCGACCGCCTCCCGTGCCTCTTGCTCACCGGGGCAGATGATCACCCCCTTGCCCGCGGCGAGCCCGTCCGCCTTCAGCACCGCGGGGTAGGAGGCGCGGGAGATCTGGCCGATCGCCTCCTCGCGGTCGCGCAGCAGAGTGTGCGGCGCGGTCGGCACCCCGGCCGCCGACATCACCTGCTTGGCGAAGGCTTTCGATCCCTCCAGCCCCGCCGCCGCCCGCGAGGGGCCGAAGGCGGGGACTCCGGCGTCCTCGAGCGCGTCGACCAGGCCCTCGACCAGCGGCGCCTCGGGACCGACGACGACGAGGTCGGCTCCGGCGGCGGCCTCGACGATCGCGCCGAGGTCGGTCGCCGCAATGGCCGGTAGGCACTCGGCGTCCGCGGCGATGCCGACGTTGCCGGGGGCGCAGAGCAGGTCGGGGGCGTGCGCAGAGCGGGCCAACGCCCGCACCATCGCATGCTCCCGGCCGCCCCCTCCGACGACGAGGATCCTCAAGCCGCGCTCCGGGCGTCCGCGCTAGAGCGCAGCCGCCAGCTCTTCCGCCGGCATCGCGGCCATCGTCTGGCTGGTCATCGTCCCGCGGGAGCCGAGCTCGACCGAGACCTTGGCCATCGTCTTGTCGTCGGGCGCCTCGACGATCGTGACGAAGTCATAGCGCCCCAGGGTCGCGTATTGGGCGATCACCTTGGCGCCGATCTGCTCGACTTCCTTGTTCACCTCACCGACCCTCGCCGGGTTGTTCTTCAGCGTCTTGACGCCGTCGGCGGTCAGGTTGGTCAGCATCACGTAGGTGGGCATCGCGGCTCCTCTCGGTCGGCACGGTTCCTGCTCCTGTTTCTTTCACGTTATGGGAGCGGGCGCAAGGCGGCTCCGCGGATCATCGGCCTGACGATCGGTAGGGCCTTCGGCAGCCGGCCGCTCTCGACCTCGGCGAGCTCCAGCGGCGAGGCCTCGATCAGGGCGGCGGTGTCGCGGTTCGGGTGACAGCCCCTGGCGAAAAGGCCCCAGGGCCGCTCGAGGCGGTCCTGCCAGCGGGCCCCCCGCGGATCGTCCGAGCGGACGTGCTCGATGAACAGCATCCTGCCCCCCGGCTTGAGAATCCTCGCCGCCTCGGCGAGCGCCGCGTCGGGGTCGGGAACCGTGCAGAGGACGAGGGTGAAGACGGCCGTGTCAAAGCTGGCGTCGTCGAACGGGAGCCGCTCGGCCGGCGCCTCGACGATCTCAGCGACGGTGCCGGACTCGGCCAGGCGGCGGCGCAGCCTCGCCGTCATGTGCGGGTCGGGCTCCGCCAGCACCAGCTCCTCGACCCGGTCCCCGAACAATCCGATGTTCACCCCGGTCCCGGCGCCGATGTCTATGGTCCGCCCGCTCGCCCCCGCGAGCACCTGCTGCCGGGTCTCCCTCAGCCCGGCGTCCTCGATCGACTTGACGGCCCTGTCGTAGGTGGCGGCGAAGCAGCGGCCCCAGGTCGCGTCATAGAAGCGTCCCACGGACCAAGATTAGAGCGGCGACCGACCGCTTGCCGGACGCGCAGCTGCTCAGCCGTCGAAGCCGACGTGAACGTGGTCGCAGTGATCCGCCTGGGCCCATGCCGGCCCGGGACCATCGAGGTCGAAGCAATAGATCAGCTCGGTGGGGTGGGAGGGGCCCGTCAGGTGGGCGAGCGTCTCGCCCAGCCTGCCGCAGGGGGCGTCTCGGGCGACATCGGTGCAGGGCACGTTGTCGACGACCGCGATGTCCATCGCCCTGCCGTAGTAGTGGTTTGAGACGAAGCCGCTCGACGCGTACATCGAGTGATCCGAGCGCAGCGCCGAGATGGTGATCGTGTGCGTCTGGGTGATCGCCCCGATCAGACCGACGATCCTCGGATCGATCGCACCGGTCTCGAGGTCACGCTTCTCGAGGCTGTTGGAGAGGGTCAGGTTGCTCCAGTTGATCGGGCTCGAGGTGATGTCTGGGAACTGGATCTGCCAGGGGACGGTCTTCGACTTGCAGCTCCCCGCCATCCGGCCGGCCTCCCGCATCACCTCGTCCACGTACCACTGCGCCTGGTTGTGGGTGAAGATCCCGGCCTTCAGCCCGCCGCGCGACCAGGCAATACGGGCCAGGGTCGCCGCCGAGTCGCCGATGCTCGAGTGCCTGACGACGCCGTCGCCGTCGCCGTCGACCGCGTATCGCCTCCATTCGGTCGGGTCGAGCCCAAGCGGGCCGGTCCGCCGCAGCTCGGCCTTGGTCATGCTCCGTCCGAACCGCGACTCGAGCCTGGCGACCCCGGCCAGGGCCCAGACGCCGCGCTGGCCCAGCCCGTAGCGGCCCGCGGCCGCCTCGAAGGCGTTCAGATAGTCGCTGGGGATCTTCCCATCCCAGGACTTGGCGGGGTTGCAGGAGAGGACGTCGACCTGGGGCTCGAGCGCGAACGAGCTGCCGCCGAGCGATCCGAAGCAGCCGGCGTTGGCCAGCACCTCGGAGACGTACCAGTCGGCGTGGTTGTAGGAGAAGATCGCGCCGGCGGTGTCCTGCGGCATCCCCGAGGCCCGCAGGTAGGAGGCTGCGGCGAAGATCGCGTCCTCGGGGTCATACGGGTCGCGGCGGCCGTCTCCGTTGGCGTCCACCCCGTAGCTCGCCCAGGTCGAGGGCATGAACTGCATCCAGCCCATCGCGCCGGCCGAGGAGGTGACGTGGTTGAGCTCGCCGAAGTTGGTCTCGATCTGGTTGATCGCGGCCAGCACCGCGGGCCCCTGCGGCCCGAGCGAATAGGTCTGCGCGGCGCGCTGGTAGATCGGCAGGAGTCCGGGCGGCGGGGAGGTGGTCGTACAGGAGCCGCTGGGCCCGCCCGGGAGGCCGAAGGACGGAGCCGGCGCGCCCAGCGGGAAAGGGTTGGCGCCTGTGGCGCTGGCGCCGGTTCCGCCGCTCGGGCCCGGCGGGGCGTGGGTGTTCTTCTGGGCGCCGGCGTCGTGCTCCGGAGCCGATACACCTCCGCCGTTGTCTGAGCTCGGCTTCGGCTTCGGCTTGCGCGGTGGCGGGGCGACGATCGTCGTTCCCGGCTGAACGGAGCCGGACGATCCGCTCGTGCCGGTGGAGCCGGTGGGCGTGGTTGGGACGGTGGGGGAGGTTGGAGCGAGGGCCGCGGCAGGGTCGGTGGCCGGGGGTGTCTCGGCCGGAGCGCTCTGGGCGACGAGCAGGACTGCCCCCATGGCGGCCACCGCGAAGGCGGCGCGAGTGCGTCCCATCAGCCCCTCACGTCGCTGACCAGCCACTGGTCAGCGACCTGCTGGAGCTCGAGGCGGAGCTCGCTGGTGGCGCCGACCCGGAGCAGTGAGACGCTGACCGAGACAGAGGCGCCGCGGCGAGGGCCGGGGACCACGTTGAGCACCCTGGCCTTCGGCACCTTCACCGAGGCGGGCTGGCGCGGCGGGCGCTTGACCAGCGAATCCGCGAGCGGCTGGGTCGCCGTCTTTCGGAACACCTTGCGGACCTGGTGGTTGGTCGTGCCGACCTCATAGGAGACGAAGGCTCCGGCGAAGCGGTGAGCGACCTTCAGCGGCGCGGGCCCGAGCTTCGCCGCCTTCTCGGCGGGCGCCGCATCGGTGCCCGAGGAACCGCCCTGCGAGGGGTCGGCCGGTACGGCGTCCTTGGACGCAGAGGAGCCCGTCGGGGCCGCGTCGGCCTCGGGACCGAAGCTCGGCGCCGCTCCCTTCAGCACATGGGTGTCGTTGACCTTCTTAGCGGGCGTCGAGGGCACCACCGCGGCCATCGGCGGCGGTGTGGGGACCACGACCCGCGGGGGCGAGGTGGGCTCTGAGCCGGAGCCGTCGTGGGCGACGAAGGCGCCGGCGGTGCCGACTCCCGCGAGCAGCAGCAGGGCGGCTCCGGCGATCGCCAGCCTGCCGGCGGGGCCGCGGCGCTCGTAGTTGTCCTCGAGCGGCCAGGCGACCCGGCTGCGAAGGCCCCAGGCGGCGCTTTCCAGCGGCCACCTGACGGCTCCCCCGGCGGCCCGGGCTGCATCGCCGCCCCTCCAGATCAGCTTCTCCTGGATCGCCCAGGCGGCCCGACGCAGCACCCCCGGGCCGCGCCCGGAGGGCTCCCGCCGCTCCGCCGGGAGGTCTTTGCCTGCTTCGTGGGGTGCTCGGTTCGGGGCCTCGGTCATCTCAGCGAGTTCCGGGCAGAGGATAGGCGTCATCAGCCATCTCACCTAGCTTGTGTCGGAGCCTGCCCGTGCTCCCTTGAATATCGAAGATCGGTTGGACGCACACAGCAACAACGTCCACTGCATGCATCCTGCCTCTCACATGGTGACGTAAACGTATTCGTTTCGTGAAGTTGCGCGGCAAATCTTGACAGATCGGATCAGGAAAGATCTCGCCGTTTCGGGCCTTGTCGGGCGGGCGAGGGCATATCTCACCCTTGACCTCAGCCTGAGAGTCGGCCTAGGCGGCGGCCTTCGCGGCCCCGGCCCCGGCCTTGGTGAAGACCAGCTCGCCGTCGGCGGCGTCGACCCGCACCTTGTCGCCCTCCCCGAAGTCTCCCTCGAGGATCAGCAGGGCGAGCTTGTCGATCAGCTGCTTCTGCACCACCCGCTTCAGCGGCCGGGCCCCGTAGGTCGGGTCGTAGCCGAGGTTGCCGAGCAGGGTGCGGGCGTCGTCTGAGAGCTCGATCTCGATCCCGCGCTCGCTGACCCGCCCGACCAGCTGGGCGACCTGGAGGTCGACTATCTCCGAGATGTCCTCCTTGGAGAGGCGGTGGAAGATCACCGTGTCGTCGATCCGGTTCAGGAACTCTGGCTTGAATGTGGCGGCCAGCACCTCCTCGATCTGCTCGCGCATTCGCTCGTCCACCGCCTCGCCGGCGATCCGCTCGGAGCCGACGTTGGAGGTCATGATCAGCACCGTGTTGGTGAAGCTGACGGTGCGCCCCTGGCCGTCGGTGAGCCGGCCGTCGTCCATCAGCTGAAGCAGGGTGTTGAAGACGTCGGGGTGGGCCTTCTCGATCTCGTCGAGCAGGACCACCGCGTAGGGCCGGCGCCGCACCGCCTCGGTCAGCTGACCGCCCTCCTCGTAACCGACGTAGCCGGGCGGTGCGCCGATCAGCCGCGCGACGGTGTGCTTCTCCATGTACTCCGACATGTCGAGGCGGACGATCGCCTGCTCGGAGTCGAACATGAACTCGGCCAGCGCCTTCGCCAGCTCGGTCTTGCCGACCCCGGTCGGCCCCAGGAAGAGGAAGCTGCCGATCGGCCGGTCGGGGTCCGAGAGCCCGGCGCGGGAGCGCCGCAGCGCGTTGGAGACCGCCTCGACCGCCTCGTCCTGGCCGATCACCCGCTCGTGGAGGCGGGATTCCATCTGGATCAGCTTCTCGACCTCGCCCTCCATCAGGCGGGTCACCGGGATCCCGGTCCACTTCGAGACGACCTGGGCGACGTCCTCCTCGGTCACCTCCTCGGTCAGCATCGTCCCGCCCTCGGCGTGGAGCTCGGCGAGCCGCGCCTCGGCTTCGGCCACCGTCTTCTCAAGCTCCGGGATCTCCCCGTAGCGCAGCTTGGCGGCGCCCTCGAGGTCTGCGGCCCGCTCGGCCCGCTCGGCCTCGCGATGAGCTTCCTCGAGCCGCGCCTTGTTCTCCTTGATCGCCTCGATCGCGCCCTTCTCATTCTGCCAGCGCGCCTTCATCTCCCCGGAGCGCTCGCGCAGCTCCGCGAGGTCGGCCTCGATCGCCTCGCGCCGGGCCACCGAGGCCTCGTCGCTCTCCTTCTTCAGGGCCTCCCGCTCGATCTCGAGCTGCTGGATGCGGCGCTCGACCTCGTCGATCTCGGTCGGCATGGAGTCGATCTCGATCTTCAGCCGCGAGGCCGACTCGTCGATCAGGTCGATCGCCTTGTCGGGGAGGAAGCGGTCGGCGATGTAGCGCTCCGAGAGGGTGGCGGCGGCGACGATCGCGGAGTCGGCGATCCGCACCCCGTGGTGGATCTCATAGCGCTCCTTCAGTCCGCGGAGGATCGCGATCGTGTCGGCGACGTCGGGCTCGCCGACCACCACCGGCTGAAAGCGGCGCTCCAGGGCCGCATCCTTCTCGATGTGCTTGCGGTACTCGTCGAGGGTCGTCGCTCCGACAGCCCGCAGCTCACCCCGGGCCAGCATCGGCTTCAGCAGGTTGGCGGCGTCGACCGCGCCCTCGGCGGCGCCGGCGCCGACGATCGTGTGCAGCTCGTCGAGGAAGAGGACGATCTGCCCCTCGGCGTCCTGGACCTCGCTGAGCACGGCCTTCAGCCGCTCCTCGAACTCTCCTCTGTATTTCGAGCCGGCCAGCAGCGCCCCGATGTCGAGGGCGATCACCCGCCGGTCGCGGAGGCTCTCGGGGACGTCGCCGGAGACGATCCGCTGCGCCAGGCCCTCGACGATCGCCGTCTTGCCGACCCCTGGGTCGCCGATCAGGACCGGGTTGTTCTTGGTCCGCCGGGAGAGGACCTGGACCACGCGGCGGATCTCCTCGTCGCGGCCGATCACCGGGTCGAGCTTGCCCTTCTCCGCCTCGGCGGTCAGGTCGCGCCCGAACTTCTCCAGCGCCTGCATAGTCTCCTCGGGGTTCGGCGAGGTCACTCGGTGCGGTCCGCGGACCTCGGAGATCGCCTTGATCAGCGAGTCGCGGTCGGGAAGCAGCTCGGCGACGCCCGAGGAGCTGTCGGTGAGCGCCAGGAGGATGTGCTCGGTAGATATGTACTCGTCGCCAAGCGCCGCCATCTCCTTCTCGGCGCGCTGAAGCGTCTTCACCAGGGCGCTCGATGGACGCACCTCGGGCTCGGCGTCGCCGCTCAGCTTGGGGAGCGCCTGCACCGCCTCCGCGGCCCGCCCGAGGATCGAGGTGACATCGGCGCCGAGCTTCTGCAGCACCGGCGTGACCATTCCCTCCTCCTGGTCGATCAGCGCCACCAGGAGGTGCGCGGGGGTGACCTCGGTGTTGCGGTTCTCGGCGGCGGTCCGCTGGGCCGAGGCGACCGCCTCCTGCGACTTCAGCGTGAAGCGATCCGGTTGCATCAGCTCTTCCCGTCTCTCTCGGTCCGCTGGATCGGGATCCGCAGCGTCTCACCCTGGGGCGCGGGAATGCCCTCGTAGGCGCCGTAGGGGACGATCTCGGTCTTCAGCGATCTGCCGGCTCGCTCGATCTCCTGCCTGACCCGTCGCTCGAGCTCCACGGCCCGGGCCCGGACGCGCTCCAGCTCGGCCTTGATCTCCTCGACCCGCTCCTCCATCTCGAGCACCGTCTCGACCCCGGCGAGGTTGAGGCCGTCCTCAGAGGTCATCTGCTGAATCCTGCGCAGGCGGTCGACGTCGCGCTGTGAGTAGAGCCGGGTGTTCTTCGGCGAGCGCTGCGGGGCGATCAGTCCGCGCGCCTCGTACATGCGCAGCGTCTGCGGGTGCATGTCGGCGAGCTCTGCGGCGACCGAGATCATGAAGACCCCTCGCTCGGAGTCGATCGTCGTCTCGACGGTCCGCCGCACCCGGCGGCCGCCGCGCCCTCCCCGGGCACTCACGACTCCTCCTTGCCGGCGGAACGCGCCGACGCGCCGCGCATCAGGTTCTCCCGCGGGTCGCGTCCGTTGAACGCCTTCTCCAGCGCCTCGACCGCCTGCTGCTGCTCCGGGCTGAGCTCCTCTGGGATCTCGATCTCCATCCGGTAGCGAATGTCGTGACGGCCCCGCCCCCCGGTTCGCGGCGGCCCCTCGCCGCGCAGGCGCTGGATCGTCCCGTGCTGGGTCCCCGCCGGGATGCGGATCCGCTTGCTGCCGCTCAGGGTCGGCACCTCGACCGTCCCGCCGCCGATCGCCTCGGCGATCGTGATCGGCACCACCACCTCGAGGTTGCCGTCGTCGAGTCGCTTGAACACCGGCGAGGGCGTCACGCGGGTGGTCACATAGAGGTCACCGGCGGGCCCGCCGCGGGGCCCGGCCTCGCCGCGGCCGGCGAGGCGGATCCGGGTGCCGTCGCGCACCCCGGCCGGGATGTTGACCTTGTAGCGCTTGGTCTGATGGGTCAGCCCGGAGCCCCCGCAGGTGGTGCAGGGGTGCTCGATCACCTGACCGGCGCCGCCGCACTCGGGGCAGGGCTGGCTGATCGAGAAGAAGCCCTGGCTCTGGGCGTCCACGCCACGACCATCGCAGCGCGGGCAGACGATCGGGCTGGTGCCCGGCTCGGCGCCGTTGCCCCCGCAGCTGCGGCAGCGCTCCGCCTTCGGCACCGTGACCGGCACCTGGGCTCCGTTGATCGCCTGATCAAAGGAGATCCTGATCTCGGTTTCGAGGTCGCGGCCGTGGACCTCCTGGGGCTGGCGCCCGCCGCGGCTGAAGATGGTCGAGAAGATGTCGCCGAGGTCGGAGGCGAAACCGGGGCCCCCCGGTCCCGGCCCTCCGGGGCCGCCGAGGCCGCCGAAGATCCCTCCGGAGTCGTACTGCTTGCGCTTCTCGGCGTCCGAGAGGGTGTCGTAGGCCTCCTGGATCTGCTTGAAGCGCTCCTCGGCCTTCGGGTCATCCGGGTTCCGGTCGGGATGGAACTCCCTAGCGAGCTTGCGGTACGCCTTCTTGATCTCCTCGTCGGAGGCCTTCTTCGAGACGCCGAGCACCTGGTAGAAGTCGTCGGGCATCGCGTCCTCCTACTCGCTGACGACCACGCGGGCGGGCCGCAGGACGATCTCGCCCAGCCGGTAGCCAATCTGGACCACCTCGAGGACGCGCCCCGGCTCAGTCCCCTCTCGGGCCTGCGTCTGCAGCGCCTCGTGCCAGCTCGGGTCGAATGCCTCTCCGAGCGGCGCGTAGGCCTCCACCCCCGCCCGGCCGAGCCCGGCGCGAAGATCGCGGTAGGTGAGCAGGCAGCCCTGCTCGAGCGCTCCCTCGACCTCCGGGATGCCGTTCTCGAGCACCGCGGCCGGGTCGTGCCCGGCGGCCTCGATCGCGCGCTCGAGGTTGTCGAGCACCTCGATCAGCTCACGCGCCACCGCGGCGCTGCCCCGGGCGGAGGCACTCTCGGCCTCCGCCGCCATCCGCTTGCGGTAGTTCTCGAAGTCGGCCCGGGTCCGCTGGGCGACCTCGAGGTAGGAGTCGCGCTCGCGCTTGGTCTCGTCGAGCAGCGCGTCGAGATCCTTCTCGACCTCGACTGCGGCTGCCTCGTCTGCCGTGGCCTCATCTGCCTCAGCGGCAGCGGGCCCGCCGTCGGCCCGCAGCCCGGTGTCCTCGGCCTCGAACTCTCGGCGGTCCACTACTTGTCGTCCTCCACCACCTCGGCGTCGACGACCTCCTCCTCGGAGTCGGCGTCGGCCGAGGCGCCGTTGCCGGACCCTCCGGCCGCGGCCTGCTCCTCCTGGGCGGCCTGGTAGACCTGCTCGGAGACTCGGTGGAAGGCGGCCTGCAGGGCCTCGGTCTTCGCCTCGATCTCGGCCACCTCGTCGGAGGCCAGCGAGTCATTGACCTCCTTGATCGCCGCGGTGATCTCCGACTTCGAGCCCTCGTCGACCTGGTCGCCGAGGTCGGCCAGCTGCTTCTCGGCTTGATAGGCGGCGTTCTCGGCGACGTTGCGCGCCTCGGCCAGCTCACGCTGCTTGCGGTCGTCCTCGGCGTGGGCCTCGGCGTCCTTGACCATCTGCTGGATCTCGGACTCGTCGAGCCCCGAGCCGGCCTTGATCTCGATCTTCTGCTCCTTGCCGGTGCCGAGGTCCTTGGCACCGACGCTGAGGATGCCGTTGGCGTCGATGTCGAAGGTGACCTCGATCTGCGGCATCCCCCGAGGCGCCGGAGGGATTCCGGTCAGCTGGAACTTGCCGAGGCTCTTGTTGTACGCGGCCATCTCCCGCTCGCCCTGGAGCACGTGGATCTCCACCGAGGGCTGGTTGTCCTCGGCCGTCGAGAAGGTCTCCGACTTGCGGGTCGGGATCGTCGTGTTGCGCTCGATCAGCTTTGTCATCACGCCACCCTTGGTCTCGATCCCGAGGGTGAGCGGAGTGACGTCGAGCAACAGCACGTCCTTGACGTCGCCGGCGAGGACCCCGGCCTGGATCGCCGCGCCGACCGCGACGACCTCGTCCGGGTTGACCCCTTGATGGGGCTCGGAGCCGGTCAGCTCGGTCACCCGGTCGCGGACGGCCGGCATCCGGGTCATGCCGCCGACCAGGACGACGTGGTCGATCTTCGTGTCGCCGGCGTCGGCCAGGGCCTGCTTCACCGGCCCGACGATCCGCTCCAGCAGGTCGTTGGTCAGCTCGTTCAGCTTCGAGCGGCTGAGCTTCAGGTCGAGGTGCTTGGGCTGGCCCTCCACCGCGGTGATGAAGGGAAGGTTGATCTGCGTCTCCTGGGTCGAGGAGAGCTCGATCTTCGCCTTCTCGGCCGCCTCATAGAGGCGCTGCAGGGAGTTTTTGTCCTGCGCGAGGTCGACGCCCTGGTCGCGCTTGAACTCGGCCACCAGCCACTCGACGATCGCCTTGTCCCAGTTGTCGCCGCCGAGGTGGTTGTCACCGGCGGTCGACTTGACCTCGAAGACGCCGTCGCCGATCTCGAGGATCGAGACGTCGAAGGTGCCGCCACCGAGGTCGAAGACGAGGATCGTCTGGTCGGTCGCCTCCTTGTCGAGGCCGTAGGCGAGCGAGGCCGCGGTCGGCTCGTTGATGATCCGCTTCACGTCGAGCCCGGCGATCTTGCCGGCGTCCTTGGTCGCCTGTCGCTGGTCGTCGTTGAAGTAGGCGGGGACGGTGATCACCGCGGCGTCGACGGTTTGACCGAGCTTCGCCTCGGCGTCGGCCTTCAGCTTCTGCAGGATCATCGCCGAGATCTCTGGCGGCGAGTACTGCTTGCCGCGCACGTCGACCCGGACGTCCCCATTGGGGCCGGCCTCGACCGCGTAGGGGACGATCGTCTCCTCCTCCTTGACCTCGGCCTCCTTGCGGCCCATGAACCGCTTGATCGAGAAGATCGTGTTCTCGGGGTTCATCACCGCCTGGCGCTTGGCCACGGTCCCGACCAGGCGCTCGCCCGAGTCGGTGAAGGCGACCACCGACGGGGTGGTGCGGCCGCCTTCGGCGTTCTCGAGCACGGTAGGCTCACTGCCGTCGAGCACGGCCACGCACGAGTTGGTCGTTCCAAGGTCGATTCCGATTGTTCTTCCCACTGCTTGCGTCCTCCAGGATCTGGTCGTTGCTTCCTGCCTCTTAAGAAATCTGAGTGAGAGTATGGCAGATTCTTCCGGGGAGTTCAAGGCCCCAGGGCGATTCCCCCCACGAGATAGCGCCCGGCCCCGCACCGGGACCGGGCGCTTCCGGCCGCATGCGGCCGCTCCTCCCTAGCGGAAGATCCGCAGCTTGCTCCAGACCCCGGCGTGGTCGGAGTCCCAGAAGCCGTTGGCCGGGCTGCGTCCGGTGACGGCGGAGTGGATCAACTTCACCTTGCGCGGGTCGCGGGTGAGGACGTGGTCGATGTGGTGGTCGAAGTCGCTCCTGGCGCCGAGGTCGTCGGTGAGGATGCTGCTGTTGATGCAGCAGCTCGACGGCTTCTCGGTGCTCCGCTCGCGGAAGCCGGCGTGCTTGAGCGCGTCGAAGGCGAGCCTGTCGTCCCCGCTCACCGTGTTGTCGTCGGAGTTGAGGTCGCCGACCAGGATCACCGGCAGCCGCGTCTTCGCCGGCGCGCCCTTCCCGGTGAACAGCTCCTTCGCCTGCGCCGCGCGGATAGCCGGGTCGCCGAAGGCCTCCAGGTGGGTGTCGATGAAGCGGAACCTGCGGCTGTGCCGCACCCTCGCCTCGACGCTCAGCCAGCCGCGGTCGACCGGCACCTTGACGCCGGAGACCGTCGGCTCATAGACGGTCCTGTAGTTCCCGGACCGTGCTCTCCTGGTGTGGACTCCCGCCCCGACCCGGGCCAGGATCACGTCGCGCATCGTCAGCCGTCCGTCGATGTCCCCGGTCGGCCCGCCGGTGCTCGGGTTGCCGTCGTAGTCGGCCGGCGCCTCGAAGTCGAATTCCCTCTGCACCCTGACCACCCGGTAGCGCTTCTTGCCCTTGTTGAGCCGGTTCAGTAGCAGCTTCAGGAAGTCGTATTTGACCGTGGTCGCGGTGCACGGCGTGCCGGCCGCCTTGGCCTTGCGGCAGCCCCCGGTGAGCGCGGCGGGCAGGTTGACCACGCCGAGCCTCCACAGCGCCACCTCCTGCAGCCCGACCAGGTCCGGCCTCACAGAGCGGATCTCCGCGGCCAGGCCCCTGGCGCGGACCGGGAAGTTGTTGGTGTCGACGTCGCGGAGGATCTGCCCGTTCTTCTCGATGAAGTCTGCGAACCCGGTGGCGTTGATCGCCGGCCCGAGGTCGGCCCCGAGGTAGAGGTTTCGGGTCATCACGCTGACCTTGGCGCCCCGGTGCTTCCTCGGCTTCGCCTCCGCGACTCCGGGGAGCGCGATCACCAGGCCCGCGGCGAGCGCCGGCAGGGCGGCGGCGAGAAATCGGATCCGCCCGCTGCGGCGGGTCGGGGCTTGGGCACTCATGTCGGCTTCCCATCGTCGGTGGACGGATCAAGAACGGGCGCCGCGGGGAGAAGTTGCGGTGCGCGAGCCCGGGGGCCGGGTGTCGCCCTCAGCCCTGGCCGGCCACGTTGGCGACGAAGTCCGCCACCTGGTCGGCCTGTCGGCCGCTGATGATCCCCGCCGGCATCCGCCCCGGGGTGTTGCTGTCGACCCCGTTGTCGATCGCGTTCAGCACCCTGCCCTTGGTCGCGGCGATCGTCTGCTTCGCGGTGGGGCCGGTCGGGGGCCCGGCCGGGGCGAGGAGGATGTCGAGGTTGGGGGCGAAGTTGCCGTCGGTGCCCGCCGCGTACAGCGTGTGGCAGGTGCCGCAGTTGGTGACGAACAGCGTCTTTCCCTTGTCCAGGTCGGTGGGGACGCTGCGCGAGCCCTTGTCGGGGTTGCCGCTGGAGTTGAAAGCCCACAGGGGGATGACGACCGCCAGGACGGCGACGAAGATCCCGAAGATCACGAATGGCCTTTTGCTCATCTTGCGCGCCGGCGAGTCCGCCCTCCGGCGGCCGGGATACTACCTGTGGGAAGCGGGGGTCAGGGCGTGCTCGCGGTACCAGGGGCACATGCGCCGCAGCTCGCACTCCCCGCAGCGCGGGGTGGGGCGGCAGACCTCGCGTCCGTGGCGGATCAGGTTCATGTGGAACTCGTAGGCGTCGGCGGGGTCGGTGATCGCCAGCATCTCGTCGTGGGCCTCGGCGAAGGGGGCGTTGGGGCGGAACAGCCCCAGCCGCCCGCCGACCCTGTAGACGTGTACGTCGACCGGGATCTCGGGGATCCCCCAGGTGAAGATCAGCACGCAGGCTGCGGTCTTCCGACCCACTCCGGGCAGGCCGGTCAGGAACTCCATCGACTCCTCGCGAGCAGCGGTCTTCGTCCAGTCGAGGTCGGGGTGCTCGCCGAGCCGCCCGAGGATCTCCTGGATCCGCGGCGCCTTCTGCTTCGAGAGACCCCCGGGTCGGATCGCCGCCTCGACCTCGGCGGTCGGCGCGTCGCGGACCTCCTCCCAGGAGGGGAAGCGCTCGCGGAGGCCGGCGAAGGCGCGGTCGCGGTTGCGGTCGTTGGTGTTTTGGGAGAGCACCGTCCTGACCAGTTCGGCGATCGGGTGTCCGTGCGGCCGGTTAACGGGTCTCCCGTACATCTCCCGGAGGCGATCGCGGATCGCCCGCACCCGGCGCCGGGGTGGGCGCCGCCAGGCGGCAGCGCTCATTGCGCTCCCCAGCCCCCGCAGGCGCGGGCCCCGGCGGCGGTGGCGGTCGGCAGCGCCTCCGCCGCCCTGCGGGCATCCCAGCCGAGCCGGGCAAGCTCCGCCGCCAGGGCCCCCATGAAGGCGTCCCCCGCTCCCAGGGGGGCGACGACGTCGACCTCGGGGGATTCCTGGCGAGCGTCGGCGGCGCCCCTGATCACCGCGCCCTCGGCGCCCATCGTCACCACGCCCAGCCTTGCTCCCAGACCGCAGAGAGCCGAGGCCGCCGACTCCGGGTCGGAGACCCCGGTCAGCTGTTCGGCCTCGCTGCGGTTGGCGCGGACCAGGAAGGCGCCGTCGCAGAGCTCGCGGCAGAAGCCGATCGCCCGATCCATCCGCTCCCAGCGGTTGGGGCGCAGGTTGGGGTCAAAGAGGATCGGCACCCCGAGGTCCAGCGCCCGGCGCCGCGCGTCCATCGTCAGCCGCCGCTCGGGCTCGCCGACCAGCGTGTTGGAACCGAAGACGAGCGCGCTCGCCTCCTCGATCGCCTCCTCCAGGAAGGCGCCGCCGGCCCGCATCGTCTCGGCGATCCCGGCGCCGTAGACCTGGAAGGTGGGCTCACGCCCGCGGCCGAAGGTGACGATCGCCAGCGGGGTCGGGACCGAGGGCACCGTCGCCATCCAGCCGCAGTGGACGTTCTCGGCCTCGAGGCCGCGGCGAAGCCAGCGCCCCCAGGGATCGTCTCCGACCCCGCCGAGCAGGGCCGCGTCGCCTCCGGCCCGAGCGACGGCGACGGCGACGTTGGCCAGGGCACCGCCCGGATGGGGAACGAACGCATCCGCCTCCTCGGGTGCGGCGAGCTCGCGCTCGCAGACCAGGTCGGCGATCGCCTCGCCCAGGCAGAGGATCGTCACCGTCCGTCGCCGATCTCGCCGCATCCCGTCAAGGGGCCTGAGGCTAGTGTGATCGCGACCGCATAAGCCGCTTCGGCGCCCCTTTACAATTGAAAGCGTCGTGCGCCTCGTCATCGCCAGAATCGGGGAGAGGCTCCCCCGTGGATGGGCGGATGTCTTCCGCCAGCTCGGCCTGTTCGCGTTGGCCGATGTCTGCTACGAGACCGTGCGCGGAGTCGCCGACGGGCAGCAGACCGCCGCCTTCATGCACGGGCAGCAGGTGATCGATTTCGAGCGCTCGACCCACACCTTCTTCGAGCCCAGCCTGCAGGCCGTCTTCCTCCCGGTCCAGTGGATGATCGACCTCGCCAACCAGATCTACATGAACAGCCAGTTCGCGGTAACGATCGCCTTCCTCGTCTGGCTGTACCTGTTCCGCAACGACGCCTTCTACTTCGTCCGCAACATGTTCATGGCGGCGATGGCCTTCGCCCTGGTCGGCTACACGCTGTTCCCGACCGCCCCGCCGCGGCTCTATCCCCAGTACGGGTTCGTCGACACGATCACCGACTTCTCCGGCATCAACCACGACTCCGCCCTGGTCAAGGTCTTCATCAACCCCTACGCGGCGGTGCCGAGCATGCACTGCGCCTTCGCGATCATGATCGGGGTCTCCGGGGTGAGGGTAAGCCGCCACTGGTTCACCAAGGCCTTCTGGGCCGTCTGGCCGCTGCTCGTCGTCTGGGTCGTGGTCGTCACCGCCAACCACTACTGGATCGACGCGGCGCTCGGCTGGATGGTCGCCGCGGCCTCCGCCTTCGTCGCCTTCAAGCTGGCCCGGATGCGGCCCGAGGTCTGGGGCTGGCGCTGGTCGCCGCGCGAGGCCGAGGCCTAGCCGCGCTCGCCGCTCCGCGGCGGATCATCTAGCCTCATCGCGATGGAGTCATCGGCGCCCCCAAGGGCACCGCGCGGCGGGCGCGACGGCCGCCAGGCCCGCGGCGCGCAGGAGTTCCGCGCCTACGCCCGCGACCGCCTGATCGAGTCGCGGCTGACGCCGAACGCGATCTCCGTCGTCGGCCTGATCCTCAACCTGGCCGCGGCGGTGCTGGTCACCCAGCGGCTCTTCTTCTGCGCCGGGATCGCCTTCATCGTCGGCTCGATCATGGACACGCTCGACGGGCGCTACTCGCGGATGTCGGGCAAGGGGACCCTGTTCGGCGCCTTCCTCGACTCGACCCTCGACCGGGTCGAAGAGGGGATCGTGCTGGCGGCGGTCGCCGGCTACTTCGCGGCCCGCGGAGACGACTTCGCCGCGGCGATGTGCGTGATCGTCGTCCTCGGCTCGCTGATGGTCTCCTACACGCGGGCGCGGGCCGAGGCGCTGGGGGTCGAGTGCAAGGTCGGGTTGGCGACCCGGCCCGTGCGGGTAGTGATACTTTCGATCGGACTCGTCTTCGCGAAGGGCGCCGGGATCGGGGACTTCGAGTTGCTGGCGCCGGCGATCTACGCGATGGCGGTGCTCACCTGGATCACCGTGGTCCAGCGCGTCTGGCACGTTCGCAACGAGCTTGTCGCCGAGGCCGCGGCGGCGCCTGACAGCGAGGACGACCGAGATCCGAGCGAGCTGTAACCGGAACCGGCCTCGGGTGTGGTTCTCCACCCAGCCCGCAGCCTGATCGATCAGGAGGACTTCGACGATATGAGCAGCGAGACCAACGGAAGCAGCGGCGAGATGAATGGTGCGGTCGGCACGGACGAGAAGGTCCGGGTGGCGATCGTCGGCGTCGGCAACTGCGCCAACGCCTTCATCCAGGGCGTCCAGTACTACAAGGACGCCGACCCAGCTGAACAGGTCCCCGGCCTCATGCACGTCGACCTCGGCGGCTACCACGTCCGCGACATCGAGTTCGTCGCGGCCTTCGACATCGACGCCGAGAAGGTCGGCAAGGACCTCTCCGAAGCGATCTGGTCGGGCCAGAACGACACGATCAAGTTCGCCGACGTCCCCGAGCTCGGGGTCAAGGTCGAGCGCGGCATGACCCACGACGGCCTCGGCAAGTACCTGAAGGAGAAGATCACCAAGGCTCCTGGGCCGACCGCCGACATCGTCGGCATCCTCAAGGAGACCAAGGCGGACGTCCTCGTCTGCTATCTCCCGGTCGGCTCCGAGCTGGCGACCAAGTGGTATGTCGAGCAGGCCCTCACGGCCGGTGTCGGCTTCGTCAACTGCCTGCCGGTGTTCATCGCTCGCGAGGACTACTGGGACGAGCGCTTCTCCGACGCCGGGCTGCCGATCATCGGCGACGACATCAAGTCCCAGGTCGGGGCGACGATCGTCCACCGCCAGCTCGCCCGTCTCTTCCACGATCGCGGCGTGCTGATGGAGCGCACCTCGCAGCTCAACGTCGGCGGCAACATGGACTTCTACAACATGCTCGAGCGCGAGCGCCTCGACTCGAAGAAGATCTCCAAGACCAACGCGGTCACTTCGATCATGGGCCACGACCTGCCCGACGAGGACGTCCACGTCGGCCCCTCCGACTACGTCGCCTGGCTGACCGACCGCAAGTGGGCCCACATCCGGCTCGAGGGCCGTTCCTTCGGGGACGTCCCTCTCAACGTCGAGCTGAAGCTCGAAGTCTGGGACTCTCCCAACTCGGCCGGAGTCGTGATCGACGCCGTGCGAATCATCAAGCTGGCGCTGAACAACGGCATCTCCGGACAGCTCGACGGGCCATCCAGCTACCTGATGAAGTCGCCCCACACACAGCGTCCGGACGACGAGGCGCGGGAGCAGACCGAGGAGTTCATCGCCGCCCATTCGCGCAAGAACGCCCCGGTCGCCGGCACCGCCAAGCCCGATAAGCAGAAGACGATGGCCTAGGCCAGGCGCCAACGGCGGGGGTCGCTGTCCTCGATCGGCTCGGCCTCGCCGGCCAGCGCCAGGTGGTCGAGGTAGGCGAGGGCGAGCTGCAGGCCCAGGGTCCCGGTGGCCGGGTTGAGGTTCTCGCGGCCGACCAGGTCGGGGACCGTCTCGAATGCGGTCTTCGGCCCGCCGGCGAGCGAGCCGCGCATCCGCCCGAGGTGATCGCCGACCATCTCGCGGTAGGCGGCGATCTTGGCGGGGACGTCGCGAAAGGGGCGGCCGTGGCCGGCGAGGCAGAGCCCGGTGGGCAGGGCCTCGACCGTGCCGAGGCTGGCGATGAACTCGCCGACCGGGTCGGGGGTGTGGCCGTAGTCATAGAAGAGCGAGACGCGGCCGAGAAGGTGATCGCCGGAGATCATCAGCCGCCGCTCCGGCTGGTGCAGGACGACGTGGGAGGGGGCGTGCCCCGGGGTCTCGTGAACCTGCCAGGCGCCGAGGTCGGTCTCCACCTCGACCCCCGGTACCAGTTCGCGGTCCGGAGACGGAAGCCCCTCCATCCCGGTGTCGGCGCCGCGGCGATCCGCCTCGTAGCGCTCCAGGGCCCAGCCGGGCACGCCGCTGAGGCGGGCGACCTCGAGGCGGCGGTCGAGCGCCGCGTCGGGGTCGTCGATCAACCGCCGGATGTGCTCCCAGGCGGGATGGATCCATAGCTCGCAGCCGGCCGCGTCCCTGATCGGCGCGGCGAGGCCGCAATGGTCGACGTGGGCGTGGGTGCAGACCACCAGCAGTACGTCGGAGATCGCGAACCCGGCCTGGGCCAGGGCCAGCTCGAGCCCCTGCAGCCGTCCCTCCCCGCCGATCCCGGTGTCGAAGAGGACGAGGCCCTCGTCGGCGGCGACCGCAAAGGCATTGCCGTGCGGCACCCCCGGCCAGGGCAACGCCAGGCGCAGCCGCCAGACGCCCGGCAGTATCCGGTCGGTGCGGGGCATCTCGGGCGCCGCTCGCATCGGCGGATGCTCTCAGACCCCCGGCAAGGCCTGGCTTATGCTGCCCCGGTGCCCTCCGGCGAGTCGCTGCGGATTCTCCAGGTCTCCCCCTATCCCTGGGGCTCGCGCCACGAGGTCGAACGAGTTCGCCGGCCGCCTCTCGGCGGAGCTGGCGGAGCGCGGGCACCGGGTTCTGATCGCAGCGCCTTCGGAGTCACGCGCCGAGGTGCGCTCCTCGCGGGCGGCGATCTCCCGCGCCCGGGAGCGGCCCGATTCGCTCTTCGCCGAGGCCGAGCCGCGGATGCTGGCTGTCGGCGGCGGCGTTCCCCTGCCGCGAGGCCCCCGTCCCCGCCCGGCCCCGGTGCCGGTCGACGCCGGACGGGCGCTCGAGGCGCTGCTCGGCGCCGTGCCGCTCGACATCGTCCACGTCCACGATCCCTTCGGCCCGAGCGTCTCCGCGACCGCCCTGCGGCACTCCTTCTCGCTCAACGTTGGCACCTTCCACGCCGCCCAGGAGCGTCTCTTCTCGACCCACATCGCCCGCCCCCTGGTGGAGATCTTCTTCGGCCGCCTCGACGTGCGCACCGTCACCTCGGCGGTCACCGGGGAGCTGCTCGAGCGCTACTTCCCCGGCAGCTACGAGCTGGTCCGCCCCGGTGCCGACTCGCCCCCTCGCAGCGACGGTGAGGGGCCGCTGCGGATCGCCTTCTGCCTCGAGGAGGAGCGCGGCGCGCTGCGCCTCTTCCTGCGGGCGCTCCGCCGCCTCCCGGCCGGACTCGACTGGCGCGCCTCGGTCTGGACCGCGGACGGCTCGGACGCGGCCTCGCTGCGGATCTCCCGCCGGCTTCGCGAGCGCGTCGAGGTGATCGGTCCCGAGCAGTGCGACCCGGCTGAGCTGATGGCCCGAAGCGACGTCGCGGTGGCCGCCTCGGGCGGGCCGGCGCCCGCTCCCGGGGTGATCCGCCGCGCCCTCGCCGCCGGCGCGGTGCCGTTGGTCTCGCGGCTCCCGGTCTACTCGGAGCTGGTCCGAGAGGGAGAGCTGGGCCCGATGTTCCAGCCCGGCGATGCCGAGACCCTGGCCGGGCAGCTGACCCGCCTCGCCGAGGACCCCGCGGCGCTGACGGCGATGCGCAGGGCGGCGGCCAAGGCCGGGGTCAGCCGCAGCTGGCCGGAGGTCGCCGACGAGTTCGATGCGCTCTACGCGGCGGTCGCGGCTCGCCGCCACGACCCCGCCGGGGACTCGGTGCTGCGCAGGCGAATCGCCCGCCGAAAGCTGATCGAGGTGGACCTGCACATGCACACCGATCACTCCCCCGATTGCGCCACGCCGGTCGAGGTGCTGCTCGAGACGGCACGCGACCGCGGCCTCGGCGCGATCGCGATCACCGACCACAACGAGGTCTCCGGGGCGCTCGAGGCGCGCCAGATCGCCGACGGGATGGACGACCTCCAGGTGATCGTCGCCGAGGAGGTGAAGACCGCAAAGCAGGGCGAGGTGATCGGTCTCTTCCTCGAAGAGAAGATCCCGCGGGGGATGACGATGGCGGAGACGGTCGCCGAGATCCGCCGCCAGGGCGGCCTCGTCTACGTGCCGCATCCGTTCGACCGGCTCCACTCGGTGCCCGACTACGAGAACCTGCTCGAGATGGTCGGGGAGATCGACATCCTCGAGGTCTTCAACCCCCGGGTTGCGCTGACCGCCTTCAACGACGAGGCCGAGCGCTTTGCCGCCAAGTACCGGATCGTCGCCGGGGCTGGATCCGACAGCCACGTCGCCCAGGGGCTCGGAAGCGTGCGCCAGCGGATCCGCGATTTCGACGGGCCGCAGGAGTTCCTCGAGGCGATGCGCGACGCCGACATCACCCGCAAGCACAAGAACCTGGTCTACGTGCAGGCGCTGAAGTTCCTGCAGACCACCGGCCGGCCGAAGGCTCCGAAGCGCCGCGTCGCCGACCCGAAGCCGGTGCGCGGCGGGAGGCCGCGCCGCCCCGGGCGGCGGCGCCCGGCGAGCAAGAGCTGATGCAGGGCGCCCGCCGCGAAGGAGCCGCGCCGGGGCCGTCAAAGAAAGGCCCGGGCATGCCCGCGACCGATGACGAGATCAGGGAGAAGTACCTCGAGCGCGCGATCCGCGAGCTCAACCAGCTGACCAGGGAGCTACAGGAGTGCGAGCTCTGCCCCCGCGGCAAGCTGATGCCGGTGCTCGGCTCAGGCCATCCGCAGGCCGACATCATGATGCTCAAGCACGCCCCGAGCGCTGCCGAGATCGAGGAGGGTGTCGCCTTCTACGGGCGCGCCGGCAACGCCCTGATGAAGAGCTTCAAGCGCCTCGGGATCGATCCCCTGGTGATCTACGGCACCCTCTGCGTCAAGTGCCCGATCGCCGACCCGGAGCTGGCCGCCGAGGAGTGCATCGGCCGGCTGCTCGAGGAGATCGCGATCGTCCAGCCGAAGATCCTCGTGGTGATGGGCGAGCCGGCGCTGGACGTGCTCAACCGCATCGACGTCCCCCTCTCACGCGAGATCGAGCCATGCGAGGGCGAGATCCAGGCCTTCACCCCGACCGTCGACGCCCTCTATGTCCCCGACATCGACGCCTCGCTCGACGAGGAGGGCGCCAAGCAGCGCTTCTGGCGGTCGTTTCGGATGCTCGGCGACTGGTACGACGAGCTGCCGCCGTACTGAGCTGAGCGCCGTCCGCGGAGATCGTCAGCTTGACGCGGTCTCGCGTGCGGCGATCGCGAGGAGGCGCTGCTTGCCTCTCTTGACGTCGAGGCCCCGGTGACGCGGACCCGGAACCCGTCCGGGTACTGGATCTTCGGGACGAAGACCCTGGTCGTCCCGCGCTCGAAGCGACCGTGGCCGTCGGCCCGCTGTGTCGTGTAGACGAGCTCGAACTTGCGGGTCGCCGGGTTGAACGACCAGCGGATCGGGGTGCCGGCTATCGCCTGCGGGTAGGGCCGGGCCAGCGCCTTCAGCTTGCCCCAGAAGACGTTCGAGCCGCGCGGCGGCTTGCTCGGGTCCTTGACCAGCGCCTGGACGTCGCCGGGACCCTGGGTGGTCGGGTCATCGCAGCCGCAGTAGTGCCACTCCTGCCAGGAGGTCATGTGGCGGTCGGCGTCAGCGGCGATCCGCTCGAGGGTCGAGGTGTCGTCGGTGGCGCCGAACTCGGAGAGCATCAGCGAGTCGCCGGTCTTCGCCGCGCGGGCGTCGGCGTTGTCGAAGATCGAGCTCTCCATCTGCGGACAGGTGGGCGGTGACCCGGCGACCAACCCGAGGAAGCAGTAGTCGTGGAAGCTGAACCCGAGGTGCTTGCCGAGGTCCGGCAGGTTGGTCTCGGCGCCGAAGTTGTAGAGGACGTGCGGCTCGTAGAAGACGATGTGCCGTGCCGTCCGTCTTGCGGATCGCGCCGATCACCCGGCGGTAGAACGGCGCCAGCCGGGTGTTGTCGAAGGCCGGGCAGCCCGCCGTGTTGCGGCAGCGAGGCGAACGCCGATCCCGGCCAGGGCTCGTTCAAGAGGTCATAGCCGAGGACGCCGGGATCGCCGGCGAAGCTCGCCGCGACCTTCGCCCAGCTCCTCGCGTAGCGCTGCTGCAGGCCGACGCCGCCCGGGCCCGGCCTTGTTCGCGTAGAAGTTGTCGAAGGCGCGGTTCAGCCCGGGACTGGTGATGTAGGTGGCCGGGAACCCGGTCAGCGGCTCGGCCGGGAGGCCGTCGTCGAGCACCGCCCAGTCGGGCCAGCCCTCGCCGCTGAACTTCTCGTTGTAGAGGTCCTGGTGGAAGTCGATCAGCGAGTGGATGCCCCGCTTGGCCAGCATCCGCTCGATCGAGCGCACCTTGCGCACGTAGGCGTGGTTCAGCTTGCCCGGCTGCGGCTCGACCGCCTTGTAGATCATCCCGAGGCGGATCGTGTTGAAGCCGTTGCGGCGCAGGAAGTCGGCATCGTCGGCGCCGAACCCGACCGCGCCCGGCTGATACGGCGGCCGCTTGTAGACCATGTTGAAGCCGTGCAGGATCACCACCCGCCCGCTCGCGTCGGTGAGCCAGCGGCCTGTGTTGGTGAGCGGCGATCGCGGCTGCCTTGGAGCTCGCCGCCGCGGCGGCCGGCGCCGCCAGCGCGGCGGCGATCGCCAGCAGCGTCGCGACCCTGCTCACCCTTCCCCGCATGCTGCGATCATCGCACGTGAGACCTTTCAAGGCGCGCGATGACCGGAGCCGCGACGGGTCTGATGCGGGGCCGGGTGGCTAGGCCTCGTACTGGCCGCCGAGCTCGGCCGGCTGGGGCTTGCCCTTGTGCCCGGCCTCTTGCATGATCGGCGGGACCTCGGGATCGGATACGAAGTTCTGCCAGCCCTCCTGATCCCAGTCGAACAACACCCAGACACGATCCTCCTGGTTTGGATCGCGAAAGACGGTCGCACCCTTGGACCCGTGCTGCTTCCGCTTCTCAGCGCCCTTGGTCGAGAAGATCTCCAGGAAGCGGTCGAAGTCCTCCACAGTCGTAGTCGCCAGAATCACGCTCTCTCCTTCTCCTCGGAATGTCGTCGCCTTCTATGCGACGCAGCCGCACGGTATAGGAACCGAGGTGTTCGGCGGGTGTGGCGGCAAGGCGACTCCCGGCTCTAGTCCCGCTCCAGCAGCGCCACGCACTCGATATGGGGCGTCTGCGGGAACATGTCCACCGGCTTCACCCGGCGCAGCCCATATCCGGCCTCGCCGAGCTGAGCGGCGTTCGGCGCCAGCGTCGTCGGGTTGCAGGAGACATAGACGATCCGCTTCGCGCCGCACTCGATCACCCGGCGGACGATCTTCTGCGAGAGGCCGGCCCGCGGCGGGTCGATCACCACGACGTCGGGCCTGCCGGCCCGCTCGATCAGCGGCCGCACCCCGGTGCGGGCGTTGGCGGCGATGAAGTGCGCGTTGGTGATCTGGTTCGCTTCTGCGTTCCGCTCCGCGTCGGCGACCGCCTCGGGGACGATCTCCAGGCCCCAGACCTCGCCGGCCCCCGGGGCGAGGGCGAGGGCGATCGTCCCGATCCCGCAGTAGAGGTCGAAGACTCGCTCGCTGCCGCTCAGCCCGGCGAGCCCGCGGGCAAAGCCGTAGAGGCGCTCGGCCATCTCGGTGTTGGTCTGAAAGAAGGCGCCGTGCGAGAGCTCGATCCGCAGGCCCGAGACCTCCTCGGCGAGGCGCTCGGCGCCGAGCGCCCCGGTCGGCCCGTCGGTGCCTCCTGAGGGGCCCTCGATCACGGTATGGAGGTCGACGGGCGGCCGCGGGAGCTCGCCGGGCGAGGTCACCAGGCGGGTCTGGATCTGGCCGGTTCGCCTCCCCTCGCGGACGACCAGGTTGCGGAGGATGCCCTCACCGCTTCGGCGGTCATGGGCCGGAATCCCCTCCCTGCGCGCCCACTCGCGCACCCGGTTGCGGGCCGCGTTGCCGCGCTCCGAGGCCAGCATGCAGTCCTCGACGTCGACCACCAGGTCCCAGCGGCCACGCGCATGGAAGCCGAGCAGCGCCTCGCCCTCCCGCTCCCCGAATGAGTACTCGAGCTTGTTGCGGTAGCGCCACTGATCGACGGCCGGCTCGATCGGCTCGAGCTCGAAGCCGTCGAGGCCGCCGATCCGGCGCAGGGCGTCGTCGACCTGCTCCTGCTTGTGGGCGAGCTGGCGCTCGTAGGCGAGGCCCTGCCACGGCGCCCCCGGGCAGGGACGCTCCTCGTGGGTGCAGCGGTCGGGGACCCGGTCGGGGCTCGGCGCGAGCAGCTCGACCGCGCGCGCCTCGGCGAAGGCGCGCTTCGGCTTGGTCACCTCGGCGCGGACCCTGTCCCCCGGGAGAGCGCCCGCGACGAAGACGACGTAGCCGTTCGACCTGGCCAGCCCCCTGCCCCCGAACACCAGGGTCTCGACCTCCAGCTCCAGCAGCTCGCCTCGGCGCGGCCTGGCGCGGGCGTCCGCCCCCTCCGGGGCGTCGGCGGTCGTCTGGCTTCCGGCTTCCGGCACTTCCCTATCGTGCCAGCCCGATGGCGTTCGACCTCGACACCTACTCGGCCGAGGCGGGCGAGTTCCTCGCCCAGCTCGACCTCACCTACCACCTTCACTTCTCCGGCCAGTCGCCCACCTATGACGTCGAGTCGGTCTACGCCCGCCGTCCCTATCTGTTCAGCCGCGAGGCGATCGACGAGCTGCGCAAGGCCCACGGCGCGGCGAGCGGCGAGCGCCGGCCGCCGCACCGGGCACCTGCTCGAGTTCGCCGTCGGCGCATACCTGGGGCGGGCCTGCGCGGCGGAGGAGGCGGCCGTCGCCGCCCGCGAGGCCGAGCTGGTGATCAACGTCGACGGCGCCGAGATCCCCTACCGGATGGCCCCGGTGGAGCAGGCGAACGAAGCCGACACCGGGCGCCGGCGGGCGATCGAGGCGGCGCGCATGGAGCTGCTCGCCGAGGAGATCAACCCGTTGCACAGAGTTGTGCTCGAGCGGGCCCACCGGCTCGTCGCCGAGCTCGGCTGGCCGAGCTATGCCGCCGCCCATGCCGAGCTCAGCGGGGTCGACCTCGAGGCGCTGGCGCGGCAGACCGGCGCCTTCCTCGAGGCAACCCGGGAGGTCTACCCTCGGGTTCTCGAGCCGGAGCTGGAGGCGGTCCTCGGCTTCGGCCGCGCTGAGACCCGCCGCGCCGACCTCGCCCGCTTCTTCCGCGCTCCGGCGCTGGACGGGAGCTTCTCCGAGGAGAGGCTGCTGCCCTCCTTCGGCGAGACGATGGACGGGCTGGGCCTCGGCCTCGAGGCACAGCCGAACATCATCCTCGACACTGAGCAGAGGCCGACCAAGACGCCGCGCGCCTACTGCGCCCCGGTGCGGATCCCCGGGGAGGTCTACCTGGTGGTTCCCAAGGTCGGCGGGCGCGAGGACTTCGCGGCGCTCTTTCACGAGGGCGGGCACGCCCAGCACTTCGCCCACATGGACCCTTCGCTTCCGGTCGAGTTCCGCCATCTCGGCGACAACTCTGTGACCGAGTCGTTCGCCTTCCTCTTCGAGCACATCGCCGAGGACCCGGCCTGGCTATCGGAGGCGCTGGGCGGAGATCCCGGCCCGGTCGTCTCGCACGTGCGCGCGGTGAAGCTCTACTTCCTGCGGCGGTACGCCGCCAAGATCTCCTATGAGCTCGAGCTGCACGGGGCCGACCCCGACCTCGAGCGGATGCCGGCCCGCTACGCCGAGCTGCTCGGGGAGGCGACCGGCATCGCCTGGAGCGAGGAGCAATGGCTCGACGACGTCGACCGCGGCTTCTACGTCGCCTCCTATCTGCGGGCCTGGGCGCTCGAGTTGCAGTGGCGCAGCCATCTGCGCGAGCGCTTCGGCGAGCGGTGGTTCTCCGAGCCCGCGGCGGGAGAGTGGCTGGCCGGGCTGTGGGGCGGAGGCCAGCGGCTCCGCGCCGATCAGCTGCTTACCGAGACGCTCGGCGAGGAGCTCCGCTTCGAGGCCCTCGCCGCCGAGTTCGCCTGAGCCCGCGACCTGGTCAGCCGAGCTTCTTCTCGACCGCCGAGATCACGCCCTTGCGGTTCGCGTTTCGCTTCTCGTAGTCGCGGATCTTGCGAAGGTCCGCCGGGGTCAGACGATCATCCCCGAGCCGGGACTTGATCTGCGCCGCGGTGAGCTGGTCGTAGGCGGTGATCGGGAAGGGCGAGGGGACCCCGGCGCGGCGACGCAGCCGGTCGGCCTGGGCCAGCGCCGGGTCGACGGCATCGCGGGCCTGGCGGGCGGCGCGGCCGGCCTGCTTGCGGACCGGCGCCGATTGCCGACGGGCCTCCTTGCGCGCCTGCTTGACCAGCTTGTCGAGCTCCTTGACCAGGCTCTCGGTCTGCTTGCGGCTGCGGGCGACCAGGTCGGAGACCATTTTCTCGGCGTCGGAGCGGGTCATCCGCCCACGGTTCACGAAGTCGTCGGCGATGTCCTGGAAGCGCTCCCGGCTGAAGGTGCTCTCGAGGCTCTCCCGGAAGCTCTCGACGCTCTTGTCGAGCCCGGTGGTGGCAGTGCTCGAGCGGGTCGCGGCCGACTTTGCGCCGGATGCGGACCTCGTCCCGCCCGATTTCTTCCCGCCCGCCCTGGTGCTCTTCTTCGCCGCCATCTCGGCTCGCCTCCTCGACTGGTGTGTGGTGAATCGCCCACTATTGCATCATGGGCGAGAGCTCAGCGGAGCTCGAACTGTGCCTCGACCGGCGCGTGGTCGGAAAGGCGGATCGCCAGCCCCCCCTCTACGACCTCGCGCCGCTGCGGCGGCCAGGCGACCGGGGCCTCGGTGATCTCGAGGCCGCGCGAAAGAAGGTGGTCGATCGACTCGGGGGCGGTGGGGGGACGGAGGCCGAAGCGCTCACGTAGCTCGTCGAATACCTGAGGGTGCTGCGCGGGGCGCAGGTTGAGGTCGCCGCCGAAGATCAGCGGAGCGCCGTCCGCCCAGGAGATCGCCCGCTCGGCCGCGGCAGGCAGCTCGGCCGAGGTGTAGGCGGGGACGTTGCTGGTCGCGTGGAGGTTGGCCACGCAGAGCCCCGAGGAGGTGCGGGTGAATGCCATCATCCGCCGCTCGGGCCGGCGCGGGCGCAGGACCATCTCGCGCCGCTCGACTATCCGGCCGAGCCCCGTGCTGCCGCGGACCAGGGTGAGGTTGGAGCCGCCCTCGTTGGAGGCGATCAGGTCGGGGTTGGCGAGGGCGATCGCGGTGCGCAGCGCTCCGAGCCGATTGCGCGATGTCAGTACCCGGTGGGACTCGGCCGCGCAGGTCCGCGCCAGGGAAGCGGCGTAGCGTGGCGGGCACTCCTGCAGCAGGATCACGTCCCACTCCGCGCCGGCGATCATCGCCGCGAACTCCGGCAGGAGGCTGCGGTTGACCTGCAGGTGGGTGGCGTTTCGCTCGCTGATCCGCAGCAGCCGCGAGCGCCAGGTGAGGAGAGACGGGTCGGGCGGGAAGTCCCGCCCGTGAAAGAGGTTCCAGGTGGTCGCCCTCAGTTTCACCGGGCGTAGTATCCGCGCCTTGCCGAGGCACTTCCTCACCGGCGAGGAGCTGGGGGCGTTCGAGCTGCGCTCCCTGATCGAGCGCGCCGCGGAGCTGAAGGCCGGCCGCCGGGAAGGGGAGGGCGCCGACGTCCTGGCCGGAAGGAGTATCGCGCTCGTCTTCCAGATGCCCTCGACCAGGACCCGGGTCTCCTTCGAGGTCGGGGTCGCCGAGCTGGGGGGGACGCCGCTGGTCCTGCGCGGCGACGAGATGCAGCTCGGGAGGGGAGAGTCGATCGCCGACACCGCCCGGGTGCTCTCGCGCTACCTCGACGCGATCGTGATCAGGAGCAGCTCTCACGAGGAGGTCGAGGAGCTTGCGGCGGCAGCGGATGTCCCGGTGGTCAACGCGCTGACCCCGCTCCATCACCCCTGCCAGGCGCTCGCCGACCTGATGACGATCGGCGAGCGCCTCGGCGAGCCCGCCGGTGCCCGCCTCGCCTACTTCGGCGACGGCAACAACGTCGCTCGCTCGCTGGCCATCGCCGGCGAGCTGGCCGACCTCGAGGTCGTTGTCGCCGCCCCGGACGGCTTCCAGCTCGAGCCCGGACACGGCGCTCGGCTCACCGACGACCCCCGGGCGGCCGCCGACGGCGCCGATGCCCTCTATACCGACGTCTGGGTAAGCCTCGGCGATGACCCCGCTGAGGCCGAGCGCCGCGGCGCCGCGCTCGCCCCCTACCAGCTCGACGCCGACCTGCTCTCGCTCGCCTCCGAGCGGGCGATCGTCATGCACTGCCTCCCGGCCCATCCGGGCGAGGAGATCAGCGCCGAGGTCCTCTACGGCGGGCGCTCGGTCGTCTGGGAGCAGGCCGAAAACCGCCTCCACGCGCAGAAGGCGCTACTCGAGCTGTTGCTGGCTTAGCGGTGCTGGCGGACCGTCAGGGTCAGTGCCCAGGCCGCGATGTCGAAGCCTTGGCCGGCCGACTCATAGTCATCGTCGGCGAACAGCTTCCAGGTGCCGTTCGGCGAGCGGCCGTTGAAGCTCGACATCGCGTTCCGGTAGGGAGGGGGAGGCCCGCCGTCCAGGCTGAGGTCATCCGGCTCCGGCGAGTTCCCGAGGTAGTTGGAGGGCTTGAACGACGAGCTCACGAAGTTCTGGCAGGGGCCGTTGTCGGAGACAAAGCTTTGAGCGGCGTCGGTGAACGTGAAGTTGTCCTGCTCCAGCGGGGTGGGCCCGCAGGCATCGGACATCAGCATCACCTTTGGCCCGGTTCCCTTGGTGATCACCAGGTCGGTGTCGTCCGGAGCGGAGGAGTGGTAGCCGATGATCGTCACCTTCGCCCTAACCACCCTGCCCCTGAGGCCGCGGACGACGATCCGCGACGGGAACCGATTCGCCGGACCAACGTTGTCGGCGCCTCCGGTCGGGAAGAGATCCGTCAAGTTCAAGAAGGTCCGCGTCTCGGCCCGGCTCGCCGCGGGGAGCAGGCCGAGAGCGAGCACGGCGACCGTTACTCCGAGAATCCCCGCCCTGCCGCGTCTCCCTCTCATCCGCACCGAAAGCGTATCGCCCAACCGGTCGAGTGGACGAATTCGACAGCAGGGGAGACGATTTCGGCCACTCGACGGCGTCCCTAGACTTGCCGGGCGACCCGGCCCCGTCGTCCAGTGGTCAGGACATCAGGTTTTCATCCTGAAGACGCGAGTTCGATTCTCGCCGGGGCTATCCCGAGAACATGTACCCCCACATCCACCTAGGCCCGCTCACCCTCCAGAGCTTCGGAATCATGTTCGCGCTCGGCTTCATCGCCGCCGGGGCGCTGATCGCCAAGCGCCTGCCGGAGCTGGGCAAGCCGGCCGACTGGGCCTATGAGATGTGCTTCGCGGCGCTGATCGGCGGCGTGATCGGCTCGCGGATCTACTTCATCGTCGAGAACTACGACCAGGTCAAGAACGACCTCATAGGCAACCTCTTCTCCGGCTCCGGGCTGGTCTGGTACGGCGGCGCGATCGGCGGCGCGATCGCCGTCCTGCTTTGGGCCCGGTACCGGGGCTTCCTCGGACTGGTGCTGCTCGACGTCTGCGCCCCCTCGCTGGCGATCGGCTACGCGATCGGGCGGATCGGCTGCCAGCTCTCCGGCGACGGCGACTACGGCAAGGCCTGGGACGGGCCCTGGGCGATGGCCTACCCGGATGGCAGCGTGCCGACCACGCACACCGTCCACCCGACCCCGGTCTACGAGACGGTGGCGATGTCCTTCTGCGCCTACCTGCTCTGGCAGCTGCGGGATCGCTTCCGTGCCGGGATCCTCTTCGCGATCTATCTGATCTACGCGGGCACCGAGCGCTTCCTGGTCGAGTTCATCCGCCGCAACGACCACGTCTTCCTCGGCCTCACCCAGGCGCAGCTCGAGAGCCTGGCGATGATCGTCGCCGGGATCGTCTGGGTGCTCGTGGTCCGCTCCCGCCACGGCACCCTCGCCAAGGCTCCGGGCGCCCGGGCCGCCGCCAGCCGGCAACCGGCTGATCAGAGATCAGAAGGCGGAGCGCAGCATCCCGCCGTCGATCGGGATCACGGTCCCGGTGATGTAGCCGGCCCGGTCCGAGCAGAGGAAGGCGACCAGGTCACCGTATTCCTCCGGCGTCCCCAGCCGCCCTGCCGGCACCTGCTCCTTGGCCGCCGCCTCCGCGGCTTCGAGCGAGCCATCCGGCCCGGCGAGCCGCTCGGTCGCGAACCGCCCGGTGGCCACCGTGTTGACCGTGACCCCGTCACCGGCGACCTCGCTCGCCAGCGTCTTGAAGAAGCCGATCGCTGCCATCCGGTGCGAGTTGGAGAGCCCGAGTCCCGGGATCGGCTCCCGGGTGGAGCTGGAGCCGACGTTGACGACCCGCCCCCAGCCCCGATCGCGCATCCCGGGGAGGACCGCCTCGGCCAGCACCCTCGGCGCCAGGACCAGTGAGCGGTAGGCGGCGGTCCAGGTGTCCGGACCGTGCTCGAGGGCCGCGCCGAACGGTGGCCCGCCGGTGTTGGTGACGAGGACGTCGATTGGGCCGATCGCCGCTTCCACCTCACCCGGGAGTTCCGCCAGCCGGTCGAGGTCGTCGGTGTCGGCGACCATGGCCCTCACCCCGCCGCCGATCTCCGCCGCTGCCTGCTCGACGTTCTCGCGCGAGCGCGAGGCGACCGCCACCCGCGCGCCCTCCCGCGCCAGCGCTTCCGCGATTCCGCGGCCGATCCCCTTGCTGGCGCCCATCACCAGCGCGACCCGGCCCTCCAGCCCTAGGTCCACGCCGGCCCCTCTCCCGGCAACCGCGCGCACCAGACCGCGAACAGGCCGATCGCGACGACGGCCCCGAGCCAGTGGACGCCGATCAGCACCGCGATCAGGCTCGGGATCCCGGCTAGCGCCGCGCCCAGCAGGGTCATCCCGATCGGCAGGCGGAGCGCCCGGGCGGTGACCAGCGAGCAGATCGCCCAGGCCACCGGGCCCGCGAACCAGCCCCAGTGCTCGAAGAAGCTGTGGGGAAGGGCGATCGCCAGCGCGATCGAGAGGACCGCCACTGCCACCGCTTGGATCAGGGCAGCGCGCCAGAAGACGGAACCATTCATGCGCGGATTCTCCCAGCTTCGCTTGTTCGCTCCGCTACTTCCCCAGGCCGACCGAGCGCAGCGCCGTGGCGGGATCGTTGAACCACTCGAAGCGCACCGCCTTGCCATCGCGGATCGTCCAGACATAGCCCTGCCGGTGGCCGATCTCCATGCCGCTCCCCTGTCCCACCCCGCGCAGAACGCCGATCACCACGACGCTCTCGCCGGCTTCGATGAACTCCTCGAACTCGATCCGCGCACCCTCGAACGCATTGCTCACTGAATCGGCCGCCTCCCCGAAGGCCGCGACACCCTGCCTGATCCCCGGCTCGACCGCCTCGCTCGGATTCACCCACTCGATCTCGTCGGCGAGCAGCCCGGAGGAGGTCGGCGAGCCGTCCTGCCAGGCCGCGTAGATCCGCTTCACGATCCTCACGTTCTCCTCCGACACCTCCCGCAGTATCGCGCCCCGGCCAGGCCCCGGCCGTTGCGATAATCCGAAAGGCGCGGGCGGTTAGCTCAGTCGGGAGAGCGCCTGCCTTACAAGCAGGAGGTCACTGGTTCGAGCCCAGTACCGCCCATCGCATTCCAGAGCGGCTCCGAGGCAGGGAGTCACCGATATTCCGAACGAGGTCCGACGATTGCGCTGCCCTTCCCGCCAGCGAACTTCCCATTTCCCAGACTGGGTCTCGTGGACACTCATTAGTTCTCCCCAGCCTCAATCTCCTGCAACTTGGCCCGGAACCGAGACGTGGATCGCCTGGGACTGGTCCTTGGCATCGGGTCGGATGAGCTGGGCTGGTGGAAATGACCTCCCGCATCCAGCCATTCAGAGAGATCGTGGGCCGGAACAAGCCAGTGATTCAATCTCTTGAAGCCCGGCATCCGACCCTCTCGGAGTGCTCTTTGTACCGTGGCCGGGACGACCCGCAGCCGTTGCGCCACCTCGTCGACGGTCAGGCGCACTTGATTCGGGCTCCCCACCACGGCCGCGGATAGCCCTGCGCTCCCGAGCCAAAACCCCTCTCCTCGCCGCCATCGCCTCGCTCGTCCTGGTGGGCCAGCTCGCTCCCGCAGCCGACGCGACTCACGCCGGGGAGGGTGATATGTGGGGGCTGTGAGCGGCGCTGTGTGCGCTTAGAGCGGGCATCGAGCCTGTCGACGGCCATCTATAGGGACCCTTGCCTCGGCGCTTAGGGGGCTCTGGGTCGACTGGCTTCCTGCAGGGCAACCTCAGGCCTTCTTGGCTCGGGTGGCAGGCGGCGTCGACCTTGGGAGCGGGTGGTGGATCTGCAGCGCCAACCGGGGTGCCTGCCGCCAAGCATGACCGACGGCCACCTTTGCAACTGAGTCTTTCACCGGAAGTCTGACCCCCGTATTGGCAAGCCCTCGTGCAGGGGCGATACTGCCCAGGCGATGTCGCAGGAGAACGTGGAGGTGGTGCGGCGAGGATTTGCAGCGTGGAACGCGGGCGACATGGACACGCTCCGCGAGCAGGTATATGACCCGGCCATCATCTGGCGGGGCCCGGAAGGTTGGCCGGAGCCGGGACCGTGCGCGGGTCGGGAGGCGGTCATGCGCCAGGTGGAGCAACTGCGCGAGACCTGGGACACCGACACCTTCGAACCGATCAGCGACTTCATCGACGCCGGGGACCGGGTTGCCGTGAGGATCATCTGGAAGGGTGCGGGCTACGGTCCTGAGTCAAACGTCGAGGCGACGGGCGTTTACACGGTGCGCAAGGGCAGGGTCGTTGCCATCGAGTTCTTCTGGTATCACGCGGAGGCCCTGGAAGCCCTGGGGCTGTCGGAGTAGGCGATGTCGCGGGAGAACGTGGAATTGGCGCGAGAGATGTCCGCCGCTTGGAGGCGTGGCGATTTCCAGCTTCGTCGTGAAGGGGGCACTGCCAAGCGCAGCCGGCGGAAGCGTCCTCCACCCCGGCGCTCGGTGATATGTTGGAGCCAATGGGCAGGAAACTGATGGTGGCGGGGGCAATGGCTTTGGTGGTGATCGCCGGCCTCCTCGCCGGATGCGGCAGCAGCAGCAGCGACACAACGGCCGCCAGCCCAATCTCGAAGTCTGAATTCCTGGCCAAAGGCAACGCGATCTGCGCCAAGGGCAACAAGCAAACGAACGCCCTGGCGGAAAAGACATTCAGCCAGAACCAGCAGCCGACGCAGGCGCAGCTGACGGCCTTTGGAAAGGCTCAGGTACCGCTGATCCAGAGCCAGATCGATCAGATCAAAGCCCTGGGCGCCCCCTCCGGAGACGAGGCCACTGTCAAGCAGATGATCACACTCGCCCAGAGTGACCTGGACAAGATCAAGGCCGATCCGGCCTCCGCAGGTAGCCAGACAGATCACTTTGCGAATTTCGCAAAGATCGCTCATCCGTACGGCTTGACGGCCTGCGACAAGTCCAGCTAGCCCCAGCGGCTC
Source organism: uncultured Actinomycetes bacterium (assembly GCA_963720735.1). Lineage (GTDB taxonomy): Bacteria > Actinomycetota > Thermoleophilia > Solirubrobacterales > 70-9 > JBBRHQ01. The sequence goes on from CAVRGL010000009.1 coordinate 85,448, forward strand.
GCTGACAGACTGTCCTGCGGACCTCCTAAGCGATACTGCAGGCGATGTCGCAGGAGAACGTGGACCGGACCAGGAGCACGCGAGAGCACATCGTCGAGACCTATCGGCAGAGGGCTCGGCTCTACGACATCACGGCCGGGCTCTATTACCTGATCGGGTATCCGCAGTGGCTCCACCGGCGCAAAGCTGTAGAGGCGCTGCGACTTGGCCCCGGGGACACTGTGGTTGAGATCGGCTGCGGCACCGGCCTGAACTTTCCGCTCCTCCAGCAAGCTGTGGGACCTCAGGGTCAGATTGTTGGCGTCGACCTGACCGACGCGATGCTGGCGCAGGCACAACGCCGGATACGTGCCCGCGGCTGGACAAACGTCAGCCTGGTGCAATCCGACGCTGTCGAGTTCGAGTTCCCCGCTGGAGTCGACGCGATCATCTCCATACGCTCTGTCGCTGGTGCCCGATTGCAGCGACGTCATCGCCCACGGCGCCAGGGCCCTCTCCGCCGGTGGGAGCTTCGCGGTGTTGGACCTGAAGGTTCCAGAGAACGCACCGCTCTGGCTGGCCCGGGTCGGCGTGGCCGCGGTGAGGCCCTTCGGCGCCACCGAGGAGTGGAAATCGCGCCGCCCCTGGGATGCGATCCGCGCCGCCATGCAGGCGGACCTCTCCGATGTCTCCTGGACCGAATTGTTCCTCGGCGTCGCGTATCTCGCTGTTGGCGTCGGAACCGAGCACAACGGCGCCAACGCGCGCTGACGAAGGAGCGCCCCCTTTTTTGGGACGACCGGCGCCTTCACGGTTTCAGTGGCGAGGCCCTCGAAGCCGCCGGGCTGTCGGAGTAGCGCCCTCAACCGCCGCACCCTGTCCTCCCTCCTCGACCAGCGCCCCTGCCATGTCGCTGCCACCAAGTCGCCCCCAGCTACCACCCCGTGATCTACCGACGAGAAGGGGTGGGGTCTAAGAACCTGACGGCCCGAAAGGATTTCCTTACTCCAGGAAAGAGGAGGTTGAAACCCGTCCCGAGCACCATGAGCAAGTTCCGCAACTGACAATTCCGCACCAGTACCTTGGTCGCAACTCAGAGCTTCTCAGGGACACCACGTGCGCTTCTGCGAGGCGGCGCAGTCCCCCATGACGGATCGGTAGGACCGGACCCGCAGGCTCTTAGGACGACTCTGGGTGACTTGCTCCCTACGAGGGTCTCTCCCATCTGGTCGAGGCTGATTCGAGTCCAGCCCATCAGGGCATTGTTCGACGCATTGTGGAGCGAGCGCACCTCACCGCCCGATCGCCCCGCGGAGTCAGACCTGGCGGCCTCGCTTCGTGCGGGTCGTGTACGGAGTGTTGGTGCCGCACTTGGAGGGCTCGCCCGGCCTCGGGGCGGATTTGATTACGCCCTTCTCCTTGCCGCGCTTTAGGAATCTGCCCGTAACCGTCGCCCTCAGTGTCCGCGCTTCGGCTTGTGTTCGACCAGATGCACCGATTCGCTCTTTGAGTGCGCCGTCCCGCCCGTCGGGGTGTAGGTGACGCTCACCTTGACCGAGAGCTTGCCGCGCTTGGCCAGCCTGCGCCTGGTCGCGCCGATCGGCCTGATCGCCAACTGAGCCAGCGAGCCTGCTGCCCTCGCAACCGAGGAGCGCACGCTGGCCACGCCCCCGCCCTTCAGGGCGAGCCTCCCCGGGCCGGGCACCACCACGCTCAGGATTGCCGTGCCCCGGCGCCTGTTGAGCCTTGGCTTGCCTTTGAAGGAGAACGAGCTGTTGGGAGGGCGGGCGCTCCCCTCGCGCATCTTGCAGGCCCCATCCTTGTTGCTCCAGTTGCTCTGGGTGTAGTAGCGGTGGCCGTTGATCAGCTGGTCATAGAGGGTTCCCTTGGTGGCGCTCCCGCCCAGCACCGGCAGGAAGGCGTTGGGGTCGTGGTTAAAGCCAGCCGGTCCCGCGTCCTGGCACTTGTCGGATACTTCGCTGTAGCCGCTCAGCCATGCCTGGTGGCTGCTCGGGTCCGTGAAGGGCGAGCCGACGAGGGGGTCGGTGATCGTCTCGCTCAGCTCGTGGCTGATCATGTTGATCGCGACGTCGGCGAGGTCGCCGTTTGGCTCCTGGACCTGGGTCCCGCCGTCGTTGTGACCGCAGTGCTCGGCAAAGCTCCTGCCGGGGGTGCCGCTGGTCGGGATCACCGCGTAGAGCTTCGCCTGCTTGCCCGCCCCGACGTGGCTGTGGAAGGCGCACCAAGTCGTGTTGCATAAGCCGGATTGCTGGCAGACGGGGACGCCGTCCGGGGTGAAGATAAAGTAGACGCTCGACATCCCGGTGGGCAGGGAATGGGAGGAGATGAAGCCCGAGAGCTCGGCGACGATCTGGGATTGCTCCAGACAGGGTGTTCCGGCGGGCCAGGGGGGATAGGCATAGGCGTAGGTAAGGCAGCTCGGGTCGTTCGCCGGGTAGGCGTGGGTGTCGGTGAAGGCGCCGCCGAAGCGCTGCCTATAGGCGGCGTGGCCGCTGGAGTCGGTGTACTGGCTTAAGACGCTGTAGACGTTGCCCTGGCTGCCGCTGTCGTGGGCGACGTCCTTCAGGTATTGCGTGATCAGGCTCTTCGTCTTCGCATGGAGCTTGCCACCGGGGTCCCAGAAGATCGGGTAGGTGGTCTCGCTGTGCATCACCGGCCCACCGAGATTGACCATGTTCCCCGAGTTGTCGAGATACTTGCGGGCCGCGATCTCGGTCGGGATCGGGTCGATCGGTGTGGGCCGGGGGCGTCTGGCTCGCGAGCGGGCAGGCCGGGCCGCGGCGGCCGGAGCGGGGGCAAGTACTGCGACGCTAAGGAGCGAAACCAAGACCGCGACCCCCGTGCTTAAGCCCGCCGCGCGGGAAGCCGCAGACGGCCGTCGGGCACGACGAGAGCGTCTGGGTGAACGGTCCTTGACCCTGCTCTGGCGTAGATTCACTACCACTTCCCGTCGCGAGTCCGACGCGAGGACGGACCATCGCCTCCGACTCCGCAGGCTAGGCGCTCTCCAGCGCCTGTCAATGCCCTGACCACGATCCTGTCCGAATCCTGACCTTGCAAGCGCCGCCGGGCAGTTCGGGGCCGGGGCATGGTCAGGGAGTCCGCTCTCGGCTGTGGGGGCGGGAGGGGAGCCCCACGCCCGGCTGGGAGCCATCATTCATATATGCCTGTCAGAGGGCTCGGCAACACAAAACGCGCCTTTGCGCCAAGCCGACGCAAGGTCCCCGTGACGCTCCTCCCTCGGCTCCAACCTCAGCGATACTGCGCAGGCGATGTCGCAGGAGAACGTGGAGACCTTCAGGCGGGGCGTGGGCGCCTGGAACAGCGACGACTTCGGCGCGTGGATCGATCTGCAAGACCCCGAGATCGAATGGTTCGCGCTGATGGAGGTGTTTCGGGGGCACAGGGGTGCCCGGCAGGTCTGGGAGAGCTTCAAGGGCGACGCGGGGATCATGGTTCGATTCGACGATGTTCGTGACCTCGGGGAATCCGTCCTCGCCCTGGGGGAGATAGAGGTCACCGGGCGCAGAACGGGGCTGAACGTCGCCCAAGAGGTCGCAGAGCTGGTCACCTATCGCAACGGCAAGGCGGTCAGCGTCCGCGATTTCGGTAGCCACGCCGAAGCGCTCGAAGCCGCCGGGCTCTCGGAGTAGCGCCCCTGCGGCAAGGAAGGCTCCCCTCGGGGAAGAGGTAGAGCCTCCCTCTTGTGTTTTCCCCCGCCAGCGTCGAACCGCCGCAAGTGGAAGGGCCTGCGGCGGGGACGCTCCTATGTGGGTCCAACGCGCCGAGCGCCGGCTCGCTTGCGGCAGGAGTGGCCGAATGTCGGGTCTGAAGATCGGCCCATAGGAGCTGCTTCCCGAGCCCGGTTAGGGTTCACTCAGGCAGTGGTCGAGCTGATCGTCGAAGGCAGGGGACTTGAGCCGGTGCTGCGCGAAATGGAGCGCTCGCCGGCGATCAGGGTGATCGGCTCCCATATATCCAGCCGCGATCCCCGTGCCGAGGGGATGCGTGTCACCGTCAGGGTCGCCGTCGCCACCGCGGCCGAGGCCCGCGAGCTTCTCGGCAGCTACCTGCCCGCGGAGGGCAACTACACCGTCCGGCCCTCGTTGGGCTAGAGCGCCAACTCCGCGAGGTTCAGCGAAGCGTCGTGCGCATCCGAGCGGGCCGCGGTAGCTGCTCGGCGAGGTCCTCGGCGATACTGCGCAGGCGATGGCGCAGGAGAACGTGGAGCTGCTGGAACGCGTCATAGACCACGCCAACGCGACAGGGCAGCTGGGCCCGGAGTTCGACGTGCTTATTCACCCACAGGTCAAGTTCGAGGACGAGATCGGCGCGTACAACAGCTGTGACGAGGTCCGCGCATTTCTCGAAGGCTTCGCACAAGCGATCGGCGGTCTTCGCGTCGAGGTGCAAGAGGTCCGCGACCTCGGCGAAACGATCGTCGTGGTCGTTCTTCAGTCCGGGCTGGGCGCAGCCAGCGGGGTTCCAGTCGAGCAGCCGTTCACCTGGGTGATGGTCTTTGACAACAACTCCTGCATCCGGTGGCGCATCTATGCGGACCACAAGAAGGCCCTCGAAGCCGCCGGGCTTCAGGAGTAGGCGATGTCGCAGGAGAACGTAGAGACCCTCCAGCGAGCCCGTGAGGCCTGGGACGCCGACAACCTGGACGCCTTCCTGGCCGAGGCCGATCCCGAGGTCGAGTGGCATACCGCCATTGAGCGAGCCTTGGAGGGCACAGAAAGTACCTATCGGGGCCACGACGGTATGCGAGAGGTCTGGGAGGAGTATCGCGGTGAGGCGTGGGGAGGTTTCACGAGTCAGGTTCAGGAGATTCGCGACCTCGGCGAGTCGCTTCTTCTCCTCGGTCATCTCGAGGTGAGCGGCCGGACGACCGGGATCGAGCTCGGCCAGGAATTCGGGCAGCTCGTCACCTTCCGAGACCGGAAGATCCTCCGCTCGCAGGATTTCCTGAGCCACGCGCAAGCCATCGAAGCCGCCGGGCTGTCGGAGTAGGCACGCGCCGGAATGCGCTGCCGCATAGGTGGCCTCTTATGGGAGGTATGTATGGGACCGTGGCGCCGCGCCGCTGCTCCATTCCGCTTCAATGGCGCAGTCTCGCCAGGATCTGCGCACCGTGGAATCACGGAGATTCCGCTCTTGCACCCCCGGTTGTGCCATACACCTCGAGGACATTCGTCTAGGACATTCGCCCGAAGGGCGTCGACCTGCGGAAGTAGTCTGCCCCGAGACGCGCCTTTCGACCACCAACAGGGAGGCCCCGTGAAGACGCGTTAAGTCTTGCTTGGACTCGCAGCTATCGCCGCCGCCGCCGTTCCAGCCTTGCCGGTTCGGGCGGGACTGCGACGAGCATCGCCAGGCGGGCTCTGCATTTGACCCAGAAGAAACAGCGGGCCATCAAGAACATCTCGCTGAAACCAGGGCCAAGGGGCCCGAAGGGAGACACCGGCCGAAAAGGACCCCCTTTCGGAGGTCCTTTTCTTTGCCCTGTTCCGGTCAGCTACCGCACGACATGGGCCGTGTAGGAGAGCCAGCCGCCGCACTTGGCGGGCTCACCTGGCCTTGGCTTGTAGTTGATCGTGCCCTTCTCTTTGCCGTGCGCCAGGAACGTCCCCCAAACGGTTGCATGGGAGTAGTTGCCATTGCCGACATACTGTCTGAGATGGGCGGTGAACTTGCCTCCGTTACTGATGTAGGCGGGTGCAGAGAACTCAGCGGGTGGCGGGCCACCACTGCCGCAGTTGTTCGGCACATACGTCCTCAGCCTCAAGCCGCGAACCCACTTTCCGTTTGAACTCACGGTAAAGGTGATCGTAGTGCTCTGCTTGTTGAAGTGGCCCTTGTAGGAGCCACCCTTGACCGGATGGAATGCGAAGGCAACAGTGGCGACAAGTGCGAACGTCGCTACCAGTGCCGTTGTGATTGTCCAGAATCGCTTCATGATTTTCCTTTCCAGAGGGACCCCCGAAGGGGTAACTGGTCCGCCAAACGACCACAGTTCCGGCACCCTGGTTGAATCGGTAACCGCACTTGATCTTGTAGGAACTGACCCGATCCTTGAGCCAGAGATGCTTGCTGCTCGCGTGACGCCAGAGCCCATCGTAGGCCCTGGACCTCGACGAGTGGCTGCCTGATCCGCAGGTACGCAGCCGCCACCGACGTCTTGCCAGGGCCGACGCCCAGCGTCTTTGGAGTGAAGCCCAGGACGTCCGCATTTCCGACGCGGGCGCGTTGGGGAGGGCAGTGCGCTGGAGAATTCCCGACACCCCGGCAGCGATCTCCTTCCGAGATCTGTTCCGACGCTACCCCTTCACGGTCCTGGGGGAAGGCGAGCTCTGGTCGGCATCGGGGCTATGTGGGCGGTTGTGGCCAATGAGCCCTTTGAACCCGCCGAATATGCGAACGCCGAAGTCGTCGATGCGGGGACCGGCAAGGTCTTGGTTCACCATCGGAATCACTTGCGCGGAAAAGCAAGTGGTGTGGGGGTCGTTCTGGAGTACTGGGTCGTGACAACGTTCTGGGACGGCCTGGCCATTCGCGACCAGTGGTTCGCGGACCGCACAGATGCCCTCGAAGCCGCCGGGCTGTCGGAGTAGGCGATGTCGCAGGAGAACGTTGGGATCTGCACCCGGTCTGTCACTTCCGCCCAGCACTATCGTCCCTGAGCGATGAGCCCGGAGGAGATGCAGCGCCTCTTCGAGAGGCATCGCGACGCAGAAGCTGCGCGTGACTATGACGCGATCCTCGCCACCTTCGTCGAGGACTGCTTTCTCGACACCCATCCTCTCGGCCTGCGCAGCGAGGGAAGGGTCGCGGTGAGGAAGGCCTATGAGGGGTACTTCACTGCCTTTCCCGATCTGGCGCCCGATGACGAGGGGAGTGCCTTCGGCGAGGACTTCATGGTGGTCTGGGGCACTCTTCAGGGCAGCAGCGGAGGAGAGTGGATGGGCGTGCCCCCGTCGGGCCGAACCTTCAAAGTCCCGTTCGCCAACGTCACCCCCTTCCGCGACGGGCAGATGTCGGGGGAGGCCATCTACTTCGACCTGGCCACGCTTTGCGAGCAGGCGGCACAGTCGCTCGACAAGGTGCGAGCAGGCGCAAGGAACGAGCAGCGGCGTTGCGCTCGACGGGCGCGTAAGCCGAAGCCCTCGAAGCCGCCGGGCTGCAGGAGTAGGCGATGTCGGAGGAGAACGTGGAGCTGGTTCGCTCGATCGTGGAGGCGTGGAATCGCGGCGACTACTCGCGGGTAGCGGCTTGCCGAGATCCATTCTGAGCATCGCCGGCCCCTGGCGCTGCTCTGCTTCGAGGACGTCCACGCGGGCGAGTCCTTTCACCGACGTCAGCTCGCGGCGTGGTGGGCCGATCAGACGGGTCAGGAGATCCCCGAGCTGTAGGCCAGTGAGTGAGCGATACTGGACGCAGACGATGCACGAGCGCGAGGAGGACTCATTGACGCCGGAGTCGCCCACCGAAGAAGAAAGAGAACCAGAGCGCGACGCAGACGAGCCGGGAGCACCGGCCACCGAGTCCGATCCCGCGCCGGAGCTCGATCCCAGCAAGGCTGAGCCCGATGACCAACGGTACCGCGAGGGTAAGCCGGGGGTCGACGAGTACGACGAGGAGCGGCTTCCGCCTGAGCCCACTGATCCCTCTGAAGGGGGGTAGGCGTCAGTACCGGGCTCAGGCCCTCGAAGCCGCCGGGCTGTCGGAGTAGTGCCCATGGTGGGGCGGGGCTCAGGTCCCCCCTCGCGGCTCTGGGTGTTTCCGAGCCAAGCGTAAACCGTCCAAGCTCCGAGGCCGGGATCTCGCCCGGCCTCGGGTGGACTTCACATCAAGAGACGGCGAGAGCTGAGGTCGTTGACCCCTGGGCCGCCGACGTGCCTACGTCAACCAAGCGCCTTCGTGATGAGCGGCACAGCCTCCTCGACCGTCATCATCACCTTGCTGTCGTACTCGACCCACTGCGTGTAGTTCTGCAGGTTCGCGTAGGCCCCCGCCACATCGTCGGTATCGGCGATCACCACGCCGTGGCTGCCGTCGGCAGCTACGTAGTGCGCCGTTGTGCCGGGCCCGGGACCCGCCTTGGCGAAGACCTCCAACAGCTTCTTGGTCTCCTCGTTGCTGAGGTACGGCTTGATTCTGTACGTCGTCATGAAGATCATGCTTCACCCCTCGTTGTGGGTTGGGGAGCCGGCGCTATGCTGCGGGTGCGCGATCTTGGCCGGCTTCATCTCTTCCAGAAGAGCTTCCCCCTCGACGCGGAGCAGCGCAACCGTAGAAGGCCGCACATTGGGAACCTCGCCCGATTCCACCCAGGGCATGAGAAGTTCTACTCGCAGGGTCCCCTGCGCCAGGCAAGTGACATGCAAGGGATTTCACGGGCGCTGAAGTCGCTTGCTGCTCAGTGGACCGTGGCTAATCCGAGCGAGCATCCGGTCGCTCGTCTGCTCGCCGGGGACATAAACCCCCCGGTTCGGAGAGGTCGATCGCTCCCGACTGGGTGCTTGGGCTGATGCTCGGGGTCGGCGGTCGCGGTACTGGCGGGTTGATCAGGGGGTACCTCGTACGCGCGATGGAGATTCCGCCAATCAGGAGCAAAGTGTTGCCCTCTTCATCGCAAGGATTCCGATCGGGTAGCTCGCCAGAGCGAGAGCCCAAGTATGAGCGGCACTGCAATAGGCAGGACCCACCAGGCGGAGATGCTGTTGGCGATCGAGGCGGTGAGTCCCAATGCCAACGCGACCCCTGCCGCCGTGACCCAGTCGTCGCCGACGACGAACTCCCAGACGCCCCCAAGGAGAGACTCCAGGCGCTTCATGCCGCCATCGTCGCCTGGGGCGCGCCGTAGGTCTTCTCTCGGGTTCGGCGCAGGAGCCAGACCATCGCCAGCGAGAGCAGCAGCAGGGCGGGAATAATAATCAGCAAGGCCGCATCGGCACCGGGCCAATCCGCACCTGCACCCTCGGCACCCCAGAACATGCCGTACGCCGTCAGCATGATGCCGACCGCGAACTTCATCGTGTTCTCGGGTGCTCGGGCGAGCGGTGCGTGGACCGCGACTCCGATTGCGCTTACAGCGAGGACCGCAACCGCGGCAGCGGCCGCGGCGAGCGAGATGTTGTGCTGGTTCGCTCCGAACGTGAGGACGATGAAGATGACCTCGAGCCCTTCTAGCAGTACCCCCTTGAAGGAGATCGTGAACGAGTAGGCGTCGAAGTCACCCTTCGGCTTGCCCGAAGCCCTTGCCGCTTCGGCCTCCTCGCGGAATATCGCCTCCTCGTCGTGAAGGGATTTGTAGCCCGAGGCGCGGAGGATCGCCTTACGCAGCCATTGCAGCCCGAAGATCAGCAACAGGCTTCCGACAACGACTCGAAGCACGTCGATCGGCAGAGAGGTCAGGGCGGGTCCAATGGCCACAGTCATCGCAGCAAGGACCACGAGGCCGGCTCCCACACCGGTCAGAGCGGATGACCAACTGCGAGTCGATCCGACCGCGAGGACGATCGTCAGCGCCTCGACCGCCTCAACCGCGGACGCGAGGAACACTGCAACTGCCAGGCCGAACTCGTGGCCGCTCATCGCACCACCATCACCGGGCAATGGGCGTGGTGGGCGACGCGGTCGGCGGTGGAGCCAAGCAAGTAGTCGCCGAGGAAGTGGCCCCGGTGACCGATGATGATCAGATCGTGACCGTGGGCCTTCGCGTAGTGGCCGATGACCTCGGCCGCGTGGCCGGGGACGAGCTCGGTGCTCAGATCGATGCCGCGTTCTGATGCTTGCGATTTGGCATCCGCAAGCAGGTTCTCGAAGAACCGATCCTTTTCACGCTTGACTTCATCGACTTCACCGGCGGTGGCGGCATAGGCGGGCAGCTTGCCCTCCACCGAGAGTGCCGTCAGCTTTCCGCCGAGCCGCCCGACCAGCGATAAGGCGCAGTCCAGAGCGCGTTGGGAGCCCTCGGAGCCGTCGATGGCAACTAGGGCGTTCTCAAACTGATAAGGGGTCATGCTCGCTCTCCCGCCGGGATCGGCTGGGGCGCTGTTCTGGGCTCCGCGGCGGCCGCATTGTCAGCTCGTTGCTCGCTCTCAACGTCGGGCGAGAACCAACGTTGGGCGATCGCGGTCGGGACGATTGCCGAGAGGACCACGACCGTCACCAGAAGCGAGAACTGGGTCTTGTCGATGATCCCGGCCTGCAGCCCATAGAGGCTCGAGATCGTGCCGAAGGTCAGTCCGGTGCTCATCAGCAGGGTGGTGAAGGTGGCGTTCTCCGGCACATAGCGGCGGGCCAGCGGCTGGATCAGGCCGATCTTCGGAACCAGCTTCGCGGCGAACAGCACGCCCAGCACTCCGATGTTGGCGAACACCGCTGGGAGGGAGACGTTCAGCCCGCCCCTGAGGAAGAAGAAGGGGGTAAGGAAGGCGAAAGCAACGACACGAAGGCGCTCCTGCTCCTGGGTGTGCTCCTGGTAGTGCTTGGACATGACCAGACCCAAAATGAATGCCGGCAGCACGGCTTGGCCGTTTGAGGCGCTGGCCAACACCATCAGCACGAACAAGCAGAGGAAGATCAGCTTGATCTCCGGCTCGATAACGCGGTCGCCGTAGCGGCGGAAGAACCGAGGCGCCGCCTTCGGCAGCCCGATGATCAGGACGACCGAGACGACGAGGAAGACGGGGAACCAGGCGTTCGGCTTGATGAAGATTGCCGTCAGCGCGATCACGGTCGCCATGTCGGTGACGAAGCAGGCACTCATGATGAGCTTGCCGATCTTGGTCGCATTCAGACCGCTTTCAACCAACACCGCGTAGACCACCGCTAGCGAGGTTGTCGAAAGTGCGGTGCCGGCGATCAGTGCCGCCTTGGGGTCCCAATCAAGGAGACCGTAAGTGATCAGCCCGGCAACGACAAAGGGACCGGCGAAGGAGACGAGCCCGATCGCCATCGAGGCGCCGAAGCGTTCGCGGAAGTAATCGGGGTCCACCTCGGCGCCAGCCAGGAAGGTGAGCACAACCGAGGCAAAGGTGGCGATGAAAACGAGCCAGCCCGCATCCGGATTGAGATTGAAGGCATTCCCGAAAACCACCCCCAGGCCAAGCTCGATCAGGGCCACCGACAACCCGATCTCGACCGAGATCATGCTGGCCAGCACGATCGCGGCGGCGAGGACTGCAGCAAGTTGAACTGAATCCACTCTTGGCCTCCACGTGTCCTGATGACAATGGGTAGAGGCCATCAGCGGCGCAAACCGCGGTTAGAGCGAGCCTCATCGCTCGCGGGAAATCATACCCCCTCGCCGCTCTCTCGCCCCCAGAACTCGTTAGCTCGCAGCCCGACTCACATGCTCCGGCGTCCCTCACCAGAAAGCGGAGTCCGAGCTTGCTGCGGCGGCGGGCTGACAGCTGGTCGGGATTCACTCCCATCGATCCCAGTCAATCAGCCGACACGTAAGCCGATCGACGACGATCCTGGCTTGTGTTCGTGGAGCGGTATGGTGACGAGCAGAAAGGGTGAGGTTGCGCCTCGTTTGCCGGGGTGAGAGGGTTCTCGCGTGACCTCCTGCCGGGTCGGAACGCGACTGTTCTTGTGGGTCGGCCTCGTAGCGCTGGTTGCACTCCCGCCCGCTGCAGACGCATATCTGCTCGGGTCGAGCGGCGGGTCTGGCGTTTTCGTCCGGGGCGCTCGCGCTGTCCCCAGCACCAGCGCCTGCAGGCTGATGAGGGAGCAGCCGGATGCCAAGAGCTGGGTTGGCCAAGGGGGCGCTTTTCCGGTCCACACGAGCACACCTCCCAAGACCTGTTCGCTCCAGTCCTGCTGGGGGGAGTACCACGATCCTGACACCGGGGGAGATAGCTGCGCCTACGGTCACGGAGCCGTTCTCTCACTCGATATTGAATCGACACCTGTCATCGCAAAGAATCGCGTGCGCAGGGTTCTGCGGCACGGGTATGAGGCCGTCAACCTTGGGGACGTCGCAGGTATCACCTCCGACCGGTATGGCGCCGGCGTCATATTCGCTGTCGACAGGACGGTGGCGCTGCTCAGCTACGGGGCGTATTCGGACACCAAGTCATCTCACCCCCCAGCGCACCGAGTGAGATTCAAGGCGGAGGACAAGGCCGCGCAGATCGCCTCGCATCTCCGCGACGAGGGCTGCCCGCGTTACCCACGCAAGTGCTCGACGACCCGGTCGGAGTGAGTCTGGGCCCCCGCGCCAAGGTGCGCTCTTGCTAAGGCGGTGTGAGGACGGCTGAACGCTTGGCCGTGGCGGGGGCGCCGGCGGGCCCGGCCAGGGTCACCGCGATCGTTACCCTCGGACTGCCAGCGTGACGCAGGGCCCGAGACGCCTGCCCCGTCAGGGGAATCTCGACCGCCTCCGTCGTGCCGGCGGCGATCCTCAGATTCGCTTTGCCGAGGTCCTTCCGGCGCGCGCTGGCGGCAGCCGGCCGGCCCGGCGCCGAGGCGCGCTCTATGGCAGCGGTCCCCCGGCAGACCGTACCGGCGTGTGGGCAGGACGCGACGATCCCGCTCTCGACGACGAAGCGACCGTGCGCGCCCTGTTTCACCGTGATCCTTCCCCTGCGCTTGATCGACGCCTGCGACGATCCCGCCGAGGCCGCGTCAACCTCAACGGCGGCGTCACACGGCGCGGCGGCGGCGCGAAGGCAGCCGCGCTGATCGGTCTTCGGGCAGGTTCCGCCGCGGTCGATCGCCTTGCTGCCGGGATTGGGCAGGTGCGCGCGGGTTGTCCCACCGTAGTTTGCGAGCGGTCCGAGGCTGGGGATCGCGTTCAGTACATCCCCGGTGCCCGAGTTGTGATCGCACCCTGGGGTGTCGCCCATCACGTTGTGGCCGGCCGATGTCCAGCCCTCGCCCGCGAAGGGCTCGTAGCAGTCCGCGTCGGACGGGGCGTGGTTGCCCGCCAGGGTCGTCTGGCGCAGGTTCGCGCCCGTCCCCAGGAGGTCGATCCCGCCGCCGCGCACCGCGGAGGAATCTCCTCCGTCGCCGAGTTGTTGCTGATCGTAACGTTGGTGAGGTTCATCTGCCCGAAGGTCGCCCAGTTGATGGCGCCGCCATAGGTGGGGTTGCCGGTGTTGCGGAGGAGTTCACGGTGTTGCCCGAGATCGTGCTGTTGGTGGCGTTCAGAGGCAGCTCGCAGAAGTGGTAGGAGATGCCACCCCCACGCGCGTCGTCCAGAGGCAGTGACGGATTGGCCTTCACACTGTTGTTGGCAATCGTGCTCCGGATCAGCGTCAGGCCACCCCCGTCGCTGACGAATATGCCACCCCGCCGAAGTTAGTCATGCCCCCGAAGACCGCGACATTGTTTCCGGTCACCTCGCTGTCGATGAGCTTCAGGGGTGCGCGGGTCATGATCCCGCCCCCGCCGGTGCTGTCGGTCACCGCCCCGCCCTGAACGCGAATCCCATCGAGGGTGACGGCGCCTGCCCCCTCGAGGATGTCGATCGCCCGCCCCCCGTTGCTGTCGGGCGGGCCCGGGAAGATGGTGCTGTCGGCGTCGATCGTTGCCAGCCCGGGGCCGGAGCTCCGGATGATCGTGCCGCCGCCGCCGCTGATGTCGAGATCGCCCGAGGCGTTCGAATCTTCGGGAGCGGCGTGGAGGGTCAGCTTGTACGTTTTGCCGCCCTGAAGAAGGATCGTGTCGACGCAGGTGCCACCACCGTCGTCGCCGTTGCAACCGTTCGGGCCGGAGGCGTTGTCGTTCGCCGCCTGGATCGCGTCGCGTAGGGTGCAACCGGGGGTCATCGAAGGAACCGTTCTGGACGTCCTCGGTGGAAGCGACATTGATCCTCGCGGCGGACGCGGCCGTGGGGAAGCAGAAGGCACTGATGCCGGCGATGGCCGGGATTGCGACAGTCGATGCGGCTCGCGCCAGCGCCGTTGCGCCGGTCGCCCTCCTCCCGAACGGCCCGTCGCGCGAATCCCTGCCCTCCAACAAGCCCATGCATTTGTTCTAACCGGAAAACCGATACAGGGCCGCTGCAAATTGGTCCCAAAAAGCCCCTACCTGCCCCTGAACCGCTCTTCGAGCCAACTGGAGATCTGCGGCCAGAACCGGACCAAGACGACGATCGCGATCACGGCGATCACCAGGACGAGCCCGCCGTGGCTCAGCTGACGGAACAGCAGGTGTCGGCCCAGTGCCAGGGGCACGCTCGGATCCTAGCCCGCTCCTGCGCGAGCCCAGCTCCTACTTGGGTTCCTCCCCGTCGGCCGGGTGAAGGACCCTGGCACGGGCCTGCCAGCGAACCGTCGCCTCGCGATACTCAACCCCGGGCTCCACTTCCTCCGGCAGCCCCTCCCGCTCGGTCTTCGAGTTGGACCGCTCAGCAGGCTCCCCGCTGAACCACACCCTCGTCTCGGGCACGACCCCGAAGCGAAGGCTTTTCATCCGCACGCCCGTGAACACCTCCACGTCGGCAGGCTCATCCTCCCCGAGCCGCCGATCCTCGTCCGGGCCCTCGCTGCTCATCCGCTCTTTGCCTTCTCGACGTCGCGGATCGTGATCCGACCTTCTGCGCCGCTGCCTTCGATCTCGTCGAGGTCGATTCCGGCTTCCTCGGCTTCGCGCAGCCCGGCCTCGGTGGCATGGTGCCGCTCCGCTCGCCGCTGACGCCGCCGCTCGCCGAGTTCGGCTGCCTTGTGAGTCGCCGCGAGACCGAGCTCCTTGGCCTCCTCGCTGGCGGCGGCGCCGAGCTCCTTGGCCACGACCATCGCGGCCTGCTTGGCTAGCATCCCCGCCGTCAGCCCGCCCTGGCCACCTCCGTCAGAGCCGCCGCCGTTGCCCCCCGAGCCGCCGCCGGCAAGGTCGGCCAGCTGTCCGGCGCCCTGGCCGAGACCCCCGACAGCCTCGCCGGCGCCTTGCCCGAGCTGGCCGACACCCTGCCCCGCGCCTTTGCCGACGTCCTGCACCGCGCCGCCGGCGCCCTGGCCTACGTCCTCCACGGCTCCACCCGCGCCCTCGCCGACATCCTCCACCGCGCTGCCGGCCCCCTTTCCGACCTCCTTCACCGCTCCTTCGGCGCCCTCTCCGATGTCGCCCACTGCCTTTCCGGCGCCTTGGCCGATCTGACCGACACCCTGCCCGGCGCCCTCTCCGACCTTCTCGAGCGATTCGCCGATGCTCTCCAGGAGCTTCGGGTTGCGATCCAGCGTGGTCAGGACGCGGTCGATGATCGCGGTGACGTGATCGAGGCGAGCTCGTAGCAGCGCCTGCGCCCGAACTCCCTTGATGTCCAGCTCGACCTTTCCAAGCTCGGCGTGGACCCCGACGCTGAGCCTGACGAGGTCGAGCACCTCGGCGTGAAGTGAGATCCGGGCTTCGAGGTTGTCGAGCTCGATATGGATCTCGTCGACTTCGACCAGGGGGAAGTCAACCAGCACATCGGGCTCATCTGAGTCGCTGATCGATCCCGGGTGAAGGAGGGTGTAGTCCTGGTATTCGCGCTCGGGGACTGTGTCCTGGTCCGTCTGGTTCGGGATCGGACTGCGGTCGCTTCCCTTGCCTTCGCCCTTACCGTTGCTGCCCTGAACGGTCTTCCTGGGCGCTCGGCGACGACTTTGGGAGGACTTGGATTTCGACCCTCCCGACTCCCTGCGCGGTGCTCTTCTCTTCGTCTGCTGGCTCGCCATCTCTCCTCCGCTTTCGCGTCGCCTCTATGCGTTCCTGGAAATCGGCGGCGCAAACGCCCCAGACCCAAATGAAGACTTGATTTCCCCGGTCCCGCCGGGGTATTGGCCACCCGTGCCCGACAACGGCATCCAGATGGTCAGTCGGCGGAGCCTCAACCGCACCCGCCGGGTCGGTCAGAGCCGCAGAACCGTAATCGTCGCGCTGTGCTCCAACACGGCGATCCTGGTAGTCAAGCTCGGGGCCGGTCTCCTCACCGGTTCGGCATCGATGTTCGCGGAGGCGGCGCACTCGCTGGCCGACACGACCAACCAGGTGTTCATGCTCGTCTCGCTCGCACTGGGCCGGCGGCCCCCGACCGAGAGCCGGCCGTTCGGCCACGCCCAGGAGCGCTTCCTGTGGACCTTCGTAGCAGCGGTCGGCATGTTCCTCGCCGGAGCCGTGTTCGCGATCGGCTTCGGCGTCTACGAGCTGATCACGCGGTCAGGGCGAGAGTGAGCACTTCCCCCTTGCCTACGGAGTGCTCGGCATCGCTTTCATCGCCGAGGGGACCTCATGGCTGAGGGCGATCCGCCAGCTCCGCCGAGAGGCCGGCCGGCGGGGCGAAAGGGCGGTGCTCGACCACGCCCGCAAGAGCCGCGATCCGAACCTGAAGATGGTCCTGTTCGAGGACAGCGCCGCGCTGATCGGGCTGCTCTTGGCGGCAATCGGGATCGGGCTCAACGAGGTGACCGGTCAGAAGGTCTTCGACCCGGCGGCCTCGGTCCTGATCGGCGTCCTCCTGGTATCCGTCGCCTTCTGGATGGGGCGGGACGTCAGGCACCTGCTTGTCGGATCCGCGGCCTTGCCGGAGGAGCGTGAAGCGATCGCGCGAGTCATCGACGAGTACGACGAAGTCGACGAGATCCACCAGCTGCTCACCCTCGTCCTCGGCCCGGACGCGCTGCTGGTAGCGGCCCGCATCGGCCTTCGAGACGACATCGCCGGTGGCCGGGTCGAGCAAGTGTCCACCGAGATCGATCGACGACTTCGCCAGGTCGTACCCGACGTCACCGAGGTCTTCCTCGATGCGACGCCGAGCAGCGGCACTGACCATTCAGCCGCCGAGGAGGCGGAGATTGAGAGGATCTGAGCTCAGTAGCGCGGATCCCGCTCGATCTCTCGCGGCCGGCGGCGCCAGCGGTCGGCCCAGGCAGCCTCCTGGAAGAGGCCGATCAAGAAGGTGAGGGCCCCGGCGATCATCAGGATCACGCCGACGGCGCCGAGATCGAGGCCACGGACGCTGACGTGCACAGCAAACGTGAGCACGGCGCCGATCGCGATCAAAAAGACTCCGAACACCGCCATCGCTGACCTTTCCGTCGGGGACACTAGCCCTGTCCCACTACCCGTCCGCGATCAGTTCATGCGCTCCCTGGACGAGGGTTCCGCTCAGGCGACCGCGCCCGCGGCGGCAACCTCGGCCGAGGCTCCCCGGTGGCGCACATATATCTCACTCACCCACTCACCGCCCGGGCGGGCCGAGAGCTCTTCGCGAAGCTCCGCCACCGGGGGGACCACCGAGGGCCGGGCACGGTAGGGACGCTCTGCCGGCGCCAGCAGGGGCGTGAACAGCGCGGCGCCGGTCAGATCGGCCACCGAGAACTCCTCCCCGACCAGGTAGCCGGAAGGTTGAAGCTCGGCCTCCAGACGGTCCATCGCTGCGACGATCTCGCCGCGCGCCTGAGCGGCGCTCTCCGCGTTGATCGAGTAGTCGGCGCGGACCATGCGGCTCGCCAGCGGCGCCGCCGCCCGCAGCAGGCGCTCCCGGGTCGGGCTCGGCGTGGTGAACAGCGAGGCGGCGACCGCGTCGGTGTCGGGCAGGGTGTGGTGCCAGACGTAGCGGCGCACCGACGGAGCCAGCTGCTCGTCGAAGAAGTCCTCGAGCTCCAGCGCCCGGTCTCGATCATCAGGGTCCTCGGGGTAGAGCCGGGGCTCGGGCTGATAATCCTCCAGCGCGGCGATGATCGCGGTCGAGTCGCCAATCCGCCGCCCATCCAACTCCAGCACCGGAAGCCGCTGGTGTGCGCCACGGGTGAGCGCCATCGCCCGCACACGGTGCAGGCCCGGCATCGGCACCCGCCGCTCGTGCGGGATGGCCTTGTAGTCGAGAGCCCAGCGGGCCTTCTCGTTGTAGTGGGAGAGCTCGATGTGCCAGAGGATTACGGCCATCGCCCACCGACCATACACCCGCCGAAGCGGGCGCTCCTCCCTAGGACGCAGCCATCTAGACCCGGCGCGTCCCGCCGCGCAGGCGGGGGATGAGCAGCAGCGCGAGGCCGATCAGGATGACGATGATTCCCAGCGCGTAGTTGACGAGGATCGCCAGAGCGATGCCGATGATGATCAGGAGAATCGATAGTTCCATGCGGTGGGAGATACCCCCGCCGCGAATCGCCAAACCGCTCTAGAGCCCGTATTCCTCGAGCAGCTTCAGCCAGATCTCGCTACGGGTCGGGAACGGCGGGACCGAGTGCCAGAGGCGCTCCATCGGCACCTCGCCGACGACTGCGATCGTCGCCGCGTGGACCCACTCCGCCGTCTCCGGCCCGACGAAGGTCGCGCCGACCAGCACTCCGTTGTCCTCGTCGACGACCAGCCTGCTTGTTCCCGGCGCGTCCTTGCCGACAAAGCTGGCGCCGGCCGTGCCGGAGGTCTCCGAATCCACCGCGCGGGCATTGATCCCCGCCGCCTTCGCCGCCGCAAGCGTCTTCCCCGTGGCCCCGACCTGCGGGTCGGTGAAGGTCACCCGGGGCGAGCCGCGCAGGTCCTCGGTCGCGGCGACGTCCTCACCGAGGATGTGATCGGCGGCGATCCGCCCCTGGTACTTGCCCATATGGGTGAGCAGGGAGCGCCCGTTGACGTCGCCGACCGCGTAGAGCCAGCCGCTGCCGCCCACCCGCATCTGGTCGTCGACCTCGAGGTTGCCGTCGGGGTCGACCCCGACCGTTTCCAACCCGATCTCCTTGGTTCGGGCCCTGCGGCCGACGGCGACCAGCAGCTCGTCCCCCCCGACCGTGCCCCCCTGTTCGAAATCCACCTCCAGGGAGCCGTCGCCCCGCACCGCGCTGACCTTCGCCCCGGCGCGGACCTCGACGCCCAAGCCGCGGAGCGACTCGGCGACCTGCTCCCCGGCGAAGGGCTCTTCGCGGGGAAGCAGCCGATCCTCTCCCTCGATCAGAACGACCTCGCTGCCGAGCAAGCGCCAGGCAAGCGCCAGCTCCGATCCCACCGGCCCTCCGCCGAGGACGATCAAACGCTCGGGGGCCTGCCGTGCCGTGGTCGCATCGCGGTTGTCCCAGGTGCCGACGTCATCGAGGCCGTCGATCAGCGGGATCGCGGCCTCAGAACCTGTGGCGACGACTACCGCCTGGGATGCCTCGTGCAGGTCCTCCCCGACTGCGACGCTTCGCTCGCCCTCCAGCCTCCCCCTGCCGCGCAGCAGCTCGATCCCCCGCTCCTCGAGCCATGGGAGCTGCGAGGAGTCGTCGCGATCGTGGATCACCTCGTCACGACGGTTCAGCACCGCCTCGACGTCGATCGACCCGGAGAGGACCTCGCGCGCCCCGGGCACCCGGCGCACCTCGGCGATCAGCTCCCCGGGGCGCAGCAGCGCCTTGGACGGCATGCATGCGTAATAGGAGCACTCGCCCCCGACCAGCTCGTCCTCGACCAAACCGACGCTGAGGCCGCCCGCGGCAAGCCGGCCCGCACAGACCTCGCCGGGCGCCCCGGCACCGATCACGATCACGTCGAATTGCATCTGCACTCTCCTTCCCGCGGCGCGCCTGTTCGAATCCTCGGGCGGCAGGTTGATCGGGCGGCAGGTTGAAGCAATGGCGCCGTGGTGGCGAATCGGGCGCCGGAATTTCAGGCCTCCTCGCTCTGCCGGCTTGCGTACTCGAGCAGAAGTGCGTGGACGAAGGCTTGCGGCAGGTGCCCTGCATCTGACGCTGCGCGACGTCGAACTCCTCCGAGAGCAGACCCGGGGGTTCGCAGGAGGCCCGGTTTCGCTCGAACCAGCGGGCGCCGCCGACCCGGTTCCCCTGTAGTCGTAGTCGGCGAGCAGCTCGCGGAAATCGCGCAGATAGTCACCCTTGCGCTCGGGCGGGACGGCGGCGTCCTCCCGGCCCTCGTAGTGGTCGCGGGCGCCCGGCCTGAAGGCGGTGGCGCCGAGCCCGGACTCGCGGATGTCCCAGAGCTTGTGCTCGTTGTCCATCTGGTCATAGAGGGTCATCTCGCGCAGACTCTTCTCGCCGCGCAGCGCCTTCGTGCACTCCCGGGCCTTTCTCGTCGGACCCCTCGACCGAGTCGCCCCCGAACTCGGCCAGCAGCCAGCCCTTGCCCTCGGGCAGCCCTAGGTCGGCGCCGTGCATGCCGAGGACCTTCATGTCCTCGACCAGGACGTCGTCGACGCCCACAAGGCCGGTCGGGGTAGGGTTGCGACGGCGTCGCCCGTTCTCGCGGGCCGGCGGCCGCCTCAACTCCCCTTGATCCGGCGAGCCAGAAAGATCTCGACCCCCACCAGCATGAGGAAGGCGAGGGTCGCGGCGAACGAGCCGAGGAACCAGGAAGCCGTGCCGCCGAAGGCCTCGACCTCGGCCAGACAGACGCCCAGGCCGCCGCCGACGGAGAGAAAGCTGATCGAGCTGCCGAGGGCGATCACGTCCGGACTCTCGCCGCTCGGCCGGTCCCTGAAGCCACGAGTCATGACCGCCTCGAGCAGCGCGAAGGAGACCAGCGCCCCCGCCGCAAAGAGGAAGATCTCACCGACCGAGGCGGAGCCCAGCTCCTCCGTGAGCAGGCCGAAGCTGGCAGTGATTGTGACTGAATAGCCGTAGGCGGTGGCATTATTTCGCAGCGCGGTCTGGGTCTCCTCGATCAGGCCCGGCTTGCCACCCTCGCTCATAGGGCGAAGTCTTCGCCTGGGTCCGGACGTCCGCGGATGCCGGGCACCCGTCGCACCTCGGCCAGCAGTTCCCCCGGCTCGGCCAGCAGTTCCCCCGGCCGAAGCTGTGCCTTGGAAGGCATGCACGCGCAATATTCGCCGGCGCTCCGGCTCTGATCACGATCACGTCGAACTGCATTCCCGCCGCTCCTTGGCGTTCGTCGCATGTTCGAGCCTAATCGATCGTGGCGGCACGGCCGCCACCGTCGGCGAGCATCCGGGCATGCAGCAGGCCGCCGAGGCAGAACCCCGCCGCGACCACCGCGTTCGCCAGAGCCACCCGCCGGCGGCTCCGATCGGCGGCTCCGAATCCAACGGCGGTGAGGCCGTGGATGCCGTCGACCAAGGCGCCGGCCAGGACCAGGCGGCGATCCGCGCGGAAGCCGACCAGGACCGCCTCGGCGAGATGCCTGGCTCCGAGCATCCGCGCGACCAGAATGGCCCGGCGGTCCCTGGCGGCCCCCACGGTCGCGAGGATCGGGCCCGGATAGAGGAGCAGGGCCCCGCCGAAGGCGAGCCTGGCGAGGGCGGTGGGGTGAGGCGGCTCGCTGATCAGCCCGCCTCCGCCGGATCGGACGGCTTCCCCTCGGTCCCGCCGGCAAGGTGGGCGGCCGCCGTAATCAGCGAAAGGTGGCTGAGCGCCTGCGGGAAATTGCCGAGCAGAGAGCCGTCGGAGGGGTCGATCTCCTCCGAGAATAGGCCCAAGTCGTTGGAGCGTTCGACCATTTCCTCCATCATCGCCGCCGCCCGCTCGCGATCGCCCAGCCGCGCCAGCGCCTCGATCAGCCAATAGGAACAGGCGACAAAGGCGCCCTCTCTTTCCCGCATCTCCCAGAACCGGTAGATCAGTGGCGAGCCTTCGATCGGGCAGAGCCGCTCGAGCATCCGCTCGACCATCGCCCGCAGCCGCTGCGGATGCGGATAGCCCACCCGCGTCGCCAGGAGCATGTCGGTATCGAGTGAGCCCGAGCCTGGGTATTGCTCATAGGCTCCGAGCTCATCCGACCAGCAGCGCTCCTCGATGTAGCGCTCGACCGCAGCGGCTTCCCGACGCCAGAGGTCGAGGCGGCGCGCGTCGGCCGGGACTTCGCCCCGGGCCGCAAGCTCCAGGATCCGCCTCAGGGCGAGCCACACCGACAGCTTCCCCTGCGTGTAGTGACGGGTTTGCGGCAGCTCCCACATTCCCGAGTCCTCGCAGCCCCAGATGCCGGCGGCATGATCGGCGACCCTCGCCAACAGCTCGCCGCTGCTGGGGTCGAGTGAGCCGCCGTCCGCGACGAAGAGGTATGCGGTCTGCATCGTGTCGCCGTAGCCACCGAGCTGCAGCTGCCCGGCGGCGGAGTTTCCGGCCTGGACGGGCCGCGAGTCCAAATAGCCGCGAAGTTCGGGTTTCTCGACCTCGTCGCCAGGGCGCGAGCCGTCGAGCCCGTAGAGGACGTCCACCTTCGGATCGCTGCCCGCGATCGCGCCGAGCAACCAGGCGAGCGAGGCATGGACCTGGTTTCGGTAACCCAGGTTGAGCATCGCGTCAAGCGTGAAGCAGCCATCGCGCACCCAGCAGAAGCGGTAGTCGTAGTTCCGATCCCCGCCGATCCGCTCGGGCAGCGAGCTGGTCGGAGCGGCGACGATTCCCCCGGTCGGGGCGTGGACGAGCGCCGCGAGAGTGAGGGCGCTGCGGAGAACCGCTTCGCGCCAGGGGCCCTGGTAGCTGCAACGCTTCGACCAGGCGTTCCAGTACTCGCGAGTCTCCTCGAGGCGGCGCTCGATCTCCCCCCGGGAGAAGCGTGCGATCGGGCCGCGGTCGAAGGCGGTCAGGGCGAGGATGGCACTCTGCCCATCACCCAGCTGGATTCTCCCCTCCGCGTCGGGCCCGCGCAGGTACGGCCCGGGGCAGCCCCAGGACTGCAGCAGCAGCCCCAGCGCATCGCGGCGAAAGACGACGCCCTCCTCGCCGCCGAACGGTTCGCACCCCGCCTGCTCCCAGCCGAACCGAGGCGCCACCCGATAGGCAAGCTCGGTCTCTCCGGAGACGCATTCGCATCGGCGAACGAGCTCACGCCAGCGCCCGGAGCCAGTGGCGGCGACGGTCAGCGCATCGGTGACCCGGACGACGCCGCCATCGGTGTAGTAGGTGGTCTCGATCACGTTGGTCCGCGGTAGGTAGCGGCGCTCGCACTCGTGCACCGCAGTGGGTGCGAGGCGGAAGGACCCGCCACGCTGCGGGTCCAACAGCGCGGCGAACACCGGTGGATCGGAGAACGTCGGCAGGCAGAGCCAGTCGATCGCGCCGTCAAGGCTAAGGAGCGCGACCGTGTGCTCGTCGCCGAGCAGACCGTAGTCCCCGATCGGCGCGAAGCCCCCCACCCGTTCCGGCCGGCGGCGCACCGCCCCAGCCTAGGCGCCAAGCGAGCGGAGCATCCCGCCGCCCTTTGACGATCTCCACTCCTGGCCCTGGCAGGCGGGGCAGACCGGGAGGTTCGTGACGGACCCTTCGGGCACCCTGTGAGCGGTACGGCAGCGGATGCATTCGTACTCACCGAAGGTCACGGTTTCGCCCGCAAGGAAGGGCCCATCCCGCATGTAAGGCACCTTC
Source organism: uncultured Actinomycetes bacterium (assembly GCA_963720735.1). Lineage (GTDB taxonomy): Bacteria > Actinomycetota > Thermoleophilia > Solirubrobacterales > 70-9 > JBBRHQ01. The sequence continues at coordinate 108,697 of CAVRGL010000009.1, forward strand.
ATCGCGACCTCGCAAGCGTGGCGACCCCTACCGCCGCCGCCACCGCCCCCGCCGCTATCAGGGGTCCCCGCGCTCCGCCACCATCCAGCACGACGTCGGGATAGGCCCGTTCCGGACACCCGTCGGAGGGCCCGGCGCCCCCGGCCTCGAGCGCCATCTTGACCACCTGGGCGGTGTGCAGGGGGCGCCGATCCGTCAGCTCGGCGACCTGGGTCTTGCAGGAGAAGCCGTCGGCGATCACGATCGTCTCCTTCGGAACATCGCGCACCCGCGGCATCAGTCGTCGCTCGCCGATCTGGCGGGAGATCTCGTCGTGGCTGCGCTCGAAGCCGAAGGACCCGGCGAGGCCGCAGCAGCCGGAGTCGAGGATCTCGAATCGCAGGCCGAGGCGTCGGTAGAGCTCGGACTCGGCGCTCATCCCCATCACTGCCTGCTGGTGGCAGTGACCGTGCACGATTGCCTCGCGCTCGAGGCGCGGCGGGTCCCATTCGGGCGCGTGCCGCTGAAGGAACTCCGCCAGCGTCAGGGTCTGCAACGAGAGGCGCTTGGCACTTTCTGAGTGCGGCATCAGCCCGGGCAGCTCGTCGCGGAAGGACGCGACACAGCTCGGCTCGATTCCCACCACCGGTACGCCGGCGACGATATGCGGCTGCAGAGCATCGAGCATCCGCTCCCAGAAGCGCTTTGCGGTTTCGAGCATCCCGTAGTCGTAGAGCGGCCGCCCGCAGCAGAGCGGCGGCTCGGGAACGACCACCCGATGGCCGGTGTCCTCGAGGACCTCAACCGCGGCCTTCATCGGCTCGGGGTGCAGGAAGTTGTTGAAGGTGTCGGGGAAGAGGACCACCGGCGGGCCGTCCGGGTTGACGGTGCCGCGCTTCGCGAACCAGCTCTTGAAGGTCTCGTGGGCAAACGGCGGCATCGCCCGTTTCACCGCCAGTCCGCCGGCGCGCTTGACGAGCGCCGATACCCCGGGAGTCTGGGTCAGCGTGTTGGCGAGGCGGGGCATCCGCGCCGCGATCCGGGCGTGGAACATGATCAGCCCCATCGAGTAGGCGGGGATGGGCCGGAGGCGGTGGCGATAGTGGTGGGATAGGAACTCGGCCTTGTAGGTGGCCATGTCGACGCTGACCGGGCACTCGCCCTTGCAGCCCTTGCAGGAGAGGCAGAGGTCGAGCGCACCCTCGACCTCGGAGGAGCGAAAGCCGTCGGTGATCGTCCGACCCTCCAGCATCTCGTAGAGGATCCGCGCCCGCCCCCTGGTCGAGTGCTCCTCGTCGAGGGTCGCCATGTAACTCGGGCACATCGTCCCGCTGTCGGTCTCGCGGCACTTGCCGGCTCCGACGCAGCGCAGCGCCGCGTGGGCGAAGCTTCCCCCGTCCTCGCCGTAGGCGAAATGGGTATCGACCTCGGGCGGGTCGTAACCCGCGCCCAGCTTCATGTTGGAGACGATCGGATAAGGGTCGACGACCTTGTGCGGGTTCATCCGGTTCCCCGGGTCCCAGATCCGCTTCATCTCGCGGAACGCGTCGAGCAGCTCCGAGCCGTACATCTTCTCCAGCAGCTCGGCGCGCTGCTGCCCGTCGCCGTGCTCGCCGGAGAGCGAGCCTCCGTAGCCGACCACCAGCTCGGCCGCCTCGTCGAGGAACCGCCGCCAGTCGCGCAGCCCTCCCGCCGTGCGGAGGTCGAAGTTGATCCGGCAGTGCACGCAGCCGTCGCCGAAGTGCCCGTAGAGCGCAGCGCGATAGTCGTAGGCGTCGAGCAGGTCGCTGAAGCGGCGCAGGTATTCGCCCAGGTGCTGCGGCGGCACGGCAGCGTCCTCCCAGCCCGGCCAGTGGTCGCGCTCCATCGGGACGTATGAGGTCGCCCCGAGCCCCGCCTCGCGGATCTCCCATAGCCTCTGCTCCTCGCCGACGTCGTCGAAGAGCTTGATCTCCGGGGTGCTCGAGCCCTTGCGCAGCGCCTCGATGCAGCCACGCGCATGCTCGTGGGATTCCTCACGGGTCTGGCCGCCGAACTCGACCAAGAGCCAACCATCCCCGTCGGGCAGCATCGGCACCTCGGCCGAATGCGACCCCTTGACCAACATGTCCTCGATCAGCCGGCGGTCGATTCCCTCCAGTCCGGTCGGGCCGAATTCGAGGATCTCTGGGACGTGATCGGCCGCGAGGTGGATATGCGGATATCCGAGGACCAGCAGGGAGCGCACCGGTGGCGAAGGGACGAGGCGCACCGTCGCCTCGAGAACCGCCGCCAGCGTCCCTTCGGACCCGACCAGCGCCCTGGCGACGTTGAAACCGTGCTCGGGCAGCAGCTCATCGAGGTTGTAGCCCGAGACTCGCCGCGGAATGTCGGGGAAACGCTCGCGGACCAGCTCGGCGTAGCGGTCGCGCAGCTCCCGCATGCCCTCGTAGATCTCGCCGCGGCGACCGCCGCGGGCGATGATCTCGGCCAGCTCCTCCTCCGAGGTCGGCCCGACCCGCATTCGCAGGCCCTCATAGGTGAGGACCTCGAGCTCCTCGACATTGTCAGCGGTGCGCCCGGCCATGATCGAGTGAACGCCGCAGGAGTTGTTGCCGATCATGCCGCCGAAGGTCGCGTAGGCGTGTGTCGAGGTGTCCGGCGCGAAGGTGAGGTTGTGCTCGGCCTCGGTCCGGTTCGAGAGCTGGTCTCGGATCACTCCGGGCTCGACCCGGGCGATCCGCCGCTCGGGATCGACCTCGATGATCTCGCGCAGGTACTTGGAGTAGTCGATCACCACCGCGACGTTGGTCGTCTCCCCCGAGAGGCTTGTGGCGCAGCCGCGTGAGAGCACCGGGGCGCCGTGGTCGCGACAGACAGCCATCGCCGCAACCACATCATCGGTGCTGCGAGGAACGACGACCCCGATCGGCGGCTGGCGGTAGTTCGAACTGTCATGAGAGTAGGCCGCCCTGCTGCCGGCGTCGAAGCGAACCTCTCCGCGGACCGCGTCGCGAAGCGCCCCCTCGAGCCTCTGCCCATCGATCCGGTCGATGCCCGCCGGGGCGAGCGTCTCGTGGCCTCCCCCGGAGTCGACGGCGTCATCTGCGCTCACCCCGTGCTGGGCGCGCCACCGAGCCACTGCCGGATGGGTCCAACCGCGATGCTCGGCGGTGCTCATGCGGCGAAGCGCCCTGCCTCGTCCCGATCCAGTTGGAGCCCGTGGCCGGGGCGGGAGGACTCGGGACGCAGGGCACCTCCCTGCGGGTCGAGGACCCCCGCAAAGATCTTTCTCTCGATCCTCACGTGGTCGTGGAAATATTCGAGGTGGGCGAGCGTCTCGATCGCGCAGCAGGCATGGGCTGAGACGGCCGGAGCGCAATGGGCGGAGAACGGCAGGTTGCGGGCCTTGGCAAAGGCTCCGGCGCGGAGGAAATTCGTGATCCCGCCGCAGCGCGTGACGTCGGCCTGGAGGATGTCCACGCAGCCGGCCAGCTCGGCCAGCTGGGGGAGGTCCCACTCGTACTCCCCGGCCGCGATCGACATCCCCGCCGGCCCGTGCTCGCGCAGAAAGAGGAGACCCTCGCGGTCTTCCGAGGAGACCGGCTCCTCCAGATAGGAGACGCCGAATTCCGCGTAGCGCTCGGCCCATTGCAGCGCCTGTTTGCGAGAGAAGGCCCCGTTGGCATCGACGAAGAGCTCCGTATCGGGGCCAATCACCTCCCTGCAGAGCGCCAGGCGAGCGGGGTCGGACTCCGGCTCCCGGCCGACCTTGATCTTGACCCGCGGGATCTCGGCGTCGACCCACCCGCTCAGCTGCTCGCGGAGGCGCTCGGGAGAGTAGGAGGTGAATCCCCCGCTGCCGTAGATCGGCGCCTCGGCGTGAAAACGAGGCAGCGCATCGGCCAGGCAGACTCCGAGCAGCCTCGCCTTCAGATCCCAGAGAGCGATGTCGACTGCGGAGATCGCCATCGCGCCTACCCCGGGCCGGCCGGCGTTGCGCAGCTCCCGCTGCATCCTCAGCCAAGTGGCGGGCGGTTTGAGCGCGTCAGAGCCCTCGACAAGCCCGGCCAGCTTCGAGGCGATCAGGGTGCCGACGGCGGACTCCCCGTAGGTATAGCCAATTCCGGTGCGTCCGTCCGCACTGACCTCGACGACGATCATCGTGGTCGAATCCCAGCGCAGAGTTCCGTCCGACTCCGGGGCATCGGTGGGAAACGCGTAGACGCCCAGATCGAGGCTCTCGACCTTGCTCTCGATCCCCTGCTGCGCCACTGCCGTTCCGCTCAACGGTTTACGAACTCCATCAGCTTGCCCTTGAAGGATTGCCTCGCGATCCGCGCTGCGTGCGGGTCGCCCTTGAGCAGCGCCTGCGCCATCGAGGTCGCCTGGTCCATCTCTATGTGGGGCGGCAGCGGCGGCACCTCGGGGTCGGTTATCGCCTCCAGCAGCACCGGGCGGTCGGCGCCGAGCGCCTCGTCCCATGCCCCGCCAACCTCGTCCGGCGAATCGACCCGGATCCCTCGCAGGCCGAGCAGCTCCGCATAGCGTGCGTACTCGAATCCGGGCAGGTTCTGGGAAACCTTGAGCTTGGGATCGCCGACCAGGACGCGCTGCTCCCAGGTCACCTGGTTGAGGTCGCGGTTGTTGAGCACGACCACGACCAGCTGCTTGTTCTCCCAGCTCTCATAACGGTTGGCGATGTCGATCAGCGCATTGATGCCGATCATCTGCATCGCCCCGTCACCGAGGGCCGCGATCACCGGGCGGTCGGGGTGCACGCACTTGGCGGCGAACGCGTAGGGCACGCCAGGCCCCATCGTCGCCAGCGTTCCCGAGAGAACCGCCCGCATGCCCTCGCGCAGCCTCAGATGGCGCGCCCACCAGTTCGTCGCAGAGCCGGAGTCGGCGGTGAGGATGACCCGGTCGGGCAGGCGCTCGCTGAGCTCGTGGAACACCCGCTGCGGGTTGAGCGGGTCCGCGTCCTGCATCGACCGGTCGGAGAGGATCTCCCACCAGCGCTCGACCTCAGACTCGATCTCCTCGCGCCAGGCCCGGTCCTCCTTGCGTTCGAGCTGCGGGATCAGCTCCCGGAGCGTGTCACGCGAGTCGCCGACCAGGTTCACCTCCATCGGGTAGCGAATCCCGACGAGGCGGGCGTCGAGGTCGATCTGCACGCCACGCGCCTGACCGGGCTCGGGAAGCCATTCCGAGTACGGGAAGCTCGAGCCGACCATCAGGAAGGTGTCACAGCCCGACATCATCTCGTCGCTCGGCTTCGAGCCGAGCAGCCCGATCGGACCGGTGACGTAGGGAAGGTCATCTGGCAGGACGTCGCGGCCGTTCAGAGCCTTGGCGACGCCGGCGCCGAGCAGCTCGGCGACATGCTCCACTTCCTCGGCGGCCCCGCGAGCGCCCTGGCCCACCAGGATCGCCACCTTCTCCCCAGCGTTCAGGACCTCGGCCGCGCGGCGCACCTCGGAATCCCGCGGCACGACCCTCGACGGTGTGAGCCGGGCCGCCGAGGAGAAGACCGAGCCGTGCTTCATGGGCGGGTCCGAGTAGTCGGCCTCCTGGACGTCCTCGGGGATGATCACGCAGGTGACCGAGCGAGTGGCCTGGGCAATGCGGACCGCACGGTCGATCAGGTGGCGGGCCTGGGGCGGTGACATGCAGACCTGCACGAACTCCGACGCTACGTCCTTGAACAGTGTGTTCAGATCCACCTCTTGCTGGTAGTTGGAGCCGAGAGAGGTGGTCTTCTGCTGACCGATGATCGCAACCACCGGCTGGTGGTCGAGCTTCGCGTCGTAGAGCCCGTTCAGCAGGTGAATCGCTCCCGGGCCGGAGGTCGCCATGCAGACCCCGACCTCACCGCTGAGCTTGGCGTGTGCGCACGCCGCGAACGCCGCTATCTCCTCGTGGCGGGTCTGGATGAATTCGATCTCGTCCCCGTGCTCGTGGAAGGCGCCGAGGAGGCCGTTGATCCCGTCCCCCGGGTAGCCATAGATCTTCTCCACTCCGTGCTCGCGGAGGCGGCGGAGGACAAACTCTCCTACGGTCTCTGACATCGGCGGCTCCTCGTTCTTGTCTTCACTGGGAAAAGGCGGGCTGGCTCCGATCATCGAGCGAATCCGTCGTCCGGCTTGTGCTTACCCGGGGGTCATCCTTTGAACCACGGGCGTCATCTGGCGAACGGGTGGGCGGGGTCCGCGGGCTGGGCGGGTAGGCATTGGAGAGATGGAGCTCCAGGAGGAGGTGCATGGGCTACGCGCCAGCCTGCGCCAGACGGTCGCCGAGGCGCAAGCTTCCCGCAGACGGTGCTCCTGGTCGCGGGGGCGACCCTCGCCTTCTTCTGCGTCCAGGGAATTGCCCACGGCTCGCTCCGTCCCCACGTCGGATCCGGCGAGCCTGTGCTGCCGGTCGTCTTGGCAATCGGCTCGAGCTGGGCAATCCTGCAGGTCGTCGGTACGAGCGTCGGCTGGCTGATCATCGGCTTTCTCTCGACCAGCGTTTACCCGTTCGCCTTGGCGGCTCAGCTGAGGATTGCGGCGAGGCCTCAGGCCTAGGTATTTCGACGCCTTCCGTACCGGTCGGGTCTAAGCTCGTCCGTGATGGCGAGTGTTCAGCTTCAGCTCCGCAGGGAGTCGCTACTCCGCCTCGACCCCGACCTTGGCGCCGAGCTCGATGAGGCCAAGCGGCTGCTTGCGGAGCGGGCGGTAGAAGTGCAGGTGCTGCCTCTCGAACGCGGCGACTGGGCCCCGCCCAGGCGAGCCCCCGAGCTGGGCCACCTCGGCTACCTGATCATCAGCGGCGTCATGCTCCGGGAGCTCTACGTCGCTGCCCACAGGAGTCTCGAGGTGCTGAACAGCGGAGACCTGGTCATTCCCTGGCAGGAGGATGCGGCCTCGTTCGTCGAGGCGCGATGGACCGTTCTGGAGCGGGCCCGGGTCGCCGTTCTCGACCGAGCGGCGGCCGAGCGGCTGGGCCGTTTTCCGGGGCTCGTCAGCGTCGTCACGCGCCGGGTGATGTACCGCTCCAGGGCGCTCGCGGTATACGCCGCCGTCGCGGGGATGACCGGGCTGGAGGACCGGGTCCTGGTTCTCCTCTGGCAGCTCGCCGAGCGCTGGGGCGTCCGCACCGAGGAGGGTGTGCGAATGCCGCTGCGGCTGACCAACCGGATGCTGGCCGATCTGGTGGGAGCCCGGCGGCCCTCGGTGTCGGTGACCCTGAGCCGGCTCAGCGATCAGGGCCGTGTGAAGCGAGATCCATCCGGTGGCTGGCTGCTCTTAGGAGATGCCCCGAGCCCCCGCGAGCCCCCGTCCGTCCGTCCGGGCGAGTGAAGCGACCTCACAAAAGAAAGTCAAGCCGCTTTCCCGCGCCCCGACCCGCCGGACGGGCCAGCGCGCCCAGTCCGCCGATAGCTCCGGCTGCGAGCGCCGTGGCGATCAGGCCCCTGTGCTTGGTGGCTTTCAGCTGCAGTGAGCGCCCCTTTGCCTCATCGTCGAAGGGGCCATGGGCCCCGCGATCCTCGTCGATTGCTTCGAAGAGATAGTCGCGACGGCTGGATGAAAGGCTCTCGTCGGTCTGCTGCCCCTTGACGTTCGTTCTCGAGAGGTAGAAGTCGGCAAGCTTGGGCGCGAGCCTGTTCCCGATGATGGTCGCGACCGTGGAGCCGCCGACCCAGATCTCGCGCCGCTTTCGACCGGACGCCCAGACGATCGCCTTCGCCGGAATCTCGGGCTGGTAGACGGGGGCAACGGGCCGGGGGGTGTTGGGAAGGCCGCGCACCCGCACCCAGGTGAACTGCGGTGTGTTGAGGCCGGGCAGATGAACCATGGTCAGGACGATCTTGGAGCGCTCGTTCATCAGTTCGCATCGCAGCGAGTCGGTGAACCCGCGGAGAGCGAACTTGGCGCCGCAGTACGCGGCCTGTAGGGGGATCGCCCGGTAGGCGAGCGCCGAGCCGACCTGGAGGATCGTGCCCCTGTTGCGAGACCGCATCCGCTTCAGTGCGGCCATCGTCCCGTACGCGGCTCCGAGGTAGGTGACCTCGGTGGCGCGCCGGAGCTCCGCAGGCTCGATGTCCCAGACGCGAGCGAAGATCGAGGCCATCGCGTCGTTGACCCAGGTGTCGATCGGGCCCAGTTCGGCCTCGACCCGGGAGGCGGCGCTATCCACGCCCTCCGCATCGGCAACGTCTACCCCGACTGCGAGCGCCCGACCGCCGGCCCTCTCGACCTCGAGAGCGGCGGCGTCGAGACCTCGACTGGGGCGCGCAAACAGCGCCACGTGGGCTCCATGGCGCCCGAACTCGACCGCCGTCGCGCGCCCCACGCCCGCCGATGCCCCGGTGACAACCACCACCTTCCCTTTGAGCCGAGATTGCGGGTTCTTGGCGGCCAGCCTCACGGCGGAGCCGATACCCGCCCGCAAAGTCGCAAAACAGTCTGCGGTTGCCCCGGGAGGATCTGCGTCAGCATCCTGACGGCCCGGCAGTCCCCGTTCTTCGGGAAGCTGCAGGACGCCCGCGATGACCGTTTGACTCCGCGGCCCAGTGGGTATCGCTGCGGCGGTATGCGAGAGCCACCGATCGCATCGGGGGGCGGAGGGCATCAGGCCTGAGCGAAGAATGCTCGGCGCCGCCCTCGCGCTGGCGGTGGCACCGGCATTGACCGGATGCGGCAGGCAATCGCCGCTCTCTCCCCATAGCCCTGCGTCGCAAGACATCGCCGATCTGTGGTGGTGGATGCTCGGGGCGGCGGCGATCGTCTTCCTCGGAGCCCTGGCGCTGCTCGCGATCGGATGGTTTCGCCGCGACCGGCGGGGGCTGCCGGTCATCGGCGAGAGCGAGCGTGCAAACACCCGGCTGGTGCTGGCCTTCGGGATGGTCCTCCCGGCCGTGGTCCTGATCGTCCTCTTCGCGGTCTCCAACCTCTACGTGATCCACGACACCGAGGCCCCAGACCCGAAGTCCACGGCGCTGACGATCTCCGTGATCGGGCACCAGTGGTTCTGGGAGGTCCGCTATCCGGGGACCCGGGCGGTGACCGCCAACGAGGTCTACATCCCCGCCGGCGCCCGCGTCAACGTGATCGCCCGCAGCGCTGACGTCATCCACTCCTTCTGGGTGCCGGAGCTGAACCGCAAGATCGACATGATCCCGGGGCACTCCAACCGGGTTCTCCTCTACGCCGATCGCCCCGGTGTCTACCGTGGCCAGTGCGCCGAGTTTTGCGGGCTCCAGCACGCCAACATGGCGATGGCCGTCCACGCACAACCCTGGCCGCAGTTCCGTCGCTGGCTCAGGAACATGGCTAGGCCGGCGGCGGCTCCGAGCGATCCGCTGCGGCGCCGCGGCGAGCAGGTCTTCCTCTCCAGCACCTGCGCCGGCTGTCACACGATCCGCGGCACCCCCGCCGCCGGGGAGGTGGGCCCGGACCTCACCCATCTGGCGACCCGCGGCACCCTGGCCGCCCTGACCATCCCCAACAATCGCCGCGAGCTGGCGGCATGGATCCGCGACCCCCAGCACATCAAGCCCGGCAACAAGATGCCCGGGCTGAACCTCAACCACCGCGACCTCCGTGCGCTGGTCGCCTACCTCAGCGGGCTGCGCTGAGTATGGCCGTCTCGGTCCCGCCCGCGGCGCGCTCCCGGATCGACCGGCTGGAGCGGATCTGGCGCGAGCCGACGGGCCTGCTCGGGTGGCTGACAACCACCGATCACAAGCGGATCGGGATCCTCTACTTCTTCACCGCGCTGGGGTTCTTCGCCGCCGGTGGAGTCGAGGCGCTGCTGATCCGCACCCAGCTGATCGCCCCCGAGCAGACTCTCCTCGGCCCCGCCAGCTTCAACCAGGTGATGACCATGCACGGGGTGACGATGATCTTCTTCTTCGTCATCCCGATGTCGATCGGGGCCTTCGGGAACTACCTGGTGCCGCTGATGATCGGCGCCCGGGACATGGCCTTCCCGCGGCTAAACGCCCTCTCCTACTGGATCTATCTGTGCTCGGGGCTGTTCATCTACGTCGGCCTGTTTTCCGGCAACGGCCCCAGCGCGGGCTGGTTCAACTACGTGCCGCTGGCTTCGAAGGCATACAGCCCCGGGCCCGGTATCGACTACTACGCCCTGGGCCTGATCTTCACGGGGATCTCCACCACCGCGGCGGCGATCAACTTCATCGTCACCATCTTCAAGCTGCGGGCGCCGGGGATGTCCATCAACCGGATGCCGCTCTTCTGCTTCGCCTTCCTCGCGGTCTCCTTCGCGCTGGTCTTCGCCCTGCCCCCGCTCAACTGCGCCCTGCTGCTGCTCGAGCTCGACCGGCTGCTCGGCTTCCACTTCTATGACGTCGCCCGCGGCGGCGACACGATCCTCTGGCAGAACCTCTTCTGGATCTTCGGCCACCCGGAGGTCTACATCATCATTCTCCCGGCCTTCGGGATCGCGACATCGATCATCCCAACCTTCGTGCGGCGCCGGATGGTCGCCTTCCCGCTCGTCGCCCTGGCAGAGATCCTCGTCGCCTTCATCGGCTTCGGCGTCTGGGCCCATCACATGTTCGCCGTCGGCCTCTCGACCGTGACCACCGTCTACTTCGCCGCCGCCAGCCTGATCATCGTCATACCGAGCGGAATCCAGCTGTTCGCCTGGATCACCACGATCGTCACCGGCAAGCCACGCTTCCAGACGCCGCTGCTCTGGATCATCGGCTTCATCGTCCTCTTCATCCTCGGCGGCCTCTCGGGAATCACCTTCGCGGCGATCCCCTTCGACCAGCAGCTCACCGACACCTACTACGTGGTCGCCCACTTCCACTACGTTATCTTCGGCGCAGCGGTCTTCCCCCTGATCGGCGGGATGTTCTACTGGTTCCCGAAGGTCACCGGCCGCATGTACCACGAGGGCTGGGGAAAGACGAGCTTCTGGACGACCTTCGCCGGGATGAACCTGACCTTCTTCCCGATGCACATCGTCGGCCTGCTCGGAATGCCGCGCCGCCAGTACACCTACCACGGCGGCCTCGGCTGGAGCGGGCTCAACCTGATCGAGTCGCTGGGCGCCTACCTGCTCACCGCCGGGCTGCTGATGGTCGCCGCAAACCTCCTGGTCAGCATCTTCCGCGGCGCGCCGTCGGGTGACGATCCCTGGGAGGGCGACACCTTGGAATGGGCGACGACCTCGCCGCCGCCCGCATACAACTACGCGGTCATCCCCACGGTCACCAGTCCCTATCCGATGTGGGACAGGCAGGACCGGGAGCGCGATGCACGCAACCTCGCGCGAGGCGAGAAGGTGCTGGAGCGGGGCCACGAGACGCCGGCCACCACCGCCGTCGACGCCGATTGGGACGAGATTCTCGAGATGCCCTCGAGCTCGCCCTGGCCCCCGGTCCTCGCGCTGATGCTGACGGGGGTGTTCGCCTTCATCCTGATGAAGCTCTGGATTGTCTCGGCCGCCTTCGGTCTCGGAGTCTTTGCGGTGCTCGTCGCCTGGCACGGAAGGGAGCCCCAGGAGGCATGAGCGAGCCGGTTCCGCGCAGCATGGACGCCACCGAGGCCCCCGCCGCGGCCCGGGTGGAGCGGGCGCGGGCGGCGATGCCGAGTGGCTGGTGGGGGATTGCGCTGCTGATCGCCACCGAGGTGGCGCTGTTCGGCTCGCTGATCGCCACATACTTCTATCTCCGCTTCCAGGCAACCGTCTGGCCGCCGCCTGGGATCCCCAAGCCTTCGGTTGTCCTTCCCCTGTTTCTCACCGGGGTCCTGGTGGCGAGCTGTCTGCCGATGCTGACTTCGGTGCGGGCCGCGGTTGCCGGCAGGGCGCGCGCCGCCTGGTGGCTGCTCGCCGGCGCGACCGTCCTCCAGGGGATCTTTTTGGGGCTTCAGGTCCACATCTTCGTCGATGACTTCAACAGGTTCAGCCCGACGGATGACGCCTACGGCTCGATCTACTTCACCCTGCTCGGCGTCCACGGCGCGCACGTTGGCGTCGGCCTGCTGCTCGACTCCTGGCTGCTCGCCAAATTGCTGGGCGGCCTCACCAACTACCGATTGATTGCCCTGCGGGTGACGACGCTCTATTGGTGTTTCGTCAGCCTGCTCGCCGTCTTCGTCGTCCTCACCCAGCTCTATCCCTCGCTGTGACGGTTCGGGCCCCCACATCCCCCGCTTCACCCCTGCTCTGGTTCGGCGTGCTCGGAGCTCCGCTCGCCTGGGGTCTCCAGTTCGGGATCGGCTACTGGATCACGCAGGGACGTTGCAGCCCCGGCGATGAATGGGGATCGGGCCCCGACCTCTGGACGCTGGTCCTCACCATCCTCGCCGCCGCGGCGGCGATCGCCGCCGCGGCCACCGCGGTGGCGCTGTTCCGGGCGACGGCCGCGGCCGAGGCCGAGGGTGCCCCGCCGGCGGGGCGCACCCACTTCCTGGCGATCGTCGGGATGGCGATCGCGCCGCTGTTCCTGGCGATCATCGTGATGAACGGCGTCGGCGTCCTGGTCCTCTCCAGCTGCAGCCAGTCCTGATGCGACGCGCCAGGCGGAAAGTCCTGCTCGTCGTGGCCCTCGGGGCGATGGGGCTGGCCGCCCTGGCCAGCGCCCAGCCTCCGAGCGGTGTCGTCCATCCGGAGAACGAGGCCGGGAAGTCGCCGCTCGAGCTGGGATCGGAGCTCTACGCATCCAACTGCGCGAGCTGCCATGGGATCGGCGGAAGCGGGGTAAGCCCTTCGCAACCGGTCGCCGGCCCGGGCGACACGAGGGGGTTCGGTCCCTCGCTGCGCGGGGTCGGCCCCGCCGCCCCCGACTTCTACCTGCGCACCGGGCGCATGCCGCTCTCCTCACCGGGGGAGCCGCCCGAGCGTGGTCGTCCGGCCTTCAACGAGCGCGAGATCAGGGCGCTGATCGCCTACGTTTCCTCCTTCGGCAAGGGCATGCCGATACCCCACCCGCACCCGAGCGACCACCTCGCGCAGGGCCTGGAGGGGTTCACCGAGCATTGCGCCGGGTGCCACCAGGTGGTGGGGGAGGGGGGTTACGTGACCGATGCCCGGGTCCCGGTCCTCCAGCACGCGACGCCGCGGGAGATCGCCGAGGCGGTGCGGATCGGGCCCTACCTGATGCCCCGCTTCTCGCGCAAGGCGATCGGCGATCCCGAGCTCGACGACATCATCGCCTACGTCGAGGCCAGCAAGCAGCCGAATGACCGCGGCGGGCTCGGGATCGGCCACATCGGGCCCGTCCCGGAGGGAATCGTCGCCTGGCTGGTCGCCGGTTTCGCCCTGGTCGCCATCTGCGCCGTGATAGGGAGGCGAATCGCCCAATGAAGGTCGGCGCTGCACTGAAGATGGCGGGCCTGGCGCTCGTGGGGCTGGCCAGCGGCGGAGGGCGACGGCGGCGGGGCCGGATCGTGCCCGAGGGCGATCCCGACCGCCGCGCCGAGGGAATCGTGATCGCGCTGCTGCTCGCCGCGGCCGCCTCTGCTGTCGCCTTCGTCGTCATCTACGTTCTCGACTGGGCCCACCAGACCCAGTTCCTCGGCCTCTCCCTCGGCCTCTCCCTGGGGCTGATCGCCGCGGCGCTGATCGTGATCGGCAAGCGCCTCGTGGTTACCGAGGAGCTGGAGGAGGAATACAGCCTCGAGCACCGCGGCGAGCAGGAGGCCGTCGCCGAGATCCTCGGGGAGAGCGCCAGCCGTTTCACCCGCAAGCGAATGCTCGCGGCCGCCGCCGGCGCGGCCGGCGCCGCGCTCGGGGCGGCGCTCGTCGTTCCCGCCGCTTCTCTGGGGCCGCTGGTCGACACCGAGTCCCTCTACTACTCGCCCTGGTACCGCGGCCGCCGCCTGGTCGACGAGGCGGGCCGTCCATACCGGGCGGATCAGATCGGCCACGACACCTTCTACACCGCCTACCCCGAGCACGCGGATCGCGAGCAGCTCGCCGCCCCGCTCGTTCTGGTGCGGCTCGAGCCGGCGCGATTGCAGCTCCCGCCCGAGCGCTCCGGTTGGGCCCCCAGGGGAATCCTCGCCTACTCGAAGATCTGCACCCACGCCGGTTGCGCGATCTCGCTCTACCGAAAGCCCCTGTTCCCACCGACCGGTCAGCGGCCGGCGCTGGTCTGCCCCTGCCATTACTCGACTTTCGACCCCGCCGCGGCCGGGAGGGTCCTCTTCGGTCCCGCCGGGCGCAACCTTCCCCAGCTTCCGCTGATGATCGACGCCGACGGGGGGTTGCGGGCGGCCGGCAACTTTTCCGCCCCGGTCGGTCCGTCGTTCTGGGGCGTTCGCACCCGGAGGCCGAGCTCGGCGTGATCCGGCGCACGGTCAGCTTCCTCGACCGGCGGACCGGCTCCGCCCCGCTGATCCGCAAGGCGCTTCGCTACGCCTTCCCGGATCATTGGTCTTTCCTGCTCGGCGAGGTCGCGCTCTACGCCTTCATCGTGCTCGTCGCCACCGGCGTCTACCTGACCCTGTTCTTCGAGCCGAGTACCGCGAAGACCATCTATCACGGCAGCTACGCCCCGCTTCGCGGCCTCGAGGTGACCCGGGCGTATAAGTCGGTTCTCGACATCTCCTTCGATGTCAAGGCGGGCCTGCTGATCCGCCAGACGCACCATTGGGCGGCCAACGTCTTCGTCGCCGCGATCGTCATCCACCTGATCCGGATCTTCTTCACCGGCGCCTACCGCAAGCCGCGCGAGCTGACCTATGTGATCGGCGTGCTGATGCTGTTTTTGACCCTGCTCGAGGGTTATCTCGGCTACTCGCTGGCCGACGACCTGCTGTCCGGGATGGGGCTGGCGATCGGCTACTCGGTGGCGCTCTCGATCCCGCTGGTCGGGGCCAACCTCGCATTGCTGATCTGGGGCGGCCCGTTTCCGGGCGACCCCGATTTCTGGTCGAGGATGTACATCGGCCACGTGCTGATCCTGCCGCTCGTGATCGGCGGTCTGCTCGGCCTCCACCTGGCGCTGGTCGCCTCCCGCCACCACACCCGCTTTCGGCGAAGCGAGGACCCAGGCGAGCGCAAGCTGATCGGCGTCCCCAGCTTTCCCGGCCAGGCACCCCGCTCGCTGGGGCTGTTCTTCGCCGTCGCCGCGACCCTGGTGTTGATGGGCGGGCTGATTCAGATCAACCCGGTCTGGCTCTGGGGGCCCTACCACCTGGCGCTCGGCACCAACGGGGCGCAGCCGGACTGGTACCTGGGCTGGCTGATCGGAGCGCTTCGCCTGGTCCCCGGCTTTGACCTGGTGATCGGCCACCGCACCGTCGTCCCCAACCCCTTCTGGGGAGGGGCGCTGTTCCCGCTGATCGTCATGGCGACGCTGCTCGCCTGGCCCTGGCTGGAGCGGCGCTTCAGCGGCGACCGGCGCCCCCACAACATCCTCGATCGCCCCCGCGACGCCCCCGGGAGGACGGCGATCGGCGCCGGCTTCCTCACCTGGGTCGTGCTGATCTTCATGGCCGGATCCGCCGACAGGGTCTACGTCCTGCTCGGGATCAGCTACGTCGGGCAGATCTGGGCCTTCCGCGTGCTAGTCGTGATCCTGCCGATCGTCGTCGGCCTGCTCGCCTGGCGCGTCTGCCTCGGCCTCCAGGGCATCGAACAGGTCGATCAGGAGCGCCAGCAGGCCGAGCGCGAAGCCGAAGATGCCGCCAGCCTGAAGCCCGCTTCATAGCCAACCCGCCTCATAGGTACCGCTCCCCAGTACCGCTCCCCAGGGTCGAGTGGACGAAAACCGGCCTCTATCTCCGGAATTCGTCCACTCGACCGGCGAAGCCCCAGACCGGCGAAGCCGCCGCTATTGATCCTCGTCCCAGCTAGGCCTGTAGCCGCCGGCGGCCGTAGCGGGCGCTGCGCTGGGCGGCTCTGGGGTCGTGGCCCGCGTCGAGCAGCGACTGGCGGAGCTCGGCCTCCTGGGTCCAGCGCAGGAACAGCCAGGCGAAGATCAGCAGGGAGACCATCCCCCCTTCGGTGAACATGATCGCCCCGGCGATCGTCTGATCGAGGAGGGGCGAGACCCCGGCGAGGTGCTCGCCGTGCGCGTAGTCGGGATAGAGCGGCTCGCCGGCCCAGATGAAGACGTTTCCGAGGACAGCTCCCAGGGCCCTGACGACAAGGACGTAGGCGGCCTTGGCGCCGCTGCCGAACCAGGTTGGCCCCGGCAGCGGCTCGAGCACCGCCGTCCACATCAGCATTCCGGTGCTGAAGAAGAGCAGGTGCTCGACCCCGTGCACGAAGGAATTCGCGAGGGCAGCCTCGTAGAGCGCGGGAACGTGCCAGAGGCAGAGGTTGAGCCCCCAGAGCGGCAGCGCCACCATCGGGTGGGCGAGCCAGCGCAGCCGGGACACCGCCCGCACCGCTAGCACCGGCCGCAGGATCGGCCCGGTCAGCCCGAGGACGATCAGCAGCGGAGCGAGGTCGCCGAGCATCAGGTGCTGGACCATGTGGACCCAGAACAGCCGGATCTCCCCGATCGTGTCGATCGGGGAGATCAGCGCGGCGAGCAGGGTCGCCATTCCCAGGTAGAAGCAGACCTGCCTGCGGCGGCCGACCGGGCGGCCGCTCCGGGCCAGCGTCCTGGCGCGAATCACATACCCGCCGGCGACCACAGCCACCGTGGCGATCAGCGGTGGGTCGAAGTTCCAGCCGGGGGACTCCACGTTGCTTCACCGCTACCCGCTCGGCCCAATCTCGAAGCAGGCGCCGGATTGAACCCCACGGGCTTCGGGTATTGCGCCGGCGCGGATGCGCTACCTCCACCTCTGCGCCCACGAGCAGTTCCCACCCGACCATCTGCTGCGCCAGGCGGTCGCCGCCGAGCGCGCCGGCTTCGACGGGATCGGCTGTAGCGACCACCTGCAGCCATGGTGGGAACCGGGAGAGTCCGGGCATGCCTGGATCTGGCTGGGAGCCGCCGCCCAGGCGACCGAACGGGTCAGCTTCGGAACCGCGGTGACTCCGCCTGGGCCGCGCTATCACCCGCTGCTGATCGCCCAGGCCTGGGCGACCCTGGAGGCGATGTTCCCCTCGCGCCCTTACCTCGGGATCGGCTCGGGCGAGTCGCTGAACGAGTCGCCGCTGGGCGCGCTTTGGCCCGGCGTCGAGGAGCAGATCGAGCGCATGGAGGAGGGGCTTGAGATGCGCCCTGCTCGGGGGGGAGCGGATGAGTGGCGAGGGCAAGCACTTCGCGGCGGATGGGGCATACCTGCACAGTCGCCCCGAGGGGAGGCGGCCGCCGATCTACGTCTCGGCCTTTGGGCCGGAGGCGGCCGCGGTCGCCGGACGCCTCGGCGACGGCCTATGGACCCTCGCCGATCCGGAAGCCGTGCCGGAGATCCTCGATGCCTACCGGGGCGCCGCCGAGAGCGCTAATCGCGAGCCGGGCGAGGTGATCCTCCAGGCCGCCTTCTCCTGGGCGGAGGACGATGACGCAGCGCTGGAGGGCGCCAGGGTGTGGAAGGGTGCGCAGCCGAAGGAGTTCTACCGCGAGGACTGGCACGACCCGAAGGCGATGTACGAGCACGGCGAGAAGCAGGTAACCGACGAGGACCTCAAGCAGGCGATGATCATCTCCGCCGACCCGGGAGAGCACGTAGAGCGGATCCGCGAAGTCGAGAGGCTCGGGGCCTCGACGGTGGCCCTGATGAACAACTCAGGGGCCGGTCCCGAAGCAGCGATCGAGACCTATGCCCGGGACGTCCTTCCCCGCTTGGCTTAGGAATGCTCCCGGACCCGCTCCGGGTGCTCCGGCCGGTCGCTGACCGGCGCGTACTGATCGCGGGCCAGGGGCTTCGCCCGACCCTCGGCGACGGCCTCTCGTAGGGCGGCGCGAAAGCGCCCGGGCCCCCAGTAGCGCGCCCCGACTCGGCGGGCCAGCTCACGGCGGCTGGCGGCGCCGCGGTCCTGGAGGGCCCGATCGATGATCTCCACCTCCCGGTCGAGGCTGACCTCCTCGAAGGGCGCCGACACCGGCCACCCGCGGCCGGCATAGAGCCGACCGGGGCCGGGGCGATAACGGCGCAGGCCGGTCAGGTCGCGTCGCCGCCGTTCCTCCGCGCGCTCCCGGATCCGTTCCGCCTTCCGGCGTAGCTCCTCCTCGCTCTCGCCGGGGCGCTCCCCGGCTCGCTCGCCATCTTCGGCCTCGGTCTTGCCCTCGCCCTCGGCGGCTTCACCCTCTGTCGTCCCGCCCTCGGCGGTCAGCGGCTCGGCGATGTCCTCGAGCTGGCGCTGCTCGGCCTTCACTCCGAAGAAGAGCTCGGCGATCCCGCCGATCGCCATCACCACGGCGCCGATGAAGAAGCCGATCGCCACCTTGTCCTGACTGCCGGTGTTGATCAGGTGGCCGAACAGCAGCGGGCCCGCGATCCCTCCGGCCGCGGTGCCGACCGCGTAGAAGAAGGCGATCGAGAGCGCCCGTGTCTCCATCGGGAAGATCTCGCTGACCGTCAGATACGCCGAGCTTGCCCCGGCCGAGGCGATGAAGAAGATCACCAGGATGAAGGCCATGAACGAGACGGTGGTGAGGCTGCCGCCAAGCAGGAGGAAGCCGAGCGCGGCGGTGACCGCCGCCGAGCCGAGATAGGTGGCGGTGATCATCGGCTTCCTCCCCACCGTGTCGAATAGCCGTCCGAGGGTGAGCGGGCCGAGGAAGTTGGAGATCGCGAACACCGCCAGGTAGATCGGCACCGTTCCCGAGGCGACCTTGAAGAACTCACCCAGAAGAGTGCCGAGGTCAAAGGTGACCGCGTTGTAGAGGAACGCCTGGCCGACGAACAGCGCCAGGCCGAGGATGGTGCGCCGGGGATAGTCCTTGAATGCCGTGCGGGCGATCTCCCTGAAGGCGATGCGCTCGCGAGGCCGGACCTTGATGCTGGTATCTGCCTCGGGAAGCTCCTCGCCGGTCTCCCCGCGGACCCGATCCTCGATCTCGCCGACGATCTGGTCGGCCTCCTCCTCGCGACCGTGAATGAACAGCCAGCGGGGGCTCTCGGGGACGTTGCGGCGGACCAGCAGGATCCCGACCCCGAGGGTGGCGCCGATGATGAACGCCAGCCGCCAGCCGAAGTCGGCGGCGAACAGGGCGGTATCGAGCAGGGCGATGGAGGCGAGCGCACCGCCGGCGGCGCCGAGCCAGTAGCTGCCGTTGATGATCAGGTCGACCCGGCCCCGTACCCTTGCAGGGATCAACTCATCGATCGCCGAGTTGATCGCCGCGTACTCGCCGCCGATGCCGGCGCCGGTGAAGAAGCGGGCGGCGAAGAAGTACCAGGCGGCGAAGGAGAAGGCGGTGGCGATGGTCGCGACGATGTAGACGCCGAGGGTGATCAGGAACAGCTTCTTGCGCCCGAAGCGGTCGGTGAGCTGGCCGAAGAAGAGGGCCCCGACGCAGGCCCCGGCGACGTAGAAGGCTGCCGCGGTGCCGATCTGGCTGGCGTTGAGGGTGAGGCCGCTGCCGGACTCGGTGAGCCGAGCGCCGATGCTGCCGACGATCGTCACCTCGAGGCCGTCGAGGACCCAGACCGTGCCCAGACCGATCACGATCATCCAGTGGAATCGCGACCACGGCAAGCGGTCGAGGCGCGCCGGAATCCTCGTCTCTATGGTCCTCTCCCGAGCGCCGTTCTCCCTCATCCTACCGACTCGGATACCCACCGCCCGCGGCGCGAAACGGCGGAGCGGTGCCGGGCCGAAAAAGTCGAGAGTCACGCGGCCCGGATGCATTGAACATCAAATCGTGCAATGATTCCCGCGGTTTTCGTGACGCAGGGTGGATCGATCAAAAAGGCGTTCGGGATCGTCAGCGCGGCGATGCTGCTCGCTGCCGCTGCCTTCGCGCCGGCCGCCTCCGCGGGAGGCGCCGCGATCACCGCCCGCGGCAGCGTCGAGCAGGTCGACGTCAACGGCGCGACCCCCGGCGCCAGCTACAGCCTCGTCAACAGCAATCAGAAGGTCACCGACACCCGCAAGGGCGGACCGCTGGGCGGGATCGTTTTCCGCAACGTCGATCCGGGCTCGGGCTACCGGGTGCGGGAAGGCAGCCCAAGCAACATCGGCACGACCACGCCGCCCTTCAGGGTCCTGAGCGATCGCTCCGCCCCACCCAGCACCAGCATCTACAACCAGACGCTTCCCGAGGGCGGTCCCAATCCCGGGGACGGTTACGGGTATCTGACCACACGCGATGGGACGCAGCTGGCGATCAACGTCACGCGGCCGGCGGGGCCGGGTCCGTACCCCACCCTGCTCGAGTATTCCGGCTACGGGTATGCCAACCCCAACGGCGGCGAGAGCTCGATCCAGCTTCTGCTCCAGCAGCTCGGCTTCGCCGTGGTCGACATCAACATGCGCGGCACCGGCTGCTCGGGCGGCGCCTTCGACTACTTCGAGCCGCTCCAGGGCCTCGACGGCTACGACGCGATCGAGACGATCGCCCGCCAGCCATGGGTCCTCCACCACAAGGTTGCGATGGCGGGCGTCTCCTACGGCGGGATCAGCCAGCTCTTCGTCGGCGCCACCCGGCCGCCCAGCCTCGCCGCGATCACCCCGCTCTCGGTGATCGACAACACCCAGACCACGCTCTATCCCGGCGGCATCCTCAACTCCGGCTTCGCCCTCTCCTGGGCCAAGGACCGCGTCCACGACGCCCTGCCCGCCTCGCCAACCGGCGGCCAGAGCTGGGCCTATCAGCGGATCCAGAACGGCGACACGGTCTGTGCCGCCAACCAGGACCTCCATCCGGAGGCCGTCGATCTGCTGGGCAAGATCAAGCGCAACCGCTACTACCGGCCGAAGGTCGCTGACCCGCTCTCGCCGGTCACCTTCGTCCACAAGATCAAGGTGCCCGTCTTCCTCGCCTGCCAGTGGACCGACGAGCAGACCGGCGGCCACTGCCCCGACCTCGCGGATGAGTTCACCGGCACCAACCGCAAGTGGTTCACCTTCACCAACGGCGTCCACACCGACTCTCTGGACCCGGTGACGTTCAATCGCTGGTTCGACTTCCTCGAGCTATACCTCGCCCGCCAGAAGCCTCAGCTGACGGCGGGTCAGAAGGGCCTCGCACCGGTCATCTATCAGACGGTCTTCGGAATTCCTGGTGTGACTCTGCCCGACGACCCGATCCAGGCCGAGCCCGACTATGCCGCGGCGAAGAGCGCCTACGAGAAGCTGAAGCAGGTGCGCATCCTCTTCGATAACGGCGCCGGGAGCGCCACCCCCGGCCAGCCCTATCCGGGCTTCGAGCGCTCCTTCTCGCGCTTCCCGCTGCCGGGCACCAAGGCACGCTCCTTCTATCTCGGCGGCGGCGGGCGGCTCTCCGACCACAAGCCGGGCCCCTCAGGTGCGGAGTCCTTCAAATGGGACCGCGACGCCCGCCCGCCGACCGACTTCACCGGAAACACCGGTGGCGGCGGTCTCTGGGCCGAGACCCCTGACTACCACTGGGAGCAGAACCCGAAGGGGAAGGCGCTCTCCTACGTCAGCCCCAAGCTGAAGTCGAACACCACCGTGGTCGGCGCCGGGGCGCTACAGGCCTGGATCCGTGCCCGGGTCCCAGATGTCGACCTCCAGGTCACCGTCTCCGAGGTCCGCCCCGACGGGAAGGAGGTCTTCGTCCAGGACGGCTGGCTGAAGACGATCGCCCGCAAGCTCGACCGCTCCAAGAGCACCCTGTTGGAGCCGGTCCTGAGCCTGCGGAAGAGCGCGATCAAGCCGCTGCCGAAGGGCCGCTTCGCCAAGGTCACCGTCCCCCTCTACTACGAGGGCCACGTCTATCGCAAGGGCTCGCGGATCCGGATCACGATCGCTGCGCCCGACGGCGACCAGCCCGTCTGGGAGTTCGGCGAGGCCCTGCCGAACACCAAGACCAACGTTGCCCTGGCGCACTCGCCGAAGATGCCCTCGCGGTTGCTGTTGCCGGTGATCCCGGGCCTCAAGGTCCCGACCGGGCTGCCCTACTGCCCGGGTCTGCGCGGCGAGCCCTGCCGCGACTACGTCCCCTACACGAACCACGAGATCTCGCGGCGCTGAGCGGCGCGCTAGCCCGGCTGAGCGCTGAGCCGCTCACCTGTGGGGATCCCTTGCCGCGGCCACCGCGAGGATCTCCTCGGGTGGGTCAGCGGTGAAGCGCCTCGAGGCGCTCGGCTTCGTCGGCCAGCTCGCGGCGGGTTGCGCATCGAGGCGTCTCGAACGGCTCGTTCTCACTCGTCCCTTCTCGTAGCGCCAGGTGCCGGCGACCGCGCCGTTCACCGCGAAGGTGGCGACCGACTGCGGCGTCCTGGTGTTGAAGACCTTCGTTCGATGCTCGGTCGGGGAGGATCTGGGTGCGGCGGGCGTGGGCGAGCAGCGTGGCATCCCAGACCGGCAGGAACCGCACCGGCGCCGGGGTCTCGGGATCGGGTAGCGGCGCACGGGGCAGGTCGACCAGCTCCTGCCCGTCGGGACCCTGGAAGCGACGCAGCTCGATGCGCTTCAGGGCGGCTTCCACCGGCGTCGGCGGAACGCCGATCCAGTCGGCGATCTCCGCCTTGGTCGCCGGGCCGAAGCCGCGCAGGTAGCTGCGCACGGTCTCGACCATCGCCTCCGCTTCGCTGACTGCATCCGGCTCCGGGCCGATCCAGCGCTCCGGCCTCGGCGAAGAGGTCCGCGCGGCGGCGCTCCCAGGTTCCCGAGGGCGGTACACGGACGAGGTCGGTCCAGATACTCGCTCCGTTGGTGCCCCTTGACCCCTGGCCGATCAGCTCCTGGAGCTCGTCGCGGCTGACTGGGCCCTTTGCCAGGCGCTTGCGAAGCCTCCGGGTGCCGGCTGCCATCTGCTTGGCGTTCGGCTCTCCCTTGCGGGCCTTCAGCCAGCGTTCACGGCGCAGCCGTCGCACTGCAGTGGAGAACCTCCACCAATCGTCTGCGCTGACCAGATGGATGGTCGCCCGCAGCAGGGTTCCCTGGACCACGGTTCGGCGCCCGAGCGCCCGGTCCAACGCCGCCCGCTCGAAGCCCTCGAGCCTCGTCCACAGCCCGACATACATCGACGGCGCGTACTGAGCCTGGATGCCGGCGATCCGCTCCAGTGCCCGGGGCAGGGGTGTGCGCTTTCGCTCGAGCAGCATCTGCCGCGCGAGCAGCGCCCGGTTGAGCTCGGCGGTGCTGAGGACTCGCTCTGCCTCCGAGGACATGCGGGGGAGGCTAGGTGCTCGCCGCTGCCCGGTCCGCAGCCTCCGGCGCGGGGCGGGCCTCATCGACCGGGCGAAGGCCTGAGCCCGGCCAGGCGCCGCCGCGCCCGAAGGCGGCGATCAGCGCGGGAACCAGCAGGGTCCGCACCAGCAGTGTGTCGATCAGCAGCCCCGCGGCCATCGCGAAGCCCAGCTCGCGAAAGGCCTGCTCGGGTATCAGCGCCACCGCGGCAAAGGAGAGGGCGAGGATCAGCCCTGCGGCGCGGATCGCACTCCCGGCCCGCGTGCCCCCGACCCTGATCGCCTCCTCCAATTCCCGCCGGCGGGATTCCTGCCAGATGCGGGAGACGACGAAGACGCTGTAGTCGGAGCCGAGCGCCAGCAGGAGGATCGCGGCGGAGAACGGCACGAACAGCGAGAGCTGGCCGTACCCGAGCAGGTCCTGGAAGACGTAGACGGTCAGCCCGAGCGACGCGGCGACCCCGAGGACGCTCGCGGCAAGCAGGTAAAGCGGCGCCACCAGGGCCCGCAGCAGCAGGGCCAGCAGCAGGAATACCCAGACCACCGCCGCCGGGCCGACCCGCAGCCCGGTGTCCCCGATCGAGCCGACCAGCTCACCCGTCAGGGCGGTGTCGCCACCGATTGCGGCGCTCGCCCCGCCCAGGCCGGCCCGGTCGAGCAGCGAGGGCATGCGGGAGTCGAGGCCCTGGACGTTGTCGATGGCGGTGCCGCCGTAGGGATCGGAATCGCTGATCACGAAGTAGCGCACCGCTCCATCGTCCGGAGCGGTCATCGCGCCATTCGCCAACCCCAATGGCGCCGACGCGGGGCCGATCACGCCGGCTATCCCGGGTTGTCGCGCCACCAGTGACTGAAGGTTCGACACCTGCCGGCTCTCCGAGCCGATCCCCGGCGCCTTGACGACGAGCAGGGTTGGCGCGATCAGGCCGGGGCCGAATCCGCGGCTGACCGAGGCGAACCCCCGCGCCGCCTCGGCGTCAGAGGGCAGGCCGCGCATCACCGGGTTCCCAAGGGACATCTCTCGCAGTCCGGTTGCCGCAGAGGCCAGCAGAGTCAGGCAGAGCACGCCGGCGACCAGCGGATACCGTGCCGCGAGCCCGGTGATCCGCCCGCGCGGTTCCTGCTCCGCCTTGCCTCGTGCCAAGGACCGGGACCTGCGCGGCCAGAACACGCGGTCGCCGGTGAGTGCCAGAGCGGCGGGGAAGAAGGTGATCGCGACGGCGATCGAGACGAGCACCGAGATCGCCATTCCGGGTCCGAAGGAGCGCAGGAAGCTGAGGTCGGCGAGCAGCAGCGTGGCGCAGGCGCCGGCGATTATCAGACCGGCCGTGAGCACCACGGGGAGGAGCCCGGCGGTGGTCTCGACGGCGCTTCTCCTCGGGTCCGATCCCTGCGCGAGCCGCCGCCGGAACCCGAAGGCGAAGAAGACGAGGTAGTCGGTGACGACCCCGAAGAGCAGCGCAACGATCAGCGGCTCAACCTCTTGAGGTGCCCGGAGGTCGAGCAGCTGGCCTGCCTCGGCTACGACCCTTACCGAGATCAGGTAGGCGAGGGCCACCCCCGCCAGGTTGAGCAGGGAGATGCCGAGGGCGCGGAACTGCCAGGCGACGACCAGAAAGACGATCGCGACCATGACTATCTCGACCAGGGGCAGGCGGTCCGAGACCAGCGACCATCCCTCGGTCTCCGCGGGGATCGCGCCGCTCACCTCGGCCGTCCCCCGCCCCGCCGCGGCCTCCAGCCCGCGGCTGACCCTGCCGGCCAGGGCCGCCTGCCCACCGGTTCCGAGCGCCGGATCGGGGAACAGCAGCCCGAGCACCGCGGTGCCGCTCTCCGGGGTCGGCAGGGGTGGCCTCAGATTGGGCACGGGAAGAGCTCCGAGCAGGCCGCTGATCGGGTGCGGCCGGCGGTTGAGCCGGGCGAGGTAGGCGAGCGCCCGGGTCTGGGCAGCCGCAGGCATGCCGCGGGGATCCCGGAGGACGACGACATTGCGGCTCAGGGCCGGCGTTCCGAACTCCTTATAGGCGCTTCGTTCTGTGGCGAGAGCCGAGGAGCCCTTGGGCACCATCGATCCCACCCCTCCACCGCCGGTCTCCGAGATCGACGGCAGCTTCACCGTCGCCACAACGGCGATGGCGATCCAGAAGGGAACGATCAGGTATCGAAGCCAGATGATCGCCCGGGCCGCATGCCCGGCGGCGCCGCCGGGCGGCGAGGCCCGCTCTGGGTCGTCGCTGCTTGCGGGAGCGCCCCCCGACATGGCCCCTGCCTACCCCGGTGGCGTTGGGATTAACCAGCCGCAAAGCCCGAAGCGCCGAAAATCCGGGGCGTGAGCAGAGCCTCGACCAGGCGATCGCCGATTACTCTGACGCGTACGCCGACCAGAACGAGCGCAACTGCGCGCTCCTCGCCGAGGCGGGAAGAGCGGCAGGATCGAAGTCCAGACCGAGGCGGCCTGAGTAAGGGTTTAGGGGTCCAGCAGCTGGGGTATCTCCATCCCGGAGGCGCACACGTAGCCCCGTGTGCGTCGACCCTTCTCCATCCGGAAGAGCTTCCGGCGCCCGGGTTTCCCTGAACCCGGGTGCCGGAACTCATTTTGAAGAGCAAATGGCGCGGCGATCCCCTTGAGCGAACACGGCCTGACGATCATCGTCGACATCGACGGGACGCTGGTGGACAGCAACTACCACCATGCGATCGCCTGGTCGAGGGCCTTCAGGCCGTCCGGGGTGACCGAGCCGCTGTGGCGGATCCACCGGCACATCGGCATGGGCGGCGACAAGATCGTCGCCGCTGTCGCCGGAGAGCGGATCGAGGATGAGCAGGGTGACGAGATACGCGAGGCTGAGGCCGACCTGTACGCCGAGCTGATCGGCGAGGTCGCCCCGTTCGATGGCGCCCGCAAGCTACTCGAGGCGCTCCGACCTCGCTGGTCACTCGATCGTCCTCGCCTCGTCGGCCAAGTCAGATGAGGTCGAGCACTACCTCGACCTCCTCGATGCGCGCGAGTTGGTCGAGTCGTGGACGACCTCCGCGGACGTCGAGGCGACCAAGCCCGAGCCGGACCTGGTACTGGCCGCCTGTGAAAAGGCGAGCGGCGAGGCGGCGTGGCTGCTCGGCGACACGCCGTGGGACGTGCAAGCCGCCGCCAAGCTCGACGTGCCGACGATCGCCGTTCTCAGCGGTGGCTTCTGCGAAGCGGAGCTACGCGAGTCGGGCGCGGTGGCCGTGCTCGAGTCGGTCCGTGAGGTCGGGCCTCAGCTCTTCTTGCCGGCGACCGCCCGCTGAAGCTGGGCCTTGCTCATCTTCGAGCGCCCCTCGACACCCAGCTGCTTGGCTTCGTTGTAGAGCTGCTCGCGGGTGCGACCTCTGGGGCCCGGTCGGCCCGATCGCTGGCCCCCGCGCCGCGAGGAGGAAATGTCCTGGGTCGAGGTCCGCGATGCCCGATCCGACTCCCCCGAGCGAGCGCGCTCCTTGTTGACGGCGCGGGCTGCTATCTCCTCCGCGCGTGATTCCGAGCCGCCGCGGTCCTTAACGCTCTCCTTGATGTGCTCGTACTGCCGTGACCTCTTCGTTCCCTTCTTGACTCCGCGCGGCGGCATTGCAGGCTCCCTTCCTTCACCTGGGATTTTTCGATCAAATACCCCGGCAAGCCGACGTTTACGCCCGCGGGCGCGAGTTTTCGAACCATTTTGGTTGGGTAGGTGTACCTATAGGGAGATGTACGCAGGAACCAAAGAAAACATGACGCCACGCCTAAGCGCCGAAACCGATTGCGAGGAGCAGTGCGAGGGCCTGGTCGTGACCTGTGCCCACTGCGGCCGTCCTGTCACCGAGTGCGACGGCACAGATTGCGACGACCTCCTCGAGACCAGGGACTGGATGCTCCCCGGCTACTCTCGCTCGGAGCGGGATTGAGCGTACCTTTGGCGGACTCGGCCGCTCAGCTCTGACTTAGGGATTCTCGGCGCCGGGCCCCCCGTTTGGGCCCGCTCGCTGACGGGTAGCCGACCCGTGAACTCGAGCGAAGGGTGAAACGATGTGGGGAAGCTGGTTCGGGACGATATTCGCAGGCGCCTTGGCGCTCCTGCTTGTGATCGCTCTCGCGGTATTCGGCCCGGCTCTGCTGGCGATCGTCGTTGCCTTGATAGCTGTCGGAGTGATCGCGGCGACCAGCTTCGGGGCCAATCGCCGCGGCGCCGAGAAGGATCCGGTGGTCGAGCAGCCGGCGACGGTCAGCGAGCCAAGCGGTCGTCAGGAGCGCTACGCGCCGAACACCGAGGACTACGGCTCGCCCGCCTCCGGCGGAGGCTGAGCCGCGACGGGCTCGGTCCCAGCGGTCCGCTCGCAAAGCCAGGAGAGCAGGCCCTTCATGCCGCCCTCGTCGTGTACGGCCCTCTGAAGGTCTGCTCCTGAGCCTGTCTGGAGCATTGTCTCGACGTGGTTGAGCTCTGCCTCGCAGCCGAGCTCCGCGGCCGTCGCCCAGGCCAGTTCGAGGGTTCGCATCCCCAGCTCGGTTGCCGACACGGCCTCAGCGCGTCGATCGAGCAGCTTCGCTCCGAGCCCGTGGCGAGTGGCCTGGAAAGCAGACTCTGCCAGTGCCTCCCTGGCCGGGATATCCCCCTGGTCGCGCTCGGCCTCGACCAGGGCCAAGCAGTGGACCAGCGCCGCCAGCGCTCCGACTCGGCGCAGGTCAGTCTGGGCGTCGGGAGCACGTACCTCGATCGTCCCTAAACCGGGGTGGATCCTGGCATCCCACCAGATGTGGGTGTAGTCGTCGAGGCCCGCTGCCGCGCAGACTTGGCGCGTCACCCGGCAGAAGTCATCGAAGTCGTCGAATTGGGGGGCCATCGCAGCCCGCGGATAACTGCGGAAGATCACTGTCCGCGAGCTGGCCAGGCCCGAGTCCTCGCCGAACCAGAACGGGGAGTTCGCGCCGAGCGCGTTGATCAGCGGTACGTGAGTCCGAATCCCGTTGTAGGCGCGGACGGCGGTCTCGCGGTCCGGCATTCCTACGTGCACGTGCTGGCCACAGATCGGGGTCCTCAGGATGCCCTGGAGCATCCGGGCGATTGACAGGTAGCGATCGCTCTCACGAACCTCGGCCTCGCCGGTCTCAGCGCTCGGATGGACCCCGGCGCCAATCAGGCGGTTTCCCGAGGCAAGTACCTCCCGGCGAGCCTCACGAAGTGTTGCGGTGGCCTCCCCGGCCGTAGTGGAGATCTCCGACTTCGTCTCGATCATCGAGGTGAAGAGTTCCTCGCTCACCTCCCCCTCCTCGGGATCGGCCCGGCGCAGGACCTGCGAGGCGCGATCGGCGAGCTCCAACTGCTCATCAACCAACAGCAACTCCTCCTCAACGCCGATCGCGAACGGCGCCGCGGAGCCGAAGTTGCTCTCCCAATGCATCTCTATGCCGCTCTGCACCACCTGAGCCGCTTACCCGCCTGGGCGTCTCGCAAGCAACAATGGATTGCGATGAAGCATGTTTGGGTCGGTTGCTCGGGCTGGAGCTACTCGGACTGGCGGAGCGCCTTCTACCCACCTGACCTTCCCCAGTCGAGGTGGCTCGAGCACTACTCATCGGTGTTCGACACGGTCGAGGTCAACGCGACCTTCTATCGCCTCCCCACGGAGAAGGCAGTGAGCGGATGGGCCGAGCGGACGCCCGCGCGATTTCGCTTCGCAGTCAAGGCGAGCCGCTACCTGACCCATATCCGTCGTCTCCGCGACCTGGACCGAGGGCTGGCGCGCTTCTGGGAGCCGTTGGGCCCTCTTAGGGATTCGGGCAAGCTGGGGCCCGTTCTCTGGCAGCTTCCTGCCGATTTCCGCTGCGACCGGGATCTTCTGGAGAGAGTGCTGGACGCGCTACCGCCCGCCTTCCACTGCTTCGAGTTCCGCCATCCCAGTTGGTTCACGGAGTCGGTGCGGAGCCTTCTCGCCTCGCGGCGGGTCGGCTTGGTGATCGCCCACGATGCCCGACGCGATCTTCCCTCCGCCAGGGCTCTGCCAGGTCAGACCATCTACGTCCGCCTCCACTACGGCGACCGCGGCCGGCACGGCAACTACTCGGCGAGCGAGCTCTCCGTCTGGGGCCGACGGATCGCTGCCTGGCGGGCGAGTTCGGAGGTGTACGCGTACTTCAACAACGATTGGTCTGCTTTCGCCCCGCGCGATGCCCTTGCGTTGCGAGGTCATTTGAGCCGGTTATCCCGATCGCCCCTAGGTAGCCAAAGGACCCCCATAAAAATGGGGGCCCCATGGGTCTCAGCGCGTTTCAAGGCGATGAGAGATACCCAGTCGAACGCTGGCCTACCCTGGTTCGCCTGCCTCAAACCTCGCGTTTCATGGGGCCACCGAGATCGCGCCGACCAGATTCGGTCCCCCTCAACACCGCCGAGGGGTGGTGGCCACCAGCGCGAAGCCAGCTCCGTCGCAGCGCTCTGCTCCCGTGGACCCTTCCCGACTGATCACCCTCGGGCCTGTTTTCCCGGAAGGCGCCCTGGGTAATCAGTCGAGCGCAGTGTAATCCAGCGAAAGGAAACAGGATGGGAATCACGGACAAGCTGACCGGGAAGGCAAAGCAGGTGGCGGGCGACCTGACGGACGACGCTTCGCTCCGGCGCCAGGGCCGCAAGGAGGAGAAGAAGGGCGAAAAGAAGGAGGAGCTCGACCGCGCGCAGGAGCGCGCCGACGAGAAGGCCGAGGAGGTCGCCGACCTAGAGAGGCGCTCATAGCGAGGAAGGGCCGGCCCTGGGGCCGGCCCTTCCCCAACGTTCGGGGGTCAGATAGCTCAGCGTCGCGCCGTCAGACCCTGAAGCACGACCTCGATCGGTGAGCGGTGCCGATCGGTCGCCGAGGCCTCGCGCGTTTCGCGCATCTCGATCGCCAGCTTTCCGATCTGCTCGCCGAAAGCTCCGATGTCCTTCGCTGCGCTGGCCAGATCCCGGGACCTGAGTTTGAATTTCGGGCGCTTCCCGGCGGCCTGACTGAGCGCGAAGCCACCGAGAGCACCGGCGAGGGCAGCGCCTCCGGCGAGCAGGGGCACCCGCGCTTTCGCGGCGACGGCCGAGCGCGCCGGGATCGCCGCGGCTCTCGGCTTCGAGGTGCGCTGCCCGTTCCCACCTGTTCTCGCCGCCTGCGACCCGTTGGGACGGGACGATCGCCTCGCAGCTTGCGTCTTGGTTTGAGCCATCTCTGCTCCTCAAATTGCAGGTAGTTAGCCTCTGGGACGGTTAGTACCCTGAGGCGCGAGGGCAAACCTGGCGGGCGTGCTGCTCACCGGCTCCGCGAACCCGAGGAAGAGCGGCGACCTGAGGAGCGCGATCCGGAGCTCGCGGAGCGCTGACGCGAGCGACTGCCCGAGCCGGAGCGCGAACTGTTCGAGGAGCGTCGTGGGCGCCTCGGCGCCGGACGCTGGCTTCGCGGGATCTCGGTCCTGACGACGTCTCTGACCAAACGCCGCAGCTCGGCGTCGAGGAACTTCGCCATCCGTTCCTCATCGCGCCGGATGGCCCTGGCCAACACCGCGGTATCCCTGTCTCCGACAGCCTCGGCGAGCGTCTCGATCCGCGTGTAAAGGGCGATCTCGACGTGCTCCTCGCGCAGCTCCTCCTGGGCGTTCCGCAGGTGCGTCTCGGCCTGTTCGGTCACCATGGCGCGGGCAGTCCCAACCTGCCCCTTCACTCCGGCAACCGCCTTGCCCGCCGCCTCGGCGACGACGTTCGGGACGCCCGGAACATCGCGACCTGCCGAGGCCGTTCCGCCCAGCTGCTTGATCCGCGAAGACACCCTGCGCTTGTGCTCGCGGGTCTCCTTCAGGTGCTGCTGAAGTCGATTCTTGTAGGAGCGCTTCTCGGTCAGCGCGATGTGCGCCGTCAGGTCGGCCTCCAGCTCGGCCTCCTTCGCATTGGCCTCGTTCAGCCATCGGACCAGCAGTTCGTCGCGTTCATTCAGGGTTGCGCTTGCGGCCATTGCTTTGCCTCGTTTCGGATTGGGGTGCCTGGTGCGAAAGTTGCCTGTACCCGGTGCGCGGCGATTCAACACAAGAAAGAAGGATTGGCCCCCCACCCTCGTTTGTTGATCGGATTCAGAGGCAAAATCTCAAAGGCGTGACAAAGCCAAGTCCAATGACGCCGTTGTTCTCGATCGAGCCGCACCTCGGGGCCCTTCTGCGGTTTGCGATACATACCGCGAAATTCACGCTGGCCCTCCAGGATCGAGCGCCGAGACGCCGCTCCGTCGCGCGTATCACGCACTTGCATTCGTGAGCCAGTCGCGCTGCTGCGGATTGCCAAGCTCAGCCTCGGCGCGTACAATCGCTCGCAAGTCGTCGAGGGACAGCTTTCGCTGGACCTCGAAAGGCGGGAGGAGCGAGCAAGAGGGTCGGACTTCGAGGGGAGATCTGACACTGGCGTGCTAGACCCATCCGAGTTGCCTGGAGGCTGTTCCTGTCTGAGAACCCGAGATACGGAGAACTTGACCTCGATGTGAAAGTCGAGCCCGCTCAGGTCTTGATTCGGGTGACGGGGGAGGTGGACCTCTCCAACGCGGCGCGAGTCGAGGCGGCCATCGATTCGGCGTCCAAGGAGAAGAGTGAACGAGTCATCGTTGACCTCAGCGGCCTGGAATTCATCGATTCCACCGGGCTCAGCGTCCTGGTCGAGGCGACTCGTCGCTCGCGGGAAAACGGCAACCATTTGCAGGTGCGAGGGGCGAAAGGGCAGGTGCGCCGGATCCTCGAGGTCGCCGGTCTGCACGAATGGCTGCGAGAGAGCGACGGACCTGGCGACCCCGAATAGCGACTTCGGCACGCCGCGTTCGGGCACCCTCAATCAGCTAACTGGATTCTACGAAGACCGCTGGTGCACGGTTGCCTATCCGGGGTTTTCCGAGGCGGGGCCCAGACGCGTCTCGGAAAGGACGAAGCCGTAGAGGAGGTGGTCCAGTGCCAGAGCCACCCGATCCACCACGCGCGGTTCGCGAGCCTGTGACAGTCCGAGGAGTGGCGCGATTCCGGCTTCGAAGCCGAACCAGACGAACAACCCGTAGAGGGGCCCGGCCCATTCACGACCGCGGACTCCCTCGGGCAGCGCGGCGAATACGGCTCCGCCCCCTGCGCCGTAGGTCCAATCGGCCAACTCCTCGATGAGGCGCTTTCGGCGGCGTCTGCGGGAGGTGAACCCGAGGCGATGGATTCTCTGGCGGAAGATCGCCTGTGGCGGCGCCTCCTCAACGATGCCGGCATTGACCGTGACGGCCCGCATCCCGGTCATCGCCATGGCGGCGATCGCACCGCGGATCAGCCCGTGTCCTATCGCCCCCGGATCAGCACCGGTGATCTCATCCCGTGCGTCTGGCCCCCAGCCCTCGCCGGCGCCGATCATCAACTCTCCGGGTATTCGTCGTCAGCATAGAGCGCGTTCTCTTCCGGCCGACCACGTTCTCGCGCGCCCGGCTCGTCTCCGAATGGCTGGCGGTCTGAGTGACTCATCGAGAGCGCCTTCCACGATTGGACTATCCGCTCCGCTTGCCCGCGTTCGCCGAGCGCCATACCGAGCCGCCGCTCAGTCAGCAGTAGGTCAGGACGACTTCTTGCCGCCCTCGCGGCCGGCGGCTCGCTTCTGAGATTTGCTGCCGCCCTGACCCTTGCCGCTCTTCCTGCCACCCCTCTTCGAGGCGTCAGGCGAGTTGGCGATCGAAGCCGCCCTCTGCTTGCTCATCCCCTTCTTGCGCAGGCCCTCGTACTGCTTCTCGTCTTTGACGCTGGAGCCGTGATCCTTGGCCATCGTCATCTCCTGGTCGCGGGGTTTGCCCGCTTCAGCTACCCGCCTAGTCCTTGGCGAACACCTGGCGTGATGTTTGGCACGTCCTAAACAGGGGAGAAGGCATTCGCCGGGTATCCCCCATGCTCGGCGCGAGGTAGGCTCGCCGGCCTGGACCTCGGCGGCTTTTGACCGATTCGTCGGTTCCCGCCCGGGTCTGAAAGACCAACCCCCAGAGAACGGGGCGAGGCGTTCAGGCCGGTCGAGCCGTCTCGTTCTCCCCGCGCAACTCGCGAAGCGCCTGATCGATCTCGTCGTGGATCGAAATCGAACCTTCGACTCCAGTGATCCTCAGCAGCCTCTTCACCTGGTCTTTCGGGCAGCAGAGGACCAGACGCTCGTCTCCTCCTTTTCGGTCCAGGTCCCTCCAGCAGCTGACTATCAGGGCGACCCCGCTCGAATCGATGAACTCGCACTCGGAGAGATCGATCAGTACCGAGATTCCCTCGCCCGAGCGGGCCGTCGTGAGGCTCTTCTCGAGACGCGGAGCGGTTTCGAGATCGAGCTCGCCTCGGACCGAAATCCGCTCAATCCCCGAACCGACGATTTCCGTGGTGACCTCGAACTGCTGGGGCATCGCTTGTGCGGATGCTACGTCAAAGCCCCCGCCGGCGGGGCAATACCTCAGCTGAGCAGCTTCAACACTGACTTCTCGATTCTCTCCCGATCGGGAAACCGATCGGGCCGGGGTGCCTGGATCGCGCTCCTAACGTTGCGGCGGATGGTTTCCCGTGAGTCGAAGAAGTCGAATACGCGTGGGTCTATGTATGAGGCACGGCAGACCGCCGGGGTATTCGACAGGTACGCCGCCACGTCCTCGACCACCTCCCTTGCGATTCGCTTCCGGGCAGTCTTGCTCAGCTTCTCGTCCGGCCCGACACGGTTTGCCAGCCCAACAGCGGCAAGAACGGTCGCGTTCCACGTGCGGAAGTCCTTCGCGCTGAAATCGCCGCTAGTGATCACCTTCAGGTAGGCATTGATCTCCTCCGCTGTGAGGTCGCGCCACCCATTGCCTTTCTGCCGGTAGGCGAAGAGGCGGCGGCCGCTCGAGTTCCGGCGGGCAAGCGCCCCCAAGACCTTGACGGCGGCCGGGTCCGCGATCTCCTGCAGCTGGCGCTTCGAGCCCTTCGCCTTGTACTCGAAGACTGCCGAACCTCTATCGAAGCGCAGGTGCCGCCTTCGCAGGGTAGAGAGCCCGAACGTCTCGTTCTCGTCGGCGTACTGGTCGCTTCCGATGCGGAAGAAGCCGAGGTCGAGGAGCCGCACCGCACAGGCGAGGACGCGGGCCTTCGCAAGCCCCCGCAGCTCCAGGTCCGCCTCGACCCGGGCCCGCAGCCTGGGCAACGTTCGGGCAAAGCTGCACATCACGTCGAACTTCTCTCGATCCCGGCTCTCCCGCCAGGCCTGGTGGTAGAGATACTGCTTGCGGCCCGCGGCGTCGATCCCGGTGGCTTGCAGGTGTCCGTTCGGCACGGGGCAGATCCAGACGTCCCCCCACGCGGGAGGGATCGCCAGGTCCCGAATCCGCTCGAGCGTGTCCGCGTCACTGACCGTGGTGCCGTCCTCCTCGACGTACTGAAAGCCAGGGCCCCGCCCCACTCGGCGGATCCCCGGCTCGGAGCAGTCGACCCGCCGGAGACGGGGCATTAACCGCAGATCCTCATCCCGAATCCGATCTGAGAATGCCTCGGCTGGAGAACGGACTTCAGCAAGACGTTGAGAGTCCTGCGCCTAGACAGCGCCTCCCCGCAGCTGAGCAGCGGATGGTGCCGTTGGTGGCCGATGTCTTGCCGCGGCAGCTCGTAGGACGGCGCGCTGATCCGAGGGATCGAGCAAGGCACGATGCCAACCGATTTCGAACTGAAGCGGCCCGGACCCTGTGCTTGGCAAGGCAGATGGGGCAAATGGCGACGACGCCGATCGGGTGCAACTCTGTCTCACAGCGAGGGCAGCGGAACATCTCTTCTCCTCGGCTCGGGGCCGCAGCTACCCCCTGGTCGCAGATTCTCAAACCTCGGAATGCGATGTTGGTCTCATGGCGCGCGCCAGATACCCCAAATGAGGATTCAAATTCCCGAATAGGGGGTATCTTCACCGGCTACTGGTCAAAGGGCCAAGCCAACGGGGTGGCCCGACAAGCGGTTTCGCATTCCCTGGCCTTGAACGACGGCTTTCGACACGAAGCGCTCTTCTACTCGTCCGACGCACGGAGTTCGTCGCCGGCACCCTGCTCGAGATCCGTTCCCAGGCGTCGGGAACCGCCGCCCGGATCCACATCCGCGTCGGTTAGCCGCACACCCTGCGGGTAGTTGAGGGGTGTACCCGAAAGAAGGAGGTTGAGCCCGAAATGACCGAGCAAATCAAGGGCAAGCGGGTCGCCTTCCTGGTCGCCGCCGAGGGTGTCGAGCAGGTTGAGCTGACCCAGCCGCTTGAGGCCGTTCGCGAGGCCGGCGCCGAGGCGGATCTGATCGCTCCCGACGGAGGCGAGATCCAGGCCTTCAACCACCTCGATAGGGGCGAGGTGTTCGAGGCGGACCGCTCCCTCAGCGATACGGATCCGTCTGAGTACGACGCGCTGGTGCTTCCCGGTGGAGTCGCGAACCCCGATCAACTGCGGACCGATGATCGGGCCGTCAGGTTCGTCCGCTCGTTCTTCGAGCAGGGCAAGCCAGTTGGCGCGATCTGTCACGGGCCGTGGACGCTGGTCGAGGCGGACGTTGTCAGGGGACGCACCCTGACCTCCTGGCCGAGCCTGGAGACGGATCTGCGGAACGCCGGCGCCGAGTGGGTTGACGAGGAGGTTCACGTCGATCAGGGTCTGGTGACGAGCCGCAAGCCCGACGACCTCGAGGCCTTCTCCTCGAAGGTGATCGAGGAGGTTTCCGAGGGAATCCACGAAGCGCAGGCCGAGAAGACCGTTTCGGCATAGCGCTAGAGCCCCCATTTTCCTTCCAGATGAAGGAGAATGGGGGCTCCGATGGGGGCTCAGTCGAAAAGCTCCGGCAGACGCATCGACCTTCCCGGCGGGGTGAACGACTGGGCGGGGTTGGTTCCGGCGGTGGCGTTGGTCATCGCCCTGGTGGTGATCGACGTTCGCGCCGGCACCTCAGTGGTGTTGATCGGCGCATTTGCGGCGGCTCCCTTCCTGATCGCTCTCCGCGGTGGCTGGAAGGCGGCAGTGGTGGTTTCGGTCCTCGTCATCTGCCTCGCGGCGGCCAGTGGCAGCTGGAATCACAACTTCGGCTCCACCGACTACCTGATCAGGATGTCGCTCCTGATCGGGGCCTCGATCTACGCCTGCTACTCGGCCTGGCTGATCGCCGAGAGCCGCCAGGCCAGCCGCCGCCTCGGCCTCCTCAACGAGGTCGGCGAGGTCGCGGACGGCGCGACTCCCCTCGCGTCCACGTTGGAGCGGATCACCCAGCTTTGCGTGCCGGAGCTGGCCGATCTCTGCATGATCGACGTGATCACCGACGACCGGGTTGAGCGGGTGGCGGTGAGAGCAGCGGAGCCGCGTCGCGCCGATATTGAGCCGCGGATCGCCGCACGCGAGCCCTCGCTGCCCGAGCACATCCTCGAGGGCAGCGGTGAGATGCTCGAGCCCTATTTCGTCGAGCATGTCCGAGACACCGACCTGCAGACGATGGCCCACTCCCCCGAGGACCTCGAGTTCCTGCGCACGATCGGGGTCCGCTCCTTCATGACGGTCGCTCTGTCCTCCAGAGAGCGCCGGATCGGGGCGCTGACTCTGGTCGACGCCTGGTCGGGCCGGCACCATTCCAGGGAGGACGTGCGCTTTGCCCGGGTACTCGCC
Source organism: uncultured Actinomycetes bacterium (assembly GCA_963720735.1). GTDB lineage: Bacteria > Actinomycetota > Thermoleophilia > Solirubrobacterales > 70-9 > JBBRHQ01. Next base: position 145,482 of record CAVRGL010000009.1, read on the forward strand.
GACCGGATCGCGGTGGCGCTCGACAACGCCGGCCTGTTTACAGATCTGGAGAGCGTCGAGCGGCGCATGGACACAGTGATGGCGGTGCTAGACGAGGCCGTCGGCATCGTTGATCGGAACGGCGAGCTGATCTTCGCCAACCAGGCTGCGGTCGAGCTCGGCGGGCATGAGTCCCTCGAGGAGATGATCGCGGCGGCGCGCTCCGGCGAGATCAGAAACCACCTCTTCGACGAGCAGGGAGAGCCGCTCGATCGCCGTGAGATGGCGCCGCAGCGGGCCCTCCGGGGCGAGAGCGCCGAGCCGCAGATCATCCGCATGGTCAACTCCGAGAGCGGCAAGGAGACCTGGGTGCGGGTCCGCTCCCGCGCAGTGCCAGGCTCCGACGGCAGGCCGATCTACGCCGTCTCGGTTTTCGAGGACGTCACCGACATCAAGCTGGCCGAGTTCGCCCAATCGGTGCTGGCGAAGACCGGCGAGCTGCTGGCGACCTCAACCGACTTCGAGGCGATGCTCCAGCAGCTCGTCGCGCTGCTGATCCCGCAGCTTGCGGACTGCTGCACGGTCCACCTTCCCGCCGACGACGGGACCCTGGCGATGGTCGCCCTCGCCCACCAGGACCCCGACCGGGCAGAGCAGATCCGCGGTCTGGTTTCCGACTACCCGATCGAGCTGGGCAGGGGAGGCGGGCTGCAGACGATCTTCCACACCGGGGAGGCGCTGGTCGCCGACGACCTCGACCCGCTGATCGCCGCCGAGGCACGGGATGATCGCCAGGCCGAGCGGCTGCGCGAGCTCGAGGTCGGCTCGGTGATGATCCTGCCGCTGATGGCGGGGTCCAGGGTGATCGGGACGCTCAACTTCGCCAACCAGGCGGACCGGCGGCCATTCGACGAGCTCGACCGGGAGATCGCCGAGCGGATCGCCGAGCGGACCGCGCTGGCGCTGGAGAACGCCAGGGTCGCGAGCGAGCGCATGGAGATCGCCGAGACACTTCAGAAGGGGTTGCGCCCGCCGCCGATCCCCCACATCCCCGGCTGGTCGGTCGCGGCGCTCTACCGGCCCGCGGGGTCGGAGAACATGATCGGCGGCGACTTCTACGACCTCTTCAGGATCGAGGACGGGTGGATGCTGGTGATCGGCGACGTCACCGGGCACGGCGCGCGAGCCGCGTCGATCGCCGCGGTCGCCCGCAACACGCTGCGTACCGCCGGGTCGATGACCGGCAGCCCGCTGGACGCCCTCAGTCAGCTGAATCGGGCGCTTCTGGCCCAGCGCGGCGGGGCGCTGTGCAGCGTCGCCGCGATGACCCTCAGCTGGCCGGAGGGAACCGCGGTCGAAGTCGCCGTGGCCGGGCACCCTCCGCCGCTGCTGATCTCGGACGGGGCGGTCACCGAGATCGCCCCGCGCGGGCCGGTGCTCGGCGCCTTCGACGACGCCAGCTGGGAGCTCGAGAAGGTGCCGCTGAGCTACGGCGAGCAGATGGTCCTCTACACCGACGGTGTCACCGAGGCCCGCTCTTCCACCGGGCGCTTCGGCGAGGAGCGCCTCAGGGAGCGGCTGCGCGAGGTCAGGGGTCCGGCTGAGGCGGTCCGCAGGATCGACACCGACCTCGACGAATTCTGTGGGGGCAACGTCGACGACGACGCGGCGTTCCTGGCGGTGATGAGAACCGAGCCGCTCCTCCCCGAGCTCTCTCGCCGGGAAGAGGAGCTTTCAGCCAATGCCTGAGCCGGGTGCGGTTTTGTCAGGCGCGAGACGGGGTAGCCGGGGAACATCCTGGCCCACAGCACCAAGCCGCGTGGCCGCATCGGTGGCGACTACGAGCCCGGTGGCGGGAGGGAATCGCGGCCGATGAGCGAGCGAACAGATGGACTCGAGATCACCCTTCCGGCGGAGGCTGGGAACGTCGCGCTGGTCCGCCACGCGATCGCCGGCATCGCCGCGGACGGCGGCATGGACGAGGAGCGGCTCGCCGACCTGAAGACCGTGGTCACCGAGGCCTGCATGAACGTGGTGGTCCACGCCTATCCCGTGGGCACCGGGCTGATGCGGATCGAGGTCTCCCCCGAAGATGATTCCCTGCTGATCACGGTCAGCGACTCAGGCGCCGGGATCCGGCCCTCCGTGGACCTCGAGGAGAATGGCACCAGCCTGAAACTCGGCTTTTCGCTGATCTCGCGTCTCTGCAGCAGCTTCGCGATCAGCGGTGGCCTCGACCGGGGAACGACTGTAACGATGCGGCTGCCGATGTCGGGGGAGGAGTCCCGCCCGATCGCCGCTGCGGGAGAGGAGTCGGAGAATCTGCCCGGAGAGATGCGGATCGTCACCTCGCGCCCGGAGCTCCTCACCTCGACCCTCTCGCGCGCGGTCAGCGCTTTCGGCTCGCGGCGCGAGCTTTCGATCGATCAGATCTCTGACGCGATGCTGCTCGCGGATGCGATCTCCGCCGGAGTGCCGGCGGTCTTCGAGGGAGAGGAGCCGGGCCTCTCGATCTCCGACGGCGAAGGCGGCATCGACCTGCGGATCGGGCCGCTGACCGAGGCCGGCGCTGCTCACCTGCGCGAAGGCCTCACCCTCCCAGGGATCGGGGGCTCGATCGAGTCGATCGCCGACGAGGTCCGCACCGAGAAGCTCGACGGCGGCGAATACGTCGTCTATCGAATAGCTGGTTCCGGCTAGCGCTTCCCGGCGCCCGGCTCCCCCGACTCGGCCTCCTCGATCTCCTCCCGGATCCTGGCGAGGGTGCGGCGCAGGATGCGGGAGACATGCATCTGCGAGTGGCCGATCCGCTCGGCTATCTGGGACTGCGTCATGTCCTCGACGAATCTGAGGCGCAGGACGAGCCGCTCGCGATCGGAGAGCTGGGGAGGGCGCTCTCCAGGGCGATCCTGCCCTCGATCAGCTCGAAGCTCTCGTCCTCGCTACCGACCCAGTCGGAGGGCCTGGGGTCGTCTTCCTCGCCGGGCCCGGCTGGCTTCTCGAGCGAGAGCGTGCGCCGGTTCTGGCCGGCCTCGAACACCTCGAGGACGTCCATCTCGTCGAGGTCGAGGCGCACGGCGATCTCGCGGACCGAGGGTGCCCGTTGAAGCTCGGTCCCCAGCTCGCCGATCGCCTTGTCGACCTCGGCGATCCGGTCGTGGAGTCCACGCGGCACCCGCAGGGTCCAGACGCGGTCGCGGAAATGCCGCTTCAGCTCACCAAGGATGGTCGGCGCCGCGAACCCAAGGAAGGGGATGCCCCGTCCGGGATCGAAGCGGTCGATCGCGTTCAGCAGGCCGACGCTGGCCACCTGGATCAGGTCATCGGAGGGCTCGGCCGCGGCCCGGTAGCGGCGGGCAAGGCTCGTCGCGTAAGGCAGGTAGCGTCTGACCAGCTCCTCGCGCGCCGCCTGGTCATCCTCCTCGCGCAGCCGTCCCCACAAGGCCGGCTCGCCTTCCAGCCTCGGCAGCCCCGCCTCGGTGGCGGTTTCGGTTTCCCCAGGTTTATGAGCTTGGTCTGGCATCACAGGCACGGATGATCAGTTCCGCGAGACCGGCCGCGCAGGAGCGCGCGTTGCGATGGAGCCTTGCGGTGCGATCTCAGCGCAACCGCGCAATCGGCCGGACTCCTTCGGCGTACCCGGAACTCTCACGCGAAAACGTTAGCCACCCGGCCCCACCGACCGCCAGGAGGCCGGGCCCAGCGCGTAGGAGATGCGACTAGGCGAGCGGCTCCGGGTCGGGCCGTTGGTCCGAGAGCTCCATCAGGGCCGCCTCGACCGCGGGAAGCTCGGAGGTCTGCAGGCGGTGCGCCGCGAAGATCTCGTCGAGGTCCTCCCGGGTCAGGGTCTCGCGCTCGAGCGCGCTCGCGGCCAGGTCGTCGAGGCAGCGCCGGTTGGCGCTGAGCAGGCTGAGGGCGCGGCGGTGGGCGTCGCGGGCGATCGCCATCGCGCCGAGGTCGACGTCGCGGCGGGTGCGGTCGGACAGCGAGTAGTCCTCGGTAGGCAGGGCGATGGGCGCGTCCTGGGGAGAGCCGGTCTCGATCCCCATCCCGAACTCCGAGATCATCTGCTTGCAGACGGCGTGGACGCGGGCGAGGTCGTCGGCGGCGCCCGTGTAGGCCTCGCCGAACACCAGCTCCTCGGCGGCCCTTCCTCCGAGCAGGGTGACCGTCTCGTCCAGAAGCTGGTCGCGGGAGCGCATGTAGGTGTCCTCCCGCGGCGAGTGGCCGACGAAGCCGAGCGACGGTCCGCGCGGGACGATGCTGAGGATCTCCGGGGGGTCGAGCCCGACGAGCCTTCGGCAGAGGGCGTGACCGCCCTCGTGATAGGCGACGATCCGCCGCTCCTTCTGGGTCAGCCGCCGCGACTGCTGGGAGCCGACCGACTGGCGCAGGAGCGCCTCGTCGAGGTCCTCGCGCCGGGTTGCCTCCCGCCCCGCCCGCCCGGCGATGATCGCCGCCTCGTTCAGCGAGTTGGCGAGCTGGGCTCCGGTCATCCCGGTGGTCTTGCGGGCGACGTCGGTGAGGTCGAGGTCATCGGCCAGGGGCTTGCCCCTGGCGTGGGCCCGGAGGATCGCCTCGCGGCCCTCGCGGTCCGGCGGGGCGACCAGCACCTGACGGTCGAAGCGGCCGGGGCGAAGCAGCGCGTGGTCGAGCTTCTTGACGTTGTTCGACGCGGCGATCACGATCACCGTCGCCGGGTCGCGCTCGAAGCCGTCGAGCTCGACCAGCAGCTGGTTGAGCGCCTGCTCCCGCTCGCTGCTGCCTCCGTCGCCCCCGCCGGTGCGGCTTCCCCCGACCGCGTCGAGCTCGTCGATGAAGATCACCGCGCGACCCGCCTTGCGAGCCTCCTTGAAGAGGCGCCGGATACGGGCCGCGCCCCTGCCCACGAACATCTCGACGAAGCTCGAGCCGGAGGCAGCGAAGAAGTCGACCCCGGCCTGACCGGCGACCGCCCTGGCCAGCATCGTCTTGCCCGTCCCCGGAGGTCCGAACAGCAGCACACCGCGCGGGGGCTGCGCTCCGAGCGCCTTGAAGCGCTCCGGGTCGCGCAGCCATTCGGCGACGTCCATCAGCTCGTCCTTGGCGGCGTCGACTCCCTGCACGTCTTCCCATCGCAACTGCGCGGTCTTGCTGGAGCGGATCGTCTCCGGCTTGGTCGAGCGCATCGTCTGGCGCAGCAGCAGGGCGAAGACGCAGAGCAGGCCCGCCATGAAGACGACCCCGAAGACCGGGTACCAGACGAAGAAGAAGTCGCTGATCGCGCCTGCGGTCACTGGGCTCCTGGGGTCGGGCTAGCCATCGGATGAGACCTCCCTGCCGTGGGAAAAGGACTGGCTCCAGTGTGGCAAGCTCGACCCCAATACTCACTCGCACATTCGTCGAGATGCGCCCGATCGGCTAATGCCGTGGCGCTTGGGCGCTCTCTAGGATCAGGGCATGAGCGACGCTCCGCAGGGTCCGCGGGCAGCGACCGCGCCCGAGCTGAAGGCGCAGATCGAGGCCGAGCGGGAGGGACGCCCGTTCATCGTCTATCGCGACGCCGGGGGGGAGCAGCGGATCGTCCCGATCGCCGCCGGGACGAGCGAGCTATGGGTCGGGCGCCGCGGCTCTGCCGACATCCGCATCGACTGGGACGAGGAGGTCTCCGGCCTGCACGCGCAGATCGAGGTCGTCCGCGACGAGTGCACCCTGGTCGACGACGGCCTCTCCCGCAACGGCTCCTTCGTAAACGGCGAGCGGGTGCGGGGACGCCGTCACCTCCGCGACCAGGACATGATCCGCTTCGGGCAGACCGTGGTCCTCTACCGGGTTCCGGGCGAGGAGAGCGGCGAGAGCACGGTGATCGCAGCCGAGGTCTCCGAGGCCGCGACCGTCTCGCCGGGGCAGCTGAGGGTGCTGCTCGCCCTCTGCCGGCCGTTCAAGGACGGAGCCGCCTTCGCCACCCCGGCGACCAACCAGCAGATCGCCGGGGAGCTCCACCTCAGCGTCGATGCGGTCAAGACCCACCTGCGAGCTCTGTTCGAGAAGTTCGGCGTCGAGGACCTGCCCCAGAACCAGAAGCGGGTCGGGCTGGTCGAGCGGGCGCTGCAGAGCGGTCTGATCTCCGAACGCGACCTCTGACGCCGGGTTCCACCAGGGGGTGAGCCCGACCACCCCGGCGGGCGCCCGGCTTCCGCCCTGGGCCCCCTGGGAGCGCCCGCGCTCCTGGCCGAAGCTTGGCCGGCAACACCGACCAACCAAAGCATCAGCCAAGGAGACACACCAGATGAACGCCAAGATCAAGACCCGCCGCTTCGCCCGCACCGCGATCGCCGCCGTGCTCGCGGCCACCGCGCTGGCGGCGGTCCCGACAGCGAACGCGGGGGCGGCGACCAAGTTTGGCGCCAAGCTCGACCCGACGGTGCAGCCCTCGAACTCGCTGCCCGTCACCCCTGCACCCACCAGGACCCGGGCCTGTCGTGCACGATGGTCGAGAACTCGGCCTATTACCGCCCTGACGGCGGCGAGCGCGCTCCGAAGACCGGCACGATCCGCAGGATCCGACTGGTCGCCGGCGGCCCCGGCTCGTTCCGGCTGCAGATCGCCAAGGTCAAGCGCTCGACCCTGTTCGGGACGAACGAGGCCAAGGTGCTGCGCAACGGCCCGGTGATCCACTACCAGGGTCAGAGCCAGCAGAACTGGGACTCCGACCACTACAACGTCGAGTCGTTCAAGGTCACCGTCCCGGTCAAGCGGGGCGAGTACCTGGCGATGAGGACCAAGTACACGAGCATGGTCCGCTGCAGCTCCGGCGGAGACAACACGCTCATCTACCAGCCGCCTTTGCTGGCCGGTGGTGGCTTCACCCCCGCCAAGTCGACGGACGGCTGCTGGACCCTGATGGAAGCGGTCATCAAGTAGCCAACGCCTCAACCCGTGCCCTCGCAGGAGCCCCCTCGCCCGAGGGGGCTCCTGCGGGTCCGGGGCCCCGATCAGAGGTCGGGGGAGACCCGCATGGCGTTGATCGCGCCCTCGACGAAGCTCTCCAGCTTCCCCGAGCCGCGGCCGCGTCCCCAGCCCCCGTATAGCGGGCTGCGGCTGTCGAGCAGCAGGCGCCGGACGATCGCGACGCCGCGTTGAGCGGCGAGCCGCCAGCCTCGCCCAGAGCCGAAGCGCCGCCGCGGATTCGGGCATTCGCCTTCACGGTCTGGATCTACCCGGCCAGGCGCGGGTCGAACCGCCCGCTCACCGCAATGAGACCTCCCAGTCGGTGGGGTGCCCGGCGGGGGCGGGCATCGAGAAGCGGACCACGTCGCCGGAGCGGCGGAAACCACGACGGCGCCCATCGACCCGCACCGCCCGCACGGCGCCCGGCACCGTCACCTCCATCGCCAGCTTCGAGGTGTGCACCGGCTCGACGTAGCCACGGAGCCGATGGCGATCGCGGGCCACCCCGACCCGGGGCAGGCGCAGCTCGAAGCTCTTGACCGGGAGATGGGGGTCGATCCGGAAACCGCTGCGGGTCGGCTCGACCCCGGCGAGCCGGATCGCATCGAACAGGCTCCAGGCCGGCTGATGCATGATCTGCCCCGCGTAGCCCGTGGTCAGGCCGATCCCGCAGGTCGCCGGGTCGGCCGAGTAGAAGGAGTGGCAGACGTCGTCGACCGAGATGATCCCGTCCCAGTGGTGGGGGAAGGCCGTCGCGTGGGCGGTCAGCGTGTTCCGCTGAAGCTCGTCGAGGGCGTATCGGGTGGCGTTGGGAACGGTGCCATCCAGGGTGCCGAGGGCCCAGGTCAGCCAGCCGTTGACCGCGTACCAGGCACCGCCCACGAAGACGGCGTTGTTGGTGCCGACCCCTGCGGGGGGCTCTGATCGCTCGTTTACGCCGGGGTCGTTTCGGGCCGGCGACTGGGAGGAGCCGATGCGGGCCGGGCCTTTGACCTGGGGCGGGGCCCCGATCCCGGTGAGGAAACGGCGGATGTTGGCGACCAGGGTCCTCGCTTGGGCCGGGCTCGGCGCTCCGGCCAGCACCGCCCAGGGCTGCGGCTCGCCGAAGATCACACCGGCGCCGATCCGCCCTGCGCTGCCGTAGCCGCGCGAGTACCAGCCGCCGGTCCACTCGGACCTCACCGTCGCCAGGTCACGCGCCCCGGCCGCCCGCAGGCGGGCGGCGAAGGCGCGATCGCCGCGCGCCTCGGCCAGCTCCGCGAGCCGTGGATAGACGTAGGCGGTCTGCGCCGCCACCAGGATCGACTCGTTCATCTTCAGGAACGTGGTCGAGAAATCCGACCAGTCGCCGTTTGCGCCGGTCAGATAGCCGCCGTGGGGCCCGAGCAGGCTCTCCTGGTGGGCGAAGGCGACCTTCAGGTGTCGCCACAGCGTCGCCGAGCCGCCCCCGGCGAAGGGCAGCCGCTCGCCGAAGGCGCGCAGGTCGCGGGTCGCGAGGCCATACTCGCTGGCGGAGAGCAGCAGCCAGAGGTCGAGGTCGCCCGAGGTTCCGAGCAGGGGCACTCCCCTGCAGAACGGCCCCTGCCCGTAGGGGGTGAACTCGCCCGGGATCTGCTCGCGGGCCGAGGCCCGGATCACGTCCAGCGCCAGCCGCGGGTCGGCATAGACGAGCGGCAGCATGTGCTGGAGGGGATCGCGGTAGGCCTCCTGGAGCCCGAAGTCGTACTGGTAATAGCCGCCCTGGGAGATCAGGTGGGCGCCCTGGCACTCCTCGTAGGTCGAGCCGGAGCGAAGCGTGTAGGCGTCCCACTGGAGCTCCCGCGAGAGCCAGCTCCTGCCGCGGCCGATGCGGATCTGCGGAACCCACCCCGCCCAGCGCCGCTCGCTGCGGGCAAACGGGGAGCGGTCCTCCCGGGCCTCCGAAACCAGCGCCGGGATGGCCGCGGCGTGCGCGGCGCCGTAGGCGTAGCGCAGCCGCACCGTCTGCCCCGGCCGCAGCTGAAGCGGCGCCCGGAAGGCGAACAGGGTGCTGCCGGTTTCCCCGGGGGCGACCGGCGGCGCGAGGCGGCCGTCGAGCCGGTCGGCGCGGACCGAGTCCGGCCGACGCCTGCCCCCGTCGCCGAAGAACGACTCGGCGCTGGTCGTGTTGCCCGCGAGCGGTCCCCTGAGGGTCGCGGCGTAGATCGAGAGCGGTCGCCGGTCGAGACCCTCCGGGAGCTGGCGGACCCGCAGCAGCCGTCCATTGTGGGAGGCGACCGGGCGGGAGAGGCCGATGTGCCGGGCGGCGTTCTGGTCGTAGGGGTTGACGTCCCACAGCTCGAACCAGGAGGCGCGGCGCGTCCTCGCCGAGCGGTTGGTGATCGCGACGTCGTGAAGCAGCATCGGGGCGTCGCCGAAGGGGGCATAGACCCGCTCGGATACCTCGACCCCTGATGCCCTGGTCAGCCGCCGCAGATAACCGAGCCCGAACCAGCGGCCGGTCCGGGCCCCGCGCGGCCGGTCGTCATACATAGTGCTGATCGTCTTCGGCCCGAGGCGCAGGTAGCCGAAACCGCCGGCGAGGTGGCCGGCGCCCGGCTCATAGAGGTTGGTCCACTGATAGCGGCGGTCCTGGCTCCAGAGCTGGACGTAGCCGTGGTTGAAGGCGTCGGCGACGATGTGGTCGTTGCCGAGCTGATGCCAGGCGTCGGTGCGCCCGCCGAGCTCCGGCTGGGCGGCGTTGGGGTCGGTCTCCTCGTCGATCGCATAGCGGTAGGAGGGCAGGCCGAAGCGATCCACCGTCCACTTCCCGAAGGCGCCGCTTCCGCGCTGCGAGGTGATGTCCACCCGCGAGGTCTTCGCGGAGAGCCCGCCCGCCGCGGCCGCGGACGGGACCGCGAGCGCCACCAGCACACCAGCGAGCGCACCGGCCCGCCACGTTCCCAACCCCCTCAGCATCGTCGCGCCTATATTAGGCGCGGCACGGAAACCGAGCAGGAAGGAGGAGGGCATGGGAGCGAGATCGTCCGCTGCTGCGCTCGCGACCTGTGAGGTGACGGAGTTCCGCCGCCTGCGCCGCCAGGGTGCCCCGGTCTGCGAGCCGTGAGCCGCCCGCGGACCCTGATCCTGCTCGCGGCGCTGTCGGCGCTGCTGGGTCTGTGTGCCGCGACTGCCGCGTCGGCGAGGGGGGTCGCCGGGCTGAAGCGGGTCTCCTCGAAGCGGATCGACCCGCGGCTGCGCGAGCTCACCCTGCGCAGCGACCACCTCAGCGCCGACACCCACGTCCGCATCCTCTTGCCCGCCTCCTACGCCGGCTCGCGTAGGCGCTACCCGGTCCTCTATCTGCTCCACGGCGCGCTCGACGACTACCGCTCCTGGACCGACAAGGGCGACGCGGAGGAGCTCACCGCGGGCCGGCCGCTGATCGTGGTGATGCCCGACAGCGGGCCCAATGGCGGCTACGTCAACTGGTTCAACGGCGGCGCCTTCGGGCCGCCGGAGTGGGAGAACTACCACATCGGCCAGCTGCTCGGCTTCATCGACGCGCGCTACCGGACGCTCGCCTCGAGGAGCGAACGGGCCATCGCAGGGCTCTCGATGGGCGGCTACGGGGCGATGCACTACGCGGCGCGCCACCCCGACGACTTCGCCGCCGCCGCCAGCTTCTCGGGGGCCGTCGACACCAACAACGCGGCGGACATCGCGATCACCCCGGACGCGATCTACGGGCCGAGGGAGGAGCAGGAGGTTCGCTGGCGGGGACACAACCCCACCGACTTGGCGGAGAACCTGCGGCCCGTGGACCTGACGATCCGCACCGGCAACGGCGAGCCGGGCGGGCCCTTCGGCGGCGGCGACGTGTTCGAGAGGGTGGTCCACGCGATGAGCCTCGATTTCCACGACAAGCTGGCCCGGCTCGGGATCCCCAACATCTGGGACGACTACGGACCGGGCGGTCACACCTGGCCCTACTGGCAGCGTGACCTGAAGCGCACCCTTCCCCACCTGATGCGCGTCTTCGCCAGTCCTGAGCCGGCTCCCGCGACCGTCACCTACCGCTCGATCGAGCCGGGCTACTCGGTCTTCGGCTGGCGGGTGCAGATCCGCCGCAAGGCGCTCGAGTTCAGCAGCCTCGGTGCGGCCGGTCCTCGCGGCTTTCGCCTCAGCGGCAGCGGCAGCGCCCGGGTGACGACGGCGCCGCTGCTGGCTCCCGGCGCCGCCTACCGGGTGAAGATCCACTCGGCGGGCGGGGACGGGCAGCGGGTGGTGCGCGCCGGGCGGCGGGGAAGGATAAGCCTGCGGGTTCCGCTGGGGGCCTCGAATACCGCCCAGCAATACACCGCGGGCGCGACCACCCGCGTCTTTCACACCGTGGTCGAGTTCCGCCGGGTGGCGTCCCGCGCCCGCTAGCGCTCGACCTGGGAGCCGCCCACGATCGCCTCCTCGCCGCTGTCGGTGAACACGATCCAAGCCTTGTTGCCGCCGTCGTAGTCCGGCGCCCAGAGCTTCATCGTCGCCTCCTTCTCCCAGACCCGGACCTGCTCGTCACCCTCGGGCTCGAGGCCGCGCCAGACGCGGATGAACGGGTTCGACTCCCATTCATCGCCGATCGTCGTCGGCTCCCGGTGGCCGGGATGGACGCGAGTCTCGGGCGGCAGCTTCATCAGCTTGTCCATCACCGAAGAGCGCAGGTCGTCGAAGCCGCTGGCGCCCGGCGCCTTCGTGCCGCCGACGGTTCCCTTGAAGAGGACGTCGGCGGTGATCACATCGGTGCCGTCGATCACATACGCGAGGTGCCCGGCAGCGTGGCCCGGTGTATCGATCGCCTCGATCTCGAGCTCGCCGGTGCTCAGCTTCCCGCCTCCCTCGATCGTCTCGGTGACCTCCTCGGAGATTTCCTCGGCGACCGCCGGATGGGCGACCAGTGCTGGGTTGCCGAGCCGCTCCCGGGCCTCGGCGATCCCCGCCAGGTGGTCGGTGCGAGTGGGTGAGGAGGATGTGGGTGACCTCGGTCCCCTCGCGCTCGGCCCGCTCGAGCAGCGGCTCGAGCACCCCGTTGCCGTCGATCAGCACGCCCGTGCCGCCGGGCTCGTCGACGACCAGGTAGGCGTTGGAGAGCCACTCTGGGTTTTCGGTGCGCTGCAGGATCAACTCTCGGTCCTCTCAGTCGTAGTTGATGACGCTGCGGATGCGTCCTGGGCCTCCACAGCTCGAAGCCGCGGTTGACCTCGTCCGGGTCAGATGGTGCGGATGAAGGGATCGACGTCGATCTCCCCGCCCAGCCAGCGCTCGATCAGCTTCGGCACTCCCTCGCGTCCCTTGACTCCGCCGAACGACGATCCGGCGACGCGCCGCCCGGTGATCAGGAAGCGGGGGACGATGTCCAGGGTCTCTCCCTTGCCGGCGACCCCGGCGACGGTGCAGGGCCCCCATGCTATCGGGCCGCCTCAACCGCCTGGCGCATCACCGCGACGTTGCCGGTCGCCTCGAAGGTGAAATCGGCGCCGAAACCGTCTGTCTGCTCGAGGATCCGCTCGACCGCCCCGTCGCCGCCCACCATCGTCTCGGTCGCGCCCTGGCCGCTGGCCAGCTCCAGCCGCTCCGGTGAGAGGTCGACGCAGATTATCCGTTCGGCGCCCTGCAGGCGGCAGCCGGCGACGGCACCGAGGCCGACCATCCCGGCGCCGAAGACGACGCAGGTCGAGCCCTCGCTGACCTTGGCGGTGTTGATCCGCGCCGAGGCCGGTAGAGGCCGCAGGCGAACAGGCAGGCCCCCTCCAGGGCGCCTCGGGGTCGATCTTGGCGAGGGCGATCGGCATCACCGTGTACTCGGCGAAGGTCGATGTCCCCATGAAATGGCGGATCTCATCCCCGTTTCGGCTCAG
>CAVRGL010000010.1:0-543318 GCA_963720735.1 uncultured Actinomycetes bacterium
CGAGGGCTGCTGCGGATCGCGGGCGAAGGCGTGGAGGGTTCCCTCGCTTTCGGCCAGGACGATGTCGGTGCTCTCCCGGCTTCCGTCGTCTGACCAGCGCGACGCGGTGATCAGCGCCGTCCGCGGGCTGGCGGCGAGGACGGCGTCGGCTTCGGCGTCCTTGGGACCGCGGTCGCCCGAGGGGAGGCGGTCCCAGAGCCGCTCCAGCGCCTCGCCGCTGGTGCGCAGCGCGTAGAGGTGGATGCCGAGGGCGTCGATCAGCGCCTCCAGGGTGACGCCCTCGGGCTGGGTCATCAGCAGGAAGCGCCAGGGCTGGTCGGGCTCGGTGCCGGTCACGCGGACGTCGACGACCTTCCGGGAGCGCTCCTGGAAGGCGAGGGCGATGCCGAGATCGCCGCGCACGTCGACCCGGTCGGCGCCGGGGTCGGTGGTGATCAGGTTGCGGGCGGCGAGCGAGCGCACAGCCTCGGCGACCAGCTCCGGCGCCGGCTCGCGCTCGATGAAGTCGATGACACCGTCGACGGCGGCGATCTCGGCGAGGGTGTAGGCGCCGAGCGCCACCGGCCCGGTGCCGACCAGCTCGACCACGGCGGTGATCAGCCCCTCCGGGACGCCGTCCCGGTTCTCCTCGGGCGCCATCACCCGCTCCCGCCCTCGGCCGGCGAGCCGGCCCGCGGCGCCGGAACGAGCCGAATCGCGCACGGGATCGAGCGGTCCTCGCTTGCCCTGACCTCGCCCGCCCTGGTCTCGCCCGCCGGCGGCAGGCTCCACGGCGGAGCGGGGTCATCATCGCGCGCGAACACCTCTCGAGCCGCCTCGGAGGCCGTTTCGGTGATCCAGACGTCGGAGCCGCCGAACAGGCCCCGCCCGGGAGACTCGCCCGGGCGGAAGGCGATCTCGAGCAGGTCGTTGGCGCGATCGGGGGGCGGGAAGCGGCGCGCCAGGTCGGGCGAGGCCGAGGTCGTGTCGTCGTCCTCCTCGATCCGGCTCAGGGCCCCGGTCAGCTCGTCGCTCGCCACCTCCGGCAGCGGCACCGTCGCGCCGAGGTCGGGCGAGAGATACATCGGCCGCCGCTCGGTCTTCCCCGAGAGCCCCCACGGCCCGACGTTTCGCTTCGTCACCCGGTAGACGATGTAGTCGATCAGGTGCTGGACGTCCTGCCAGCTCGGCAGCTTGCGCGCCCCCAGGGAGGCGGGCGTCTTCTCCAGCTGAACCCAGGTGCCGTCGCTGGTGCGGCCGTGGAGCTTCTCGCGGACCAGCGGGCCCTTCATGCCGATGTCGGGAAACTCCTTCTTATTAATTGACTTGTGGTGGCTGGAGATCCGCTCCCGGCTGCCCTTCGGGAAGCGCCAGCGCTGATAGAGCGAGGGCTCATCGACCAGGACGTGGCCGCCGCAGAGCACGTCGCGCAGCTGCTCGACGTCGAGGCCGTGCTGCTCGAGGTCGGCGATGATCGCCGCCTCCTCCGGGGTGAGCCTGCCGGCGGCCTTCGCCAGGCCCTTGCGGTAGCTGCCCGAGCGGGCGGTGATCTCGACCATCAGCCGCACCCGATTGCGGATCCGCTCGGTCTCGCGGGCGCCGAGCTCGGGCTCGCTGGCGGTCTCGGTGCTCACGGCCCAGAATCTATGCGAAGGGGGGCTAGGCGCCCAGCTCGGCGCTCTGTGATTGCGGCTGGCGCCTGGCGGCGGGGGCAGCCCGGGCGGGCCGGCCCCCGTAGCGGAGGGCGAGCAGAACCACGATCGGAACGGCGCTGCCGATCACGATCACCTGCATCCAGAGGCTGGCCCCGTCGGTGCCCGAGCCCAGCGAGTGGACGACGGCAAGCGCGTAGACCAGCACCGTGGCGCGGTGAATCTGGCGCCAGCGTCGGGCCCCGATCCGGCGCCGCATGTAGAAGGTCGGCCCCAGCAGGAGAGCCAGGTAGCCGCCGAGGATGCCCAGCCCGACCCAGAGGGGGCGGTAGCCGATCGTGAACGGGATCGCGATCCCGGTGATGCCGGGGCTGAGCCACTTGTCGCCGAGCAGGCAGATGCCGTGTACGGCGATCGCGACCAGCCCGGTCAGCGCCACCTGCTGGTGGACCTTGACCAGGTTGCGCTTCAGACCCGGGGGCTTCGGCAGGCTCGAGGCCAGATAGAGGCCGATCAGCACCGCGGTCGCGACCAGGAAGAAGGCGACGATGCCGGCCGAGCGCGCCACCAGCCACCAGGGGTAGTTGGCAGGGTCGGGCTCAGTCACCGCGGTTGCCTTCGGGGGACTCGGGCTCCCCACCGCGGGGGGGCGGGGCCTGCTTGGCGGGCACCTGCGCCGGGCCGCTGACGGCGACCGTGGTAGGCCCGCTGAACATCGTGTAGGCCGCCAGCCCCGCGAGGGCCAGGAGGACCGCGATCGCCGCGATCAACTGAGCCGGGGAGGGCCGGGCTGCGACCGCTTGGGCTGCGCGACCCGCCGCCGGGCTCACGGCGCCACCGGCGAGGTGCGGGAGACGATCGTCGTCGCCTGCTTGACCTGCCCGCCCTTGCCCGCCGGCTGGCTCACGGCCGGGACTGCAGGCCCCGGCCCCAGCGCGGGATCCCTGCCGCTTCGGACCTGGATCGCCAGCAGGGTCAGGATGACGAAGAACAACCCGAGCGCTGCGGTGATCACCGCCAGCGGGCTCGGCAGCGGTCGCCGCGCCGTGGGTCGTGCCGGCGGCTTTTCGGCCGCGCCGCCATCGCCCGGGGTCACGGGGGTCTCGGTCATCGATTCATCCCCCCTCCCCGCAGACCCGGAATCCGTAGCCACGGGCAAACGCCGTCAGCGCCACGGTCAGGTTGTCCAGCTCGCCGCGAAGCTGCCGCAACCTCGGCACGTCCACCGCGGCGAGGGCGTTGCGGATCTGGCGACGCAGGACAAGCTGGCGGCGGATCGGGTCGAACAGGTTGGCCTGCAGGGCGGAGCGGTCCCCGGGCGGAGCCGGAATGGCCTTGATCTCAGACAGCTGCTTCGTCCAAAGTGCGATCGTGCCGTCATACGCCTTGACCGCCTCGCCTTCGTTGGTCGACTTGCCGACCCGCTCGCGGGCGCCGGCTTGCTCGGGGTCGAGCTTGCTGCAGATCCGGTCGATCCGGCCGATGTACGCCCTCCTGGCGGGATCGGAAACGGCGCTGCTCGGCACCTTCGGGACGCCACCGGTTTGCCCCGCCGGGGGCTGGGCCCCGGTCGTCGTGGCGCTGGTCGCGACCGTGCCGGTCTCGCCCTCGCCGCGGCGCGTGTCGCCGCCGCAGCCCGGGGCGAGCAGCACCAGCGCGGCCAGCGCCGCCGCGAGCGCGGGCCAGGGCGGAATCGCCACCGGGGTGCGGGTCCGGGGAACCATCGAGGCTAGGGGTACACCTGCTCGCCGGTGTCGGTGTCGATCACGGCGATCGCCACCGAGGGGCAGATCTCGGCCGCCTCGAGGATCAGCTCCGGAGGACCCTCGCCGATCACGTGGGCGGTGTCGTTGAGCGCGAACACCGCCGGTGCGAGCTCGACGCAGTCCCCGTGCGCGGCGCAGGCGCCCTCATCAACTCGCGGTACGTAGCTCATCTTCGCTCCTCTCGGGGTCTGAAGTGCCGGCCACGATCTGCTTTCGCATCGCCGCGAGGTCCCTGGGGCGAGCAACGGCCATGCCGGCCACCGGGCTCCCCTCGCGCCACATCAGCGCGCTGAAGTCACGCTCATCCGGGTCGCCGTCTATCTCGATCTGATCGGCCTCGCGCGCGTCGCCGATCAGCTGCACTCGCAGCCCGTACTGGTCGGTCCAGAACGAGGGAAGCGCGAGAGGCAGGGGGTCGAGCCCGAGGATCGCCCGCGCGACCTGGGCACCCTGGCGGGAGGCCGCCTCCCATTGCTCGCTGCGCTCATGGGCACCGGTGACCGAGTTCAGCTGCCGGGCGCTGTCGCCGGCGGCGTAGACGTCGGGGGCACCCGTACGGCCGCTGGAGTCGGTCGGCACGCCCCCGGGGTCGAGCCCGCTGCCCTCGAGCCACTCCGTCGCGGGCTCGATCCCGATTCCGACCACCAGCGCGTCGCACTCGAGTCGCCGTCCGTCGGTCAGCTGGACCCAGCCGGTGCCGTCGCTCCCCTCGCCGAGCCGCGCCACATGGGCCGAGAGCAGGACCTCGACCCCCTCGGCGCGATGCATCTCGACGAACCAGCCGGCGAGCCGGGGCCCCAGAACCCGGAGCAGCGGTGCGGGAGCCGCCTCCAGGACGGTGACGCCGAGGCCGAGGCTGCGCGCCGTCGCCGCGACCTCGAGGCCGATGAAGCCGGCGCCGACCACGACCAGGGCGGCGCCGGGGCGAAGCGCATCGCGCAGGCGAACCGCGTCCTCGACCGTGCGCAGGGTGTGGGTTCCGGCGAACTGCTCGGTGCCGGGAAGCACGCGGGGGCGGCTTCCCGAGGCGATCAGCAGCGAGTCATAGCCGAGGGTCGCGCCGGAGTCGAGGGTGACCGTCCTGCGTCCGGGGTCGAGTGCGACCGCTCTCTCGCCGAGCAGCAGCTCGATCTCGCGCTCCGTGTACCAGTCGGCCGGGCGGAAGGCGAGCGCCTCGGGCTCCCGATCCCCGGAGAGGACTGCCTTGGAGAGGGGCGGGCGGTCATAGGGGCGGCGCTCCTCCTCGCAGACGATCCTGATCCTCCCCTCGAACCCCTGGGAGCGCAGGGTCTCGCAGCAGCGCTGCGCGGCCAGCCCGCCGCCGGCGATCAGGACCCCGTCGCTCACTTGTTACCCCGCATTTCGCTCTCTGCGTGGCCCTCGCTGCCGCTGTCGGCGCGCTCGAAAACCATCTCGACCGCCGAGTCTACGTCGCGATTCGCCGACGGCATCGGGGTTTTGCCGCCTCTTTACTTTGGGTTGCTCCTCCCGCCGCCCCGATCCGCTCCACGCCGCCGTCGTCGGCGACGATCAGCCCGCCGTGCGGCTGCAGGAACTCGCGGGCCCCGGCGGGCCCGCTGAGAAGCGCCGCCTTCGCCAGGGTGTCGGCCTCCAGCGCGGTCGGTGCGCGGGCGCTGGCGCTGATCAGGCCGGTCCAGGCCGAATCGCCGCTGGAGGGGTCGATCAGGTGATGGGCGTGGCCGGCGGCGGTGCGCCAGAGGCGCGCGTCGATTCCCGAGGTCGCCACCGCCCCCCTGGTGACCGGGAAGGTCTCGATCGCCTCGCCGCTCAGCGGGTGGCGCAGCTCGATCTCGACCGGCTCGTCCCAGGGCAGCCTGCCCCCGACCCGGACGTCGCCACCGCAGTCGATCACGTAGCGCGCATACGGGGAGAGCCGTGCGGCGATCATGTCCGCGGCCATGCCCTTGCCGATGCCTCCGCTGTCGAACATCAGCCCGGGCGGGCGCCGGATCGCGCCCTCGTCCTCGCTGACGTCGAAGCCCCTCCAGGCCGCCGCCGGGCTCGGCCTCGCCGGGCGCCGCGGCGGGGCGCCGGCCAGTGCCTCGGAGAGTGGAGAGGAGGCGAGGCCGACGCGGGATTCGGCATAGCCGATCGCCTCCAGCTCGGGCAGGAGGGTCGGGTCGACGAGGCCGCCGGTGCGCTCCGCCGCCCAGATCGCGGCCCGCACCGCACTCCGCAGCAGGGCCGATGCCGGCACCACCTCGCGGGGGTCGCGGTTCAGCCGGGAGAGCTCGCTCTCGGGCCGAAACCGCGAGAGCCGCCGGTCGAAGTCGATCAGCGCCGCCTCCACCTGCGCCGCCATCGCCTCGGGCTCGGGAAGCCCGGCGTCGAGGCGGGCGCCGATCAGCACGCGGACCTCGGTGCCCATGGTCCGAAAGGAGCGCTCGATCATCGCCGGGATTCTCCCTGCGTCTAAGCCTCCGCCAGCGGGTTCTCCCAGCGCACGTTCGGGAAGCGGGCGAAGTCGCCATCGGTGCTGCAGACGGTGAGGCCGTGCTCGATCGCGAGCGCCGCGAGGTGGGCGTCGGGTAGGAGGTCGGGGCGGTTGACCTCCGGCATCAGCTGCTCGAGGACGTCGGCGTGGCGATCGGTCGTCGTTGGGATCCAGGCCGGAGCTGCGGACAGCCAGGTCCGCACCTGCTGCCAGGAATCCGCGAGGGGGACGGGGCGCTCGAACAGGCGCGGGTTGCCGACCAGCCGCAGGAAGGCGAGGATCGAGGGCCAGGGCAACCCTACCCGGGCCACGCCCGCCAACCGCTCGTCGAGCCAGGGCCGGGCCCGCCCGTGCTGGGGCAGCTCACGGATCGAGGCGTAGACGAGCAGGTTGGCGTCGAGCAGGATCAGCGAAACGCCTCACCCTCGGCGCGCGCCAGGGCCCCGGCGACGTCGTCGAGATCCGCGACGAGCGGCTTGCCGACCGAGAAGGCGCGGGTGCGGATGGGTTCCCGGGCTTCGGATCCGTCCTCGTCGTGGAGCAGGCCGAGCCTCAGCAGGCGGTTGACTTCCTCCTTCAGGCCGCGCTCGCCGTGGCGGCGGCGCTGGATCTCCGCCGCTACATCGGGGTCAAGTGTCAGCGTAGTGCGCATGATGTCATCAAAGCATCGTCTATTTGATGACTTGATGCTAGCACTCGGGAATCGTCGGCGGCCCGAACTAGGGCACCGTGCGCTGCGCCTCTGCCTCGGCCCGCAACCCCTCCAGGGTCCGCCCGAGCATCCCCCCCATCTGAGAGCGGATGAAGAGGAGGTCGGTGATGCTGCTGAGGATGCCTCCCTTGACCAGCGAGTAGTTGAGCTCGATGCGCACCACCGTGCCCTCTCCCTCGATCCGGAAGCTGGTCGTCTGCTCGCCCTCCGAGGAGGGGTCGGAGTAGCGGATCCGGTGACGGCTTCGCGGCTCGTGCTCGAGCACGGTCTCGGTGACCTGGCCCCGCCCCGACGGCCCCGAGTGCCAGACCAGACTCCCCCCCACCTGCGGGTAGCCGTCGCGCAGCGAGTCGATCGCGCGGAACTCATCCACCCACTCGGCCCAGCGAGTCGGGTCGAAGTAGAGATCCCAGGTCTCGGCGAGCGAGGCGGGGATGCGGAGCTCCGCGGCGACCTTGGCCATCGGGCGAGTCTATGAGGGCTCGGGGCGGCCCCCGGTGGCGCCCGCCTCGCCCAGGTTTGCTCGGAAGAAGGCGAGGATCCGCCGGCGGGCGTCGCGGGCCGAGGGCTCGTGGTATTCGGCGGCCACCAGCTTCGCTAGCACCCGGGTAGGCACGGAGAGCTCGCCCGGGCGGTAGTCGTTGAGGAAGCCGTGCCCGGCGTCGGGGTAGAGCTTGATGTCGTGCTCGATTCCCGCCGCGCTCAGCGCCGGCTCCAGCTTCTCAGCGCTCTTCAGCACTCCCGACCAGCGGTCCTTCTCGCCATAGCTGCCGACGATCGGACAGGCCCGTGGCAGCGCCCGCTCGGATTCCTCCGTGAGGCCGCCGTAGTTGACGCTGGCGGCGGAGAAGCCGTGGCCGGCGGCGAGCATCAGCGCGAAGCCGCCACCCATGCAGAAGCCGATCACTCCGAGCTTCCCGGTGCACTCCACCCGCTCGGCCAGCCAGCTTCGGGCCGCGTCGAGGTCGCTGAGCGGTCGGGTCCAGTCGCGGATCATCGAGATCAGGCATCTCCACCTCCTGCCCCAGTGAAAGAGGTCCGGTGCGAGCGCGAGGAAGCCCTCGCCAGCCAGCCACTCGGCCTGGCTGTGAAGCTCGCGGCTCATGCCCCAGGCGTCGTGGACGACCACGACTCCCGGCCATGGGCCCGCCCCCTCAGGCGTCGCCAGGTAGGCGGGCATCTCGCCATGGAGGGTCGGGATCCGGACCTCGGTCATCGCCCGCCAAGCATCCCACCCTCCGCCGGTCGCGGCTCAGCCCTACGATCAGCGCCGTTGCCCGACTACCTCGACCTCGCCGATCGCTCCTGGCCGCTGCTGTGGCGGCTGATGGCCGCTCATGCGGCGATCTACCGGGCGACGAAGGGGCGGATCGGCGGCCGCATGCCGGGGCTGCCCTCGCTGCTCCTGCTCGACCACGTCGGCGCGCGCAGCGGCACGCGCCGCACTTCCGCGCTCGTCTACATGCGCGACGGCCGAGACCTGGTGATCGTCGCCTCCAAGGGCGGCCATCCCCGCAACCCTGCCTGGCTTCACAACCTCCGCGCCCACCCCGACACCGAGGTGCAGATCGGCACCGAGCGGATGCCGGTCCACGCGCGGGAGGCGAGCGAGGAGGAGCGGCGGCGGCTGTGGCCGCTGCTGATCGCCCACAACCCCCACTGGGAGCGCTACCGGCAGCGCACCGAGCGGCGAATCCCGGTGGTGATCCTCGAGCCCGCTCAGCCCGCCGACTGAGCCAGGGCGATCCGGAAGAAGGGCGAGGCGACCGGGCGGCGGCCGAGCGGGTGCAGGTAGCGGGCGGCGAGCTCGGCCGAGGAGGCCTGCTCGAGAAGGGCGAAGCCGCGCTCGGCGAGGTAGTCAGGCAGCTCAGCCGGGTCGAGCCCGAAGCGAAACGGCTCCCCGGCCCGGCGCACGACGTCGATCGTCGCCCCGGCGCCCTCCTCCCCGCCCTCCCGGGCCAGCGGCCCGGCGTCGAGGAAGGTGAAGACGACCCGGCTGCCCGGCGCGCCGAGCTCGGCGAGTTTGCGCAGGGTCGCATCGACCGCCTCGGCGCTCAGGTAGCCGGTCACCCCCTCCCAGATGAAGAAGGCCGGCTCGCCCGGCTCGAAGCCGGCGGCGGTGAGCCGCTCGGCGAGGTCGTCGCGCTCGAAGTCCACGGCGACGGTGCGGACATGGACGGGCATCGAGCCGAGGCGCGACTCGATCCGCTCCCGCTTTTCCGCCAGGGTCGCCGGCTCATCGACCTCGAAGACGCGGGCCTCGCGGAGCGCCTCCATCCGGTAGGCGCGGGCGTCGAAGCCCGAGCCGAGGATCACCACCTGCGCGGTGCCGGCGGCCAGCGCCGCCTCCAGGGCCTCGTCGATGAACCGGGTGCGGACGAGGACGGCGACCCGGGCCCCGGGCCAGCGGCGGTCGATGTAGGCGGCGACGGCGCCGCCGGTGAGCGGCACCCGTGCCAGGTCGAGGGCGCCGCGCAGGCGGGCGTTGAGGAAGGCCTCAGCGTAGGGGTCCGAGAAGAGGCGGCGCTCCGCCGGCAGCCTCGTCTCCATGGCGCGGAAGAGCGCCACGTAGGCGGCGGTGCGGCTGGGGCCGTCGCGGCCCGCCGCCGGCCTCCGCGCCGCTCACCTGGCTCGCCGTCCCATCGCCTCCGGGCACCCTAGCCGCGGGACCCTGGCGCCGGGGCGCCGCCGCGGGTAGGGTCTGATCCGACACTGTACCCCGAAGCTGGAGGTGAGAGATGGCGATTGGATTGCTGAACCGGTTCTCCGAGCAGGCGGGCGCCGCCGAGTACGACAAGGTGAGCGCGGTTCTCGATAACCAGGGCAACCCCCCCGACGGCATGATCTTCCACTCGGCCGGCGAGCTCGAGGGCGTCTTCCAGGTCTTCAACATCTGGGAGTCGCGCGAGCACTTCGACCGCTTCCGCGAGGAGCGGCTGATCCCGGCGATGAAGGAGGCGATGGGCGAGGAGATGGTCGCCCAGATGCCCGACGCCGATTACCTCGAGGTGAAGATCCACGACTACCAGATCCCCTAGAAGCACCGCCGTCTGAGCCGCGCGGGCGGGCGCCGGCGCCGTCCTGCGCCCGCCCTAGCCTGCGGGGCAGAGTGAGCGAGATCGTCGAAGGGCTGGGTGATCGCGAGCGGATCAGGGCGCTGCTCGATGCCGACAGCTTCTTCTGGATCGATGCCTCGACCCACGAGGCGAGCGCCGAGGCGCTGAAGGAAGTCCTCCGCATTCCCGAGGACGCCCTCGGGCCGTTGCTGGACTTCAACGAGTCGACGCCGCCCTCGCGCAAGTTCCACGCCGACTCCGAGCACGTCGTCTTCGCCTTAGCCTGCTTCCTCGAGTCCGGGCAGACGGAGCCCGAGGGGATGCACGCGCTGCGCCCCAGCGAGGTCCACGTCCTCGTCCACGGCTCCTACATGCTCACCCTCCACCACAGCCGGGCGCCCCTCCCCGACCGCCTGCCCTCCTATGACGCCGAGGGACGGAGCGAGCAGTACGTCGTCTACGCCGTCCTCGACGCGATGGTCGCCACCGGCTTCGACGCCCTGAACGAGGCCGAAATTGCACTCGAGGGCCTGCAGCTGATGTCGACCAACCTGCGCACAGGGCGGGTGAGGATGACCACCCTGCGCGCGATCAACTCGCGGTTGGCTTCGATGCGGCGGCGGATCGGCCCCCAGCGGGGGATCTTCGAGCGGATCAGCGAGGAGGTCGGCCGAGTCAAGGGACTGGAGTCCGACTCCGAGGACTACTTCGAGCGCATCTACGATCAGCTCAACCGGCTCACCGAGGCGATCGACTCGGCGGCGGACTCGATGGCCAAGCTGGTCGACCTGCGCCTCAATGAGACCATGTACTGGCTGACCGTGGTGGCGACGATCTTCCTTCCGCTGACCTTCGTCACCGGCTTCTTCGGGATGAACTTCGAGTGGATGGTGACTCGGATCGACACTCCGCTCGCCTTCTTCGCCCTCGGGATCGGGGCGCCGATCCTGCTCGGGGCGCTGACCAGGCTGGTGGTACGGCGGCGCGGCACCCCGGTCGAGCAGGATCCTGACACGGCGGCGCGGCTGCTCGCGGCAATGCGGCGCCCGCGGTCCTCCAGCTAGAAGTGCGGCCTGGTGAGGTGGTGTGCGTGCCGCTTGGCCTCGCGCGGCTCGCGCAGCAGCACCAGGCAGGCGAGCGCCCCGAGCGCCACAACCGCCGCCTCGATCCAGAAGGCATCGGAGTAGGCCGAGGCGCCGGGGAGCTGGCCGGCGGAGAGGCCGCTCTGGACGACGACCCCGAGGACCGCCGTGCCGGTGGCGGCGCCGATCCAGCGGACGGTGAGGACGAGGGCGTTGGCGTCGCCGCGCTCGGAGGCTGAGACCGCGTTGGAGAGCCCGGTGAGCAGAGAGGTGAACATCGGCGCGTTGGTGAGGCTGAGCAGGAGCAGGCCGGGCAGCAGGGCGAGGTAGGAATCGTTGTCGACGGTGAGCGAGATCCAGGCGTAGGCGACCGCGGCGCCGCTGAAGCCGAGGATCGCCGGGGTGCGGGGGCCGATCCGGTCGGTGACCCGCCCGGTGACGATGTTCAGGAGCGGAGCGATCAGCATCGCCGGCACCATCGCCACCGCGGCCAGCAGCGCCCCGTAGCCGAGCACGTGCTGGAAGAAGGTGGCGATGTAGATGAAGTAGCCGTTGACCGTGAACTGCGCGGCGAACATCGCCAGGACGATCCCGCGCATCTGGCGGCGCCGGAGCAGGGAGACGTCGAGCAGCGGGTGGGAGCGCCGCAGCTCGAGGGCGCCGAAGCCGCCGAGCACCGCGAGGCCGACCGCGAACAGGGCGATCGTCGCAGGGGAGTCCCAGCCCCAGGTGAGCGCCTGCATCAGCGAGACGAGGAGGGCGATCAGCCCGGCGGCGAGGACGCAGAAGCCGGTGGTGTCGAAGCGCTCGGGCGGAGCTGCGGGGCGGTTGTCGACCCGCAGCCAGCCCGAGCGCGGCGAGCCCGAGCGCGACCACCATCTGCAGCCCGAACATCGCCCGCCAGCTGAACGCCTCGGTCATCAGCCCGGCGAGCACCGGGCCGATCACCAACACCGTCACCCCGATCGCCGAATACTTGCCGAGCGCGTCGCCGCGGTGCTCCTGCGGGACGCGGTTGGCGATCATCGCCGCCGAGGAGGGATAGAGGGTCGAGGCACCCATCCCGGCGATACCGATCGAGACCACCAGCCAGACGAAGCCCTGCGAGACGGCGGCGGAGAGCGAGCCGGCGGCGAAGATGGCGAGCGCGATCAGCAACACTCGGCGGTGCCCGTAGAAGTCGCCGAGCCGCCCGCCCGGCGCGGCAAATATCGCCATCGCCATGAAGAAGGAGTTGACCACCCACTGCCCCTCGGAGGGAGTGAGGCCGAGGTCGGAGATGATCGACGGCTGGATCACCCCGAGGCTGACCTGGCCGAGGTAACAGGTGAAGAAGGCGCCGCCCCCGAACCAGAGGGCCCATGTTGAGAGCCCGGTCCCGGCGCTTGCCGGCGCCGGTGCAACCGGGGTGTCCTCAGCGCCCACCGTAAATCTCGCGCTTGATCAGAGTGACCGAGCGAATCACCGAGTCGAGGAACGGCTCGACCTCCTCGGTCAAGCGCCGGTACTCGGCCTCCCCGTCTTTCGTGATCGCATAAAAGCGCCGCGTGCGCTTGTCCGGATGCTCCCAGCTCCCCTCGATCAACCCCTTGCCCTCCATCTCCCGCAGCAGCGGATACATCGTATTCGGATTGACCGAGATCACCCCCTGGGTGATCGCCTCGATCTCCTCGATCAGCTGGTTGCCGTAGGAGGGCTCGGCCCGGATCAGATGGAGGACGAGGAGCGGGAAGACGTCGCGACGCCGAATCTCGCCGCCGAAGACATCTGACGGGCGGCCGCCCCGCTTCTTACGACGCGCTGTCTGCTCCCGCTCGGCAGCTCGCGCCGTCTCCTCGACGGCTTCCCGAAGCGGCTTTGAGGGGTGCCGGGCGATGGAGGGAGAGTCTATGGAGAGTTGTTACGAATAAGCAAGATCGGCGCCGACCTAGAGTTGAGACGCGAAGCAGAATGATCATGATCACTCGACTTCGGGCTCATAACCCGAAGGTCGCGGGTTCGAATCCCGCCCCCGCTTTGTCTCTCACGACCACCACTGAGCCCTCCTTGCGGAGGGCTTTCGTGTTCTCGAAGGGATCTGCGACTGTGGCTCAGTTCGGCTCAGGCAGCGCGAACGTCGACGAGCTCCTCGATCAGGACGAAGTCGCCGGCGTTGCGCGTGATTAGGGGTACCGCCTCGACATTCGCGGTCGCGGCTATCGCAAGGTCTATCGCCCTGCGCCTGGGTTGGCCGCCGCGGCTCGCGACGGTCGCGACGAGGCGACCCCACTCGCGCGCCACCGCGTCATTGATCGGAATGGGGTCGAAAATGGCTTCGATCACCCCGAGCCTCTGTGCCCGAAGCGCCCGCTCATCGTCATCGGAGGCCACCAGCACACCGAAGTGAAGCTCGGTCAGAGTGGCGACGCTGATCGCTCCCTCTACGTCTCCCGGGGGGTCCCCGTCAATCAGGACCGATGTGTCCAGCAGGGCCCGCAACTGCGGTGCTCAAGCGAAAGGATCCGCCGGCGCCGCCGGAAGCCGCTCGAGGTCCTCTGCCAGCGTCCTGGGCTGGGGCGTCCCCCAGACGGCCGCCAGACGCTCCGGCCCGACCCACCTCCTACTGGACGCGGGACCCAGAGTCGCCACCGGCCGACCGGCGACGGTGATCGTCATCACCTCACCGGCTTCGGCTCGGCGCAAGATCTGCCCGACTTGGTTGCGCAGTTCCTTCTGGGGGATGGTTGTCACGATCTCCCAAGATAGCCAGACTCCTGCTCGACTTGCTTGGTCCATCCGCGCGGATCCCGCCCCAGCTCTACCCGCCCTCGTCCTGGGCCCGCACGAGCCTGATGATCGCCATCGCGCGCCTTGAGGGCCTGGCGTATCCACGCCGGAACATCGTGACGTTCCCCTGCTCGTACGGATGGCCCTTCCGCGGATGCTTCCTGAGCCGTCGCCGATCCGTGGGTCCCAGCGTCAGGTCGATCACCCGGCCCGACTCGTCTTCCAGCCACCAGTGGTTGAACTCGCCATCGCCCAGCCGCTTCACCTTCAGTCCCGAGTCCCGGCCGCCCGCGAGGTACAGATAGGCCTCCGAGGCGGCACCGCAGTATCCGTCGTAGCTATTGGGATTGGGCGGCTCGCCCGCGGCTGAGAGATGCGGCTTGACGTCATCGAGCACCCTCTGGATCTTCCGCCCAAGCGCATCGAGCGGCGCGAGGTCCGGGCGATCCTTCTTGGCAGACGGGCTTCGGCTCATATTCAGCGAGTCTGCCTCGCCCACGGTTACCCAGGTGAGGCCAAATGCAGCGATTGGCAAACGATCGAATCGCGAAACCGAGTCGCGTGGCCTGCGCCACGGCCCATGAGACCGGCAGCCACGCCGGAACCGCCAGCGCCGCGAGTGCCGGGCCGCCGTGCGCCCACAGCAGCGCCGCCCCGACCGGCACTACCAGCAGCGCTACCGCGCAGCTGCACCCGCAGCACGAGGCCTGGCGCTCGGGGCCGATGCGCCCGGCGACGTCGCTGCCCTGGGCCAAGCCCGACCCCGAAGACGATGATCCCGATCAGCAGGACCACGGCGCCAAAGCTGCCGTGGCCGCTCGCCGCGTAGATCGCGTAGCCGATAGCGCCGACCACGAGGCCGATCGCAAGCAGGGCGCCGGCCGACTCAGCCTTCTGGGGCTGAGGCAGGCGTGAGCCGCAGTCCGGGCAGAGCGCTCCGGGCGGCCCGCTGCGCTGCCGGCAGCCCGGGCACAAGACCCAGCCAGCGGGCGGCGGGTCCTGGGCCGGGTCGGGTGCCATGGGTGGGGCTCTACCGTCGGCGGCGGCGCGACGGCCGCCGCACACGACCCTGGCGCGGACCCTCCTCGGCGGCGACCTCGCTGCCCTCTGTCCCGGGAAAGACCGAGAGGTGGATCAGCTCGCCTTCGTGGGCGAGCCCGCTGCCGCTGACTCCGTTGGCGGCGAAGCGGATCTCCTCGCCGAGGCCGATCCCGGGGGCCCGGTGCGCGATCGGCGCCTCGCAGGCCAGCAGCGCGAAGCCGCGGGCGGTCGAGTCCTCAGGCGATGCGTCGGCGGGCTGCCCGTCGCCCTGCTCGGCCAGCGCGTCGAGGGCGTAGCCCTGCACGAGCCGCTCATGCAGTGACGCGTAGACATCGGGGCGGCTGACGAAGTCGAGCACCCACATCTCGCCGTTGATCGCGGCGATCGAGCCGACCTGACCGTCGTGCAGCGGAGCCGCTGCGACGATCTCGCGCAGACGGTCGCGGCGGCCCTCGTAGACGTCGTGCATGGCGCTCGTTGGGGAAGCGGAGCCGTGGCGGGCCTGCTCCACGGCGACCTCGTCCCACACCTCGCCTGGGAGGCGCGCGCGGCGAGGCCGGCCAGGACGCTCCTGCGGATCTGCAGCGCCTTGGCCCGGCGGATCCGCGGGTTGGCGGTCTGCGGGGCCGGTCGCATCTCCTCGCCGTGGCGGTGCCCCTCCCAGCGTCCGGCCTCCATGCAGCTGACCGGCACCTGCGCCTTGACGCCCGGGGCGATCAGCGCCGAGACGTCGAAGGTGCGGTTCTGCTGGGCGCCGAGCACCTCCTCGCCTTCGAGCAGGAAGACGATCTCGCCGCTCCGGTTCTCGACCACGAGGTCGTTGACCGAGGCGCCGCCCTCGAGCTCGCCGATCCGCACGCCGTTCTCGCGACCCTGGGCGAAGGAGATGTAGCCGAGCCTGGGCTCCGGGCCGAACAACGGGTAGATCGCGAGGTTCTCGATCGCGGCCGGGTCGCCGATCCGCAGCGGCTCGGCCAGGTAGCGCTCGACGGTGTCGGTGCTGGTCGCGGCGGAACCGTTCATCGCCGCCTCCCCCGCCGCCGCGTCTTCATGTGGTGGTCCGCGTATGAGAGCTTGCGGGCGCCGATCGCATCGCTGCGGGCGCGCTCCGCGAGGCCGTGGAGGGTCTCCATCTCCTGGTCGAGGTCGTCGGCCATCGCGACCGCGGGCGCGGCCGCGGACCGCGGCGAGCCGGGCGCTGGCCTCGCGGTAGCGGGCGACGGCGTGGTCGAGGTCGCCGCGGCGCAGCTCCTCGCTGGCCGCCTGCTTGTCGCGCTGGGCCTGCTGGAAGGCGAGCTCGGTCTCGACCTCGGGGTCGCGGACGCGGCCGGCGGCCTGATCGCCCGGGACGACGTTGACGTTGACCGGGATCGTGGCCAGCTTCTGCTCCATCGAGTCGACCTCGACCCAGCGCAGCTCCAGCTCGCAGACGCTGGTCGGGCCCAGCTCGGCGATCGCCGGCACGTCGACCTCGAGCAGCAGCCGGCGGGTCTCGGCGCCGTGCAGGTCGCCGAGCTCGACCATGAAGCCGCCCTCGATCTGGCTGACCGGCAGGTCGTTGAAGAGGCGAACCGAGCTGACCTCCTCCCGCGGGCGCACCGTCAGGCTCGCCGCCTGAACGCTTCGCTCCAGCAGGCCGTCGACCTCGGCGGCGAGGTGGCCGCCGGCGTCATCACCCTGCTCCGCGAAGGAGGCGTTGCCCTGGCCGCCGCGGGAGATCGCCGCGAGCAGGTCCTCGTCGTAGCCCAGACCTATGCCGATCGTCGAGGAGGTGATCCCGTCGCGATAGGCGCCGGCGGCAAAGTCGGCGAGGCGGTCGTGGTCGGTGACCCCCTGGTTGGCGTGCCCGTCAGAGAGCAGGACAAGGGTCGCGCCGCCCTCGCCGCCGACCCGCTGGGCCTCCTGGATGCCCGCGCAGGAGCCCCCCGCCGAGGTTGGTCATCCCGCCGGGGTAGATCTGGCGCAGCGCCGCGCGCGCGGCGCGGGCGTCGCCGAGGCGCCCGGCGGGGACCGCCACCTCGACCCCCTCGTCGAAGATCACGAGTCCGAAGCGATCCTCGGGCGACAGCCGTCCGAGCAGTCCGTCGATCGCCTGAAGCGCGGCGACCAGCGAGCCGTTGGCCATCGAGCCGCTGCGGTCGAGCACGACCTGAAGGGTCGCGGGGTCGCGCCGGCGCTCGCCCTCGAGCTCGGGCGCGGTCAGCTCGAGCAGGACGTTGATCGTCTCCGCCTGCTCGAGGGAGATCAGGTTGAAGTCCAGCTTGGTGTCGATTTGCATGGAGGAGGAGTCGGTGCCGGAGGGCCGTTTCTGACAAGCGGGTCTAATCGGCCTCCTCAGAGCCCTCCCGCTCGCGGCGGCGGCGGGCGATATCCGCCCACGATCCCTCCAGGTCCTCCTTGGTCAGCACCGTGCCGTCGGGCATCACGTGGCGGTAGTCGTCGGGGACCATCTCGCTCTCGTCGAGGTCGATCCAGTCGCGCTCGGCCCAGTTCCTCTTGCGCCGCTCGCTCGGCTTCCCAGTCGCCATCCGTCACCTGCCCTCGTCGCCAGCTCCATCCGCCCTCGGGCGCACGCCCGCAGCCGCTTGCGGCCGTCGGGCTCGAAGCGGCTGAGGCCGGCCTCCTGCAGACGATCCCGGGCCCTCGCCGCAGCCTCCTCGAGCGCGGCGAGCGGCAGGTCCCACTGCTCATACCCCTGCTCGATCGTCTCGTAATAGAACGGCGAGGGCAGGCCCTGGTAGTCGTCGTCCATGACGTAGGTGAGGGCACCGACCAGCCGCTCCCCCACCCGCACGCTCACCAGGCGGCGGCGGTAGAGGCTCGGGTAGCCCTCGTAGCGGTCGAGCCGCTCGAGGTCGTGGTCGCTGATCCCCCAGAGGGCGCCGTGGGTGAGCCGGCCCCGCACCCGCTCGATGTCAGCGACGCCGCGGAAGGTCAGTGCCCAGTGCTCGAGGGTGGCGGTGCCGGCCGGAACGGCATCGGCGCAACGCCCGGCCATCCCCTCGAAGTTGAGGTTGGAGCCGTAGGCAAAGTAGTTCCATCGGGGTGTGTTGGTTCTCACGGTCAGAGAGTCGGGCCTGGGAACCCAAACCTGACAGTGACTGATATATCGCCGCCCCTCTCGGGCTCTACGAACTCCACTCCGGTAGCGAGCAACCGCAGTAGTTGCAGGTATCGGGGAAGTAGCCGCGGCCGAGGACCTCGGCCCAGAAGCGCGGGTCGTCGGTGCTCAGCTGGGCGCCGCAGGTCGGGCAATCGGTGCTCGCCTCACCCAACCGGTTGGGATCGATCTCCAGGTCGATCAGGCGGTCCGGGAGCCACAGCTTCGAGTATCCGGTCCGCGAGGCCCAGTCGATCAGCGTTTCGACCTCACCCCCGCCCTCGCTTTGGCAGAGGAAGCGGGCGATCAGGTCGCGCCGCCCGCTCTCGCCCTCCACCTCGGCGACGGTCAGCTCGGCGACGGCGACGTCGGGAGCGAGCTGGCGGTCCGGGCCATCCGACGGCCGCGCCATCGCCGGGCTCCAGGCGCTCAGCCAGAGCCGCCCGCCGCGGATCGTCGCCCGGAAGGTCGGCGTCGCGCCCTCCTGCGCGATCAGGCCTTCGACCATCTCCCCGAGCTCGTCAGGGTCGATTCCGTGCCTCTCCTCCCACTCTTCCCAATCCATACCGATTGGGTCGCCGCTGGGGCGAGGGATCTGACGCTTCGGGAGACTCTTCAGGCCGCGGCGATGCCGCCCTCGGCGGCGGCCGGCCCGGGCTCTTCGTGGTCGAACTTGCTGGAGCCGTTCTTGGTGGCCAGCAGCTGGCGGCGCACCTGGGCGAGGGTGCGGTCTTCCGGCCCGAGGTGCTCGCTGAGCCAGGCGCTGTGGAAGCGGCGGCCCAACCCGAGCGCCCCGATCTGGCGCCAGGCGTCGGCGCAGGCATCGGCCAGGCCCCACATCGCCTCGAGGATCTGCTCGGCGGTCAGCTCGGTGTCGTCGAGGTCCCGGGAGGCCCAGACGGTGCCCTTCTCGGGCTCGTAGTCGAAATCGATTCCCTCGTGCTCGCGGTCGAGCTGGTCGACGATCGGGCGGACCCAGCGGTAGCCGCCCTCGCTGATCTCCCAGACCGCGCAGGCGGTGAGGCAGGGGCCGGGGGCGCCGGGGTCGCGCTCCGGGCGGACCGCGACGTCCGGGCCGAGCAGGTCGACGGCGTAGATCACCCAGCCGTTGCGGAGCACCCGGCATTCGAGGCCGAGCGGGTCGAGCTCCCGGGTGACGCGGCGAACCGTGTGTGGGAGGGCCTCGGAGAGGGTTGTGAGCTGGTCGACTGCCGAGTTGGCTGCCGGGTCGCCGTCCTCCCAAGTTGCCTCTGAGTCTCTCATTCCCACCACCTCCTTCGGTTCCTTAGCGGTGGGAGTCTTTGGGGCTTCGTTCGATCTGACACTACGCCCCGTATCGGCCGTTACCAAACCGTCTGTACGCTTCTCACACAAATGTTACGCGATTTGCGGGATCACTCCAAGCTCTGGATGTTTAGGTTTTCGAGTTATGGGTAGACAGATGTATTTGCCGTTGTCCCGACCAGCCCAGGGGACTCTCACCACTACCAGGTACGCACCCTCCGCAGCTTTGGTTCAGGCGCCCGCCGGCGCCGCCGCCCCGCTCCCCGCCTCCTCGCGCTCCCGCTTGGCGATCTCGGCCAGCTGCTTGAACTGGATCACCTGGCCGCCGGCGCCCCAGCTGCCCTCGGCGACCTCGTGGAAGAGCACCCAGACGCGCATCGCGTCCTCCGCTCCGAGTCCGGCCGCCTCGCTGACCGCCGCGGTCGCCGACTCGACGAACTCGCCGCGGCGGCGGTCCGAGAGCGCCCCCTCCGGGGTGGTGACGTCGATCTTGAAGGTCGGCTCGCTGACCGCGCGCCCGGCCGCCCGCACCGCATCCCTGCGGCAGCTCGTGAACGTAGGACCAGGTGACGTTGCGGAAGAACTCGGTGTCGGGGGCGCGCTCGGCGCGGAGCAGGCAGGTGGTCAGCTCCTCCAGCAGCTCGTCCCGCGCCTCCGCCGCCAGGGCGCCCTCGGGGTAGGTCAGCTCGAAAACCGGCATCTCGGTCCTTTCGTCGGGAGGACCTCCACCCTACTCCCCGGGTTAGGCGACGGAGACCTCCCGCTCGCCCCCGGCCAGAGGCTCGCGCTCGGTCTTCGCCCAGCCGTCGCGGGAGATGATCTGGCGCGCCGTCGAGCGCGCCAGCACCGGCCAGATCATCCAGGTGTAGAGGGCGTAGAGGTGACCGATCAGGAAGCCGAGAACCCAGCCGCGGACCCCGTCTGTGGTGCGGCTCGCGATCGCCCCCAGCACGGTGCCGCCGAAGGCCAGGAGGTAGAAGGCGAGCAGCATCCAGGTCGGCCCATCCGGCCCAGAATGGGGCGACGCCGGTCAGCGCGAAGACGATCGCGGCGATCAGGGCGACGCCGATGATCCCCTGCCAGAAGGGCATCAGCAGGTAGGCGAGAAGCTCGATCCGGGGCCCGATCCCGACCGTCGGCGAGCGCAACGCCCCTCCCGCGAGCGCCATCGCCTGCAGGTTCCCCTGCGACCAGCGGGTGCGCTGGCGAAACAGCGCCTTGGGGCTGGAGAGGCCCTGCTGGTCCACCGTGCCGCGCAGCTCCTGGCGTCCCTTCCAGCCGGCCTCGATCAGCCGCAGCCCCAGGTCCTGGTCCTCGGTGAGGCGGTCGCGCCAGGGCCCGCGCCCGTCGGCGACCTCGTCGAGCGCCGTCAGCCGGTTGAACTGGCCGTTGCCGCCCATCCCCGCCGTGCCCCAGCCGTTCCGCCCCGCCTGGAAGAGGTAGCCGTAGACGGAGAACTCGACGTCCTGAAGCCAGGTGAGGAACCGCTGCCGGTTGTAGATGCGGACCAGCGACTGCACCCCGCCGACCTCGGGGTCGGCGAAGTGGGCCGCGGCGAAGGCCGGCGCCTCGGGATGGAGGCGCCCGTCGGCATCGACGATCGCGACGATCACCCGCTCGCGCCCCTGCTCGATTCCGTCCAGCCAGTGGTAGGCGTGGTTGAGCGCCGCCGCCTTGCCCTTGCGCGCCTCCGGCTCACGGCGGTGGATCGTGGTCAGGTCCGGATGGTCGATCTCGGCGAGGATCTCCGCGGTGCGGTCATCGGAGCCGTCGTCGATGACCAGCACCCGGCGCTCGGCCAGGTCGAGGTCCAACAATCGCTCGACGCTGTCGCGGATCGTCACCTCCTCGTTCAGCGCCGGGACCAGGAAGACCCAGCTGAAGGCGTCGGCGACGCCCGGGCTCGCCTCGGGGGCGCGGCGCATCGCCCGCTGGCCGCGGACGAAGAGAAGCAGGCTCCAGGCGAACATCGCGACGATCACGCAGAGCGCCAGGGCGAAGTAGGCCTCCCAGCCGGCGGGCAGGTCCCCGAAAGGCCACAGATCCGACACGGCTAGCTCCCGGCGACCGCGCCCTCGGCCCCGCCGAGGCCGCGGTCCAGGGTGCGCGCGAGCCGCTCCGTGGGGAGGTCGAAGCCGGCCGCCTCGACCACCTCGGCGCGGTTGTAGCCGGGGCCGAAGGGACTCGGCGCCTCGCCGCCCAGCAAGACGTGCTCGAGCGCCGCGACGATCCGCTCCGCCGCCCGGCCGTCGCCGTAGGGGTTCGGGGCCTCGGCCATCTCGGCGTAGGCGATCGGGTCGGTGAGCAGGCGGCTGCCCTCGGCGAAGATCCGCTCCGCGTCGGCGCCGACCAGGCGCAGCGTCCCCGCCTCGATCCCCTCGGTGCGCTCGGTGGTCTCCCTGGTGACCAGCACCGGCTTGCCCAGCGAGGGAGCCTCCTCCTGGATCCCGCCGGAGTCGGTGATCACGAAGAACGAGCGAGCGAGGAGGCGGGAGAAGGTCGCGTAGCCGAGCGGCTCGGTGAGCAGCACGTTGTCGAGGCCGCTGAGGCGCTCGGTGAGGACCTCGCGCACCGCGGGGTTGGGGTGGACCGGGAAGGACGTAGGAGACATCGGGGTCGGAGCCGGCGAGTCGCTTGACGCCCTCGGCGATCGCCACCAGCCCATCGCCCCAGTTCTCGCGGCGGTGGGCGGTGATCACGACGATCCGCCGCTTGGAGTCGTGGAGAGCCTGCAGCTCGGGGTTGGCGAAGCGGACGTCGATCTTCGAAGCCCACTGCAGCGAGTCGATCCCGGTGTTGCCGGTGACGAACACGCGGCCCACCGGGACGTTCTCGCGGATCAGGTTCTCGAGGTTCTTCGCGGTCGGGGCGAAATGGAGCCCGGCGATCGAAGTGATCAGCTGGCGGTTCAGCTCCTCCGGGAAGGGGGTGAGGTTGTTGCCACCGGTGCGGAGCCCCGCCTCGACGTGCATCACGGGGATCCGCAGGTGGAAGGCGGAGAGCGCCGCCGCCATCGCCGAGCTGGTGTCGCCGTGGACCAGCACCGCCGCCGGAAAGCGCCCATTCAGGGTGTCCTCCAGGGTGGCGGTCTGGTCCGGCTCCAGCTCGAAGCTATCGGCGCAGAAGTCCTCAAAGCGCCTCATCACCGCCGAGACCCGCTCGTTCAGGTTGGCGCGCCGCGACCCGGCCCAGAGCGTCACGTCGGGCTTGATGTCGGCGAGCTCGAAGATGTAGTCGACCATGCGGTTGTGCTGGCCGGTGGAGATGACAAGCGGCTCGTAGCACTCGCTCTTTCGCAGCTCCTGGATGACCGGTACCAGCTTGATCGCCTCCGGCCTGGTGCCGACGACGATCGGCACGACCAGCTTCGAGCCGGGCTGGCGCAGCGAGGCGCGCTGTGCGGCGTCGCCCTGGGGCCGGCTCTCCGCTGGCTCGATCCGCGACTCCATCGCCTGGTCGAGCTCGTCGGGGTGGAGCGCCGGCTCGACATGGTGAGGCTCGACTTGGGCCAGGGGCTTTCGGTCGGCATCCAGCATGCTCGATCTAGCTATCGGCGCGCCCAGCGGGCGGCTTTAGCGGGAGCGGTAGCGCGCCAGCGCGAAGCTGCCGACGCCTGAGCGGCGCCGATCTCACGAAACGCCGCCTCGCAGCGTTTGATTGGTAGTTGGCGACAAAGAGGAGATGACGATGAGCACCTACACGACGACGACCCACACCCCGCTCGGCGAGCTGCGCCTGATCGGCGACGGCGAGGCGCTGAGCGCCGTGCAGCTTCCCGGCCTCCACCGCGCGCAACGCGCAGTGGATCGATGACGAAGCGCCCTTCGCCGAGGCCGCGGCCCAGCTCGAGCAGTACTTCGCCGGCGAGCGGCGCGAGTTCGAGCTGGCGCTCGCGCCGCGCGGCGGCAGCGGCTTCGAGCGGGCGGTCTGGGAGCAGATCGCCCGATCCCCTACGGCGAGACGGAGAGCTACGGGGCGATCGCCCGGGCGCTGGGGCGCCCCAACCGGGCCCGCGCGGTCGGCGCCGCGACCGGCCGCAACCCGCTGGCGATCATCGTCCCGTGCCATCGGGTGATCGGCTCCGACGGCTCGCTGACCGGCTACGCCGGCGGCCTCCCGGCGAAGCGCTCGCTGCTCGAGCTCGAGTCGGGCGCCCGCCAGGAGTCGCTGCTCTGATCGGTCCTGGCTCCGGACGTGGGACCTTTCAGACGCCAATATGGCGCTCAAAAGGTCCCACCCGGCCGTGTTCTTGGCGTGGGACCTTTCGGATGCCTATATGGCGCTTCAAAGGTCCCACCCCCTCGGCGCCGAGGATTTGCGCCGGCGCCTAGAAGACGCGCGAGCCGAGGGGGAAGACGTCGGCGATCGCGTAGGCCCTGACCCGGGCCGGCAGCTCCGTCCCGGCTGGAATCGCCAGCTCGATCCGGCGGAGGTTGCCGCTCTGTCCGCTGCCGTTGCTGGTCAGGGTGCGGTAATCGAGGCTGACCGGCTTCCCGGTTGCCTCATCGACGAGGAGGATCGAGCCGAGGTGGCGACGGGCGGGGTAGCTGGCGCCGCGGGCGAGCTCCAGGGTCGCCTTGGCCTCGCCGGCGCTGCTCGCCGTCGGCCGCCGCAGCGTCAGGCGGGAGACCGAGATCCCGGCCGGGCGGCGGTTGGCGGGGCCGCCGCGGTAGCGGTCGCTGAGGAAGGTGCCGCTGGCGGCGAGGGTGTCGGAGGGGTTGCAGACCCCGGCGACGTAGAGGTAGAAGGAGTAGTTGGGCACCTCGGCGCAGGTCACCTGGCCGTAGAGGCTGGCGCCGGGGCCGAAGCGGCCGTCGGCGCCGAGGCGGCCGCGGAAGTCGAGGCTTCGCAGCGGCACCGGGCCGAAGGAGAACTGCATGTTGACCTTGCTGGCGTTCAGCATCA
This sequence comes from uncultured Actinomycetes bacterium, assembly GCA_963720735.1. Classification (GTDB taxonomy): domain Bacteria; phylum Actinomycetota; class Thermoleophilia; order Solirubrobacterales; family 70-9; genus JBBRHQ01. The sequence continues at coordinate 23,799 of CAVRGL010000010.1, forward strand.
CCTGATCGCCGCGGTAGGTGCCCTCGAGCGGGAAGGCGAAGTTGCCGTGCGGATCGGCCAGCGTCTGCCTGCCGGCCTGGCGGGCCCCGACCACCCACATCAGGATCCTCCCCACCCCGCTGCGGTTCGGCGGACTCTTCTTCAGGGTGCCGGCGATCATGTCGTAGCTGTCGAAGCCGATCTGGTTGACGCTCGGGAGAAGCGCGGGAAGCGGCAGCGCCAGGCGGCTGATCGTCAACGCCCCGACCCGGTTGCGGCCCACGGCCAGCGGCAGCTTCCTCCCGGCGGGCTCAGTGCGGAAGCGGATCGTCGAGTCGAATTTGCCCGAGTCGGGCGCCGCCGCCCAGTCACCGGCGACCCTGACCCGGTACCTGGTCCCGGCTTTCAGCAGCCCCTCCGGGCGGATGAAGAGGAAGTGGCCGTCGCCGGAGAGCTGGGTGTGGAAGCGGAAGGAGGGGCTGGCGTGGACCAGGTCGTCGGAGTCGGCGGCGACCATCTTCGCCGCCTTGGTGTCGCCGCCGCGGCGGACGATCAGCCGGATCCCGAGCACGGTCGCGGCCGGCACCCTGCCCTCCGGCCGGCGCTCGGTGGTGCCGCCGGGGGTGACGAAGAAGACGCGATTGACCGAGTTGCCGAACTCGGGGCCCGGCCGGCGGTCGCAGCGGGAGTCGCGGCGGTGCAGGCAGTAGTCGTAGGGGACGTAGGCGAGGTAGCCGTGCTCGCCGCCGATGTAGATGCCGTGGCGCCCCAGCGCCGGGGAGCCGTTGAGGTCGTTGCGGTCGCGCAGGGCGCCGCGGGCCGGGGTGGTGTCGAAGGACCAGCGGCGCTTGCCGGTGGCGGCGTCGATCGCGTAGAGCTTGCCGTTCGAGGAGCCGACGTAGACGATCCACCCGCCGCCACCCGGCGTCCTCCCGACCACCGGCGAGGAGCGGATCGGGTCGCCGGTGTCATAGCGCCAGATCAGGCTGCCGTCGGGGCGCAGCGCGTAGAGCGAGCCGTCGGCGGAGCCGACGTAGATCGCCGTGGTGCGCCCCTGCGAGTCCTGGGCGAGCGCCGGGGAGCCGTAGATGTGCTCGCCGGTGGTGTAGCTCCAGCGGTCGGCGCCGGTCTGCCGGGTCGAGCGCGTGGAGCTGGCGGTCGAAGGCGCCGACGTAGACGGTGCCGTCGCTGCCGATCGCCGGCGAGGAGGTGACGTAGCCCGCGACGGTGCGGCTCCACTTCGGCTGCCCGGCGGAGTCGAGGGCGAAGGCGTGGAGGTCGACCGAGCCCCAGTAGGTGACCCCGCCGGGGCCGAACGCCGGGGTCGTCCAGACCGAGTTGCCCGCCTGATAGAGCCAGCGCTGGGTGCCGTTCGGGTGGATCGCGTAGGCGCCGCCGCCGGTGTTGCCGGCATAGATCGTCGCGTCGGGGCCGATCGCCACGTTCCCCTCCCACCAGTTGACCAGCTGCCCGGTGGCCGGCGGCGCGGTCGCCCGGAAGCGCCAGATCACCCGCCGCCGGCGGGGGAGCGCGCGGGCGTCGGAGCGCAGGTGGTAGAGGCGCTCGTCGCCGGAGCCGATCGTGATCGGGAAGGTCTGGCGGCGGCGGTCATAGGCGCCGATCGCCGCAGCGGCGTCGATGATCCCGCCGGTGCGGAGCTTCCAGCGCAGCCGCCCGTCGGCTCGCAGCGCGTAGAAGTCGTGGTCGGCGGAGCCGAAGTAGACCGTCCCGTCGCCGCCGATCACCGGGGTCGAGAAGATGCCGCGGCCGGTGCGAAACAGCCAGGGCCTGGCGCCGTCATAGCGGGCCCGGATCGGGCTGGCGCCGGTGTTGCGGCTGTCGTGGCGCATCTCCGGCCAGGGCGAGCTCTGCTGGACCGGGACGTCGTAGTGAAAGGGGGCCGGTTTGGCGGCGGCGGGCTCGGCTTGGGCGGGCAGCAGGAGCAGAACCGCCCCCAGGGCCGCAAGAGTGCCGTGTCTGCACGAGCGCGACATAGCCACCTATTCAACACGCGCGCGGCACGGAGTCGCGCCGGGCCGTCATCCCCGGCCGGGCTTCGATTACGCCGGCGACCAGTTCCGCGCGGCGCTCAGCCCTCGATCCGGCGGTAGTGATCGCGCCAGATCAGGCGGTAGACGCCGAGATGGCGGGGCAACCTCTTCAATCCGGGGATGAAGGGAATGCAGATGAAGGCGATGCTGAGCACCCCCATCAGAGCGAATACCAGAGCGTCCGCGTTGACCGAGCTCTTGAAGGGCTCGATCTGGTACCAGAAGGTGTAGAGCCAGAGCCAGACCTGCCCCGGGAAGCTGCCAGTCTCGTTCATCATCCCCCACTGGGTTCCGAGCAGGTGCTCGGCTGTGGCGAGGTCCTCGAAATAGGTGCCCGCGGAGAGGAAGAGCAGCGGCTTCGTGTAGTTGGTCTGGTAGAAGCTCCCGTTTCCGAGCAGCGCTCCGTCAAGGCCGCCGGTCTGGGCGAGTCCGAGCTCCGCGTTCATCATCAGTGCCACCGGCCCGTAGTTGCCAGGGGGCACGACGACTGCGGCGCCGCCCGGATAGCGCGCCTTGGCAAGCGCGTTGGTGAAGGCCGTGGTCCAGGCCGTCTGGCGAGCCGGAGGTGCGGCCTGATAGGCGGCAAGCGCCGCCGCCAGGCGCGGGGCTCCGGGGATCGTGCCGAGCGGCTTGATCACGAAGTCCTGCGAGGTGTCGACAGGCTGGTGGACTCCGGCGAGCTTCTGCAGGGAGATCGGCCCGATCTTCTGGGCCGAGCCAGAGGTGTGGTTGTAGGGCGGCCCGTAGGTGGCGATCTCGCTGGTCCCGTCCAGCTCGGTGATCGCAGTCGCGACGAAGTCCGCAGGATCGGCCTTGGCCCAACTCTGAAGCGTGACCGGAGCAACGTCGGGAGAGGAGAAGAGGATCGCGAGGATCACCGTGAGCCCGCCGATCACTCCAAGCGCCACGACGAGCTCTTTGACCAGGTCGTAGCGAACCGTCTCGCCCTGCCAGCGTCCCGGGTCGGCCGCAGAAGGCGTCGCCTGCGCGCTCACGTTTCGCCGCCGCCGCCCTTGGCGGGGCCGGCCTTGGCGGCAGCGGCAACCCGCGCCGGATAGGGCGGAACCACCCCACTCCGGCGCACCAGCAGAACGTGCCAGGCGACCAGCGCCACCACCGCGACCGGAAGCAGGAGGATGTGGAAGGTGTACATCTGGCCGAAGTCGGCGACGTTGAAGAAGGCGCCGATCCCGACCGAATTCAGGCCGTCCTTGCCCTCACTGGCGATCCACTGCGAATCGAAGTTCTGCTGGGAGAGGTAGCCGGTGAAGGCGGCTCCGATCGCGACCAGGAAGGTGATCGCGCCGGTGACCCAGGTGCGCCCGCGCCCGTCACGCCAGGCGCCCATGAAGAACTTGCCCCAGAGGTGGACGACCATGGTGAAGAAGAACAGCTCGACCGCCCAGAGGTGGATGCTGTTGAAGAACTTGCCGACGCCGGAGGTGTGCCACCAGGCCGGCCCCTTGAGGCCGAGGATCATCCCGGAGGCGACGATCACGATCAGTGCCGCGATCGCGGCGACTCCGAAGACGTAGATCCAGGAGGAGACGTAGGCAGGCTGGCGATCGGGAAGAAGCTTCTCCGGCGGCAGGGCGTTCACGGCGCGCTCCCGCACCCGCGTCGTCCACATGGTCGGCCGCTCGGAGGGGGTCGTCGAGGATTCGCTCATCAATTCCGCCCCCGGTTCGGAAACGGGATGAGAATCGCAGCGGCGAAGACGATGATCATCAGCACGATCACGACCACGTTCCCGACCGACATCTGAAACCAATGCCAGTGCACGTAGTGCGCCGGGCCGTTGAGGTCGAACACCGCCCCTCTTGGGAGACCGCTCAAGACCGCCGGGACCAATTCATTCCTCAACTCCTGTCCGCGAGGTTCGCGACCTGCGAGCCGCACGCCTCTGGATGTCTGGGCACGGGCGCCTCCCAGCCGCCCGATCTTGCGTGATCGTAGGTTCGGGCCCGGACGGCGCGCATCCGTCCTTTTCCACACCGATTGGTGTGGCGGCCGGCGGTCGCCGGATCGCATCGGGATCCGACCCGCTAGGTTGCCCCATCGATGGCGACCTTCACCCTCGTCCGGACCACCGCCGCTCCGCCCGAGACGGTCTGGGAGGTGATCGCCGACTACCGGGCCTATCCCGATTACACGCCGCTGCGCAGGGTCGATCTGGAGAAGGAGGGCGAGCCGGCGCCGAACGGGGTCGGGCGCGATCCGCGTCCTGCATGCGATCGGCCCCGCGATCCGCGAGGAGGTGGCCGAGTTCGAGCCACCGACCCGGCTCGTCTACCGGATGCTCTCCGGGCGCCCCGCTCCGCGACCACGTCGGCACGGTGACCCTGGAGCCGGCCGAGGTTGAAGGGCGCCAGGGCACCCGCCTCGTCTGGGCGATCGACACCACCCCGACCGTGCCACTCGGCAAGGGGCTGGTGGTCGCGGTGACCAAGAACGCCGTCAAAGGACTGGTCGACGGCTGCGTCGCGGAGGCGGAGCGCCGCGCCCCCGTATCTAGCGTCTAGGCACCCTTGGCGCTGGCCTGGAGGCGGGCGCCCCACTCATCGGGGTCGAAGCGGGCGGGCTCGGTGTCGGAGAGGAACTGCTCGAGCACTTCGACGAAACGGGCGGGTGTCTCGAGCTGGGGCATGTGCCCGACGCCTTCGAACACCTCGAGCCGGCTCCCCGGGATCGCCTCGTGGGCGGCCTCACCGTGGTGGGCGGGGATGATCGGGTCCCGCTCGCCCCAGACGATCAGCACCGGCATGCCCTCCGCCAGGTAGAGCCGGTCGCTGGCGTCGACGCGCTGGCCCCGGGTGCCGACCACCGAGCGAAGCGTCGCCAGGAAGGCGGCGCGGCGGTCGGGATCGGCGAGCGAGCCGTAGCCGCGCGCGACCTCGGCGACGTCGGCGTTCGGGCGCAACCCGATCGCGCCGAGGCCGCGGCTGATCGCCGCCACCGGCCTGAGCGCGGCGCGTGAGGTCTGGGCGATGAAGAAGTCGGCCCCCGGAAGCGCGGCGGCGCGAAGGATCGGGCTGACCTCCGGCCCGAGCCCTCCGCTCGAGACCAGCACCAGCCGCTCGCTGGCCTCGGGGAACTGGTAGGCGAACTGCATAGCGATCCCGCCGCCGAGCGAGTGCCCGACGAGCGTCGCGCGCTGGTGGCCGAGGCTGACCAGCAGGTCGCGCAAGGTGGCGGCGAGCGCCCCCAGCGAGTAGTCGCCGCCGCCGGGACCCGATCCCCCGTGGCCGGGGAGGTCGGGGGCGATCACGGTGTGCCGGCGGGCCAGCGGCTCGATCACCTCCTGCCAGTTCTCCATGTTCCCGGCCATGCCGTGGATCAGCAGCAGGACGGGGCCCTCACCGGCCTCGGCGTAGCTCACCGGGCGACCGTGGAGCATCACCGTCTTCTTCTCAAACTCGCTCATCCGCTCACCCCCTTGCGCGCAGCGCCGATCCCGGCCACGGCCAGGGCGTCCTCGACGCAGAGCTCGCGCACCCGCTCGGGGTCGAGCTCAAAGGCTTCGGCGACCCCAGGCGCGGCTTGCCGCACCCCGACCCCGACCCGGGCGAGATGCATCGAGCCGAGGATCTGGGCATAGATCCGGTTGGCGGTGAAGTCGGCGTCATCGATCGCGAAGGCCCCGTTCTCCGCGCCCTCGGCGAGGATCGCCTCCAAGCGACCCAGGCAGCCGGCCATCGCCCGGCCGAGGCGAAACCAGACCGCGCCGGAGACCAGCTCGCGCAGCTCCCCGGCGGGCCGCTGCATGAGCGAGAGGGCACAGTCGAGGAAGGCGGGGTACTCGAGGCAGAAGTCGGCGTAGACCTCGAGGCAGCCGCGCAGCGCCGCAGCAGGGTCCTTCTTCTGAGGAAGGTCCGCGCAGCGCGCCTCGAGCTCGGCCAGGTAGTCGGTGACGGTGAGGACGAAGATCTCCTCCTTCGAGTCGAAGGATCGGTAGATCAGCGCCTTGTTGATCCCGGCGGCGCGGGCGATCTCCCCCACCGGGGCGTCACGGCGCCCGCGCTCGTCGAAGAGGTCGCGGGTGGTACCGACAATGGCCCGTTCCCGGGCGCGGCGACGCTCGCGCCGCGTCGCGTGCCTGCCTCGTCCTCGCGTGGATGGTCCGCTCGAAGCCGTCACGTAGATTAGTGTAACCGATGGTTAGACCGCTTGTCCAACCAATGGTTCTGCCGCCGAGAATCAGTCGCCCGGGCCGACCCGCCGGACCGCGCGGCGCATCCCCTCCAGCCACTTCTCGGGGTCGGCGCCCTTGGCGGCGATGTGGCGAGAGACCTCCGGGTGGGGCAGGAGGAGGAACCGGCCTGCTTGAGCCCGTCGATCGCGGCGGCCGCGGCCTCCTCCGGGCTGAGCACGCCGCCCGCCTCGAGGATCGCGCCACCGACCGGGTCCTCGCGGGCGGCGTCGAGCATCGGCGTATCGACCGCCTGCGGGCAGAGGCAGGAGACCCCGATACCGCGCTCGGCGTAGGTGACCGCCAGCCACTCGGCAACCGAGACCGCGGCGTGCTTGGTCACCGTGTAGGGCATCGCCGAGACCTGCATGGTCAGACCGGCGGCGGAGGCGGTGCTGACCAGGTGGCCCTCGCCGCGCTCGAGCATCTCCGGCAGCAGCGCCCGCGCCGCCCAGATGTGGGCCATGACGTTGATCCGCCAGCAGGCGTCCCAGCCCTGATCGTCGGCCTCCGGGCCGCCGGAAGGACCGGGGATCCCGGCGTTCGACCAGAAGAGGTCGATCGGGCCGTTGGCCGCCCTCGCCTCGGCGACCAGGCCGCTGACCCCCTCTTCGCTGCCGACGTCGGCGGCGATCGCGGTCGCGCCGATCTCCGCGGCGACGGCGGAGGCGGCCTCGCCGTCGAGGTCGGAGACGACCACCGCGCCGGCGCCCTCCTCGGCGAAGCGCCGCGCCAGGGCGCTGCCGATCCCGCCCGCCGCGCCGGTGATCACCACGTGTCGGCCGTCGATCTCGATCGGCTGATCCTATGGCTCAGCCGTAGGCGTTGATGCCGAGGACGACGGCGACCAGCAGGCCGCCGATCGCGATCACCAGCCGCAGGGTGTCACCGTCGATCCGCTTGGCGATCCAGGCCCCGGACTGGCCGCCGACCATCGAGGAGACCATCAGGATCACCGCCGGGCCCCAGTGGACCGGGGCGAGGAAGGCGTAGACGACAGCAGCGAGCAGATTCATCAGGCCGGCGATCACCACCTTGACCGCGTTGAGGCGCTGCATCGAGTCGAGGATGAAGAGGCCGAGGATGGCGATCAGCAGGATGCCGACCGCCGAGCCGAAGTAGGCGGCGTAGGCGCCGGCCACCGCCACCCCGGCGAACAGGAAGGGCGAGCGCTCGTTGCCGGCGTGGCTGACCCGGCTGGTCAGTTGCGGTTGGAAGAGCAGCAGCAGGCAGGAGACGAAGACCAGCGCCGGGACGATCAGCTCGAAGGTGTCGTTGGGGGTGAGCAGGAGCAGCGCGGTGCCGACCGAGGCGCCGAGCAGCGACGGCACGCTCAGCCGGATGATCCGCTGCCGCTGCGAGGTGACCTCCTCCGAGTAACCGATCGCCGCCCCGAGTGCCCCGGGGATGAGGCCGACCGTGCTGGTCACGTTGGCGGCTAGCTGCGGCACCCCGACCGCGATCAGGGTCGGGAAGGTGATCAGCGAGCCCGCGCCCGCTAGAGCGTTCGATATGCCCGCGAGGAAGCCGGCGACGGCGACCGCGAGGATCTCGAGCACGCTCATCGGGCGAGCCAGGCTATCTGGCGCACCCCTGCGCAACTTTCGCCGAGAAGCCCGCCACCTTCGCGCAGCCCCCCGGGGCGTGGGACCTTTGAAGCGCCATATAGGCGTCTGAAAGGTCCCAGGTCGGTTCTCTGGGGATAATCGCCGAGATGGGTGCGCCGCTGATCGAGTTCCCCGCCGACGACCCCGATCGCGCCCGGCGCTTCTGGTCCGCGGTGCTCGGGGTCGAGCTGGCGCCGCGGGGCGAGGGCCAGGGCTCGGGCTGGGAGTCGGAGTCCGGCGGCCTGCGCGTCGGCGTGCACGAGCGCGGCCGCGGCCCCGGCGACACCGCCTCCCTCCCCTACTTCAGCGTCGGCGACATGGAGGAGGCGCTGCAACGGGTGCGCGATCACGGCGGCTCGGTGATCCACCCGGGCGAGCGCTGGTCGATCTGCCGCGACTCCGAGGGCAGCCCCTTCGCGCTCGCCTCCGATCCCGGAGGGGAGGCTCGTCAGGGCAAGATGTAGAAGGGGTTGGGGAGCTTGAAGGCGCGCGAGGCGTGGCCGCCGGCGAGGTCGCTCTCCTGGTCGCCGACGTTGACGATGATCCGGTAGCCCTGCTGCTCGATCTTCGCCCGCTCGGCGCTCTTGTACTGGGTCAGGGTCGTGCCGCCGGGGTTGAGAGCGAGGCCGCTCCAGCCCGAGTAGCCGGCCCGGGTCAGGTTCTGCACCGTGAGGCTCTGGAAGGCGGTCGGGCGGCCGGTGATGAAGAAGACCGCGACGCCCTTGGCCTTGGCGACGTCATATAGGCGCAGGGTCGGGACGATCGCCGGCAGGGTCGCGCTCGCCGCGCCCTGGGCGAGCGAGGCGACGATGTTCTTGAAGTCGCCGAGGAAGGCGTAGTTGGAGAGCGCAGTCTCGTCGATGTCGAGGACGAGCGCCGGCCTGCGCCAGCCGCAGTGCGCGGGCGTGGCCTCGCGGCGCCTCGCGTTCCTGCGGCAATGCCCCCTGCGCGCCGCCATCCTGCGCAGCCGCCGGCCGAGGTAGCGCTGCGCCCTCCTGTCGACCGCGTCGAGGTCCTGCTCGTAGGAGCCGGAGTCGTGGTAGGCCTTGAGCACCGGCGCGATGTCGCCGGCGCCGACGCTCGAGGTACCGCCGACCAGCGGCAGCCCGACCCCGGTCGGCCGGATCCCGAGGATCGGGGTCCCGTCGCTGACCGAGGTGACGCGGATCTGGTCGCCGCCCCCGCCCGACGCGAGCGCGATCGCACCGGCGGCCAGCGCCCCGGCGAAGAACAGCAGCGCGCCGCGAATCAGGCGGGCGCGCCTCACGCCGACCTCGGAACGGCCTGGCGCAGGCGCCTTCCCATCGCCGCCTGAGAGCTATCGAAGCGCCGGCACATCTCGTCGAAGTCTCCCCCGCACTCGCCGTAGTGGCGGCGCATCAGCTCGGCGGGCATCAGCAGGGCGGCGGCGAAGATGTTCGCCTCCTCCTCGGTCACCGGCAGCGGCGGACGGGTGTCTGCGGGCTTGCCCTCATCCGGATCCACGCTCACCTTACGGCAGAAGAGCGACTGCTGGCCGGTGCGGTGCATAACCCAGTGCCCGAGCTCGTGGCCGATCGTGAAGCGGCGCCGCGGCGGCCACTGGCGGGCCTCCCCGGCGTTGACCCAGATCTCGCCTTTGGCGGTCAGCAGCAGGCCCGAGACGCTGGCCGGGTCCGACACGGGGCTGCCCGGGGCCGTGGTCAGGTCTTCGACGTCGCGGACGTGGAGGCCGTAGACGGAGTCGACGATGTCCTCGACCGGAACCGGCAGCGACTCGCCATCCCAGATGTAGGAGGGCACCTGGGCCAGCACCTCCAACGCGCGCCGCTCGATCGCTGCCTGGTCGATCTGGCTTGCCTCCATCCCTGCGGGCATCCTAATCGCGGCGGTCCGACTCGCCTGTTTCCTCCCCGTCGCCGATCCCCAGCCGGCACGCCAGCTGCGCCCAGCCGCTCAGCTCGGCCAGCGAGGAGGGGCCGGCGCGGCCGCGCTGCTCACGGATCGCACGCCGCAGCCGCCGGCGGGCGGCCGGCCGGTGCGCTAGAGAAGCCGCGAGCAGGTCGGCCAGCACCCAGTCGCTCTCACGAAGCGCGAATGCGAACAGCGCAACGGGATCGCGAGGGGCACTTCTCATGGAGGACGGGTCGGGAGGCCCGCTTGGTTACTGACGGTAATCCGTCACGGCGACTCCGCATCGCCGCCGGTGAAGAGGCGATCGACCTCGGCCTCCTCGGCTGCGGATCCGGGCGGCTGCTCGGCCCTGGCCACGCGGAACTCCGGCTGGTGCGCGCCGCTTGCCTCGTACTCGGGACGCGGGGTCGCGACCCGCGCGAAGACGGTTCCCTCGGACGGCGGTTGCCCCTCCCCGAACTTCTCCCCGGCGCTGCGCAGGGCGGCCGCACTCGAGCCGACGATCGCCGCCAGCGCCTCCAGCACCGTGGTCGAGACTCCCCCGGAGTCGAGCGAGCCCTGCTCCATCTGGTGGTAGTAATCGGCGACCTTCTCCTTCTGCCCTCCGACACCGAGGGCGGCCGCCAGTCGCTCGACCAGTGCGGCGCGGCTGATCTTGGCGCGATCGCGAAGCCGCGGCAACAGCATCGGCCAGGTGCCCGCCTTGCCGCCCATCGAGCGCTCGATCCCCGCCACAAGGGCCTGGGCTGGGGAGCCCTCGTAGGCATCGGAATCCCAACTTCGGCCCGGCGAGCGGACGAGGTAGGCGTCGATCAGCGTCGCCAGTTCGTCGCGGTCGACGCCCTCGACTTTCTCCAAATACGCGCGCGGGTCCGCCTCGCCGCCGGCTCGATGCTCGGCGACGTAGTCGGTGAACAGCTTGTCGACGTCGGCCATCGCTAGCCGGGGCCGCGAGTCTCCTCGAGCAGCTTCCTCAGCCGCTCGCGGAATCTCTTCGCTATCTGGTGCACGTTCGCATCGGTCATCGGTTGGGTGAGCTCGTCCCTGCAGGACATGTTGACCAGATCGGCGGTCTCCTTCGCCGAGAGGCCCTCGAAGACGTAGAACTCGACCACTGCGCGATGGGGCCCGCTGAGCTCGTCCATCACCTGCTCGATCACCGACTCGGTGTCGATCTCGTCGGCGAAATCATCTTCGATCACCTGCACCCCGCGCTCGTCCTCCTCGTCGCCGCCCTGCTCGGCGAGCGGCAACTCGGGCTTCTCCGGGGCGCCGCGGTGGTAGTCGGCGATCCGCCGCTTGGTGATTGTCTGCAGCCACTTGACGAACTCGCCCACCGAGGTCCCGTCGAAGGCAGACTTCATCGCGCTGATGAAGACCTCGGAGGCGACGTCGTCAGCGTCCTTGGCGGGGACCTTGATCAGGACCCTTCGCTTGACGTCGTCGTAGCGGCGGAAGGCGAGGACGCCGAGGGCGGCGCGAGCCGCGTCGTTGTCGCCCGCGTCCCGGGCAGCGGCGATCTCGGCGATCAAGTGGTCGTCGGAGAGGTGGTCGAGCTCGTTTTCGTTCTTGGGACGAAAGTTCAAATAGAGCCTCGTGGTCAGGTCGCGACGGAGTGCTCGACCTGACGACGAGCGTGCTTCCCCATCCGACTGGACCAATGAGCGTAGCGCTTGTATCGGACGGAACTTTCGCCCCCGCGGCGGCACGCGGGGCAGTCTCGGCGGCGCTGTCAGGACCGTCCCGCCGGCTCCGACCCTGGCCGCATGTGGCTGATGACCACCAGCGGCTTCTACAGCGTCGTCGAGCATCGCCGTGACCCCGAGCGGCTGATCGTCCGCGCACGCGCCAGGGAGGACATCGAGGCGCTGCGGGAATGGATTCCGAACGTCGAGCCGCGCTCCGACGCGACGGCGGACTACCTGTGGCGGGCGGTCGTCACCCGGGCCGAGTGGGTGGTCGCCCTCGCCCAGATGGCGAGTGAGGTCGACTACCCCAACTTCAAGGCGGCGGTAGCGCAGCGCCAGGGCGCCGAGCGGGCCTGCTACTACACCGAGGTCTGGCAGGTGCTGCGCCGGCTCCAGCGGGAGCACGAGGAGTGATCTCCTTGACCCTTCCCGGTCCGTCGCGCACGATCATCGTCGAGCCGGTCGAGGAGCCGGCGATCCCGGCGCCGCGGCGCCGCCCGGAGCCGGCACCGGGCCCGGAGCCGAAGCGCTCGCCCCGCAAGCCGAAGCGCCGTCCGGCGCGGGAGCCGGCGAGGCGGTGATGGCCCGCGTCCGCAGATCTCCCTGCTGCCCGGACATGCTCGCGCCCGACCGGGTGACGCCCTTCCACGAGTGGTTCGAGCCTGCCTTCGCCGAGCTGCAGGCCCAGCGCGAGCTCCGTCGCCTGATCGCCGATCCCTACACCCTCCTTGTGGATGGCCGCCTGGCGATTCCGACCGAGGCGCGGGGCGACCCCGGGGGCTTCCCGGTTTGAGCGGGGCGCCGCCCCTGGTACCCGGCCGCATCCACGGCGTCCGAATCTGGGCGGTGAAGTTCAGGCGCGGCTCGATTGCGCTCTGTGGGCTGAACGGCTCCGCCTGGGAGATCGGAGGGCAGCCGACCCGCGCCGAATGCAGCGGGGTTAGACCGGTCTGGGTCTGCCAGGAGCAGCGAGGCCATGCCCCCGCCCCGCGCTGCAGCTGCGGCCTCTACGCGATGCACCCATGGCCCGAGCCGACCGCGGAGGTGACGGGCTCGCTGCTCGACGGCTACAGCCTGGCGATGCCCGTGATGGGCGTGGTCGAGGCCTGGGGGCGGATCGAGGTCCACGAGGACGGGTTCCGCGCCGAGTTCGCGCGCCCCCGCGCGCTCATCCTCTTCCCCGAATCGTTCCCACCCATCTACGTGGAGATCCTCACCGTCCTGGCGCGAACCTACCGGGTGGAGGTGCTGCGGCTGACCGAGGCCGACTCGGTTGTCAGCTACTGCGCCGAGCGCGCCCCCGGGATGGACCAGGCGGCGGTCGAGCGCCTGCTCCGATCTCCGCCGGCGAGCCAACCCGATCCCGAGGAGATGCCGGGGGATCCGGCGAAGGATCAATCCCGCGCCAAGCGGGTGGTCGAGGCTGCGCTGCACGCGGGTTTCGTCGTCCTGGCGATCGCCTGGTACGGGCTCTGGACCGCGCTGGGGGTGGCGATCCTCGGCGCGATCTTCCTCGACTGGTGGGACGACCCGCCGCCTCCGCCGCCGAAGCCGGCAAAGCAGCTGCGGGTGCTCGAGCAGCGGGTCGTGCGCGACGGCGCCACATCCCGCTACATCGCGATCGTCCGCAATGACAGCCGGCGCCTGGCGGCGGTCGGCGTCCTATCCGTTCGGCGAGTTCCGAGACCGCCACGGGCACCGGCGCGGGGCGCCCGACAGGCGTCACAAGGTCGAGCTACGCCCGACGATCCCGCCTGGGGCTACGGGGGTCGTCGACGACGAGATCCACCACCCCCTGCCGCGAGGGCTGCGGCCGAAAGTCCGCTTCGCCGCCCGGATGGAGCCCTCGCGCCGCTCACCGTTCACGGTCGGGGCGGCGCGGATCGACCGGCGGCTCTGCATCATCACGGCCCGCCTTCACTCCACCAGGCCGCTGGCCCGCAGCCGGGTCGCGGCGGTCGGGCGCTATGGCGGCAAGCTCGGGGTCGCCGGGACGTTCACGGTCGGCCCGGTGCCGCGCGGCTACTCGACCCAGGTGCTCTACCGGCTCGCTCCCGACGCCTGTGTGCAGAAGCTGCCGCGGCTGAGGGGATACCCGGCGCCCGATCCCGGGCAGGTGCTGATCAAGCACAGCCGCGGCTAGCCATCGTCGTCGGCCGGATTGCACGCCCGGCAGAATCGCCTCAGGCCCATGAATGAGGGAACGTGCCACCAGGTTCCGGTCTGCGGGTCGTAGTAATCGGAGATCGGTCGATGGCTGCGCGGTCTCCCGCAGCGGATGCACGAAGGTCCCTCGCAGCTGCAGCGCGACAGCCGGCGGTCGATCGTGCCCCCATGCCCCGGGCACGGCGTCCATCCCCTGGGCTCACCGCAGACAGCGCATAGGTAGAGCCCGTCGGGCAGCCAGCCCGGCGGCGGGCTGACGCTGGGAAGCTCGAGCAGCTCGCGGTGGCCAATTTCCCGCTCCAGCTGCGGGCCCTCCCCATGGTGGGGGCGGTGCCCGCCGATCCGCGCGAAGCGCCGCAGCGCGAGGTCATCGAGGACCGCCTCGGGATCGTGGCCAGAGCCCTCGATCAGATCGGCGCATCCGTCGCAGAGCCAGCTGAGGCCGCGGCGCGCCTCGGGCCTCGGCTCGATCGGCCGGCGACAGACCTCGCAGTAGCGGTAGGGCCGCCGGCGCAGGTAGGCGGGGAATGGCGAGGACTCGCAATGGGCGTGGCCGGCGCTGAAGCCGATGAACTCGCCGCCGTTGACGTGGCTGGCGGCCCGCCCGTTCTCGGAGTCCCAGGTCGCCAGCGCCCCGCACGGCTGGCAGACCTTGGCGCCGGCCGGGGGCAGAGAAGGGCGGGGGCCCTGTTCGAGGATCGAGAGGAGGAGGGAGACATCGCTCCCCGTCGGCTTGCCGTTCACAGAAGATCACCTCCATCGCTCCCGGCGTTGGCACCTTGCCTGGGGCTGGTTGCCGCGGCGTCGTCGGGCCGGGTCCCTCGACCGCTCTTGATGGGTGTCTCAAAGGTAGTCCGCCGCCGGCGGGCGGATCTGACATGCCCGCGGCCGGTCAGGAACCGCGACGGCGCGGCGACTACTCCTGCATGGAGACAATCACCTGTGACCCGAGTGAGATCCGCCTCTCGAACCATTGCGTCGACCGCTTCCTGGAGCGCTTCCGCCCCGCCCTCGACTGGAGCTCGGCGAAGCGCGAGCTGCACCGCCTGCTCGGCTGTGGAACGGTGGGAGCGATGCGCCATCCTGGCTCGCCGACCGGGCTCTTCAGGAGGCGGATTGCTACCTGACGGTCGGCGAGGACCTGGTCCTGCCGCTCGTCCACGACGGGGGCGACTGGATCGCCCGCACCTGCCTCGGCCGCGGAGGCATCTCGGCCCCTGCGCGGGAGCGCCGCAACCGGAATCGAAGGCACCGCAGGTCGCGCCGGCGAGGTACGAGATCCCGGGGACACCATGACCACTGACCTCGGTCCCGATTTCGATATAGCGCTGAGATTCGCCAGCGACACTCACCGCGGGCAGAAGCGGAAGGGCTCCGAGGTGCCCTACGTCTCCCACCTGCTGGCGGTCTGCGCACTGGTCCTCGAGAACGGCGGGACCGAGGCGGAGGCGATCGCCGCGCTGCTCCACGATGCGCCCGAGGACTGCGGCGGGCAGCCGATGCTCGACGAGATCCGCAGGCGCTTCGGTGACGAGGTGGCGGAGATCGTCGAAGGCTGCACCGACACCCTCGAGGACCCGAAGCCGGCGTGGCGCCCGCGAAAGCAGGCCTACATCGAGCACCTGCGGGAAGCTCCACGATCTGTGCTCCTCGTCGCCAATGCGGACAAGCTTCACAACGCCCGCGCGGTGCTGGCCGACTACGAGGTGGTTCGTGAGGACCTCTGGGAGCGCTTCAACGGCGGGCGGGAGGGAACGCTCTGGTACTACCGGGCGCTGGATGAGGTCTTCCGTGAGCACGCTCCCGGCCCCCTTGCGAACGAGCTACACCGCGTCGTCGAGCAGCTCCCGCCCAGCCGTTCGTAGAGCTCATTTCGAAAGCCGCAGTCCCGTCGCATTTGTCGCGCTCCGGGCACAGCAAAGGTGACGTGGGACCTTTCAAGCGTCTATATGGCGGCTCAAAGGTCCCACGTCCGGCCGGGGGGCGCTAGCTGTTTCGCTCCGGCAGGCGGAGCAGGTCGATCGCGCGAAACGGCGGGCAGCGGGCGGGGTCCAGCCGACCCGAGATCCGGAAGATCGCGGTCGAGCCGTGGCGAAGGACGGGGGTCGCGGCCGGGTCGGTGGCGATCCAGGCCGCCTCGGGCGGCGGCGGGGCGCGGCCGAGTTTCTCGTTGTCGTAGGCGATCACTGCGTAGCGGAAGCGGCCGCGGTTGAGCGCCCGGCGCCACTGGCTGCAGCGGGTCCAGTCGGTGAAGCCGCCGCCGCTCCCCCGGCGGCCGGGATAGATCACAGTGTTGGAGAGGTCGGTGCCGAGCAGGGCATAGGAACGATCGCTGGTGGTGGCGATGCGCGCATCCTCGATACGCCTCGCCCAGCGGGCCGCTGCAGCGAGGCCGGGGGGCTCGATCCTCGCGTCCCGGTAGCGGTCGTCGAGGTAGGGGACCTGGATCGCCCAGAGCCCAGCTGCCGCGAGGACCAGCGCGACTCCGCCCCCCAGCGCCAGCGCACCCCGGGTCAGCCGCTCCGGGGGCCACCTGGCCGCGGCGAGCAGGGCGGCGAGGACCACGGCTCCGACCGCAATCGCGGCGCCGAGGAAGCCGCTGGTCCAATCGGCGCCGGAGGCGTCGGCGAAGGGGACCATCGCCAGCAGCGCGACCAGGAGGACGGCCCGGGCCCGATCGGAGCGGAGTTCCGGAGCGAGCGGCACAAGCGCCAGGCCGACGACGAGTGAGGGGGCGACGTGGCGCAGGCTCGAAAAGAAGCCGATCGGATCCCCCGCCGGCCCCTCCGCCGAGGTCCCGTGGAAGAGCCACCCCGCCACCCCCAGCAGGGCAGCGAAGGCGATGACGCGGAAGATGGGCGGCCCGCGCAGGGCGAATGCGACGATTCCGTAGGCGGCGAGGGCGAGAAGCAGCGGCCAGAGCACACCGAGGGCATGGTGGAGCTCCGGCAGGAACCAGTTGCTCCAGACCGAGCCATCGGTGAGGTAATGGGCGACCGAGTACTGGGGCCGCCCGCCGAGCGGCTGATCGGGCCCCGGCAGGCCGATCCCGGCGACACTGTTTACCCAGGGAAGCGGGTTGCCGACCCGCACCAGGTTTCGCAGGTACCAGTACGCCCCGCCCGCCAGAGCCGGCAGAGCGAAGGCGGCGAGCGCCCGCCACCGCGCTCCTTGCGCAGCGATCAGCGGGATGCCGACGACGAGCGCCGCCGCCGGCGCCAGAAGGTTGACCTTGGTCCCAACCATCAAGCCGACCGCGAGCCCGGCCGGGACCAGCGCCCGCCAGGAGAGCCGCCCATCGCTCGCCGCCCAGGCGTTGACGAGAATCGCGACCGCGGCGAGGATGAAGAAGATCGCGATCGCGTCGTTCCGGCCCGAGCCCGCCTGGTCAGCCATGATCCCCGAGTCGAGCAGCAGCGCCACGGCGATCAGCGAATGGGGCCCGACGCCGAACGGCCTTCCCACCGCCCAGGCGGCGAGCAGTGCAGCCCCCAGCCAGCCTATGTTGATCAGCACGGAGAGGGTGTCGCGGCCGATCGTGAGGATCCCGAACGCGTTCAGCAGCTCGGAGTTGGCCGGAAAGAACCAGGCCAGGTAGCGGGGTGCGACGAAGCTGAAGTCGAAGGTCGAACCGCGGGCGAAGTGGGCCGCGAACGGCCCGTGGTA
Organism: uncultured Actinomycetes bacterium; assembly: GCA_963720735.1. GTDB lineage: Bacteria > Actinomycetota > Thermoleophilia > Solirubrobacterales > 70-9 > JBBRHQ01. The sequence goes on from CAVRGL010000010.1 coordinate 41,038, forward strand.
CCAGAGGGTGTCGTAGCCGGCCATCCCGTGGCCGAGGCTCTGCTGGGTGGGGATCGACCAGTGAGCCGCGACCAGGGCCGCCACCACAAGGGCGGCAAGGGTAGCCGCCCGGCCGGCCGGCGGCGCCGGCGGAGTCACCGCACGGAAGCGCTCGGGCGGGCCGACCCAGGCCCACAGCGCGGCGCCCGCGCCCGCCGAGAGCAGGGCGAAGGGGATCGGGTCGAGCAGGCCGAAGCTGCCGAGCAGCTCGGCGGCCCAGATCAGCAGCGCGATCGCGAACAGAAGGTCGACGACCCAGGCGGGCGGCCCCGACCATCCCGGCAGGAGCCGCGAGCGAACCCGGTAGGCACCGATCGCCGCGCCGCCGAGCGCGACCGAGAGCTCGAGTATCCCGAGCAGATATGCCGCGGCGCTCATCGGCGGGCAATCTAGCCAGCCGCCTGGCCGGTGAGTGGCGCCGGGCGCCGGGCGGGTAGAGAATGGTCGTACCCCGTTCTCGACGACGAAGGAGCCGCGATGGCCGAGGTCCCAATGCCCTCCTCCTACGAGCAGGCCTGCGCCGAGCACGCCTGGAGCGTCCCCGAGCGCTACAACATCGCCGCCGACGTCTGCGACAAGCACCCGCGGGAGAAGCCGGCGATGGTCTGGGAGCGCTACGACGGGGCCTCCCGCGAGCTGAGCTGGGGCGAGCTCCAGGACCTCTCCAACCGGGCCGCCCAGATGCTGCGCGACCGCGGGGTCGAGCGCGGCGACCGTGTCGCGGTGGTCCTGCCGCCGACCCCGGAGACGGCCGCGATCTTCTTCGCCACCTGGAAGCTGGCAGCGATCCTGCTCTCGATGTCGGTGCTCTACGGCGACGAGGCGATCCGCCACCGGCTCGAGGACTCGGCCCCCAGGGTCCTGGTCACCGACTCGGCCAACGCCGGCCGCTTCGACCCGGAGATGGTCGAGACGATCCTGCTGCTCGACGAGGAAAACCTCGAGGACCATCCCGCGGACCCGATCTGCGAGGTGACGGCGGCCGAGGACCCGGCCCAGCTCTACTACACCTCCGGCACGACCGGCAAGGCGAAGGGGATCGTCCACGCCCATCGCTACCTGCTCGCCCACGAGGAGTTCACCTACTGCCACGGGGTCGGCGACGGCGACAGCTTCCACGGCATGGGCGAGTGGGCCTGGGCCGCGGGCATCGCCCCCCTGCTCGGGCCGTGGCGGCTCGGCGCGACCCAGTACGTCTACCAGCGCGAGGCCGGCTTCGACCCGGCCCTCCAGCTCGACTTCCTCTCCCGCCATGGGGTCGAGCGCGTGTTCACCACCCCGACCGCGATGCGGTCGATGATGGCGATCGAGGACGCGGGCAGGCGCTACCCACAACGATTCCGAAACGTCTGCTCGGCGGGGGAGCCACTCAACCCGGAGGCGATCCGCTGGTTCCGCGAACAGTACGGGCTCACGGTGCTCGACTACTACGGGCTGACCGAGTCCTACCCGCTGTGCGCCAACTTCCCCTTCATGGAGGTCCGCGAGGGCTCGATGGGGCGACCGATGCCCGGCTGGGACGTGCAGATCCTCGACGAGGACGAGGACCCGGTGGCGCAGGGCGAGCGTGGCGAGATCTGCCTGCGCGCCCGCTCGAACCCGCACTACCCGCTCGGCTACTGGGGCCTCCCCGAGGCCACCGAGAGGACCTTCGGCGGCGATTGGTTCCACACCAAGGACGCAGCGAGCATGGACGAGGACGGCTACGTCTGGTACGCCGGGCGCGCCGACGACGTGATCATCGCCGCCGGCTACCGGATCGGACCGTTCGAGGTCGAGTCCGCCTGCATCGAGCACCCGGCGGTGCAGGAGGCCGCGGCCGTGGCCTCGCCCGACGAGCTGCGCGGCAACGTGGTCAAGGCGTTCATCGTCCTCGCCGAGGGGCACCAGGGCTCCGACGAGCTCGCCGGCGAGATCCAGACCTTCGTCCGCGAGCGGCTCAGCGCCTACGCCTACCCCCGCCGGATCGAGTTCACCGAGGAGCTGCCGAAGACCCTGACCGGGAAGATCCGCCGGATCGAGCTGCGCGAGGCCGAGACCCGGGCCGCGGAGCGGGGCTGATGGAGACCGAGAAGCTCGAGGTGAGGGTGGACGGCGGCCGCCGTCTCGCAGTCGAGCTGGCCGGCCCCGAGGACGGCGAGCTGCTCGTCTTCCACAACGGGACGCCGGTGGCGGGGATGGTGTACGGGCCGATGGTCGAGGACGGCGCCGCCCGCGGGATCCGCCACCTCACCTATTCGCGCCCCGGCTACGGCGATTCCGACCGGGCCGAGGGCCGCAGGGTCGCCGATTGCGCCGCCGACGTCAAGGCGATCGCCGACCATCTCGGGGTCGATCGCTTCTACACCGCGGGCGCTTCGGGCGGCGGGCCTCACGCGCTGGCCACCGCCGCCCTGCTCGGAGGGCGGGTGATCGCCGCGGCGGTGCTCGCCGGTGTCGCCCCCTACGGCGCCGAAGGGCTCGACTATCTCGAGGGGATGGGCGAGGAGAACCACGCGGAGTTCGGCGCGACGGTGGCCGGCGCCGAGGAGCTCGCGGCCTACCTCTCGGGCGAGGCCGAGGGGCTTCGCTCGGTGAGCGGCGCCGAGGTCGAGGCGGCGTTCGGCGACCTGCTGAGCGGCGCCGACCGCGCGGTACTGAGTGGCGAATACGCCGAGTTCACCGCGGCTGGCTGCAGGGCGGCGCTGCGGACAGGGATCTGGGGCTGGTTCGATGACGACATCGCGTTCGTCGCCGACTGGGGCTTCGATCTCGGCGCGATCGCGGTGCCGGTCACCGTCTGGTGGGGCGGAGACGACCGCTTCGTGCCCCCGACGCACGGCCGCTGGCTGGCGGACCACGTCAGCGGCGCCAGGGAGGGACTGCTCCCAGAGGAAGGGCACCTCTCGCTCGAGCTGAACTGCTACGGCGACGTCCTCGACGGGCTCTTGGCCGCAGCCTGAGGCGCGGAGCGACGATTCGAGCCGCCCGGCCGGGGTATCCGCATCGCTAGCTTCCGTAGTCACCACCCCAAGGAGGAAACGAATGCTGTTCGGCCAGGAGCATGTCGACCGCTACCGCGAGACGGGCGGCGAGGAAGGACACGACTGGAACGGGGCCCAGACGCTGATCCTGACCACGACCGGACGAAGGACCGGCAAGCTTCGCGACGCGCCGCTGATCTACGGGCGAAACGGCGAGAACTACCTGGTCGTCGCCTCGATGGGTGGCGCGCCACGGCACCCGTCCTGGTACCTCAACCTCGTGGCCGACCCGGGTACGGAGATCCAGGTCTGGGACGAGCGGATGAAGGCGCACGCTCGTCCCGCAACAGCGGAGGAGAAGCCGGCGATGTGGAAGGAGATGACCTCCCACTGGCCCGACTACGACTCCTACCAGGAGAAGACCGACCGCGAGATCCCGGTCGTCGTCCTCGAACCGGTTTGAGGAAGATGTCCTCCCGGCACCGATAGCTAGGAGGAACCCAGTGAGCGATGTCCTGCTGAGCGAGCGCCACTCGCCGCAGATCCACCTGCTGACCCTGAACCGCCCCGAGCAGCTGAACGCGATGAGCGCGGAGCTCTGCCAGGCGCTTCACGACGAGCTCGGCGCCCTCGCAGCGGACCGCTCCTGCCGGGCGATCGTCCTCACCGGCGCGGGCCGCGGCTTCTGCGCCGGGGTCGACCTGCGCGGCTACGGCCAGGCGCCCGGCAACGACGAAAGCGATCAGGCCCGCGACCACCTCGCAAACCAGGAGCACATGTCGACCCTGATCCTGCGCCTGCGCCAGACCCCGCAGCCGGTGATCGCCGCGATCAACGGACCGGCGGCAGGGTTCGGGCTGGCGCTGGCGCTCGGCAGCGACATCCGCTACGCGGCTCGCAGCGCCGTCTTCCGGGTGGCCTTCATCAACATCGGCGTCTCCAACTGCGACATGGGAGTCAGCTGGCTGCTGCCGAGGCTGATCGGGGCCTCACGGGCGCACGAGCTGATGCTGACCGGCCGCAAGCTGGGTGCCGAGGAGGCGGCCGAGATCGGCCTGGTCGCCGACAGCGTCGAGGACGAGGGCCTCCTGGAGCGCTCGCTGGAGGCCGCCGGGCAGATCGCCTCCTGGGCGCCGTGGGGCGTTCGCCTCACCAAACGCGGCATGTGGAGCGCCCTGGAGATCTCCTCGGAGGCTGCGGCGATCGGCTATGAGGACCGCCAGCAGATCATGGCCCTGCACGGCACCGCGCCCCCGGAGGCGGTCTCCGCCTTCCTCGAGAAGCGCCCCGCCGAGTTCGCCGACTGATCGTGGAGGGCACGGATCCACTGACCGGCGGCTGCCTCTGCGGATCAGTCCGATTCGAGGTCTCCGAGCCGCTGCTCGGAGCGGAGTACTGTCACTGCAGCCGCTGCCAGCGCCGCACGGGCACCGCCTTCTCGGTCAGCGCGCTCGCGGCGCCGGGCAGCTTCCGGGTAACCGAGGGAGCGGACTCGCTCGGCTCGTTCAGGCCGGCGGATGGCTGGGCGGATCACTTCTGCCGGAAGTGCGGCGCCTACCTCTACGCGCAGAGCCAGGGGGACCCGGCGCAGATCTGCGTCCCCCTAGGAGCGATCGAGGGCGACCCCGGGGTGAGGCCGTCTGCCCACCAGTTCGTCGCCTCCGCCGCCTCCTGGGCCGAGCTCCCCGACGACGGCCTGCCGCGCTTCGAGCAGCGGATGCCGGACGACTTCTTCGACTGAGCCCAGGGAGGCGGGTCAGCCGCCGCTGGCCGCGGCCGCCCTCGGCTTCTTCAGTCCCCGCTTGGCCATCAGTCCGTTGCCGAGCAGCAGCAGGGTCTTGTTGGCGGGGGCGCGGAAGCCCGACTCGGTGTGGGGCGCGTAGGTCGCGCTCTCTCCGTCGACCTCGAGCCAGCCGGTGTGCTGTCGCGACTCGAGCCCGATCAGCTTGGCGTTGAAGCGGTGCCCGAGGAGGCCGGCGCGGCGCCCGCCCTGCGGGAGCAGCCCCGCGGCGGTGCGCAGGACGATGCCGCGCTCACTCGCCCCGCCGACCTCGACCGGGTAGACCAGTGGGAATCCGTCGGCGCCGGGGAAGGCGATCAACACGTGAGGCAGGGAGCGCAGCCGCCGCGACGCGCGCCGCACGTCGATCCGCGGGCCGGTGCCCTTCTTCGGCGGCGCCTGCGACGGCGGCTCGCCCGCCGGCGGCGCGCCGCCGAGGTCCGGCTCGCCCTCGCAGCGCAGGTCGGGCCAGGCGCTGATCCGCTCGACCGAGACGGGCACGAGGACCCGGTCGGCGTAGTACTCGCGCAGGTAGCGGTCCCAGAAGAATCCTGTCTTCGGCGGGCCCAGGAAGCGGGTCGACGCGGGCCTCACGACCTCGTTCAGCAGCCTCTGGTCGGGCGAGGAGTCGAAGCTGGCGGTGCCCTGCGCGAGGACGTAGCGGGGGCCGGTGGCGAAGCCGTGCTCGCGGGCGTGGTAGGCGAGGGAGACCCGGGGATCGGCGCGGATCCGCTCCAGCTTGCGGCCGAGCCCTAGCGAGGTGCTGAAGGTGATCTCGCCGCGCTCGCGGTCGCGGAGGCCGATCGGGGCGACCGCGGCGACGACCGCCCCACCCGCCGGGGTGCAGTAGGCGAGCGCCACGGCGAGGTCGCCACCGAAGATCGCATCGTCCTGATCGCTCCAGGTGACCGGCATTCCGGGCGAGCGTATCGCGGCGCGCGGGCTAGGAGAGGTCGAAGGCGCGAGTCCGCAGCGGCTCGATTGTCAGCTTGAAGCGCGGCTCCTCCTCCGGGGTCGAATAGGCGTAGGGCCTTCCCTCATAGACCGTCGAGAGCGAGTTGATGTGGGCATAGTCGAGGTCCGGTTCGATCGCGACGACGCGGCCGTCGATCCCGACGTGCCGGAGGATCTCGGCGGTGTCGACGACGACCAGCGAGACCCTGGGGTCGCGACGTATGTTGCTGAGCCAGCGGCCCTCGGCGGCGTTCACCGTCACACGCTCGCCCTCCGGTGCGCACCAGACGACCACGGCGTAGGGATCCCCCTCCTCCCGCAGCGTCGTCAGGCAGCAGGGATAGGGGCCCTCGAGGAGCTCGCGCATCAGCTCGGAGCGGTCGCTCATGCCTGCTCGAAATATCGCATCAGCTCGTAATCGCCCACCGCGTCAGGGTCTCCTCCCCCGGTGTGGAAGGCGATCCACTCCCACCGACGACTGCCCAGCCAGTAGCGGACCAGCTCATCTCCCAGCACCCCCGCCAACCGATCGTCGGCGGCGAGCGCCGCGGAGGCCTGCTCGAGGGTGTGGGGAAGCCGCGGCGCGGCCTCGGGCGGCAGCCCCCATGCCATCCCCTCGAACTCGGGCGGCGGCTCGAGCCTATCCTCGAGGCCGATCAGGCCCCCGGCGAGGATCGCCGCCAGGGCCAGGTAGATGTTGCAGTCGCCGGAGGGAACCCGGTGCTCGATCCTGCTCGAGCCCGGCGCAGAGGTCACCGTCCTCACCGCCACCGACTTGTTGCCCTCGCCCCAGGTCGCCGTGGTGGGCGGTCCGGTGATCTCGATCAGGCGGCGGTAGGAGTTGACATTCGGGGTGAGCAGCGACATCGCGCCCGGGGCGCTTGCGAGCAGACCCCCGACCCAGCTGCGCAGCACTTCGGAGTGATGCGGTTCGGCGTCCTCCCGGTAGAAGACGTTGACGCCGTCGCGGTCCTCGAGGGAGAGGTTGACGTGCATGCCCCCGCCCAGATGCTGGTCGAGCCCCCACGCCATGAAGCTGACGGTGCGGCCCAGCTCCTCTGCGACCTCGCGCATCGCGAGCTTCACCCTGGTCACCCGATCGGCCGCGTCGAGCGCCGGGCAGGGCGCCAGGTTGATCTCGACCTGGCCCGGGGCGGTCTCGTTGCTCCAGTACTCCCACTCGACGCCGAGGTCGCTGAGGTGCCGCATCGCCGCATCCATGAACGCCGTGATGTCGCTGGAGCGGGTCATCAGGTAGGTGACCCGGGTACCGCCGCCGAGCGGCGTCAGGTCGCGAAACCTCCGCGCCCGCGCCTCCTGGACCGGCTCTTCGAAGACCATCAGCTCGATCTCCGGGGCCACGGCGGCCTCCAATCCGAGACCCGCCAGCCGCTCGATCATCCGCTTCAGCGCCCCTCGCGGGCAGACGGGCAGCGGCTCTCCACCGGGATCGGTGAAATCTCCGATCACGCCGGCCGTCCCCTCGAGGCGGGGATGCTTCACCAGGGTCGAGGGGTCCGGGACCACCGCGATGTCCGCCACCTCGCCGCGCCAGCTTCCCCAATCCCAGCCGACCGCCACCTCGCCGGAGGGATCCACGCCGAAGCAGGTGTCGGCGAACAGCGACCCCTGCTCGAGGCTGGCGAGGAACTTGGGCGCCGAGAGGTACTTGCCAAGGACCAGCCCGTCATGGTTGGTCGCCTCGAGGCGCACCGTCGTGATGCCGCCCTCCCTGAGCCAACCCTCGATCTCCCCCGAGCGCCCCGCGGCCCCCTCAGGCATCCCAGCCCCCATAGCGGACCGCGAACCCCGCGCCGCTCAGCACCGAGAGCTGGGGGAAAGAGCCCCGGATGAACACGGAGCCCTCGAAGGCGGCGAGAATCAACGAGGTGCGGCCGGTCAACACGCGGACCAGGGCCCCCGGGTTCCCTTGGATTTCATAGGCACTGCCCCGTTCCGACCCGAGACGGCGCTGCTCGCCGCTGTCGAGGTCGACCACGAGAAGCGCCTCCGGGGCACCATCCATCCGTGACACTGCCGCCCAGAAGCGCTCCGCAGCCTCCTGCCAGGATGGCAGCGGCGGCTGGAGGAGGGCTTCGAGCCATGCTGCGAGTCCGGGCTCCGCGCCGGCTGCGGAGATCTGCGGTTCGCCGCCGCCCGGGTCGACCACCGCCGCGGCTCCAGCAACCTCGTCGCCACCATGGCGGATCGAGGCAACGCCATCGCCGAGACGCACGGTGGCCGCCTCCGGGGTCGCGGCCGAGCGAACGAGGACCGAACCCTCAAGCCGGGCCGTCTCCTCCGCGAACCGGGCATCCGTGAGGCAGGCGGACAGGTCGGCGGCGATCGCCCGGACGAACGGGGTCGAGTCCTCCTCCAGCTCGATCGTGACGCTTGCTCCCTCGCTCATGCTCTGCCGGGGCCAGACTACTATCGACGAAACGCAGTTCCATCTTTGGCGTCGATGAGACAGGAGCGCTCGGGCTACTGGTTGGAGGAAGCGGGCCACGGTCCGTCCTGCCCCCCGCTCCGAGACGAGGCCCGAGCCGAGGCGGTTGTGATCGGCGGCGGCTTCGCCGGCCTCTGGGCGGCCTGGCATCTTCGGCGACGCCACCCCGAGGGCCGCGTGATACTGCTCGAGTCCAATGCCTGCGGGCATGGCCCCAGCGGGCGAAACGCCGGGTTCGCGACCGCCCCGTGGCACCGGCTCGAGGGCCTGATCGAAAGCTTCGGTGAGCCTGCGGCGCTCGAGGTCTGCGAGCGAGCCGCCGCATCGGTGGACGAGATCGGAGCCTGGGCCGTGGAGAGAGGCGTGGACGCCTGGTTTCGAAAGGGAGGCCACCTGAAAGTGGCGACAAGCGCCGCGCAGGACGAGCGCTGGGAGGCCTCGGTGCGGGCCTGCGCCCGGCTCGGGCGCCCGGCGGAGTACACAGCAGTGCCCCGGGAGGAGGTGCGCCGACACTGCGCGTCGCCGATCTTCCGTGCCGGCGCGATGATGCCTGCGTCAGCGACGGTGCAGCCGGCGCGACTCGCGCTTGGGTTGCGCTCGGCCCTGATCGAGGAGGGGGTCACAATCCACGAGCGAACCCGGGCCCGCCGGCTCATCGGCGGACCCGACGGTGTCGCCGTCGAGACCGAGGGCGGGGCACGTGTGCTCGCCGAATCGGCGGTGATCGCGATCAACTCGGCCACGTCGGGGCTTGGCCCGCTGGCCAACCGGCTGGCCGTCAGCTCCTCGCACATGCTGATCACGGAACCCGTTCCCGAGGTGCTCGAGGAGCTCGGCTGGGTCGGGGGCGAGTGCATCTCGACGGCGAGGACCTACCTGCACTACATGCGAACGACCCCGGACGGCCGGATCGCCTTCGGATACGGAGGCGGACGGATCGCCTACGGTGCCAGGCTGGGTGGAAAGGTGGACCACGACCCCCGGCTGGCCCGCTCGCTCGCCAACGACCTCGTCCGGTTCTTCCCGCAGCTCCGGGGGCGGAGGATCAGATCGTCCTGGGGCGGCCCGGTGGACATCTCCCCGAACCATTTTCCCGTGGTCGGGACGATGCCGGACGGCCGCACCCATTACGTCTTCGGCTTCACCGGCAACGGGGTCAGCCTCGCCCACCTGACCGGCAACGCCCTGGCGTCTCTTGTGCTCGATGAGCGAGACGCGTACAGCCGCCTTCCCCTGGTCGAGCCCGCCAGCTCAAGGGTGCCGCCGGAGCCGATTCGATGGATCGGCGGAAACGCCGTGCGCTCGGCACTGCTGCGCAAGGAGCAGCGCGAGGATGCCGGCCTCGCGCCGGGGGCGCTCAGCGAGCTGATCGTAGACCTGCCACGGCGTTTCGGCATTCACATCGGCCGCTAGCCGGACCTCGCCTAAACTAGAACTCGATTCCGCTATTGGGGAGGACGGCTCAACGCCTACGCCCGGATGACCGCGCTCAAAGGAGATCCCGAACCCGGCGACGCCGGGCCTCCGCTCGCCGGATACCGGGTCCTCGATCTGACCAGGATCCTCTCCGGGCCATACGCCTCGATGCTGCTCGCCGACCTCGGCGCAGAGGTGGTCAAGGTCGAGCGCCCGGGCAGCGGTGACGACACCCGGTCGTGGGGACCGCCCTTCTGGCAGGGGATGAGCACCTACTTCGCCGCGGTCAACCGCGGCAAGCGCAGCCTCGCGCTCGATCTCAGCCGTGAGCGGGGCCGCGAGCTCCTGCGGGCGCTCGCCGCGAAGGCCGACGTACTGATCGAGAACTTCCGTCCCGGGGTGACCGAGAAGCTCGGGATCGACTACGACTCCCTCGCCGTCCTCAACCCCGGACTGATCTACGCGACGATCAACGGCTTCGGATCGCACGGCCCCAAGGCGCCGGAGGCGGGAACCGAGGTGATCGTCGAGGCCGAGACCGGGTTGATGGCGATGATGGGCACGCCCGAGGGTCCCCCGGTTCGCTTCGGCGTGGCAATGGTGGATATCGCCACCGGCATCGCGATGGTCAGCGGAGTGCTGGCGGCGGCGCTCGAGCGCGCCGGAAACGGGCGCGGCCGCAGGCTCGAGTTCCCGCTGTACGCAACGGCGTTCAGCTGCCTGGCGACGGTCATCGCCTCGGCCGGTGTCGACCCCGCCAGCCAGGACGGCCGCTGGGGTAGCGGCCATCCTTCGATCGTGCCCTACGCGGCCTTCCGCACCGCAGACGGCTATGTGGTGATCGGCGCGATCAACGAGCTGATGTGGGCGCGCCTCTGCGAGGCCCTCGATCTGCAGGCGCTCCGCTCCGACTCCCGGGCGGCGACCAACGAGGAACGGGTGCTGAACCGCGACTACGTCGACGGGCAGCTGGCCGAGGCCATTGCCGGGCTGAGCACGGCGGCGGCGACCGAGCGTCTGGGTAACGCAGGCGTGCTGGTGGCGCCGGTCCGGGAAGCGAGCAAGGCGGTCACCGACCCCCAGGTCGAGGCGTTGGGTCTGGTCGACGAGATCGACGGCCTTCAGTTCATGCGCTCGCCGCTGAGCCAGTTCAACCCCGACGCGCTGGCGCCGGCCCAGCAGCTCGGCCAGGATTCGGCGGACGTCCTCTCGGAGCACCTCTCGCTGTCCCCGGAAGCGATCGAGGACCTGACCGCCTCCGGAATCGTTCAGTGCGCGGGCGCCGAACAGGCAGCTCCGGCGAGCGAGTCCGGGGCGGCCCAGGCCTCGAGCACGTAGGCATAATCGGCCGATGGGGCGCGACGGTCAGTCCGTGGTGGAGAAGGTCGAGCGGGTGCTCGATTGCTACATCCGGTCGGGAGAGCCGTCCCGCAGCTTCGTCGAGCTGCTCGAGGGCACCGGGCTGAGTCGCGCCAGCCTTCACCGGACGCTCTCGGAGATGGTCGAGAGCGGCTTCCTCAGCCAGGCCGAGCGCGGCGAGGAGTACCGCCTGGGGCCGCTGCTGCGATCGGCGGCGGCGCTCTCCTCGGCCGCCGTAGGACTGCCCAGCATCGCCCGGCCATGGATGGAACAGCTCCGCGACCGCTGCCGCGAGACCATCGTCCTCGCCGAGCTTCACGGCGCCTCCGTGGTCCCGGTGCTGAGGGCCGAGGGCCTGCACGAGATGCGGATGAACCAGGAGGTCGGGAAACGCTATCCCGCCCACGCGGGGGCCACCGGAAAGGTCCTGCTGGCCAACCTGCCCGCGGAGGAGCTGAAGCGGCTCCTGGCCGGGGCCCGGCTCGAGGCGCTGACACCCGCGACGCGGACCAGCCGCCGCCGGCTTGACGCGGATCTCAAGCTGATCCGCCGGGCCGGGGTCGGCGTCACCCGTGGGGAGAGGGTGCCGGATGCGGTTGCGATCTCCGCCCCGATCTTCGATGCAAGCTCGAGAGCGGTTGCGGCGCTGACGATAAGCGGCATCGCCTCGCGCTATGAGCCGGGAAGGCTGAGCGAGGATGCGCGGGCCGTGCAGGAGGTGGCGGCGGCGATCTCGGCGGAGCTCGGACACCGCCCCGCCGAGGGCGGGGAGTCTGCCCGGCGAGCGGCCGACGAGGCGCTGGAGAAGCAGTGCGAGACCGCCTGGGACGGCGCCCAGCAGCGGCCCACGGCCGCCGGTCGCAGCTGAAGCTGGCGAGGCTCAGGCCGGCCCGGCGCCGGATTCCGGCGCGACTGTGGCCATCCGCCCAGCGCGGCGCTGCTGCCAGACGGTGAACACCATCACCGCCACGACGGCGGCGAACAGCATCGTCGCCAGCACGTTGACCTCGACCGGGATGCCGCGCTGGGAGGCGCCGAAGATGAACAGCGGGAAGGTGACCGTGGTCCCCGAGTTGAAGTTGGAGATGACGAAGTCGTCGATCGAGAGGGTGAAGGCGAGTAGCGCCGCGGCGACGATCGCCGGGGCGATCAGGGGGAGGGTGACGGTCCGGAAGGTGGTCAGCGGTCCGGCGCCGAGATCGGCGGCGGCGTCCTCGACGCTGCGATCGAAGCCGATCAGCCGCGAGCGAACGACCACGACCACGAAGCTGATCGAGAACATGACGTGGGCGATCAGCAGGGTGTTGAAGCCTCGCGCCACGCCCGCATAGACGAACATCGATAACAGGGCGGCACCGAGGACGACCTCGGGGGTGGCCATCGGGATCAGCACCAGGAGGTTGGCCGCGCCGCGGCCCCGAAAGCGCCGACGCACCAACCCGATCGCCAGCAGCGTTCCGATCGCGGTCGCGATCAGGGTCGAGAAGAATGCGAGGCGGAGGCTGGTCACCATCGCATCCGTGAGGTCCTGGCGGGCAAACGGGTGAGCCCAGTAGTCGAGCGTGAAGCCCTGCCAGCTGATGTTGAAGGAGCCGGCCGGGTCGTTGAAAGAGAAGATCGCAATCACCGCGATCGGGATCAGCATGTAGGCGATCGCGATTCCGGCGTACACGTTGATCGCGTAGGCGCGCAGCCAGCCGAGGACCCCGGGGAGACGGGTCACCGATGCCCGCCTCCCGGTTCCTGAGAGGCTGACCTCCTCCCCGCCGCCGACCGTGTTCCTGCCGGCGACCCACAGGTAGATGACGACCACGGTCATGATCAGCGCCATCAGCACGAAGGCGAGCGCTGCGGCAACCGGGTAGTCGGAGAGCTGCAGGTACTCGCTCTGGATCGCGTTGCCGATCATCGCCTGGTTGGGACCGCCGAGAAAGTAGGCGTTGACGTAGTCGCCGGTCGCCGGGATGAAGGTGAGAAGCACCCCGGCGACGACGCCCGGGGCCGAGAGTGGCAGCGTCACCCGGCGGAAGGCCTGCCAGGAGGAGGAGTAAAGGTCCTTTGCCGCCTCGACCAGTCCCTGGTCGAGGCGCTCCAGGGTGGCGTAGATCGGCAGGATCATGAACGGCAGGAAGTTGTAGGTGAGCCCGGCGATCACCGAAACGGAGGTGTCGAGCACCCGCCCCTGCGCGGAGATGACGCCGATCGTGCGCAGGAAATCGACGGTGGGGCTCTGGTCGGAGAGGATCGTCTCCCAGGCGAGGGTCCGGATCAGGTAGGTGGAGAAGAAGGGCGCGACCACCGCCAGCAGCAACAGGTTCCTCCAACGGCCGCCTCGAAAGGCGATCGCATAGGCGAGCGGATAGGCGATCGCCAGGGCCAGAACGGTTGCGATCCCGCCGTAGAAAAAGGAGCGCAGGAACTGCTCGTCGTAGAGCGAGAGGCTGTCGGGGAAGTTCGAGAACTGCCAGCTGAAGCTGAAGCCGGTGTCGAGCGAGCCGGACTCCAGCGAGACCACCCCCATGAAGTACATGGGGACTGCGAAGAAAAGCCCCAGCCAGAGCAGCCCCGGGCCGAGGAGGAATGCCAGTGAGAGCCGGCGACGGATCACCGAGAACTGGGCGGAGCGGGGCGATCGGCGGCCCGCCACGCAGACCCGCTCGCGGCTATCAGCCGCCTGCCGTCAACCGCCCCCACGCCTGCTCGATCTGCTGCTCCTCTGCGCCGCTCAGGGTCGGCTGGCTCGAGCACTTGGCGGTGAACTTCCGGCTGGGGAAGATCAGCTGGTTCCTGGCCAGCGCCGGATCCTGCTTGGCGAGGACCTGCTTCACACCCTCGACAGGGGTCACGTAGTTGACGTAGGCGGCGATCTGCGCCTGATGCTCGGGCACGTATACGTAATTCATGAAGGAGTAGGCGGCGGGTGGATTGGGCGCGCCTACCGGGATGATCATGTCATCCGACCAGAGGATGCAGCCCTGGTCGGGCATCCGGAACTCGATGTCGGGGTTGTCGGCCTGCAGCTGCACGGCGTCGCCCGACCAGCCGATCGCGGCGACCACGTCCCCGCTCGGCAGCTGCGTTATGTAGTCGTTGCCGGTGACGTCGCGGATCTGCCCCGAGTCGACGGCGTCCTGGAGCTTCTTGATCACCGCCAGCCACTGCTCCTTGGTCGCGTCGGCCGGGTCGATGCCCTCGGCCTTGAGCACCAGGGGGACGGTGTCGCGGAGCTCGGAGAGAACGGTGACCTTGCCCTTGTACTTCGGGTCGAAGAGGTCGTTGATCGAGGTGATGTCGGGGGCGAGGTCGGACCGCACAATCAGCCCGGTCATCCCGCTCTGCCACGGCACGGTGTAGGAGCGGTTCGGGTCGAAGTCGGGATGGCGGAGACTCGGCAGTAGGTTCTTATCCACGGTCGGGAGGGCGTTCTTGTCGAACTCCTGGAGGTAGCCGAGGTCGTGGTAGCGGTTCGCCATCCAGTCGGTGGCGATGATGATGTCGCGCCCTCCGGAGCCGCCATTCTGGAGCTCGGGGCGCAGCTTGGCGAGGAACGACTCGTTCGAGTTGATGTCCTCGAGGTAGTTGACGTCGATCCCGGTCGCCTTCTCGAAGTTGGAGAGGGTCGAGCCGTCGCCATCGACCGATCCATGAGCCTGATCGATGTAAAGGGGACCGGTGGACATCGTCATCTTGCCCTGGGCCTTGCCGTTCTTGGCCACCTGAATCTCGGTGGTATTGGTGCCGCCGCCGAGATCGCTGCCGCAGGCGGCCAGGACGAGCACGAGCGCCAGCGTGGTCAGCGCGGCGGCTATGCGAGTCCCCCTCCCGGGGCCTCCGGGCCACCCTTGTGTAGTCATCCGGTCGCTTCCCCTCCTCACCGCAACCGGCACAATAGCGAACCCGAGTTCCGTTGTTTAGCGGCCCGGCTCAGCGCAGTCCGTGGGCTGCTTGGAACATCCCCTCCGGATCGATCTCGGCCTGCACGGCGAGGAGCCGCTGGTAGGAGTCCTCCTCGTAGTAGTCGCCCCCCTCGCCGGGCCTCTCGGCGAAGTTGTAGTACTGCCGCCTGCCCGCCCACGGCGCCATCGCCTCCCGCACCTTCTCGCCGTGCTCCTCCATCGCCCGGGCGCTGTCGGGGTCCATCGCGATCCCGATCGCGAACATGCAGAACGGATCGGAGAGCGCCCCGATCGCGCTCGGCGTCTCCGGCGGGCGCGCGATCGCCCCGCCGAACTGGCGCAGCTCGGCGAATATCAGCGGCGATCCCGACCCGGGGCCGGAAACGCCGACGAATGCCTCGACCGCCTCCGGGGGGAGCTCCCGCACCATGCAGTGGTCGCTGACCGCGGGCGTGGGCTGCTCGGGGTCGCCGTGGATCTGGGCCAGCCCGGGCGTCGGCATCGTCCCCCACATGTCGAGCTCGGGCCCGAGCTCGCGGAAGGGCCGCAGCTCCTCCTCGGCCTCCTCGGCGCTGCCGCAATGAGCGCCGTCGATCATCACCAGGTTGCGGCCGCGGAGGAAGTCGGGAATGTCCGGGATCGGCGGAAACTGGAGGATGCGGGCCGAGGTGGTGATCTCCTCGGGTGCTCCCGGAGCCCACTCCGCCCAGGCCTTCAGCACCTCCTCGCTTCGCTCCCAGGGCCAGGCGAGCATCCCTGCGTAGGGGTCGGCCACCGGCATCAGGTCGAACTCGATCGCGGTGATCACGCCGAAGTTGCCGCCGCCGCCGCGGAGCGCCCAGAAGAGGTCGGCCTCGTTCTCGCCGTCCGCGCGGACCAGCTCGCCGTCGGCGGTGACCAGCTCGACCGCGGTCAGCGCGTTGGCCTGGATCCCGTGCTTGCGGCCCAGCCAGCCAATCCCGCCGCCCAGCGAGTAGCCGACCATGCCGACGTCCGGGGAGGATCCGCAGAGCGCCGCTTTGCCGCATCCGGCCGCCGCGTTCAGCACATCTATGGAGAGGGTGCCGGCGAGCACCCGGGCGTGGCCGCTCTCCTCGTCGATCTCGACCCCGATCATCTCGCTGGTCTTGACGAGGATCGTTCCCGAGAGGTCGCCGACCGGGCGGGCGCCATGCCCGGTGCCTTGGGCGGCGATCCGCAGCCCCGCCTCGCCGGCGAACCGGACGATCGCCTGCACGTCCTCGGCGCCGGCGGGAAAGGCGACGGCGGCGGGTCGCTGGTCGGCGATCAGCGCCCAGGGGAGGCGGTCGTCCTGGTAGCCGTCATCTGCGGCCGCGGTCACCCGGCCCTTGATCCTCGCCCCCAGCTCGCCGAAGTCGGTCTCGCTCATCCCAGCCTCGCTTTCTTCGTGATCGCCGAGCGGGGCACTCTATCTCTCCCCCATGGCCAGATAACCTCGCCGCATCGCCCGCCTTCCCTACGTAGACGCCGACGCCGCCTCAGAGAAGACCCGCGAGGCGCTGGCGGCGGTGCCGCCCCTGAACATCTTCCGCATGCTGGGCCACGCGGACACCGCCTTCCGGCCCTGGCTTCGCTGGGCGGCGGCGCTGCTCGGCCAGCTCGAGCTCGACCCGGTGCTGCGCGAGCTGGCGATCCTCCGGGTGGCGCGGCTGACCCCGGATGCCGAGTACGAGTGGGTCCAGCACGTGCCGATCTTCGAGGCGGTGGGCGGCCGCACGGAGCAGGTTGCCGCGCTGGAGCGCGACGAGCCCGAGGCCGACTGCTTCAGCGCCGAGGAGCGGGCGATCATCGCCTTCACCACCGAGGTCGTCGGCGAGGCCCGCGCAGGGGAGGAGAGCTTCGCCGCCGTCTCTTCCTTCCTCGGCCCTCGTGAGATCGTCGAGCTGCTGATGGTGATCGGCAACTACATGATGGTGGCGCGGGTGATGGCGACGGCGGAGCTCGAGATCGACCCCCCTGCCGGGGCGGAGGGACTGAGGGTCGTCTCCGGCCAGGGTCCCGGCTCGGAAGGCGGCGGATGAGCGAGAGCGAGCGGCTGCGAACGGTGCGCCGCTGCTATGAGGCGTATGTGAGCGGCGACCCCTCCGCCCTCGAGCAGGCCCTGAGCGAGGATTTCGTCTTCTACAGCCCGCCGGATCCCGGGATCGATCGCGCCACCTACTTCGAGCGCTGCTGGCCGAACTCGGAGCTGATCTCCTCCTATGAGTTCGAGCGGCTGATCGAGCACGGGGACGAGGCGATCGTCACTTACGAGGCCGCCAAGACCGACGGCAAGAGGTTCCGCAACACCGAGGTGCTGACCTTTCGCGGCGAGCAGATCTGCCGGGTCGAGGTCTACTTCGGCTGGGACCTGGAGTGAGCGCGCAGCTCAGGCGTCGCTGACGGCGATCGAGAAGGCCGCGCCGAAGTCCTCCCCGGGCTCGATCAGCGGCAGCTCGGTGCCGCCGGTGAGAAGCGCGTTGGTCGGCGCGGTCATCGGCTCGAAGGCGATCACCTCGTCGTCGGCGGGCGCGTAGACCTGGGAGAACGGATAGCCGGCGCCGAGCGCCAGCTCGATCCGCCGCCCACCCCCGGAGAGGCCGAAGGCGCTTCCGGCGGGTGGGGCGTCGAAGGCATCGTCGAAGGTCCGCCGGGCGAGCGGCCCGGGGTCGATCCGGACCGGCTCGCGCTCACCGCTGGGCAGCATCCGGGAGTCGAGCAGCAGCCGCTCGCCGACCGGGATCTCGACCTCCCACTCGTCGCGCTCGACCCCGGGCAGCCGCAGGTAGGGGTGAAAGCCGAAGGAGACGGGGACGGGCACGTTCCCGGCGGCGGCCACCGTGAGCGCGATCGTCAGGGTCGAGGCATCGAGACCCGCCTCGAGCAGCAGCGTGTGGGGAAAGGGAAAGGCGTCGAGCAGCCGTGGATGCGAGGTGAACTCGAAGGCGGCCTCGATCACCGCCCCGTCGGCGTTCTGCCGGTGGCGCAGCACCTCCCAGCCGCTCGCCGCGGCCAGCAGGCCGTGGATCGGCAGGCCCTGGCCATCGGTGTTGGGCGGCGGCTCGGCCGCATCGAGGTCGACCTCTTCCCCGGCGACCTCGAAGCGCCTTGCCCCCAGCCGGTTCGCCCAGGGGTGAAGCAGCGGGATCCCCATGGTCGAGCGCTCGGCGACGTAGGCCTCGAGGCCGCCCCGCTGGCCGAGCAGCTCCTCTCCACGATGGCGCAGCGAGCTGCAGACCATCCCCGCCTCCGGAACGAAGGTCGCCTCGAGCGGGCCGCTGGTCAGCTTCAGGCCGTCCACGCCCGAAACCCTATGCCGCCTCCCGTCGGGAGGGTCAGCCGAGGCGGCGGAGGAACGGCACCACCGTCTTCAGGAAGGCGTTTCGCCGCGGTGAGGCGGCGAGGGGGTCGACGTGGGCATAGGTGCGGTCGCGGTTGACCAGCTCCAGCTCGCGCCGGGGGACGCCGGACTGGCGCCCCAGCTTGCGGACCGCGGCCAGCACCCGGCCGCGGCCGAGCGAGGTCTGGAAGCCGTACATCGGCACGTCCACACGATCGCCCAGGGTGGCTTGGACTCCGAACACCCTCTGCGCCGGGTTACGGTTGCCGAGGTCGACCGAGGCGGCGTCGAGGCTGAGCCGCTGCGGGTGATACCAGGCAGTTCCGTCCATCCCCCTGATCCCGGAGAACATCCGGGCCACCGTCTGCACCCGCCCCAGCTCGCCGTTAACCCAGTCGCGCAGGGGGCCCGAGGTGGCGAGGTGGCCGATGTGGACCTGCACCAGGGCAAGGCTGGCGGGGCTGGTCTCGGTGTCGAAGGCGTAGCCGTAGGAGCCGCGGTTGGTCGCCGGTACCGGTGGCTTCAGGTTCGCGCCCAGGAGCGGCCAGGCCTGGAGGATCGACGGCGCCTTCGGCGCCCGCAGGGCAGCGGTCGAGCCGACTGCGTTGAAGGCGCCCGGGGTCCAGGGCAGCCCCGCCCCGAGCAGGTCGCGGAACGGCGAGGAGGTCTGCAGGTCGGCGAGCTGACTGGTGGCCTCGGCCCTGCTCGGCAGCGGGGCGATCGTGCGGATGCCGTCGATGAAGACGAGGCCGTCGAGACCCTCGGCCCCGGCGTGCCCCCCGAAGTCCCAGCTTGCATAGGCGGTGGCGATCGTGCCCCCCAGGGAGTGGCCGCCGAGGACGACGCTGTGCCCGCCCCGGCGGGCCGCGGCGATCACCCGGTGCAGGTCGCAGACCGCGACCCTCATCCCCCAGTTGCGGACGAAGCCGGCCTGATCGGCGCTGACCGGGTGGATGTGATCGGTGATCGACGGGTCCGACAGCCACCCCAAGTAGTAGTCGAAGAGCCGGCGAATCGTCGCCTTCCCGGCGAGGGCGCGGTTGAGCATCGAGTGGTCCTCGAGCAGGTTCTCGCGGCGCTCCACCGACCACACCTGCCAGCCGTGCAGCCGGCGCACGATCTGCGCGGCGAGCGGGCGGAAGTAGGCGGCGCCGGCCGAGGTCCCGGGCTCCAGCACCAGAACGTGCCTCGCCGCCGCCGGGCCCTGCTTCAGCAACCGCACCCGGTCATAGCGCGCCGGCCCGGCCGCATCGCAGCCCCGCATCGTGGAGACGCTCTCGGCGCCAGCCGGGGAGGCGACGATCAGAAGCGCGCAGGCGGAGACCGCAATCGTCGCCAAAGCCGCAATTCTCGCCGTCGGGCGCCGCACTCGCTGATGGAACACCGAGGACCGTAATTAGGATCGGCGGGCCATGTCGGCGACGGGCGCGAGCCCTAATCTCGGGAAGATGAGCACGATCGACGTTCAGACGACCCTCGCGGCCGGCGCCTTCGAGTCGGTCGTCGCGGTCCGCCACGAGATCTTCCGCTCCGAGGACGACGGCTACGCGGTGCTCGAGGTGCTCGACGAGGAGACCGGCGACGAGCTGATCCTGATCGGGCCCGTGGGCCACCTGCGGGCGGGCGAGCGGGCGGAGGTGCGCGGCGAGTGGCAGGAGCACTCGCGCTACGGCCCCCAGGTGAAGGCGTTCGGGGCGAAGCCGATCGACCCGGCCGACAGGGAGGGGCAGATCGCCTATTTGACCTCGCTGCGCCACATCGGCCCGGCCCGGGCCGAGCGCCTGCGCGACGACTACGGCCCCGCCGTGCTCGACGCGATCGCCGCCGATCCGGTCGGCACCTTCAGTGCGCTGAGCGGGGTCAGCCAGCGCCAGGCCGAGGCCGCCGCGGAGTCCTGGTACGCAAGCCGGGCCGTCCGCGACCTCCACATCCACCTCGCCCCCCACGGGCTGGCCCACCTCGCGGCGCCGATCCACGCCCGCTACGGGGCCGAGGCGATGCGCGTCCTGCACGAGGACCCCTACGCGCTGACAGAGGTCGACGGGGTCGGCTTCGCCCGCGCCGACGCGATCGCGCTGGCCGCCGAAGTCCCCAGGGAGTCGGATCGCCGCGCCCAGGCGGCGGCGGCCTACGTCCTCGCCGAGGCAGAGCGCCAGGGCCACACCTACCTGCCGCTCGGTGAGCTGCGCCGCCGCGCCGCCGAGCTGCTCGGGACGGATCCCGATCCCGACGTCCTCGCAGCCGCCGCCGGCCTTCTGAACGAGGGGGAGCGCGTCTACCGCGAGCCGACCCACGCTTCGGAGCTGCGCTGTGCCGAGACGCTGCGCGCCCGCGCCGGCGCCCCGGCGGTGATCGAGCACTCGCCGGGGGAGGAGCCCCGCGACGGGCTGACCGCCGAGCAGTGGGAGGCGGTCGGCGGCGCCTTCGCCTCGCGGCTCTCGGTGATCACCGGCGGCCCCGGGGTCGGCAAGACCGTCTGCACCAGGGCGATCGTCGCCGAGGCCGCGGTCGCCGGGGTCAAGGTGGCGCTCTGCGCCCCCACCGGCCGCGCCGCCCGCCGGCTCGAGGAGGCGACCGGGCACAGCGCGATGACGATCCACCGGATGATCGAGTGGATGCCCGGCCGCGAGCCGCGCTTTCGCCCCGGTCATCCCCTGCCGGCGGAGCTGGTGATCGTCGATGAGTCCTCGATGCTCAACCTGCGACTCGCCGAGGTGCTGCTCGGAGCGCTGGCCGAGAGCACCCACGTGGTCTTCGTCGGCGACGCCGATCAGCTCCCGCCGATCGGCGCCGGTAAGCCCTTCGACGACCTGATCGCCTCCGGGATCGTGCCGGTGACCCGGCTGCGGCACATCTTCCGCCAGGCGGCGCGCTCGATGATCACCACCGCCGCCCACGCGATCAACGAGGGCCGCCCTCCGGGACTCGAGCCGGAGCCAGGGCAGGAGCGCGACTTCCACTTCCTCGAGCGCCGCGCTCCCGAGCGGGCCGCCGACGCGGTGGTCGAGGTGGTCTCCGAGCGGGTCGCCGAGGGGCTCGGCTTCGACCCGATCCGCGAGGTCCAGGTGCTGGCTCCGATCTACCGCACCGCGGTCGGGATCGACGCCCTCAACGAGCGCCTCAGGCAGCGGCTCAACCCCGATGGAGCGCCTGCCCTGAACGAGCGCTTCCGGATCGGCGATCGACTGATCCAGACCCGCAACTCGCACGAGCTCGGCCTGATGAACGGCTCGATCTGCTTCCTCGTCTCAGATGATCCCGACGAGGAGGCGATCGTGGTCGAGACCGACGACGGCGGCTCGCTGGTCGTCCCCTATGACGAGGCGGCGACGCTGCGCCTCGCCTACGCGATCTCGGTGCACAAATCGCAGGGCTGCGAGGTCCCGGTCGTCGTCTGCGTCTGCCACCGCTCCCACTCGCGGATGCTGACCCGGCCGCTGATCTATACGGCGATCACCCGCGCGCGGAGCGCCTGCGTGCTCGTCGGCGATCGGAGCGCCCTCGAGATCGCGGTGAAGCGTGACGATGGTGGGCGGCGGCACTCGGGGCTGCGGGAGCGGCTGAGCGCGTAGCCCGCCGGCGCGGCTTGCGCTTCACCGGAACCTGGTCGACCGCCACCGGCCTCGGGCGAGCCTTGGAGGCGCCGAGCGTCCCCAGCACCTCGTGGGCGACCAGCTTCGCGTAGGCGTGCGCGCCCTGCGGGGTCAGGTGGATCCCGTCCCAGGTGTAGCCGCTTCGCCCGGCGATCGCGTGCCAGTTGATCAGGCTGGTCCGCGGCCACTGCTTCGCGGCGTCGAGCAGGGCGGAGTTGGACTCGCCCTCCCAGCTCACCGGGGCTTTGTCGTTGATCAGGAAGAGCTGCCCGAGCCCACGGCTGTAGTGGTGGAAGGCGGCCATGTCGTCGGAGTAGAGCGGCCCGTTGTTGCCCATCTGGACGAGCAGCGCGTCGGGGTGGCGGTGGCTGGCCCGCAGCTTGTGGACGAGCTTGACGAAGTCCTTCGCCTGGCGGCCGACGCGGGCGTTCATCGAGAAGCGCGGGCCGAGCCGGCTGGCGAGCTGGTCACGGGCGCCGATCATCACCGAATCGCCGATCGCGATGATCCGCGGCGGCTTTCCCCGGAAGCTGTCGATCGAGGCGCCCGCCGCAGAGTCCCCGCCGGCCTTCTGCTGGTGCGGGTGGTAGCTGACTCGGACCACGGCGGACTCCCGGGTCGATGCGGCGGCCGCGCCCTGGCCGAGGTGATCGGTCGCGGCCGGGACCAGCCCGCTCCAGCCGATCAGGACGACGACGACCAGCACCGCCGCCGCCAGCACCGGCCTGGTCAGCCTGCCCCAGCCCCGCGGCAGCTTCGGCAGCCGGCCACCGGTCGCGAAGGGTCGCTCGACGTAGCGGTAGGAGAGGTCGGAGAGGGCGAGCACCGCCAGCAACTGCAGCGGGATCAGCACCCCCCTGGGCATCGAGACGTCGATCCCCGGACGGGTGAGGACGAGCACCGGCCAGTGCCAGAGGTAGAAGCTGTAGCTGCGCAGCCCGAGCCAGACGAGCGGCGGCTGGGCGAGAAGGCCGCCGAGGCGCGCCGCCGGGTGAGCGAGGACGGCGATCAGCAGCGCGGTGAACAGCGCCAGCCAGAGG
Organism: uncultured Actinomycetes bacterium; assembly: GCA_963720735.1. Taxonomy (GTDB): domain Bacteria; phylum Actinomycetota; class Thermoleophilia; order Solirubrobacterales; family 70-9; genus JBBRHQ01. The sequence continues at coordinate 63,867 of CAVRGL010000010.1, forward strand.
TAGCCGCCGTGGTAGAGGGCGAGGTCGTAGTCGTGGACGCGGAGGAAGCTGAGGACGACGAAGGCGACCGCGAACACCCCGACCGCGTCGAGCAGCGGCCCGGCCCAGCGGCCCGGGGAACCGCGGCGGAGCCCCGAGGGGTCCCAGACCAGGGCCAGCGCGACCCCGGCGAGGAGGCCGACCGCATGGGTGTCGGTCCCGTAATAGATGCGCGAGGTGTCAGCGCCCGGCTCGAACAGGATCCAGGCGAGGGCGACCGAGGCGAGCGCCCCGGCGAGGACCCCGACCAGCAGCTTGCGGCGCCCGAACAGCGACATCCCGGCGGCGAAGACCAGCGGCCAGAAGAGATAGAACTGCTCCTCGACCGAGAGCGACCACAGGTGGCGGAACATCGAGGGGCGCTGGAACTGCGCGAAGTAGGACTGGTGGTCGAAGATGAAGTGCCAGTTGGCGAAGTAGCCGAGCGATGAGATCGCATCGCCGCGCAGCTGCGGCATCTGCTCCGGGACGAGGATCGCCGCGACGACCATGCAGACCGCGATCAGCACTCCGACCGCGGGCAGCAGCCGCCGCGCCCGGCGCAGCCAGAACTTCCAGAGGTTGACGTGGCCCTCGCGCCGGAACTCGCTGAGCAGCAGCGAGGTGATCAGGTAGCCGCTGATCACGAAGAACACGTCGACCCCGAGGAAGCCGCCCGGCATCCAGCCGACCCCGGCGTGGTAGAGGAAGACGGCGAGGACGGCGATCGCGCGCAGGGCGTCGATCCCCGGCATATAGGGGAGGCGCTTGTCCTGTGGTCGGCTCATCGGGGCGCTGGTTCTCTCTTCGACAGCAGGCCCACCTGTCCCCAGGGTACGCGCTGCCTGAAGGCCCGGTTGCAGCGGCGCCCCGGGTACGGCGGCGTTGCGGCCGGCGGAGGCCGCCTTTACTTCGAGCGGGTTTCTGCCTAGGCTGCGCCGCGTGGGAATGCTGGAGGCGGATCGCACCGTTGAGATCGACGCCGCGCTGGCGCGCTGCTACGAGATCATCGCCGACCTCGACTCCACCCCCGATTGGCAGGAGTCGATGATCTCGCTGGAGGTGCTCGAGCGGGATCGCGAGGGAAGGGCCGTCCTGGTCGAGACCGTCTCCGACGCGAAGGTCAAGCAGGTGACCTCGCGGATCAGCTTCAGCTACCACCCGCCCGACGAGATGCGCTGGGAGCAGGAGAAGGGCGAGCTGAAGAAGCTGCACGGCTGGTGGAAGCTCGAGTCGCTGGGTGAGGAGCGCACCCGCGCCACCTACGCGCTGCGCGCCGATCCCGGCATGGTCCTGGGGATCCTGCTGCGCGGCCCGGTCGAGGGGAAGGTGAAGGAGTTCCTGACCAAGGACGCGGCCGAGGGCCTGAAGCGGCAGGCCGAGGGCGGCTGAGATCCGGGCCGCGATCCCCCTGCTCTCGGATCGCCACCCCGCCTTGCAGGTCGGTCTTGTGCTAGGCGGGCCGATCCTCTTCGGGGCGCTCTGTGGCGTCCTCCTGGGCGTCTCGGAATCGGCCTACCTGATCGCCTCGATCCTGGCGATTCTCGGGGGGTTCTTCGCCGGCTTCGAGCACGCCGGTGCGAGAGGGGGCGCGATGCGCGGGATCTGCGGCGGGATCCTGTTCGGCAGCTTCATCCTGATCGGGCACGCGATCCACGGGCACGAGGCGAAGTCGGACCTTCCCGACCCGCATGTGCTGCTGGTCGTCGCGACGGCCGTCTTCGGGATGATCCTCGGCGCGGCCGGGGGACATGTGCGGGGGCGGCTCGAGGCCACCGCCGCCACCTGAGAGGAGACACGACCGATGGGCAAGCTGATCGTCACCGAGTTCCTCACCCTGGACGGGGTGATGGAGGCGCCCGGCGGAGAGCCGACCCACCCCCATGCGGGCTGGGTCTTCGACTTCATGGGCCCCGAGCAGGAGCGCTACAAGCTCGACGAGGCGCTCGAGGCGGAGTCGCACCTGCTCGGCCGGGTGACCTACGAGTCCTTCGCCGGCGCCTGGCCCAAGCGCGAGGGCGAGTTCGCCGAGAAGATCAACGCGATGCCGAAGTACGTGGTCTCCTCCACACTCTCGGAGCCGCTCGAGTGGAACAACTCGATCCTGATCAAAGGCGATGTCGCCGCCGGAGTGGAGGAGCTGAAGCGCCGCCAGGAGGGGCCGATCCTGGTCGCGGGCAGCGCCACCCTGGTCCACACCCTGCTGGATAGCGACCTGGTCGACGAGCTGCGCCTGATGGTCTTCCCGGTGATCGTCGGCGGCGGAAAGCGGCCGTTCCCGGAATCCCGGCACCGCAAGGCGTTCAAGCTGACCGATTCGCGAAGCTTCGAGTCAGGCGTCGCCGTGCACACTTACGAGCCGGCCTGAGCGAGCGCCCGCTCGGCACGCTGCTTTATGCCCAGCAGCATTCGTCGCTCCATCACGAAGTGCGGGATCTCGAGCAGGGAGGCGTAGGCGATCAGCAGCGGCTTGCGCGGTGTCCTGCCCCGGGCCAGCAGCCTGGTCCGCCCCTCACCCCCGGGCTCGAGCACGAAAGCCCCCCAACCCTCGATGCCGAAGACGCGACCCGGCTCGAACAGGGTCAGCTCGAGCCCGGCGGCCGGATGCAGCATGATCGTCTCGCCGACCTCCCGGTGCTGCCATTCGGGGTGGATCTGATCGGCATTTCGCATCTCGCAGCCGGCGAGGTTCTCGAGCCACTGGTAGCTGTAGAAGCCCCCCCGCTCCTGGCCAAGCTGGGCCAGCCACGGCCAGACCTGATCCGGCGGCGCCTCAATCGTCACCGCGCGGGTCGTCTGCATGGAGGGATCGGGCTCGAGCTCGTCGCCCGGCAGCGGCATATCCGCCTCCGCGAGGCTGGCGCCCCAGCGGCGGATCCGCGGTCGGACAGCGAAGACGTAGAGACATGTGGCGAGGGCGCCAAGCACCGATGCGCCGCGGGGGCGGCTGCCGCGGGCCGCGCTTCGCGCGACGCTCAACAATGAGGCGCCGGCCAGCGCCGACGCCGCAACCGGGGGGCCGAGCATCACCCCGAAGGCTCGCGCCGCGCCCAGAAGCCCGGACTCGGAGCCCTCAGCGCCGGCTGCCCCACTCATCCTCGCCAACCCTAGATGGTCCTCGTCTTGCCCTACTCATTACCACGTCCTGGACGGCGCTTTACGCCCCCCTCCCTACGGTCGTGTGCCGATCGCCCCCCAACCGAAGGAGTGGCAATGAAGAGATATGCCCCTGCCCTGGCCGCGGCCGCGGCGCTAGCCCTCGCGGCCCCGGCCGGAGCGCTCGCCGCAGCGAGCTACAACAGCAACGTGACGATCAAATACGTGCGCGGCGGGCCCTACTTCGCCGGCCGGGTGAGCTCCGGGCAGCCGGTCTGCACCAGCCACCGGCAGGTCGGCGTGTACCGCCGCACCGCCGGAGCCGATCCGCTGGTCGGGTCCGACTCCAGCAGCGGCAGCGGGGCCTGGAAGCTCAACCTGGGTAGACGACCTCGGGCCGGCTACTACTACGCCAAGGCAAAGAGCCTCAGTGTCGGGCCGGCCGCCAACCGCACCGTCTGCCGGGCGGCGAAATCCGCAGTGACGCGGGCCTCGTAGTTCTCGCCTGACCCAGCCCCTACGGTTTGGGGGGTGAAGGCGGCGGCTGCGATGCTCGGGGCGGCGGTGCTCGCAGCGGCGGGTTGCGGCGGAGAGACGCGGTCGGAGACCGCCGGCTCGCGGAGCCCCGCGAAGGCTGCTCCGGCGCTGTCTGACCCGGCGCGCCACCCGGAGTCACCCGAGCCCCTTCGCCGCGCCCGCTGTCCCGCCGGCGCCGCCAACTGCCGCAGCGCCGAGGGCACGATCATCTACGTCGAGCGGGTCGATCCCGACGGGGACGGCGACGCCCACTTCGTCCTGCTCAGCGACCAGAGCGTCACCGCGCCGGGGCTGAGCGTGATCGACGTCGAGCGGGAGCTGCGCCCCCACCCCCTGCCCGAGGTCGGGGATCGGGTGAGTGCCGCCGGGCCCGTCTACCGGGGCAGCTTCGGCCAGCGCCAGATCCAGGCGACCGAGGTGTTCACCGCGCCGGGGTAGGCGGGTGGCGCCGACGGAAACCGGCGACCCTGCTACGGTGCGCGCGTTCGGTCGGACGGGGAGTCCGGCAAAGTCGTGTGTAGCGCTCGCAGTCGTTGCTTTACCAGCATCCTCCGCGTTCGCAGCACAGAGAATGAGCATGGAGGAATGCATGCCCACTGGAACTGTCAAGTGGTTCAGCGACGACAAGGGCTACGGGTTCATCACGCCCGACGACGGCTCGAAGGACGTCTTCGTTCACCACAGCGCGATCGTCGGCGAGGGATTCAAGTCCCTGGCCGAGGGCGCCAAGGTCACCTATGAGTCGGAGGACGGACCGAAGGGCCCGGCGGCCGCGAGCGTCCAGCAGACGTCGTAGCGCCGACTCAGCTCGGAAGTGACGACGCCCGCCTCACGGCGGGCGTCTCGCTTTCAGGCCCCGGGGTGGGGGAGCGGCTCTAGTTGTTGCTCGGCTCGGAGATCCCGAGGCGCCTGCGCGCCTTCAGCACGGCGGGGACCGAGGAGCGGCAGGCGCGGGCGATAGTCCCGTTGGGACGGTCGGGGTCGCGCATCACCTCGAACTCGATCAGCGCGGCGGCACGGAGCTGGGCGCGGCCGGCGAGGCTGGTCCCCTCCGGCGCGGCCTCGAGGCCGGCCTCGGCGGCCATCGCGCGGCGGCAGGAGAGGCAGAAGGTCTGGCCGTTCTCCCGAATCCAGTTCTCCGGGAGGTCAGCGTGCTCGCTGCCGGCCATCCAGCGGACGGTCATCTCACAGCGGCCGCAAGTGCAGACCGCGGTCGTCTCACGGCGGATCGTCTCAACGCTCACTTCACTCAACTGAGTCGCACTTCCTTTCGGGGCCCCTTTGTTCTGAATGGCGCGAAGAAGGGGCCAACAGGGGAGGTAAACGCAACTACGAAGGGTAGCGGGCGGGGCCGTCTGACCGAGACCCGATCGCGGCGAGCGCTCATTTTCCCTCCCATAGTGAGGGGAAATTGCAGTCTCGGGCGCGGCGCTACTCGTAGGCGAGCGCCTCGAGCACGTCGAGGCGGGAGGCGCGGCGTGCGGGGCCGATCGCGACCAGGACGCCGGCCAGCGCGGCGAGGACCATGATCGCGATCAGGGTGCCGATCGGATAAGAGAGGGTGAAGCCCTGATCGGCGAGCGGGCGGGAGATCAGGGCCGCGAAGATCACCCCGAGGATCAGCCCGAGGACGGCGCCGATCATCGCCGTGATCACCGCCTCGTAGCGGATCATGCGCCGCACCTGGCGCCGCGACATCCCGATCGCCCGCAGCATCCCCAGCTCCCGGGTGCGCTCGTGGATCGAGAGCGCCAGAGTGTTGGCGATCCCAAATAGGGAGACGATCACGGCCAGTGAGAGCAACGCGTAGATCAGCCCGAGAAGCTTGTCGACGGCGTTCTCCTGGTTTGACTTCAGCTCCGCCTGGTTGAGCACGTCCGCGGTCGGGAAGGCGTCCCGGAGGGCGGCCCGCAGGCGCGCCTGGACCGCATCGGCGGTGGCGCCCGGGGCCAGCTTGATCAGGTCGGTCTGGTCCTGGCTGATGCCGAGGTAGCGCCTCATCGACGCCTGGGTGATGATCACGCTGCCGAACAGATCGGCGTCATCGCCGACCGTCCCCACGACCCGGAACGAGGGCCGAGCACGCGTGTTGGTGAACATCCGGACCCGGTCCCCGACCTCGATCCCGTGATCGGAGGCGAAGTTGTCGTCGAGGATCGCCTGGCCGTCGCGCAGATCGCCCAGGGTCGCCGCCGACCCCTTCTTCCAGTCGAGGGTGAGCACCCGGTTGGCGGTGGCAGGGTCGAGACCGGAGACCTTGTTCTTGCCCGCCCCCTCGATCACGGCCTGGGCCGAGCGCAGGGCCGAGACGGTCCCCACGCCGGGGACCTTCCGCGCAGCGCTCGCCGCCGCCGAGGGGATCGGCGAGAAGCCGTCGGTGTTCTGGATCACCAGCTCGCCCTGGAAGTTGCGATCCACGGCCGAGGCGATAGATCCCTTGATCCCGGCGGCGAAGATCGTCACGAAGGTGACCAGGGCGAGTCCGATCATCAGCGCCGCCGCCGTCGCCGCCGTGCGCCCGGGGCGCCGCTGAGAGTTCTCGCGGGCCAGTCGCCCGGTCAGACCACGGAGCTTCTCCAGTGGGACCCCGGTGAGCGAGGCGAGCGGTCGTACCAGACGGGGGCTGAACAGGGAGACGCCGAGCATGATCAGCACGGCGCCGAGCCCCATCAGCCCCGCCGCCTGGCCGGAGTCGGAGATGTTGGCGAAGAGACCGGCGAGGAGCGCGACCAGGCCAAGCAGCGAGACCGCCACCGCCCCGAGCGCGAAGAGCAGGCCGTGGCGGCGCGCCTCGGCGAGCTCGCCCTCGCGCAGCGCCGCCAGCGGCGGCACCCTGGTCGAGCGCCAGGCCGGGGCCAGCGAGGAGGCCAGCGTCACCGTGAGCCCGATCGCCAGCGAGACGATGACGGTGCGGGTCTCGATCACCGGCGAGGTGGTCGGCAAGTCGATGCCGACCGCCTTGAAGATCGCCTGGATACCCTTCGCGAAGGCGATCCCGCCGGCCAGGCCGGCCAGCGAACCGACCAGTCCGATCAGCGCCGCCTCGGCGACGACCGAGGTGAGGATCTGTCCCCGCGAAGCGCCGAGGGTGCGCAGCAACGCGAACTCCCGCACCCGCTGGGCGACCGTGATCGAGAAGGTGTTGAAGATCAGGAAGGCGCCGACGAAGAGCGCCACGCCGGCGAAGACGAGCAGGGCGATCTGCAGGAAGCTGAGGTTGTCGCGGATCTCGCTCGACTGCCTGTTGGCGTTCTGCTGGCCAGTCTCGACCCGCACGTCGCTGGGCGCGATCCGGTCGATCCGCTGGGCCAGCGAGGCAGCCGACACCCCCTTCGCCGCGGCCACCGAGATCTGATCGAAGCGACCCCGGTTGTCGGTGATCGACTGCGACTCGGGAAGGGTCAGCTGGGCGATGCTGGCGCCGCCGAAGGAGGCGTTGCCGAGCTTGGTCGTCCCGACCAGGCGGTAGATGCGCGCTCGCCGCTCCCCGGCGATCCGGATCGGATCGCCGATCTCCAGGCCGGCGGAATCGGCGCCTGCCTGATCGAGTGTCGCCTGGCGCGAGTTGCGCGGTTCGTGACCGTCGGTGACGGTCAGCGACTCGAGGCGCGGCGGCAGGGCCGAGGCGATGAACTTCGGCGAGAACTGCGAGCCGATCCGGGAACCGTCCTGCTTGAAGAACCCGCCGGGGGTGAAGATCGCGCCGGCGGCGAGCGAGACTCCCCGCACCTTCCTCACGTCGGGCAGCAGCTTCGCCGGAATCGTCGGGGTGACGCCGCTGTCCTGCTTGACCGGCTCGCGGGCCGTGATCACCACGTCGGTGCCCTTCAGCGACTCGCTGAAGATCTGATCGAAGGCGGCGTTGATCGTGTCGGTGAGAACGTAGGTGCCGGCGACCAGCGCGACCCCGATGAACACGGCGAGGGTCGTGGTCAGCGCCCGGCCCTTGCGCGCCCAGAGGTTCTTGGCGGCCAGCCTAGGCAAGCTGCTTCATGTACTCGATCACCTGCTCCGCCGACCCGGGGGCCGCGTCGTGGACGATCGAGCCGTCGCGCAGCGCCAGCATCCGGTCGGCGTGGGCCGCGGCCTCGGGGTCGTGGGTGACCATGATCACCGTCTGCCCGAACTCATCGACGGCGCCGCGCAGCAGCTCGAGCACGTCGGCTGAGGCCTTCGAGTCGAGGTTCCCGGTCGGCTCGTCGGCGAAGACGACGGCCGGCTTGGAGACCAGGGCGCGGGCGACGGCTACCCGCTGCTGCTGGCCCCCGGAGAGCTCGGAGGGCCGGTGGCTGCGGCGGTCGGAGAGCCCGACGGTCTCGATCAGCTGGTCGAGCCATTCGCGGTCCGGCTGGCGCCCTGCGATCGAGAGCGGCAGGGTGATGTTCTCCTCCGCGGTCAGCACCGGCAGCAGGTTGAAGAACTGGAATACGAAGCCGAGGCGCTCGCGCCGCAGCCTGGTCAGCTCGCGGTCGTCGAGGGTGGTGATCTCGACCCCGTCGATCTCGACCGAGCCGGAGGTCGGCCGGTCGAGGCCGGCGAGGATGTGCATCAGGGTCGACTTGCCCGAGCCGGAGGGCCCCATGATCGAGCTGAAGCGACCTCGATCGAAGCCGACCGACACCCCGGTGAGGGCGTCGACAGCAGCCTCGCCCTCGCCGAAGCGGCGGCAGAGGTCGGTGGCGACGACGATCGGCGCCCCGCTCGGCTGATCGCCGGGGTGGGCCGCGCCGTCGCCGCCCACAGGGTCCTGGTGGGAGTCAGGCATCACGGTCAGTTTGCCCTACCCGCAATGCGGGCGGGGACACCCCCCCTCAGAGCGCCTGCCGGCGCGGCTCCCCCTGCCCGTCGCAGGGAAGCGCCGCACCGGGGTCCTGCGCCGCCCGCTCGCCCTGGAGCGCCGTCGCGGTCCCGCGCATCGGCTTCGGTGAGATCGCTCCCGCGTGGTCCCCGTAGGCGTTGTCGAGGAAGGCGATCGTCAGCAGGCTGGCGCTGACCACGGTGGTGACGGCGACAGCCAGCAGCACCTGCGAGTCGCGGCGCTCGCGTCGATCGGCGAAGCAGAGCGCGTAGGCGACGACCGCGAGGCCGGCGACGATCAGCAGGAACCAGATCGGTGTCGGCACGAACGGGTCGGCCTCGGCAAGCCGGGTCCGGCGGGCGCCGCGCCGGGCGTCGGTCTCATCGAACCAGTTCTGCTGGGCGTTGCTCGCGGTGATCCCCACCGGCCGCACCCGTTCGAAGGTCGCCTCGAGCCGGGATTCCCAGTGGCTGACCAGGTTGCTGGAGCGGTCCTCGGCCATCGCCTCCCACTCGTCGTCGACCACCGCTCGCGAGTAGCAGATCAGCTCCGCCTGGAGCTTCTCGCGGCCCGGCCCCGGGAAGGCGTCGGCGGCATGGAAGAGGGCGACCACGGCCCCCGCCTCGGTGCGGGCGCTGGAGCGGGCAGAGGCATAGCTCTGGAAGGCGATCAGAAAGACGAAGCCGACCATCACCGCGAAGATCGTCCCGGTTACGGTGAAGGCGCCGGCGGCGATCTGGGAGTCGCGGAAGAAGCCCCCGGCGGGGGCGCGGCGGCGGATCAGGGCCATCGCGACGATCGCGGCGAGGTCGGCTCCGACGACGATCAGCGCGATCAGCCAGAGGTCCACGGCGCGGCATCTAACGCCACGCCCCGGACGGCGGGATAATCGAGCCGTGGAGGACCACGCCAGCCCCGGGCCGCCGCTGGCGGGAGCCCTCCTGACCCTCGCCGGGATCATCCTCGCCGCGGCGTTCGTGCTGACGATCGGACCGCTTAACCGGGCGGTCTCGGCGGCGATCTCGGGGGACGCCGCGGAGGTCCGCCACCAGGTCTCCGACCTCGGCTTCGGCGGACCGCTGATCATCCTCGCCCTGCAGCTGATCCACGCCGTCGCCTTCTATCCGGCGGAGCTGATCGACGCCGCCGCCGGCTTCGCCTACGGCTTCTTCGGCGGCTTCCTCCTGGTCCAGGCAGGCTGGGTGATCTCCGGTCTGCTCTCCTACGGGATCGGCCACTGGGCGGGGCGGCCGCTGCTCCACCGGCTGCTCGGAAGCGAGCGCTTCGAGCGGATCGAGGCGATGGTCGAGCGCGGCGGCGTCACCCTGCTGCTGACCATGAGGCTTGTGCCGATCGTCCCCTTCAGCCTCGTCTCCACCGCCGCCGGAACCGCCAGGGTGCCCGTCTGGCGGTTCACCTGGACGACCGCGGTCGGCTACGCGCCGATCACTGCGATCAGCGTCTACCTGGGCACCAAGCTGGAGGGCTTCTCGTTCAAGGACCCGACCGTCCTGCTCGGGATCGGCGGCCTGCTGGCGCTGATCGGCGCGGCCCACTGGCTGCTGCCGCGCCGCCGCGGCTCGGAGGCGCCCGACGCCGATCCGGGCGAACCGCAGCCGTGACCTTCAGCCGGTCATGTTGCCGGGAATCCTGAAGTCGTAGCCGTGCAACCACTCCCGCAGGTAGGAGTCGTAGAAGTCGATTTCGCCCGTCCAGATATCGGGGAGGGGGTCGTCGGACTCCTTGTCGAGGCGGCCGTCTATCTCATGCAGCGCTTTGTCCACCTTCTCGCGGGCGCCCTCCCTGTGCGGCGCGAAGAGCCGTTCGATCACCCGCCGCGGATCTCCCGCCTCGGTTCGCAGGATCGCCTTGATGATCTGGCTGTGGCCCGTGCCGGGGGTGCCGTTTCCCATCCCCTCGTGCTGGCGAACGGCGGCGAGGAAGCCGGCGACGTCCCTGCCGACCGCGAGGTTGTGCTTGTAGAAGGCGCTGCCGGGGAGGATCGTCGGATTGATCAGGGCAGCGCGCTTCACCGAGAGCTTCGAGGAGGCGACGTAGGAGTAGCCATCGAAGGGGCCGTGGGGGTCATCGACCTTCGCCAGCCCGTAGCCGTCGCCCAGCCAGCTCGCACGGGGACGCTGCGGCGGGCAGAGGATCTCGTCCTTGGGGACGTTCTTCCCGCAGTCGGAGACGTTCAGCGCGCCGTCGAGGGAAAAGGCGACCTCGATCGCGCCTGTCTTGATCCCCTCCGGGGGATCATGCGGCGTTCGTGAGTCGCCGGTCTTCTCGCGGTGATCGAAGGGCGTCCGCCACCCCCGCGGGCCACGGGGCAGGACCCTGACGTTGGTGCTGGCCGAGTCACGCTCGCCGTCGCGCCCAACCACGGTCAGGGTCGCCTTCAACCCGCACAGCGCCACCACCTTGATCTGCCGGCCCTCCTTGCGGGCGCCCGGGGCGGTGGAGACGCCGCCGCAATCGCTGTCCAGCGTGTCGAATTTCCAGATGTAGTCGCGGATCGCCGCCCTCGGCTTGGAGCGGGAGCCGTCGAGCGTGACCCTCCCGGCGCGCCGCACGGTATAGGCGCCGCCGGGATCGGCCTTCAGCTTCTTGCCCAGCGCCTGCACGGTCATCTTGTTGGTGTAGCTCACCGACGCCGTGATCGGGTTTCCGAGGATGTCCTGGGTGAACGGCTGCTCCCCGGAGATCGTGATCTGCACCGGCTCGCCGCTGAACAACTCCGCCTTGGGTACGTTGACGAACGGTTCCGAGGGCCAGTTGACGCTGATGTCGCCGCAGGGGCCCTCGATGCTGCCCACCTCGAGCCCGAAGATCCCCGCCGAGACCTTGAGGTCCGCCGACCCGGGGATCTCCTCCACGAAGACCCCTATCGACTTGTCCTGGAGCTGCCGGGTTCCGTAGTCGTAGTGGCATGGGGGCATCGAGCACGAGTTGCTCATCTCGTCGTCGTGGAAGGAGGCCGAGGTGGCCGTGGTCCCGATCGAGCCGTACCCGTCGTCGGTGTTGTAGGAGCTGTCCGGGTCTTCTGACGGCGTCGAGGTAGAGCTTGAGAAGCTGCGCTTGCCGGACAGGCATCCCTTCGTCGCGGTCATCGTGTTCGTCTCCGACGCCGAGAGCACCCGGAACTTGTAGACCTTCGCCGTGGCAGTCGGAGCCGCGATCAGCAGCCCTGCGATCGCGATCGCCAGAGCCACCAACCCCCCGCCCCTGCGGCAGGGGGATCGAGTCGATCCGCGCGCAGGCACAACCCGACGGTACCACCGCTTCCGAGCACTACAAAGCGCTACGGCGATAGGGGCAGCAGAACCACCAGCCCGGGCGGCCGGTGGCCTGGACGCATGTCTGGGAGCGCGGGCTAGGCGGCGGCGGGCGCCGCCTCGGCGAGCTTCTCGTCGGCCTCGCGCCCCTTGGCCTCGGTCTCGATGTTCTCGTCGATGTTTCGGGGCAGCAGCACCTCGCGGGCGATCACCAGGCGCTGGATCTGGCTGGTGCCCTCATAGAGCTGCATGATCTTCGCGTCGCGCATCAGCTTCTCGACCGGGTACTCCTTGATGAAGCCGTAGCCGCCGTAGACCTGCACGGCGTCGGTGGTCACCTCCATCGCCGAGTCCGAGGCGAAGCGCTTGGCCTCCGAGGAGGCGAGCGTGTTGCGGATGCCCTGGTCGAGCTGGACGGCGGAGAGCCAGGTCAGCAGCCGGCCGGCGTCGACCTTGGTCGCCATGTCGGCGATCAGGAACTGGATCGCCTGGTGCATCGCGATCGGGACGCCGAACTGGACTCGCTCCTTGGAGTACTCGGAGGCGAACTCGAAGGCGGCGCGGGCGATCCCCACGGCCATCGCGGCGACCCCGGGACGGGTGCGGTCGAGGGTCATCATCGCCAGCTTGAAGCCGTGGTTCTCCTCGCCGAGGAGGTTCTCGGCCGGGACCTCGACCTCGTCGAAGGTGATGGTCGCGGTGTTGGAGGCCCGCTGACCCATCTTGTCCTCCTTCTTGTCGACGGTGACGTTGTCCTGCTTGCCGTCGACGACGAAGGCGCTGATCCCGCGGTGGCCGGCCTCCGGGTCGGTCTTCGCGTAGACCGTGAACCAGTCGGCGTAGCCGCCGTTGGTGATGAAGCACTTGGAGCCGTTGATCACGTACTTGTCGCCCTTCTTCACCGCGCGGGTCTTCATCCCGCTGACGTCGGAGCCGGCGTCGGGCTCGGTGAGGCAGAAGCTGGCGAGCTTCGGCTCCTCGGTCAGCATCCCGAGGTACTTCTTCTTGATCTCCTCGGAGCCGCCCAGGGCAACCGGCGCCGAGGCGAGCCCGTTGGCGGCGAGGCTGGTGCCGATGCCGGAGCAGCCCCAGCCGAACTCCTCCTCGATCAGGCATCCCGAGAGGTAGTCGAGGCCCGGACCGCCGTAGGCCTCGGCGGTGTGGACGTTCATCAGCCCGACCTCCCAGGCCTTCTCGACGATCTCCTGCGGCCAGGTCCCGTCGCGGTCGTAGTCCCAGGCGACGGGGCGGATCTCCTTCTCGGCGAAGTTGTGCGCCAGCTCGCGCAGGTCCTTCTGCTCGTCGGTCAGCGTGAAGTCAACCATCGGCGAGGCTCCTTTTGTCCGTGGATAAGCCTTGATCTGGGCGGCGCCGAGCGGGGCGTCGCGCTGATTGACTGGTCAGTCAACCAGTCCAAAGGTTAGCGGATCACCCGCCGGATCAGGCCCGATTTCCCAATATTGGGGATCGAGGCGGGCCCGCATCGAGGCTCGACTTCCCTCCACCGCCAACTGCTGAACTGATCGCTCCGGAATGAGGCCGGCGGTACCCTTTTCGCGTGTCCCTTCCGCTTGCCACGACCGCGGTCGACAACGGCAGGGTGATGATCCTGGTCGCGCTGGTGGTGCTGCCGATCGCCGCGGTCGCCTTCGCCGGCTCCGGCAAGGCGCTGAAGCAGCTCGGCAAGGGCCGCTTCGCGATCGAGCAGGAGCTGCCCCCGCCGCGAACCCTCGGCCCGGCGCCGGTGGTCAGCCGGTCGGTGCGCGAGGCCGAGGTGCGCCAGATGCTGGAGGCGAAGTCCTACCGGCGCCAGCAGCGCGGCGAGGCGCCGCTCGACATCGAGGCGGAGCTCGAGCGGATGATGGCCCTGCCCGAGCCGGGCGTCGCCTTTGACATGAACGCCCAATTGCGCGAAGAGGTTCGCCAGCTGGTGGTGGCCCGCAACGAGCGCCGCATGCGCAAGGGGGAGGATCCGCTCGACGTCGAGACGGAAGTGCGGCGCCAGCTCGCAGATCTGGAGAACCTCGGCCAGTAGCCAGGGCGCAGTTTGTAGGATCGCGGTCTATGGCCGAGCCGCGCGAAGACGACATCTACGAGATCGAGCAGCTGCTGGTCCAGCCGGGCACCTACTTCAACCCTCAGACCGAGGTTGTCGTGGTCGTCGACGACTCGACCTCACTCGACCAGGAGGTCTTCAACATGGAGGCCTACGAGGGGGCCGAGTGGGTTCGGATATCCGAGGAGGTGCCGATCGACGAGGACAGCCGCGATCGGCTGCTCGAGACCTTCCAGACGCACTACCACGCGGGGAACACCGGCTCGGTCTCGGCCACCGCGCTGGAGCAGGGCGACGAGGAGCTCGACGAGGACGAGAGCGGCCAGGACCCAGGTCGAGAGGACTGAGCAGCACCCCGGGCGGGCGCTTTGCTCTAGTCGCCGAGCAGTCCGGACCGCAGCTGTCGCCTAACCGCCCGGGCCACCGTAGTGTGGCGGGGGCGGTGTCGTCATCGTCCACTTGACGGTGTGATTGCATCCACCGCCCGTCGTCTTTGTGGAGCCGACGACCCGCTTGGAAGTGGTCCAGTGGCCCCTGACCCGAATCGTCCGTCCACCCTGAGCGGGCCCTTTGGGCGTGCCGCTGTAATCGAACGCGCCACTCTTGATCGGAATCTGTTTCGCCCTGAGGTGGTTTGAGGCCGTGATGTCGCCGGGCTTGCAGATGAAATCGGTTGGGACGACGATGTCTGGCCCGCCGCTCCAAGGGACGATCTTCCTTCCCCGCGCCCCCGCGACCACGTTGAAGTAGCCCGCACCCTCACCGTTGTGGAACTTGTTCTCCGTCCCTCCGTAGAGGCCGCTGCCGGGCTTGATCGCCGCCGCAGCCACCGCTACGCAGACGCCGATAGTGGATATGACAACGCCCACCACTGCCAGAAACCGCATGCGAGTCATCTCTCCTCCGATCCCCTGCGACTCACAGGACGAACGCTTTCCAGCCCACACCCCTTTTGGGCGGCTCGAGATCCCAGGTTATGGGCGCTGGGCAGGGGTCGTCATACTCAGCCTCCACGATGTTGGTCGAGGGCAACCCAGCTTCGGACTTCGAGCTACCCGACCAGGACGGAACGCCCGTCCGGCTCTCCGACCTGCGCGGCCAGACCGTCGTCCTCTACTTCTACCCCCGCGCCGACACGCCGGGCTGCACCACCCAGGCCTGCGGGATCCGCGATCACCGCGCCGACTACGAAGCTGCGTGCGCCCGCGTGATCGGGGTCTCCCCGGACGAGGTGGCCGCGGTGAAGAAGTTCGCCGAGAAGCGCGAGCTCGACTTCACCCTGCTCGCCGACTCAGACCATTCGGTCGCCGAGGCCTACGGCACCTGGGTGGAGAAGACGAACTACGGCAAGACCTACATGGGGGTGCAGCGTGCCACCTTCATCATCGACGGCGACGGGACGATCGCCCGGGTCTTCCCCAAGGTCGCCCCGAAGACCCACGATGAGGTCGTGCTGGGGGCGCTGGGCGAGCTGGCGGCCTCGGCATGAGCGCCGCCGGGGGAAGCGTCGAGGGGATCTTCATCTCGGCGGAGTCCGAACGGCTGCCCGAGCCGGTCGAGGAGGTCGAGGTCCTCGCCGGCAAGGGAATCCGCGGCGACCGCTACTTCGTGCCCGAGGGTCGCGAGAAGGCGGGCGATGACGCCGGCCACGACCTCACCCTGATCGAGGCCGAGGCGCTCGAGGTCCTCGAGGCCGAGCACGGGATCGCCCTGACTGCGGCCGCCTCGCGCCGCAACGTGCTGACCCGCGGGATCGGCCTCAACGACCTGGTCGGCGAGCGCTTCACGGTGGGCGAGGTCGAATGCGAGGGAGTCGAGCTGTGCGAGCCGTGCAATCACCTGGAGGGGCTGACCCAGCCCGGCGTGATGCGCGGTCTCGTCCACCGCGCCGGCCTCTGCGCCGAGGTCCTGCGCGGGGGGAGCATCCGGGTCGGCGACGGGGTCGCCCCCGACTCCACCGCCCACTGATCTGCGGCGGTGAGCGATCCCCGCAGCCGCCGCCTCGACGCCGAGCGCCCGTCAACGGAGGAGCACCTCGAGTTCCTGACCGAGCTGTTCGCCGACCCCGAAATCGCCCGCTGGCACTGGCCCGGGCACGGCGCGGGGGCCGGTCCCCGAAGCGCCGAGCAATCGCGCCTCTTCCACACCCAGGGTGCCGAGCACTGGGCCGAGCACGGCTACGGATGGTGGCTTTGGCGCGATCGCGACCGCGACAGGCTGGTGGCCCGCGTCGGCCCGGCCTGGACCACGGTTGAAGGACAGCGAGTGGTCGAGCTCGGCTGGAGCGTCCCCGCGGCCGAGCAGAGGCGCGGCTACGCGACCGAGGCCGCGGTCTCCTCACTCCAGCACGCCTTCACCGAGAGCGGCCTCGAGGAGGTGGTCAGCTTCACCTGGGCCGAGAATCTCGCCTCCCGGCGGGTGATGGAGAAGGCCGGCTTCGAGTTCACCCGGTCCTTCCAGCACGCCGGCCTGCCGCACATCCTCTGCACGGCCCGGGCCGGCGAATGGTCGCTCCCTCTTCAGGCGTAGCCGAAGGCGAGGGCGAGCACAACGTAGACGGCGAGCAACTGGATGCCTTCGAACCAGTTCGAGCTGCCGTCCTGGGTCGTGTAGTTGGCGATCAGCACGGCCAGAAGCACGGCGCCGAGCTCGAAGCCGTTGAAGACCAGGGCCATCGGGTGGGGGCCGAGGAAGAACGAGGTGATCACCAGGACCGGGGCGACGAACAGTGCCACCTGGGCGCTTGAGCCGAGGGCGATGTTGACGGCAAGGTCCATCTTGTCCTTCCTCGCGACCAGCACAGCCACCCAGTGCTCGGCGGCGTTGCCGACGATCGCGACGACGATGGCGCCGATGAAGAACTCTGAGAGCCCGACCGACTTGGAGGCATCGCTGATCGAGCCGACGAGGATCTCCGACATCACCCCGACCAGGATCCCGGCGAGCGCCAGCATCACCACCGAGGTTCGCACCGACCAACCCCAGGTCTCCTCCTCCCCATACTCGGGGTTGAACAGGGAGCGGTGGGTCTTCAGCGAGAAGAGCAGTCCTGCGAGATAGGTGCCGATCAGGATGATCGCCACGGCAAGCGAGAGGTGCTCGACCGTGCCGCCGTAGTTGATCACTTCCGCGTTGGGGTGCGGCAGCCCCTTTCCCTCGACCAGCTCGAAGATCGCCGGCATCAGCATCGCGGCCGCCGCAAGCAGCAGCATCGACGACTGGACGCTGGCGCCCCGCGGCTCGAATTCCTGGTGATCGCGCCCGAGGCCGCCGAGGAACATCGAGGCGCCGAGCACCAGCAGGATGTTGCCGATGATCGAGCCGATGATCGAGGCCTTGACAACCTCTTGCAGCCCGGCCCCGAGAGCGAACAGCGCGATGATCAGCTCCGGGGCGTTGCCGAAGGTGACGTTGAGGAGTCCGCCGATCCCGGGGCCCGAGCGGGCTGCAAGCTCCTCGGTGGCCCGACCCATCAGGGCGGCGGTGGGGACGATCCCCAGCGCCGAGACGACGAAGACAGCACCCGCCGGGCTGCTCACCAGCTCCATCACCACCGCCACCGGGATCAGCGGGGTCAGCAGGTAGGGGAGGCCCTGGGCGCTGAGGAAGAAGCTGCGGTCCAGCCGCGGCATCCGGCTCGCGGGGGGTCTCGCTTCCATCCGGGCAACCCTACGGGTTGCCGATGACCACTCGCCGCGCGCGGCGCCCGGGCCGGCGCCGCGCGCTGGATCAGCCGGCCGCTACTGCGAGGCGCAGGCCTGGACCTGTGCTGCGGTGGTTGCGTTCTGCAGGCACTTGAGCGTCGCCGAGTTGGTGCCGCCCGAAGGGATCGCGGGGGTGCCCGCGCTCCCGCCTCCGGCGGCCTGGGCCCCGATCCCGCCGAGCAGCGGCGCCACCTGCCTCAGCAGGTTGTCGAGCGGCTGAGCGTTGCTCGGCGCCGAGATCGTCTGCGGCTGGTTGACGTCGCTGAGGTTGAGCTCGAGGTTGATCGTGGTTTCGCTTCCGCTTGGGGGCGCCACGTCAAGATTGAAGTCCAACTTGCGGAGAATGTGATCGTCGACCCCCGAGTAGACGTCGAAGCTGGCGTCCTTGATCGATTTGGAGAGATTCTCCAGCACCGGCAGGGCACCCTGCAGCTGCTGCAGCTGTGCCTGGCTGGCGCCGCCGGCGGCGCCCTGGCCGATCGCCGACTTGATCGCCTCGGAGAGCTTCTGCGGGTCAATGCTGCCCGAGATGTGGATCGTGTTGGTCCCGTCGACCTCGGTCTCGCCCTCGTTCTTGAGGTCGCCGAGGGACTGCTTCAGACCGGGCAGATTGTTCTGGCTCGAGCTGTTCTGGCTCGAGGACTGCCCCAGGGCCTTGGTCAGCGATGCGTACTGCTGCGCGCTCAGCGAGTAGTCGTTGCCCTGGTAGCTGATGTAGCCGGCGTCGCCGGTGAAGATCGCACCCGCCTCGACGTCGAAGCTGCGGCCCTGGGCGTCGCCGCTCGCCTTGGCGGTCAGGTCGAGCTTGGCGTCGCCCGAGCCATTGTTGTCGAACGGGCCGGAGACGTTGATGTCGAAGTTCCCACCCTGGTCACCACCGGCCTCGATCTTCAGGGTGCCGTCCACCTTGCCGCTGTCGATCGAGTTCTTGCCGGAGAAGGTCTGGTTGAGGACCTTCATCGGCGGGACGTCGCTGCTGCCGCTGTTGCTGCTCCCCCCGCAGGCCGCGAAGGCGACCGCGAGTGCCATCGTTGTCGCGAATAGGAACAGGATGCGAATTCGGCTCAAGAGGTGTCCTCCGTGGGGTGGGTTCGGCGATGCCTGCGACGCCGGGGCGCGGTGAATGCGCATCAGAGTAGCGCGATGGCCGCGCAAGGCGCCATGGCGGTAGGCTCGCAGCGGTGCACCCGCCCCGGACGATCCTCTACACGGGCAAGGGCGGCGTGGGAAAGACCAGCGTCGCCGCCGCCACCGCGAGGCAGTGCGCGAGGGCCGGTTTGCGCACGGTGGTGATCTCCACCGACCCCGCGCACAGCCTTTCCGATTCGCTCGAGGCGGAGCTCGGGCCGGAGCCGACCGAGGCCGGAGACCGGCTCTGGGGGCAGGAGGTCCGGGCCCAGCTCGAGATGGAGGCCAACTGGGCCGCGGTGCAGGAATGGATCGCCAAGCTCCTGGCCAGCCGCGGGGTCGAGCAGATCCGCGCCGAGGAACTGACCGTCCCTCCCGGGATGGACGAGCTGTTCTCGCTGCTTCAGATCAAACGGCACACCGAGAGCGGGCGCTTCGACGTCCTGGTCGTCGACTGCGCCCCGACCGGCGAGACGCTGCGGTTGCTCGGCTTCCCGGACATCGCCCAATGGTGGATCGAGAAGGTCTTCCCCTGGGAGCGGCGGATGGTCGCCGCGGCCCGGCCCCTTGCCCGAACCTTCGACCTGCCGCTGCCGGGGCCGGAGGTCTTCGACGAGGTGCAGCGCCTGACCCGCAACCTGATCGCGATGAACGCGATCCTCCGCGACCGCCGGCGTTGCTCGATCCGCCTGGTGATGAACCCGGACCGAATGGTGATCAAGGAGGCCCAGCGAACCTTCACGTACCTCAACCTCTACGGGTACCTGACCGACGCGGTGATCGTCAACCGCATCTTCCCCGATGACGTCGAGGGCGGGTATTTCGGCCCCTGGCGCGAGCGCCAGCGCCGCCATCTGGAGGAGGTGCACGAGGGGTTCGCACCTGTCCCGGTGCTCAAGGCCCGCTACTTCGAGGAGGAGGTGGTCGGAGCGGAGATGCTCGACCGGCTGGCCGCCGAGCTGTTCGGCAGCCGCCGCCCCGAGCAGGTCCTCCACACCCGGCTGACCCGGGAGCTGAGCAGCGACGAAGGCCGGGCCGTTCTCAGCCTCGCCGTGCCCTTCGCCGAGAAGTCCGACATCGACCTGAAGAAGGTCGGGGACGAGCTGATCGTGACCGTGGGCGGCGAGAAGCGGACTATCATCCTGCCGGCCGCGCTTGCCGACCAGCGGCCCTCCGGCGCGGCCTTTGAGAACGGCACCCTGAAGGTCTCCTTCGAAGATGTCCGAGCACCCCGACGAGCCCAACCCGAGCGGGTCTGACCCCGCGAGCGGCCCGGCCGCCCCGCGCCCCGGCCCCTCGGCCGGAGCGGATCGCTTCTGGGAGCGCTACGGCGAGGCGAGGCGCCACGGCTCCCGCAACGGTGGCGATGGCGGGCGCCAGGGAGGGTCCAAGACGAGCGGCAGCGACGCCGGAGAAGCAGCCGACCAACACGTCTGCCTCGATTGGTGCCCGATCTGCCGGGGAGCCGAGGTGGTGCGGGCAACGACGCCGCCCGAGCTGCGCGAGCAGCTCGAGGCGATCCAGCGAGACGCGCTGGCCCTCGCCAGGTCGCTGATCGACGCCTACCTGGCGAGACAGGGAGAGTCCGAAGCATCCCCCGGCGCCAGGCCGCAGCGCGGGGTCGAGGACATCCCGATCGACTGAGACCCCGCTCCCGCGGCCCGGTGGAGGCTGCCGTACCCTGGTGGCGATGGCTTCATTGGCCTGTCCGAGCTGCGGGACTGAGAACCCCGAGCGGGCCAAGTTCTGCATGTCCTGCGGCAAGGGGCTGGAGCGCCGCTGCCCGAGCTGCGACGCCGAGGTCCCGGCCGGAGCGAAGTTCTGCATCGAGTGCGGCGCCGCGATGGACGCCGGCGCCCCGCCGCGCGAGACCCCGAAGCCGGCCGCCACGACGGCCGCCGAGCCGCCCCCCGAGGAGCGCCGCCAGGTCTCGGTGCTGTTCGCCGATCTCTCCGGCTACACCGCGGTGGCGGAGCGAACCGATCCCGAGGCGGTGAAGGCGATGCTCGACCGCGCGCTGGAGCGCCTCGGCGAGCAGGTCGAGCGCTTCGGCGGCTCGATCGACAAGTACATCGGGGACAACGTGATGGCGGTCTTCGGGGCTCCGGTCGCCCACGAGGACGACCCCGAGCGGGCGGTGCGCGCCGCGCTGGCGATGCAGGCCGAGATGGAGCGGATCAACGAGCAGCTCCCGGCCGACGTCGCCTTCCTGCTCAGGGTCGGGATCAACACCGGCGAGGTCCTCGCGGGCCGCATGGGTGAGGGCTACACGGTGATCGGTGACACCGTCAACGTCGCCGCCAGGCTGCAGGCTGCGGCTCGCCCCGGGTCGGTGACTGTCGGCGAGACGACCTATCGCGCCAGCCGCGAGGCGATCGCCTACGACGAGCTGGAGCCGCTGGAGCTGAAGGGAAAGGCGGAGCCGGTCCCGGCCTGGGAGGCGCGCGAGGTGCTGGCTGAGCGCCAGACACAGCGGGCCGCACCGCGGGTCGGGGCGCCGCTGATCGGCCGCGGCGACGAGCTGAAGATGCTGCTCTCGCTGGCCGAGCAGCTCGAGCGCGAGGGCCGGCCGCATCTGGTCACCGTGCTCGGCCAGGCGGGGGTCGGCAAGTCGCGATTGCTGCGCGAGCTGACCGAGCGGGCCACCGAGCTCGACCCAGCCCCGGCGGTGGAGATCGGCGAGTGCCCGCCGTTCGGCTCGGGGATCTCCTACTGGGCGCTTGCCGAGGTGCTGCGCTCCCAGTTCGGGGTGGCCGCCGACGAGCCGGCCGACTCCGCCTGGGAGAAGCTCCGCGGCGGCGTCGGACAGCTGCTCGCCGACGAGGTCAGCGCCGAGGAGGCGGAGCGGATCATCGCCCCGATCGGCGTCGTCCTCGGCCTCGAGTCGACCGAGGCCTCCGGCGGCGAGGCGGAGGACCCGCAGCGGATGCGCGAGACGCTCTTCTCCTCGATCCGCACCCTGACCGAGCGGATGTGCGCGCGCCAGCCGCTGCTGCTGGCGATCGAGGACATCCACTGGGCAGACGAGGGGATGCTCGACCTGATCGAGCACCTCGCCCGCTGGGTGCGCGGGCCGCTGCTGATCGTCTGCCTGGCCCGCGACGAGCTTCTCGACCGCCGCCCGGACTGGGGCGGGGGCTGGCGCAACGCGACCTCGATCGCCCTCGAGCCGCTCTCCGAGAACGACACCGAGCGCCTGGTCGGATCGCTTTACGAGGGCAACGGCGGCGACGCCGGGCTGGTCGCCAGGGTCGCTCAGCGGGCCGGCGGCAACCCGCTGTTCGCGGAGGAGATGGTCAACCGCCTCCAGGAGCCCGACGCCGACCCCGAGGCGCTCCCGGACACCGTCCACTCCGTGCTCGCCGCCCGGCTCGACTCCCTGCCGGCCTTCGAACGCCGGCTGCTGCAGTACGCGTCGGTGATCGGCCAGAACTTCTGGGAGGGCGTGCTGCTCAGGGCCTCGGGGGCCGAGGACCGCCAGGTCTCCTCGGCGCTCGCCTCGCTCGAGCAGAAGGAGCTGGTGATCGGCGGCCTGACCAGCCGCCTCGTCGGCGAGCGCGAGTATGCCTTCAAGCACGCCCTGATCCGCGACGTCGCCTACGGGATGCTGCCCAAGGCGAGCCGCTGCCGCCAGCACTTCACGGTCGGCGGGCTGATCGAGGAGCGCGCCGAGGAGACCGGCGAGGGCGCCGTGGCGTTGGTCGCCGAGCACTACGGCCGGGCGGCGTCGCTGGGCGCCGAGTCGGGGATCGACGCCGACGAGATGCGGCGGATCAGCAAGCCGGCGCTGCAGTTCGCCGAGGCGGCCGGCGACGCCGCGGCGGCGCTCTACTCCAACCGCGAGGCCCTTGGGCACTACCGGGCGGCGCGCAGTCTCGAGGGCGTGATCGACGACGAGTCCTCGGCCCGAATCGGCGAGAAGACCGGCGACGTCGCCCTGCGGCTCGGGCGGGTCGATGAGGCGATCTCGGTCTGGGAGGAGTGCCTCGACTACCACCGCCGCCAGGAGGACCTGGCCCGGGTCGGCGACCTGCACTGCAAGATCGGGGCGGCGCACTGGGACAAGGGGGAGCGCGAGGCCTCGATCGAGCACTACCAGCGCGGCATCGACCTACTCAAAGACGGCCCCCCGTGCATCGAGCTGGTCCGCCTCTACGAGGAGGCCGCCTCGCTCTACATGCACACCGGCGACAACATGCTCGCGATCTATGCCTCCGAGAAGGCCCTGCGCCTCGCCGAGCGCCTCGGCGAGGCAGCCGCCGCGAGCCGCGCCCACGGGATCTTCGGCCGGGTCTTCGGCCGGATCGGGGACTTCGAGAAGGCGCGCGAGAACCTGGAGCGATCGGTCGAGCTGGCCCGCGACTCCGACAAGCGCGAGGCGGTGCGCGCCCTGCTCACCCTGGGCTACCACCTCGAGGTCTCCGAGGCCGACTACAGCGGCGCGGGCAGCGCCTACTCGGAGGCCCTCGGCCTGGCGGTCGAGGCCGGTGACGTCCCCTCGCAGGTCGAGGTGCACGCGGCGTTGGCCCAGCTCGCCCTCTACGCCGCCGACTGGGATGCGGTCGAGCGGGAGACCGAGGCGAGCGCCGGGCTGGCGGAGCGCGAGGGGCTGATCGGCAAGCTCTGCTTCCCCTACGTGATGCGGGGGGCGCTGCGCTGGCGGGCCGGCGAGTGGACCCAGGCCGAGCGCTCCTGCCGCCGGGCTCACGAGCTGGCCGAGCAGGTGGGCCGCTCCGAGGTCGCCTTCTCCGCCCTGCGCTGGCTTGCCGCCGTGCAGCGCGACCGCGGGGACCATGTCGACGCCGAGCTGACCCTGTCGCGCGCTCTCGACGTCTGCGAGCGGGCCGGCCTCGTCGCCCAGTCGCTGGAGGCGACCGCTGAGCGCGCCATCTGCCTCCACCAGGCGGGCCGGACCGAGCAGGCGCTGGAGGCCGCGGAGGGGGCCGGGCACCTCGCCGAGCGACTTCACTACCCGGTCGGGACCGCTGCCGCCGGCGAGGCGGCCGGAGCCACGATGGCCGACCCGGAAGCGGGCGCCGGCGCCCTCGCCTGCGCCCGCGAGGCCTGGGAGAAGCTGGGCCTGCCGATCGACGCCGCCCGGGCGGAGATGCTGCGGGCCGCCCGGCTGGCAGAGGTCGATGTGGAGGCCGCGCGGGCCGCCGCGGAACAGCTCGAGCGCCGCTGCACCGAGCTCGGCATCGCCCACATGGCCGCCCGAGCTCAGGCGATGGTCCCGGCGGTCTGAGCCCCGGACCGCGCCGGCAAGGGACGACTCTAGAATCCGCGGCGATGGGCGAAGACGGAAAGACCTGGATCCTCACCGGATCGCTGGAGAACTTCCGCATCAACGTCGAGCGCGGCTTCGACGTGATCGGGTTCAAGGAGCGCCGTCGCAACCAGGCGGAGCAGATGGCGCCCGGGGACGAGATCGTCTTCTACGTCACGGGTGTGCAGGAGTTCGGCGGCATCGCCCGGGTCACCTCCGAGGTCTACGAGGACCGCACGCCGATCTGGCCTCAGGGCAAGAAGAAACGTCCCGAGCCCTACCCCTGGCGGGTTGACGCCGAGCCGGTCCTGATCCTCGCCGAGGAGGATTTCGTCCCGACGGTCGAGCTGGTCGGCGAGCTCGAGCACGTCTCCAAATGGCCCGCCGAGCACTGGCATCTGGCCTTCCAGGGGCAGTTGCGGACGATCGGCGCGGGTGACGCCCAGCTGCTCAGGGAGCGGCTGGAGGCAGCGTCCGCGGCCGGGCGACGGGCCGGCGCTGCGGCCAGGTGAGCGAGCCGGGCCAGCCCCGGGTCCACGAGCGCCACTTCACCCGCGAAGAGGCAAACGCGGCGCTGCCGAAGCTGCGCCCGGTGCTGCAAAAGCTTCGCGACGCGAAGGACCTGCTAACCGACGCCGAGGCGCACGAGGCGCTCTCCGACGCGGCCCCCGGCAACGGCGGCGGTGAAGCCGGCGTCCAGGTGGGCGAGTCCTTCCTCGAGGTGCGGCGGATCCTCACCACACTCCAGGAGTCGGGGATCGTGATCCGCGACATCGATCGCGGCCTGCTCGACTTCCCCGCCCTGATCGACGGCCGCGAGGTCTACCTCTGCTGGGAGCTCGACGAGGACGGGGTCGACCACTGGCACGAGCTCGACTCCGGCTACGGTGGCCGCGAACCCCTCGACTGAGGATCCGGGAGTGCTGGGGTCGCTGCTGCGACTCGGCCGCTTCGAGCGGTTGGCGGCGCTGGGGGCAATCGTCTGCCTGGCCAGCCTTCCCCTGCCCTGGTATGAGCTGCGCTTCACCAGCGGGCTCGGCAAGTCCGGGTTCGGCAGCTTCGGCTTCGCCGAGGCGGCGCTGGTCATCACCCTCGCCGCCGCCCTCGCCCTGCTGGTGCGGGTGGGAGCCGGCCGCCGCCCGCCGCTGCCGCTGCACGAAGGGACCCTGCTGGCGGTCGCCGGAGCCTGGTCGGCGGCGATCGTCGGCTACCTGATGTTCGACCGGCCGACCGCGATCTTCGCCGACTTCCCGACCGACTACAGGCTCGGGTACGGCATCTTCGTCGCCCTCGGAGGGGCGGTGGTGCTGACGCTCGCCGGCCTGAGGATCCGCCGCGACGAGCTCGCCCGCCAAGCGGAGGAGGCTAGAAAGGCGGCGCAGGTGGCTCGAAGCCCCACCGCCTCATCCCCTCCTCGATCCGGTCGATGACCGTGCTGAGCACCTCGACCCGGGCGTGGCGTTTGGAGTCGGCGGCGACCACGTGCCAGGGGGCGTGAGCCTGGTCGGTGCGAGCCAGCATGTCCTCGACCGCCTCGAGGTAGGCGGTCCGCTTCTCCCGATTGCGCCAATCCTCCTCGGTCAGCTTCCAGATCTTCAGGGGGTCGCCTTCCCGCCGCTGGAAGCGCCGCAGCTGCTCCTGCTCGGAGATGTGAAGCCAGAACTTGATCAGGATCATCCCCTCGTCGGCGAGGGTGCGCTCGAAGGCATTGATCTCGTCGTAGGCGCGCAGCCACTGCTCGCGGGTGGCAAGCTCCTCGACCCGCTCGACCATCACCCTCCCGTACCAGGAGCGGTCGAAGATCGCCATCCCGCCCCAGCCGGGGAGCACCGGCCAGAAGCGCCAGAGGAAGTGGTGGCGCTTCTCGTCTGAGGTCGGCGCCGCAAACTGCACCACGCGGACGTGTCGAGGGTCGAGCTGGGCGAGGAGCCGCTTGATGCAGCCTCCCTTGCCCGAGGCGTCCCAACCCTCGAAGACGACGCAGACCGGCGGGCCGATGCCCGCGTCGCCGATCAGCCCGCCGAGGGTCAAACGCAGCTGGGAGAGCCGCTCCCAGGCCTCCTCCAGCGCCGCCTGCTCCTCCTTTCGCGAGAGGGACTGGGTGAGATCGACCTGTTCGAGCCTGCCCATATGCGGATCCTTTCACCGGTGCGGCGGATATTCCACCTGCGGGGGTTTCTCGCTGGTCAGGTTGAGTGCCAGCGGGAAAAGGAACGACCCGATGAAGATGAAGATGATCCCGACCGCGACCAACCAGCGTGACCGGCTCAGGTGCCCGGCGATGCCGATCACGAAGCCGATCACCATCAGCGCCGCGTACGGACCGAAGCTGTGGGGCAGCAGCTCGGCGCTCGGCGGGACGAGGAAGTGCACCGGGCCAATTATCATCGCTGGCCGATGGCCGAGGCGAAGACCCCCGAGTCGGTGGCGGAGATGAAGGAGGCGCTGGAGAGCGTCTCCTACCTCGCCGACGAAGCCGCGGCGCTGGTCGCCTACCTCGCCCAGCGCCTCGGGAAGCCGATCCTGGTCGAGGGACCGGCGGGGGTCGGCAAGACCGAGCTGGCCAAGGCGCTGTCGCGCTCCAGCGGCCGTGAGCTGATCCGCCTGCAGTGCTACGAGGGCCTCGACGAGGCCAAGGCGCTCTACGAATGGAACTACCGCAAGCAGCTACTGCGAATCCAGGCCGGCGGCGACTCAGGCTGGGAGGATGTCCACGAAGACATCTTCGCGGAGGAGTTCCTGCTGGAACGGCCGCTGATGCGGGCGATCGCCAGCCCCGAGCCGGTCGTCCTGCTGATCGACGAGATCGACAAGACCGACCAGGAGTTCGAGGCGATGCTGCTCGAGCTGCTCTCCGACTTCCAGATCTCGATCCCCGAGCTGGGCCAGGTCTCGGCGACGACGATGCCGATCGTCGTCCTCACCTCCAACAACACCCGCGAGCTGACCGAGGCGCTGAAGCGCCGCTGCCTCTACCTCTGGCTCGACTACCCGGAGGTCGAGCGAGAGATGGAGATCGTCCGCCTGCACGCCCCCGACCTGCCCGAGGCGCTGGCGCGGAAGCTGGTCGAGATCATCTCCTCGATCCGCGCGCTCGACCTGAAGAAGCCGCCCTCGATCGCCGAGTCGATCGACTGGGCGCGAACCCTGCTGCTGATGGGGGCCGAGGACATCGACCGGGAGACCTTCGAGCAGTCGATCTCGATCCTGGTCAAGCACCGCACGGACATCGACCTGGTAGCGGAGCGGGTCGGGGTGAGGCTGGCCCAGGCGACCGGAAGCGGGCAAGGGGCATCAGAGGCC
Source organism: uncultured Actinomycetes bacterium (assembly GCA_963720735.1). Taxonomy (GTDB): domain Bacteria; phylum Actinomycetota; class Thermoleophilia; order Solirubrobacterales; family 70-9; genus JBBRHQ01. The sequence goes on from CAVRGL010000010.1 coordinate 91,048, forward strand.
TGATGCCCGATGGCTGACGCCACCCCCTACGGTCCCAAGCTGGAGACGGGCCCGCCCGGCCTCGCCGCCAAGCTCCTGGCCTTCTGCGAGGAGCTTCGGGGCGAGGGGGTGGCGGTCGGGACCTCGGAGATCCTCGACGCCTTCGCTGCCCTCGACCAGGTGCCCTGGGGAAAGCAGGAGGACTTCCGCGAGGCGCTTGCGGCGACCGTCGCCAAATCGCAGGAGGACCGGCGGGTGTTCGAGCTGCTGTTCGATCGCTACTTCTTCCGCACCGCCGAGGCCGAGGCGGTCGAGCGCGGGCTCAAGGAGCAGGGGGAACGCCACGAGGGCGGCGACCGGCTCGACATCGAAGAGCTGCGCGAGGCCGTCCGCCAGGCGATCGTCGACGGCAACGACGGCGAGATGCGCGACCTGGCGAGGCTGGCGATCGCCGCGTTCGGGCGCCAGGGCGAGGGCTCGGGCGTGGTCGGGGTCGACGTGCAGCGGATCCGCCGGACCCTCGGCCTCTCGGCCGGTACCCAGCCGCCCGCCGAGGACGGCAGCGGCGAGCGGCCGGTGATCGAGCGCGAGCAGCTGACCCGCTTCGAGCGCCACCTGCGGCGCGAGCTCGAGCGCGGCCTGATCGAGCGCACCGAGACGCTGCCGCCGTCGCGGCCGCTGGCCGAGCTCGACCGCACCCTGCCGACCAGCGCCGCCCAGGACCTCGCCGCGGTCCACCGTGCCGTGGCCCAGATGAAGCGCCGCCTGGCAACCCTGGGCCATGAGCAGCGCGGCCGGCGCAAGGGCAGGGTGGTCGACGTGCGGCGGACGATGCGGACCTCCCTGGAGACCGGCGGCGTGCCTCTTCACCTGCGCTACCGCCCGAGGCGCCCGAGGCGCCCGGAGATCTACGTCCTCTGCGACGTCTCGACCTCGGTCACCTCGGCCAGCGTCTTCTTCCTCAGCGTCCTGCACGCCCTGCACGACTCGTTCCGCAAGCTGCGCAGCTTCGTCTTCATCGAGCGGATCTCCGAGGTCACCGAGATCTTCGAGCACGAGCGCGACTTCCGCCAGATCTCCACCCGGATCACCAGCGAGGGTGGCGTCGCCGACGTCTCCGGATACACCGACTACGGCCGCGTCTGGCTCGAGTTCCTGGAGGAGATCGCTTCCGAGCTGGACCCGCGCTCGACCGTGATCGTGCTCGGCGACGCCCGCACCAACGGCCGTGAGCCCCACGCCAGGGTCTTCGCGCAGATCTCCGAGCGCGCCGGTCGTCTCTTCTGGCTCAACCCCGAGCCCCGCCTCTACTGGAACTACGGCGACTCGGTCATGTCGGCCTACGAGCCCTACTGCGACGGCGCCTTCGAGTGCTGGACGACCCGGCACTTGGAGAACTTCGTCAACGTGGTCGCCGGCGGAGTTCCCGCAGCGGATTGAGGATCAGCGCGGCGCCCAGGCGTCCGGGGACTCGGTCAGGTGCTCGACCACGGGAGGCATATCGCCGCTGACCAGGTCGGCGAGGGTCACCTGCTCGAGCACCGCGCGCAGATTGGCCCGGACCGCGATCCAGACGTCGCGCAGATGCTCGGCGTTGCCGCGGTAGGTGATCGACTCAGGCGGGGCCGACTGCACGTTGGCGATCGGCCCCTCGACCGCGCGGACGACCTCGGCGATGGTCACGTCGTCAGCCGCGCGGGCAAGCCAGTAGCCGCCCTTGGCGCCCCGCCGGGCCCGGACGATGCCGGCGTGCTTGAGCTCGAGCAGGATGTGCTCGAGGAATTGAAGCGGGATGTCCTGGGAATCGGCCAGCCTCTCCCCCTTGATCGGGCCCTTGTCGGCGGCAGCCGCGAGCTCGGCCGCCGCACGCACGGCATAGTCGACCTTCGCTGTCACCCGCATAAAGGCAAGTAAACCAGTCAGGAAGGAGCGGGATCGCCCGGGCGCGCCCGGGCGAACGCGATCGCCCAGATAGATGGAGGGCCGGCTCAGCCGACCACTTCGGGCGTGAGCTCCTCGGAGCGGTCGTGGGGCGGGCCGGCGTCACCGCCGGGCGGCCGGCCGCTGTCGGCGCCGTTTCGTGCGCGGCGGCGGTTCAGGTAGTGCGGCGCGGCGATGACCAGCCCGAGGCCGATCCCGGCGACCGCAGCGGCGATCGGCCAGACGGCCGGATCGCCCTTGGTGATCGTGACGATCCCTGAGGCCAGCAGGACCAGGCCCAGCGCCGTCCTGATGAAGCCGACCGGAGCCCGGCCGGAGAGCGCCGAGCCGATCACCACGCCCGGGATCGAGCCGAGCAGGATGTTGGCGGCGAGGCCGAAGTCGACATTGCCGCTGATGATGTGGGCGATCCCCGCCGCCCAGAGAAGGACGGCGGCGTGGAAGATGTCTGTGCCGACCACGCGTCGCGGCGCGAGGCGGAAGACGGTGATCAGCAGGATCGCGATCACCGTGCCCGACCCGGCCGAGGTGATCCCGATCACGAAGCCGGTGGTGGCGCCGATCACGACCGCCGCCACCTTGTGGCGCCGCTTGATCTCGAACCCCTCGCGCTCCTCGATCATGTTGCTGAGGAAGAGGGCCCGGCCCAGGGTGATGATGCCGACCATCAGCAGGGTCCCGCCGAGCATCGCGTAGAGCAGCGAGTCGAGCCGGTCCGCACCGACCTGGTCCTCGACCCAGGAGATCAGGAAGACGCCGGTTACCGCGGCGGGGACGCTGCCGACCGCGAGCCAGAAGCTCAGTCCGAGGTTGACGGTCTTCATCCGCAGGTGGCGCCAGCCACCGACCGTCTTGGTGATCGCCGAGTAGAAGATGTCGGTGCCGATCGCGGTGGTCGGCTGGAAGCCGAAGATGAGGATCAGCAGCGGCGTCATCAGCGAGCCACCGCCCATCCCGGTCATGCCGACCAGCACGCCGATGGCGAGTCCGAAGAGGATGATTGCCGGGTCCAAGTTGTGGTGTCCTCGCGCCGGGGAGAGAACGTTTCCTGCGCTTTCCTGACTTTCTTAGTCAGGAGCACAAGAAGGTCGGGATAGTAGCACCTAACGCGGCCCCCGGACGCGGAGCGGGAGCCCGCTCATGGTCAGTGATTCTGGTGCGGGCTCCCGCGGAGCAGAGGGGGCCGCGCAGTGGTTCCGGGGGCCGCTTGGCGTCCGGGTGGGCCCGCGCTTGGTTGACTAGACTCTCACTCGAAACCCAGGGGAGCTCGCGGGAAGGCGGGCTGAGATGGCGCCAGAAGCATCGAACCCCGGCGCCGACCCTCAGAACCTGTGCGGTAATGCGCGCGGAGGGAGCATGTTGACGAGGACCGGGGCTCCCACGCAGGAGCCCCTTTCAGATCGAGCCCGAGCCCAGCGGGGCGCGGAGCTGGCGCTCGAGGGCCTCGGTCACCGCTTCGGAGACCTTGCGGTGATCGAGCGCCTCGACCTCGCGCTGGCGGCGCGGCAGGTGCTCGGGGTGGTCGGTCCGTCGGGCTGCGGAAAGTCGACCCTGCTGGAGCTGATCGCCGGCCTGCGCGAGCCCACATCGGGCCGGGCCCTGGTCTCCGGGAGCGCCGAGCCGGCGGCGCGGCTCGCCGCCTGCGCCTACATGCCGCAGCGCGATCTGCTGCTGCCCTGGTTCTCGGCGATCGACAACGCCGCCCTGGCGCTTCGAAACCGCGGCACCCCGCGGGCGCAGGCACGACAGCAAGCGGGGCGACTGTTCGAGCGCTTCGGGCTTCAGGGGTTCGAGACGAGCCGGCCATCCGAGCTCTCGGGCGGGATGCGCCAGCGGGTCGCCTTCCTGCGAACCCTGGTCGCCGGCAAGCCGGTGCTGCTCCTCGACGAGCCCTTCGCCTCGCTCGATGCGATCACCAGGGCCGAGATGCAGGGGTGGCTCGCCGGGGCGCTGCGCGTCGATCCGAGGACGGTCGTCCTCGTCACCCACGACGTCGAGGAGGCCCTCTATCTGTGCGACAGGGTCCTGGTGCTCTCCTCTCGTCCGGCTCGGCTCGCCGCCGACCTAGAGGTGCCCGGTCCCCGGGCGCCGGACCGCGACCACGCCGTCACCGCGCCGGGCTTCCTGGAGCTGCGCGAGCGGGCGACGGCGGCGCTGAAGGAGGGCGCGAAATGAGGCGCTGGGTCCTCCCCGCGCTGGTCCTGGCGGCACTCCTCGGCGCCTGGCAGATCGCCGCCAGCAGCGGCGCGATCGCCTCCGCGCTCGGGCTCGAGGACTTCCTCGTCCCGGCGCCCTCGGAGATCGCCAAGGTCCTCTGGGAGGACCGCTCGCTGCTTGCCGACAACGCCTGGGTCACCCTGAAGGAGGTGATCCTCGGCTTCGGCTGCGCCCTCGCCGCTGGTCTGGGCTTCGCGATCGTCCTCCACCTCTCCCCCACTCTGCGCCGCGCCTTCTATCCGCTGATAGTCGCCTCGCAGACGGTGCCGATCATCGTCGTCGCGCCAATTTTTGTCGTCTGGTTCGGCTACGGGATCGGGCCGAAGTTGGCGATCATCGCCCTGATCTGCTTCTTCCCGATCACCGTCAACACGCTCGACGGCCTGCGCTCGGTCGACCCCGAGGCGAGGAAGATGATGCGCAGCCTCGACGCCTCCCGGCTGGGGATCTTCCGCAGGCTGGAGGCCCCGACCGCGCTCCCATACGTGTTCAGCGGGGCGAAGATCGCCGTCGCGGTGGCGGTGATCGGCGCCGTGTTCGGCGAATGGTCGGGTTCCTCGGCTGGCCTGGGATACCTGATGCAGCTCGACAACAACGGTCTGCAGACGGCCCGCATGTTCGCCTCGGTGACGATCCTCTCGGCCTTCGCGATCGCGCTGTTCGCGCTGCTCGCCCTGGCCGAGCGCAGGGTGGTCAGCTGGCGATGAGCTGTAGGGTCGCGCCCGGTTTGGGACCCCGCCGCACGAAGAGCAGCGCCCCCCGCAGGCCTGCGGTCCTGCTCGCCTGCTTCGCGGCGCTGCTCGCGGCGCTCGTCCTCGCCGCCTGCGGTGAGAAGTCCGAGGACGCGAAGGGTCAGGCGCAGCCCTTCGACCTCACCCTCGACTTCTACCCCAACCCCGACCATGTCGGCATCTACATGGCGAAGAAGCTCGGATATTTCCGCGATGCCGGGCTCGACGTCTCGATCAACGCCCCCTCCGACCCCTCGGCCCCGCTGAAGCAGGTGGCAACGGGGCAGGCCGACCTGGCGATCTCCTACGAGCCCGAGGTGGTCCTGGCCCGGGACCAGGGTCTCGACGTGGTCGCGGTCGGCGCCCTCGTCGACCGGCCGCTGACCTCGATGATCTGGCTGAAGAAGTCCGGGATCAAGGGCGTCACCGACCTCCGCGGCAAGACGATCGCCACCGCCGGCATCCCCTACCAGGACGCCTACCTGAAGACGATCCTCGCCCGCGCCAACATGTCCCCCTCGGACGTGAAGAGCGTCAACGTCGGCTTCGGGCTGCTTCCGGCGCTGCTCAGCGGTAATGCCGCGGCGATGCTCGGCGGGTTCAGAAACATCGAGGGCGTCGACCTGCGGGTTCGCGGCAATAAGCCGGTGGTGACGCCGGTCGACCAGCTCGGGGTCCCCCGCTACGACGAGCTGGTGCTGGTCGCCAGGGGAAGCCGCCTGGACCAGGACTCCGAGCCGATCAGGCTGTTCATCGCGGCCCTGGCCCGGGGGACCGCGGCGGCGGAGCGGAACCCGGCCGCGGCGAAGAAGGCGGTCCTCTCCTTCGACCCCGGGCTCGACCCGAAGACCGCCGAGGCCGAGCTCGCCGCAACCCTGCCGCTGCTCGAGCCGAGCCGAAAGGGCCGCCCGTTCGGCTACATGAGCCCAGCCGCCTGGAAGGTGTTCATCGGCTGGATGCGCGACAACGGCCTGATCAGCTCGCTGCCGAGCCCGTCGCAGGTGCTGAGCAATAACTACCTGCCCGGGAGGATCCCCGAGTAGGGACGCGCCTCGGCCATCAGGTTGGAGACCTGCTGGGCGGCCATCGGCCGCGCGAAGCAGAAGCCCTGGGCCCAGTCGCAGCCGAGCCGCCGCAGCTCTGACGCCTGCGCCTCGTTCTCGACGCCCTCGGCGACCACATCGAGCCCCAGCGCCCGGGCCATGCCGATGATCGCCTCGACGATCGCGGTGCGCTCGGCCTCGACCCCGAGCGCCTCCGTGAAGGAGCGGTCGATCTTCAGTACGTCGAGCGGGAACCGGTTGAGGTATGCGAGCGAGGAGTAGCCGGTGCCGAAGTCGTCGAGGACGAGGCTGACCCCGAGCTCCTTCAGAGCCTCCAGGGTCGCGGCGGCGATGCCGTGCTCCTCGACCAGGACGCTCTCGGTGATCTCCAGGTGCAGGTGCTCGGGGGCGAGCCCGGTGCGGGCGAGGATCTCGGAGACCGCGGCGGTCAGGTCGCGGTGCGTGACCTGTCGCGCCGAGAGGTTGACCGAGACGTCTAGGGGGCGGGAGTCGGGGCGCTCGTCGTGCCAGATCAGGGTCTGGCGGCAGGCCTCCTCGATCACCCAGCGCCCGATCGGCTCGATCAAACCGCTGTCCTCGGCCACCGGGATGAACTCCCCCGGATCGAGCATGCCCCGCTCGGGATGCTGCCAGCGCAACAGTGCCTCCACCCCGGTCACCTCACCGCTGCGAAGCGCGACGATCGGCTGGTAGCGCAGCACCAGCTCGTCGCGGTCCAGCGCATGGCGAAGCTCGCGCTCGATCTCCAGCCGTCGCACCGCGGTGGCCCGCATCTCCGCGTCGAACAGCACGCCGCGGTTGCGGCCGCGCTCCTTGGCGCGGTACATGGCGGCGTCCGCATCGCGGATCAGGGAGTCGGCGTCGACCTCGGGAACGCCCGGACCGGCGACCGCGATCCCGATGCTGACCGCGACGTAGTGCTCGACGCCGTTGATCAGGAAGGGACGCTGGAAGGCGCTGGTGACACGCTCGGCGATCGCGATCGCCTCCCTCTCGTCGGCCAGCTGCTCGACCAGGATCCCGAACTCGTCACCGCCGAAGCGGGCAATGCGGTCCCCGGGGCGAAGGTGGGAGCGCAGCCGCGGCGCGATCGCCCGCAGCAGCTCGTCGCCCTTGTGGTGACCGAGGCTGTCGTTGATCAGCTTGAAGTGATCGAGGTCGAGGAAGAGGACGCCGAGAGGGGCGCCGGAGTCGGCGGCGCGGGCCAGGGCGTCGTCGAGGCTGTCGACGAGCTGGGTGCGGTTGGGGAGTCCGGTGAGCGCGTCGTGGAGGACCCGATGGCGGAGCTCGTCGTCGGCCGCGCGCCGCTCGATCGCGTCGGCGAGCACGTTGGCGGCCGACTGGATGAAGTGAACGTCCTTCGGGGTGAAGTAGTGAGGCTCGGTCGAGTGCACGTCGAGAACCCCGAAGGGGCGCTTCTGGCCGTCGATCACCACCGCGAGGCTGGAGCGGATCCCCAGCACCCGCAGGGCCGGCGGCATCGCGAAGCGGCTCTCGCTCTCCCAGTCGTCGACGATCACGTGAAGCCCGGACTCCGCCGCCGCTCCCGCGTGGGACTTGCGGGTCGCCGAGATCCGGCCGTGGCCGTGCTTGCCCGCCGAGTCGAGTCCAGCCCGCAGGCGCAGGGAGCGGCCGCCCTGGGGGAGCTCCCAGACGCAGGCGTGCTCGACCCCCTCGATCTCGGCGACCAGGGCGGCGGTCGATTCCATCAGCGCCGCCGGGTCCGCCCCGGACAGGGCCTGCTCCCCGAGCCGGGCGACAGCCGCCTGCTGGGCGGCGCTGCGCTCGAATCCCTGCTCGGCGATCTTGCGCTCGGTGATGTCGTAGAGCACCCCGTGCCAGACGGGGATGCCGTCGGAGTCGAGCTCGAGCATCGCCTCGTCGAGGATCCAGACCACCTCACCGGTCCGGGTCAGCATGCGGTAGTCGAGGGGCGGCGGGTTTCGGGTCCCGACGATTTTCTCCGACTCCTGCTCGAGGGCCCGCTCGGAGTCCTCCGGGTGGACCCGGCTGGCCCACAGGGACGGATCGGCGAGCCACTCCTCCGGGGTGTAGCCGAGGATCTCCTCGACCTGGGGACTGACGTAGCGCCAGCGGCCGTGCTCGCCCAGCTCGGCCGTGTAGACAATCGCCGGCAGCCTCTCGACCAGGATCCTGTAGTCCTCCTCGGCCCGCTTGCGGACCCGCATCTCCTCCTCGGCCCGCTGGCGCAGCTCGCGCTCCTTGGCGCGGCTGTCGAGGAGGCGCATCGCCACCTCGAGGGTGTGGGCCATCTCCCGCAGCAGACCGACCTCCTCGCCGCTGAACACCTGTGGGCGCGAGCGCGCGACCAGCAGGGACCTGTGGCCGTCGCGACCGATCGGCGCGGTGACGGCGTGGCATCCGCCGCTTCCGGGGACCTCGACCGTCCTGGCTCGCCCGGCGACGACCGCGATCAGCTCCGCGTCTGAGAGATCACCGCCGCCGAAGCCGGCCCGGCTCTCGACCCGGTCCGAGATGATCGCGGCGCCGTCGGCAGCGAAGGCGGCGGCGACCTGCTCGGCGGCGACTCGCAGCGCCGCCGCCTCGTCCGCCTCGGAGGAGATCAGGTCGAGGAACTCGGCCAGCTGCTCGGTCGGCCAGCTCCGTTCCCAGGAAGGCTGGTGTTCCACCCCCAACCATCGGCATTGCCTCCAGCACCCTTTATCCGCGATGGGCCGACTGCGCCGGCGGCGCTCCACCCGACCTGGGACCTTTCAGCCGCCATATAGACGCTTCAAAGGTCCCACCCCACTACGAGAGTGTGTCGGCGCTGGACCTGCTGGGAAAGGCTAGGCGGCGAGGCGCTGGGGGCCGCCGCTCGCGACCAGGTGGTAGAGCCCGACCACGGTGTGGACGCCGGCGAGGCCCCGGTAGGGACGGTACGGGGCGTAGAACTCCTCGACCTCGGGGATCGTCGCCCGGCGGCCGCCGAGGCCAGCCAGCCGGCCGACCAGCTTCAGGTAGGCGAGGTCTCCGGCCGGCAGGGAATCGGGGTCGCCGCGGCCGTGCAGGCCGAGGCACTGCACCGTCCACGGGCCGATGTTCCGCCGGGCCAGCAGACGGGCATCCGAGCGTGGATCGGAGGGGTCGCAGCGCCCGCCGGCGACGTCGCGCGCCACCTCGCGCAGGGCGATCGCGCGCCGGGCGGCGAGGTCGGTGGACTCGAGCTCGGCCGGGGCGCGGCCGGCGATCACCGCGGCGCAGGGGACATCCCGCAGCGCCGCCGGCCCCTCCCCCAGGCGGGGGCCCCAGCGACGGACGATGCGGCGCTGGATGCGGGCCGCACGAGACGCCTCGATCAGCTGGTTGGTGACAGCCCAGGCCAGTGCCTCCCAGGGCCAGGGGCGGCGCCGCGGCCGCAGGTGCGGGCGGCGGCGCAGCAGCGGCCCGAGCAGCGGGTCGCGGCGGAACCGGCGGTAGAAGTCGGAGAGGTCGTCGTCGACGCCGAGGGCGAATCGCATCCGCTCGATCGCGACCTCGAGCTGGCCGCGGTCGGCCGGGCGCCCGGTGCCGGGCGCCCCGTGCAGGCCCGGGCCTGCGACCGCGCCGGGCTCGAGCGGCTCGGCCCGGAGGCGGAGGAGGCCGGACCGCTGCTGCCAGGCGTGGACGGCGACCGGAGCATCGCCGACGTGAAGCAGGCGGGTGGCGACGCCGCCGGAGCGCCGCAGGACCCGGTCGCCCCCCGCCGAGGGCAGGCGGAACGGCGACGGCGGGCGCACCTCGACCTCGAGCCCCCCGGCGGAGGCCGGGTCCAGGGTCACCGTCCGAGCAGGTGAACGTCCACGAGGAAGGAGCGGCTGGCGACGATGTTGGCGGGCGGAGCGCCCTGGCGGCGGGCCAGCCGCCTCGAGGAGCGCCGGCGGCCGCCGACGGCGCTGACCGCCCGGACCGCGGCGACCGTCGCCGCCCCGGCCAGGGCTCCCCCGGCCGCGGCCAGAGCCGCGCTTCGGACCTCGCTGCGCAGGGCGGGGGGCTTCGGCCGCTCGTAGGGCAGCGGCAGGGCCCGCACGTCGTCGCCGGATCCCGGCTCGGCGTCCTCCTCGCCGACCACGACTCCTTCGACCTGCCGATGAGCTTCGTAAATGCTCACCCGCCCGACTCTAACGATGGGAATGGCCGGAGGCGGGCGGGGTTACGTAAACCCGCGCTAATTGCGGGGATCCGGCGCCTCGCCCCCCTGAAGGCGCTTCTCGAACAGCCGGTACTTCTTGACGACCTTCCCCCCCATTCCCTCCATCGCCCGGTTCATCGGGCCGTTGGTCTCGAGGATCCAGCCCATCTCGCCGCCGACGATCCCCCCCGGCCGGGCGGCCTCCTCGATGTGCTTCAGGTAGAGGCTGGCGGCGACCCCGGTGTGACGGTAGTCGTGCTTGACGCCGAGAGCGAAGACCCGGCACTGATCGATCTTCCGGCGCCCCAGCAGGAAGCGGGCCCAGCCGAGCGGGAGCAGGCGGCCGTTCATCTTCGCCACCACCTGGTTGATGTCGGGCAGGGTGAGCGCGGCGCCGACCACCTCGCCGTCCTTCTCGGCCATCCACGTCCACTTCTCGTCGATCACCTGCTTCAGGCTCTTCGCCTGGAAGGCGACCTCGGACTCCGTGACGGGAACGAAGCCCCAGTTGTCGCCCCACGCCTCGTTGTAGACCTCCATGAAGCGGTGGACCTCCTGCTCGAGGTCGCGCTTGCGCATGTTGCGGATCGTGATCCCCTCCTCGCGCAGCGCCACCTCCGCGGCCTCGTGGATCGCCGGGTCGAAGCGCTCGCCCTCCTTGAGGCTTCCGAACTGCAGCTCCCACATCAGCAGGTCCATCGCCTTGGCGAAGCCCTCGGCCTCGATCAGTCCCTGGTAATGCGGGGGGTGCCAGGGCTGAAGGATCATCGGCGGCCGCTCGAAGCCCTCGATCAATACCCCCAGCTCATCATTCGTGGTGAAGTCCATCGGGCCGAGGATCCGCTCGCGGCCCCGGGAGCGCACCCATTCCGATGCCGCCCCGAGCAGCGCCGCGGCGACCTCGGGGTCGTCCTCGGACTCGAAGAACCCGAACATCCCGTCGCTGCCCCCCTGGTATTCGTCCCAGCGACGATCGACCTGGGCGGTGATGCGCCCGACCGCGACCCCGTCGCGCTCGGCCAGGAAGTACTCCGCCTCGGCATGGTCGAAGAAGGGGTTCCGCGAGCGGTCGAGGAACTGCATCCGCTCGAAGGTGAGCGGCGCGATCCATTGCGGGTCGTCTCGCCGCAACCGGAAGGGGAGCTTGACGAAGCGCTTCAGGTCGCGCCTGCCCTCGACGGGTCGGATGATCACCTCGGCCATGGGGGGCAACGTAGCGCAGAGAAGTCAGCCCCAACTGCCACACTTTCGGCAATGGCCGAAACCGCGCACACCCCCGTCGACGTCTTCGAGAAGACCCGCCACCACGACCGGCTCGAGCAGCTGCAGGCGGCCAGGGAAGCCGAGGTGCTCCCGTACTTCCGGCTGCTCACCTCGCAGGCCGGCCCGGTGGTCGAGATGGAGGGGCGGGAGACGATCATGCTCGGCTCCAACAACTACCTCGGCCTGACCACCGACGCGCGGGTCAAGCAGGCCGCACGGGACGCGCTCGAGGCCTACGGCACCGGCCTGACCGGATCGAGGCTGCTGAACGGGACGACCCCGCTCCACCTCGAGCTGGAACGCGAGCTGGCGGAGTGGATGCAGACCGAGGAGGCGCTCGTCTACACCACCGGCTACCAGTCGAACCTGGGCTGCATCGGCACGATCCTCGAGCCGGGCGACACGGTGATCTGCGACTCGGGCGACCACGCCTCGATCCTCGACGGCTGCCGTCTCTCGGGCGCCAAGCTGCGCCCCTTCCGTCACAACCGGATGGACAAGCTGGAGCGGATGCTGGAGCGGGCGGCCGGGGACGGCGGCGGCGTCCTCGTTGTGGTCGACGGGGTCTTCTCGATGGAGGGCGACGTCTGCGACCTGCCGCCGATCGTCGAGCTCTGCCGCCGCTACGGGGCCCGACTGATGGTCGACGAGGCCCACGGGGTCGGCGTCCTCGGCGCGCGCGGGGCGGGCGCCTGCGAGCTGTTCGGCCTCGAGGCCGAAGTCGACCTGCGCATGGGCACCTTCTCCAAGAGCCTCGCCTCGTGCGGCGGCTTCATCGCCGGGCCCTCCGAGGTGATCGACTTCCTCCGGGTCTCCTCGCGCTCCTTCATCTTCAGCGCCTCCGCGGTTCCCGCCGCGGTCGGCGCCGCGCTCGGCGCCCTGCGGGTGATCCGCTCCGAGGGCCCGCAGCTGTTCGAGCGCCTGCTCTCGAACGCCGCCTACCTCCGTGCCGGGCTGCGCGATCTCGGCCTGGTCGTGGTCGAGCCCGGGAGGCTCCCCGACGGCACGGAGGCGACGACGCCGGTCGTCCCGGTGATGGTCGGCGAGGACTGGCAGGCGGTGCTTCTCTGGAAGGCCCTGTTCGACGCCGGCGTCTACACCAACGTCGCGATCCACCCGGCGGTGCCGCCGGGAGGCGCGCTGCTGCGGACCAGCCTGATGGCGACCCACGAGACGGCGCATCTCGACCGGGCCCTGTCGACGATCGAGCGGGTGATCGTCGACTTCCCGGACCTGCCCCGGACCTAGTTTTCCCGTCGGGGATCCACGTTTTCGGGTAGCCGGATGTTCCGCCCCGGGACACCCGGATCGCCCGAAATGGGATCGCCCCATCCCCCAACGGGGGGACTTTCTCTCTTGTCCGAATCTGGACAAAAAGAATCCGCGCGGAAAAAGATGCTCTTAGCGACCGCGGTGGGGCCAAACGGCGGCTTCGGGTTGACGCCCCGCGCGAAAAACAAATACGTTGCCGCGCACCGCGTGCCCCCGGGGCAGGGAGGCGACGAGAGAGGAACATAGCCCCGCCGCCATGATGTGCCTTCCGGGGCGCGGTACGAGAGAGATCCAGTCAATCCCGATTCCTTTGAAGGGAGGAGTCTCAGTGAACGCTGCTGCTTCGATTGCCCCTGCTCCACAGGCCTCGAGGTCCCACCAGGGGCAGATGCCTCAGCACATGGAGGCACTGGCACACGCCAACCGGGTTCGCCTCGCCAGAGCAGCCCTGAAGCGTTCCGTCGCCAGGGACGAGCGCTCCGCCGCCGACGTGATCCGCGATGCCCCGTGGGAGACCGAGAGCATGACCCTGGCCGAGCTGCTGACTGCCCAGCGCCGCTGGGGACGCACCCGGGCCCGCAAGTTCCTCCTCCCCCTGGCGCTGAACGAGAACAAGCGCCTCGGCACCCTGACCCACCGCCAGCGATTGATGCTGGCCTCCGAGCTGGACACGAAGACCGGCTCCGCCCCGGTGGTCGAAGAGGCAGAGGTGGCGCTGGCGGGCTGAGGAGCTCCAGGGAGCGTCGCCGGGCCCGGGGCGGCGCTCAGCCCCGGAGGCCGCCGACCCGGTAGCTGAGGCCGCCGGAGGCCCTCTGGAAGGCCCGGCGCAGGGCGACGAAGCAGGCCAGGAAGACCGCGGCTCCAACCGCCAGGCAGGCGATCAGCAGCAGGTGGGCCGCGTAGTAGAGGGCCCCGACCGTGAACACGAACCCGGCGCCGGCCAGCAGGGTCGTGTGCGAGCGGTAGCCGGCGAAGTGCTCGCGGATCGAGAGCTCGAGCCCGGCGAGGCAGCCGAGGGCCACGCCGACCGCGATCGCCACGGGGTTGGCGCTGAACAGCCCGACCGCGAGGATCACCAGGGCGACCAGGACGGTCAGCTCCTGGAGGGGGAAGGAGCCCCAGGGCGCGTCCGGGCGCTGATCTCCGGCGGATGCGGGCGAGCGGGGGGGCGCAGCAGCGCCCTTCCTCGGCGGCCTCGGCCGTGGGGCAGGGCCGGAGCCGCGCCGGCGCCGCTTCTTGCGGGACTTGGCCACTAACGCGGGTCTTGGTGCGGGACGCCGGCAACCGGCGCCCCCCTCATAAGGGGCAACCGGAGGAGAGCTTGACCCTCCACCACCCGATCAGCATCCCGAGCAGGCCGAGGCGCGGCCGAGAGTGCCAGTGACGGCAGCCGGGCTCGCCGATGTCCTCGTTGGAGATGCGGACCCATTTGTGCTCGGCGGGTTCGGCGATCATCTGCTCCAGCCGCTCGCGATTCGCCGCCTCGATCTCTCCCCTGCGGTCCAGGGTCCCGCGCGCCTCCGCGACTCTGGTCGCGAGCGCGTCGCGGACCTGCTCGAGCTCACCGACTCCGAGCAGCCTCGGGCCGCCGGCCGGGGCAATCCACCACTCGATCTGCTTGCGGGGGAAGGCTGAGGCGAAGAGGCCGGCGAGCTCGCGCTCCAGCTTCGCTATCTGGCGGCGCAACTCGGCCCGGGCGGGCTGCTCGTCGGCGACCAGCAGCTCTTCGAGGCGTCCCGGCGGCGGGGGCGAGCTATGGCTCGCGGTGGTGGTGCTTCGATCCAGAAGCTCCGGCATGGGTCCCTTCGGCGGACGATTCGGTCAGCGCCATTCTAAACGCGACCTATGGCGGCGATCAACCGCGGCGCGATCGCGCCCCTCACTCGCCGGCGGCCATCACGGCCGCCGCCAGCCAGAGGGCCTCGTCGACGGCGATCTGGGGCACTCCCTTGACCTGGATCGCGGCGAGGATGATGCGATCGGTGCTGGGATGGACCCCCCGGCGCTCGGCGGTGGCGCCGAACAGCATCGCCAGGGGCCGCCGCTCGTCGCTGATCACCAGCGTCCCCTGGGGCAGCGATCCCGGCCGGCCTTCGAGGACCTCCCCGGGCGCGGTCTCGCGGATGCCGAGCTCCCCGTCGACCCTGGCCGCGTCGAAGGCACGCAGGGCGACGCCGGTCTCGACTATCGCGATGGTCAGGGCGTCGTCGAGCTGGCTGCGGCTCTTGAACGCTCCGCTCTTCATCCGTTCCAGCGCGAGCTGCTCCACCGGGGTGCGGGTATGGTCCGGGTCGAGGCCGATCTGGCGGAAGAAGACCCGGTAGGCCCAGGGGATCGGGCGCTCCCGCATGTGCACGGCGTGACCGCCCATGAAGCGGTCCGAGAGCGTCCTCAGCCTGCGGCGCACCGACTCCGGGCTGCTGCGGGAGGGGCCATCCACCTCGGTCGATGCGATTCCCAGGCCGGGGAACTCGCTGGCGACGGCCGGCGCGACCCAGCCCTGCTCAGTCATCGGCCGCGGCTTTGCGGCGAGAGGCCCGCAGCAGCGCGTTGACCTTCGCCTCGAGCGCTCGCGGCCCCAGCTGACCGATGCTGGCCCCTTCGAGGATGCCGCCGGGATAGGCGTAGACGAAGGTCGGGCAGCCTCCCACCCGGTAGATGTTGGAGACGGCGCCGTCGTGGTCATAGCCGACCGGCATCTTCCAGCGCCGTTCGCGGATCAGGTCGCGAACCGTGTCGCGATCGTCGCGAACGTCGATCGAGAGGAAGTTCACACGCCCACGGTAACGCTCGTAGGCGGCGCTGACGACGTCCTGCTGGCCCTCGCAATCGCCTCCCTTCGTGAACCAGAACGAGATCACCAGGGGTCGCTTGAAGTAGTCGCAGACCCGAATCGCGTTGGCGCGGGCGATCTCACAGGCCGGGGTGCGGCGATCGCCGCCGGGGCAGGGATTCTGCGAGGTCGCGCAATCGTCCTGGTAGATGTTGGCGTCCCCCTCGAGCGGGCCGGCGGCGGCCGGCACCGCGAACTCGGGCAGCGGCAGGTCGGTGTCGATCTTCTCCAGCCCGATCGTGCCGGTGTCCCGGGTGGTCAGCAGGTTGATGAAGGCGACAACGATCAGCACGAGGAAGGCGAGGCCGACGAAGCGCGAGTAGCGGGCCCCGGGCTTCGGCACCGGCTCCATGGTGCGGCGCGCGGCTCTCCCCGGAGTGGGGCGATCGGAGCCCCGGTTGCCTCGGCCCCCGGCCTCCACGACCTCAGCGCCGCGCCGGGCGAGGCCGCAGGGCGGCCAGCCGCCGCGGCAGCGAGACGCCGCGGATCTCGAACGAGGCCTCCGCCCAGACCAGCGCCGCGGGCAGCACCAGCATCACCCCGACCAGGGCGACGATCAGGTCGATCACCGTGACGAAGCCGAAGTCGCGCAGCATCCGGATGTCGGTGGCGGTCAGCGCGGCGAAGCCCGCGATCGCCGTCGCGCCGGAGGCCAGCACCGCCGCTCCGGTCCGGGAGTACGCATGGCGCAGGGCCTCGCCGACCGAGCTTCCGCCGCCACGCTCCTCGTGGTAGCGGGCCGAGAGGATGACGCTGAACTCGGTCCCGATCGCGATCACCAGAGCCCCCAGGGCGGCGGACATCGGGTTGAGCGGAATGCCGGTCGCCGCCAGGATCAGCGACGACCATCCCGTGGCGAGGACGATCGGCACCAGCGGGACGAGCGCCCGGGCCGCCGACCGGTAGACGGCGAGCAGCGCCAGCGCCACCGCGACGATTCCGGCCAGGGTGAGCCAGTAGCGGCTGGCGGAGAGGTCGGTCGCCGACTGGGCGACCAGGACGGGCAGGCCGGCGAGCCGCACGGTGACGCCCGGCGGGGGCCCGTTGCCGGTGCCGGGCGGGTCGATCTCCGCCCTGACGCGGTCGATCAGCGCCTGCTGGTCGTCGAGCGACTGGGCCCTGATCCCGAAGGCGATGTTGGCGGTGTCGAACTTCCCGGTGCGGGGATCGCGAGCCAGGACCCCCCGCAGGTCGTAGGCCGGCAGCTGCGCGAGCAGCCCCCTGATCCGGGCCCGCGGGACGCTCTCGCCGGGCGGCCCGAGGAAGTCCGAGAGCGCCGGCCCGGGGCATATCTGAGCCTTGCGGCAGCTCGGGAAGCGCCCGTCGAAGCCGTTGGCCTCGAGCACCCGCTGCTTGAACTCCCCCATCCACCTGATCAGGGCGGGGTCGGCGATGTCCGGAGTCTGGACGCTGACGTCGAGCTCACCGGAGACCCCGGTGGTGTCCTGCAGCTCGTTCAGATCCCGCACCTGCGTCAGGTTCTGGGGCACCAGCTCGCGGACGTCAGAGATCGTCTGGGTCCGGGTCCCGGCGACCCAGCCGCAGAGGGCGAGCGCCAGCCCGACGATCAGCACCCGCCCAGGCGATGCGATCGCGACCGCCAGGGCAGAGCGGCCCCAGCGACCAAGCGGCGTGCGGAGCGCGGCGAACCTGACCGCCGCCGGGCGGCCCGCCCCCTCGCGGCTGCGGCGGAGGCTGAGTGCGGCGAACCCGGCGGTCAGCGCCAGCCCGAAGGCGACCCCGATCCCGACCATCAGCATCAAGCCGAAGCCGCGCACCATCGGGCTCGGGGAGAGCTGCAGCGCGGCGAACCCGGCTGCGGTGGCCAGACAAGCGGCGCCGATAACCGGCCCGCCACGGGCGGCCGCGGCGCGAGCCGCCTCTGCCCCGTGGAGGCCGCTCCCGACCGCCTCGTCGTAGCGCGCCTGCAGCTGGATCGCGTAGTCGACGGCGAGCCCGATCAGCACCGGAAGGACGGCGATCGAGGCCATCGTCAGCGAGCCGCCGACGGCGCCGAGCAGGCCGAAGGTGATCCCCGCCGCGGCCAGCGCCAGCCCCAGCGGCAGCAGCCGCAGCCGCGAGCGGAAGACGAGCAGGAGGGTGAGCGCCATGACGACGAGGGCCGCGGCGAAGAGGACCAGCAGAGCGTCCTTGAGTACACCGGCGAGCCCGTCGATCACCACAGGCGCCCCGGAGACGACGTAGCTGCCCCCGTCGAGGGCGAAGCACGGTGCGGGGCGCTTGCCATCGGCGCAGACCTTGCGCGGGGTGGTGTCGTGCACCGCTTCGGTGATCAGCGACAGTGCCCGGTGGCGCTCCGAGTCGCTGAGATCGGGGCGAAGCCGGATGACGATCTGGGCCGCGTCGCGGTTCGGGAACAGGTAGGCGAGCTTCGCCTTCGGTGTGCCGCCGGTCTGGCGCAGGTCGAAAACGACCCTGGAGATGAAGTTGCGATCGGTCAGCCTCGGCAGGCTGGTGATCCCGTAGGTCGCGGCGGCCTGTAGCAGCTGGCGCTGGAGGTCCTGCATGACGCCGCTCGCGGCGCGGCCGCCGAGGGCCTGCGCTTGCGCCGTGGAGTAGCCCTGACGGGTGGCCTGGCTTGCCACCGCCAGCGCCAGCCGCTTCGCCCGCGCCCTGGCGGCGGCGAAGCGCCGGCCGAGCTGCTGGTCGATGCCGATCACCGCCTGGTTGAGGAAGGTCGCCGGTCCCGAGAGGAACTCGACCGGGTGCAGCTCGGCGATCCGCGTGCAGGGGCCCGGGATCGGCTTCGCGTTCTTCGGCGCAGCGCCGGAGAGGCAGCCCTCGAGACGCAGCAGCTGCCCCAGGTTCTTGGTCAGCAGCAGGGTCCGCAGGTCGCCCTTTGCGAGGACCACGACCGGGTCCTCGCCGAAGCGCTGGCGGACCAGCTCAGATGCCTGAAAGGAGCTCGAGTCCCTGTCCACCAGGGTGTCGGCGCCGGCGTCGGTGGGCAGCCTCGTAGCCGCCAGGCCGGCGGCGATCGCCCCTACCGCGCTGATCACCAGCACGAGGCGCGCGTGCCGCACCGCCCAGGCCGCGATCGCCCCGAACCTCTCTCCTGCTCTCACCGGCCAGAGAGTACGCAGCCAGCGTTAATTCGATGCGAAGCGCGCCGTCAGTACTTGAAGTCCTGATCGACCCGCTTCAGCACCTCATCCGCGGCGACGCTGGAGCCGGCGTCGTTGAGGTGGATGCCGTCGGACTCGCGCACGATCGTCTGATTGCCGCCGATGTCGATCGCATCGCGGTAGTGCTCGCCGGGGGTGAAGACCGGCACCGTGTCGACGATCCGGATCTGGTCCATCCAGGGCTGCGCGGCCACCCGGATCGCGGCGTTGACGGTCTTCTCCACGATCTGCCGGTAGCTGTCGCGCGGGGTGGGCACGGTTAGCCAGTAGACGCGGGCGGCGCCCCCCTGCCGGTAGGTGTCCATCATCTGCCGCAGGCGGCCGGCGAAGATCGCCGCCCACTGCGGCCCGCAGCAGGGGACGCTCTTGCCGCCCGGCGCCGGCAGCGGGTACCCCTCGTTGGCGCCGATGAAGGCGACCACGGCATCGGGGTGGTTGTCGGCGACCTGCGCCTTGGAGAGCTGGCCCCAGTCGACCAGGGTCGGGTTGGAGATCCCGGTGCCGGGATGCGAGTCGCGGACCACGTTGACCCCATCCGGGGCGAGGCGCTGGGCGAGCTTGGTGTCGAGCGGCTGGGAGAGCGAGTCCCCGGTGACCAACAGGGTGTGCAGTTGGCGCTTCGGAGGGGGCTTGGAGCCGATCTGGAGCGGGTCGAAGGCCTCGGGGGTGATCGGCGGGATGCGGCCCCCCTGCAGCGCGATCGCGCCGGTCTTGAACTGGCCGCCGTTGTTGAGGTTCTGGTTGGGGTTGAGCGGGGCGGTGATCTTCGCCGAGACCTGCTCGAAGGGAAGGCTGTCGGCGATCTTGTTGGTCGGCTTGCCGACCGCGGTGATCAGGTCGTGGCCGATCCCGGGGGCCTGCTCCTCCCCGGCGTGAAGCACGCTGCCCCCCGAGAAGACGACCAGGATCGCCATCACCAGGGCGACCGCGAGGACCGACTGGCGGGCGCTGAAGTGGCGCACGCCCTCGCGGTCGAAGCGGCTCATCTCGCTGTCGTCTGAGTGCTGAGGCATCTTCTCCGGGCCGGGACCTTAGAACTGGAAGTAGATGAATGGCGGAACGCCCTGGCTGGGGACGGTCGCGCCGACGATCAGGATGGTGACAGCGACCCCCGCGGCGAGGCCGATTGGGTTCAATCCCTCGATCCAGACCTGGAGGCGCTCGAGCGGGCGCGGCGGCAGCAGCTGCATGCCGATCACGACGATCAGCGCCAGCACCACGGGGGCGGTGACCAGGGTCAGCGGCCCGGTCACGAAGAGGCGGCTGATGTAGGTGCCGAAGAGGCTGAGGTCGGCTGAGCGGAAGAGGATCCAGCCGAAGACGATCAGGTTGAAGGTGACGAACCAGCGCAGCCAGGTGGGGGTGCGGCGACCGATCCTCCCGGCCAGGGCGTGCTCGCTGACCAGGCCGAGTCCCTGGAAGGTCCCCCATAAGACGAAGGTCCACGCCGCGCCGTGCCAGAGTCCGCCGAGGACCATCGTGATCATCAGGTTGCGGTAGGTGAAGAGGCGGCTGCCGCGGCTCCCCCCGAGCGGGATGTAGAGGTAGTCGCGGAGGAAGCGCGAGAGGGTCATGTGCCAGCGCCGCCAGAAGTCGCGGAACCCTGTGGCTCGGTAGGGGCTGTTGAAGTTCTGCGGGAAGATGAAGCCCATCAGCAGCGCCAGGCCGATCGCCATGTCGGTATAGCCGGAGAAATCGCAGTAGATCTGCGCCGCGTAGGCGTAGGCGGCGATCAGCAGGTCGGGTCCGGCATAGGCCTGGGGCACCCCGAACGCCGGGTCGACGATCGTCCGCGCCAGATAGTCGGCGATCATCACCTTCTTGATCATCCCGAGGGCGATCAGGGAGAGCCCGGCGCCGACCGCGACCTTGTTGGGATCGCGGGGCTGGCGAAGCTGGGGGAGGAACTCGCTGGCGCGGACGATCGGGCCGGCGACCAGGTGAGGGAAGAAGCTGAGGTAGATGGCGGCATCAATCGTCGAGGCGGGCTCGACCTGGCGCCGCTTGACGTCGACGACGTAGGTGATCGCCTGGAAGGTGAAGAAGCTGATCCCGATCGGCAGGGCGACAGTGAGCAGCGGCAGCGGCGTGCCGAGGTGCATCGTGTCCAGGAGATCGGCGATGTCCTGGACGAAGAACGAGTAGTACTTGAAGACGCCCAGGGTGGCGAGGTCGAGCCCGACGGCGATCCCGGTGATCCACTTGCGCTTGGTCTCGTCCTCGGTTCGCCCCAGCATCTGCGCGGCGATCTGGCTGATCAGGGTGATCCCCCCCAGCAGCAGGCAGAAGCGCGGGTTCGCGGCCGCGTAGAAGACGTAGCTGGCGAGGATGATGAACGGCTTCCAGAGCTGCCGCCGGGGCATCAGCAGCCAGGAGAGCGTCAGCACGATCGGGAAGAAGATCGCGAATTCGATGGTGGGAAAGAGCAGCGCTGAACCTCCGGTGGGTACCCTGCCACGCGTCGACGGCGACGAGCGATCCTAGCCACCCGCAACTGCCGGCGCGGGAAAGGTTTTCAAAAAGCGAGTGATTCGATCCAGTCACCTCCTAACGATGGCGGCTCTTGCGGCCGCCATTCTGGCCACCTCGCTGCCGGGCGCCGCCTCCGCGCGGCGCGGCTGCGGTGACGTCGAGCAGATCAAGGCGACCAAGGACGTCAACCCCGGCGGCCCGGCGCCGCTGGCGGTCGGGGACTCGGTGATGCTGCTCGCTCTCCACAACCTCGCCGCCGTCGGCTATGACACGAACGGGCAGGGCTGTCGCTCCTTCGCCGACGGGCTCGGGGTGATGCGCAGGCAGCGGCGGGCCGGGAGGCTGCCGCGCTTGGTCGTCCTCGCCCTGGGGACCGACGGCCGGGTGAAGATGGCCCAGATCAGCGAGGCGCTGCGGATCGCCGGCCCGGACCGCATCCTGGGGCTAGTCACCCCGCACGAGCTGGGCGGCGGCGCCGGCTTCGACGCCAGCGTGATGCGCAAGGCGGCGAGCAAGCACACCACCCGGATCGTCCTCTTCGACTGGATCCGCTACAGCCGCGGCCACAACGGCTGGTTTCAGCCCGACCACGCCCACCTCTCCTACACGGGCGCCGCCGCCTTCGCCCGTCTGCTCGCCAAGGGGACCCGCTTCTCCGAGCCGGGCAACGTCCCCCATGGCACCCGCTTTCCGAAGTAGCGCCGTCGGCGTGGCGGCGGCGCTGCTGCTCGGGGGATGGGGCGCCGGGGAGGCGCTGGCGAAGCCGGGCGCGACGAGGGTCGATTGCCAGGGCCAGCGCGCCACGATCGTCGGCACCTCGAAGCCCGACCGGATCTCGGGAACCGGTCACCGCGACGTGATCGCGGGCCGTGCCGGCGACGACGAGATCCACGGCAAGGGCGGCAACGACGTGATCTGCGGCGGTCGGGGCAGGGACTTCATCTGGGGCGGCTCCGGCGGCGACCGGCTCGACGGCGGCGACAACCTCGACACCCTCTACGGCGACGCCGGAAAGGACAGGCTGCGCGGCCAGCGCGGCGCCGACTACCTCGAGGGCGGCGCGGACGGCGACCTGATCATCGGCGGGCCCGACGGTGGAACTCCGGCCAGCGCCGACGTGGCCTCCTACGCAGGCAAGGGGCCCGCGGTCAGCGTCGACCTGGGGAGCGGCGAGGCAACCGGGCAGGGGCTTGACCGGTTGGTCGGGATCGAGGGGGTGATGGGCTCGCTAGGCCCCGACACCCTGAAGGGAAGTGAGGGTCCGGACTCGCTGGCCGGCTCGGCCGGGGCGGACACGATCGACGGTCGCGGCGGCGACGATCTGATCGGGGCCGGGCCGGGAGATGACACGGTCCATGGCGACTCGGGCGACGACAGGATAGTCGGATACAGCGGTTCCGACACCCTCTACGGCGACGCCGGCAACGACCGGATCGAGGGCTACGGCAACGACGACACCATCTACGGCGGGACGGAGAACGACCTGTTGATCGGCGACGACGGCAATGACCGCCTCTACGGCGAGGAGGGCGACGACCGCCTCTACGGCGACATCCACCCCTGCGCCGGCGCCTCCTGCGATATCGGCGGCTCAGACTTCCTGGACGGCGGCTCGGGCGCCGAGAGCGCCGCCGGGGACTTCGGCGACGGCGGCCCGCTCTTTGATACCTGCCTAAACCTCGAGCACTTCACCGCCTGTGAGCCCTGATCGCCCCCATTTAAGGCGGCACCGGGGTTCGCTAGGATGCCGCACCGCTTCGCCAGATTGAAAGCCAGGGAAAGGAAACCCCACCCAGATGAGGACGAAGATCTCGATCGCAACGACGCTCGCCGCGGCGCTCCTAGGGGCGGCGGCGCTGATCGCCCCGACCGCCGGCGCCGCCCCGGCGGCCAGCGCCTCGGGCAGCTGCAACATCAAAGGGCACCAGCGCGACTACGGGCACAACATGTACCTCGACGCGCTGAAGACCCAGAGCACCTCCTGCCGCACCGGGCGCAAGGTGGTCAACGGCTACACCAAGTGCCGCTATAAGCACGGCGGGCTGAACGGGCGCTGCCCCAACAAGGTCAAGCGCTTTAAGTGCGGCGAGGGCAAGCGGACCGTCGCCCCCCACATCCAATACAGCGTCAACGTCTCCTGCCACCGCGGCTCGCGCAAGGTCAAGTTCACCTATACGCAGCAGGTCTGAGCCCGGGCGCTTGACCCGCTTGGGCGCCG
Organism: uncultured Actinomycetes bacterium; assembly: GCA_963720735.1. Taxonomy (GTDB): domain Bacteria; phylum Actinomycetota; class Thermoleophilia; order Solirubrobacterales; family 70-9; genus JBBRHQ01. Next base: position 114,316 of record CAVRGL010000010.1, read on the forward strand.
GGCGTGCGCTTCTGCCGATCGCGGCCCTTGCCGCGATCGGCGTCGCCCTGCCGCCAGGGCCGGAGCCGGCCTCGGCCGCCTGCGGGGGGGTCGAGAAGGCCCGGGCCCGCGAGCGCGTGAACCCGGGCGGCAGGGCGCCGCTGGCGATCGGAGACTCGGTGATGCTACTGGCGGTGCCGAGGCTGGCGCGGATCGGCTTCAAGGTCAATGCCCAGGGCTGCCGTCAGTGGGGCCAGGGCGAGCGCGTCATGCGCCACTACAAGCGGGCCGGCAAGCTGCCGCACCTGGTGGTCGTCGGCCTCGGCGCCGACGGCTCGATAACCGCGCGCAACGTCCGCCACACCCTGCAGATCCTTGGGCCGAAGCGTCTGCTGGCGCTGATCGTCCCCCGCGAGCTCGGCGGCGGCACCAGCCACGACGCCGATGTGGTGCGCCATGCCGCCCGCGCTCATCACCGGCGCGTACTGCTGCTCGACTGGGTCCGCGACAGCAAGGGCCGCAACGGCTGGTTCCAGCCCGACGGCATCCACCTGACCTACGCGGGAGCCAGCGCCTACACCAGGCTGATCGCCACCTCACGACGCTACGCCTCGGCCGGCGAGTTCCCGGGCAGGGGCAACCGGTCCGCAGCGCTGTCGGCTCAGATCTCCAGCCGCGACTCCTCGAGGTCGAGCTCGCGCAGGAGGCGGTTCATCGCCTGATTGGAGAGCTTGCGCTCGCTTCGCATCTGCAGCAGCGCCTCGCGCTGCGCTCCCAGCACAAGCTCGCACCATCTGCTGGTAGGCGAGCGAGCGGTCCTCGTAGCCGTCGTCCTCGATCTTCCCGGCGCGTGCCGCGAAGCGGCGCTTGCGGTACTCGTACATGGCTCGCATCCGCTCCACCGTCTCGTCGCGCGTCCACTCCTCATCGGCCAGGGCGTCGATCTGCTCGATCGCGGCCTTGGTCGCCAAGAGCCGGGCCCGCACCTCCTCCTCCGCGTCTGCTCCGTCGTCGCTCACCCCGAGTCGGCGGATCAGCGCCGGCAGCGAGAGCCCCTGGACGACCAGCGTGAAGAAGATCACCGCGAAGGTGAGGAAGATGATCAGGTTTCGCTTCGGAAAGCCGCCGCCGGCCTCGGTGGTCAGCGGCAGGGCGAGTGCCACCGCCAGCGAGACGGCGCCTCGCATCCCGCTCCAGGCCAACACCACCCGCCACCCGGGGCTCAAGCGCCGGGCCCGCTGGGATGGTCGGCGGTCGATCGCCCGGATCAGGTAGGGAACCGTGAAGAACCAGATCAGCCGGGTGGCCACGACCACCCCGGTGACCGCCAGCGCATAGCCGGCAAGGGTGGCCGCCGAGTATCCCGGCAGCGCCTCGACGACGGCTCGTAGCTGCAGGCCGATGAGGACGAAGAGGATCGCGTTGATGATGAAGTCGAGGATGTCCCAGACGAAGTAGCCCTGGAGCCGGGTCTGCGGCGGGAGGATCTGCGGCCCGCGAATGCCCATGTAGATGCCTGCGCTCACAGTCGCCAGGATCCCTGAGGCGCCGATCGCATCGGCGGGCACGAATGCCGCGTAGCCGGTGAGCAGCGAGACGGTGACGCTGACCTGCGTGTCGAAGGTGCGCTTGCGGATCTCGGCGACGACCCACCCGACGGCCAGGCCGATCGCCACCCCGCCCGCCGCCCCGAGGATGAACCGGAGACCGGCGTCGGCGAGCGAGAAGCTCCCGGCCACCACTGCGGCGACCGCGACCCGGTAGGCGACCAGGGCGGTGGCGTCGTTGAACAGGCCTTCGCCCTCGATGCCACTGACTATCCGCCGGGGGGCGTCGAGACGGCGCATGATCGTCGCCGCTGCAAGCGGGTCTGTGGGGGAGACGATTGCGCCGAGGACGAAGGCCGCTTCCCAGGACATGCCCGGGATGAGCGCGTGCGCAACCCACGCCACTGCGCACATCGTCGCCAGCACCAACCCGACCGTGCTGAGGGCGAGTCCGCGCAGGTTGGCCCGCAGGTCGTTGAAGTTGGCGAAGATCGCAGAGCTGTACAGCAGCGGCGGCAGGAAGACGACCAGGACGACCTCCGGGTCGAGCTTGACCTCGGGCAGGCCGGGGATGAACCCGAAGAGGGCGCCGCCGATCACCAGCACGACCGGGTAGGGCACCGAGATGTAGCGGGCCAGCGCGCTCAGGGCCGCCACACCGACCAGCAACCCGGCGATCAGAAGCTCGGCTTGACCCATCGCTCAAAGTTTGCCCGCTCCCGGCCCCGACGGGGCGGCGGCGTGGAGGGCGTCCGCGAGGGCCGTCGTCAGCCACCCGCCCGTCGCTGGCGCACGGGCAGGGTGATCTTCAGGTCGCTCAGCCTGGCGGAGAACGGGTCGGGGCTGGCGGCGTAGGTCGGAGCGTCGCGGCCGAGCAGCTCGACGACGATCCGATCACCGGACGGGAAGCGCCAACCGTTGCCGTCGAGCACGAACCGGAAGCGCCCGCTCTGATCGTCGCTGAGGCGGTAGACGCCGCGCGTGATCAGGCGCTGGGTCTTGGTCTCCGGATCGAGGTCCCAGAGGCGGGCATCGATCTGCCCGTAACTCCCGCTGGTCTTCACCCGCCCGGTCAGCACCGGCAGGCCGAGCAACGTCACCCCGGGTGAGGTGCGGCTGAATGTCGCATGGCTCGTCGGATCGGGCGCCTCGGGAGTGCAGAGGTCCACCGCGGTGGCCGAGAGCCGCGTCGCCAGGACGCTTGAAGCGCCCTCGGAGTCGATCTTCAGAGTCCGGGTCGTGCCGAAGCGCAGCGCGCCGCGGGAAAGCGCGCCGAACCGCGGAGCGACGTAAGGCCCTCCGCCGGACGGCGCCTCGCTCGGGCAGGTCATGGTGCGGGCCGTCACCCGCCCAGGCGGCAGCCTTCGGCCCTTGCCGCGCAGCCAGGCGTCGAAGAACCTGATCCCCTGGCGGTCGAAGGCGGCGGTGTCCTGCGGGTGGTTGTTGGCGGGCATGTGCCCGAGGTCGCCGACCTGCATCTCGACGGGAGCGTCCGGATCGCGCCTGCGGAGTGCGCGGTAGCCCGCGAGCGCCTGGGGAACCGGGAACAGTGCGTCAGTCCAGCCGGTCTGGAAGAGGGTCGCAGCGGCCGGGCCCTTGAGCGGGGCGACACCGTGGTAGAGGTAGGCGTTGTCCGCCACGGCCTGTGCCTCGGGTCCCCGCGTGCCCGCGTCGAGCACCGCCTTCCAGCCGTTGATGTCGGCCGAGAGCTCGGACCCGAGCGGCGCCACGAAACCGAAGTTGGCGACTCCGAAGATCAGGTCAGACCAGGCCTCGACCGGGACGCCCAGCGGCTCACGCGACCATGCGCCCCGGCCGTTGCGGCTGAAGATCGCCTCGCCGTTAGTCCACAGCCAGCGGGGCCAGGCCGCGGTCAGCCGGATGCGCTTGCCCGAGGGAGACTTCCAGGCGACCAGCCTGCCGCCCGGCAACCGCACCCGGTCGCGCAGGTACGCCAGCATGGTTGAGAATCCACCGCCGTAGGAGATGCCGGTGGCGCCGATCGCCCTGCGATCCGCGATTCCCTCATCGACGAGCAGGCCGGTCAGATACTGGACGTCACGGACCTCGTAGCGGATGTCCCCGAGCCTCGTCCAACCCCGCTCGCAGCCCGCTGTGCGCGAGGCCGGCACGCCGCACGAGTTGCCGAAGCCCCGCGCGGTCGGCGTCACAACCGCATAGCCGTGGCGCGCGAAGAAGACGTTGTTGTAGCGGGGGTCGCCCCCCGTCCCCTCGAAGGTCGTCTTCGTCTGTCCCAGCCCGTGCAGCAGGAGGATCGTCGGGAATGGCCCCTCGCCGCTCGGGGGCAGGGTCACGTCGACGTCGAGCGGAACGCCGTCCCAGCTGGGCACGCGCGAGCCGAGGTCGGTCGTGGGACAGAACCGCACCCCGTCCTGCGCGGTGCACGGGTGCCCGAACGGCGCCGGCTGCGCCCGCGCCTCTGCGACGAGCCCGAGGACCAGGGCCAGCACCACCGCGACGAGCGCCGGCAGGCGCATCCCCCGCACCCCGGGTGCGAGGTGGCTGAGGCTGCCGGGTGCCGGCGCGGGCATCGCGTCGACACCGTACAGCAGCCCCGAGGCGCCGGCCGGCGGCGATTTCAGGCGGCGGCCCTGGCGCCGGCGAAGGAGCGGTCGCGATCTGCTCCGGAGCCGACGGTGATCACCGGGACCCCGAGCGAGGCGATCTTCCGCGGCAGGTCGATGCGCAGCCAGCGCGAGAGACGGCCCGGCCTGGTCGAGACGATGACCTCGTCGTAGGCGCCCGCGTTGAGAGCGTCCCAGGCGGCCGCGAACGGATCGTGGCTGCCGATCATTCCTGCGATCGGCGCCCCCGCGGCCTCGCTGAGAGCCGGTATCGCCGCCCACAGCGTCGCCTCTGCCTCGGCGCAGCACTGGTCCTCCGGGTCGACGACGCGATGAAGCCCGCGAGCGACCGCGGGGACGAGGAGCGTGAAGTCGGCCGGGGACTCGCCGGCGCGCTGCGCGACGGCCCTGAGCAGCGCCAGGTCATCGGCCGCGCGGTCGGCGACGATCAGGATGCGGCGGGAATGGGCCTTCATGGGACTTGCTCCTTTCGGCGCGAGGTTGATCGGCTGGTCTCGGGTGTACGGGGAACCCGAGGCTCTCGTTCAGGTGACCTCGCTCACACTCAACGAGCGCCGGTCAACCCGAGACCCAGCTCTTGGCCTCCTCGATGCCGCTCAGCTCGAAGATCCTCACCTCGCCGGGGGTCATCCAAGCGAAAAGCCGGTAGGCGTTCGCGACCCACTCGACGTCGGTGACCAGGGCGAAGCGCCGCCAGGCCGAGTGATCGCGCACCAACGCCTTCAACCCGGTCTTGACGTCCTCGATCCAGGCACCGGCCTCGAGCCCGTCGAAGTCGGTGAGCCTGAAGACGAGGCGCAGCTCGCCCGACTCGACGCCCCTCGTCAGCGCCGGCTCGAGCACCGCGCGATAGTCCTCGGCGGTGAGCTTCCCGCTTGCCTTGAGCCCGATCGTCCCGGCCGGCATCCCCTCGATCGGCTCGATCAAGGCGGCTCAGTCCATCGCCAGCGGGCCCTGCACATCGGCGCTGAGGAACTGCCTGACGAACTCGTTGTCGGAATTGAACAGCTCCTCCTTGGGGCCCGACTCGACGATCTTGCCCTTCCACAGCACCGCGATGAAATCGGCGATCCGCCGCGCCGTGCCGAGGTCGTGGCTGATCACCAGGTAGCAGCCGCGGCCCTCCTCGTGGACCTCGCGGATCAGCTCGCAGAGCAGCGCCGTGCGGACCGGGTCGAGGCCGGAGTCGGGCTCGTCGAACATCACGATCGCCGGGTCGAGGACGAGGGCGCGGGCGAAGCCGGCGCGCTTGCGCATCCCGCCCGAGAGCTCGTTGGGCATCTTGAAGTGGGCCTCGCCGAGCCCGACCTCCCGCAGGCGCCGGGTGCAGATCTCGCCGATCTCCTCCTCGCCCTTGTCGGTGTGCTGGCGCAGCGGGAAGGCGACGTTGTCGAAGATGTTCATCGAGCCGAACAGGGCGCCGTCCTGGAACAGCAGGCCGAACTTCTTGCGGGTCTCGAAGAGCTCGTCGTCGGTCATGGCTGGTATCGACTCGCCGTGGACGAGGACGTCGCCCGAGTCGGGGTAGAGCAGGCCGACGATGTGCTTGATCAGCACGCTCTTGCCGGTGCCCGAAGGGCCGAGGACCATCGAGATCTGATCGTCGGGGAGGCCGAGGTTGAGGCCGTTGAGGATGCGGGTGCGGCCGAACTGCTTGACCAGGTCGACGACCTCGATCGCGTCGGTGCCGCCGTGGTCGCGCTTCAGCCCGGTGTGCCAACGGTAGGGGTTGTCGTCGTCGGGATCGACGCCCGGGATGCTGAAGTCCCGGCCGAGCGTCGCCCCGTCCTCGGAGACGAAGGCCTGACTGGAGTCACCGTCGGGGCCCCCAGGTGCGCTGGGCGGCGCGGCGGCGGCATCGGCGCGGGCCTCGGCCTCCTCGAAGGCGTAGGTGTCACCCACTCCCGTGTCGGCCTCGGTGGGATCAGAGTTGATCGCGCCCTCGGCCGCGCTCTCGTTCGGGGTCTCGGGTTTCTCCTGCATCTCAGCCTCCTATCGGCGCCCTCGGGTTGGCTCCCCAGAAGACAAGGGTCCCAATCATCCCGATGATGTGGACTAAGACGATGTTGAGGACCATCGATTTGGCGGTCGCCGTGCCGACCCCGACCGGTCCCCCGGAGGCCGTGTACCCGTAGTAGCAGCCGACCAGCACGATGAAGGTCCCCATGATCATCGCCTTGATCACGCTGAACAGCACGTCGGGGGGGTTCTGGAACATCCAGAAGATCAGGAAGTAGCCACCCGAGGAGACGTCGCCGATCTGCTTGACGACCGCGAGGTAGCTGGCGAAGTAGCCGATCCCGATCGCCGCCATGTACATGAACGGAAGGACCATCCAGGCTGCCAAGAGGCGGGTCGCCGCGAGGAAGGTGACCGGCGCCACCCCCATCACCTCGAGCGCGTCGATCTCATCGGAGATCCGCATCGCCCCCAGCTCGGCGACGATCCCGGTGCCGACCTTGGCGGCCATCATGTACCCGAAGCCGTAGGGGATCACCTCGCGCAGGTCGCACCAGGCGGCGAACACGCCGGCGTAGGCGGGCGAACCGACCGAGCGGTTGAAGTAGGCGCCCTCGATCCCGCACTGGAGGCCGAGGATGAAGATCAGACCCCAGATCACCAGCGCCGAGCCGAGGATCAGGATTCCGGCCTGGCGAAGGGCCTCGCCGAAGAACTTCAGCACCCGCCCGGAGAGGACCTGCCCGGCGACCATCCCGCAGAAACGCGAGATCTCCCCGATCGAGTCAAGCCATCCGCGCGGGACCGCCATCCAGCCGGGCATCAGGCCGCGCTCACTTGATCGCCTGCAGGTCGGGGTGGGTGGCGAGAAGGGTCTGGGTGAAGACGTAGTTGAAGGCGCCGATCCCCATGAAGGCGATCACCACCGCCTCGTTGACGGCGCGACCGACCCCCGCGGCGCCCCCACTGGCGGTCATCCCCTTGTAGCAGCAGACGACGGAGATGATCGCCCCGAACAGGGTGCATTTGACCACCGAGCCCCAGAGATCGGTGACCGAGGCGTTGTTAAAGAGGGTGGCGAAGAACCCGCCGAGCGGCTGGTTGTAGAGGATCTCGGCGCCGAGCCCGCCGGTGATCCCGAAGAGCAGCGCGTAGACGTCGAGCAGGCCGGTGATCAGCATCAGCGCCAAAAAGCGAGGCACCACCAGGTTCTTGATCGGGTCGACGCCGAGTACCTGCAGGGCATCGAGCTCCTCGCGGATCTTGCGGGCTCCGAGGTCGGCGGTGATCGCGGTGCCGGCGACGCCGGCGACGACGATCGCGGTCACGATCGGGGCGAACTCGCGGATCGATGCGAGGATGAAGAAGCCGCCGAGCCGGTCAAGGGCGCCGAACAACGAGAGGAAGTTGGCCGCCTGCAGCCCCGGGGCGCCGAAGCCGAAGGCGATGCAGGAGATCATCATCGGGAACCAGCAGAGCTGCAGCGCGAAGAGGAACTGGCCGATGAACTCCCCGCCGTAGGGGTAGGGCGGCCTGATCGCCGAGGACAAGGTCTTCGCGGTCAGGATCATCATGTCGCCAACCTGCTCGAAGAGCGACTTGGCGGGTAGGAAAGCCCTGTCGACCGCGGTCCTGACCATCTACTCCTCCCGACGGGCGCCCCGCAGACGCGACGCTTCACCCGTCTTCGAGAAAGTCTATGCGATGGGTTGGCGGGCCGCCACCCGTGCCTGCGATTGGGCCGGGAGGCGCGTGGTATGTTCCTCGGCGCCTTGCGGAGGAGCGGTCCACACGTCCGAGGAGCCAGCCTTCGCATCGCCGGGGCGGCCCTCGTAAGCGGCGCGATGGCGGTGTTGCCGGCGGCCTGCGGCGGGGGCGGCGGCGACCAGTTCTCCAACGAGGCGAACGGCACCTACCCGGTCCAGGTGGTGGCGGCGAAGTTCCCCGCCCGCCAGCAGCTTGACCAGAACGCCTTTCTGCGGATAGGGGTGCGCAACCGCGGCCAGAAACCACTGCCGGCGATGTCGGTGACGATCACGATCGGCGGCAGGAAGGGAGTCGAGTCGGCGCAGCCGTTCTCGATCCGCGACCCTCAGCCGGGCCTCTCGATACCCGACCGGCCGGTCTGGATCCTCGCCGACACCTACCCGCAAATCGCCGGGAAGCCGGGGCCGGGCGGCGCCCAGACCTCGAACAAGAAGACCTTTGACTTCGGCGAGCTGAAGCCCGGCGAGGCGCGGGTCGGAGTGTGGAAGCTGGGGGCGGTGAAGGCGGGTGCCTGGAAGCTCAGATACCGGATCGACGCGGGGCTGAGCGGTCAACAGAAGGCCGTCAACGCCGACGGCGGCGGGACTCCGACCGGCAGCTTCGCGGTGCGGATCATCTCGAAGCCGCAGCTCACCCGAATCAACTCGAAGGGCGAGATCGTCCCGGTGCAGCCCTCCCAGGCGAGCGGCGGGGCGCAGGCGAGCACGAGCGCCGGTGGCGGCGGGGGAAACCCGAACGCCACCTCCGGGACGGCCAGCGGCGGCAGCGGCTCCTACCCGCCGTCGGGCTCGCAGTCCCCCTCGGGCTCCGGTTACTGAGCCGGGGCCGCGCGGTCGGCCTGTCAAGGTTCGGGGCCGATGCGCAGCCGCCCCACCGCCCTCTGCCTGGCGGCGATCCTGCTCGCCGCGATGCTCGGCGGCTGCGGCTCCTCGGGCTCCGATCAGACCGGGACGGGCAGCCGGCCGGACACCGCAGCCGGGGGCGGCGCTGCCGCGGTTAGCGCCCCGCCGAAGCTGACCAAGATCGGGGACTTCTCCGAGCCGGTCTACATCGCCCAGCCCAGGGGCGATCGCCACCACCTGTTCGTGGTCGAGAAGACCGGCGCGATCCGCGTGGTCGAGGATGGCCGTACCCTGCCGCAGCCCTTCCTCGAGATCAGCGACAAGGTCTCGGGGGCCTCCGAGCAGGGCCTTCTCTCGATGGCCTTCGCGCCGGACTACGCCCGCAGCGGCAGCTTCTATGTCGACTACACGGACACCGCCGGCGACACCCGGGTGGTCTCGTATGAGCGCTCCCCCCACGACCCCCTGCGGGCCGACCCCGGAAGCGCGCGGGTGGTGCTCGCCCAGGACCAGCCGTTCGACAACCACAACGGCGGCCAGCTCCAGTTCGGGCCCGGTGGGGCGCTCTATGTCGGCTTCGGCGACGGCGGCTCGGAGGGCGACCCGGAGCGGACATCGCAGGACCCCTCGACCCTGCTCGGCAAGATCGTCCGCCTCGACGTCGCCGACCCCTCGCCGCGGCCGCGGATCTACGCCCTCGGGCTGCGCAACCCGTGGCGCTTCTCCTTCGATCCCGCAAGCGGCGCGCTGGCGATCGGCGACGTCGGCCAGGATCGCTTCGAGGAGGTGGACTACGTTCGCAACCCCCGGCCGGGAATGAACTTCGGTTGGTCCGCATTCGAGGGCTATGCCCGCTACAACCGCGACCAGCAGGCTCCCGGCGCGATCCCCCCGGTGCTCGTCTACAGCCACGATCAGGGCTGCTCGGTGACCGGCGGCTATGTGATCCGCGACCCTCGCCTGCCGGCGCTCGACGGCCACTACATCTACGGCGACTACTGCGCGGGTCAGCTGCGCGAGTTCCTGCCGCCGAGGCGGCCGGGCGAAAGGGCGACGGCAGACCGCAGCCTCGGCCTCGAGGTGCCGCAGCTCACCTCCTTCGGCGAGGACTCCCGGGGGAGGATCTACGCCGCCTCGCAGGCGGGGCCCGTTTACCGAATCGATCCCGGCGGGTAATGGGGAGGCGCGGACCGGTCCGTTTCCGGTACTCGGGGTTTAGAAGAGACTGGAAGACTGGCCCGCCACCCGGGCCGGCAGCGCGCCCCAGGCGACTGCCCGGGAACTCGACGATGAGACGCAGACCGAGAACCACCCTGCTGGCGCTCGCGGCGCTCGCCGCCTTGGTCGCCGTCCTGCCCGCCTCGGCCGGCGCCAGGGTCGGCCTGAAGCGGATCGGGAGGTTCGATCGCCCGGTCTACGTCACCGGGCCCAAGCAGGCGCCAAAGCTGCTCTACGTGGTCGATCAGCCCGGCAAGATCGATGTGGTGCGCCACGGCCACCACCTGCGGCGCCCCTTCCTCGACATCCGCTCCTTGGTCAGCTTCGACTTCGGCGAGCGCGGCCTGCTCTCGATGGCCTTGCCGCCCGGCTACCCCAAGGTGAGGCGCTTCTACGTCTACTTCACCAACAACCAGGGCAACATCGAGGTGGACGAGTTCAGGCGGGGCAGCCTGACCCGAGCCAGGCGCAACTCGCGGCGAAAGGTGATCGAGATCCCCCACCCGACCTGGGCCAACCACAACGGCGGCCAACTCCAGTTCAACGGCAATCTTCTCTACTTCGGGACCGGCGACGGTGGCAGCGGCGGCGACCCTCGGAACAACGCGCAGAATATGTCCCGGCTGCTCGGCAAACTGATCCGAATCGACCCCCGCAACCCTCCGGGCCCCCGCAACTACACGGTGCCGCACTCAAACCCCTTCGTCGGCCGGCCGGGCCGGGACCTGATCTTCAGCTACGGCCTGCGCAACCCGTTCCGCTTCTCCTTTGACCGGGTCAGCGGCAAACGCCCGCGGATCGTGATCGCCGACGTCGGCCAGAACTCCTTCGAGGAGGTCGACTACGAGACCCTGCCCGCCGCCTCCGGCGCCAACTTCGGCTGGGACGCCTGGGAGGGGTTCAGCCTCTACCACGGCGACTTCGACGGCACGCCCGACCCGGGCGGGACCACAAAGCCGATCTTCGCCTACAGCCACAGCCGCGGATGCGCGATCATCGGCGGCTACGTGGTCCGCGACAAGCACATTCCCGCTCTCTACGGCCGCTATGTCTACTCCGACAATTGCAACGGCACGCTGCGCAGCTTCTCGCCTCACCTGGGAAGGGCAGGCGACGACCGCTCATTGGGCATATCGCTCCCGGCGCCCACCTCGTTCGGAGAGGACGGCCGTGGCCGCCTCTACGTGACCACGCTCACCAGCGCCGCGCACGGCGGCAAGGTCTTCCGGCTGGTGCGGCGGCGATGAGCGCTCGCCGCTTGCTGATCCCCTGCCTGGCGGCGCTGGCGATCATCGCCGCGTCGATCCCGGCTGCAGGAAGCGCAACCGCGCGCGGAAGCGGCTCCGGCGCGGCCCGCCTGAAGCTGATCGGCAGCTTCGACCAGCCGGTCTACGTCGACGGCACCCACGCCTACCCGAAGCTGCTGTTCGTAGTCGAGAAGCCCGGCGTGATCCGGGTGCTCAGCCACGGCCGGACGCTGGACCGGCCCTTCCTCGACATCTCTTCCCTGGTCGAGAGCAGTGGCAGCGAGCAGGGCCTGCTCTCCGTCGCCTTCCCCCCCGATTACCGGACCAGCCGCCGCTTCTACGTCTATTACACCGATCACCAGGGCAGGGTCTGCATCGACGAGTTCCGGCGAAGCCGAAGCGATCCGACCCGGGCGCTCCGCTCGAGCAGGCGTCGTGTGCTGACCATCGACCACCCGACCTACATCAACCACGACGGCGGCCAACTGCAGTTCCACGGCAAGGACCTGTTCATCGGCACCGGCGACGGGGGGTCGGGGGGCGACCCGCCCAACAACGCCCAGAACACCGACGTGCTGCTCGGCAAGCTGCTGCGGATCGACCCGGTCCGGACCAAGTCGGGACGCCCCTACGGAGTGCCGCGCTCCAACCCCTTCGTTGGCGGACCGGGACGCGATGAGATCTTCAGCTACGGCCTCCGCAACCCCTACCGGTTCAGCATCCAGTTCCTCAAGAACAAGCCCGACAGGGTGGCGATCGGCGACGTCGGCCAGAGCCGCTACGAGGAGGTCGACTACCTGCCCCTCCCCGAGGCCCGCGGCGCCAACTTCGGCTGGGACGCCTGGGAGGGCTTCGCGCTCTATGACTGCGGCGGGCTGACCTGCCTCAACGACGGCACCCCGGACCCCGGCGGGACGACCAAGCCGATCTTCGCCTACGACCACAGCCAGGGCTGCGCGATCACCGGCGGCTACGTTGTCCGCGACCCGGCGCTTCCCGAGCTGCGCGGCCGCTACCTCTACGGCGATTACTGCCAGGGGGACTTGCGCAGCCTCGTCCCGACGATCGCCGGCGCCCGGGATGACGCCCCGCTGGGCCTGCACGTCTCGGGCCTCAGCTGCTTCGGTGAGGCGCCCGACGGCCGGATCTTCGCCTGCTCGCTGGACGGCGACGTCTACCGAGTGGCGCCCGCCTAGGGCCGGCCCGCCCCCCGGGGCTGGGAAGCGGTCTCGCAGTAGAGTCTCCTGCGAGCCCTCAGAAAAGCAGCGAGCGAAGGAGAGCAACGGTGGAGAGCGGCACCACGACCGAGGCGAAGACGACGACCGGTGCGCCCGGTGCGAACGGCGGCAGCGGGGCGCGGAGCATCGAGGTCAACAACCCGGCGACGGGCGAGACGATCGCCACGATCCCGGCGATCGCCCCCGAGGAGGTCGCGGCGCTGGTCGAGAAGGGACGCGAGGCGCAGCCCGGCTGGCGGGCGCTCGGCTTCGAGGGCCGGGGCAGGGTGCTGAGGCGTGCCCAGAAGTGGGTCACCCAGAACTCTGAGCGGATCATCCGCACGATCGTCAAGGAGAACGGCAAGACCTTTGAGGACGCCCAGCTCGCCGAGGTCTCCTACGCAGCCGCCGCCTTCGGCTTCTGGGCGAAGAACGCTCCCAAGTACCTCGCCGACGAGAAGGTCCGCTCGAGCTCGCCGTTCGTGCTCGGCCGCAAGCTGATCGTCCGCTACGAGCCGGTCGGCGTGGTCGGCGTGATCGGCCCCTGGAACTACCCGCTGACCAACTCCTTCGGTGACTGCATCCCGGCGCTCGCCGCCGGCAACTCGGTGGTGCTGAAGCCGGCCAGCCTGACCCCGATGACCTCGCTGCTGATGGCCGAGATGCTGGCCGAGTGCGGGCTGCCCGAGAACGTCTTCCAGCTGGCGATCGGCGGCGGCGACGTGGGCAGTGAGCTGATCGACCACGTCGACTTCGTGATGTTCACCGGCTCGACCGAGGTCGGCAAGAAGGTCGCCGAACGGGCGGCGCGGACGCTGACGCCGGTCGGGCTGGAGCTGGGCGGCAAGGACCCGATGATCGTCTGCGCCGATGCCGACGTCGAGCGAGCGGCGAACGCGGCGGTCCACTACTCGATGCAGAACGGCGGCCAGACCTGCATTTCGATCGAGCGCGTCTATGCGGAGGCGCCGATCTACGATGAGCTGGTCTCGCGAATCGAGACGGTGATGCGCGGGCTGCGCGTCGGCGTCCCCGGCGAGGCGGGAAGCGTCGATATCGGAGCGATCACCTCTCCTCCCCAGGTCGAGCTGATCAATTCGCACGTCTCCGACGCGGTCGCCAAGGGTGCCCGGGTGGTGGTCGGCGGCAAGCGTCGCGAGGGCCCCGGCGACTTCTTCGAGCCGACGCTGCTGGTCGACGTCGACCACTCGATGGAGTGCATGACGGAGGAGACCTTCGGCCCGACCCTGCCGGTGATGAAGGTCGCCGACGCCGACGAGGCGGTGCGCCTCGCCAACGACTCGCCCTACGGGCTGCAGGCATCGGTCTGGACTCGCGACATCGAGAAGGGAGAGCGGCTCGCCCGGCAGGTCGAGGCGGGCGTCTGCTGCGTCAACGATGCGCAGATCAACTACATCGCCCTGGAGCTGCCGATGGGCGGCTGGAAGAGCTCCGGCCTCGGCTCCAGGCACGGTGCCGGCGGGATCCGCAAATACACCAAGCAGCAGACGATCCTCGTCACCCGCTGGGGACCGAAGCGCGACATGCACATGCTCCCCTACAAGGCGAGGACGACGAAGCTGCTGGGGCGCGGGATCCGGCTGCTCTACGGGCGCGGCAAGCGAGACTGACTGCCCGAGCCGCGCGGCGGGGAGGCGATTGCCTGCGGCAGCGGCTGCCAGCTGGCGCACTCGCAGCACTTGCGGGCGATCTCCCCGGTGCTCGGGTTGGCCCGGGGCGCATCGAGGATCGATCCGCAGCGCGAGCAGGCAAACAGCTGGATTCGCATCGCCCCGATCATCGTTCGCTCGGCGCCGGCGGGTGTGTCGGGGCCGTAAACCGGCGGTTGCGAAGTGGTGAAGGCATCCATGGGGACGACGAGCCTAGGGGGCGGCGGTAAAGGGCGGATGAATTTCGCCCGACTTCGGTGCGCGGACCCGGAAACGTCGGGATTCGCCGCTAGCTTGGCCGCTCAGGCCGATGGCAGTCCTATTCGAGCACCGACTGCGGGTGGCCGGGTTCGAGACCCGCGCCCTGGAGCTGGACGGCTCGGGGCCGCCGCTGATCCTCCTGCACGGCTGGTCTGACAGCGCCGACACCTGGCGGCCGCTGCTCGACCTGCTGCGCCGCTCCGGGCGGCGCGCGGTCGCCCTCGACATGCCCGGCTATGGCAGCGCCTCGCCGCTCGAGCCCGGGGCCGAGATCCTGCCGCAGCTCGACCGTTTTCTGAGGGCCGCCCTGATCCGCTTCGCCGACGGCCAGCCCGCGCTGGTCGCCGGGAACTCCCTGGGTGGCTGCGTCGCCCTGCGGGCTGCGGCGGACCCCGGTGTCCGGATCGGCGGGGTGATGCCGATCGCCCCGGCCGGGCTCGACATGGCGGGCTGGTTCGGCGTGATCGAGGGGGAGCGGCTGATCAGGGCGGTCCTCGGGGCGCCGCTGCCCCTGCCCGAGCCGATGGTCCGCGCCGCGGTCGGCCAGGTCTACCGCCGCGTCGTCTTCGCCCGGCCACGGGCCGCCGACCGCCGGGCGATCGCCTCCTTCACGCACCACGTCTCCCGCCGCGCCGATGTGGCCCGGATCCTTGCCAGCGGCCGGCGGCTGCTGCCCGAGCTGGCGGATCCGTTCGAGCTCGACCGAATCAGCTGCCCGGTGCTGGTGCTCTGGGGGGACAGCGACCGGATGGTCTTCTCGACCGGCGCCGAGCGCCTCTTGCGGGAAGTTCCCGACGCCCGCTTCGAGCTGATCCAGGACTGCGGCCACTGCCCGCAGCTCGAGGCCACGGAGCGCCTGGCGGCCCTGATCGACGGGTTCGCCGAGCGGATCTCGCCCGGCGCGGACGAATGAAGGAGGTTTCCCGGCCGCTGGTGACGAAAGCGCCGCGCGCAGGCACGCGTTTACGATTCGAGATCGGCCCTGTCTAGGCAGGGACAGGCCGCGCCAGGTGCCCGGCCGCAACCGAGGCCGACTCCGGATGTTCTCTGAAGTGCGATCAGCCGGGTTCGGAACCTGTCCGATTTGATGTCGCCCGCCAAGAGAGAGCACCGCGTCCGGCTACGGCCCAGGAAGGTGGTGCGGCGCCCGGGCCGGGCCCTCTGCGCGCTGCTGATCGTCGCCGCCGTCCCGGCGGCGACGGCGAGCGCCGCGCGCCATCCGCGCGGCGAGGAAGCGCCGACCCCACCGGCTGCGATGAAGAAGGTGGCCAGCTTCCATGACCCGACCTACGTCACCGGCGCACCCGGCTTCCCCGGATTGCTGTTCGTCACCCAGCGGGCCGGGCAGGTCGAGGTGGTGGTGAACGGCAGGAAGCAGCCCCGCCCCTTCCTCGACATCTCCGCCAGGGTGAAGGAGACCGCCAGTGAGCAGGGCCTGCTCGGGCTCGCCTTCCCGCCCGACTACCGCAAGAGCGGTCGCTTCTACGTCCAGTACACCGACCAGAACGATGACGATCAGATCGACGAGTACCGCCGCTCGACGCCGACCTTCGCCCGAGCCTCCACGCGCCGGGCGGTGATCACCGCTCCGGAGCCGGAGGGCTACGCCAACCACAACGGCGGCCAGCTCCAGTTCCGGGGCAAATACCTCTACAGCGGGATCGGGGACGGGATGGATCCCGGGGACCTCTTCAACTACGCCCAGAGCCTCGACAACCTGCGGGGCAAGATCATCCGCATCGACCCGCGGCCGGGCCCCGGGGGCACGCCGTACCGGATCCCGCCGGGGAATCCCTTCGTCGGCAAGCCCGGGCGCGATGAGATCTTCAGCTACGGGCTGAGAAACCCGTATCGCTTCTCCTTCCAGCCGGTGAAGAAGGGGCCTGACCGGATCCTGATCGGCGACGTCGGGGAGAACCGCTTCGAGGAGATCGACTACGAGACCCTGCCCTTCGCCTGGGGCGGCAACTTCGGCTGGGACGCCTTCGAGGGCGATCAGCCCTATGACTGCGGGCTCTTCTGCCCGAACGGCGACACCCCCGACCCGGGGAACACCCTGAAGCCCGTGCTCACCTACCCGCACGGCCCGCGCTGCGCGGTGATCGGCGGCTACGTGGTCCGCGACCCGGCGCTGAAGCGGCTGCGCGGGCGCTACCTCTACAGCGACTACTGCGGCGGGCGGATCCGCAGCTTCAAGCCCCGCCTGGGCGGCGCGGCCGACGACAGCTCGGTGGGCATCAGGATCCCGCCCGGTCCCTTCGGCGGGCTGATGACCTCCTTCGGCGAGGACACCCAGCACCACATCTACACGGTGACGACGAACGGCCCCGTCTACCAACTGGTCCCGCCGCGCTCCCGCAAGCCCCACCGCTGAGCGCCGGGTGCCCGGCACGGGCGCCCGGGCGGCGCTTCGCTAAATTAAGCCGACCATCAAGAGCGATCGAGGGACCCGGCCCGTTGAAATCGCAGCAACCGGCCCGAATTCCGTGCCCAGCGTGCGGGTGGCGGTGCTACAGCCGGGATCGATGGAGGCAAGCGTGAGATCCACGAAGAGCGAAACGCAGAGCAGGGCCCGGCATGGCTGAGCGAGACTTCCTCGCAGCCGTTCGCGAACGGGTGATCCTCTTCGACGGCGGCATGGGAGCGACCCTGGAGCAGTTCGACCTGACCCAGGCCGACTACGGCGGCCTCGAGGGGAAGTGTCACGAGGCACTGGTGCTCAACCGGCCCGACGTGATCGAGGGCGTCCACGCCTCGATGCTCGAGGCGGGGGCCGAGGTGGTCGAGACCGACACCTTCCAGGGGAGCCGGATCAAGCTCGACGAGTGGGGGCTGGGCAAGGAAACCCCGGAGATCAACCGCAGGGCGGCGGAGATCGCCCGCGAGGCCGCCGGGCCGGAGCGTTTCGTGGCCGGCTCGATCGGCCCGACCGGCTTCCTGCCGGCCTCCGATGACCCCACCCTCGGGGATATCTCCTTCGGCCGCCTGGTCGAGGTATTCACCGAGCAGGCCAGCGGACTGCTCGAGGGCGGCGCCGATTTGATCATCATCGAGACGGCCCAGGACATCCTCGAGGTTAAGGCGGCGATCTTCGGCACCCGCGAGGCGTTCAAGACGACCGGGCGCGAGGTCCCGATCCAGACCAGCGTCTCGCTGCTGCCGCAGGGCGGTAAGATGCTGCTGGGGACGGACATCTCCGCGGTGCTGACCACGCTGGCGGCGCTCGACGTCGACGTGATCGGCCTCAACTGCTCGACCGGGCCGGAGGACATGCGGGATGCGATTCGCTACCTCGGCGAGCGCTCGCCGCTTCCCGTGCACTGCATCCCGAACGCCGGGCTGCCGCTGCAGGGCCCCGACGGGGAGACGATCTTCCCGGAGCAGCCCGAGCCGCTGGCGGCGACGCTGGGCGAGTTCGTCGAGCGCTACGAAGTGGGGATCGTCGGCGGCTGCTGCGGCACCACCCCCGAGCACATCGCGGCGATCCGCGAGCGGGTCGCCGGGCGCGTCGCCGGCGCGAGGCCCGCGCCGGGGCCGATCGAGGTCTCCTCGATGATGACCTCGACGCCACTGGTGCAGGAGCCGCGGCCGACCCTGGTGGGCGAGCGGGTCAACTCGCAGGGCTCGCGCAAGGCAAAGGAGCTGCTGCTGGCCGACGACTACGACGGGCTGGTCCAGGTCGCCGAGGACCAGGTCAACGGCGGGGCGCACGTGCTCGACGTCTGTGTCGCCCTGACCGAGCGCGCTGACGAGGACGAGCAGATGCGCCAGGTGGTGGAGCGCGTCTCGCTGACCCAGCCGGCGCCGATCCAGGTGGACTCGA
Organism: uncultured Actinomycetes bacterium; assembly: GCA_963720735.1. Classification (GTDB taxonomy): domain Bacteria; phylum Actinomycetota; class Thermoleophilia; order Solirubrobacterales; family 70-9; genus JBBRHQ01. The sequence continues at coordinate 132,452 of CAVRGL010000010.1, forward strand.
CCGAGCCGGAGGTGATCCAACGGGCACTGGAGCAGATCCCCGGGCGGGCGATCGTCAACTCGATCAACCTCGAGGCGGGGCGGGACAAGGCCGACGTCGTCGTGCCGCTGGCAAAGGCCCACGGGGCCGCGCTGATCGCGCTCGTGATCGACGAGGTCGGGATGGCGAAGACGGCCGAGCGCAAGGTGGAGATCGCGAAGCGGATCCGCGACCTTGCCTGCGAGGAGCACGGTCTCGATCCCGAGGCGCTGATCTTCGACGCGCTCACCTTCACCCTGACCACGGGCGATGAGGAATGGCGACCCTCGGCCGTGGAGACGATCGAGGGCATCCGCCGGATCAAGGCGGAGCTTCCCGGGGTGAAGACCTCGCTCGGCGTCTCCAACGTCTCCTTCGGCGTCTCCCCCCCGGCTCGCGCGGTGCTCAACTCGGTCTTCCTGCACCACTGCGTCGAGGCCGGCCTCGACCTGGCGATGGTCAACCCCAACCACATCACCCCATACGGAGAGATCCCCGATGCCGAGCGCGAGCTCACCGACGATCTGGTCTTCAATCGCTCCGAGGACGCTCTGGAGCGCTTCATAGCCCACTTCGAGTCGAAGGGTCCCGACGAGGCCGACGAGGGCGCCGACCCCACCGAGGGGATGGAGCCCGAGGAGGCGCTTCACTGGCACATCCTGCGGCGCAAGAAGGACGGAGTCGAGGACTGGATCGACCGCTCGGTGGAGAAGATCGGCGCCGTCCCGACGCTGAACGACGTGCTCCTTCCCGCGATGAAGGAGGTCGGCGACAAGTTCGGCGCCGGCGAGCTGATCCTGCCCTTCGTGCTGCAGTCGGCCGAGGTGATGAAGCGGGCGGTGACCCGGCTCGAGAACTACCTCGACCGGATCGAAGGACACACCAAGGGCAAGGTGGTGATCGCCACCGTCTTCGGCGACGTCCACGACATCGGCAAGTCGCTGGTCAACACGATCCTCACCAACAACGGCTACACGGTGATCGACCTCGGCAAGCAGGTGCCGGTGGAGACGATCATCGAGGCCGCGGTCTCGAACGAGGCCGATGCGATCGGGCTCTCGGCCCTGCTCGTGTCGACCTCGAAGCAGATGCCGACCTGCATCGGCGAGCTGCACTCCCGCGGGCTCGCCTTCCCGGTGCTGATCGGGGGCGCCGCGATCAACCGCGACTTTGGCCGCCGGGCGCTCTACCCGGGCGGCAAGGACTCCGACGAGGTTTACGAGCCGGGGGTCTTCTACTGCAAGGACGCCTTTGCCGGGCTCGACACGATGGACGCTCTGGTCGGCGGCGAGGCCCGGGATGCCCTGCTCGAGCGAATCCGAACCGAGGCCAAGGCGCTGAGGGAGAAGCCCGAGGTGACCAACGACGCGCCGCCGGTCACCGACGACAGCGTCCGCTCCGCCGCCCGCACCGACGCGCCGGTTCCCGAGCCGCCGTTCTGGGGAGCGCGAGAGGTCGAGGTCGACTTCGACCAGGTCTTCCCCCACCTCGACCGCCACGTGCTGTTCAAGCTGCACTGGGGCGGCCGGGGAAAGAAGGGCGATGAGTGGCGGAAGATCGTCGAAGGCGACGGCACCGAGGAGGGCTTCGCTCCCCGGCTCGAGCGGATGTGGCGCGAGCAGGACTACCTTCGTCCCCGGGCGAAGCTCGGCTACTTCCCCTGCAATGCCGACGGCAACGAGCTGGTCATCTTCGACCCCGAGGATTCCGAGGCCGAGCTCGAGCGCCTTGTGTTCCCTCGCCAGCCCAAGCACGACCGGATTTGCCTCACGGATTTCTTCCGCCCGGTCGACAGCGGCGAGCGCGACGTCGTCGCCCTCCAGGGCGTCACGGTCGGGCCCGAGGTGACGGAGCTGATGGAGAAGCTCGAGTCCGAAGGGGAGTTCGCCGAGCAGCTCTACGTGCACGGGCTCGGGGTGCAGTCGGCCGAGGGCCTGGCCGAGTGGCTGCACTCGGAGGTCCGAAGCGAGCTCGGCATGGAGCCCGGCCAGGGTCGGCGCTACTCCTGGGGCTACCCCGCCTGCCCGGAGCAGTCCGAGCACGAGAAGGTGTGGCGCCTGCTCGGCCTGGAGGAGATCGGGATGACCCTCTCCGACGGCTACGCGGTGATGCCGGAGCAGTCGACGGTGGCGATCATCGCCCACCACCCCCAGGCGGTCTACTTCGGGATGAAGTCCGGCTTCATCCCGGAGGACGGCTCACCCGACGAGGTGATCGCCGGCTCCGATCGCGGTGCCGGCCTGCCTCCCGAGGAGGAACCGGCCGAAGGCGAGGAGTCCGGGGAGGACGCTGTCGTCGCCGAAGCCTGAGCCCTCAGACCTCGTAGCCGAAGTCGCGAAGCCTCTCGCCCATGATCTCGTTCATCAGCGCCTGCTCGACAGCGGTCATGTTCTGACGCCAGAGGCCCGGGGTCGCTGCGCGCAGGGCGCTCTGGGGGCCCTTGGCCTCAGGCGGGTAGGACTCGAAGGAGAGCGAGGCGGCGGCGGTCTCCAGCAGCTCGTCGCCGAAGCCGGGGTCGAGCCAGCGGGCGAGCGGCGTCAGGGCCGCAGGGGTGTCGGCACGGAGGTCTTCGTACCTGATCCTGGCTCGCAGCTCTGGCGGATGCGAGTCGTAGGCACGCTCGGTCCCCTTCGTGTTCTCCAGCCAGAGCTGCGACTGGAGCTTCACGAACTCGATCCGCTGCTCCTCCCGCTCGACGCTGAGATTCATGTCGGGCCCCGAAGTCCAGTCGGCGGCGTTGGCGTGCATCAGCGAGTCAATCACGTCACGGCCATCGCGGATCAGGAAGATCAGCCGCGAGCGGGGAAGCAGCGACATCACCACGTCGGCGGCGTGGGAGCCGTTCGGCTCCTTGATCACGACCAGCGGTCGCTCGAGCCCGAACTCGCGGGCCGCCAGGTCTGCCTGGGCCTGGAAACGGTCGAGGATCAGCCGTCTGAGAGCCGGCCGCCAGTACTCGGCGAACTCATTGGAGAAGAAGTAGCTGGGGTCGTCATCGCGACCGAAACCACCCGGAAAGGGCGTCAGATGGTTCGGCAGGTACGGCTCGTTGACGGGGACGGCCACCGGCGTCAACCGCTGCCCGTCGATCATCGCCGCACCCGAGGGGTTCTCCTTGGACGGCCTGAGCGGGAACGTGAGCAGCTGCAGCAGCCAGGTGCTGCCGGTGCGCGGCGCCCCGAAGATCCAGGCCAAGCGAGACTCGAAGCTCTCCTCGGCGGGCGTCATGGCGGCAGTCTATGAACCGGAAGCAGGGGCCCGAGCGCGGCGCTTCGGGCTAGATCTGGGCGCCTTCGCGCGCCGGCGGCTTCGAGGAGAGGCGGACCGGCGCCGAGGAGAGGGCCTGGACCCGGAGATCGGACCAGGTGAGGCCCTCGCGCACCAGCGCCGGCAGGCCGAGCGCCACGGCGGTGGCGATCTCGACCGCCTGCAGGATGACCCCGTAGGCGAGCGCATCGGCGGTGCTGATCCCGAAGCCTGTGTGCAGGACGCTGATCACGGCGAGCTGGAAGACCCCGATGTTCGACGGGGTCGCGGGGACGACAGCGGTTACGTTGACGGCGAACAGCACGGCAGCGGCGGCGCCGATCCCGGCCTGGCCGTCGAGGCCGAGCGCAAAGAGCAGCGCCCAGCAGGCGGCGAGCTGGATCGCCCAGGCTCCGAGCTGGCCGGCGGCCGCGATCGAGCCCCGCTTCGGATCGCGGAAGACGGTGAGGCCGCGGCGCACCTGGACCAGGGCGCCGCGCATGCTGGCCCCGATCCGGGCCAGCCGTCCGTTGCCGCCCCGTCGCATCAGGACAGGGGCGATCAGCACCACAAGCAGGAGCAGCAGCGGCACCGAGCTGAACCAGAAGAGCTTCTGGGTGCCGGAGTGGAAGAGGTCGGTGGTGGAGACGATGATCGCGCCGAGCAGGACCAGCGCGAGGATGTTGAGCATCGTCTGCGAGACCAGGGTGCCGAGCAGCACCGGGACGGTCTCGCGCATCCTGCCAGTGCGGCGGGAGAGCGACATCACCCGCGCCGGCTCGCCGAGGCGGGCCGGCAGGGTCGCCGACATCAGCACTCCGATCATCGTCGCCGAGGTGACATCGCGGCGGCGCACCGGCCGGTTGGGCAGAGCGGCTTTGACGATCGAGTACCAGGAACCGGCCCGGAAGAAGAGCGAGGCCGACATCAGCGCGCAGGCGATCAGCACCCAGCTGAGGTCGGAGCGGACGATGCTGGAGACGACCTGGTCGACGCCGATCTTGTTCGCCGCCAGCGCCGTGAGACCGAGGCCGAGGACCGCGGCGACGCCGAGGCCGAGGCGCCGGGCGGCGCTGCGGCGCCGGCTTCCACTTCGAGCCAGGGGCGGGTCGAGGGAGGGCAGGCGCCCGGCAGGGCGCCGCGGGCGGCCGTCGACGGGGGCGATCCCGGCGCGGCGGGCGATCCGCTCCCCGGCGCTCGCCGGGGCGGGCGCCTCGATCGCTCTCTCGTACACCGCGCTCACCTGGTCGGCGACCCGCGGCCAGGCGTAGCGCTCGGCGCTGATCCGCGCCGCTTCTCCCATTTCGCGGAGGCGCTCGGGAGCGTGCTGGGCGCGCTGCAGCTCCTCGGCCAGCCGCTGCGGGTCAGCCGGTGGGACGAGGACCCCGTCGAGGCCGTCGGTGACCACGTCGCTGTAACCGGCGATCGCCGAGGCGATCACCGGCGTGCCGGCGGCGAAGGCCTCCGTCAGGACCATGCCGAAGCTCTCTCCGGACAGCGACGGGGCGCAGAGCACGTCGGCGACGTGAAGCTCCTGCCACAGCTCCTCCTCGGAGACACGCCCGCGGGCCTCGATCGAGCCCATCAGCTCCGGGTCGGGGAGGTAGCGGAGAAGCTCGGCTTCGCTGGCACCGATCACGGTCAGCCGGGCCGGGGCCTGGTCGACCAGGGCGCCGAAGGCGGTGAGCAGGAACGGCAGGCCCTTGCGCTCCTCGGGGCGGCCGACGAAGAGGATTCGGAACTCCTCGTTCTGCGGCTTGGGACCATTGGGGGCGGCGCCGATCTCGACCCCGTTGGGAACGATCTCGTAGTGGCCGCCGAACCATCGCCTGCCGGTCCACTCAGCCGCCTCGGAAACGGCGATCTTGGCCGAGAGCTTGTTGACCACCCGCCGTGCGCCGAGCAGGTTGGCGGCGTAGTTGGGGAGCGCCTTGGTCGAGTAGGCGTGGAAGGTGCCGACCACCGGGGTCTCGGAGTGAAGCGCCGTATCCCAGCCGACCACCGGGGCGATCGGCTCGTGGACGTGGATGACGTCGAAGCCGCCCCCCTGCAGGGCGCGGCGGGTGGCGGTGACCCCTTCGGGGAACAGCGAGAGGTTGGAGACCGCGCCGTTGGCGCCGATCCCCACGGTGCGGCCGACGGGGATCAGGTACTCGGGCGCCTCCCTGGGCTCGGCGGGGGCGCGGTGGAGGGCTTTGCTGAGGCGGTCCGGTGGATCGAAGGGCGCAATGACCCTGACGTGGTCGCCGCGGCCGATCAACTCATCGGCGAGCGCCTCCACGTGTCGATTCACGCCGCCCCGGTAGCTCCAGGAATATGGCGAGACGAGGGCGATTCGCACTGTCGTTAAGGGTAGTTGATGTTCCGGTGGCGGATTGTGACGACGCCCACGCACCGAAGCCGTGGGCAGGACCCAAGAAAACCCCTCACCGGGGCTCCGGTTACCGCTTCTCCACAGCCCCTATTCGTCTCCGGGAGGCGGATTCCGCCCGCTCGGCCCAGACGTAGCCGCCGAATGCCAGCAGGTAGGCGGTGCCAACCTCGAGCAGAAGCGCCCCCGAGTCGTTGGCGAGAGTGCCGACCGCGGTCGCCGCGATCGTCCCCGCGAAGGCAGCGGCGAGCACCGGGAAACCCTCGAACCAAACGCGGACGCGGCCCCGCTGCACGATGACGGCGGCGAGCACCGCGAGCAGCCCCCAGAAGACGGGCGACGCGCCGGCTCGCCCGAAGCTGATCGCCGAGAGCCGCAGGCGCCGCTCGGCGACGTCGGCGAGATCCCCGAAGCCGCCGGCGTCGAGGACAGACCGGGTCAGGTGGGCGTTCCCACCGGAGGCGAGGTCGATCAGGGCAAGCAGGGCGAGCGCCAGGAACGGCGCCGCGATCGCCAGCCAGGCCATGGAGCGGCGTCCGCTGACCACCGCCGCCGAGACGACCGCGCCCACCGGGAAGACGATCGCCGCGCCGACGTCGGCGCCGAAGCGCCCCGCGGCGAAGACGAGCGCCGCGAGGAAGGCGACGGCGAGGAAGGCGACGGCGGCGGCGCGGCGGGAGCTTTCGGCCGCGAAGCCGGCGATCGCCGCGCCGGTCCCGACCAGGATCAGCGGGGCGAGGATCGCCTCCAGCTCGTTGCCGATCCCGTAGAAGCGAACGCCGCCGCCCGGGTTGGGGCCGATCAGCGAGAGCGAGGTCAGCGGCGAGCCGGCGATCACGTCGACCGCGCAGGCCGCCGTGGTCAGCCCGCAGGCCACCGCGAGCGCCCTGTAGCCGCCCAGGCCTGTGAGCGTCAGCGCCCCCAGCGCCGGGGCGCCAAGGGCGAGCAGAAGCAGCTCGGCGGCTTCGCCGGGACGCAGCGCGGCGCCGAGCATCAGCAGCAGCGGCAGGTAGACGACCGAGAGGGCGAGCAGCCGCAGGCCGGTGCGCCCGCGGCGAAGCGCCGCGGCGAGAGCGGCCGCGAGTGCCCAGAGGAGCAGACTGAGCCCGACCACAGCGGCGCGGCGGGACGGGATCTCGGCGAGGCGCGAGCCGAGCGAGGTGACCTCTCCGAAGTCGGCCCGCCCCTCGGTGTGGATCGCGGTCCCGTCCATCTGCGAGGGGACCGCGAGGCCGAACCGCGCGAGGATCGTCGGCGCGAGGTCGGTGGAGCTGACATAGCCCTCGGTCCGGGTGCTGTCGGAGGTGAGGTTGCCGTCGAATCCCGCCCCGGCTATTCCGATCGCCAGCTGGGCGTGCTCGGTCGGCGGCGGGCGCTCGAGGGCGATCAGCAGATCGCGGCCACCCAAGCGGCGCGCCATCCGGGGCAACTGGGCCGGATCGGCCTCGACGACGCTCACCGGCGGGCTGCAGCCGCGGGTCCGGCAGCCGCGCCCCAGCCGGCGCAGGCGGCCCTGGCGATCGGCCGCCAGCAGCGCCGGCGTGCTCAGCCCGCTGCCCGCCCCCATCGCCCCCGCCCCCAGCGATGAGGCGAGCAGGCCCGGGACGATCTCGGCCGGGGCGGAGTCGGCCCGCCGGACGATCCGAGCCCAGGCGGGCACCCGGGTGCCGTGGGCCGGGACCGGCACCGGGTCGAGCTCCTCGTCATAGAGCGAGTCGAAGACCCGGTTGCCCTGGGTGATGTCAAGGTAGGTCTGCTCCGGTGAGACCTCGCCGAGGCCGGCGCTGAGCAGGCCAGGGGAGATTCCCGGCACCGCCTTCAGCGCGGAAACTGGAGTGCCGTTTGGCAGCAGGGCGATCGTCACCCGCGGCGCCGCAGCCTCGCCGGCGGTCGCGGTAAGGCAGCCCGCCGCCCAGAGCAGGCACGCCGCGAGCGCTATTTTGAGGAGCACCGTGGCCGGCCGCACTTTCGTGAAATTCACGTTCTTCAAGCTCGATCCCGCCTGGCGGCGCCTCGGCGACGACCAGCGCGCCGCCGACAAGCTCGAGTTCCTCGCGGCCTGCGAGGACTTCGCCCTCGACCGCTCGCTGCGCGCCTACTCAACCATAGGCACCCGCAGCGACGTCGACCTGTTGCTGCTCAGCCAGAGCCCGATCCTCGAGGACATCCACAACTTCCACGTCGTGCTCGGCCAGAGCGGCCTCGCCAAGTGGGCGACCATCCCCCACTCGTTCCTCTCGATGACCAAGGCCTCCCCCTATTCGGAGGAGGAGTCGGTGCGGCCGGAGATCTGCGTCTCGGACCGCAAGTACCTCTTCCTCTACCCGATGGTCAAGCAGCGGCGCTGGTACGGGGTGCCACTGGCCGAGCGCCAGCGGATCATGCGCAGCCACATCGAGGTCGGCCGCCGCTATCCGGAGATCGCGGTCAACACGACCTACTCGTTCGGCCTCGACGACCAGGAGTTCGTGGTCGCCTTCGAGGGCGATGATCCCGGGCAGTTCCTCGACCTCGTCAACGAGTTGCGCCCCACCGAGGCCAGCGAGTACACGGAGCGCGAGACGCCGCTCTTCACCTGCATCGCGATGAGCGTCGCCAAGGCCCTCGACGCCCTCGACGGGATGCCGGTGAGCGCCGCCGAGCCCGCCCGGCTGGCCTGAGCTCAGGGAATCCGGGTCCAGGAGAGTCCCCGGGGCCGCATCCGCAGGAGCGGCACGGCGACCGAGGGCCGGGCGCCGGAGGTGCGGATCGTCCGCAGCGAGTAGCGGCGCGGGGCCCGGTCGCCGTTGACCTCGCGGAGGCGCAGGTAGGCGATCGAGCGGCCGCTGGGCGAGAAGGCCGGATCGAAGTCGAACCGCGGATCGCGTGAGCGGGTCAGCGTGCGCACGTCGGTGCCGTTCGGGTGCATCACCCTGAGCCTGTCGGGTGCTCCGCCGCTGCCTCCCCCGCCCCGCTGCATGAAGGCGAGGAGGTGCCGCCGGGAAACGGCGGGCTCTGCGAGGTCTCCCCGCTGGGGCAGATGGACCTCCGAGTGGTGGGGGATGAGCAGCGGCCTGCGGTACAGCGCGGCGGTACCGGCGTAGGGGAACTGGCGCACGAAGTAGAGGTTGATGCCGGTGGGCGCGAAGGCGGGTTCCTGGGCCCGGCGGATGCCCTCGGTAAGCTGGCGGCGATTGGTCCCGTCGGCTCGCATCGCCCAGATCTCGTTGTCGCGGCCATAGGCGATCGTCCTTCCGTCGGCGGAGATCGCCACCGAGGAGTCGGCGACGGTCTGCAGCCTCAGCAGCTTGGAGAGCCCGTGCCCGGCCCGCCAGAGATAGATCGTCCTGATGCTTCCCTGCCGCGGGTAGGGGACCGAGCGGTGGGTGATGATCGCGATCCGGCGGCCGTCGGCGGAGGCGGAGGCATCGACCGTGCCGCGGGGGATGCGAGCGAAGGGACGGGGGACTCCGGCGTGCGGGTCGGCCGCCCAGAGCCTGCCCGAGGCGGCGAAGACGAGCCGGGTATGGGCAGCCCCGAGGCTGGCGGTGACCGGCAGGGCCAGGCACAGCGCCCAGGCCAGGGCGGCCAATGACGCGACCGTGAGACCGAAGCGCGGGCTGAGGCGATGGGTTGCCATCGATACCCCAAACACGATCGGGGCTGAGGTGATGCGATGCCGCGCCTTCCCTATCCTTCCGCGTTCGCATGAGCACTCCCGGCACAATCGAGAACCCGCTCCGCGTGGCGATCATCGGCGCCGGCCCATCCGGGTTCTACGCCGCCGAGCACATCCTCAAGGACGCCGACACCCACGCCCAGGTTGACCTCTTCGACCGACTCCCGACCCCGTTCGGCCTGGTCCGGGGAGGGGTCGCTCCCGACCACCCCAACATCAAGTCGGTGATCCGGGTCTACGAGAAGACCGCGGCCCGCGAGGGCTTCCGCTTCTTCGGCAACGTCAAGGTGGGCCACGACATCGAGGTCGAGGACCTCGAGCGCCTCTACCACGCGATCGTCTTCACCGTCGGGTGCGAGACCGACCGCCGCCTGGGAATCCCCGGCGAGGACCTTCGGGGAAGCCACGCCGCCACGGCCTTCGTCGGCTGGTACAACGCCCACCCCGACTACGCCGACGAGGAGTTCGACCTGAGCTGCGAGCGGGCGGTGGTGATCGGAAACGGCAACGTCGCAATGGACGTCGCCAGGATGCTGGCGCTGACCGACCGCGAGCTGCGCGAGACCGACACCGCCGACCACGCGATCGATCTGCTCGGCGGAAACCGGGTGCGCGAGATCGTCGTGCTCGGCCGCCGCGGCCCCGTGCAGGCGGCCTTCACCAACCCCGAGATCAGGGAGCTCGGGGAGATGCACGACGCCGACGTCGTCGTCGACCCCTCCGAGGTGGAGCTCGACTCGGCGAGCCAGGCGTTCCTCGAGTCCGAGGACGCCGACAAGACGACCCGCGTCAACGTCGAGACCCTGCGCGAGTTCTCCCAGCGCGAGCCCGAGGGCAAGCCGAAGCGGATCATCCTCCGCTTCCTCTGCTCTCCGGTGGAGATCACCGGCGAGGGCAAGGTCGAGGGGGTGGTCATAGGCCGCAACGAGCTGATCTCCGAGAGCGGGGCGCTGCGGGCCCGCGACACCGGCGAGCGCGAGGAGCTCGCCTGCGGGCTCGTCCTGCGCTCGGTCGGCTACACGGGCGTTCCGATCGAGGGCGTCCCCTTCGATGATCAGCGGGGCACGATCCTCAACGAGGGCGGCCGGGTGCTCGACTCCCATGACGGCGGGCCGAAGCGGGGCCACTACGCCGCGGGCTGGATCAAGCGCGGTCCCTCCGGCGTGATCGGCACCAACAAGAAGGACGCCCTGGAGACTGTCCGCCACCTGCTCGAGGACGTCGCCTCCGGCGCCCTGCTCGAACCGCACTCGCCGGAGCCGGCCGCGGTCGAGGAGCTGCTCGCCGAGCGCGGGGTCCGCTTCATCAGCTTCGAGGACTGGCAGGCGATCGACCAGGCCGAGGTCGGCCGCGGCGAGCCTCACGGCCGCCCCCGGGTCAAGTTCGTTCGGGTCGAGGAGATGCTCGACGCGCTCGGCGAACGGGTCGGCTGATGGCCGACCTGGCCGAGATCCGGGCGATGATCGAGGCCGCACTTCCGGGAGCCGAGGTGGAGGTCTCCGACCAGACCGGCACCGGCGACCATCTCGAGGCCGTGGTCACGGCCTCCCAGTTCGAGGGCCTCTCCCGGCTCGACCAGCACCGTATGGTCAAGGAGGCGGTGCGCGAGCGCATGGACGACGGTGCAATCCACGCCCTCACCGTGAAGACGACACTGCCGGGCAGCTAGGATCCTCCCATGGCCGAGAACGATTTCAAGCAGCAGGTCGAGCGGCTGATCGCCGACAACAAGGTGCTGCTGTTCATGAAGGGGACGCCTGAGATGCCCCGCTGCGGCTTCTCGATGCGGGTCGTGCAGATGCTCGATTCGCTCGAGGTCTCCTACGGGGCGATCGATGTGCTGCCGGCGCTGGAGCCGCTGCGCGAGGTGACCGGGGAGATCTCCGACTGGCGCACCTTCCCGCAGCTCTACGTAAACGGGGAGCTGCTCGGCGGCGCTGACATCGTCGGCGAGATGTACGAGTCGGGCGAGCTGGCCGAGGCGCTCGGGGTCGAGCAGGCCGAGACCCCAGCTCCCGCGGCGGCCGAGCCCGCGCAGGGACCGCCGCTGCAGATCGACAACCCCGCTGGTTGACGAGACAACCCAGAGCGAGGTCGCGGGCCGCGCTCGCGGTCCTGCTCGCGCTCGCCGTCCTGCTTGCCGGCTGTGGCGGGGGCGGCTCCTCGACCGCGGTCTCCCACGGCCCCGGCGTCGGGCCGCCGCGGACCGGCGAGGCAGCGGCGAGCCTCGCCGCCCGGGTTCCCGAGGCCGGGCAGCGGGCCGAGGTCGCCCGGGTGCTGCGGCTGATCGCCTCCGGCGAGTCGCTTCCGTACGAGCAGGACGGATCCGTCTTCCAGAACCGAGAGGGAAACCTCCCCGAACTTCCCCCTGGTCTTCTCTATCGCGAGTACACGGTCCCCACTCCCGACAGCCCGGACCGCGGCGCCAGGCGGCTGGTGGTTGGCGACGACGGCAGCGTCTACTACAGCAGCGATCACTACTCGACCTTCACCCGCCTCGATGAGTGAGCCCTCCGGAGAAGCGCTGGCCCTGCTGGAGGCCGAGCCCCCGGTGCGTGTCGGCGTCAAGGGAGAATCCCTGCCCCCCGAGACCACCGGGGAGTTGCGCGCCGCCCTCGACGCAGCCGGGATCGGCGACGAGGGAGAGCTGTTCTCGGCCTTGGCGTCGGTGCTCTCCTTCCCCGACTGGTTCGGAGGCAACTGGGACGCTCTTCTCGACTGCCTGCGCGACGTCGGAGCGGGCGGCGAGCGCCCGGCCGCGGTCACCCTGGTGGTCGAGGACGCCGGGGCGCTGCTCGCCCGGGCACCCCGGGCCGCCGTGCTGCTGATCGAGACCTGGGTGAGCGCGGCGCTCTGGTGGGCGCAGCGGGGCGTGCCCTTCCGGCTCTACCTCTCGATCGAAGCCTGAGCCGTGCTCAGACCGCGGCCTGCTCGGCCGCGTCCTCGCGAACCTGGAAGGAGGAGCCGCAGCCGCAGGCGGCGACGACGTTCGGGTTATTGACCTGGAAGCCGGCGCCCTGGAGGCCCTCTACGTAGTCGACCTCGGAGCCGAAGACGAACTGGGCGCTGACCTTGTCGACGATCACCGCAACGCCGCGGTCCTCGAAAATGTGGTCGTCCTCCTTGGCCTGGTCGAAGGCGAGCGCGTACTGGAACCCGGAGCAGCCTCCGCCCCGCACGGCCACCCGGAGCGCCTGCTCGTCGCCCTCCGAGGAGCCGAGTAGCTCGTTGATCTTCTCTGCCGCCTTCGGCGTCAGGGTTATCGCTGCGTTGGGCACGTCGCTCATGGCTTCACATTGTAAAGCACGGCCCGCCGCCCATCGTCAGGCACCGGCACCGCTCCCGTAGCGGTGCTCGAGGTACTCGCGGATCCGGCGCGAGTCATGGATCACCTCGTCGCCGTCGATCAACACGGGCACCCGCTGCTGCGCGGTCAGCTCGACGATCTCGGGCCGCTCGGTGCGCTTCAGCGATACCCGCTCGGTCCGGTACGGAAGCGAGCGGCGATCGAGCCCGCGGGCGACCGCGCCGCAGGGGCAGAGATAGTTGGTCGGGGTGCGGCACCGATAGAGCACGCGGCCCTCCGCGCCGGCGTCGCGCGGCTCCTCGCTCATCCCGGCGTGAAGCGGTCGCCGAGCTGCAGGGCGCGGCCGAAGGCCCGCAGGACGAGGTCACTGCGGGGGGCACGGCCGACCCGGTCCCCGAGCTTGTCCATCTGCCACTGGACCGCGGCCTCCAGGGTCTCCTCGTGAGGGCGCGGCTTGAACCCGAGCTCCTTCTTCGCCTTTGTGCAGCGGTAGGTCCACCACTGCGAGGCGGAGATCAGCTCGTCCGGGCTGACCGGGGGCGAGATCCCCACCCAGCCCGCCATCTCCATCGAGGCCATCGTCAACCCGAAGGGGACCTTGAGCGGGGGCGGCGGCACGTTGGAGATGCGGGCGACGTCGGCGAACAGACGCTGCAGGGTGAAGTTGCGCCCCCCGAGCAGGTAGCGCTCGCCCGGCTTCCCCTTGCGCTCGGCCAGCAGGTGGCCCTCGGCGACGTCGCGGACGTCGACGACGTTGAGCCCACCGTCGACGAACAGCGGGATCTGGCGCAGCAGCACCCGCCTGATCAGTCGGTTCGAGGTTCCCCGGGTCGGATCGTCGGGGCCGAGGACGAAGGTCGGGTTGACGATCACCAGGTCGAGGCCGTGCGCGGCGACCCGCAGCGCCTCGACCTCGGCTTCGTGCTTGGAGTTGATGTAGGCGACCCCCAGCCGCCCCGCGGTGAACGGTTGTGTCTCATCGGCAGTGCCGCCCGGCTTGGCAGGTCCGACGGCGCCCGCCGAGGAGGTGAGCACGACTCGCTCGACGCCCGCTGCGAGCGCCTCCTCCATCACGATCCGGGTGCCGCCGACGTTGACCGCGAAGACCTTCTCCGCGTTTCCCGGCCGCATCGAGGTCGTGCCGGCGACGTGGAAGACGCGGTCCGCCCCGTCCAGGGCCCGGCGCACAGCGCGGCGATCGGTCACGTCGCCGGTGACACGCTCGATTTCGAGCCCGTCGAGGTGATCGAGGTTCGACTTGCGCCTCGCCAGGAGCCGCAGGTCGTCGCCCCGCTTGGCCAGGGCCCCCACCAGGTGGGAGCCGATGAAACCTGAGCCCCCTGTCACCAAGGTCTTCGCCACGGCGGCAGATGCTAGTTCAGTGGTTCCTGATAGAACCGGGCCCCTTGAGTCCCGGCACCCAGACCGCGATCGTCTGCGACTCGACCACCTATCTGCCGCCCGAGCTGATCGAGGCTCACGGCATCGAAGTGATCAGCCTCTACGTGACGCTCGAGGGTCGCCAGCGCCGCGAGACCGAGATCACCGACCTGCCGGCCTTCTACGAAGAGCTGCGGGCCGCGGAGTCGCCGGCCTCCACCTCCCAGCCCTCGGTCGGTGACTTCGTCGCCACCTACGAGCCGCTGCTCGACGCCGGGCGCGAGGTTGTCTCGATCCACATCTCCGCCGGGATCTCGGGGACGGTGCAGGCCGCCGAGCAGGCCAAGGACCGCCTCCAGGCCGAGGGCAAGGGCGGCGAGCGGATCAGGATCTATGACTCGGGCACCTCCGCCGGAGGGCTCGGGCTCTGCGTGCTCGCCGCGGCGGATGCCGCCGAGGCGGGAGGCGGCGCCGAGGAGGCCCTGGAGCGGGCCCGCGAAACCCGCGAGGGGACGAAGACCTGGTTCGCGGTCGACACGCTCGAGTACCTGCGGCGCGGGGGGCGGATCGGCGGGGCCCGGGCGTGGATCGGCTCCACCCTGAAGATCAAGCCGATCCTGACGCTGGAGGACGAGATCACCCCGGTCGAGCGGGTGCGGACACGGGCCCGATCGATCGAGCGGCTCCGCGATTACGCCGGCCAGCGCCACGAATCACGCGCGGATGCATGGGTCGTCCAGCACATCCAGGATCCGGAGTCGGCCACCTCGCTGGCCGACGATTGCCGCGAGATCTTCGGCTGCGATCCGGTGTTCCTCTCCGAGATCGGGCCGGTGCTCGGCGCCCACGTCGGCCCCGGGCTGCTCGGGGTCGGCAGCACCTACCCCTGGAGCTAGGCGCTAGCGGCGTCGGCGGCGCAGGGCGAGGATGCCGCCGATCACGAACCCGGCAACGGCGGCCGCGGTGATCAGCTCGGTGCTGTGCTCGCGCACCTGCTTGCGCCAGTCGGTGAGCTCGTTGACCTTGCCACGCAGCTCCTCGACCGAGGCGCTCAGCTCGCTGCGCTGGGCCTCGAGTTCGCGGCGGATCTCCGCCGAGCTGCGCCCGGGGGCGCCCACGGTGGAGCGTGGCCGCACCGGCTCCTGCTGGGGGCCGGCCGCGGTCACCGCCCGGCCTTCTCGAGCTGTGGCGGCTCGGGGGCTGCAGGCGTCTCGGGGGCTGCAGGCGTCTCGCTCTGCTCGAGCACGGCGCGGGTCTGCTTGACGTCCTCGATCGCCTGCTCGGGCACCGGCGGCGAGCCGGCCTGGATCGAGCGGTAGGCGAGCCAGCCGGCAAGTGCTGCGAGCACCAGCAGGATCGCGGCAACGATCAGGAAGCCGGGCCAGAGGGTGTCGTCGAAGAGCAGGTCGTCGATCAGGAAGGAGAGCCCGACCAGCACCATGATCAGGGCCAGGAAGGCGAAGGTCCCGGCGGCGGCCCCGACCGCGCCTCCGCGCAGGAGCTTGGTCAGCTTCTCGGAGATCTCGGCCTTGGCCAGCTCGATCTCCTCGCGGATGATCGTCGTGGTCCGCTCCGAGACGTCGAGGAACAGCTCGCCGACGCCGCGCCGCGAGGGATCGGGCGGGACGGGTGGAGGCACGTTCGGGCTCTCTGCCATCGGCGATCGCTCCTACTCGGGGGGATCCTCGTTGAAGACCCGGCGCCAGACCATCGCGGCGAGCCGAGCCGCGGCGATGCTGGCGAGAGCGCTGACCGCGGCCAGGGTGCCGCTCCAGAGGAGTTTTCGGACTATGTCGTTATCCACTTGCCTCGACCTTCCCGTCCGGGGCCGCGGAGTAAACCACCTCGTCCGCTTCGCGGTCGGGATACCCCGCCCAGCGCTCGAAGAAGCGCCGGTAGACCGCGTAGGCCCAGCGCTCGTCGATCGCGTCGGCGGCGCCGTGGCCGCCGCCCGGGACGGTCCAGACGCGCACCAGCTCGTTGCCGGCGGCCGCCTCGCGGAGGGCCTCCGCCTGGGCGACCGGCACCAGCCAGTCGTCGGCGGAGTGCAGCGCGAGAACCGGGACCCGAGCCCCGGAGATCGTGTTGCGGGCAGACGATCTCTCCCAGATGACCGCCGGCTCGACCCCGTAGTAGGGAGCCGCCAGCCGCTCGATCGGATCGGCGAAGTCCTCGAAGTCGACCGGCCAGCGGGAGGCGTGGATGCGTGAGCGCAGCATCGCCTGCAGGCCGGCCATCGGGTCATAGCGCCTGTCGCGGCCGCGCGGGCGGGAGATCCTCCTCACCATGTAATGGGTGTCGGCAGGGGCGGCTATCGCGATCACGCCGCCATCGATCGACTCCTCGGCGCCTTCCAGGTGGCACGCCCCCAGCACCGAGGATCCGCCCAGCGAGATTCCCAGCGCGCCGACGGTGGTCGAGCCCGCCCCCTTGAGGAAGCGCCCGGCGCAGACGATGTCCTCGCCCTCCTTCCATCCCGCGGTCGAGGGGGCCCTGGAGAGGTAGGCGGTGGCACCGAAGCTGCGCAGGTCGATCGCGCAGACGTTGAAGCCCCACTCGTAGAAGGCACGGACGGCGATCTCGCGGACGTAGTCGAAACGGCGCGAGGAGAACAGCCCGTGGACGACCACCAGGCCGGGGCGGGGCTGCGGATGGACAGCGATGCTCGCACCGATGTGCTCGCCGTCGGCTCCGAGGAACCACTCGTCATTGAACTGGGCCGGATAGGAGTAGCCGACGTCGAGGCCCTGGCGGGTCTGGGCGAGGGCGAAGCTGGTCAGATCGCGCAGCCCCTTTCGCGTCTCACCCCAGGCACTCGGTTGCAGCTGGTGGGGAATCGCCTCGAGCTCGTCCATCAGGGCGCCCATCGAGCGCTCTCCGGGAGCCGGGACCGGCAGGGCTTCGGGCTCGCCGCCCTCCAGCAGCGCCTGTCGCACCGGCGCTCCGATCCGTTGCCCGATCAGCCAGGCCGGGATGGCCAACAGGCCGACGAGGACGTTGAGAGCCTTGGCCGCGCCGTGGAGAGCGCGGTCCTGGCCGCGTGTGGTCGCCAGCGATTCCCACATGCCCTTGCCCTACCTGGGCTCGAGTCCGTCGCAGATCGTCCCGACGACGAGATCCTTCGCCTCGTCGTAATCAGCGTCGGAGGCGGGGATCAGCTCGAAGATCCAGCCGGAGAGCAGCTGCTCGATCGCGCCATAGAAGGCCATCGAGGCGAACTGCGGGTCGATGTCGGCGCGAAAGGCGCCCTGCTGCTGCCCGTCGGCGACGATCTTCGCGATCCCGTCGTAGGCGCGGGAGATCTCCGGAAGATGGGTGCGCCCGAAGGAGTTGGCCGCCCGGGTCACCTCGACGATGATCACCTTCATCAGCTCCGGGTCGTGACGGTAGGAGTCGACGATGAAGGCGGCGACGGCGGCGAGCTTCTCGCGGGGGCTTGCATCGCTGCCGTCGGTCTCGCCGATCGCTGCCAGCAGCAGCGACCAGCGCTCGGTGAAGAGCTCGTTCAGCACCTGGTCCTTGGAGCTGAAGTAGTGATAGACGAGCCCGTAGGCAACCCCGGCCTCGTCGGCGATATCGGAGACACGGGTCGAGTGGAAGCCCTGCCGGGCGAAGACGCGGACAGCGGCGTCGAGGATCTGGCGGCGCTTCTCCATCGGGGGTGCCTTGGTCATCGGGCCGGCGCCTCGCTGGGCTGGGGCCATCGGTAGGCCTCGGGCCTGCGGTTGGCAAGGGACGGGAGCGACTCCCGCACCCGCTCCTGCGCCGCGAGGTCGAGCTCCGCGGCGATGAAGCACTCCTCGTCGGGAGCGACGGCAAGAGTGACGCCCCAGGGATCGACGATCGCCGAGCGGCCATAGGAGTGAAAGGGCGGCGCCTCGCCGAACTGGTTGGGGGCGAGGACGAAGACCTGGTTCTCGATAGCCCGGGCCCGCAGCAGCACCTGCCAGTGGTCGCGCCCGGTCGCCATCGTGAATGCG
Organism: uncultured Actinomycetes bacterium; assembly: GCA_963720735.1. Classification (GTDB taxonomy): domain Bacteria; phylum Actinomycetota; class Thermoleophilia; order Solirubrobacterales; family 70-9; genus JBBRHQ01. Next base: position 150,412 of record CAVRGL010000010.1, read on the forward strand.
GAGGGGATGGTGACCAGGCGGGCGCCACGGACGGCGAGGATCCGGTAGAGCTCGGGGAAGCGAAGGTCGTAGCAGACAGATAGGCCGGCGATCAACCCCTCGAGCGGCGCGGTGACGATCTCGGTCCCTGGCTCCTCGACCTCCGACTCGCGGTAGGTGACTCCCCCGACCTCGACGTCGAACATGTGGATCTTTCGGTAGACGGCGGCCTCAGAGCCCTCGGGATCGATCAGCACCGAGGTGTTGTGGCAAAGGCCCTCGGCGCCGCGCTCGCAGATGGAGCCGGCGAGCAGGTGGATGCCGAGCTCGCGCGCCCAGGAGCCGGCGGCCCCGAGGCTGGGCCCGTCGAGCGGCTCCGCCCCGGCCCGCAGCGCATCGGCGCCGGCCAGCAGGTTCCACTTCTCGGGCAGGGCGACCAGGCTCGCTCCGTCCGCCGCCGCGGCCCGGACGAGCCGCTCGGCAGCCTCGAGGTTTCGCTCCTTCCGCTCAGTCGAGTTGAGCTGCACCGCAGCGACGCGCAATCGCAGACCCCTTCCTCTGATCCGGCAGATTGACTGACCAGTCAATCGGGCCGGGCCCAGTATAGGGTCGAGGGGCCGGTAGGGGTTAGAGGCCCATCTCGCGAGCCACGAGCCGGTCGAAGACCCGGTCCGGCAGCACCATTCCAAGTCGAGCCTGGATCTTCGCCCTGCGGCCGATCAGGTAGCGGGTCCTGGGGCGCTTCGCCGTCAGGGCCTCCTCGATCGCGTCGGCGACCTGCTCGGGTGGCACGCCCGCGGCCCCTACTTTGCGTACGGTCTCGCGGTACGTCTCGAGCTGGCGTCCATAGAGGGGGTCGTGATGCTCGGGGAGGCGCTCGGAGATCAGATCCGCCTCTGCCTGTCCCTTCTCCCAGATTGGCGTCGCCACCGCACCAGGCTCGATCAGCGAGACCTTGATCCCCCAGGGGCGAAGCTCCTGCCGCAGCGAGTCCCCGATCGCCTCGATCCCGAACTTGGAGGCGTGGTAGGCGCCGGTGAACGGCAGAGCGGTGCGCCCGCCGACCGAGCTGATGAAGACGATCCGTCCCCGGGCGCGGCGGATCGCCGGCAGCATCGCCTGGGTGACCGCGACCTGGCCGATCAGGTTGATCTCGATCTGGCGGCGCAGGTCGGGGATCGGCAGCGTCTCCAGCGGCCCCGGGATGGCTACGCCGGCGTTGTTGACGAGCCCGTCGAGGCCGCCGGCGCCGAGCTCGGAGTCGACCTCCGCGGCTGCCGCCGCGATCGAGTCCCCCTCGGTGACGTCGATCCTCAGCGGCGCCAGGCTCCCGGAGGCGGCGTCGCGCAGGACGCGGCCGTCCTCCTCGCTGCGGACTCCCGCGAAGACCTTCCAGCCGCGCGAGTCGAGCCGCAGCGCGGCGGTGCGCCCGATGCCGGTCGAGGCCCCTGTGATCAGCGCCGCTGGCACACCGCCACCCTAGCCTCTGACGCCGAACTGCACGTTTGGTCCGCATTGCGGCCCTTAGGTGAAGTTCGGCGCTGGCGTAGGGTTGAAGCCATGGCGAAGACGGCATTCGTTACCGGGGGCTCGGGATTCATCGGCGGCCGGTTGATCACCCGCCTGGTCGCCGACGGATGGACGGTGCGGGCGCTGGCGCGCTCCGACGCCTCCGCCGCGGCGGTCGAGGCGCTCGGGGCCGAGGCGGTGCGCGGCGACCTCGACGACCGCGACTCGATGGCCGCCGGCGCCGAGGGATGCGAGTTCACCTTCCACCTGGCCGCCCACCTCGGAGAGTGGGGGCCGTGGGAGGAGTTCGAGCGCGGCAACGTGACCGGCACGCGCAACGCGCTTGCGGCCTCGGAGGCAGCCGGGGTGCGGCGCTTCGTCCACTGCGGAACCGAGGCGGCGCTGATGGCAGGCGAACCGCTGGTCAACGTCGATGAGACCGCGCCTCTGCGGCCCGACTCGAAGGCCCCCTACCCGGCCACCAAGGCGCGGGCCGAGCAGGCGGTGAGGAACGCCAACCGAGAGGGCTTCGAGACGGTGATCATCCGGCCCCGCTTCGTCTGGGGCGAGGGCGACACCACCCTGGTACCGGTGATGCGGGAGATGATCGAGAAGGGTCGCTTCGCCTGGATCGGTGGGGGGCGCAACCTGACCGCGATCACCCACGTCGACAACGTCGTCGAGGGCCTCGTGCTGGGGGCGGAGCGCGGCGCGCCGGGGGAGGTCTACTTCGTCACCGACGGCGACCCGGTCGTCCTGCGCGATTTCATCACCGAGATGCTCGCCACGAAGGGGGTGGTGCCGCCCGATCGAAGCCTGCCGGGCGCCCTCGCCGGACCGATGGCGGCGGTTTCCGAAGCGGCCTGGAAAGCCCTGCCGCTTCCCGGAGCACCGCCGCTCAGCCGCTTCACCGCGTGGTTGATGACACAGGAGTGCACCATTGATATTTCGAAGGCGCGGGCCGAGCTCGGCTACGAGCCTGTGGTCAGCCGCGAGCAGGGCCTGGCCGAGATGCGCGCCGCGGCCTGATCCCGCCTCAGCGGCCCGCCGGATGCTTCTCCAGCTCGGCGATCAGCAGCTTGGTGTGCAGGGCGGCGATCAGGTCCTTGAGCGGCTCCGCGCCCGCCTCGATCAGCTCGGCGACCCGCTCGGGCTCCATCTCCCCGGCGAGGCGCTCGGTCAGCACCCCCACCTCCTCCTTGACGAGCTGCTCCAGCGCCCGCTTGTAGCGCAGCGTGTCGTAGACGGTGAAGCCGATCTCCTCGTCATAGCCGCCGGCGCGGAAGCGGCTGATCGCCTCGATCACCTTGACGTCGGAGGGCGAGTAGCCGCGGCTGTTGGGGCTGAGGATCTCCAGCTGCTCGAGGCGGTCGAGCACCTCCTTGGGCACGCCATATGCCTCGCGGACCTCGGCGGCGCTGGTCCGGGTGCGCTCCCCCTCGAGCGCCCGCTCGAGGATCCGGTCCTCGATCTCGATCAGCGCCCGGGCCCGGTCCGGACCCTGGTCGAGGACTGTCTTGATCGCCCGAAGCGGCATGTAGCGCTCCTCCTGAAGGCGCTTGATCAGGCGGATCCGCTCGACGAACTCGGGCGGGTAGTAGGCCATGTTGCGCGAGGTCTTGACCGGCTCCGGCAGCAGGCCCTCGCGCAGGTAGTGCTTGATCGTCGGCGCCGGCACGCCGGAGGCCTCGGCCAGCTCCTTCATCCGCAGCAGCCCGGCCGACCCGTTCGAGCCCTCCCCCGCTCCCTTCCGCTTGGCCTGCGCTTGCGGTGTCATCCCATGAACGAGGACTGGGGTGCCCCCGAGACCCCCGCCACCGCCCCCGAGGAGATCAGCGCGGCGATCTCCTCCTCGGAGTAACCGACGCCGCGCAGCGCCTCCTCGGTGTGCTCGCCGAGGGCGGGCGCGGGGCGCTCGACCCTGCCGGGGGTGCGCGAGAGCTTGATCGGGATCCCCACCTGGCGCACCGGCCCGATCTCGGGCTGTTCGAGCTCGACCACCATCTCGCGCGCCTTGACCAGGTCGGAGTCGAGGGCCTCATCGAGGTCGAGGATCGGCTCGATGCAGCAGTCATGCTCGTCGTTGAAGGCGAGCCACTGATCCCGGGTGCGGGAGCGGAAGATCGCAGCGATCTCCCGCCAGGCCTCCGAGCCGGGGCGCTCGAACTGCTTCTCGATCAGCTCGGGGCGCCCGGCGCCGTTGCAGAAGGCGGCCCAGAACTTCGGCTCCAGCGCTCCGCAGCTGACCCACCCGTTGGCCACCTCGTAGGGGAAGTAGCAGACGATCCGGCCCGCCAGCTCGAGGTCGCCGCGGCGCGGGACGGTCCCGTCGCAGAAGTAGCGCCCGGCGACCATCGCCAACCAGGAGAGCGCGCCATCGGTCATCGAGATGTCGACCAGCTGACCCTCGCCGGAGCGCCGGCGCTCGTGCAGGGCGGCCATCACTCCCAGGGCGGCCATCATCCCGCCGCCGCCGAGGTCAGCGATCTGGCCCGCCGACTGCACCGGCGCACCGCCCGCGGCGCCGGTCAGGCCGAGCATGCCGATCAGCCCCAGGTAGTTGGTGTCGTGCCCGGCTCGCTCCCTCATCGGGCCGTCCTGGCCGTAACCGGTGATCGCGCAATAGACGATTCCGGGGTTCGCCTCCCGCATCCGCTCGTAGCCGACCCCGAGGCGGTCGAGGACGCCGGGGCGGAACCCGTCGAGGACGACGTCATGGGCCTCCACCAACCGCAGCAGGGCCTCGCGGCCCTGCTGCGACTTCAGATCCAGCCGGATCGAGCGCTTGCCGCGGTTCAGCGCCAAATACAGAGCCGAGCGGGTGCCGAGTTGCTGCTGGTCGTCGGTGCCGTAGTAGGGCGGGGCCCAGCGGACATAGTCGCCTGCCCCGGTGTCCTCGACCTTGAGCACCTCGGCGCCGAGGTCGGCGAGCAGCAGCGAGCAGAAGCCGCCGGGGAGCAGTCTGGTCAGGTCGAGGATGCGGATGTCGCCGAGCGGCAGGTCGATCATCGCGCATCCCCTTCCGCCCGCTTCGCGATCGCGCCCAGCAGGCTGCGGCGAATGATCCCGCTGCCGAATCGCACCGCGAGCCAGTAGAGCCTGAAGCGGCGCCTGCTGGCCGGGTCGGTGGCCTTCACCCAGGTACGGGTCTCCAGCTCGGTCCCCCTGGGCGTCGGACGGAGGCGGAAGTCCATCGCCATCTTGACGAAACCCGGGCGGTTGAAGCCGGAGAAGGCCGAGACGCCGCCGACCGGCACGCTCTCACCGCCGCTGAGCCGCCAGGGTTGGCCTATCCCCCCGAAGACGAGCTCCTCGGCGCCGCCGTCGCCGAGCTCCGCGAAGCCGATCTCGGTCATCCCGTCGAGGAAGGGCCGATCGCCCGGGCCGGTGCGGCGGGAGATCCCCCGCACCCTCATCAGCAGCCGCGCCAGGGGCACGTCGGCGGGGGTCACCGCGCGGATCGCGGCGCCGACCCGAGCGGGATCGGCGGCGATCGCACGCTGGTGGTGCTCGCCGAAATCCGGCGCCGGCATCACTTGCTCGAGCAGCGGGGCGGCCGCCGCCATCTACGCTCCGGCTCCGGCGACCGTGCGCTTCGGCAGCCCCAGCAGCTGGCGCGCCTCGGCGACCGTCGCCGCGTGCCGGCCCACGTCCTCGGCCATCTGGCGCGCCTTGGCGATCAGCTCGCCGTTCGAGCGCGCCATCTCGCCGTCGGGCAGGTAGAGGTTGTCCTCGAGCCCGGCGCGGACGTTGCCGCCGAGGACGAGCGAGGCGCCGAGCAGCTTCCACTGATCGCGGGAGATGCCGATCACCTGCCAGGCGTTCGGGCCCTCGGCGCCGCCGGGCACCTGCTCGGACATCATCGCGACGTTGCGGGCATTCGGCCGGATGCCCCCGTTCACCCCCATCACCAGGGAGATCTGCAGCGGCGGCTCGAGCAGGCCCATGTCGATCAGCGGGTCGAGGTTGGCGACGTGCCCGGCGTCGAAGCACTCGTGCTCTGGCTTTATCCCCAGCTCCCGCATCGCTCCGAGGAACTCGATGATCGTGTCGAAGCTGTTCTCGAACACGGCCTTGAAGACGAAGTCCTTGCGGCGCTTCGAGTACTTCGCGTAGTTCATCGAGCTCATGTTGAGAGCGGCGACGTCGGGCTTCGGCTCGCGCAGATAGGCGATCCGCTTTGAGATCGGGACCCCGATCGCCCCGGTCGAGAAGTTGACGATCACGTCGTCGACCTCGGCGAGGATCGCCTCGGTGATCGCCCGGAAGTCCTCGATCTCATACGAGGGAGTGCCGTCCGGGGTGCGGGCGTGGATGTGGATCTGGCTGGCGCCCTCATCGACCGCGCGCCGCGCCTCGGCCGCGTACTCCTCCGGCGTGTAGGGGATCGCCGGGCACTGGTCGCGGTTGGCGATCGCGCCGGAGATCGAGCAAGAGATCACCACCGGGTCCTCGAAGCGGCTCATACCGGCATCACGCCGTGCTTCCTCCAGGGCCGCTCGACCCGCTTGTCCTTGGCCATCCGCAGGGCGCGGACGATCGTCGGGCGGGTCTCGCGAGGGTCGATGATGTCGTCGATCGCGGCGTTGCCGGCCGCTATGTAGGGGTCGATCTGGGCCCGGACAGCCCTAAGCATCTCCTCCCGGGTGGCGTCGGGATCTTCGGATGCCTCGATCGCCGAGCGGCCGATGATGTTGACCGCTCCCTCCGGCCCCATCACGGAGATCTCCGCCCCCGGCCAGGCGACGATCAGGTCGGGCTCATACGCCTTGCCGCACATCACGTAGTAGCCGGCGCCGTAGGCCTTTCGGACCACCACCGTCACCTTGGGCACGGTGGCGCGGGAGACCGCGTAGAGCATCTTCGCCCCGTGGCGGATGATCCCGGCGTGCTCGACCTTCGAGCCGACCATGAAGCCGGGGACGTCCTGGAGGAAGACGAGCGGGATGTTGAAGGCGTCGCAGAGGTTGATGAAGCGGGCCGCCTTGTCGGCGGAGTCGTTGTCGAGGATCCCGGCGAGCTGCTTCGGCTGGTTGGCGACGATCCCCGCCGGCCGGCCGCCGAAGCGCGCCAGGCAGGTGATCAGGGTGCGGGCGAAGCGCGGCTTGATGTCGAAGAAGGAGCCGTCGTCGACGATCTCGGTGATCACCTCATACATGTCGTAGGGCTGGCGCGAGGAGTCGGGGACAATCTCCAGCAGCCGCTCCGAGGCGCGATCCTCGGGATCTGAGGTCTCCTTGATCGGAGGCTTCTCCTCGCAGTTCGAGGGGAAGAAGGAGAGGTACTGCTTCACCGCGGCGATGCACTCGTCGTCGTCGGCGACCTCGAGGTCCCCGACGCCCGACTTGCGGCAATGGACCTTGGCCCCGCCAAGATCCTCCATCGAGATCTCCTCGCCGGTCACCGCCTTGGTCAGGTGCGGGCCGGCCAGGGCCATCGCTCCCTGGCCGACGACCATCGGCACGAAGTCGGAGAGGCCGGGGATGTACGCGGTGCCGGCGGCGCAGGGGCCGAGCATCGCGGCGACCAGGGGGATCACCCCGGACATCTCGACCTCCTCGCGGAACAGGTGGCCCGATCCCGCGAACAGCGATCCCGCCGCCTCCTGGATCCGCGCCCCGGCGGAGTCGAGCAGCCAGATGAACGGCATCCGCTTCTGCAGGGCCATCTCCCGCAACCGGGTCACCTTCAGCTCGCCGGTCATCCCCATCGAGCCCGCCATCACCGTGAAGTCGTAGGCGGCGACGCAGCAGGGGCGGCCATCGACGTCGCCCCAGCCGGTGATCACTCCGTCGGCCGGCGCCTCCTTACCCTCCATCGAGCGCTGCGAAAAGTGGGGGCGGCCGTGGATCCCCATCTCGACGAAGCTGCCCTCATCGAGGAGCAGGGCGATCCGCTCGCGCGCCGTCAGCTTGCCGCGCTCGTGCTGGAGCTCGATCTTCACGGCGCCGCCGCCGAGCTTGGCGTGCTCGCGGCGCTCGTGAAGCTGCTCGGTCAGCTCGTCCAGCGGCGCCGTGCCGGGCAATTTCGAGGGGTTTCCGGTGTCTTTGCTCACTTTCCCTTCCATTGCGGCTCGCGCTTTTCGAAAAAGGCGGTGACACCCTCGACGATGTCCTCGGTGGAGAGGGTCAGCGACAGCTGTGAGCGCAGGAACTCGAGCGCATCATCGACCGCCATGTCCTGCTGGCGGTACATGGCGTCGTGGCCGAGCCGCATCAGGACCGGGCTCTTGGAGGCCAGCTTCGAGGCCCAGTCGCCGACCGCGGCGGTGAACTCGGCCGCCGGCACGACCTTGTTCGCGATCCCGCACTCGACCGCTTCCTCGGCGCTCATCCTCTCGCCGAGCAGCATCATCTCGTTGACCTTCTTGCGCGGCACGTTGCGGTAGATGATCGCCATGATCATGTAGGGAAAGGCGCCGACGTTGATCTCTGGTGTGCCGAAGGTCGCGCCCTCGCGGGCGATCAGCAGATCGCAGGAGAGCGCCAGGCCCATGCCGCCGGCGAGGACGTGCCCGTTGGCCGCGCACAGCGAGGGCTTGCCGAGCCGCGGCATGAGGCGGAAGAACTCGAGGAACAGGTCGGATGCGAAGTGCTTCTCGACCAATGGCACCTCGGCACCGAAGCCGCCGAGGTCGGCGCCGGCGCAGAAGACCTTCTCGCCGGAGCCCGTGAGGACGACCGCGCGCACCTCCTCGGAATCGCGCGCCGTGCGCATCGCGTCGACCAGCTCGGTGAGCATCTGCCCGGAGAGCATGTTGCGCTTCTCGGGGTCGTCGAGGGTGACTGTCGCGACGTTCCCCTCGACCTCGTAGCGGACCTTCTCGTAGGCCATCTCCGCGCAGCCTAGCACCGATGAAAGTAGGAAGTGCTACTGTCCACTTTTGCTCCGACCGGAGCCCCCGACCCCGAGCAGAGGAGAGCAGCTGTGGCGACCGCGACGACCAACGGCACCTCGGTGATCAAGCCCGACCACGACTCGGGCCGCAAGCACTTCATCTTCACCCAGGAGCACGAGGACCTGCGGGAGTCGCTGACCTCGTGGGTGAAGAAGGAGCTCCACCCCCACCGCAACGAGTGGGAGGAGACGTACTGGCCCAGCGAGGTGATGAAGCGCGCCGGCGACCTCGGCTTCCTCGGGCTCTGCTTCCCCGAGGAGTACGGCGGCCAGGGCGGCGACTACTACTACTCGCTGGTGCGGGCCGAGTCGATGAGCTATTCCGGCTCCGGCGGCACCAACATGGGCTTCGCGGTCCAGACCGACATGGTGCTGCCCCCGATCCACCTGCTCGGTACCGAGGAGCAGAAGCAGCGCTACCTGCCCCCAGGGATCAGGGGCGAGAAGATCGGCTGCCTGGGGATCACCGAGCCGGGCGCCGGCTCCGACGTCGCCGGGATCCGCACCACGGCGATCCGCGACGGCGATGAGTACGTGATCAACGGTTCGAAGACGTTCATCACCAACGGGCCGCGCGCCGACTTCATCGTCCTTGTCGCCAAGACCGACCCGGAGGCGCGACACGAGGGGATCACGCTGTTCATCGTCGACCTGCGCGATGAGAGCGGCGAGAAGGTCCCCGGCTTCACCGTCTCCGCCGAGCTGGAGAAGATGGGAATGCACGCCTCCGACACCGGCGAGCTCGCCTTCGAGGACGTCCGCGTTCCCGCCGACGCCGTCCTCGGCGAGGTCGGCAAGGGCTTCTACCACATCAGCTGGGAGCTCCAGGGGGAGCGGCTGGTCGCCGCGTTCGGCTCCCACGCCGGGTGCGAGCGGATGATCGAGAAGACGCTGGAGTACGCGAAGGAGCGCGAGGCCTTCGGGCGCCCGATCGGCAAGTTCCAGGCGATCCGCCACAAGTTCGCCGAGATGGCGACCAAGACCGAGGCGGCGAAGCAGTTCAACTACGCCACCGCCTGGCGCTTCGCCAACGGCGAGTACCCGGTGCGGGAGATCACCATGGCGAAGCTGTTCTCCTCGCGGGTCGCCTGCGAGGTGGCCGACGAGTGCCTCCAGATCCTCGGCGGCTACGGCTACATGAAGGAGTACGAGATCGAGCGCACCTATCGCGACGTGCGGCTGAACCGGATCGGCGCCGGCACCGACGAGATCATGCTCGACGTGATCGGCCGCTCCTACGGGCTCTAGCCGCGACCGACGTGGGACCTTTCAGATGCCTATATGGCGCTTCAAAGGTCCCACCGTCTCGAAACGAGATCGAGTAGCAATCGATGTCGGGGCTTGATCACGTCCGCTCCTACTACGAGGCGCTCAACAGCGGCGACGCCGAGCGCGTCTCGGCCCACTTCACACACGACGCGATCCACTACTACACGCGACTGGGGCCGCACGAGGGCGCCGCGACGATCGGCGAGTACGCGGCCTGGGCTGTGGCCAATATCGACGGCCAGTGGTACCTGGAGCACGGGATCGAGGGCGACGGCGAGGTGGTGATCGAGTGGACGATGACCTGGCGCGACCCGCGCTCCGGGGAGAAGCGTCTCGACCGCGGCACCGAGTGGTTCGGCTTCCGGGACGGGTTGATCAAGGAGGTTCGCGCCTACCACCACGGCGGCCGCAAGAACCTCCAGGGGGACCTGCTCGGCTTCGACCACGCCGGGCGCGGTTACACCATGCTCGAGGACTGGCGGGCGCCCTGAGCGTGATCAAGGACAGCGGCGCCCGGGCTCTCCTTCCGCCCTTCGGCGAAGAGCATGAGGAGCTGCGCGAGACGGTACGCCGCTTCGTCCGCGAGGAGATCGCGCCTCACGTTTCCGGGTGGGAGGAGGCGCGCGAGTTCCCGCGGGAGCTGTTCCAGCGCTGCGGAGAGCTCGGCTTCCTCGGCCTGAAGTTCCCGGAGGAGTACGGCGGCCAAGGGGGCACCCACCTCCACGACGCCGTCTGGGTCGAGGAGCTGGCCCGCTCCGGGGCCTCGGGCGGGGTCGGAGCGGGGCTCAACGCCCACGCCTCGATCGCGATGCCGCCGGTGTTCAACTTCGGCACCGAGGAGCAGCGCAGGCGCTGGATCGTTCCCGGAATCAAGGGCGAGAAGGTCGGGGCGCTGGGGATCACCGAGCCGGGCGCCGGCTCCGACGTCGCCGGGCTCCGCACCTTCGCCCGCCGGGTCGACGGCGGCTACGTCGTCAACGGGGCCAAGACCTTCATCACCAACGGGGTGCGCGCCGACTTCCTGGTCTGCGCCTGCAAGACGACCGAGGAAGGCGGTCACGGCGGCATCTCCTTCCTGGTACTGGAGCGCGAGATGCCCGGCTACGAGGTGACCGCGAAGCTCGAGAAGCTCGGCTGGCACTCATCCGACACCGGCGAGCTCTCCTTCACCGACGTCGAGGTGCCCGCGGAGAACCTCCTGGGGACCGAGAACGGCGGCTTCGCGCTGATCATGGCCAACTTCGCCTGGGAGCGGCTGTTGATGGCGATCGGCGCGATCGGCGCAATGCAGAGGGTGATCGAGGCGACGGTCGCCTACGCCGGCGAGCGGGAGGCGTTCGGGCGGCCGATCGGCTCCTTCCAGGCGATCCGCCACAAGGTCGCCGAGATGGCGATGGGCGCCGAGGCCGCCCGCGCCCTCACCTACAACGCCCTGCGCCTCTTCCACGAGGGCCAGGAGTGCATCCGCGAGGTGACGATGGCCAAGCTCGTCACCCAGCGCGGCCTGGTCGAGATCTGCGACGAGGCGCTGCAGATCCACGGCGGCTACGGCTACATGCGCGAGTACGGGATCGAGCGAGCGCTCCGCGACGCCCGCCTCGGCCCGATCGGCGGCGGCACCGACGAGATCATGAAGGAGATCCTCGGCAAGCAGATGGGGCTGTAGGGATTTGCAGGGATTTTGTAGCCGCCTAGTCCAGCCCCCGGGTCATCTCCCGTCCTACCCGTTTCTCCCACCCTTGCGCTCGACCGGAAGCCCGGCCGCTTCCCAGCCCTTCCAGCCGTCGGTGATTTCCGCCGCGCCACGCCACCGGGTCAGCTTCGAGCGGTTGGCATGCTGGCAGAGGTAGATCGTTCCCTCGCCCTTCGGCCAGAGGGCGTGACGCAGCAACGCGGCTCTCCTCGCGCCGGGCGGCCAGCCGTACCGGCGGCGTTCGATCTCGGTCCTCAGGTCCAGGATCTCGGCCGTACCGCGCTGCGCCGCCTCCCAGGCCTGGTGTGCGCTCACCTCTCGACTCCCGGGCGCGGTCATGACCCGCTCTGGCTGATCAGTGCCCACGCTGCGAGCGCAGGACGGCGACCATCAGCTCCATCGCGGCGGCGACGTCGGGGCTGCGGAGGATCTCGATCGCCTCGCGCAGCTTCATTGGCTCAGTCCGGTCGCGGAACTGAGGGTAGGCCTCGCGGATTGCTTGCGGCCCGTCCATGGCGAGCTTGAAGCCCCCCTCGTAGGGAATCTGACCGAGCGTCCCCATCAGCATCATCAGGTTGGCGACCATCGTCATCAGGTCGGGCCGCGTCAGGGCGCTGAAGTTCTCGTCGAACTCTTCGAGGATCGAGTTCATGCCGGCCAGAAGGCCGCTGTCGGCCAGTCGCTCGACCATCTCCAGCGCTTGCTCCAACTGCGCGGCGTTTCGCGCCAGCCTCTTCTGCAACCGCTCGAGGGCGGAGCGCTCCTCCGGCGTCAAGGGAGTGCTGTCATCGCCTGACACCCTCAGCCTCCGAACAGGTTCGCGAACCAGTAGGCCTCGAATCCTGACTTGACCGCCCTGAAGGCGCGCATGCCACCGAGCATGCGGCAATCTGGAGCCTCGGCGCGACCACAGAGCTTGTCGGTGAAATCACACCAGACGGCAGCGCCCTCGTAGCCGGTGTCCATCACGCAAACGCCAACCATGTTGTAGAGCTCACCGACGTAGGTGCCGCGCGCCTTGTCAATGATCTGGGTGACGACGTGCTCGGCCTGGAAGTGCGCGAAGACACCGGCCATGCCTAGACCGATTGTCGGGGCGACGACATCGCCGATGCCCCAGACGTCCTCGAACTCGGGGGAGGCCATCGACGGAAGCTTCACGTCCATATAGCCGCCCTCGGCGGCCATCCCTGAATCGCGGATCACCTGCGGCGCCTCGTGGGCGGGGACGACCAGCGCGAGGTCGTAGGCGAGCTCGCGCTGGTCCTTTGAACGCAACACCTTGTCGTCGGGATCGTGGCGCTCGAGGTGGAACCCGCCCTCGAAGCGGACCTGGCGCTGATCGAGGAGGCGACCGAACCCGTCGGCCATCAACGGTCCGAAGGTCTCCATCGGGCGCTCCCAGATGTGGAAGACCGAAATCTCCGTACGCTCAGAGACTCCACGCTGGTCGGCCAGGTAGCGCAGCATCATCGCCGCCTCGAACGGCGCAGGGGGGCAGCGATAGGGCCAGGACTCGACCCCGACCACGACCCGGCCGCCGTCGAACCCGGCCAGCCGCTCCCTCGCCGCGAGGGCGTCGTCCAGCTCCCAGGGCGCCTCCAGCCCCGCCACCCGCTGGGAACGGCGCAACTCGGCGCCGAGCGAGACGATCAGGTAGTCGTAGTCAACGCCGCCCGACCCGGTCTCGACCCGGCGCGCCTGCGGGTCAATCGCGGTGACCTCATCGTTCACCACCTGGGTGCCGTAGCGCTCGGACAGGATCGAGAGCTCTCGGCGCACCTGGTCGGGCTCGCGCTTGCCGGTCATCACCCAGAGATAGCTCGGCCTGTACTCGTGCCAGTGGCTGCGGTCGATCAATACGACCTCGAACTCACCCTCCTTTGACCAGCGCCCGAGGCGCTTGGCGGCAACGGCGCCGCCACTGCCGCCGCCGAGGATGACCACGCGTTTCACGTCGCCGACCCTATTCCCCTCGCATCGCAACCGGCGCTACGCATGGCCAAACCGCACGTCAGGGAGGAACCGGTTCGCCCACCGCGGCAGGTACCAGGCCCGCGGGCCGAGCAGCCGCAGGAGAACCGGCACCAGCAAGAGGCGGATCAGCATCGCATCGAGCAGAACCGCGACGCCGAGAATCACACCCATCTCCTTCGGCGGCAGCGGTCCCGAGAGGGCGAATGTGAAGAAGACGGCGACCATCACGGCGCCGGCGGCGAAGATGACCCGCCCGGAGTGGGCGAGGCCGCCGATCATCGCCTCCTTGGCGTCGCCGGTTCGATCCCAGTGCTCCTTGGCCGAGGAGAGGAGGAACACCGTGTAGTCCATCGAAATCGCGAAGATCATCGCGAAGAAGAAGACAGGCCCCCACGCGTCGAGGAAGCCCTGCGGCTGAAAGCCGAGCAGCGAGTGGAGTGCCCCATCCTGGAAGATCCACTTGGCGACGCCGAACGCGGCGCCGGTGGCGAGCAGGTTCGTGACCACCCCCACGGCCGCGATCAGCGGCGCTTGGAGCGCGACCAGCAGCAGCAGGAAACCGAGCGCGAGCACGACGCCGATCACCAGTGGCGTCTTGGCCGAGAGGGCCTGCTGGAGGTCGTGGTTCTCGGCCACGGCCCCACCCACCACGGCGCTCGGCGGCAGCTCCGCCCGCAGGCGGTCGATCGTGCGGCCGACGCTCGGGTTCGAGGGATCCTGATTCGGGATCGCATTGATCAGGGCCCGGTTGGCACCGCCTCCTTGCGCCGGCAGGACCTCGGCGATGCCCGGGTCGTGACTGACCACGGTCGCCGCGGCGGCCGCTTGACCAGCGGGCGCGACGATCTGCAGCGGCCCGGTCGACCCGGGACCCATCGCCGCCTGAACCTGCCGATAGCCGACCCGCGAGGAATCTCCCGGTGGAACCACCTTGATCGACGGCATCGCGGTTCGAAGCTCGGTGACGGGAAACGCGAGCGCCAGTAGGGCGATCAGCGCTGGGATCCCATATGCGAGGGGCCGTCGCCAAAGGCGCTCCCCCCAGGCGGCGAAGCGCCGTGAGCGGTGCTCGCCGGAGTGGACCCAAGGCAGGGAGACCTTGTCGACCCTGGGGCCGAGTCTCGCGAGCACCGCCGGGAGCAAGGTCAGCGTCGCCGCAAGGACGAACAGGACCGCGAGCATGATCCCGAGGCTCATCGAGCGGAAGGCCGGGCTCGGGACGAGCATCACCGCCGTCAGCGAGATCAAAACTGTGAGACCGGAGAAGAGCACGGCCTTGCCGGCGGTGTCCATCGTCTGCGCTGTTGCCTCAACAGCCGTGAGTCGAGAGCCGAAGAAGGCGGCGCGAAAGCGATAGACGATGAACAGCGCATAGTCGATACCAAGCGCCAGGGCGAACATCAGGGCGAAATTCATCGCCCAAATCGAGATCGGCAGCAGTTGGGTGCCGAGATAGAGCGACCCCGCCGCCGCGAGCAAGCCGATCATCGTCAGCATCAGCGGCAGGCCGGCAGCGACGAGCGAGCCGAAGGCGATGATCAGGATCGCCATCGTCACGGGCCAGGAGATCACCTCCGAGCGAAGCATGGCGCTCTTGTTGGCGGCGTTGAAGTCCGACCACATCCCGGCAGCCCCGGTGAGGTGGACCTGCACACCGTCGCGGCCGAGAGCGCCGAGCGGGCCCTTTAGAGCGTCGGCGGCACGAACCATCGCATTGGAGTCACGGGCCGCCCCGGCCTGCACGATCGCCGTGTGGCCGTCGGGCGAGATCGAGACGCCCGGCTGCGGCGGAACCACCGAGCTGACCGCGGGGTCAGTCCGGAGCTTCCGCTCAACCGCGGCAACCGTGGTGCGGAAGCCCGGGTCGCCGACGGTCTTTGCCGGCGAGTGGACAACCGTCATCAGGCCATAACTCGAGAGCCCTCGGAAGTTCTTGTCGATCAACTGGCGCGCCTTTACCGACTGCGAGCCCGTGGTCTCCCAGCCGGCCCCAGAGAGGGCCTGCTCAACCCGGGGCGCGAAGAATCCGAGCACCACGGCGACGATCGCCCACGCGATCAGCATGGTCCGAAAGTGCGTCGCCGTATAGCGACCCAGCCTCCCCACCGGTCCGACAGAGGTCATTGGACCCTCGTCGTCGCCCGGTCCGGGTAGACGACCGAGCGCAGGCCGAAGGCGCGCTTGAGGATCAGCGACGCCGGACAGGCGCCGACCAGGACGTAGAGCCACTGGTTGACGCCGACGAATCCGGTCAGCAAGAGAAACCAGGGCGAGACGAGAACAACCAGGGCGACGCTCGCCAGGGTCACGCCTCCGGCGAGCGCAAACAGCGCTCGTTCCAGCGGCCAGCGAGTCGAAATCGACGAGCGGTACACGGTCACTCGCCTCCCTCAAAGAGCGCGCCGAGCTCGTCGGCTTCGCGCCGCAACCCGCCGCAGACTTCCTCACACAGCGAGAAGACCATCGGATCGGCGATCCAGTAGACCGAGAAGTTGCCCTCCTTCCGCCGCCGGACGATCCCACTCCGGAGCAGCACGCCGAGATGCTTGGAGACGTTCTGCTGCGAGGCGCCGGTTGCCTCCTGAAGGTCTCGGACGGTGGCCTCCCCGTCCCGGAGCGCGTCGAGCAGGGTGATCCGCATCGGCTCGGCGAGCACCCGAAAGCGCTCGGCGATTCGCTCGATCAGAGGAGTGGGAAGCGGGTGCGGGATGGCAGCTGTCGTGACGCTCGGTGTCATCGCGGGTGGTGTCATCGCTGGCGATGATAACACAACTACTGCGTTGTGTGCTAGTGTGCTTGTCAATGGCCATGATGGCAACAGCACGACGCATGGGCGGCACGCCGCTCAAGCATGAGGTGGATGTCAATGGACGCCACACGATCGTCACCGACGAGCCCGCCTCACTCGGCGGTACGAACGAGGGGCCTGCCCCGCACGAGCTGCTGCCGGCGGCACTTGCAAGCTGCGTCGCGACGATGATCGCGATGTACGCCGAGAGGCAAGGCTGGGACATCGGCGAAGCCTCGGTCCACGTCGACTACGACACCGAGTGCTCGCCACGGCGCCTCGAGGTCACAGTGCATCTCCCCGACGATCTCTCGACCGAGCAGCTTCGCCGCCTAGAGCGGGTCGCCGAAACCTGCCCGCTGCGGCGCGCGCTAGAGGCCGGATTCACATTCGAAGAGCGATTCCTGGTGACGCCGCATGCTGCACAAGCGGCTTGATTGCGTCAGCACGAGGCGGCAACACTCCGAATTGACTGAGTCCTACACGGCGCGCCGGCGAATGCGCGCGCGCCAGGGACTGTCGTTGCATGGGTGGTCAACGGCCTGGGACCGGGGCCAACGTCCTCATAGTGGAACGGACTTCAGCCGGCGCCATTGCCAGCTGTTGCGGCGGAACGGAGACGGTCGACTAGCTCCTCGGCCGTGTTCGCGGACAGGTTGGCCAGGGCCATCGCCCGTGCGACGGCATCGACGGCGGCCAGTTCATCCGGCGTCAGGTGATGGGCCGCGCCGGCAGCCAGATCGGCGGGGATCGGCCCACGAAAGCGTGTTTCGGCCAGCGCAGCAGCGTAGGCGACCGCTGCACGGTTGCGATCGTCGAGGCTCCCCAGATCGTCGAGGCCAATCGCCTCCAGGTCGTCGCGAGAAACGCCCACGCGGCTGGCCATGCGCTCGTGCATGAAGGTGCAGCCGCGGCAGGAGTTGACGCGGCTGACGGCGACCATGACCCGCTCACGCAGCTTCGGGTCGACGCCGCCACGAAGGTAGGCGGCGACCAGCGGCCGAGCCCGCCGCGCGACCCCGAGCAGGTCGCGGATCGCCTCACCTGGCGAGGCGAACGTGCGGGGCGATCGATGGGGAGCGGACACGAGCACAGGAGATGATCTCGGTTCGAGCACTCCGGTGTCACCACCCCTGTCAACCAAGGCGCGGGCTGCGATCATGATCCGGCAATCAAGAGGGACCGCAGAAGCGAGAGTTTCGATGGCAGACGACAACGCCGGACCCAGATCGAGGACCGCGGCCGGGAAGAGGCGAGCGGCTCGCTGGCTGGAATCGGACCTGGTCGGTATCCCGGCCACCTTTTACACCTTTGCGGTGCTCGCGATCAGCCTGGCGGTGTTTCGCTTCGCCGGGCCCCTCGCCGGCCTCGGCGTCGCCGTGGCCGTGTGGATCCCGATGTTCGTGTTTGCGATCCGGGAACGCGGGAAACCGCCCGCTTCCTTGGATGTCACCCGCCAGAGCGAGGGACCTCGGCACCGGGTGCTGGTGGTCGCCAATCGGGGGCTCGAGGACCCGGCGCTCTGTCGCGAGGTCTGCCGTCGTGAGGAGCGCACCGCCACCGAGGTGATGATCGTCGCCCCGGTGGTCGCCTCTTCGCGGTTGCGAGATCTCACCGATGACGTCGACCGAGAGGTCGAGCTGGCCAGGCAGCGGGTGGACGCGGCCCTCCAGACGCTGAGCGCAGCCGGGGTGCAGGCGAGCGGGCGGGCCGACGTCGCCGAACCGATGGACTCCCTGCTCGACGGCCTGCGAGAGTTCCCTCCGAACGAAGTGGTGATGCTGTCCGGGGGTGAGGCGAGATGGGGGTCCGCAGGGGCACTCGCGGAGCGCGTGCGGACCGAGGTCGGGCTGCCCGTAACCGAGGTCAGCCGCTCGGCGAGCTGAGCGGCCTTTCGAGCCACGCGGCCGTCAAAGCTCGAGCATCACCAGCACCTCACTGAATCGAAAGCCACAGTGTCCCTGTGATCGAAATCGTCGAAGACGGTGCGCCCACGACGATAGACTCACCTGCGTTGAGACGGGGAACGTGGATTGGGGCCCTGTTGGGGGGGCTGGTCGTCGCCGCGCTGGCCGCGCCGGCGGCGCTCGGAAGGCCCGGCGACCTGATCGTCGCCGACTCCGGGAAGTCGAAGATCCTCCGAATCGATCCGAGCAACGGTCACAAGTCCATCGTCGCGTCGGGGCACGGACTGGTTAATCCGGCCGGCATGACCTTCGCGCCCAGCGGCCAGCTCTTCGTCGCCGACTACAGCGCCCCTGACGGCAGCGGTGCGATCTTCAAGGTCAACGTCAAGACGCACTCGGTATCACCGGTCGCCGAGTCCTCGCCGTTGGCACAGCCCGTCTACGTCGACCGCAGCCCGAACGGGTTGCTCTATGCGCCCGACTTCGAGGCGCCGGCCATCTTCCGGCTCAGTCCAACGGCGGGAAACCCAACGGCGCTCGGTCTCAACAGCAACACGATCCACCCGTTCGGGATCGAGGTCGACCACAACGCCTCGCTCGTCGTCTCAGACATCACCGACGGAAAGCTCTTTCGGGTCAACCGGGCTACCGGAGCCTCGCGGCAGATCGGTTCGGGCACGCCGTTCGACAGCCCCTACGGGATCGACATCGATCCGAAGGGTCGGATCCTGGTCGCCGACGAGACGACCCCGAACGTGATCTACCGCGTGAACCCGGCCACGGGGAAAGCGCACCCCCTGGCGAGCGGCGGCCTGCTGACCGATGTCACACAACCCGCCGTCGCTTCGAGCGGGAAGATCTTCGTCGCCGCCGGCAGCGCCGGCGTCATCCGCGTCAACCCGAGGACCGGTGGCAAGACCAAGGTCGCGGGAGCCAACGGCGGCTACTTCGAGGGCATCGAGGTCGAGCCGCCGAGGTGCTTCGGCGAGCTGGCGGCGATTGTCGGTTCCGAGGAGGCCGACAAGCTCGCGGGCTCGAAGTTCCCGGACGTCGTCGCCGGCCTCGCCGGCGACGACGTGATCAAGGGCCGTCGCGGCAACGACCTCATCTGCGCCGGGCGCGGGAACGACAAGGTCATCGACACGACGGGCAAGAACAGGATCGACTGCGGTCGAGGACATGGCGTCGTGATCACCAACCGTAGGTCGAAGGTGGCGAAGACCTGCGAGGACGTCACTCGACGGTGACCCCCGGCGACGGCAGGGTAGTCGCAGCCGCGGCGCCCCTGGCCTGCTTGCTCCTGCTCCTGCTGATCCCGTCGGCGGCGAACGCGGCCGCGATCGTCGTCGAGGCGCCCCAGGCCCGCGCCGTGGTCGGGCGCAACCCGTTCAGGATCAGCTTCTCCGAGGCCCGGGGCGCTTCGGTGCTGCGCGAGGTCGAGAACCGCAATCCCGGTTCGCTGACCACGCCGCCGACCACCGATCCCCTCGCGCCGGGGATGGACAACCCCTCCACCCCGACCCTGTATTCGCCCCTCAGCTTCCTGGTCGGCACGGAGACGCTCCAGCAATACGACGGCGGCCTGTTCGGCGGCAACCTGATGAGCGGCGAGCGCTCCGGGGTCCAGTACGCCGCAGAGCGGGTGATGAGCGCGAAGCGGGCCGGCCGCGGGATGCGGCTGACCCTCTCGACCGGCGACCCCAGCGGCCGCACCCTTCAGGTCGACCTCGCCCCGCTCGGGTGTTGCGCGATCTCGGTGCGGGTGAGCGCCCACCCCGCCGCCGGAGTGGCGACGATCGGCGACTCCTTCGCGTCCCGCAAAGGCGAGGGGTTCTTCGGATTCGGGGGCCACCATCTCGGTCTCGACCAGCGCGGCAGGGTCTTCTCCAGCTTCATCAACGAGGAGAACATCAACGGCACCACCGGCTGGGGCCAGGGCGGGGACGGCAGCTCGCTCTACCCGAACGGGCCGCCCGCCGCCTATTACCCGCTGGGCGAGTTCGTCTCCTCGCACCGCTACGGGTTCCTGCTCGACCAGCCCCAGCTGGGGCGATTCAAGCTCGCCGCCGACGGCCCGAATCGCTGGAACGTCACCGCCTCGGCGAGGCGGCTGAGCTACATCGTCGCGCCCGGCGGCGCCCGGCGGGCGATCGACACACTGACCTCACTGAGCGGACGCCAGCCGCTTCCGCCGCGCTGGGCGCTGGGGCCGATGATGGACCGGCTGGTCAAGAACTTCGGCGAGACGGAGGCCGACTACGAGGCGAACCTCCGTGCCGACATGCGCGACCTGCGGCGCTACAGGATCCCGATCCGCGCCTACCGGATCGAGGGCTGGGGCTTCCCGGGCGGCGACAACCACGGCCTCGCCCTTCACTCGTTCGTCAGCCCGCAGCTTCAGGCCGAGGTGATCAAGACCCTGCGAAACCGCCACATCCACCCCCTCGCCTACCTGCGACCCTGGGTCGAGCCGGACTCGAACGCCGTCCGAAAAGGGTGGGTCACGACGCACGCCGACGGCACCCCCTACCTGACCACGGGTACCGCCGGCCAGAACATCGCCCTGATCGACTTCACCAACCCGGCGGCGGTGCGCTACTGGAAGCGCCAGGTGCGGGGAATATTCGACCTCGGCTTCGACGGCTTCATGGAGGACTTCGGGGAGGAGGTCCTCCTCGGGATGCATTTCGACGACGGGCAGACCGGCGTGACCATGCACAACCGCTACCTGACCCTCTACCACAGGGCGACCCGCGAGGAGATCGACGGCTACGAGCGCCGGCATCCGCGCCGCAAGCTGTGGTTCTTCACCCGGGCCGGCTACTCCGGGCGCCCCGGCGCGACCGCATATGAGGGCGGCAACTTCCCCGGCGATGAGACCACCGACTGGACCCGCTCGTCGGGCCTCGCCTCCTCGACGCCCGACATGCTGAACCGGGCGATCGGGGGCGCCTACGGCTTCGGCACCGACATCGGGGGGTATTTCGATCTCACCACCCCGCCGACCACCAAGGAGCTGTTCATCCGCTGGGCCGAGTGGGCGGCGCTCAGCCCGGTCTACAGGCTGCACGGTGCCGGGCCCACCGGGACCCACGCTCCCTGGACCTTCGACTCGGAGACGGTGCGGATCTACCGCCGGCTCTCGAATCTGCACCTGCGGGCGGTGCCGCTGATCATGCGGCTGTGGCGCCGCGCCGAGGCGACGGGCGTTCCCCCGACCCGTCCCCTGTGGCTCGCCGATCCCTCCGGGAAGCGGGCGAGGCAGGCGGACCAGGAGTGGCTGCTGGGACCCGACCTCCTGGTGGCACCGGTCATCACGCAGGGAGCGACCTCGCGTCGCGTCTACCTCCCGCCGGGCTGCTGGAAGGCGGCGGGGAACGGGAGGCGCTTCGCCGGGCCGGTGAGCGCAACCGTGGCGGCGCAACTTGGCGAGCTGCCGTATTTCCTGCGCTGCGGCACCCACCCGCTGCCGGCGAGCTGA
Organism: uncultured Actinomycetes bacterium; assembly: GCA_963720735.1. GTDB lineage: Bacteria > Actinomycetota > Thermoleophilia > Solirubrobacterales > 70-9 > JBBRHQ01. The sequence continues at coordinate 171,912 of CAVRGL010000010.1, forward strand.
GGGCCCTCAGCTGAGCTCAGGCCGAGGCGAGGGCGGGAACGGGCTCGAGGGCCGGGTCGGACGCTCCGGAGACGACCACCCGGTCGCGGCCGCGGTTCTTGGCCTCGTACAGCGCCTCGTCGGCGCTGCGGAAGAGGACATGATGCTCGACCGCATCGCCCTGCGCCGCGCTCAGCCCAACCGACATCGTCAACTCGACACCACCGGGGCGGGACGTGGCGACCGTTGCCCGCAGCCGCTCCGCGATCTCCTTACCCCCGGCCGGGTCTGTTCCCGGCAGGACGACGAGGAACTCCTCGCCGCCGAGCCGGTAGATCAGCTCGAACGAGCGCAGCGCCTTTCGCAGCTCGTAGGCGACGGCCCGAAGCACCGCATCGCCGCGCTCGTGGCCGTGCGTGTCGTTCACCGCCTTGAAATGGTCGAGGTCGCAGGCGACGAAACAGACCCAATCCCCGGTGAGGCTCGCCTGCTGCTCAAGCTCGGCGACCCGCGCCTCCAGCCCGGTCCGGTTGAGCAGGCCGGTGAGCGGATCGAGCACGGCCGCGTCGCGGTGGATCAGCTCGGCGCCGGTGAGGGCCGAGGTGATCGCCGCCAGGCCGACCAGGAGCGTCAGCGTGACCATCACCAGCAGGGGATCATGGGCGGCGCCGGCGGGATCGATCCCCACGGTCACCGCCAGGATCACCACCGCGGTCAGGCCCGCGTAGGCCCAGACGACGGGGGCGCGGAAGCGGGTCGCCGCCATCCCCACCGGGATCACCAGCCAGGGCAGCGCCGCGCTCTCCGGACCGCCGCTGAGGGCGACGCCGGCGGCGAACAGCGCGGTGTTGAGGCAGAGGCTGCGCGCCGCGACCCGCTCCGGGTGCTCGGTCCGCGAGAAACGCCATTCCAGGGTGGCGAGGTTGGCGACCGCGATCGCGAACAGGCCGAGGGTCCACCACCCGAACCAGGGCCCGGAGGCGATCAGCGCCAGGCCGCAGGCACCGGCGGCGACCTCGCGGGCGCGGCGGACCCGCGGGCTGGCCTCGGTCACCCGGGCACGGTCAAGCTCGGTCGGGCAAAGCCACGATCGTGACTCCATGGGACTGCTTATCGGCCGACCGAGCCAATCGCTGAAGGCCCCGCGGCGCCCGGCTCAGGAAACCGGCACGCCCGAGGGCCGTCGCTCCTCGGCGGTCGCGTGGGCGGCCTCGTGACTGCGGTCGTGGCCGGTGACCGCGGCGATGAAGTGCTCGCGCTCGAGCGCCATCAGCACCGTTTCGGTCCTTGCCCGCACCGTGGCCGTGCGGGGGACATCGCGCAGCAGGGCGATCTCGCCGAAAGACTCCCCCGGGCCCTGAAGGCATCGGAGCTCGCCGCCCTCGGTCACCTCGACCTCGCCACTCTCGATCAGGTAGAAGTGATCGCCGCGCTCGCCCTCGGTGATCACCTCCTCCCCGGGGGCCGCGTGGAGCGTGACCAGCGCATGGGTGAGCCGCTCAACCGTCGCCATCGGCAGCGGCTCGAAGATCGGGTCGCTCCGCAGCAGGGAGTAGCCCCGCTCCGAGACAGGAGCCCCTACCTCGAAAGCTCGCAGAGCCCCGGAGCGCAACAGGACGAAGGCGGGCAGCAGCGCCGCGAACGCGAACAGGGCTCCCCGGACCCCGAGCAGGGCAACCGCCACGGGGACGAGGATCGAGCCGAGGGCCATCGCTCCCACCCGCGCCGTCTCCAGGGTCCCCATCACCCGCCCCAGCACCTCGTCCGAGCCGAGCCGCTGGAGCAGGGTGCGGGCCGCGACATCGGTGAGGTTGAAGCCGGCGCCGATCCCGAGCCAGGCCAGATAGGCGACGGCCGGGAGCGCCCAGACTCCGGTCAACGCGGTTGATGCGCCGGTCAGCAGGCAGCCGGCCGTCAGCGCCACGGTCAGCCGGCCGCGCTCGATCATCGAGACCAGAGCGGCGCTGCTGGCCACCGCCCCCAGACCCCAGAGGGCGTTTAGGAAGCCGACGCTGCCGCGCCCCAGGTCGAGCAGCTCGAGGGCGACCGTGACAACCAGGACGTCGAGCGCGCCCTCGAACACGGAGAGGAGCACGATCGCGCTGCCCGCCAGCCGCAGGCCCTGCTCGGAGAGGATCGAGCGGGCGCCGGTCGTCGTCTCGGCGACGATCCCGCCCGCCGCCTCCGGTCCGGCGTATTCGGGGCGGCTGTCACGGCGCACTCCTGAGATCACCGCGGCGGCGACCGCGGCGGCGACCGCGGTGATCCCGAAGGCCAGGGCCGGCCCGCTCGCCACCAGGACGAGGCCGGTGGCGACCGCGCCCAGCAGGAAGCCGAGATTGTCGGCGACCCCGCGGGCGACGTTGGCCGCCGAGAGCTCCTGCGGGGTGCGCGCCAGGATCGGGAAGATCGCCCCTTCGGCGGGGATGTAGGGGCTGGCGACGACCGTGAACAGGCCGGCGAGGACGTAGACGATCGCCGCGGGGGCGCCGAGACCCGCCGCGGCACTGGCCAGGGCGAGCACGACCGCGGTCGACGCGGTGCACCCGAGCAGGACCTGCCGGCGCGAGTGACGGTCGCCGAGCACTCCCGCGAACGGGGTGGCGAACACGCCCGGCAGCAGGCGGATCGCGGCGACGATGCCCACCGCGGTCGAACCGCCCAGATCAAATGCATAGACCCCGAGTGCGATCGCGAACCCCCAGGTCGCGAACGACATCGCCGTCCACGAAATCTGCATCCTCCCCAGGTCCGGGTTCTCGAACGCGGCCCGCGCTGCGTGGAGAAGAGCCCCCAATCGCCCCATTCATCAACCCTAGAGCCACGCGAGGTGCGGGCTCCAGTCCCTATTTTTGGGGTTGCGTAGGGATATGCCCCGCGAATAGATTGGACACGTTCGGCGAGGCGGGGTGGTGCGCTGGGCGTTTCACCGTGGAGCCCCACGAAATCGAGACGTCACCTGAGGGATGCGGTGAACCCGAATCGGCTGCGGAGAGATCGAAGGCGTCGCCCGGACGGCGGCGGCGCCCGCATCCTGCCGCGGCCCTTGATCGGCGCCCTGATTGCCCTCGCGGCGCTGATCGTGATTGCCCCCAATGCCTCTGCCGCCCAGCGGGTGATCACCTCAAGCGGTCCGATGACCAACATCTACCTCAACGACAGCCTCGCCTGCCAGGCGGATTACTCGGGCGATACACACCCCGTCTTCTACAGCGGGACCGACCCCGGCGCCTGTGGGACCTTCCTCTCCACCGGGGGGGTCAGCTACGGGCCTTCCGTGCCTGCCGGCACGGCTCGCACCGCTTATACACCGGTCAGCCAGACCGCGGTCACGGGCGCCGGCACCTCGGCCGACCCCTACCGGGTGGTGACCACGGTGAACGTCCCCACGACCAACCTCAAGATCACCCAGACCGACCGCTACATCGTCGGCCAGCAGGTCTACCGCACCGACGTCGCGGTGACCAACACCTCCGGCTCGGGAGCCGCGGTGCCGGCCACCCTCTACCACGCTGCCGACTGCTACCTGGAGGGATCCGACTCCGGTAACGGCTTCCACGACTCCACCACCGGAGGGATCTACTGCTCGGCGAACCCCAACAACTCCCCGGCGGGCCGGGTGGAGGGGTTCGTCCCGGCCAGCGCCGGTAGCCATTTCGTCGAGTCGGGGTACGGCACGGTCTGGGCCGCGATCGACGCCGCTGGGACTCAGCTCCCCGGAACCTGTGACTGCACCACCTTCCAGGACAACGGGGCGGGGCTCAGCTGGAGCCTCAGCGTTCCCGCGCACACCACGCTGACCCGCTCGCTGATCACCGCCCTCTCACCCACCGGCACGATCCCCGACACGACCCCGCCCCGGACGACGATCTCGACCGTCCCCGGCGCGACCAGCGATCCGACCCCGACCTTCGACTTCGGCTCCAGCGAGGGCGGATCGACCTTCGAGTGCTCGATCGACACCGGCACCCCGCAGTTCGTTCCCTGCTCCGGCCCCGGGGCGAGCCACACCTCCCCCACGCCCCTGGCACCGGGAAGCTACTTCTTCCGGGTGCGGGCCACCGACCCTGCCGCCAACACCGATCCGACACCCGTTATCCGCAGCTTCGACGTTCTCGGCAGCGGTCCACCCATCTTCAAGAAGAGGGCCAACGCCAGCCCGGTCAGCGGGGTGGTCAAGGTGAAGCTCCCCGGTACCAAGAAGTTCGTCCTTCTCCAGAACAAGGGACTGATCCCGATCGGGACGATCATCGACGCCCGCAAGGGCCGCGTCCACATCGTCTCCTCCGACGGCAAGGGGGGCGCCCGCCATGTTGACTTCTTCGAGGGGATGTTCAAGCTGCGCCAGGGCAAGGCCACCCGCGGCTACACCGACGCCAAGCTGGTCGGCCCGCTGGCCTGCGGCAAGGGGCGAGCGACCGCTGCGCGGAAGGGCAGGAGGGGCCGTCACCTCTGGGGCAAGGGCAAGGGCCACCACTCCTCGACCGGGAAGAACAGCTCCGGCTCGGTGCGCGGCACCTGGTGGCTGGTATGGGACCGCTGCGACGGCTCGACCCTGACCTTCGTCAAGCGCGGCGAGGTCCTGGTGCGCGACTTCCGCACCGGACGCAAGGTGCTGCTGCACAAGGGGCAGAGCTACGTGGCCGGGCCAAAGCGCAAGCACTGAGTGCGAAGCGGCCTCGAGGAGCGCTCAGGTGCGATGGATGCGCTGCTTCGCGGCGGCTTCGATCTCGGCCGCCAGCGTGGGCGCCTCGGCGAGCAGCCCGTTCAGGGTCTCGGCGGGCACGGCGAGCAGCGACAGAGGCTCGACCGCGGAGACCGTGGCGAGCCTGACGTATCCGTAACCCGCCCCCCAGTCGAGGGCGGCCAGCTCCCCGAAGAAGTCCCCGGGTCCCAGCTCGAGCGGGGAGCCCTGCTCGAGCTCCACCCGGGCCCGGCCCTCGAGGATGACGAAGAAGTCGCGGCCGGCGCTCCATCGGGTGATCACCCGGTCCCCGGCCCCGAAACGTTTGATCCGTGAGCTGCGAGCCAGGTCGGCGAGCTGCTTCGCATCCAAGTCCTCGAAGAGCGGAACCTCGCGCACCGCGGCCAGCAGATCGCCCTCACCGGCCCAGGTCTCGAGCAGCCCCCGGCTGAGGTCGGCCGAGGGCTCGGAGGAGCGGACGGCGGCCGCCGGGGCGGGGAGATCAACGTCGAGCTCCGCCCGCTCCATCCAGTCGAGCACGCCGAGGACGTCGGACTCCCCGCTGGTGTGGTTGAGCACGCAGATCCGGATCGCGTAAACGCCACCCAACCTGGTCGAGGAGAGCAGCCCGAAACCGCTCGCGTCGAGCGCCGCCACCAGCCTGCGGTTGAGCTCCTCGAGCTCGTCCTCTGACCTCTCGCCACCGAACAGCCGCCGAAAGCAGACGATCCCCAGCTTTGCCGGGCTGAGCAGCTCGAACTCCTCGCTCTCCTCGATCCGCCTCTCGGCGAGCAGCGCCAGGTCCAGGCAGCGATCGATGGCGTCGCGGAACGCGTCGATCCCGAACGCCCTCACCGACATCCAGACCTTCAGTCCCCGCGCCATCCGCGAGAGCTGCAGGCCCCGGTCCGCGAAGTCGATCTCCCCGTGGTCGGCCTTGGCGTCCTTGAGGTAGTGGGGGGTGATCCGAAACGCATCTTCGAGCAGGCTCCCCTCGCGGACCAGCAGGCAGCCGCACTCGAACGGTTGATAGAGCCACTTGTGGGGGTCGAGGGTAACCGAGTCGGCGCGCTCGATCCCGGCCAGCGCCGCCCGCCCCCTCTCCGTGATCGCGGCGAAGCCGCCGTAGGCACCGTCAACGTGTAGCCAAACCCGCTCGGCTTCGCAGATCGAGGCCACCTCCGGCAGGGGGTCGATCGCGCCGGTGTTGGTGGAGCCTGCGCTGGCGCAGGCGGCGAACGGGGTCAGGCCCGCCTCGCGATCGGCGGCGATCGCCCCCTGGAGGGCGTCGGGGCGAAGGCGGAAATCACCATCGCTCGGGAGGATCCGCATCTGCTCCGGGCGAAACCCGAGAGCGCGGGCGGCGCGGGCGACCGAGGAGTGCGCCTGGTCGCAGGCGTAGACGATCAGGTCCTGCCTCATCGCTCCGGCGATCGCCTCGCGGGCGCAGGCGAGCGCCGTCAGGTTGGCGGCCGATCCCCCGGAGACCAGCACCCCTGCGGCCGCCGGCGGGTAGCCGATCCACTGCTTGAACCAGTCGATCACGATCGCCTCGACGCGCGAGGGACCAGCCGCCTCCATCCAGGAGCTGACCTCGAAGTTGAGGGCACTGGCGATCAGGTCGGCGAGCATCCCGGGAAAGGTGCCACCGCCCGGGACAAAGGCGAAGAAGCGCGGATGGCCGTTTATGCAGCCGTAGGGGACGACATTCTCGCGAAGCTCGCCGAGCAGCCGCTCGAAGGGGACCGCCTCGGCCGGCAGGACTCCCGGCAGACGGGCCTTCATCTCCGCCGGGGTCGCGCGCCTCTGGGCTGGAAGCGAACCGAGGTCCCCGACCATCTCGATCAGCATGTCGAGCGTCGCATGGGCCATCTCCCGCATCTGCTGCGCGGAGAGGGCAAGAGGATCGGGCTCCCGAGCCAAGGGCCGGATCCTCCCTTATGTGGGCTGAGATTTCGAGCCCGCTGGCAGATCAGGGGCCCGGCTACCCGGTTCTCGCTTGACCCCGCTCCGCGCCGCGCATAGTTTGGGCAGGTCCGGCGAGGGACCCGATGAGCGACTCGACGCGACACCTGGGCTGGGGTCGGTGAGCAAGCGGCGGCTTTGCTTCGCCGTGGCGGTGCTCGCCGCCGCGGTCGGCATCCTCACCTACGCCTTCGGGCTGCTGCATGCGCCGGAGCTGAACAGCGTCGATGCCCGCTTCGCGATCAGAAACGCGGACAAGGCGCGCCCCAACATCGTCCTGGTGCTGATCGACGCAACGACCTTCGACCAGCTCAACAGGCAATGGCCGTTTCCCCGCTCCATGCACGCCAGGGTGATCGACAATTTGCGCAGGGACGGGGCGCGCGCGATCGCCTACGACGTCCAGTTCACCGAGCCCACGACTCCCCGCCAGGACAACGCCCTGATCAGCGCGGTCGGAAGGATGGGCGGGATGACCCTGGCAACCGACGAAGTGGACCGGCAGGGGCACTCCAACATCTTCGGCGGCGAGTCCGTGCTCCGAAGCGTCGACGCGCACGCCGCCAACAGCGATTTCAAGGTCGGCCCGGGGGCGACGATCCGCAAGGTTCCGTTCAAGACCCGCAGGTTGAAGAGCTTCGGCCTCGTCGCAGCCGAGTCGGCAACCGGGGAGCCGATCACCCGGGAGGAGATGGGCGGCGACTCCGCCTGGATCGACTTCCGCGGGCCCCCGGGGACCTTCCAGGCGATCCCCTTCTCGAAGGTCCTGCGGGACCGCTTCCCGCCGGGGACCTTCCGCAACAGGATCGTCGTCATCGGCGCCGGCGCTCCGTCACTACAGGACCTTCATCCGACCTCGACTGCGGGGAACGAGCTGATGAACGGCCCCGAGCTTCAGGCCAACGTGATCGCCACGGCGCTCGACGGCTTCCCCCTCCAATCCTCACCCGTCGGCGTGGACATCTACCTGATCGTGGCGATGGGGTTGGTGATCCCGCTCGGGAGCCTTCGCCTGCGACCGCTGGTGGCGCTCGCCGGCGCGATCGCGATGGCCGCCATCTACCTGGTCGCCGCGCAGATCGCCTTCAACGCCGGCGTCATCCTCCCGGTGGTCTACCCGCTGCTCGCCCTCACGGTGGGGGCGATCGGCACCCTCGCCGTCCACTACGCGGTCGATGCCGTGGAGCGAATCCGCACCCGTGACACCTTCGCCCGCTTTGTCCCGGCCGCGGTGGTCGACGAGGTGCTCGAGCAGGCCGGCGGCGACGTCCGCCTCGGTGGGACCAGGCGGGAGGTGACCGTCCTGTTCAGCGACATCCGCGGCTTCACCTCTCTCTCGGAGACGCTCGAGCCGGACCAGGTGATCGACGTCCTCAACCGCTACCTGACCGAGATGACCGACGCGATCATGGACCGCGAGGGAACGCTGGTCTCCTACATGGGCGACGGGATAATGGCCGTCTTCGGCGCGCCGCTTGAGCAGTCCGACCACGCCGAGCGGGCCCTGGCCGCGACCCGCGACATGATCGGCCCGAGGCTGCAGGCTTTCAACGAGTGGGTCCGCTCCGAGCTCGAGATCTCCGACAGCATCCAGATGGGGGTCGGCCTCAACAGCGGCCCCGTGATGTCGGGGAACGTCGGATCGCCCCAGCGCATGGACTACACGGCGATCGGCGATACCACGAACACCGCCTCCCGCCTGGAGGGGATGACCAAGGGCAGCGGCTTCTCGGTGTTCATCGCCGACTCCACCCGCGAACAGCTCTCCGCCGAGTCCGCGGCGGCGCTCGAGCTGATCGGGGAGCAGCCGGTGCGGGGACGGGCGCAGGGAATCGTCGTCTGGGGGCTGCGGACAGACGCCGCCCCCGAGCCCGATCCGCGAGGGGCAGCGCCGGCCCCGCCGCAGAGCTGAGGAGCATTGGGAGACCGGTCGGTCAGCCGGTCTACTCAATTCTGCCATTGCAGATCTCGGCCCTGCCGGGGTAGCGTCGATCTCGCTTCTGGCGGAAACGCGACCAATTGCAGGGCGTTGTTCGGGCGAGGAACGGTGAGCTTGATGAAGCCAGATCGGGTCTAGGGATGGCGCCAACCGCGTCCAGCGTCGGCGATCTCCTGGGGGATGTCCCGATTCTGGCCGGGCTCGGGGAGGGGATGCGCGCCGAACTGGTCGGAGACGGGAACTGGCTCGGGCTGCGGGCCGGGGAGTGGCTCTTCCGGGCGGGCGATCCCGGCGACTCGCTGTACGTCGTCGGCAGCGGCCGGCTCGTCGCCCTCGCCCCTGAGGAACCCTCGCAGGTGCTGCGGGAGATCGGGCGCGGCGAGACGATCGGGGAGCTGGCGCTGCTCACCGGCTCGCCGCGCTCGGCGTCGGTAAGGGCCAGGCGCGACAGCCGCCTGCTGCGCGTCGATCGCGCCGCGTTCGAGCGGCTCCTCGAGGAGCCCAAGTTCTCGATCGCCATGCTGCGAGGCCTCGGCGCTCAACTGCAGGCGAGTCGCAGTCTCAGCGCCCCCTCGCCCGCCCCCGCGGTGATCGCGATCGCCGCAGCCGATCCGGCCGCCCCGTCGCGGCGGATCGCCGAGGCGATCGCCGAGCGGATGGCCCGATGGGGTCCGGTCGAAACCCTCGGCCCCCGCTCAGCGGGGCTGAACGGCAAGGCGGAGGACCGCTCGGCCTTCGCCGAGGCACTCGATCAGAGCGAGCGCCGCAGCGATTGCGTTCTGCTCAGCGTCGAGTGGGAGGCGGAAGGCGACGGTGCCTGGCGGAGCTTCGCCATCGACCAGGCGGATCGCATCGTGATGGTGCGCGGCTCCGATGCGGCGGCGGTCCCCGGGATAGGGGTCGACCAGCGCTCCGACCTGCTGCTCTACGGCGAGGCGAGCCACGTCCCGGAGGGTGTCCTGCCCCGCGCCACCTACCGGGTGCCGGAGTCGGGGGCGGGATACGCCGAGGCTCTCGACCGGATCGCCCGCAGGCTCTCCGGGAGGTCGGTCGGGGTCGTCCTCTCGGGCGGCGGTGCCCGCGGCTTCGCCCACATCGGGGCGCTGGAGGGGCTGGCGGCCGCCGGCGCCAAGATCGACCGCATCGGCGGCTGCAGCATGGGGGCTCTGGTCGGGGCTCTGTTCGCAGCCGGTCACACGATCCCCGAGATAGAGCAGATCTGCCGCGGGGAGATGGTCGAGCGCAACCCGATGAACGACTACACGCTTCCCGTCTCCGGGCTGATCCGCCGGCACAAGGGCGAGGAGATGCTGCGGCGGATGTTCGGCGAGCAGCAGATCGAGGCACTGCCGCTCGGCTACTTCTGCGTCAGCGCGGACCTGATCGCCGGCGAGCTGGTCGTCCACAGCGTCGGCGACCTCTACCGCGCGGTCGGTGCCAGCGTCTGCCTCCCCGGCGTCTCCCCGCCGGTGCCCGACGGGGGACGGCTGCTGGTCGACGGAGGCCTGCTCGACAACCTCCCGGTCGAAGCGATGGCGACGACGATGGAGGGCCCGGTGATCGCGGTCGATGTCAGCGGTCACTACGTGCCCCGGGTTCGAAGCGCGCGCCGCCCGCGTGCCCAGAGGCTGGAGGCACGCCTGCGCCGAGCGGTCGTCGGCGAGGAGGCGCCGCTGCCGACCCTCGTGGAGACCCTGTATCGCACCGTCGTGCTCGGCAGCACCGATACGACCGAGGCGGCCCAGCGCCATGCCGCCATGGTGATAGAGCCCGAGGTGAGCGGATTCGGCCTCACCGCCTTCGACCAGCTCGAGCAGATCAGCGCCGCGGGGCGGGCGGCGGTGGAGCATTCGCTGGCCGGCGACGCACCGCCCTGGCTCCTCGACGGAGCGGAAGGTGAAGCCCCGCGATGATCACGCTTCGCGACCTCCAGTATCGAAAGCGCCAATTCGCGATCGCAATCGTCGGCACGGGGCTCGTCTTCGCCCTGGCGCTGCTGCTGACCGGCGTCAGCGCCGGGTTCCATACCGAGGCAAGCGACACCGTGGGGGCCACCGGGGCGGACGCATGGGTGGTCGAGAAGGGCGTCACCGGCCCCTTCACCTCCCTCTCCGCGATGCCCGCCGCGACGGCGGCCGCCCTGCGCGGGCACGGCGGCATCCGCCAGGCGGAGCCCTTCGTGGCATTGCCGCAGACGATGCGCCGCGACCAGGCACCTGGTGACGATCAGCGTGATCGGCGCCCCACCAGGACGCCTGGGAGCGCCGACGGTCGACGACGGACGGCCGCTTCGGGCGACCGGGGAGGCGGTGGTCGACACCAAGACCGGCGCGGATATCGGCTCGACCTTCTCGATCGCGGGCCGACGCTTTCGGGTAGTGGGTGAGGTCGAGAACCGCACCTACCTTGCCGGCCGCCCGGTCGTCTACACGACGATCTCGGACGCCCAGCGACTCGCCTTCGACGGGCGGCCGCTGGCCAACGCGATCGTCGTCACCGGCTCCCCCTCCGCACTGCCCCCGGGGCTCGTCCAGCTCTCCAACGACGACGTCGAGACCGACATGCTGCGCCCGCTCCAGGGTGCGACCTCGGCGATCAACCTGCTGCGGGCGCTGATGTGGATCGTCGCCGCGGTGATCATCGGCGCGATCATCTACCTCTCGGCGCTGGAGCGGCTCACGGACTTCGCCGTGCTGAAGGCGATCGGCGGCGAATCGCGCTCGCTCGCCCTCGGCCTCTGCGTGCAGGCCCTGATCGCCTCGCTGCTCGCAGCATTGCTCGCAGCGGGACTTGCTCAGCTGCTGCGGCCGGCGTTCCCCTTGCCGATAACGATCGGCACCAGTGCCTACGTGGCGATGGTCGCGGTGGCGGTGATCGTCGGGGTGCTCGCCAGCCTGGCCGCGCTGCGCAAGGTGCTCAGGGTCGACCCTGCTCTCGCCTTCTCCTGACCATGACCGGGCTGCGGATCGAAGACCTGACGATCGAGTACAAGCTCAGCGACTACGTGCTGCGCCCGATCCAGGGACTAAGCGTGCAGGCCCGCGACGGCGAGCTGGTGCTGATGCTCGGGCCGAGCGGCTGCGGCAAGACGACCCTGATGTCGTGCATGGCCGGTCTGCTCCGCCCGGCGGCCGGGACGATCCGGGTGGGTGAGACGGAGGTCACCTCGCTCGAGGCCTCGGCGCTGACCGAGTACCGGCGTCAGGGAGTGGGCATCGTCTTTCAGGCCTTCAACCTGATCGCCAGCCTGACAACGCTTGAGAACGTGATGGCACCGCTGCGGATGGCGAAGGTGCCGCGAGCCGAGGCACGCAAGCGCTCGGAGGAGCTGATCGCCCGGGTCGGGCTCGAGGAGCGCCTCGATCACCGCCCGGCCGAGCTCTCGGGGGGCCAGCAGCAGCGCGTTGCGATCGCCCGCGCACTCGTCCACGACCCGCCGCTGATCGTCGCCGACGAGCCGACGGCGCACCTCGACTATGTGCAGGTGGAGGAGGTGCTGAAGCTGCTCCGGGAGATCGCCGCCCCGGGACGGCTGGTCGTCGTCGCGACCCACGACGACCGCTTTCGCCCCCTTGCCGACCGGGTGATCGACCTCACCCCGCGGAGCACCGAGGCCGATGATGCCGAGCGCGAGGTCTCACTCGGCGCCGGAGAGGTCCTCTTCCGCCAGGGCGATCCCCCCGATCTGGTCTACGAGGTGAAGAGCGGCCTGATCGAGGTCTTCCGCGAGCGAGCCGACGGCTCGGAGGAGCCTCGCGCCGAGTTCGGCGCCGGGGAGTATTTCGGGGAGCTGGGGCCGATGCTCGCCCTGCCGCGCTCGGCCACGGCGCGCGCCCGCGAGCCGGCGGTGCTGACCGGCTACGGGCCCCAGGCGTTCCGCAATCTGCGCGCCGGGCGCGATGACCGGCCGGCTCAGCCCGATAGCCGGAACGGCGGGTAGCGATCGGTGACCAGGACGAAGGCGTAGCCGATCACCCGGTTGTGCCAGCGGATCACCCCCGCGACGAAGTCGAAGATGCCGCGCGGGTAGCGGCCGGTGAAGAGGATCGCGAACCAGGCGCCGATCACCGCGAAGAAGGCGGCGATGTAGAGGAAGAAGAGAACGATGTAGTGGGGGATCGCCAGCAGCCACTTGACTATCGGCATGCCCCGGTCGAGGTCGCTCGCCACATCCGGATAGGCGAACTCCAAGTGAACCGACTGCTGCTCGTCGGTCGAGGGGTAGGTGTCGTCCATCAGCGCCAGGTAGACGCCGACCCTGTTGCCGAAGCGCAGCAGCTCGCGGTTCCAATCGAACCACCAGCGCGGATACTTCTCGCGGAAGACGATCATCAATGCGGTCGGGATGACGATCAGCCCGGTTCCCGCCGCGGCGAAGGACCAGTACTCCGAGCCGCCCCCGCCGAACCCCCCGCCACCACCGATCGCGGTGAGGATGATCGCGATCGGGATCACGGTGAAGATGCGAAATGCCGTGGTCACCCGGTTGAGCTCCCGGTCGGGGTAGTCAACCGAGAATGTGACGGGATAGTCCGAGACCTCCATCGTGCGCCTCCTTCTTCGGGAGAGCAAATGCTCGCGCAGGAGGCGGCGGAATCCGCGCTAGCTTTCGTGAGGCCGGAATGCCGGCGACAACGAAAGGGAGACCCACATGATCGGGACCATCATCTATCTGTTCTTCATCGGGATCGTCGCCGGCTACCTGGCGCGACTGCTGGTTCCCGGCCGGCAGGACCTCGGCTTCTGGAAGACGGTGCTGCTGGGGATCGTCGGCAGCTTCATCGGCGGCTTCCTCGGCTACCTGATCTTCAGCCATGACCTCAGCGACGGCCCCTTCCAGGCGGGCGGGATCATCGGTTCGATCATCGGCGCCGTGATCGCCCTGCTGATCTACAACAAGGCGTCCACCGGCCAGGCGACGCGCTCGCCCGCGCGGCGCTGACCGAGGCGCGACCCGGCCCCTGCCGGGTGCCGGTAGCTTTCCGCCGGACTTCTCAAGAATCCGGAAGGAGAACGCAGACAGATGGGACTACTGGACGGCAAGAGCGCGATCGTCACCGGCTCGGCGCGCGGGATCGGGCGGGCGACGGCCGAGTTGTTCGCCTCGGAGGGCGCGAAGGTCCTGATCAACGACCTCGACGGGGACGTCGCCGAGCAGGCCGCCTCCGAGATCGACGGCGAGACCGCCGTCTTCGCCGGCGATCTGACCAAGCCCGAGACCGCCGACGACCTGGTCGCCGCCGCGATCGACGCCTTCGGCTCGGTCGACATCGCGGTCAACAACGCCGGCTACACCTGGGACGGCGTCGTCCACCGGATGACCGACGAGCAGTTCCAGGCGATGCTCGAGATCCACACAGCGGTCCCCTTCCGGGTGACCCGGGCCCTCGCCCCCCACTGGCGCGAGGCGGCCAAGGCGGAGGCGGCCGAGGGCAAAGAGGTGTTCCGCAAGCTGATCAACGTCTCCTCGATCTCGGGGACGATGGGCAACGCCGGCCAGGCCAACTACTCGGCCGCCAAGGCGGGTGTCGTCGGCCTCACCAAGACCCTGGCGAAGGAGTGGGGCCAGTTCAAGATCAACGTCAACGCGGTCGCCTTCGGCTTCGTCGAGACCCGGCTGACCGGCGCCAAGGAGGCGGGCGAGAAGATGACCGCCCCCGGCGGCGAGGAGATCGAGCTCGGCATCCCCGAGCAGATGCGGGCGATGGCGAAGATGGTGATCCCGCTCGGCCGCCCCGCCCAGCCCTCCGAGGCGGCCGGCCCGATCCTCTTCCTGGCCTCGGGGCTAGCCGACTACGTGCACGGCCAGATCCTCAATGTCACGGGCGGGCAATTCGGAGGGATGTACACATAGCGCCGGCCGTCGAGTGGACGATTTCATCTCCTATTCAGAGGATTTCGTCCACTCGACCCTGAAGCGGGGCGCAAGGCCTAGCGGCGCTCTTCGGCGGGCGGCTCGCCTCGCTCCCCGTAGACGCCCGGGGGCCAGGAGCCGAACCAGTTGTCGCGGGCGCCGTCGACGGTGATCACCGTGCCGGAGAAGAAGTCGCCCGCCGGCGAGGCGAGGAAGGCGATCAGCCAGGCCATCTCCTCCTCGGTGCCGAGGCGGCCGAGGGGGACCGTGGAGGCGACGTTCTCGACCACCTCCCGGGGGTACTTGGTGCGCAGCGTCTCGGTGTCGAACTGACCGGCGGCGAGGGCGCAAGTGCGGATCCCGAAGCGCGCCCACTCGATCGAGAGGGTCCGCATCATGTTCTCCACCGCGGCCCTGGCGGCTCCGGAGTGAACCATCCCGGGCATCCCGTTGTGGGGCGAGAGGGTGACGCTGAGGATCTTGCCGCTCTGCTGAGGGATGAAGGCCCGTGTGGCGGCTGCGTGGGTCATCAGCCAGGTGCCCTGGACGTTGAGCTCGATCACCGTGCGGAAGCCCTTCGGCGAGATCGCCTCGGCCGGGCTGAGGAACTGGCCTCCGGCGTTGTTGACGAGGACGTCGATCCGGCCCTGGCGCTCGAGGGCGCCGGCGACGAAGGCGTCCACCGCGTCCTCCTCGCGGATGTCGAGCGGCTCACCGAAGAAGGACCCAGGCAGCTCCTCCGCCGCTGCGGCGGTCTCGGCCAGCGGCTCGGGGCGCCTGCCGCAGCCGATCACGGTCGCGCCGAGGCCTGCCATCTCCAGCGCCGCCGCCCTTCCGAGGCCGCTGCCCGCGCCCGAGATCACGCACACCTGCCCGTCGAGCAGCCCAGGGGCGAAGATCCGCGAAAGAGTGCGTTCAGCCAAGGCGGCGCAAGCCTACCGGCGGCCGTCGCGCCGCTACTGTGAGCGGCGATGAGCATCCATGCCGAGCAGAAGCCGCTGCACGAGCCGCTGGCCGGCGGCAGCGATGGAGCCACGGTGATCGTCGAGCCGATGGTCGCCGGGCGAGTCAACTGGCCGCTGGCGCTGATGGAGAGCCCCGGGGGACCGTTCCTGACCGCTCAGGCTGATGCGGGCGCTCTTCACCGGGAAGCCCGCTCACGAGATCCCGATCCCGGCCTTCCTGATCCGCCACCCGAGCGCCGGGCCGATCCTCATCGACACCGGCCTTCACCCCTCGATCGCCACCGACCCGAAGCAGAACCTCGGCTCGACGGTCGCCCGGGTCGCCAAGCCCGTGCTGAAGGCCGGAGAGGACGTCCCTGCCCGGCTTCGCGACCGCGGCCTCGACCCGGGCGAGATCCCTGTGGTCGTGATGACCCACCTTCACCTCGACCACACCTCTGCGATCTCGGAGTTCCCCCAGTCGACCTTCATCGTCGCCGAGGCCGAGTGGGATGACGCGACCAGGGGAGGCCGGCCGGTGCTTCGCGGCTACCGGCCGTCGCACTTTGACTACGCCTTCGACTATCGCACGATCGACTTCGACCGCGGCCCGATCGACTCCTATGCCACCTTCGGGCGCACCTTCGACCTGTTCGGCGACGGCTCGATCCGGCTCGCCTTCACGCCCGGTCACAGCGCCGGGCACCAGTCGGTGATCGCGCGGCTGAGCGACCGCGACTTCATCATCGGCGGCGACGCCTTCTACACCCTGGGCCAGCTGACCGGCGCGCCGCTGCCGCCGCGGCCCTTCGACCAGCACAACTTCAAGCGCTCCCTGCAGGAGCTGAAGCTGTTCCAGCGCGAGTTCCCGCAGTCGATCATCACCCCCGGCCACGACCCCGCCTTCTACGCCAGGCTCGAGAAGAGCTACTCCTGACTCAGCCCTCGGGCGAGGCGTGGCCCGGCGTCGGGGCGGGCAGGCCCTGGTGCAGGGAACGGATCACGCCGCGCCGTCCCTTCTCCTCCAGCGCGGTGTACATCGTCCGCACCCGGTCGAAGATCTCCTCGGCGGCCTCGATCTGATGCTCGCGGCTCGGCCTCGCCTCTGCCGGAAAGCTGATCGGCTCGCCGTACTGGACCGTGACCTTGGGAAAGCGCAGCCGCCGCCAGCCCCGGACCCCGGCGGAGCCGTGGATCGCGACCGGCACCACAGGGACCCCGGACTCGATCGCGATCCGGCCGATGCCGCGGCGGGGCGTGCCCAGGTTGCGGGAGCGCGAGCGCCCGCCCTCCGCGTAGATCAGCAGCGGATGGCCGTGCTCGAGGATCGCGTAGGAGGTCGCAAAGGCCTCCTCGTCGGCGTGCCCGCGACGCACCGGGTAGGCGCCGCCGTGGTGGAAGATGAAGGTCAGGCCGGGCGGCCCGAAGAGCTGCG
This sequence comes from uncultured Actinomycetes bacterium, assembly GCA_963720735.1. GTDB lineage: Bacteria > Actinomycetota > Thermoleophilia > Solirubrobacterales > 70-9 > JBBRHQ01. The sequence goes on from CAVRGL010000010.1 coordinate 188,712, forward strand.
ACTTCGCCATGAAGCGGACCTTGCGACGCAGGTAGACGGCGCAGAAGAAGTGATCCATCTGGCTGAAGTGGTTGGGTGCGAGCAGCACCGGGCCCGAGGTGGGAACGTTCTCGGTCCCGATCGCCCGGGTGCGGAAGATCAGCACCGTCGGCAGGGTGAGGATGATCCGCACCAGGTTGTAGACCCAGCCGCCCTGGCGGTCGGCGCGCGCTCGCTCGTGGAACTTCTGAAAGTAGGCGGCGGGACGCGAGTCCTTGTATCTCTGCGGCTTGATATCTGCCATCTGCACCGGCCCGCCGCGCTCGGCGCGGCCTGGGGCCCGTTGGTTCCTACCCATTCCCCCGCGAGCGGTTACGGCCCGTCTGCCCAGCCACGCGAGCGCTCCACGGCCCGCTCCCAGCCGGCGAGCAGGGCACGGCGCTCCTCCTCGCCCATCGCCGGCTCGTATTCGGCCCGGCGCCGCCACATCTCCGTCACCCCCTCGCGGGTCCATGCCCCGGTGGCGATCCCGGCCAGGAACGCGGCGCCGAGGGCGGTCGTCTCGGAGATCTCGGGGACGATCACCGGCGCAGCGAGCACATCGGCCTGGAACTGCATCAGCCAGCGGTTGGCGACCGCGCCCCCGTCGGCCTTCAGCGACGCCAGCCGCTGCCCCGAGGCGGCCTCCTGGGCGCGGACCGCGTCGACCGTCTGGTAGGCGATCGCCTCGAGTGCGGCGCGGGCGAGATGCTCGCGGCCGCTGCCCCGGGTCAGGCCGAGGATCGCCCCACGGGCGTAGGGATCCCAGTGGGGCGATCCCAGACCGGTCAGGGCGGGCACGAAGTAGACGCCGTCGTTGCCCTGGAGCGATGCCGCCAGGCCCTCGGACTCGGAGGCATCGGAGATGATCCCGAGCCCGTCGCGCAGCCACTGCACGGCCGCCCCGGTGACGAAGATCGCCGCCTCGAGCGCGTAGTCGGTCTCACCATCGATACCCCAGGCCACCGTGGTCAGCAACCCCTCGCTCGGCTGCGGCGCCTCGGCGCCCGTGTTGAGCAGCACGAAGCTGCCGGTCCCGTAGGTGTTCTTCGCCGCCCCGGGCACGGTGCAGGCCTGACCGAACAGGGCCGCCTGCTGGTCCCCGGCGATCCCGGCGACCGGGACGTCGCCGCCGAACTCCGTCGTGGTGCCGTAGACGGCCGAGGAGGGGACGGGCTCCGGCAACCGCGATGGATCGACCCCGAGGATCGCACAGAGCTCCGGGTCCCAGGCCAGCTTGCGGATGTCGAACAGCATCGTGCGCGAGGCGTTCGAGTAATCGGTCAGGTGGCGCCCGGTGAGCTTGTAGGCGAGCCAGGAGTCGATCGTGCCGAAGAGCGCCCCGCGGGCGGCGTCGACGTTCAGCAGCAGCCATTCGATCTTGGTCCCGGAGAAGTAGGGGTCGATGACCAGGCCGGTGCGCTCGCGCACCAGCGCCTCGTGCCCCTCCTCTCTGAGCTGATCGCAGCGCTCGGCGGTGCGGCGGTCCTGCCAGACCAGGGCGCGGTGAACCGGCTCCCCGGTCTTCGGATCCCAGGCGACGACGGTCTCCCGCTGGTTGGTGATCCCGATCCCGGTCAGCTCGGCCCCGTCGATGCCGGCGTCGGCGATCGCGCCGAAGGCGACCTTTCTGGTCACCTCCCAGATCTCGCCGGCGTCGTGCTCGACCCAGCCGGGCCTGGGAAAGTGCTGCTGGAACTCGGAGTAGGCTCGGCCGGCGATCCGGCCCTCGAGGTCGAAGACCAGGCAGGTGGTCCCGGTGGTCCCCTGGTCGATGGCGAGGATCATGGCGGCAGGCTATCCGCGCCCCGGCTCCGAGCCGTGACCGGGCCGTTCAGGCGCGGCGCCGCGACACATACGCGCGGGCGAAATCCCGCAACTGGCGGGAGCGATGCAGAAAGCCGGCGGCATCGCGGGTGGTGGCGCGATGCTCGAGGTCGAGCTCGTACTCGCGCAGCCGGGCCCCGGCGCGGACCGCGTCGATCGTCATCCCGACCTCCATCCCGTATCCGGCCGCGAACGGGAGGACCGAGCGCAAGAGCGATCTGCCCAGCGCCCTCTGGCCGGAGATCGGCGCCCCCGTCTCGGCGCCGCAGCAGCTGCGTATCGCCCAGCGCGCGAATCGGAGGGCGAGCCCGAAACCCCCGCCGACCCGCTGCTCGAAGGCGCCGACGGCGAGCTCGCACTCGCCTGCGTCGATCGCCTCGACCAGGCGGCCGAGGTGGGCGGCGGAGGCGCCGAGGTCCCCGTCGCAGAGCAGGACCGTGCGGGCCGCGTCGGCTTCCGGGTGGCTGAGGGCCGCCTCGGCGCCGGCGGTCACGTTTGCGCCCTTGCCGTGCGGGCGCCCGCGGCTGACAACCTCGGCGCCGCGGCCCAGGGCGATTTCCGAGGTCCCGTCCTCGGAGGCGTCGTCGGCGACGATCACAACGGCCCCCGGGAAGGCGCCTCGCAGCGCGTCGAGCGTGGCGCCGATCCGGTCGGCCTCGTTGCGGGCGGCGACGATCACCAGGGGTGGTGCGGATTCCGCGGGCAAGGGTGGCTATTGTGCCCCGCCATGGCAGACATAGAAGCCCACATCACCGGCAACGTCTGGAAGATCGAGGTCGCGGTCGGCGATCAGGTCTCCGACGGCGACACGGTGGTCATCCTCGAGTCGATGAAGATGGAGATCCCGGTCGAGGCCGAGGACGACGGCAAGGTGAGCGAGATCCGCTGCGAGGAGGGCCAGTCAGTCAATGAGGGCGACGTCCTCGTCGTCTTGGAGTAGCTCCGGTGGGTGAGCGGCTGGCCGGGGGCAAGCTGGTCCTCGATGAGCCCGCGGAGGCCGTCGCGCGGCTGACGATCTCGAATCCCGAGAAGCGGAACGCGCTCGATCACGACGTGCTCGACGCGCTGGCGGAGGTGATGCCACGGCTCGACCGGGGAATCGGGATCCGCTGCGTGATGATCACCGGTGCGCCGCCGGTGTTCTCGGCCGGATACGACATCGGCTCGATCTCCGAGTCGGCCTTCGAGCGCGACGCCGAGGCCCTCGTCGCCCATCCCTTCCAGGGGGCGATCGAGGCCGTCTCCCACCATCCGTGGCCGACCGTGGCCGCACTCAACGGCCACTGCTACGGAGGCGGCCTGGAGCTGGCCGTGACCTGCGACCTGAGGATCTGCGCCTCCGGCGCGAAGCTGGGCATGCCGCCCGCGAAGCTCGGCCTCGTCTACGGGCACACGGGTCTTCGCAAGTTCCTCGACGTCGTCGGGCTGGCGAGGACCAAGGAGCTGTTCCTGACCGGCAGCAGCCTCACCGCCTCGCGGGCGGATCAGGTGGGCCTGGTCAACTGGGTGACCTCCGACCGCGAGCTGGAGGCGGCCTCGATCGAGCTGGCCGCCTCGATTGCTGCCAACGCCCCGCTCTCCACCAGGGGCAACAAGCACGCGATCGACATCCTCAACGACAACCCGGTGCTCAGCGAGCAGCAGGAGCAGGGGCTGGTCGCGCTGCGCGAGTCCTGCTTCGCCTCGGAGGACCTCAAGGAGGGGATCCGCGCCTTTGCCGAGAAGCGAAAGCCGGAGTGGAGCGGGCGGTGAGCGTCTCGGCCAAGCGAAGGCGCGAGCAGCTCGCGGCCTCCGACCCGGCGATGGCGAAGCTGATCGCCGAGCTGGGGGACTGGGACGTGAGGCGGCGGCTGCGGCGCCGCAGCGCCGAGAAGGCCGACGCCTACGCGACCCTGCTGCGGGCGATCGTCGGCCAGCAGCTCTCAACCAAGGCTGCAGCGACGATCCACTCCCGCGTCCTCGAGCTGTTCGGGGGCCGCGATCCGACACCGCAGCAGCTGCTTGAAACGGGAGTCGACGAGCTCCGCGCCTGCGGCCTCTCGGGGCGAAAGGTCGAGTACATCAAGGACCTGGCAGTCCACGTCCTCGACGGCGAGCTCGAGCTGGACCGGCTCGACGAGCTCAGCGACGAGGAGGTGATCGAGGAGATCATCGCTGTTCGCGGGCTGGGCCGCTGGAGCGCGGAGATGTTCCTGATCTTCTACCTCGAGCGCCCCGACGTCTTCTCGGGGGGCGACCTCGGCCTGCGGCGGGGAGTCCAGCTCTGCCACGGCCTCGAGCAGATGCCCACTCCCGCCGAGGCGGTCGAGATCGCCGAGCGCTGGTCGCCGAACCGCAGCCTCGCGGCGATCTACCTCTGGGAGTCGCTCGCGAACAACCCGGTTGCCTGAACTCCCCCGCCGACCGACGGAGTGGCCGCTCGACCGTTGGGAATCGCCATCTGGAGCCTCAGGCGGCCGAGCTCCAGGAGACGAAACCGAAAGTCCCAAGCGCAAGCAGCGGCGCCGAGACCGCGATCACCGCCCTCACGTGGCGGCGCTCGGTCGCCCATAGACCCAGAGCAATCCAGAGGGGGAACATCACGAGTGTGAAGCGAGGAAGCGACTTGAGCGGGTCGTTGCCGGCCGGAACTGAGACCGCCATCGCGAGGCTGATCGCAGCGTAGGCGGCGTAGGCGAGCGGCAGCCTCTTCGATGCAATGCGGAGCAGAAGCACTGCGAGTACCAGGAAACCCAACTCGACCGCATCCCGGATCTGCCCGGCGACCGTCACACGCCCTGCGAGGCGCGGATACAGTCCCGGCACCGCGGTGAGAACAGCCCACAGCGCTTTCAAGATTCCGAGGGGCACGCCGGCCAGGGGGATGAAGTGGCGCCCCCAGAGGCGCTCTTCGGTGAACGGCGTCCACGGGTGCCCGGTGGAGAGGCCCAGAAAGGCGATGAAAATGGCCAGACCGATCGGCACAAGCGCGATCCAGAGAATGTCGGGCTGCGGCAGGTAGCGGGGCTTGCGCGCGCCTGCGGGGCGATCGGGTCCTCGATCGGCGCGCGGTCCCCAGAGGTAGAGGATGAGTAGGGGCACCAACAGCAGGACGCCGCTGCTTCGGGTCAAGGCTGCGAGCCCACCGAGAAGGCCGGCAGCGGCCCAGCGACCCATCCGGGCGGTGTAGATGCAGCCGACCGCAAGCAATAGGAAGAGGGCCTCCGAGTAGACGGCCGAGAGCACGAAGGAGATAGGGAGCCAGGCGAAGATCCAGACCGTGTTACGCGCCACCTGTTCGTCGAAATCCAACACGACAAGACGGTGCAGGAGGTAGAGCGAACCGATCGCGCAGGCAGACGAGATAGCGATCCCCAGAATCGAGTCAAGGCCTCCGCCAAACGCCGCCGCCCCGAGCGCGATCACACTCGGGTACAGGGGGTAGAAGACGCCCTGAGAGGGAAGTGTGTAACCGGCTTTGGCGATGCTGAGAAACCAGGCCGAGTCCCAGCGGGTCGCCGGAGAGATCAGCAGGTCGAGGAACCGATGGTGAAACGGCACTGTCAAATGGCCGGGGTCGAGAATCGAGGAGCCCTGACCGTGCGGGAAGTACCCGACCAGCGCGACGGCGGCCATTCCGATAACCCAGACAAGCGCCCGCGAGGAAAAGAAAGCCCAGAGCACGTCGCGAAGGGCGGCGCTTGGCTCGGCCCGGGCAGACGTATCCGCAAGGTCGCCAACCGATTGTGTGCTGACCGCATCCACCCTTGCCCTCGAGCAAAGTGGAAATTCCTAAAAGGGACCTAATGCGGCGCAGCAATCAGCACCCGACCTCGGCAGGAACGAGACACTCCTCCTCTCGCGAACAACCCGGTTGCCTGAGCCCGGCACGGCGTTTCGGTTTAGGCTGGAGGCCACAGTGAGCCCGGCATCGAAGGAGACGATCCAGGTGGGCGCCCTCAGCGTGCGCTTCCTGGTCGAGGCCAGCGACTCGAACGGCAGCGCCAGCGTCTTCGAGTGCCTGGTCCCGGCCGACAGCAAGATGCCGGTGCCACATAGCCACGACGCCTTCGAGGAGACGATCTACGGGCTCGAGGGGGTGACGAGCTGGACTGTCGATGGCCGCAGCCAGGAGATCTCCCCGGGTGAGGCCGTCTGCATCCCTCGCGGCGCGGTCCACGGATTCGACAATCAGGGCACCGCGGACGCCCGGTTCCTGGCGATATCCACACCGGGGGTGATGTCCCCCGACTACTTCCGGGAGATCCACGAGGTGCTGGCCGCGGCAGGGGGCGGGCCACCGGATCCGGCGAAGGTCGTAGAGGTGATGCGCAGGCACGGCCTCACGCCGGCCGCGCCGTAGAGCTGATCAGCGGAAGCGGGAGGCGAGCCCGGCGGGGCGGCGCTTGGGCTTGCGCTTTTCGCCCTCGTCCTCGTCGTGCTGTTCGCGGCGGCCAAGCAGCCGCAACAGTCCGGACTTCACCTGCCTCCCGAAGCCGATCACCCCGCGAGCATCTCCAATCGCCGTCGACGTAGCGTTTCCAATTCGTGGGATCCTTGGTGCGGTGGACGATTCTCGTATCCGCATCTGGCTGGGGTGGGCGGCGGTTGGGGCGATCGCGGTCGGTGCCGTGGTCGCCGCCATCCTGGTCCGCTCCAACCAGCGCGACGACTTCGAGCGGACCCAGAGGGGTGAGGTGGTGCGCGCCGCCCACCAGGTGCAGAGCGACGTCGCTGTCTCCCTCGGGCAGCTGGCCAGTGCATCCGCCTTCTATGAGGCCCAGGGTGCCGGGCGCTACTCGCGGCATGAGTTCATGACCCTGGCCCGCTCACTGCTCGGCGAGCGGTTGCTGCGTGCCACCGGCTTCGCCGCGGTGGTGCCGTTCTCGGACAAGGGCGCCTTCCAGCGTGAATACGGCCGCACGATCGTCGAGCGCCGGGGCGGCTCGCTTTTCCCCGCCGGGCCGCGACCCGACTATTTCCCGCTGACAAACCTGGCCGGCAAGGTGGGCACGAAGACCGCTCCCGGTCTGCTCGGGCTCGATGTCGGCTCCGACCCGCAACGCCTTGCTGCACTTCTCCGCGCCGGCGGATCGGGCCGGGCATCGGTCACCCCGATGATGCCCCTGCTGACCGCCCCCGGCCGCGGCATCGACGTGTACCAGCCGGTCTACCGGGAAGGGTTACCGCTGGCCACCCGGAGGCAGCGCCGGGCGGCGCTCGCGGGCTTCGCGCTCGGTGTCTTCCGCGCCCGGGACCTCGCCGCCGCCGCCGCGGCGGCGGCCAATACCGTGACCCTGCAGCTGCGCGAGGGAGGGCGGATCGTGCTCGGGCCACGGAAGCGGCTGAGCGACGCCGCGACGGCGCCGATACGGGTCGCCGACCGCGCCTGGACCCTGGTCCTGAGCGACCACGACAAGCCGACCATCGCGCTGCCGCTGGCGATTGCGGTGGCGGGGATTCTGCTGGCGGCCCTGACCGGGGCACTGCTGCTGATCTGGCACCGCAGCGAGCGCATCGCCCACGGGATCGCCCAGAGTAAGATCCGGGAGCGCGACCGGGCGGAGGCTGAGCGCCGCCGAAGTGAGCGCCGCTACCGAGTCCTCGCCGAGAACTCGATCGACATGATCGGGGTGTCCGACCGGGGCGGCGTCCTCGTCTACGTCTCGCCGTCCTCCTTCACCCTGTTCGGGTTCCGCCCGGAGGAGATGACCGGTCGCTCCACCTTCGACTTCATCCATCCCGACGATCTCGAGTCGGCGCGAAGCACGATGAGCAAACTGCTGGAGGGGCCACGCTCGCTCACCTACCAGTGCCGCTTCCAGCGCAAGGACGGCAGCTACGTATGGATCGAGGCCGCCGCGCGCTCGATCCCCGACCCGGTCAGTGGCGAGATCTCCGAGCTCCAGGCGGCGATCCGCGACATCAGCGACCGCAAGCAGCTCCACCAGGAGCTGGAGCGGCTCGCCCAGCAGGACTCGCTCACCGGTCTGGGGAACAGGCGCCGCTTCGAGCAGGAGGTGGAGGCCGAGATGGCACGCTCCCGCCGCCAGCTCACGCCGGGAGCCCTCCTGCTGATCGACGTCGACCACTTCAAGTCGGTCAACGACTCGCTCGGTCACCTGGCGGGTGACCGGGTGCTGAAGGAGATCGCCGACGTGCTCAGCGATCGCCTGCGCGAATCCGACTCGCTGGCCCGGCTGGGCGGCGACGAGTTCGCGATCCTGCTCCCCGACACCGGGCTCCGCGAGGCCCGCCTGGTGGCGGAGTCGCTGACCAAGGCGATCCGTGAGGGAACCGAGACCGGGGACGGGGCGGCGGTGACCGCCAGCATCGGCGTCGCCCTATTCGACGGAGACCCGAGAGTCGACGTACCGACGGTGATCGCCGAAGCCGATCTCGCGATGTACGCCGCCAAGGATGACGGCCGCGACCGCGTCCGCGTCTTCGACATCGGCCGCGACGCCTCCGTGCCCCCCGCCCCCCGCGAACCCGAGTAGCGACCCGGAGGCCGCGTATGGCGAGTCAGTCGAGGTCGCGGCCGAGGCGGTGGCGGAGGACGAGCACGCGCTGCGCCGAGCGCTCGAACCGGCCCCGGTCGAGATCGCCCGAGCGGAGCTTTCCACGCAACGCCCGGTAGGCCCTGCCACCCGCCTCATAGTCGCTGAACAGGAGCAGGTCGGTGCCGGCCTTGGCGGCCGCGAGGCCCGCCTTGGCCGGCCCGCCGAAGGCGCCGGCCGAGACCGTGCCGAGCGCGTCGCTGATCGAGACTCCGCGAAAACCGAGCCGCACCCGCAGCTCGCTGGTCGCCAGCGGCCGGGCGAAGGCGGCGGGCTTCGGCGAGAAGGCGGGATAGATCGCCGTGCTGAGCATCACCATCGCGCCGCGGGCGGCCACGAAGCGCCGGTAGGGAAGCTCGTCGACCCGCCGCAGCCTGCGCTTCGAAAGCCGGATCCGCTGGACCGCGAGGTCGTTGTTCCTCCTGGCCGCCCCGAGGCCCGGGAAGTGCTTGGCCGTGGACGCGACGTTGCCCTTCTGCATCGCCTTCGCGAAGGGGATCGCCGTGGCCCGGACCCGGCGGGCGCTGGAGCCGAACCCGCGGTGCGTCGCGGCCGTGTCGCTACCGGGCCGGGCCACGTCGAGCACCGGCGCCAGGTTGACACTGACCCGCAGGTTGCGCAGGTTGCGGGCCGTGAGCCGGCCCTGGCGCCGGCTGAAGCCGGGCCCGCGTGCTCCCATCTGCGCTGCGGATGCGTTCGGAGCGCCGCCGATCCGCTTCACGAGCCCGCCCTCCTGGTCGATCATCACCAGCAGCGGGTCCCGCACCCCGCTGGCCCGGGGCACATGCTGAAGGCGGGCGATCAGCCGCCGCCCCGCTGAACGGCTGGGGAGGTTGCCGGAGAAGAGGATCACTCCCGCAATCCGCCCGGCTCGGATCATCCGCTTGACCGGAGCCGGGATGCGGGTGCCCGGGAAGCCGACGACGACCCGCTCGCCGGCCAGCTTCGACGCAGGCAGGTCCTCGGCGGCGCTGTGCCGGCGCTGCGAGCGGTCGGCGGCGAGGGCGATCCCGAGCGCGAAGGCGGCGAGCGCCACGGCGCCGAGCAGGACGAGGGCCAGCCGACCCCGGGTGGTTATCGGCTTCACGGGTCGATCTTACGAACGCTGAGGGCGGGCCCGCAGAGGCGTCCGCGACGACGCCTAGCCTGGGCCCACCGCACCCCGGGGAAGGAGCCATGCCACCACTGATCAGCTTTGACGAGGCGCTCGAGCTCGGTGAGCTCACCGACCACGATCGGATCGGCGATCTGGTCGAGCGGGCCTGGCGGGTGCGCCAGGAGAACTTCGCCGACTCGACCGACATGTGCTCCCTGGTCAACGCCAAGTCGGGCGGCTGCGCCGAGGACTGCGGCTTCTGCGCGCAGTCGCGTTACGCCGAGGCGGACACCCCGATGCACGCGATGATGGAGCCGGAGCAGATCCTCGAGCACGCAAGGGCCGCCGAGGCCGCCGGCGCGCACCGATTCTGCATGGTCACCCAGGGACAGGGGCTCTCGAAGCGCGACTTCGCGAAGATCCTCGAGGGCGCGCGGCTTGTCTCCGAGCACACCAACCTGAAGCGCTGCGCCTCGATCGGCCACATGTCGGTCGAGCGGGCAAAGCAGCTGCGCGAGGCCGGCATACAGCGGGTCCACCACAACGTCGAGTCGGCTCGCTCGCACTATCCCGAGGTCTCCACGACGGTCCGCTACGAGGGCCGGCTGCGGACGATCCGCGCGGTCGAGGATGCGGGCCTGGAGACCTGCGTCGGCGGCATCCTCAACCTCGGCGAGACCAATCGCCAGCGGGTCGAGATGGCATTCGAGCTGAGCGAGCTCGACCCGACCTCGGTGCCGATCAACCTGCTCAACCCCCGCCTCGGGACCAAGTTCGGCGATCGGCCCCCGATGGACCCCTGGGAGGTTGTCAAGTGGGTGGCGATCTTCCGCCTGATCATCCCGGGAGCGCTTTTCCGGCTCTGCGGAGGGCGGGTCGAGAACCTGGGCGAGCTACAGCCGCTCGCGGTCCGGGCGGGGCTGAACGGGGTGATGATGGGCAACTTCCTCACCACCCTCGGCGCCGAGCCGGCGGATGACCGGCAGATGTTCGCCGAGCAGGGGTTGAACGTGGCCCGCCAGCCCGACAACGGCGCCAACCCGCGTCCCGACAATCGCGAGGGCTGGCTCGAGGGTCCGACTCCGGCGACCCCGATGGATGCGCTGATCGACCACCAGGACGAGGCGAACTTCTGGGACCCCTCCACCCAGCTCCGGGTGATCCGCAAGGCACGCAAGCCGCCTCCCTATCCAGGCGAGGGCGACGGAGCCGGAGCGGAGGAAGCGGCAGCCTAGATGACCGATATCGCCGAGCGCCTCGAGGAGCTCAGCGCCGGGGGCCTGCGCAGGCGGTTGCGGTTGATCAGCGGCCCACAGGGCCCCAGGGTGGAGCTCGACGGCCGCCCCGTGCTGTTGATGTGCTCGAACAACTACCTGGGGCTCGCCGACCATCCCAGGGTGCGCCAGGCGGCCGCGGAGGCGGCGATGCGCTGGGGCACCGGCGCCGGCGCATCGCGGCTGATCTCCGGAAACATGAAGCTGCACCGGCTGCTCGAGAAGCGCCTGGCCGCGTTCAAGGGCCGCGAGGCGGCGCTGCTGTTCGGCTCGGGGTACCTCGCGAACACGGGGGCGATCGCGGCGCTCGCCGGCTCCGGTGAGGTGGTCTTCTCCGATCAGCTGAACCACGCCAGCATCGTCGACGGCTGCCGTCTCTCCCGGGCGGAGACCTACGTCTACCGTCACCGCGACCTCGAGCACCTCGCCTGGGGGCTGCGCCGCGCCAAGGGGCGCGCCGCGCTGATCGTCACCGACGGCGTGTTCTCGATGGACGGCGACCTCGCCCCGCTGGAGGGACTGGTAGGGCTGGCCCGGGATCACGGCTGCCGGCTGCTGGTCGACGAGGCCCACGCGACCGGCGCGCTGGGCCCGGGAGGCCGCGGCTCGGTCGCCGCCGCTGGGATCGGCGAGGAGGTCGATCTGATCGTCGGGACGCTGGGCAAGGCGCTGGGCGCCTACGGCGCCTACGTATGCGGCGGCGATGAGGTCATCGAGTACCTGGCCAACACGGCCCGGCCGTTCATCTTCTCGACCGCCCCCCCGCCGCCGATCGTCGCCGCCGCGATGGCCGCGCTGGAGCTGCTCGAGTCCCACCCCCACCGGGTGGCTCGGCTCCAGTCGAACTCGGCGGCGCTTCGCGACGAGCTGGCCGGCGAAGGCGTCAAGGTCGCCGGCGAGACCCAGATCGTTCCGATCGTCGTCGGCGACGCCGAGCCGACCATGGAGCTCTGTGAGCGGGCCCTCGAGCATGGCGTATTCGCCCAGGGGATCCGGCCGCCGACCGTTGCGGAGGGCTCCTCGAGGCTGCGTCTGACGGTGATGGCGAGCCACCGCGAGGGCGAGATTCGACGAGCGGCCCGCCAGATACTCGCCTCCGCGGAGGAGCTCGGCATCGACCTTCGCGCCGGGGCTCCCCGGCGCGCACGGCGCGGCGGCCTCGCAGAAGCCGCCTAGCTTGCGCGGGGTCTTCGTCACCGGCACCGGCACCGGCGTCGGCAAGACCGTGGTGGCGGCGACGATCGCCAGGGCGCTGGCCGCCGCCGGGGAGCCGGTGGCGGTGTTCAAGCCGGCGCTGACCGGGCTGGCCGAGCCGGGCGAGCCCGACCACGAGATCCTGCGCCGCGCCGCCGGGTCCCGTCAGGGCCTCGAGCAGGTGGCGCCCTATCGCTTCGAGCCGCCGCTATCGCCGCATCTGGCGGCTGAGCTGGCGGGCACCAGGATCGATCCCACCGCGCTGCTGGAGGCCGCGCGGGAGGCGGGCGATGACGAGGCGGCACTGGTATGCGAGGGGGTCGGGGGCCTGCTGGTGCCGCTCACCACCGGTTACCTGGTGCGCGACTTCGCCCGCGATCTGCATCTGCCGCTGGTGGTCGCCGCGACGCCCGGCCTGGGCACGATCAACCACACCCTGCTGACGGTCGAGTCAGCGAGGGCGGTCGGCCTCGAGGTCTGCTGCGTAGTGCTCACACCGTGGCCGGCGAGGCCGGAGGCGATCGAGACCTCCAACCGGGAGACGATCGAGAGGCTGGGCACCGCCGAGGTGGCGGTGCTGGAGCGGATCGACCTCTCGGAGCCGGCCGAGTGGCCGCAGATGCCCGAAGCGGTCGCCCGGCGGCTCAGGCGCTGATCGCCTCGCGTGCCGCCACCTCGGTGCCGCCGGAGTTGACCGCCGCCTCAGAGGCCTCGAGCGTCGCCGGGCGCCGCTTGGCGCGGATCGCGGTGACCCCGACCACGGCGCCGAGCAGGGTGACGGCCGCGCAGATCCCCATCGCGTGGCTGAGCGCGTAGACGAACGCCTCCTGGGCCGCGGCGGCCGCCTGCTTCGCCTGTCCCGGGGGGAGACCAGCGAGAGCCTTGCCCGAGGCGCCGCTGCCGAGGCTCTCGGCGATCGCGCCCTGCCGGCTCGGGGAGATGCCCGAGCTTGCCAAAAGCGTGCCGAGCCGGTCCGAGGAGAGGCTCTGGAAGATCGCCCCGGTCACGGCGACGCCGAGGCTGCCGCCGACCATCCGGAACATCGAGAGCACGCCGGAGGCGACCCCGGCCTTCTCGACGGGGACTGCGTTCATCGCGGCGCTGGTCATCGGCGACATCGTCATCGCGATCCCCACCCCGAGCAGCATGAAGCCCGGGAGCAGATCGAGATAGCTCGAATCGGTCGCGATCCCGCTGAAGCTCGCCAGCGAGCCGGTCAGCAGCAGCAGGCCTCCGCCGATCAGCCAGCGGGGCCCGTAGCGGTCCGCCAGCCGTCCAGCCAGGGGAGCGACGACGACGATCATCAGGGTCGACGGCAGGAAGCGGACCCCGGCCTCGAGCGGCGAGTAGCCGAGGATGTTCTGCATGTAGAGGGCGAGGAAGAAGAAGACGCCCAGCATCCCGAAGGAGATCACCAGCGCGACCACCACGGCGCCGAGGAAGTTGCGGTCGCTGAGGAGCCTGAACTCGACCATCGGCGCCCGGACGCGCAGCTCGACCGCGACGAAGGCGGCGCCGAAGACGACGAAGCCGATCAGCAGAGCGACGATCTCGGGCGAGCCCCAGCCCCAGCTGTTGCCCTCGATCAGGGCGAGGACCAGCGCCGTGAGCGAGGCCGACAGGGTGGCGACGCCGAGGTAGTCGACCTCACGGCCGACGCTCCAGTCGCGCGACTCGCGGACCGCGAAGAGCGCCGCCAGCACCGCGCCGGCGGCGACCGGGATGTTGAGGAAGAAGATCGCCCGCCAGGAGACGTGCTCGGTGAGGAAGCCGCCGAGCACCGGACCCACCGCCAGGGCCAGGGCGGAAACCCCGGCCCAGGTGCCCATCGCCTTGCCCCGCTCATGCGGCGGGAAGGCGTTGGTGATGATCGAGAGGGTCGCCGGCATCATCAGCGCCGCGCCCACTCCCTGCACCACCCGGCTGATCACCAGCGAGGTGGAGTCGACGGCGAAGCCGGCCGTCGCCGAGGAGAGGGCGAAGATCACCACCCCGGCGAAGAACATCCGCCGGCGGCCGAAGATGTCACCGAGCCGACCGCCGGTGGCGAGCAGCACGGCGAAAGACAGCGTGTAGCCGTTGATCGTCCATTCGAGGCCGGAGATCGAGGCTCCGAGGTCGCGCTGTATCGAGGGAAGGGCGACGTTGACGACGGTGTTGTCGAGCATGATCATGAACAGCGCGAAGCACATCGCCGCGAGCGTCCACCACTTGCGGTTCTCGTCGGTGATCAGGTGGCGGTAGCGGGTCATCAGCTCTCGAGCTCCTTCAGCTTGCGGTAGGTCCGGTCCAGCTCCTCGCGCTCCAGCAGCAGGTCGAGTGCCGAGTCCAGCTTGCGGCGCTCCGCGGCGGTGAGGCTGGCGGAGAACTCCCGCAGCCCGGCCAGGCGGGCGCTGAGGATGCGGCCGACGACTTCCTCGCCGGCCTCGGTTATCGCGATCCGGCGCACCCGGCGATCGTCGGGATCCTCGACCCGGGTGACGTAGCCGGCCTCTACCAGCCCGTCCACGGCGCGGCTGATCGCCGCCATCGAGAGGCCGATCTGCTCGGCCAGCTCCTTGCCGGGGCAGGCACCCTCGCCGGCGTCGGTGGCCGGTCCGGAGAGGACGAAGAGCGCCTTGCACTGGGTGAAGGTCAGGCCGCTTTCCTCCATCGCCCGCAGCTGGTTGCCGCGGTCGAAGACGAAGAGGTGCCGGAGGAAGGCCCCGAGCCGCAGCGCGGTCTCGTCGATCCCCTGCTCGCCGGCCTTCCGGGTGCCCGTCGCAGTTGCTTGCATGAGAGAAATATTTGCAGACGCGCAATTATTTACGTGTGACAAGCATCACACAGCGGACCGGCCCAAACCGCGACCTGATGATCCCAGCGCTACTCCGGAAGCCCGGCGGCTTCGAGGGCTTCACTCTCGGACCCGAAGGCCTGGATGCGTGTCACGACGCGACCAGTTCGACGTCGGGATGCAGGAGCGGCCCATAGATCGCCCGGTCATGCCGATCCCAGTAGCCCTCGTAGATCCGCTGCACGGTCTCTACGTTCTCCTGCGACATCGTCTTCGCAGTATCTCGTGCCGGCAAGCGTCGAGGAAACCGGCCCCCATCCGGGCGGCCGGGTTCCGCCGCGGCGGAATCTAATCTCGGCCGCGCCGATGGCAGACGGCCACGCTCAGCTCGACCACGCCCACCTCTGGCACCCCTTCACCCAGCAGCGCGAGTGGTGCGGGGAGGAGCCGCTGATGATCGAGCGCGCCGAGGGAACCACACTGATCGCCGACGACGGGCGGCGCTTCATCGACGGGGTCTCCTCGCTGTGGTGCAACGTCCACGGCCACCGCCACCCGGGGATCGACCGGGCGGTGCGCGAGCAGCTCGAGCGGGTCGCGCACTCGACCATGCTCGGGCTCTCCCACCCCGGCGCCGCCGAACTGGCCGCAAGGCTCGCGGCGCTCGCCCCGGGCCGGCTGAGCCGCGTCTTCTATTCCGACTCGGGCTCCACCGCGACCGAGGTCGCGCTGAAGATGGCCTTCCAGTACTGGCAGCAGCGCGGTGGTCAGCACGTGCGCCGCACCTCTTTCGTCCATCTGCGCGACGCCTACCACGGCGACACGATCGGATCGGTCTCGGTCGGTGGCATCGGCCTCTTCCACGCCGCCTACCGGCCCCTCCTGTTCGAGGCCCATGCCGCGAACCCCGGAGACGCCGCCGACCTGGAGCGGATCCTCGCGGCCCGCGAGGAGGAGATCGCCGCGGTGATCGTTGAGCCCCTGGTCCAGGGAGCCGCGGGGATCATCGTCCACCCGCCCGGCTACCTGGCGCAGGTGCGCGAGCTCTGCGACCGCTTCGGGGTGCTGCTGATCTGCGACGAGGTCGCCACCGGGTTCGGCCGCACGGGGACGATGTTCGCCTGCGAGCGGGAGGGGGTCGAGCCGGACTTCCTCTGCCTCGCCAAGGGCCTGACCGGCGGCTACCTACCGCTCGCCGCCACCCTGACGACCGAGCAGGTTTATGAGGGCTTCCTGGGCGCCGCCGAGGAGCAGCGGACTTTCTTCCACGGCCACACCTACACCGGCAACCCGCTCGCCTGCGCCGCCGCGCTGGCCAACCTCGACGCCTTCGAGAGCGAGCGGACGCTGGAGCGCCTGCAAGAGAAGATCGGCCTGTTCGCCAGAGCTGCTGGCAGGCGTTGCGGCGACCCCCGGGGTGGCAGGGGTGCGGAGCTGTGGCCTGATGGCCGGCGTCGACCTCGGCCAGCACGATCCGGCCGTCAGGCTGGGCCACCTGGTGGCCCTCGAGGCGCGCCGCCGCGGCGCGATCATCCGCCCCCTGGGCGACGTCGTGGTGCTGATGCCGCCGCTTGCGATCGCCGAGGCAGAGCTGCGCCGGCTGGTCGCGATCACGGCAGAGTCGATCGCGGCGGCACAGCGCAGCCTGGACCGAGGCACGGCGACCGCGCCGCCAAGTCTGGCCGAGGCCGCCTAGCCGCTAGTCCGTGTAGGGCTCGAAGTCGGCCTTGCGGGCGCCGCAGACCGGACAGAACCAGTCGTCGGGCACTTCCTCGAATGCCGTGCCGGGGGGCACGCCCCCGTCGGGGTCTCCCTCCGCGGGGTCGTAGATGAACCCGCACGAGGTGCAGATCCACTGCTGCTTTACGCCGACTTCCATGGCGCCGCAGAATAGACCAGCGCCGGGTCGGGACCGGAGCCGGGCCGGCGGTGATCGCGGACGGATGTAGGGTGAGCCGATGGGCGAACCACCCCCGGGGCCGGCGGAAGCCTTCAACGAAGGCGAGCCCTCGACCCCGCGACCCGCGGGCTCTGTGATCCTCCTGCGCCGCGGCGCCAAGCACGGGGAGCGGGCGCTCGAGGTGCTCCTCCTGCAGCGAAGCCACGAGGCCGCCTTCATGCCCCGCGCCTGGGTCTTTCCCGGTGGGGCGGTCGATCCGGGCGACGGCGAGGGCGAGGCGGGAATGCGGGCCTGCGCCGTGCGCGAGCTGGAGGAGGAGGCCGGAATCAGCCTGGAGCCCGGCGCCGATCTCGTCCTCTTCTCGCGATGGATCACGCCGGAGTTCGTGAAGACGCGCTTCGATGCCTGGTTCTTCCTCGCCCTGGCCCCCCCGCACGCGCCACCGCGGCCCGACGGCGCCGAGATCGTCGACGCCGCCTGGTACCGGCCGCGCGCCGCTCTCGACGCGCATGGCGCCGAGGAGCTCCACCTCGTCTTCCCGACGATCAAGCAGCTCGAGAAGCTGCTCGATTTCGGCAGCTCCGAGGAGGCGATCGAGGCCAGCCGCGGAGAGCCTGTCGAGCCGATCCTGCCGAAGCTCGTCGGCGGCAGAGACGAGACTCGCCTGCTGCTCCCCGGAGAACCCGGCTATCCGGCCTGAGAGGCCCTCCCGCCGGGCTCTTCCTCGCGGTAGTTTTCTGTCATGACCGGGACACTCCCTCAAGAGGTGCGGGACGTCTTCTCCCGGTTCATCACGACCGAGTTCGTGACCATGGACGCGAGTGGCCAGCCGATCGCCTGGCCCCTGACCCCCTACTACACCGACGGCGCGCCGGTGATCGAGGTGACCACCGGGGTGGGCTATCCGAAGAAGGCCGAGGACGCAAGGCGGAACCCCCGGGTCGCGATGCTCTTCTCCGACCCGACCGGCTCGGGGATCGAGAGCGGCATCCGGGTGCTGGTCCAGGGCACGGCGAAGATCGACGACGCCGACCTCGGCGCCAACCGCGAGCGCTACCGCCGCGAGTCGGCCGAAAAGCTGCCGGCGACCGTGGAGATGATGCCGCCGAAGCTGGTCGAGGGACTGTTCAGCTGGTACTACGAGCGCATCTACATCCGGGTGCGGCCGGAGCGGATCTTCGTCTGGCGCGAGGGCGAGAGCGAGCCGCAGGTACTCGACTCCCACATGGAGGAGGTTCGCTCCGGCCATATCAAGGAGCCGCTGCAACCTCGCGCGGGCCCGCGCGAGGGCGAGCCCGTCTTCGACCAGCGGATCGAGGAGCTCGGGGATCGCCATCCGACCGCGGCTCTGGCCTGGGTCGCGCCCGATGGCTTCCCGCTGGCGGCCCGCGCCGGGGTCCGCTGGGAGGGCGGCGAGCGGCGAGTGACGATCACCGAGGCGGACGCAGGCCTACCGCTCGAACCGGGCCGCGCCTGCATCACCGCCCACGCCCACCATCCGAAGTTC
The DNA here is from genome assembly GCA_963720735.1 of uncultured Actinomycetes bacterium. GTDB lineage: Bacteria > Actinomycetota > Thermoleophilia > Solirubrobacterales > 70-9 > JBBRHQ01. The sequence goes on from CAVRGL010000010.1 coordinate 206,843, forward strand.
ACCTGGCAGGAGAACTTTCAGGTCCGCGGTGACCTGCTCGAGACAGGCGCCGGCTGGGCGCTCAGCCCGCGCAAGCTGATCGGGGGCTTCGAGCTTCCGAAGGAGAGCGAGCTGGCCCGCTACCGGCGAAACCTGGGCAAGTCGATGCGCTTCTACCGAACCCGCAAGAGGGTGCTGAAGGAGCGCGCTCAGCGAAGCGGCAGCTGAGCCGCCTACTCGGGCGGGAACGGCTCAAGCCCCGCGAACCAGGGGCCGGGCGGGTAGGCGTGGATGCCCTCCTCCTCCATCTCCGCGCGCAGCCGGCCGAACAGCTGCCCGGCGTTGGCAAGCGCCGCCTTCAGCTCGGCCTCGGAGCGCTCCCGGAGCGTCCACAGGAACCAGAGCTGGCGGTCGTTGATGCCGAAGTCGATCTGGTTGTCGATCGAGATCACCCAGCCGAGGAAGCCGGGGCTGAACAGCTCGCGCAGCGCCACCGGGTCGTACTCGGTGGGGACGGTCGCGAGGAAGCGCTTGTTGAAGTCGATCGACTCGAACTCGACCTTGCGGCCGAGCCGCTGCATCACCTTCTCGCCGGCCCCTTCGACCGACTCGACGTTGAAGGCGGGTACGACCTTGGCCAGGTCGGGCATGTGGGCCTTGGCGAGGAGCGCGGCAGGGAGCAGCTCCTTGTTGAAGAGGCGTCCGACCTCTCGCTCGTCGGCGTCACAGCTCGCGCCCCAGAACTCCTGGTTCTCGGAGAGCCGCCCGGTCAGCCGGTTGGTGCCGCCGACGCAGAGCGCCACCGGCCCGTCCTTGGGGTTGATCCCGCCCACCGGCTCGTAGGTGAGCCCGTTGCGCTCGCCATAGCGGCGCACGGTGTCCGCCCAGGCCTCGGCCTCGCTCAAGGCCCCGCCTCCGGGGGAGCGGTGAGATCCGCCGCCGGGCTCAAGCGTCGATCAGGTCCTGGCGGCCGTCAGCCTCGAGCTGCGCCCGGTAGCGAGGGAACACGGGCTTGGTCAGGGGAACCAGCTTGAGGATCTTCGAGACCGGCCCCTGGGGCTTGATCTCGCCCCGCGCGATCGCCATCGTCACGTTGACCTCGCCGAGCCAGAAGCGGTGCGCAGTGTCCGCCTTCATCCGCATCGTCACCTCGGGATCCATCTCGGTCTCGCCGAAGTCGACGTCTCCCGGCTGGCCTTCCTGGAGGCGCACGGTGATCGTCGCATCGGGCTCGGTGTAGGCGTACTGGACGATCGTGTTCGCCTTGCGGAACTTCGGCCCCAGCTCCTCGTCGTTGGCCACGTCGGCGAACATCTTGCCGACAGTGTCGTAGACCTCCTGCGCGTCCTTGAAATAGGCCAACGAGCCTCTCCTTCCGCCGTTTCCCGAATCCTACTTTCCGTTCCACTCTCTAGGATTGGGCTGCACGGCAATCCCGACAGGAGCCTCAATGATCATCGCCCTCATCGTCATCGTCGTAATCGCCGTACTGCTTGTCCTCTACTACGTCGGCAAGCGCAACTCGATCATCGCCTCGCGCAACCGCGTCGACGAGTCCTGGAGCGGGATCGACGTTCAGCTGAAGCGACGCCACGACCTCGTGCCCAACCTGGTCGAGACGGTCAAGGGCTACGCCTCCCACGAGAAGGAGGTCTTCGAGAAGACGTCCAAGGCGCGGGCCGACGCAATGGCGGCGCGCGGCCCCGCCCAGGCCGGGCAGGCGGAGGCAAACCTCAGCGGGGCCCTCACCGACCTGCGCGCCGTGGCCGAGAACTACCCCGAGCTGCGGGCGACCGAGAACTTCCAGCAGCTCAGCCGGCAGCTCTCAGAGCTCGAGGACGAGATCCAGGCCTCGCGGCGGATCTACAACTCCAACGTGCAGTCCTACAACACCTCGATCCAGCAGTTCCCCGGCTCGATCATCGCCAACCAGGGCGGCTTCGGCCCGCGCGAGTTCTTCGAGATCGAGGATGCCGGCGACCGCGAGCCCGTCCAGGTCAGCTTCGGCGACTCGGCGCCTGAGGCCCCGGCAGCTTCCTGAGCTAGCCGCAGTAGGCGATCGCCCGCAGCGTGGTCACCGCAGGCTTCGTCGTGCCGCCTGCCTGCACCGCCCTCGGACTTCCCCGTCAGCGGGAGATCGTGAACGGGACCCGGACCACCGGCCCGAAGTTGTTGCTGGTGTCGGTCGCGTTGAGCAGCGCGACATAGCGGCCCGGCTTGGCGGGGAAGTGCTTCCCGGCGCTGCCGAAGCGGATGTAGTTGTAGCCGACGTGACCGTGCCACAGGTCCGTAGCCGGCGAACCGCGATCGCTTCCCCGGACGCTGCCGCCAGTACTCGGCGTCCAGCAGGGCCTTCTCGTCCAGGGCCAGCCGCATCGTCGTCCCGAGCCGCGTGAACCTGCTCCTCGTCAGGGTCGGGTCCCCGACCCGCGGCGGCTCGGTGTCGAAGTTGATCTCCGGGACCGGGTCCGCCTCCGCGTTGGGGTCGCCGGGAGTGTTCGAGACGACGACCTCGCCGCGCACCGAGGGGTGCAGCTTGCACTGGAAGAGGTAGGTGCCGGGTGAGTTGAAGGTGAGCTGGAAGCTGTCACCCGGCTTGTGCTGGGGGAAGCTCGTCTGCGGATCGGAGTCCTCGCCCTTGTCGTTGGCGGAGATCCCGGTCACGGAATGGATCGTGTCCGGCCCGACCCAGTACCAGGTGACGTGCTGGCCCAGATCGACGTTGACCTCCGGCTGCGACCAGCGGTAGTCGCCGATCGCGACCCGGTGGCTGTCCGCGGCCGCGATCGAGGGCAGGAGCGCGAGCGCGACCAGCAGGCCGGCCAGCGCGGGCAGGCAACGAGCGGGCCTCACGGGTCGACGATGTACCACCCGTTCATCCCCATGTGCAGATGGGTGAAGACGTGGCAGTGGTAGAACCAGCGCCCGGGGTTGTCCTCGGTGAACCCGAGCGAGTAGGAGTCGCCGGGGCCGAGCGTCTGGTTGTCGATCACGCGGCCGTCGGCGTCCGTCCAGCGATGCCCGTGCAGGTGGAAGGTGTGGAAGAAGTCGTCGAGGGCGAAGACGTGGAAGACGACGTCGTCGCCGACCTTGGCGTGGCAGGTTGGGGGTGTTGCCGGCGTAGGAGCGCCCGTTGATGCAGGAGAACGCCTTGTCGATGTGGGTCGCGACCGGCTGGAAGGAGTGGAAGACGGTGACGAACTCCCGGTCGGGCACCGGGTCACCCGGCTTGCGGATGATCATCGTCCCGAACAGCCCCTTGAACACGGGCAGCGGGTCCATCGGGCCGTGGTCGTGGTAGAGCCAGGCGCCGGCGGTACCGGGGCGGGCCTCCCAGACGTAGCGGAAGGTCCGGTTCTGCTGCACGAATCCCCCCGGGTCGGTGAACTTGCCCTTGTAGGTGCCGTCCATGTCCTCCGAGTAGAAGACGCCGTGCGGGTGGACGGTGACCGGGGTCGAGAGCTTGTTCTGGAAGTGGACGACGATCTGGTCGCCCTCCTCCGCCTCGATCAGCGGGCCGGGGATCGTCGCCGGCCCCATCGGGCTGGCGAAGTTCGGCGTGTACTGGCGGTAGGCGTAGGCCTTGAACCGGGTCTTGCCCCTGACCCGCTGGTCCATCATCGCGTCGCGCCCCGAGGGGACGATGTTCCAGTTGACCTGCTCGGCGCGAATCCAGTACTCGCGGACGTTGGTGGCGCGTCGTCTCCGCGGCGAGCACCGTCCTGCCCTCCGCCCGGCCGCGCTGGGCCTCGGCGTCGGCCGCCGCTACCCGCGGCGGGACCTTGAGGCCGGAGGCGAGCTTCTCGGTGTCCGCCCCCTTGTTGAGGAAGACCTTGTGCCCCGCCAGGGTGCAGAGGAAGAGCCCTCCCGTGCCGGCGAGGAACTCGCGACGATCAACCGGCCCGGGGCTCATCTGAGGCTCAGCGCTTGACTGTGACCTGCATCCGCATCACGGTGGCGTGCAGGGAGCAGATGAACTTGTAGGTGCCCGGCGTGGTCAGCTTGCGCTGGAAATGGATCCCCACCGCCCCCGTCGGCGAGCGGAAGACGGACTTCTTCACTCCGCGCGGGCCCCTGCTTGAGGCGGACGTTGTGGGTGTCGTAGTTGGAGTAGCTCCAGGCCCAGCGGATCGAGGCGCCCTTGTGGACGGTCAGGGTCGTCGGCGAGTAGTAATCGTCGGCGACCTTGACGATCTTCGGCTTCGGGGGCTTGTGGTGGCGCGGCTTGGCCGACCCCGTGGCCGGGATGCCGACCGCCGCCACGGCCGCCATCACGGCGGCCGTGGCGATCGTCGCCCTGTTTCGACTGCGCCGGCTCACGGGCAGTCGGGTCCGGGCGTGACGTTCAGCGGCTTCAGGCCCTTGAACGCCGGATGCGGATGCGCGCTCCACTTGCACTCCATCTGCTCGGGGCCCGAGGTGGGGGTCGAGCCGACGTAGCCGATCAGCTCCCCGACCTGCTCGCCATCGCCGCTGCTCGTGCCCGAGCCGGAGGTCCCCGGTGCGGGACAGGTCGGATAGAGGTAGCGCGTCGGTGTGCGGTGGCCGAGTGGTCCACGGTCGCCGAGCCGTTGTTCTCGAAGCAGTTGCCGTGCCCCGAGCCGTCGACCCAGAAGTCGGTGCCGTTGACGTCGGTGCCGTTGCGACCGAGCTTGTTGTTGGTCACCTGGTTGTTCCGTGCTGATCGCGTCGTCGCCCTCGTTGAACGGGATCCGAGAAGGCGGCGACTCCGTACTTGAAGTTGCCGAAGATGTTGTTGTTCCTCACCTTCCAGCCGGTGGCGCCGAACAGGGTCACGCCGATACCGATCGGGTAGTTGAGGGTCAGTGGCGCCGACCTGGCCGAGGCCGTTGGAGACGGTCTTCACCTTCGATGCAGGCAGGTAGTAGTTGAAGTTGTTCCAGAAGATGTTGTTGTTCTGGATGATCCCGTGCTCGGTCGGCTCGTACTTCTCGGAGTCGAGCGTGTTCGGAACGATCCCGATCCCGTTGTTGTAGAAGTCGGAGTCGTGGATGTTGACGTACCTCGAGTTCGTGCCTGAGTAGCCGAGGACGTTCTCGTATCCCTTGAGATGGTCAAGCGAGGTCCACTTCGGCTTCGACTGCTTGCGGGGTCTCGCCGATGTAGTAGGCCGAGTCGCCCTGCCCGTAGCCGACGCTCTGCGTCATCCGGCCGCCGGTGCAGCTCTTCGCGAAGAGGCCGTAGGAGCGGTTGAACGCGGCCACCAGGTTCTTCATCAGGTAGCCGTGGCAGGCGTGCACGAACACACCGTTGCCGAGGAAGCGCTTCGCGGTCAGGTTCTTGATCACGAGGTTGTCGACGCCCTCGCCGTAGATCCCGTTCTGGGCCTTGGCGATCGGCGCGTTCTTGCCGTCGAGGACCACTGCCGAGGGCTTGCGGCCGGTGCCGATGATCCGCAGGCCGTCGTGGCGCTTGCCGTCGATCTCGACCCCGCCGACGTAGTGGCCCGGCTTGACCTTGATCGTGTCCTTGCGGCCGGCCTTGTCGACCGCGGCCTGGATCGAGCGGTAGTGGCAGCCGTGCTTGCAGACGACGAAAGTCTTGTGCTTGGCCTTGTGCTTGGGCTTGGCCGAAGCGGTGCCCGATGCGAATGCCGGCACGAGCAGAGCCGCGCCGAGCGCAACGGCGACTAGGTACCGGGTCCGAAAGCTGGTTGCCACTGATCCTCCTCGGTTGACGCCACGGCGGTTCCGTGGCCGGGTTCTCGGTGAGAAACCCCGAAATCGGCAAAAGTTTCTCTGCCGCTGGAATGGGTCCCTGACCCTCGCGAGTCTAACCGAGCTGAGCCTCGGGGGCCTCTGGCTGGCCGGCCGTCTGCGGGGCTGAGGTCCGACGCCCCCGCCCGCGCTCAGGAGCAGTAGGCGATCGAGGTGATCTTGCCGGGTGTGTCCTGGTGGCGTTGACGCCGGTCACCGCCCAGCCGCCGCCGCCGCGGGCGATCCTCCCGGGCGCCACCAGCTTGCTGTGGGGCTCGGTGAGCTTGGCCGTGGCGACGAAGCCGCCGAAGACGAGGGAGGTGCGCCGCGGACAGCGGCGATTGCCTTGCCGGTTCCGTCGCCGGGGACCGCGGCGCGAGCGGTGTGGGCGGTCGGCCGGGGGCCGTCGCCGCAATAGGCGATCGCGGTGGCCGGGCCCCCGACCTTGATCGCCGCGGCGGTGATCGCCAGCGAGCGCCTTCCCGTCCGCTTCATCGCGGTGACGATCACCAGCGGCTCGCTGTCGGTGGGGTCGATCGTGGCCCCGGTAGCCGCCGGCGAGCAGCTGCGAGCCCCGCGGGCAGGTCGCCCTGATCGTCTTCACCGAGGAGGCGCTGAGCGTCTTCGTCACCGAGCGCACGGTGTAGGGCGGGTGCTTGCTGCAATAGGCGATCGAGCGGATCGCGTGCGGGTCAGCGCCCGAGTTGTTGGCGGCGCCGAAGCGCCAGGCGCGGCCGGAGACGGCCATCCCGACCGGCAGTGCTCCTCCGCTGCGGCTGAAGTCGGAGCGGAACCCGCCGAAGGCGGGGCGGGTCCCATGCGGGCACCTCGCATTTGCGGCCCCGAAGGTGTGGGGAGCAAGCGTCTTGGAGGCGGTGGCGCTCCCGCCCGGAGCGGCAAGCGCCGTGGCGGCGAGCACCAGGGCCGCGGTCGCGGCCAGGGCCGGAGCGTTCCGGCTCAGCCTGCCTCTGTTGGCGCGGCCCCGCATTTCGATTCCGACCCTACCTCAGGGTGCGGCGGCCCGAGTCGGGCAGGCCGAAGGGGACCGAGCCGGTGGCCGAGACGGCCGCCGAGCTGACGCCCCGCAGCGCCTTGCGGCCCCGGGCGCTGAGCGCCACCTTGACGGTGCGGGTGGCCCCGGCGGGGAGGCTCAGCCCGGACTTCTTGCCGATCAGCTTGGCGCCCTTGCGCGCCTCGATCGAGATCCCGGCGCTCTTCGTCACCGCCTTGACCTTGACCTTGAGCTTGCCCGAGCCGCGCACCTTGTTGAGCGTCTGGGCCGGGATCGAGACGTCGATCTTCGGGCGGGCGACCGGGGTGCCCTTGTTGGAGATGACGAAGCTGCCCTTCATCGAGTCCGGGTGGATGCTGCAGACGAACTTGTAGGTGCCGGCCGGCAGGTACTGGAGCCCGTCGATCGGGGCGCTCTTGCCTATGCCGATCGTCTTCGAGCGGAACAGCGGCTTGCCGCCCGAGCTTGTCCTTGGCGGTGACGTTGTGGGAGCCCACCTCGGCATTCCCGGGGTTGACGTAGTTGGCGTATCTCACCCTGGTCGGAGTGGTAGGTCGATTTTGTCGAATGTGCAGCATGCAAGTCTTGGAGACGACGTCCTCCGTCGCGGCCATCGCGATCGTCGCCCAGGCGCCGGCGGCGACCAGCGCCGCGACTACCGCGGCCAGGAGAAGTGGCCTGCGCTTTGCTTGGTTCCCTGCCATCTCGGTCGATGTAACTCGGACGCCACCGGTTTGTTGCGGCCCCCGCGACTCAACCCTGCGCCGCTGCCAGCCGCTCTCCGACGTAGTCCCAGTTGACCACATTCCAGAAGGCGTCGATGTAGTCCGGTCGCTTGTTCTGGTACTTCAGGTAGTAGGCGTGCTCCCAGACGTCGCAGCCGAGCAGCGGCGTCGAGCCGTCGGAGACCGGCGAGTCCTGGTTCGCGGTAGAGACCACCGCAAGGCCGGAGCCGTCGTGGACGAGCCACGCCCAGCCGGAGCCGAACTGGCCGACCCCCGCCGCCTTGAACTCCTCCTTGAAGTCGTCGAAGGAGCCGAACTTGGCCGAGATCGCCTCGCCGAGGTCCCCGCCCGGCTCGCCCCCGCCGTCGGGGGAGAGCATCTGCCAGAAGAGCGAGTGGTTGTAGTGACCGCCGCCGTTGTTGCGCACCGGGCCCTGCTTGTCGGAGGGAAGGGCGGAGAGGTCGCGGAGGACGTCCTCGATCTCCGCGTCGGCCCACTCTGTGCCCTCGAGCGCGGCGTTCGCCTTGTCGACGTAGGCCTGGTGGTGCTTGTCGTGATGGACCCGCATCGTCGCCTCGTCGATATGGGGCTCGAGCGCGTCGTAGGCGTAGGGAAGGTCGGGAACCGAATAGGCCATCTTGGGTGTCTCCTCCGTTTCGAGATTCCGGTGCAGCCTAGATGATCGTCGCCATTACCCCGATCGGGCCAAACGCACACCACGGTGGGCGCCGGGCCGGGCGCTCAGGGAGTCTCGGGGGAGAAGGTGTCGCAGGCGCCCGGGTCGCCGCCGCGAAATCCCGTCAGGAACCAGCGCCGCCGCTGCTCGGAGGTGCCGTGGGTGAAGGAGTCGGGGTTGACCCCGCCGCCGGCCCGGCGCTGGAGCCGATCGTCGCCGACAGCGGCGGCGGCGTTCTGCGCCTCGGCCAGATCACCGTGCTCCAGCTCGCCCTGTTTGAACACGGTGCTTGCCCAGACTCCCGCGTAGCAGTCCGCCTGGAGCTCGAGCCGCACCGAGAGCTCGTTGGCCTCGCCAGGATGCGAGCGGCGCTGCGCATCGACCGCCCGGCTGGTGCCCAGCTCCTGCTGGACGTGGTGACCCATCTCGTGGGCGATCACGTAGGCCCAGGCGAAGTCCCCGGGGGCTCCGAGCTGTCGCCGCATGTCCTCGTAGAAGCTGAGGTCGAGGTAGACGCGGCCGTCGGCGGGGCAGTAGAAGGGCCCGACGGCGGAGGTCGCGCCGCCGCAGCCGCCGGTGCTGACGGCCCCCGAGTAGAGGACGAGCTTGGCGTTGTCGTAGGGCCTGCCCTGCCTGGCGAAGGTCCTGGCCCAGGTCCGCTGGGTGTTCTCGAAGACGTAGACCGAGAAGTCCTTGAGGTCGCGCTGAGGGTCCTCGGAGCGGGGAATCGGTTGCGGGCTCCCGGCGCCGGGGGCCTGCACCTGCGGGCCGAAGATCTGGCCGATGTCGAACCCCCCGCACCGCCGCCCCCGCCGAAGACCTGGATCGCGACGATCACCAGGACGACGATCAGCCCGATCCCGCCACCGACCCTCGGCATCCCGCCGGGGATCCCGATCCGCCCGCCGCGCCCGCCGAAACCGCTCGAGCCGCCGCGGGCGCCGCGGATGTCGATCACGTCGCGACTCCGGGTGCGCCGCCACCTCATGCCCGGGAACGCTATCCCCCGGGTGAAGCCGCGAGACGGGTCAGGCGGGGCTCGGCCGCCCGCTCTGCACGGTCGCGGACTTGCGGTGCTGATCGAGACCGCGTGCGGCCAAGGCGCCGACGACGATCATCGCCACCCCGATCGGGGTCGAGCAGGCATCGAGCACCAGGCCGAGGATCCCGATCGGGACCAGCAGGGCGGCGGAGGAGAGCAGCAGCTCGCTGAGCGGAGGGCCGGGCTCGGCGGCGTCCGGCGCCCTGCCCTTGACCACCCTCGGATACCACTCGGTGAACTGGATCGCGATCAGCAGGACGACCGTCTGGATCACCCAGCCGGTCCAGAGATTGTTGCCACAAGCGGGCGGTGTCCACTTCGCCGCTGTTCGAGTACCGGCCGGATTGGGGGCGGGCGCCGAAGCCTTGAGGCCGCAGCGGCTGCTCAGGGCGCCACGGCGCCGACCGCGTGGAAGCCGCCGTCGACGTGGACGATCTCGCCGCTGATCCCTCGCGCCAGGGGTGAGAGCAGGAAGATCGCCGCGTCGGCCACCGGCCCCGGATCCGCCGGGTCCCAGCCGAGCGGCGCCGCCTCGCCCCAGCCTCCGCTCAAATCGGAGAAGCCCTCGATGCCGCTCGCCGCGGCGGTCGCCAGGGGGCCGGCCGAGATCAGGTTGACGCGAACGCCGCCTGGGCCGAGCTCGCGGGCCAGGTAGCGCGAGACCGACTCCAGCGCAGCCTTGGAGACTCCCATCCAGTCATAGGCCGGCCAGGCGACCGAGGCGTCGAAGTCGAGCCCGACGATGCTGCCGCCGGGATCGGCCCCGCCCGCCCGCTCCATCAACGGCCGGAGCGCGGCGCCCAGCGCCTTCAGCGAGTAGGCGCTGGTCTCGAAGGCCTGCTTGGCGCTCTCCCGCGGGGCGCTGAGGAAGTTGCCTCCGATCGCGTCGGGCGGGGCGTGCGCCACCGCGTGGACGGCGCCGTCGAGGCGGCCCCAGCGCTGCTCGAGCTCGGCCGCCAGCGCCTCGAGGTCCGGGTCGCTGTTGACGTCGAGCTCGAGCACCTCGGGCGGTCCCGGAAGACCCCTGGCGGCGCGCTCGGTGATCCGCCGCACCCTGCCGAAGCTGGTCAGGAGCACCTCGGCGCCTTCCTCGAGGGCACGCTCGGCGATCGAGTAGGCGATGCTGCGACGGTTGATCACCCCGGTGACGAGGATCCGCCGGTCCTCGAGGATCAGAGGTAGACCTCCTCGGTCCTCCCGTTGGCGGTCTCCGGGGCGGGGGCCCCGCGCCTCCAGAGCACCGTCACCCTGGCGCGGACGGCGAGCTCGCCGGCCTGATTGACGATCCGCCAGGCGAAGGTGACGAGTCCGACTTGATCGGAGAGCGGCTTCGTCTCCTCGATGCGGCCCTCGACCCGGATCGTGTCCCCGATCTTCACCGGCCGCTTGAAGGCGACGTCATCCACCCCGCGCAGGGCGACGACCCGGTCCGGGTCGATCGGGACGAGGCCGATGGCGTAGGAGAGGAGAAGCATCCCGTGCGCGACCCTCTCGCCGAAGTCGCTGCGGGCTGCCCATTCCGCGTCGGCATGCTGAGGATGCCAGTCGCCGGTGAGTGCGGAGAAGGAGACCAGATCGGACTCGGTGATCGTCCGCGCGGAAGTGATGAAGGATGCGCCGGGTGAAAGAGCGTCGAAGTCCTCGGAGAACGGCGACGACGCCACGCTCATCTGCCGGCGTCCCGCCAGCCCAGCGCCCCTGCAAGGCGGGCCCTGGTCTGCCGAGGCTCGATCACCTCGTCGACGTAGCCGCTGGCCGCCGCCGCCTCGGCACTCAGGTGCTCCTCCTCGTATGAGGCGGCGAGCAGCTCCCGCGCTCCGGGCGCCTCGCTCTGCAGGCGCCGGCGGTGGACGATGTCCACCGCCTGCCCGGCGGCCATGATCCCGATCTCGGCGCCCGGCCAGGCGAACACGGCGTCGGCGCCGAGGTCACGGGAGTTCATCGTGATCACAGCGCCCCCGTAGGCCTTTCGCAGGACGACGGTCAGCTTCGGAACGGTGGCGCCGGCGAAGGCCCGCAGCAGGGTGGCTCCCTGGCGGATCACCCCCTCGGCCTCCTGACGGCGGCCGGGCATGAACCCCGGGGTGTCGACGAAGACGACAAGAGGCAGACCGAAGCGCTCGCAGCGCTCGATGAAGCTCGCCGCCTTCTCGGCCGCGGCCGCGTCGATCACCCCGGCGATCCGCCGCGGCTGGTTCGCGATCAGCCCCAGCGGCCGCCCCCCGATCCGGCAGAGCGCGGTGATCATGTTCGGCGCCCAGCGCGGCGAGACCTCGAGCATGCGGCCGTCGTCGACGATCGCGGCGGCGACATCGCGGACGTCATAGACCTTGCGGGGGGAGGCCGGAACCGGCCCCGAGGGGTCGGCGTCCGGGGCGCTGCCCGGGACGAGCGGCGGCGGGTCGCCAATCCGGGATGGGAGCAATCCCAGCAACTCGCGGACCAGGGTCGCCGCGTCCTCCTCGCCCTCGACCGAGAACTGGGTGACCCCGTTTCGGCCCTGCACCCTGGGCCCGCCGAGCTCCTCCATCCCGACCTCTTCCCCGAGCGCCGCCCGGACCACTCCGGGCCCGGTCAGGAACATCCGGCCCTCGGAGGTCATCACGACGAAGTCGGTCAGGGCAGGCGAGTAGGCGCCGCCTCCGGCCGAGACGCCCGAGACGATCGAGATCTGCGGGACCAGCCGCGAGAGCTCAACGCTGCGCCGGAAGATGCGGCCGTACCCGGCCAGGGCAGCGTGGCCCTCCTGGAGCCTGGCGCCGCCGGACTCGACGAAGCCGACCACCGGCGCCCCGGCGCGCTGCGCCAGCTCCATCACCCGCACGATCGAGTCGGCGTGGGCCTCTCCGAGACTGCCGCCGAGGAACCCCGGGTCCTCCGCGTAGCAGAAGACGGGTCTCCCGTCCACCCGTGCGGCGCCGGCCAGGACGCCGTCGTCCGCACGGGCCCGCTCGGAGATCCGGGTGGAGAGGACTCCGGTGCGGATCAGCTCCAGCGAGCCCGGGTCGACGAGCTGCTCCAGGCGACGGAGGGGCAGGCCGCCCTCCTCGCGGCGGCGAGCGGCGGGGCTCTTGGTGACAGCGATGCTCACGGCCCCTCCAGGACGAGCACCGCGTTGTGCCCGCCGAAGCCGAACGAGTTGGAGATGCCGAGCGCCGGGTGGCCGTTGCCGCTTGCCAGCGGCTTGGAGACGTTGGGGACGTAGTCGAGGTCGAGGCCCTCGTCGGGGACCTCGTAGTTGATCGTCGGCGGGGCGACCCTGTCGCGCAGGGCAAGAGCCGTGGCGATCGCCTCGACGGCCCCGGCGGCCCCGAGCAGATGGCCGACCGCGGACTTGGTCGAGCTCACCGGCAGCCTCATCGCGTCCTCTCCGAGCGCCGCCTTCAGCGCCTCGGTCTCGGCGCGGTCGTTGAGCTGAGTCGAGGTGCCGTGGGCGTTGACGTAGTCGAGATCGCCGGGACCGACGTCCGCATCGGCGAGCGCCAACTCGATCGCGCGGCGGGCGCCGCGGCCCTCAGGTTCGGGGGCGGTGATGTGGTGGGCGTCGGAGGTCGCGCCGTAGCCGATGATCCGCCCGAGAATCGTCGCGCCGCGCTCCCTTGCCGTCTCCTCGTCCTCGAGCACCAGCACTCCGGCCGCCTCGCCCATCACGAATCCGTCGCGACGCTTGTCGAAGGGACGGGAGATCCCGCTCGGCGAGGTCGCCTCCATCTTCGAGAAGGCGGCCGTCGCCAGCTCGGTCAGGGCGGACTCGGTGCCGCCCGTGACCATGGCGTCGGCGTCGCCGTAGGCGATCATCCGGGTCGCGGTGCCGACCGCGTGGGCGCCCGCGGCGCAGGCCGAGACCGTGCCGAACGACGGACCCCTGAGCCCGTAGCGCATCGAGATCACCCCGGAGGGCGCGTTGGCCATCATCAGCGGCACGGCCAGCGGCGAGATCCGCTCCCCGCCCCGCTCGCGCAGCACGTCGTGCTCGGACTCGATCGTGTTCATGCCGCCGATCCCGGTGCCGATGATGCAGCCGACCCGCTCGCCGTCGTAGGGGAGCTCCTCCTCCCATCCCGCCTGGGCGGTCGCCTCCCCGGCGGCGGTCAGGGCGAGCTGGGTGGCGCGGTCCGAGCGCCTCACCTCCTTGACGCTGAGGTGGTCGCGGGGCTCGAACTCGTTTGCCCGGCCAAGGCCGTCCGAGATCCCCGAGCGGCCGGCGCTCCAGCGCTCGTGAAGGGTCTCGGCGCCGACGCCGAGCGGCGTCACCGCGCCGACCCCGGTTATCACGACCCGGCGGCTCACGGCAGGCGCGAGACCACCAGTTCGACCGCCTGGCCGACGGTCTTGATCCCCTCGACGTCCTCGCCCTTCAGCTCGACCCCGTACTCGTCCTCGACGATCTGCGCCAGCTCGACGATGTCGAGCGAGTCGATGTCGATCGCCTCGAACTCGGCGTCGAGGCTGATCTCGGCCGGGTCGGCGCCGAACTCCTCGAGCGCTGCGAAGACGCGGTCCTGCACCGCTTCCCTGGTAACTGTCTCGGTCATGGCTCGTTCCTTTCGCTGCTCATGCGGTCATCCCGCCGTCGACTGTCAAGGTCACTCCAGTCACGTAGGCGGCCCCTGGTGAGGCCAGGAACCGCGCGCACGCGGCCACCTCATCGCTCGTCCCCGGCCTGCCGGCCGGTATCCGCTCCAACACCTCGGGCCCGAGCACTCCTTCGGTCAGCTCGGTCTCGACGAGTCCCGGGGCGATCGCGTTGACCGTGACCGAGCGCTTCGCCACCTCCGAGGCGACCGTCCGGGTGAACCCGATCAGGCCCGCCTTCGAGGCAGCGTAGTTGGCCTGGCCGGGATTCGCCCGCGGGCCGACCACGGAGGCAACGTTGATCACCCGGCCGAAGCGGGCCCGGATCATCGGCCGCAGCGCCCGCCGGGTGGTGCGGAAGGCGGCCGAGAGGTTGGTCTCGATCACTCTGTCCCAGGCCTCGTCGTCGATCATCGGCGAGAGGGCGTCCGCACGAGTGCCCGCGTTGTTGACCAGGACCATCACCGGGCCATGGGCCTCCTCGAGCTCGGCGAACAACCCGTCCACGGCGGCCGGATCGGTGACGTCCGCCTGGATCGCCGTCGCCGCGCCGCCGTCGGCGGAGATCTCAGAGGCGATCGCCTCGGCCCGCTCGCGGTCGGCTCGGTAATTGACACCAACCGCCCAGCCGTCGGCGGCCAGACCTCGGGCGATCGCGGCGCCGATCCCGCGCGAGGCGCCGGTGACCAGAGCGCTGCCGGCGGGAGCCGCCGCCATCAGGGGGCCCCCCAGGTGAGCAGCCCCGCGCCCCAGGAGAAGCCGCCGCCGAAGGCGCTGAAGAGGACGGTGTCGCCCTCGCGGAGGCGCCCGTCCGCATCAGCCTCGGCGAGGGCGATCGGGACGGTGGCGGCCGAAGTGTTGCCGTAGCGGTCGATCGTCTGCACCACCCGGTCGGGGTCGAGGTTGAGCTTCTCCCCGACGGCAGCGAGGATCCGCAGGTTGGCCTGGTGATAGGCGAAGAGGTCCACGTCGTCGACCCCGATACCCCCAAGCTCAAGGACCTGGCGCGTGCACTCGCAGAGGCGCCTGACCGCCTCGCGGAAGGTGTCGTGACCCTTCATCAGGATCGTCTGTTCGGCGTGCGTCGCCTTCACGTAACCGTCGTCGTCGGCGTCGGCGCCGAGGACGATCGGCCCGATCGAGGCACCTCCCCGCGAGGGAACGAGCAGCGCCGCGCCGGCGCCATCGGCGAAGATCGCGGCGGTGCCCCGGTCCGAGGCCTCGGTGAAGCGGCTCAGCACCTCTGAGCCGATCACCAGCACCCGCTCGGCGCGCCCGGCCTCGATCTGGCCGGCGCCGAGGGCCATCGCCGACATAAAGCCGTTGCAGGCGGCGCCGATGTCCATTCCCCCCGCCCTGACCGCACCGAGGCGCCCGGCCACGACCGGCCCTGCGTTCGGCGTCAGGTCGTCGGCGGCGCTGGTCCCGACCAGCACGAGATCGAGTGAAGCGGCGTCGACGCCGGCCTTCTCCAGCACCAGGCGTCCAGCATCCACGGCGAGCGAGGCGACCGTCTCACCTTCGGCGGCGATGTGCCGTTCGCGCACGCCCGTGCGGGTGAGGATCCAGTCCTCGGTGACGCCGATCCGCTCCGCCACCTCGGAGCTCGGGACGACCTTCCGCGGCAGAGCCTTGGAGACTGCGGCGACCGCGGCGCTGCGAACTCGGCGGCCGGCGGCTGGCGGGGCCATCCGGGGAGCCGAGGTGGCGCTAGGCATTGGCCATCTCCCCCGCGACCGGCGCGCTCGCCTCGATCCCCCCGATGGTGCGGCGGGCGAGGCGGCTGAGGACCTTGCCCGGGCCGGTCTCGATGAACCGTGTCGCCCCCATCTCGTGCAGGGCGGTCATCACCTCGAGCCAGCGCACCGGGTCGGTGAGCGAGCGGGCGAGCTCCTCGCGCGGCTCGGCGAAGGGCCTCGCCGTGACGCAGGAGAAGACCGGCATGGCAGGCTCGGAGAACTCGATCCCCTCAAGGACGGTGCGCAGCTCGGCGGCCGCGGGGGCCATCTCGGGCGAATGGAAGGCGCCGCTGACCGCCAGGGGCATTACCCGCAGGCCGCGCTCGCGAAGGTCGTCCTCAGCCGCGTGGAGCGCCGCGGTCCGCCCCGAGAGGACCACCTGGGTCGGCGAGTTGTCGTTGGCGAGGATCAGGCCGTGGGTCTCAGCGACCTCCTCGACCGCGTCGCGAGGCTCCCCGAGGACCGCGACCATGCCGCCATCACCGGCGGCTTCGGCGGCCTCCTGCATCAGCCTGCCGCGCTCGGCGATCAGGCGAACCCCGTCTTCCGGGGAGAGGCTCTTGGCAGCGACCAGGGCGGCGATCTCCCCGAGCGAGTGCCCGCCCATCGCCAGCGGATCGACCTCGTCGGAGATCGCCCTCCAGCCGGCCATCGCCGCGCAGAAAATCGCCGGCTGCGCGTAGCGAGTTCCCTCCTCTATCCGCTCGAACGGATCGGCCCCCGCCGCCTCGGCGGCGAGCGGCAGCAGGTCGGGCCAAAAGACCTCGACCGTGCGCCTCATGTCGGCGGTCTGGCTTCCCTGGCCCGGGAAGAGGACCGCGTCCGTCGACTGGGGATCGCGCATCGCTGGCGAACATAGCCCCGCCGCAGGCCGTCAAGTACGTGTTCCGGGCACATGACCCCCCGAATGGGGGGGTCATTCTGATATGCCTGGGGGTGCCGGGGGAGCGCTAGGGGTCAATTTCAGGCGCTCGGCCCTCTGCACCGCCTCGACCCGGTTGCGGACCCCGAGCTTGCGATAGAGCGCGCTGGTGTGGTCCTTGACCGTGTGCGGGGAGAGGAAGAGCCGGTCGGCGATCTCCTTGTTGGTGGCGCCGCCCGCCATCAGCGAGAGTACCTCGCGCTCGCGCTCAGAGAGCTCGGTGGCCGGGTCTTCAGAGCGGGTGGCGAAGACGGTCATCCCCTTGCCCACCATTCGCACAGCACGGGCAACGTCCGGGGCGCTCCAGTCCTTCAGCACGAACCCGGAGGCGCCGGCGGCGCGGGCCGCCTCGGGCGAGATCGAGCCGGCACCGGAGATCAGCAGCACCCTGGTGCGGGGCGAGGCGCGGCGCAGCGTCTCGCAGAGCTCGGCGCCGGACTGCTCGCCGAGGAAGAGGTCGATCAGGGCGACGTGGGGCTCGAGCTTGCGGGCAACCTCGAGCGCCCGCTCGGCGCTCGGCGCGGCGACGCAGCGCTCGACCCAGCTCTGCTCGGAGAGGAGGACGCGGAAGCCCCACTGCACCACCTCGTGGTCGTCGACGATCAGGACCCGCAGCCGCTCCTCGTCAGCCATCGCCACCGTCCATCGCCCGCGGAACCACCAGCCGCACCCGCCACTCGCCCTCGGCCGGGGCGCCGAACTCGACCATGCCCCCGCACTGCAGTGCCTCGAGCGCCGCCAGCCTCAGGCCCATCCCGGTGCCGAGCATGTGCTCGGAGCCCTCGACCCCGTCGTTCAGCACCTCGAGGTGGAAGGTCGCCTCGTCGTTGCCGACCCGGACCCAGACCCGGCTCGGCTCGGCGTGCTTGGCGCAGTTGCGGAGCGCCTCGGCGAGCACCGACTGCGCCAGCGGCTCGAGCCCGGCCGGTACCTCGGCCCCAGGCTCCCATTCCACCTCGATCGGCAGGCGCTGGTAGTAGCGCCCCAGCCGCTCCAGCTCTTCGCTGAGGGTGGCGCCAGTGTCGAGCGGCGGCGGGGAGAGCGGCCGCGAGATCGCGTCCCGGAGGTCGGCGAGGGCATGCTGGATCTCATCGGCGCAGCGGTCGAGCTCGGTGCGGCTCAGCTCGCGCCCCGAGCCGAGCGCCATCGAGACGCCGAAGAGCCGCTGCACGACGCGCTCGTGCAGGTCGCGGGCCAGGTCGAGGCGGGTCGAGAGGATCCTCGCTCGCACTTGCTGGGTGACCCCGATCCGGGCGCTGGCGGCGAGCGCCGCCGCCTTGCCGATCGCCAGCATCGTCTGGCGTTCGAACTCGGTCATCGTGAACTCGCGCCCGCCGCGGTCGGCGAAGATCACGCCCAGCCAGTGCCCGGCGGCGGAGACCGGGGTGCAGCTCATCGTCGAGAAGCCCTCGAAGCCGATGTAGCGCTCCGGGACCTCGCCGTCCAGCCCGCCCACCTCGACCACCCGGTCCTCGGAGAGCGCCCGCTGGGCGATCGGCGTCTCGTCCAGGGTGCCGTAGATCTGCGACATGATCCCCGGCTCGACCCCGTGGCTTCCGACCGGGACGACCAGCTTGCGGGCGTCGTCGTAGAGAAGCAGCCCGGCGCGGTCCATCGAGGCAAGGCGGCAGACGGCCTCGCAGAGCCGGTCGTAGAACTGACTCCCCCCGAGCTCCCACTCGTCGTCGAACTCGGGCACCAGCCCGGCGATCACGTCGAGGGCCTCGGTCTCGGGCGCGGCGAAGGGCTCGTGCGTCTCCATGGTCCTCCTCATATATGAAACCGCGCCTCGCCGCTTCACGCAGGTAGGTTGGGCCGATGAGTGGACAACAGCGCTTCGTCGATCTCTCCGCCCCGATCGAGGCCAGCCCCGAGGGGACGCCTGAGTTCCTCGCCACCGCGATCGACTACCTCGACCACGCCGGCGGGGCGGCCGAGGTCGAGGCGCTGTTCGGGGTCCCGGCGAGGCTGCTGCGCGATGGCGAGGGCTGGACCCGGGAGACGATCACCCTCGGCACCCACAACTCGACCCACGTCGACGCCCCCTACCACTACAACTCGAGGATCCAGGGAGGAGCCGCCCAGACGATCGAGGAGCTGCCGCTGGAGCTGTTCTTCGGGCCGGGCGTGGTGGTCGATGCGACCGCCAGGGAGGACGGGGACGCGCTCAGCGCTGAGGAGATGGAGGCCGGGATCGCGGCGGCCGGCCACCCCCTCGGCGAGGGCGACATCGTCCTGGTGCGCAGCGGGCGGGACGCCTTCTACGGGCAGGACGACTACGTCGCCCGCGGCCCCGGTGTGACCGCGGAGGCGACGCGCTGGCTGTTCGAGCGCGGCGTGCGGGTGATGGGGATCGACGCCTGGGGCTGGGACCGCCCCCTCCACATGCAGGCGGCCGAGGCGCTGGAGCGCGACGAGCCGGGGATCTTCTGGGAGGCGCACCAGGCAGACTTGCCCTACTGCCAGATCGAGCGCCTGGTCAACCTCGGTGAGCTGCCTTCGACGGGATTCCGTGTCGCCTGCTTCCCGCTGCCGATCCGCGGCGCCAGCGCCGCGCCCGCCCGGGTCGTCGGAATCGTCCCCTGAGCCAAGAGCGCGCCGACGCTAGCCCGCCGAGATGCACGTTCAGTCCGCTATGCGGCCCGAATGTTGCGTTCGGCCCGAAAGAGGGTCCTGAGGCGGCGGCAAGATGCCGGGGCGTGAACTGGAACATGACCACCGTTCTCTCGGTCCTGGGAACTCTCGCGATCGGCTGCCTGGTGGCACTGCAGCCGCCGGTGAACTCGGAACTGGGACGGCGGACCAGCGACCTGGGAGCGGCGTTCGTCAGCGTCAGCATCACCTTCCTGCTTCTGGGGGCGGTCCTCCTGGCCTTCGGTGACGTCGGCTCGCTGTCCAAGGTCCGGGAGGTGCCGGCGATCTACCTCACCGGTGGCCTCTATGGGGCCGCATTCGTCGCGGTCTCGCTGGTCACCGTGCGCCATCTCGGCGCCGGGACGACGATCGCGCTGCTGGTCTCGGCCCAGCTGATCGTCGCCGCCCTGCTCGACCAGTTCGGGGTGCTTGGGCTCGCGCAGCTCTCGCTGACCCCGCTGCGGCTGCTTGGCATTGCGACTCTTATCTGCGGCACCGTGCTGGTCACGGTCCGCTGAGCGCCCGGACGAAGGCCTGATGGCGAGGGTGACGCTCTGAGAGAATCCGCCCCGATGAACGGGGGAGCGAGGAGTCCCCGGCGACCGTCGCGGTCAGCGGGAGCGCTGGCGACGGTTGTCTTGGCCCTTCTGCTCGTGGCGCCGAGCGCCGCGCAGGCGGCCGCCAGCCCGGCCCAGAAGCTGATCCGGGCCTACTCGCCGATCCAGATGCTGCGCTCGCAGGAGAACGGGATCTGCGACGAGGGCGAGGAGCAGTACCAGCCGATGTCAGTCGACGTGGTGCTCGGCAACCCCGGGGTGCAGTTGAAGCTGTACGAGGACGGCAGGATGAGGACGGTGAAGACCGCCCCGACCGCCGGTGACATCGCCGGACTCGACGGCAACTACTACCTCAACCTCCCCGGCGACCCGCTCAGCCCCGAGTGCACCTATGCCGAGGCCTTCGACCGGCTGCGGAGCGCGGGCAAGGCGCCGCCGATCACCTACGCCCACATCGCCCGCGAGACGGGGCACTCGGGCTTCGTCGTCCAGTACTGGTTCTTCTACTACTTCAACCAGTTCAACGACCTCCACGAGGGCGACTGGGAGGGGATGCAGATCGCCTTCGACGCCGACACCGCGACGCAGGCGCTGAAGCAGGGCCCCAGCCGGATCGCGGTCTTCCAGCACGGCGGGGGCGAGGCGGTCGACTGGGACGACAGCGAGGTCGAGAAGGAGGGCACCCATCCGGTCGTATATCCGGCGGCGGGCTCCCACGCGACCTTCTTCGAGTCGGCGATCTTCGTCGAGAACGGGCAGGGGGGCGCCGGTCTCGGCTGCGACAACACCAGCGACCCGGTGAGGCGGCTGGTCCCCCGCCCGGTGCGGATCCCCACCTACCCGGCGGTGGGTAGCCCGGCCCAGTGGCTGACCTACGAGGGTCACTGGGGCCAGCGCGAGAAGGGCTACAACACCGGGCCGACCGGGCCCAACACCAAGACCCAGTGGACAGAGCCGTTCACCTGGATGGATGGGCTGCGCTCCGCGAGCCCGAAGCTGCCCGCCGGCTCTCTGCTCGGCCCGGCCGCGACCAGCGCCTTCTGCGGCACCGTGGCAGCGATGTCGAACCTGGTCAACCTCGAGGCCCGTTCCCGCTTCGGGCTGTTCGTGCTGCTGGCGATCCTCGCCGTGCTGATCGCGATCCCGGTGTTGATCACCACCTGGCGGCCGGCCGACCCGGTGCCGATGCGCCAGCGCCGCGCCTTCGGGCAGCTGCTTCGCGCCGCACGCAAGCTCTATGGGCGCCAATGGCGGGTGTTCATCCTGATCGCTCTGACCTCACTCTTGGCATTGGCGGCAGTCGAGGGTGTGGCCTGGCTGTTCGGCCACCTGGTCGGGGAGACCGAGGTCGGCGGGGTGGTCGGTTCGGCCGGCTCCAAAGCGCCGATCAAGGACCTGATCACCTCGCTCGGGCAGCCTCTCGGCTTCGCGATCGGCGCGGGGGCAGTGATCGCCAACCTCTGCCTGCTCGACCGCGGAGCCGAGAGCGGCGTCATCGCCTCCTACCGGCTGATGTTCAGCCGCTTCTGGCGGCTCGTCTTCGGCCAGCTCGCCGTGACCGTGCTGACCGCGGTCTTGGCGCTCACGGTGATCGGCATCCCGATCGCGATCCGCAAGTACGTCGACTGGACCTTCGTCCAGCAGGAGATCATCTTCAACGACCGCTCGATCCGCGAGGCGATGCGGGAGAGCTCCAACGCGGTCCGCGGCAAGTGGTGGTGGACGGTGCGGGTGGTCGCCGTCTTCTGGGTGATCGGGGTCGCAGTCGGCCCGATCCTCACCTTCGCCCTGATCTTCGCCAACTACTCGCTGATCGTCGTCAACCTGATCGCCTCGATCGTCTACGCGATCCTCGTCCCCTACGTCGCGGCGGGGCGCACCCTCCTGTACTTCGACCTCGAGAAGCGGCTAGAGGGCCGGGCGCCGGTGCCGAGGCGCGACTGGCGGCGGCTCTGGACGCGACGGGTGCCGAGCCCCCAGCCGGGCTAGACCCGCCGATGGCGCTCACTCCCGGCGGTGGGAGACCATCGCGGTCGCCTGCGCCACCGGCTTCACCGCGACGTAGTCGATGTTGACGTTAGCCGGGCGCTCCAGGGCGAAGGCGATCACCTCGGCGACGTCCTCGGCGCTGAGCGGATCGATGCCGCGGTAGACCTCCGCCGCCCGCTGTTCGTCGCCGCCGAAACGGACCAGGGAGAACTCCGTCTCGACCATCCCGGGGGCGACCTCGGTGATCCGCACCGGCCGCCCGAGCAGTTCGAGGCGCAGGGTGCGGACGATCGCGTTGACGGCGTGCTTGGCCGCCGTGTAGCCACCCCCGCCCGGATAGACCTCGACCCCAGCTACGGAGCCGACGACGACGATGTGGCCGCGCTCGCTGTTCCCGAGCCGATCGAGCAGCGCCTGGGTGACGCGGACCGTGCCGAGCACGTTCGCCTCGTACATCTCGCGCCAGCGGTCGAGGTCGGCGTCGGCGGCATGCTCGAGGTCGAGGGCTCCCCCGGCGCAGTGGACGATCGCGTCGAGCTCTCCGACCTCGGCGGCCATCGCGGCGACCGACTCGGGGTCGGTGACGTCGAGGCCGATCGCCCGCCCGCCGACCTCGGCGGCCAGCTCGCGGCAGCGCTCGACCCGCCGCGCCGCGGCGATCGTCCCGAAGCCGCGGGCGGCGAGCAGGCGGACAGTCGCCGCGCCGATGCCGCTGCTTGCTCCGGTGACGAGGGCGATCGGCGGCATCGGTCGGCGCGATTTAACCATGCCCTAGGCTGGCTCGATCGGACCACTCGCCGTCCCAGATGCGTCCCTGCCGGAGCTCGTCGAAGCCGTTCGAAACCTCCCCTACGGGCGCCCCACCGACCGAAGCGTCGAGGGCATGCTGCGAGAGGGGCGCGGCACCTGCTCCACGAAGCACCTGTTCCTCGCCCGGGTCCTCGCTCAGCGTTTCCCGGAGGCCAGGCCGCGGATCATCCATCGCGTCTACCGGCTCGATAGCCGCCGGGCCTCGAAGATGTTCGGTGACCGGGTGGCCGAGGCCGTCCCCGAGGAGGGCGTCGTCGACGTGCATCGCTATCTCACCGCCGAGGTCGGGGGGCGGCGGATCGTCATAGACGCGACCTTCCCGGGGGCGCCGTGGGACGGGTGCAGCCCGCTGCCCCTCGCCTGCGGCCCCGGAGCCGACCATCCCGCCGGCGACGACCCCGACGACGAGAAACGGAGGCTCGAGGCGGAGCACTGCGACCCGGCCCTGCGCGAGCCACTGATCGAGGCGCTCACCCGGGCCGGCGCTGCGGCGTCGCAGCCGGGCACCGCTTACTGACTCCAACACAAATCGGGGCGCCCGGATTTGAACCGGGGACCTCACCGACCCGAACGGTGCGCGCTACCAGGCTGCGCCACGCCCCGAGAGCGGCGGATTATCTCAGGAGACCGAGTCGATCGCCTTCTCGATCTGACTCAGGGTGGGTGAGTCCTGGAGGGTCACCGTGCCCCCCGGGCCGTTGACGATCGCCGAGGGCTCGGCCCGAAGCCCCAGCCCGCGAGCGGTCTCGTCCTGGGCCTCGAGGCGCTTGGTGATCGTGCCGTTCTCGCCCCCACCCTGGGCGAAGTCCTGTTTCCACTGGGGAACGTCGAGCTCGCCGATCGAGTTGGCGATCGATTCGAGCAGGTTGTCGGTCACCCCGAAGCGCTCCGCCTGGGCCTGGTTTCGGAACAGCAGGTAGACGAACTGCCACAGGTAGCCCTGCTCGCCGGCGGCCTCGTCGGCGATGAAGCCCTCCTGGATGGCGCGCTCCGAGAACGAGTAGTTGCGGTAGTCGAGGAGGACGTCCCCGGAGCGCACGTAATCGTCGACGAGGCTCGGCACGGTCGCCAGGAACTGCTGATCGCAGCCCTTGCACTGGACATCGTTGAAGACCTGCACCGAGACCGGCGCGTCCGAGGACCCGAGGCGCTCACCGGCCTGCGGCACGCCGCCGAAGATCTCCTGCGCGTCATCGATCCCGCTCAGCCTGATCACCGAGGGCCCGGCTTTCTGGGTGGCGATGTTGACGATCGCCGCCGAAAGCGCCACAAGCCCGATCGTCAGTACGGCGGCCACGAACCAGCGGCCGCGGCGGGGCTCGGTCGCCTCGACGGCGGCCTCCATCTAGCCCGCCACCGCGGTGTAGTAGCGGACCGCGAGGCCGGTCAGGAGCGTCTTGAAGCCCTCCTCGACGCTCAGCCCCTCGGTCTTCGCGAAGCGCTCCAGCCCCTGCTCCTCGATCGCCACGCTGCGGCGCACCACTTCGTCGACCAGGTCGGGATGCTGGTCGCAGAAGAAGGCCCCCATCGAGTAGAGGTCGGTGTCCATCAGCGACTCGATGAAGGCGTCGCTGCCGGCGACCGCTCCCGTGGCTGGGTCCGCGTCGGGCATCGGCACATCGTAGATTGAGGCCGTGGCCGACCGCGACCAGATCGTCTCCTTCTGCGACGAGGTGCTCGAGTCCGCCGATTTCGAGGACTACGGGCCGAACGGCCTTCAGGTTCCCGGATCCGGCCAGGTCGAGCGGGTGATCACCGGGGTATCGGCTCACCGGGAGCTGATCGAGCGGGCCATCGCAGCCGGCGGCCAGATGCTGATCGTCCACCATGGCCTCTTCTGGGATTTCCTGCCGCGGGCGCTCAGCGAGCAGATGGCGGAGAGGCTGCGGCTGGCGCTCGGGGCGGGGCTCTCGATAGCCGGGTACCACCTGCCGCTCGACGCCCACCGCGAGATCGGCAACAACGCGCTGCTCTGCGAGATGCTCGGCTTCGGGCTCGACCCGCAGAGCTGGGCTGAGGTCAGGGGCCGCCCGATCGGGGTGATCGGCCACGATCCCGGGGGCGTCGAGGCAGCGGAGCTGGCGGCGCGGGTCGGCCGGGCGCTGGGCCGCGAGCCCCTGGTCTTCGCGACCGGGCCCGAGCGGGTGCGCCGGATCGGCATAGTCAGCGGCGCCGGGGCCTCGGAGATCCACACGGCGATCGAGCTCGGCCTCGACGCCTTCCTCACGGGAGAGCCGGCCGAGCACGTGATGGCCGACGCCGCCGAGGGCGGGATCCACTTCATCGCCGCCGGGCACTACGCGACCGAGACGCTCGGGATCAGGCGCCTGGGCGAGCTGGTCGCCGAACGCTTCGGCATCGAGCACAGCTTCATCGACGTCCCCAACCCCGTCTGAGCGGCGCCCGCGAGCGGCCCGCGGACCCGTGCAAATCCCCGCAATTTGCGGCGAATTTGATTGACACATCCGCCTTCCCAGGTAGATTGCTCATACAACCTGAACCGAGGAAGGGAAGGTCCTCTGTGGCCAATCATCTGACGCCCACCGAACTCGCTGACGAGCTTCACATGAAGCGCAAGGACGTCATCGAAAAGTGCATGCAGATGGGTGTTCCGATCTTCCACGGCCGCATCGACCGGACGCTGTTCGAGACCTCGCTGCGCAGCCTCACCGACCCCGGCAAGAGCCAGCCCTCGACCGTCTGAACCGGGCCGCCGCACGGGCGGCTCCCGGCAGCAAATAGACTCCTGCTCGGAGTCCTGGGCGACCGCGCGCGGTCCTGGGAAGAACGAGCGAGGAGAGAGATGGAGCAAGCCACAGCCCCCGCCGCCGGCCGGTCCGTTCCCGAGCGGGGGACAGGGTCGAGGACGATCGCCGACCTGCTGCCGCTCGCCGCCGCGCGCTACGGGGACGCTCCAGCGGTTATGTACAAGGAGGAGAGCGGCGCCTGGGTGACCCGCTCCTTCAACCAGGTTCTGGAGGTCTCCCGCTCGCTCACGCTCGGCCTGATCGGACTGGGGGTCGAGGCGGGCGACAAGGTCGCGATCCTCGCCAACACCCGCCCCGAGTGGACCTACTTCGACTTCGCCGCCCTCTGCGCCGGGGCGACCGTCGTGCCGATCTACCAGACCAACTCCCCCGAGGAATGCCGCTACGTGCTCGAGAACTCCGACGCGAAGGCGGTGATCGTCGAGGACGACGAGCAGCTGGAGAAGATCCGCGAGATCCGCGACGGGGTGCCGCAGCTCCAGCACGTGATCCGGATGACCGGCTCGGGTGGGGACGCGATCTCCTTCGAGGAGCTGACCGCCGCCGGCGCCGAGGTCGGCGAGTCGCAGTTCCAGCAGCGCTACGCGGCTGTCACCCCGGAGGACATCTGCACCTTCATCTACACCTCGGGTACGACCGGGCCGCCGAAGGGCTGCATCATCAGCCACGGCAACTACCGGGCGATGCTCGACATGGTGGTCGAGCGAGGCGCCCTCGGGATGGACGGCGAGGGAGGGGGTGAGGGGGAGATCAGCTACCTGTTCCTGCCGCTGGCCCATTCCTTCGCCCTGCTGATCCAGCTGGCCAATGTCGAGCTGGGGGCGACTATCGCCTACTGGGAGCGCGATCCGCTGAAGATCGTCCCCAACCTCTCCGAGGTCCGCCCCACCTACTTCCCCTCCGTGCCAAGGATCTTCGAGAAGATCTACACGGCCGCCAACGCCGCCGCCGAGAAGGAGGGCGGGGTGAAGAAGGCTGTCTTCAATTGGGCGATCGGGGTCGGCCGGCGGATGCGCGAAGTGGAGCGCTCCGGGCGAGAGCCCGGCTGGCTGCTGCGTAAGCAGCACGGGCTCGCGGATGCGCAGGTGCTCTCGAAGATCCGCGGCCTGTTCGGGGGGCGGCTGCGGCTGGCGACCAGCGGCGCGGCGCCGATCAACCCCGAGATCCTCAGCTTCTTCGACGCCGCCGGAGTGCTCGTGCTCGAGGGCTGGGGGATGACCGAGACCTCGACCGCGGCGACGATCTCGACTCCCGAGGACTTCAAGATCGGGACGATCGGCAAGCCCTTCCCGGGCTGCGAGGTGAAGATCGCCGACGACGGCGAGATCCTGGTCAAGGGCCCGAACGTCTTCCAGGGCTACTACAAGAATGAGGAGGCGACCCGCGAGACCCTGGTGGACGGCTGGCTTCACACCGGGGACATCGGCGAGGTCGACCCGGACGGCTTCCTGCGGATCACCGGCCGCAAGAAGGACATCATCATCACCGCCGGCGGCAAGAACATCACCCCGGCCAACCTGGAGGCCGAGATCAAGCAACACCCCCTGGTCTCCCAGTGCGTGGTGATCGGCGATCGCCGCCCCTACCTGGTGGCGCTGGTCACGCTCGACCCCGAGGAGGCCGCCGCCTACGCCAGCGAGCACGGCCTGCCGGCTGATCCGACAGAGCTGGCCAAGAACCCCGAGGTGAGGGCCGACATAGAGGCCCACGTGGAGAAGATCAACGAGAAGTTCGCCCGGGTCGAGCAGGTGAAGAAGATCGCGATCCTCCCCGCCGACCTCTCGCAGGAGGGCGGCGAGCTGACCCCGACGCTGAAGGTGAAGCGCGCGGTCGTCGCCTCCAAGTACGCGGGCGAGATCGACGCGCTCTACGGCGGCTCCTGAGCGCTCAGGCGATGCTCAGGGACAGCCGCTCGGCCTCGGGTCGAAGCGGTCGCGGCTGAGCCTGTCGCCGCCCGGACCGCAGGAGATCCGCAGGTCGCGGGTGAAGTCCCGGGCCCTGATCTTGTCCGCCCCCGGGCCGGCGATGTAGCGATCGCGGCCGGCGTTCGGCTCGATCGAGCTGCCGGCCAGCCGGCGATCGAGGACATCGTTGCCCGGACCGCCGATCAGTGTGTCGCTGCCGTCGAGGCCGAACATCCGATCGTTGCCCGGACCGCCCAGTATCCGGCCCGAGCCTTGCCCCGCCTGCCCGCGATCGTTGCCGGGGCCGAGCTTCTCGAGTATCGGGTCGAAGCCCTCGGTTGCGAGGTAGGGCTCGACCAGGGTCAGAAGCAGACCCTCGCCGACGATGTCGTCGCCGTCGCCCGCGCTGACGATGATCCGCGCGTGGTCGCCGATGCTGAGCGGGCAATCGGCCTCCCCGCCGCCGTCCACGCACGGCGCCGCCGCCGTGATGCCCTGAGCGAGGTCGAAGACGTGGATTTCGTTGCTCCCGGCGTCGAATTCCACCACGATTTGGTTGCCCTCGCCCGGGTCCGAGACGGCACGCACGACGTTGTCCGTGACCGAGACGTTGGTCGCGGCCGTCGCCGCGGAAGGCAGCGCCGCCGCCGCGAGCGCAGCGGCAGCCAGCGCCAACAGCACCCTCCGCGATCGAGCCGCTCCCCTCATGCGCTCACCCTAACCCGAGCACCTGGCGGGGGCAAGCGTCGCGGATAACTCTACGGGTGGCCGGCGGTCAGGAGGCCTCGCCGGACTGGCGGAGCAGCGCCGAGGTCGTCTGCTCGAGCACCCTTCGCCAGGCCGAGGTCTGCTCGGGCTCCTCGTCGGAGACCTGCTTGATCACCTTGCGGACCCGGCGGGCGGAGATCTCGATGTCATGGCGCTCGGCGATCTCCTGGTAGCGCTTGTAGTCCTTGGCGAGGGCGACGGTGACCGACTCGAAGCCGTGGCGGGCGATCGCCAGGCGCTGGGAGTAGTCCATCACCGAGGTCCCGAACATCAGCTCGTCGTTGGGCTCGGGCTCGATCAGCAGAATGTCGACCCCCGGATACTTCTCCTGCCAGAAGGCGACCGCCTGGTGGAGGCGGGCGTGGGCGATCAGCTTGAAGGTCTGGTTGGCGATCGCGGGCAGGCCCATGTCGGAGACCCGGCGCACCCGGGTCCCGAGGAAGGTTGGGATCTGGCGCTTGAAGTCGTTGACGTAGGGGACCAGCGGGTTGACGACGACGATGAACTTCGCCCCGCGCTCGACCGCGATATCGACGTTGGTGGTCGAGCGGATCCCACCGTCGATCAGCTGGCGGCCCTTCAGCTCGACCGGCTCGTAGACGACCGGCAGCGCGGTCGAGCACTCGACCGCCTTGGAGATCGGCACATCGGCCCAGTCGCCCTCGCCGAGGATGATCCGCTCGCAGGTATCGAGGTCGGTGGCGGTCAGATACAGCTCGCGGTCGAGCAGGCGGAAATCGTTGACGCGGTCAGGGTCGGAGAGCACCTCCTCGACGTAGCGACCGATCCCGCTGCCGGAATAGATGCCGGTGGGCAGGCCCTCGGCGAGGCCAACGCCGATGTCCATCAGTGAGAGGTCGCTGAGGTTGGATAGCAGCTTGCGGGCGGTGCCGATCAGCCGCAGCGGCATCACCGCCGCCTTTTCGAGGTAAGCGCGGTAGTTGGGGCGCAGCAGGGTCCCCAGGTCGACGTCCTCGATCGGCGAGGGCAGGCGCTTGTTCAGCACCCGCATCATCTCCTCCGGGGTCACCCCATTGGCGAGCAGCGAGGCGACGAAGGAGCCGGCGCTGGTGCCGACATATACGTCGAAATCATTCACCGTGCGGTTGACGGCGAGCAGGTCGAAGGCACGCAGCGCGCCGATCTCGTAGACCCCACCTGTGAATCCCCCGCCGCCGAGGACGAGAGCAGTCTTCGAACGACGCCTCTTTGTCCGAGTCGCCTTCCGGCCCTGGCCGGAGGGCGTCTCGAGCTTGACGACCTTGCCCATGTGAGGGTCGATTATCGCATGCTGGCCGGGCAGCCAGGCGCTGGTGCGCTCCCGGCGCTGGTCACGGGTCTGGTGTGCGACGGCGCGCTAACCTCGGCCGCTTGCCCAGGCACCCCGCCCTCCGAGCGCTGATCCCAGGCGTGATCGTGGCACTTGCCACGATCCTGGCAGCGCTCGCCCCCCTTGCCTCGGCACGATCGGAGCCGGCGCCGCTGCCGAATCCCGACCGGCCGGCGACGACTCCGGTCGCGGGCGGCGCGCTCGCCTCCGGCTCGGGGAGGCTGAGCCGCGGCAAGCTCTGCCGCGCTCTGCGCCGGCGGCTGATCCGCGGCGGCGGGCACAGCAGCGGGGTGTTCGTGCTCGACGCCGCCAGCGGCAGGGCCGTCTGCCATCACGCCGCGCGCACCCGCCGCCCGCTGGCCTCGAACATGAAGATCTTCACCACGGCGACCGCGCTGGGGCGCTTCGGGCCCGACGCCCGCCTGCCGACCCGGCTGCTGGCCACCGGCCCGCTCGACCGCAGCGGCGTGCTGCGCGGCAGCCTCTACCTGAAGGGGGGCGGTGACCCGGCGCTGGGCTCCCCGCCCTTCTACGAGACCTTCCTCGGCGGCCTCGGCACCGACTTGTTCGCGCTGACCAAGCGGGTCCGGGCGGCCGGGATCAAGCGGGTCACCGGCCGCCTTTACGCCGATGACTCCTTCTTCGACAGGCTGCGCGGCGTCGCCGATTCCGGCTACCGCACGAGCCCTTACATCGGACCTCTCTCGGGCCTCTCCTTCAACTCCGGGTTCTCCAGCTCGAGCGCCCGCAGCTTCGCCGCCAATCCCGCCCGCCTCGCCGCGGCGAAGCTGGCCCGCTCGCTGCGAAGGCACGGGGTCAAGGTGAAGGCACGGGTCGCGATTCGCCAGGCCCCGGCGCGGGGCACGGAGCCGCTCGGCGCGGTGCGCTCGCCGAGGATGTCGCGCCTGACCAACGAGACCGACGTCGACTCGAACAATTTCTTCGCCGAGATGCTGCTGAAGGGGATCGGCGCCTACTACGGGGGCGCCGGCAGCACCCGCGCCGGCGCGAGGGTGGTCGAGAGCTTCGCCCGAAACCATGGCTCGGCCGTGCACGCCGTGGACGGCTCGGGGCTGACCCGCACCAACAAGGCCTCACCGGCCGCCGTGGTGCGGCTGCTCCGCGCGGTCCGCTCCGAGGACTTCGGCGGCGCCTTCGTCCGCTCCCTCGCGATCGCAGGGCGCGAGGGAACCGTCGCCGACCGGATGCGGGGCAGCGCCGCCGCCGGCCATTGCCGCACCAAGACGGGGACGATCAGCGGCGTCAGCAACCTCTCCGGCTACTGCTTCAACCGCTCCGGCAAGTCGATGGTCTTCTCGATCCTGATGGCAAGCGTCCGTAACCTCGATCTCGCCCACCTCGAGCAGGACCGGATGGCCGCCCTGATCGCCCGCTACTGAAGGGTGGGACCTTTCAACCGCCTATATGGCGCCTCAAAGGTCCCACGTCTGGTGGGTCGTGACGAAACTGTGGAGTGTTGCCGCGAAGACTGACTAGGCGACCGCGTAGAGACGCCACTCACCCGGGACGCCCTTCAGGTCCCGGACTCCGCGGTCGGCGAACTCGATTCCCGAGCCCACCACCAGGTCGCGGACGGTCTGGGAGACGAGGATCTCCCCCGGCTCCGCAGCCGAGCTGACCCTGGCGCCGATGTGGACGGCGATCCCACCGAGATCCTCGCCGATCCGCTCGCACTCGCCGGTGTGGACGCCCGCCCGTATCGGCAGGTCGAGCGGCTCCAGCGCCCGCCCGATCTCGGCCGCGGCGGTTATCGCCCGGGCCGGTCCGTCGAAGCTCGCCAGCAGCCCGTCCCCGGTTCCCTTGACGTAGCGGCCCCGCTGCCGTTCGATCTCGCCGCGGCAGATGCGGTCGTGCTCGGAGAGGAGCTCCCGCCAGCGCAGGTCGCCCAGCGATGCGGCCCGCTCGGTCGAACCGACGATGTCAGTGAATAGAACCGTCGCCAAGGCCCGCTCTGTGGGTGGACCGCTGCGCTGGCCGGTCACGAACTCCTCGACCTCGCCGAGCACGGCCTCCTGGTCGCCGGCGAAGACGATGTGGTCCGAGCCCGGCAGCTCGACGCTCCTCGCACCCGGGATTCCCTCGGCGACGAGGCGCGATAGCCGTGGCGGGATCAGGCGGTCCTCGTCCCGCCAGAGGATCAGCGCGGGGACGCGAACCAAGGGCAGCAGCGGCCTGACGTCCATCTGCTCGTACATCTCCCACAAAGCCCGTCCCCCTGCCGGGCCGCTTCCGTAACGCATCAGCTTCGCCCACCACTTCCGCGTCTCCTCGTCGTCGGCAAGGCTCGGTGCCCAGAAGCCGAGCATCGACGGGTCGCCCCAGCTCTCGACCATCGCCTTGTTGAACTGCCGCAGCATCTTCACATCGATGCCCTGCGGGTAGTCAGGGGCGGCGGCCATCCGCGCGTAGGTGCCGAACTCGATCAGTGAGGTGGTCCGGTCAGGATGGCCGGCGGCGAACATGGTCGCCGCCGAACCGCCCTCGGACAAGCCGAAGATCACCGTCGAGGAGGAATGGGCCGCGTCGAGCACGGCCATCATGTCCTCGACGACGGCTTCAATCGTGTAGCGGCCGGCGTCGCGGTCGGAGAGCCCCATGCCACGCTTGTCGAAGCAGATCACGCGGGCGAAGCTCGCGAGCCGCTCGAGGAAGCGCTGCGAACGGGGGAGCTCGCCCATGATCTCGAGGTGGCTGATGAAGCCCGGGACGAGGATCAGGTCCGTCGGGCCCTCGCCGAAGCTGGCATATGCGATCGAAACCTCGCCGTTCTTCGCGTAGCGGATCGGCCCCATCTCCATGCTCCGATCCTACGGCCCGGGAAACTCAGCCGGCGAGCAGCTCGCGGAGACCCGACTCGTCGAGCACCGCCACCCCGAGCTTCTCCGCCTTGGCCAGCTTCGAGCCCGGGCTCTCGCCGGCGATCACGTAATCGGTCTTCTTCGAGACCGAGTTGGTGACCTTCCCGCCTTCCTCGCGAACCAGGGCGCTCGCCTCCTCGCGGGTCAGCCCCTCGAGGGTGCCGGTGAGGACCAGCGTCTTTCCCTCCAGGAGCCCGCCCGTGGCGCGGCGCTCGGAGGGATCCTGCTGCATCCGCAACCCCTTATCGCGCAGCTTCTCGATCAGGGCCCAGGTCTGATCGTCGGCCAGCGACTCGGCGATCTGCAGGGCCATAACCGGCCCCACTCCCTCGACCTCGGCGAGCTGCTCGGGATCGGCGTTATGGATCGCATCGATCGAGCCGAAGTGATCGGCCAGCGCCGTCGCTGTGACGTAGCCGACCCCCGGCAGCCCCAGCGCGTAGAGCACCCGGGTGAAGGGTCGCCCGCGGGCGACCTCGATCGCCGCAATCAGGTTGCGCGCCGAGACCTCGCCGAACCGCTCCAGAGCGGTCAGCTTGTCCACGGTCAGGTCGAAGATGTCGGCGACGTCGGTGATCAGGCCCTCTTCGAGGAAGCGCAGCGCCTGCTTCTCGCCGAGCCCGTCGATCTCCATCGCCCCCTTGCTGACGAAGTGCTTGACGTGCTGGAAGGACTGGCCCGGGCAGCCGGAGCGGTTGGGGCAGATCGTGAACACGCTGTCGCCGGGCTTCACCGTCTCGGTCCCACAGGCCGGGCATCGCTTCGGCGGCTTCGGCCGCCGGGTCCGCTTCGGGCGCCGCTGGAGCATCGGCGAGACGACCTGGGGGATGACGTCGCCGGCCCGCATCACCACCACCTCGTCGCCCTCGCGGACGTCCTTGCGCGCCAGGTCCTCCTCATTGTGGAGGGTCGCGGTGGAGACGGTGACGCCGCCGACGTGAACCGGCTCGAGCATCGCGAAGGGCAGCAGGTGGCCGGTGCGGCCGACGTTCCAGACGACCCTGCGCAGCTTCGTCGTCGCGGTCGTCGGCGGGAACTTCCAGGCGATTGCCCAGCGCGGCTCGCGCCCCACCACCCCGAGCTCGCGCCAGAGCGCCCGCTCGTCGACCTTGACGACGACCCCGTCGATCTCGAAATCGAGCTCGTCGCGGCGCTCCTGCCACCAGAGGCAGCGCTCGACCACGGCGTCGATCTCCTCGTGGCGGCCGGTGTCGGGGTTGACCTTGAAGCCGTGCTCGCGCAGCCAGCCGATCTCGTCGCCGTGGGTGGCGAGGTCGAGACCCTCGGTCGCGCCCAGCCCGTAGCACCAGACCGAGAGCGGGCGCTCGGCGGCGAGCGCCGGGTCGAGCTGGCGGATCGAGCCGGCGGCCGAGTTGCGAGGGTTGGCGAAGGTCGGCTCGCCCGCTGCGGCGCGTCGCTCGTTGAGCTCGGCGAAGGCGGCGATCGGAAGGTAGACCTCGCCCCGCACCTCGACCAGCGGCGGCGCGTCCTCCACCCGCAGCGGGATCGCGCCGATCGTCCGCAGGTTGCGGGTGACGTCCTCGCCCACCCGTCCGTCGCCCCGGGTGGCGCCGCGGACGAAGACGCCATCGCGGTAGGTGAGCGAGATCGCCAGGCCGTCGATCTTCGGCTCGGTCGTATAGCTGAACTGCGACGCGGTGATGTCGAGGCGCTTGAGGTGGTTGCGGATCCGCGCCTCCCAGGCGCGAAGCTCCTCCTCGTCGCGCGCATTTCCGAGCGAGAGCATCGGCTCGGTGTGCTCGACCCGTTCGAAATGCTCCAGCGGCGGCGCGCCGACGCGCTGGGTGGGCGAGTCCGGGGTGCGGAGCTCGGGATTGTGATCCTCGATCCCCCGCAGCTCGTCGATCAGCCGGTCGTACTCGTCATCGCCGATCTCCGGGTCGTCCTCGACGTAGTAGAGCCGGTTGTGGCGCTCCAGCACCCGCCGCAGCTCGGCCGCGCGCTTGGCCGGGGCCTTGGCGCTCACAGCTCCGCGGCCGCGGCGCTGGCGGAGGCCGACTTCAAGATCGACTCGAGATCGAGCCTCCGCAGCCCGCCGATCCCGCCGTGATCGGTGAGGTCGAAGTGGACCGGCGTCACCGAGACCCTGCCGTTGGCGATCGCCGAGAGGTCAGAGCCCTCCTCGTCCTCGAAGGAGGGCTCGAAGCCGTAGATCTCGTAGCGGCTGCGTCCTGACCCCTCATCGGTGTCGACCAGCTTCAGCTCGTCGTTGTAGAGGCGCTTTCCGAGGTGGGTGACCTCCACCCCGTCGGGCTCCCCGGCAGGGCAGTTGATGTTGATCAGCGTGCCCTCGGGCATCGGCTCGGAGATCAGCCTGCGCACCAGCTGCGCCGTGAAAGAGGCGGCGACACCGAAGTCGAAGACCCGGCCGAAGCGGAAGTCCATCTCCCGTTTCGCGGACTGCTGGGAGACCGCGATGGCCGGAAGCCCCAGGACGATGCCCTCGAAGGCGGCTGCGACCGTGCCCGAATAGGTGATGTCGTCGCCGAGGTTCGCACCATGGTTGATCCCGGAGACGATCAGGTCGGGCTTCTGCCCGAGC
The DNA here is from genome assembly GCA_963720735.1 of uncultured Actinomycetes bacterium. Taxonomy (GTDB): domain Bacteria; phylum Actinomycetota; class Thermoleophilia; order Solirubrobacterales; family 70-9; genus JBBRHQ01. Next base: position 241,432 of record CAVRGL010000010.1, read on the forward strand.
AGGCCGAGGTCCGCGAAGCGGACGCAGTCGACGGGGGTCCCATCGGTGGCGAAGCCGCTCGTGCCGTCGCCGAAGGCGACCTCCTCGACCGTCAGCGGGGAGCGGGTGGTGATGCTGCGTGCCGTCGCGCTGCGGTTCGAGTCGGGGGCGATCACGTGGACCTCGATCTCCTCGAGCCGCCGCAGCTCGCGGCGCAGGGCGTGGAGCCCCTGGGCGCTGATGCCGTCGTCGTTGGTCAGCAGGACCCTCATCCGGTCGATTCTACGGTGGCTATTGCCGCCCCCCTAGTAGGCGACAGAGGCGAGGTAGAGGCCGTGGGCGGGTGCCGTTTCCCCTGCATCCTCGCGGGGCCGTCCCTCGAGCAGGAGGTCGAACTCAGCACGAGTCGTGCGCCCCCTGCCGACCTCGAGCATGGTGCCGACCATGATCCTCACCATGTTGTGCATGAAGGCATCGGCCTCGATCCAGAAGGCGGTGATGTCGCCAGGCTCCTCGATCCACTCGGCCCGCAGCACGTCGCGCCGGAAGCGGACGTGATCATTGCGGGCAGGAGTGAAGGCGGTGAAGTCGTGGGTGCCGAGCAGTGACGCAGCGCAGGCCTGCATCGCATCGAGGTCGTTGCGGTGCGGCCAGAAGAGCGCCCGGCCGCGCTCGAACGGGCTCGGGGTCGCGCTACGCAGCACCCGGTAGCAGTAGATGCGCGAGCGGGCGTCCCGGCGGGCGTCGAAGCGGTCGGGGGCCGGCTCGGCCCGGCGCACGGCGAGGTCGTCGGGGCCGAGGCCGTTCAGCCGGCGGGCGAGGTCGCCCGGCACCTCCGCCCCGGTGCGGAAGCTCGCCACCTGCCCCCAGGCGTGGACGCCGGCGTCGGTGCGACCGGCCACAGTCAACGACACCCGATCGCGAAGGATCGTCTCCAGCGCCGCCTCCAACTCCCCCTGCACGGTGCGCATCCCCGGTTGGGCCGCCCAGCCGCGAAAACCGGCTCCGTCGTAGGAGATCTCGAGTCGAATCGTGGTCATCCGGGCGGCCCCACGCTAGCGGTCGGCGAGTCGCGTACCCTGGTGTGCGGCGCCGGACCCTGCCGGCGCACCGGATGAGAGGAGCGGCCCGATGTCCAACATGAGCGAGAACCAGCGCGCCGGGTTCGAGCGCGCCACCTACTCCGGCAGCGCCGAGAGAATCAGGCACGGATCGGAGAAGGGTGCACGGATCTACACCGTGTTCGCGACGATCGTCGCCGTGGTGCTGTGCGCCGGCGCCCTCGCCTGGCTCGACGGGTGGGCGGAGTGGGTGGTGCTGGGCGCGATCGTCGTCACCATGATCGGCTTCATGATCGCGGTCAGCCCGAAACGCCAAGGCTAGAGAGGCGCACGACCACCCCGGCACGCCCGCAGGCGAAGCCGAGGACGTGGCCGGGCCATTCGTTGTTCCTCGCGCTGGTCCTAGACCAGCTCGAGGTAAACCATCTCGGTCGAGTCCGAGCGGCGCGGGCCGAGCTTGACGATCCGCGTGTAGCCGCCGGGCCGCTCCGAGTAGCGCGGGGCTACCTCCTCGAACAGCTTGTGCACGGCGAACTTGTCGTTGTGGAGGGCCGCCAAGGCTTGCCGGCGCGCATGGAGGTCGCCCCGCTTGGCGAGGGTGATCAGCTGCTCGACCTCCGGCTTCACCGCCTTCGCCTTGGCCTGCGTCGTCTTGATCCGCTCGTGCTCGATCAGCTGCTTCGAGAGGTTGGCCATCAGCGCCCTGCGATGAGCGGCCGGGCGACTCAGCTTGTTGCGCTTTCGAGCGTGACGCATGCCTTCCCCTCCGCTCCGCTCTCCCGCGGCCTCAGTCCTGGCGAAGGTCGAGGTTGCGCGAGTGCAGCGTCTCGATCACTTCCTCGATCGACTTCGAGCCGAAGTTGGGGATCGCGTTCAGCTCCGACTCCGATTTGCGGACCAGGTCCCCGACCGTCTGGACGCCGGCCCGCTTCAGGCAGTTGTAGGAGCGCACGCCCAGCTCGAGCTCCTCGATCAGGATCTCGTCGAGGCCGTCGCCACCGCTCGGCGCACCGTTCTCGGCGAGCGGGTCGGCGGTCATTGCCGAGACCGCCTCGCGCGCCGTCAGCTCCTCGACCCGGTCGGCGTCGGTGAAGATCGCCAGGCTCTTGATGAGGATCTCCGAGGCCTCCCGCAGCGCCGCCGAGGGCTCGATCGAGCCGTCGGTCTCGAGCTCCAGGGTGAGCTTGTCGAAGTCGGTGCGCTGCCCCACCCGGGCGGAGTCCACGGCGTAGGAGGCGCGGCGGATCGGCGAGAAGATCGAGTCGATCGGGATCACCCCGATCGGCTGCTCCTCGGTCTTGTTCTCCTCCGCGGGGGAGTAGCCGCGGCCGCGGCCGATGGTCAGGTAGATCTCCAGCTTCGTCTTCTTCTCCAGCGTGGCGATCGGAGCCTCCGGGTTGAGGATCTCGACCCCCGAGGGGAGGTCGATGTCCTTCGCCTTGACATCGCCAGGGCCGGTGGCGACCAGCGGCGCCTCGATCTCGTCCGCGTCGGTGTGCATGCGGATGACGATCTCCTTCAGGTTGAGGACGATGTCGGTGACATCTTCCTTGACGCCGGGCACGGTGGAGAACTCGTGCGCGACGCCCTCGATGCGGACGCTGGTGATCGCCGCGCCGCCGAGCGAGGAGAGAAGCACCCGCCGCAAGCTGTTGCCGAAGGTATAGCCGAAACCCTTGTCGAGGGGCTCGACGGTGAAGGTGCCGTGGGTGTCGTCGCCGGACTCGGCGCTGATTCTTGGGACCTGAAAGTCAGTGGGCATGGTTTCCTTGGGTATTCGTGTTCAGAAATCGGCCCGGATTACTTGGAGTACAGCTCGACGATGAGCTGTTCCTGTACCGGGGCGGAGATCTCGGAGCGCTCCGGGAAGCGCAGGATCTTCGCGGTGAGGGCATCGTGATCGGCCTGCAGCCAGGCCGGCACGTTCGAGACCAGCTCGGTCGCCCGCCGGATCGTCTCGGTGGCGGCCGAGCTCGGCTTGATCGAGATGATGTCCTCGGGGCGCACCTGGTAGGACGGGATGTCCACCCGGCGGCCGTTGATCAGCCAGTGTCCGTGCCGAATCAGCTGCCGCGCCTGACGCCGCGAAGCGGCGAAGCCGAGCCGGACGAGGACGTTGTCGAAGCGTGACTCGAGCAGCCGCAGCAGGTTCTCGCCGGTCACCCCGTCCTGGCGGGAGGCCTTGTCGTAGTACTCGCGGAACTGCTTCTCGAGGATCTGGTAGTAGCGGCGCGTCTTCTGCTTCTCGCGCAGCTGAAGCCGGTACTCGGACTGGCGCATGCGGCCGCGGCCGTGCTCGCCGGGCGGATATGAGCGGCGCTCGACGCCGCACTTGTCGGTGAAGCAGCGCTCCCCCTTGAGGAAGAGCTTCTGGCCCTCGCGGCGGCACTGCTTGCACTGCGGCGAGGTGTCGCGAGCCATCTAGACCCTCCGCCTCTTCTTCGGGCGGCAGCCGTTGTGAGCCTGGGGAGAGACGTCCTTGACGGTGCTCACCTCGAGCCCCGCCGCCTGCAGCGAGCGGATCGCGGTCTCCCGGCCCGACCCGGCGCCCTTGGCGAACACCTCTACCCTCTCGAGACCGTGCTCCATCCCCTTCTTCGCAGCCGAGTCGGCGGTGACCTGCGCGGCGAACGGGGTCGACTTGCGCGAGCCCTTGAAGCCGGCGCTGCCCGCCGATTCCCAGGCGATCACGTTGCCCTCGGTATCGGTGAGGGTGACGATCGTGTTGTTGAAGGAGGTCTTGATGTGCGCCTGCCCGTAGGCGATGTTCTTCTTGACGCGGCGGCGCGCCCGGCCCTTCTGCGGCTTCTTCGCTGCCATCCCGGCTACCTCCCGGTCGGCGCCTTGCGCTTGCCGGCGACGCTCATCCGGCGCGGCCCCTTGCGGCCGCGCGCGTTGGTCTTGGTCCGCTGACCCCGCACCGGGAGGCCGCGCCGGTGGCGCAGGCCGCGGTAGGAGCCGATCTCCATCAGCCGCTTGACGTTCTGGGAGCGCTCGCGGCGCAGGTCGCCTTCGACCTCGCGCGACTCGACCGCCTCGCGCAGCTTCACGACCTCGTCCTCGGTCAGGTCCTTGACCTGGGTGTCGGGATCGATCTTCGTCTCGGAGAGGATCTCGCCTGCCGTGGAGCGGCCGATCCCGTAGACGTAGGTGAGCCCGATCTCGACCCGCTTGTTGACCGGGACGTTGACTCCGGCGATCCGCGCCATCAGCCCTGCCTCTGCTTATGGCGCGGGTTCTGGCAGATCACCAGGACCGCCCCGCCGCGGCGGATGATCTTGCACTTCTCGCACATCGGTTTTACGGACGCTCGGACTTTCATCGCCCTCAGATTCGTATCGAAATAGGAAGCCCGCCGGCTCCAGGAGTCGAGCCGCAGGCACGTTCAAACCGGCCCTCGGGCCGACCGGGAAGGATAGCAGGGGACCTCGGGCCGCCCGGGCACGAGCCAGGCAGGGATTTCACTCCTCGTGCCAGGGCGTCAGGATGCGCGGCCCCTCCGAGGTCACCGCGACGGTGAACTCGAAGTGGGCGGCGAGCGAGCCGTCCTGAGAGTAGACCGACCAGCCGTCGTCGTCGATCCGCACCAGCGGGCCGCCGGCGTTGACCATCGGCTCGATCGCGAACACCATCCCCTCCTCCAGCTCCGGGCCCCTGCCGGGCTCGCCGAAGTTCGGGATCTGCGGGTCCTCGTGCATGTCGCGGCCGATCCCGTGGCCGACAAGGGTGCGAATCACCGAGAAGCCGTCGAGCTCGACCCGGCGCTGGATCGCCGCCGAGACGTCGGCGAGGTGGTTCCCGGCGCGCATCTGCTCGGAGCCCTCCAGCAGCGATGCCTTGGTCGTCTCCAGGAGGCTGCGCGCCTCCGAGGCGATCGAGCCGATCGGTACCGTGATCGCGGCGTCGGCGACCCATCCGTCCTTGACCACCCCGACGTCGAGCGAAAGCACGTCGCCGCGCTTCAGCTCGCCCGGGCCCGGGATCCCGTGGACGACCATCGAGTTCGGGGAAGCGCAGATCGACCCCGGGAAGCCGCGGTAGCCCTTGAAGGCGGGCTCGGCATCCTGGGAGCGGATGAAGCGCTCCGCCGCCTCGTCCAGCTCGAGGGTGCTGACCCCGGGGCGCGCCTTGGAGGCGAGCATCCGCAGGCAGCGGACGAGGATCTCGCCGGCCACGGCCATCTGCTCGACCTGCTCCGGTGTCTTGCGAATGATCATCCGGTACACGCTCAGATGTCCTCTTCGAGCTTCATGGTCGAGAGCAGCGCCCGGATCCGGTCGCTGACCTCCTCCGGCGGGTGGGTGCCGTCGACCCGGCGCAGGAGGCCCTTGGCGTCGTAGTAGGAGATCAGCGGCTCGGTCTGATCGCGGTAGTTCTCGAGACGCCGCTTGATCACCTCGGGCTTGTCGTCGTCGCGGATCTGCAGCGCGCTGCCGTCGATGTCGCAGACGCCCTCGCTCTCGGGCGGGTCGAACTCGAGGTGGAAGACGTGGCCGCTCTCGGCGCAGGTGCGCCGGCCGGAGAGGCGTCGCACCACCTCCTCGTCGGATACCTCGATCAGCAGGGCGGCGCTCAGCTCGCGGCCGAGCCGCTCTATCTCGGCGTCGAGGGCCTCCGCCTGGGCGACGTTGCGGGGGAAGCCGTCGAGGATGAAGCCGTCGGCGGCCTCTTCGGAGCCGAGCGCCTCGACGATGATCCCGATCACGATCTCGTCCGGGGCGAGGTCGCCGCGGTCCATGTACTCCTTCGCGGTCCTTCCCAGGTCGGTCTGCTCCTTGACCGCCTCGCGGAGGATGTTGCCGGTGGCGTAATAGGGCAGGCGGAAGTCCTCCTGGAGGCGCTCCCCCTGGGTGCCCTTGCCCGAGCCGGGAGGACCCAGAAGTACGAGGTTCAGCTCAGACATCAGCCGCGGCGCGGCCTACTTGAGGAAGCCTTCGTAGTTGCGCATCATCAGCTGCGCCTCGAGCTGCTTGACCGTGTCCAGGGCGACGCCGATCACGATCAGGATCGATGTCCCGCCGAAGAAGAAGTTGGCGGATGTCTGGCTGATCAGGATCGTCGGTAGGGCCGCCACAGCGCCCAGGTAGAGGGCCCCGGGGAAGGTCAGCCGGGAAAGGATGCGGTCGAGATACTCGGCGGTCGGCCGGCCCGGTCTCACCCCGGGTATGAACCCGCCGTACTTCTTCAGGTTGTCGGCCTGGTCCACTGGGTTGAAGGTGACGGCCGTATAGAAGTAGGTGAAGATGATGATGAAGAAGACCTCACCGACCACGTAGGCCCAGCTGTTGGGTGAGAAGAAGGCGGCGAAGTCGAGCGCCGCCGGGGTATTGAGCAGCTGGCCGATGGTCGGCGGGAAGGCCATGATCGAAGCGGCGAAGATCACCGGGATCACCCCGGCCATGTTGACCCGCAGCGGCAGGTACGTGGAGCCGCCGGAGGTCATCTTCCGCCCGACCACCCGCTTCGCGTACTGCACGGGGATCCGCCGCTGCCCTTCTTGGACGAAGACGATCGCGACGATCACCGCGAGCGCGATGAACGGCATCATCACCACGAACACCTGGTCCGGGTTGCTCCACCACTTGGTGATCCCGTCCGGTATGCGCGAGGCGATCGAGGCGAAGATCATCAGCGAGATGCCGTTGCCGATGCCCCGCTGGGTGATCAGCTCTCCAAGCCACATCAGCAGCGCCGCCCCGGCCGTCATACAGACGACGATCAGGAAGACGTTGGTGAAGGTCAGCTCGCCGACCACGCTGGTCCCGGTCTGGTTGCCGAAGGAGCGGAAGAGGAAGACGTAGCCGAGCGACTGGGCGAAGGCGAGGCCGACGGTCAGGTACCGGGTGTACTGGGTGATCTTCTGCTGGCCGACCTCGCCCTCCTTCTGCAGCTTCTCCAGCGAGGGGACGACGACGGTCAGCAGCTGGAGGATGATCGAGGCCGTGATGTAGGGCATGATCCCCAGCGCGAACAGCGAGAGGCGCGAGAGGCTGCCCCCCGAGAAGAGGTTGAGGAAGCCGAGGATGTTCGAGCCGGCGAAGTTGCTCTGAATGTCCTTGACTGCGTTGACGTCGACACCGGGCGAGGGGATGTAGGCGCCGAGGCGGTAGAGCGCCAGCATCGCCGCCGTGAAGGCGATCTTCTTGCGGATGTCGGCAACGCTGAAGGCGTTGAGAATGGTTCGAAGCACTAGGGCTCCAGAGTCTCGCAGGTGCCCCCCGCCGCCTCGATCTTCTCGCGGGCGGCGGCGCTGAAGCCGTGGGCACGGACGGTCAGCTTTTTCGAGAGCTCGCCGCGGGCCAGGACCTTGACCGGGTCAGAGCGCTTCGCAAGACCCTTCTCGTGGAGCGTCTCCGGGGTGACCTCGGCGCCGGCGTCGAAGCGCTGCTCGAGGTCGGCGAGGTTGACCGGCTGGGTGCGGCTTCGGAAGTTCTCGAAGGGCATCGACTTCCTCATGTGAGGGCCGCGCAGCTTGCGCATCCTCATGTGGATCGGGTTCTGCCCGCCCTCGTAGGCGACCTTGCGCTTCGAGCCGGAACGCGCCCCCGCGCCCTTGTGACCGCGGCCCGAGGTCTTGCCGGTGCCGGAGCCCTCGCCGCGCCCGATCCGCTTCCGGGGTCGGCGCGATCCCGGCTTCGGCTTGATGTTGTGAAGCCCGATCTCCTCGGAGCGTGGCGCCGACGCCATCAGGAGCCCTTCCCGACCACGACCAGGTGCTCGACCACCCGCAGCTGGCCGCGCAGCTGGGGCGTGTCGGGACGCTCGACCCTGGAGCCGGGCTTCCGGAGCCCCAGCGCCCGCAGGGTCGCGCGCTGGTTCGGCTTGGTGCCTGCGGTGGAGCGGACCTGGGTGATCGCCACGGTGCTCACGAGCCCTCACCCTCAGGCTCTGGTGGCGTCTCCTCGGTGGCGGTCTCGGCGGCTACGGCGACGGGCTCAGGGACCTCAGCCTGCTCGGCGGGCCCGGCGGTCTCGCCGCTTTCCTGATCCTCTGCCGTGCGCCTGCTGCGCTCCGCCTTCTGAGCATCGATGCCGAGCACCTGCCCGACGGTCAGCCCACGAAGCTCGGCCACCTCCTCGGGGCGCCGCAGCCGGATCAGGCCGTCCATCGTCGCCTTGACGAGATTGATCGGGTTCTGGGTGCCGATGCTCTTGGTGAGCACGTCGCGGACCCCGCCCAGCTCGAGCACCGCCCGCACGCCGCCGCCGGCAATCACCCCCGTACCGGGGCTGGCCGGGCGCAGGACGACGTGCCCGGCGCCGAAGCGGCCGATGATCTTGTGGGTGATCGTCTGCCCGTACTTGGGAACCCGGATCAGGTTCTTGCGGGCGTCCTCGACCGCCTTCTGGATCGCCAGCGGCACCTCGCGGGCCTTGCCGTAGCCGATCCCGACCACGGACTCCTCGTCGCCGACCGCGACCAGCGCCGTGAACGAGAAGCGCCGGCCGCCCTTGACCACCTTGGCGACGCGGTTGATCTCGATCACCCGCTCGGAGAGGTCGAGGCCCTTGGGGCTGACCATCTCGATCTTTCCTGTGCTCATTCCCTTCATGGCAAGCGGCTCACGGTAGCGGAAGCGATCATCGCGCCTCGCCGGCTAGAGCTTCAACCCCCCTTCCCGGGCTCCCTCGGCGAGTGCCTTGACGCGGCCGTGGTAGCGGTAGCCGCCGCGATCGAAGACGCAGGTCTCGATTCCGGCCGCCTTACCCCGCTCGGCCAGCAACTTTCCTGCGCGGGTCGCCTGCTGGCCGGGCTTCAGCTCGCGAAGCTCCGGCTCGGTCCAGTTGACCGCGGCCAGGGTGCGGCCCCGGGTGTCGTCGATCAGCTGGGCGGAGATACCGCGGTTGGAGCGATACACCGAAAGCCGCGGACGCTCCCCCGTGCCCGAGATCTTTGCCCGTACCCGGCGGCGGCGGCGCAGCCTCCTCTGCTGCTTGGTGAGCACGGTCATGCGCGCTTGCCCACCTTGCGGGCGACGTGCTCGCCGCTGTAGCGGATTCCCTTGCCCTTGTAGGGCTCCGGGGGGCGCCGCTTGCGGATGTCCGCCGCGACCTGGCCGACCAGCTGCTTGTCGATCCCCCGGACGATCAGCTCGGTCGGCTGGGGCACCTCGAACTCGATGCCCTCGGGCGCCTCGACCACGATCGGGTGCGAGAAGCCCAGCGCCAGCTCGAGGTTGCGGCCCTTGAGCTGGGCGCGGTAACCCACCCCCTGGATCTCGAGGCGCTTCTCGAAGCCCTCGGTGACCCCCTCGACCATGTTGGCGATCAGGCTCCGGGTCAGCCCGTGGAGGGCCCGGTGCTCGCCGCGATCGGTGGGCCGGGCCACGGTCAGCGCGCCATCCGCCTGCTCGACACTCATCTCTGGCGAGACTGCCTGGGCGAGCTCGCCCTTCGGGCCCTTGACCGCGACCTGGCCAGGGGAGAGCTCGACGCTGACAGCGTCGGGGACGGGAATGGGCTTTCGACCGATGCGGCTCATGCGCGGATCACCAGATGTAGGCGACGACCTCGCCGCCGACTCCTTTCGCGGTCGCCTCGTGGCCGGTCATCACGCCGGTCGAGGTGCTGACGATCGCGGTGCCCGTGCCGCCGTAGACGCGGGGCACCTTCTTCGAGTCGACGTAGCGCCGGCGGCCCGGACGCGAGACGCGCTCCAGCCCTGTGATCACCGGCTCGTGATCGTCGGTGTACTTGAGGCGCACCCTGATCACATCGCCGACCCGGGCCGGCTCGGAGTCGAAGTCGGTGATGTAGCCCTGCTCCTTGAGGATCCGCGACATCTCCAGCTTGAGCCGCGAGGAGGGGATCTCCACCTCCTCATGCCCGGCGCTCATCGCGTTTCGGATCCGGGTCAGGTAATCGGCAATCGGGTCGGTCAGCATCGCTTCACCAGCTGGACTTGGTCATTCCTGGGATGTAGCCCTCGTGAGCCGCCTCGCGCAGACAGATCCGGCAGAGGCCGAACTTGCGGTAGTAGGCCCGCGGGCGCCCGCAGCGGCGGCATCGATGGTAGCCGCGGGACTTGTACTTGGGCTTTCGCTGCTGACGTACTTTCTGGGAAGTCTTGGCCATCTCTGCTCGCTCGCTAGTCGCCGGCGACTAGTCGCTTTCCTCCGTATCTGAGTCGCTTGTTTCCCCGGCCTCGGCGGCGGGCTCGGCGCCCTCCTCGCCTTCCTCGCCCTCCTCCTCGTGCTTCTCGGGCTTGGCATAGGCCTCAGGGTTCTCCTCCTTGAGCTGCTCCAGCGCTGCCTGCTCGGCCTCGGCCCGCTGGCGGGCCTCCTCCTTGCGCCGCTCCTCCTCTTCCTCGGCCTCGCGATCCACCGAGCCTGGCCGGCCCTCCTGGGCGAACGGCATGCCGAGGGCGAGCAGCAGCTCGAAGGCCTCCTCGTCGGTGGCGGCGGAGGTGGTGATCGTGATGTCGAGGCCGCGCACCTCGTCGATCGAGTCGTAGTCGATCTCTGGGAAGATCAGCTGCTCGCGGATTCCCATCGAGTAGTTGCCGCGACCGTCGAAGGAGCGCGGGTTCAGTCCCCGGAAGTCGCGGATCCGCGGCACCGCGATCGAGCAGAGACGGTCGAGGAACTCCCACATCCGTGCCCGGCGCAGGGTCACCGAGATCCCGACCGGCATCCCCTCACGCACCTTGAACGAGGCGATCGACTTCCGCGCCCGCCGCACGTTGGGGCGCTGGCCGGCGATCGTCGCCAGCTGCTCGGTCGCCGCCTCGAAGATCTTCGAATCCTGCTTGCCTTCGCCGAGGCCCATGTTGAGGGTGATCTTCTCCAGGCGCGGCGCCTGCATCGGCGACGAGTAGCCGAACTTCTGGATCAGCTGCGCGAGGATCTCCTCGCGGTATCGCTCGCGCAAGCGCGGCGGTGGCGCCGTCTGTGCCGGGCTTGTGGCGGTGGCTTCCATGTCCTAGTCGATCGCGGTCCCGGAGCGCTTCGCGAAGCGCTCCCGCTCACCGGCCTCGTTGCGCCGCACCCCGACCCGGGTCGGCTTGTTGTCCTTGGGGTCGAGCAGCATCACGTTGGAGACGTGGATCGGGCCCTCCTTCTCGACGATCCCGCCGACCTCAGCCCCCTTCTGGGTGTCCTTGACCGAGCGCGGACGCTGGTGGCGCTTGATCATGTTCAGGTGCTCGACGTAGACCTTCTGCTTCTGCGGATCGGTGCGCACCACCCGCCCGGTCTTACCGGCATCCTTGCCGCTGGTCACGATCACCTGGTCGTCGGTCCGAATCCGCATCGACTTCGCCATCAGGATCGACGGCACCTCCGGCGCCAAGCGGAAACGATCTTCATGAAGTTCCTGTCCCTCAATTCGCGAGCCACCGGGCCGAAGATTCGGGTGCCACGGGGGTTGTTCTGGGGGTCGATCAGCACGGCGGCGTTCTCATCGAAGGCGATGTAGGTGCCGTCGGAGCGCCCGAACTGCTTGCGGGTCCTGACGACCACCGCCTGCACTACCTCGCCCTTGCGGACGCCGCCCTGGGGGCTCGCCTGCTTGACCGTGGCCGTGATCACGTCACCGACCCCGGCATAGCGGCGGTGCGAGCCGCCCTTGACCCGGATGCAGAGGATCTCCCGGGCGCCCGAGTTGTCGGCGACGCGAAGCCTTGTCTCCTGCTGGATCACCTCAGCGGGCCTTCTCGATCACCTCGACCAGCCGCCAGCGCTTCGTCCGCGACAGCGGCCTGGTCTCGATCACTCGCACGACGTCCCCCTCGCCGGCCTCGTTGCGCTCGTCGTGGGCATGCAGGGTCCGCGAGCGGCGCACCACCTTCTCGTAGGTGGGATGGCGCCGGGCGATGTCGATCCGCACGGTGATCGTCTTGTCGGCGCGGTCCGAGACGACGACGCCCTGCCGCGTCTTCGCCGGGTTGGGCTGCCTCTCCGCCGCGGGCGTCCCGGTGCCGGGCTCGCCCTTCTTGCTCCTCTGGGCCTCGCGGTAGCGACGACGCGCGACCGCCGAGCGCTGCCGCGCCCCGGCCCTCTCCCCAACCCGTTCCTCAACGCTCCGCTGATCCCGAGCCTCATGCGGCAGCCGCGACCGCTCGAGCCTGCGCCGCTCCTTCCAGGGGAGATCGGCTGAATCATCGCCCGACACGTCCTCAGCTTTGCTTCCGGGCGTGTCGGGGTCCCCGGCAGGCTCGGGTTCCGGTGCTTCGGACTCGGGCTCTCCCCCCTCTTCCGGAGGTGGCGCGGCAGGGGCATCTGCGCCCTCCGAGGCGGGGGCCTCGGCCTGCGGCTCTTCGGTTGTCTCCTCGGTCTTCTCTTCTTCTTCGCTCATCTTCAGTGACCCAGTTCCTTCTGTGTGTCTATGCCGCGCTCCCTGGCGATCGTCAGCAGGCGAGCGACGTCCCTCTTGGCCACGCCCATCCGGGCGGTGTTCTCCAGCTCGCCGGTGGCGTGGCGGAAGCGCAGGTTGAACGCCTCCTGCTGAGCATCATGGAGCTTGGCGATCAGCTCGTCGTCCTTGAGATTGTGCGCCTCCGAGGCCTTCATCACTCGACCGCGCCTTCTCGATGGACGAACTTGGTCTTCACCGGGAGCTTGTGGCCGGCGAGGCGGAGCGCCTCCCTGGCGAGGTCCTCGGGGACGCCGGCGAGCTCGAACATCACCCTTCCCGGCTTGACCACGGCAACCCAGCCCTCGGGGTTGCCCTTGCCCGAGCCCATCCGCGTCTCCGCGGGCTTCTTGGTGTAGGGCTTGTCGGGGAAGATGTTGATCCAGACCTTGCCGCCACGCTTGATCTTGCGGGTCATCGCGATCCGCGCCGCCTCGATCTGGCGGTTGGTCACCCAGCCCCGCTCGACGGACTTCAGCCCGTACTCGCCGAAGGCGACCTGGGTGCCGCCCTTGGCGTAGCCGCGCATACGGCCTCGCATCTGCTTGCGGTGCTTGACCCGCTTCGGCATCAGCATCAGCGCTCACCCCCACCGCGGCGCCTGCCGCGCTCTCCGGGCTGAGGCGGAGCGCCGTCCGCTGGGACCTGGTCCGAAGCGAAGCCCTCGGGCATCACCTCGCCCTTGTTGATCCAGCACTTGACGCCGATCCGCCCCGTGGTGGTGCGCGCCTCGAAGAAGCCGTAGTCGATATCGGCCCGCAGGGTGTGGAGCGGCACCCGGCCGTCCGAGTAGCCCTCCGTCCGTGCCATCTCGGCCCCGCCGAGCCGGCCGGAGACCTGGACCTTGACCCCCTTCGCGCCGGAACGCATCGCCGAGGTCAGCGCCCGCTTCATCGCCCTCCGGAATGCGACCCTGTTCTGCAGCTGCTCGGCGATCGACTGGGCGACCAGCTTCGCATCCAGCTCGGGACGCTTGACCTCGCGGATGTTGACCTTGACGGCCTTCCCGGTGATCTCGTGCAGGTCCTTGCGCAGTGCGTCCACCTCGCTGCCGGACTTGCCGATCACGATCCCGGGGCGGGCGGTGTGGATGTCCACCGAGACCTCGCCCCGGCGCTCGATCGTGATCTGCGAGAGCCCCGCGTGGGAGAGCTTGTTCTCGATGTGCTCGCGGATGTTGAGGTCCTCGAGCAGGGTGTCGGCGAAGCCCTTCTCGTCGTACCAGTTCGACTTCCAGTCGTGGATGTAGCCGACGCGGAAGCCCTCGGGGTGGATCTTCTGTCCCATGCCTCAGACCTCCGGGGTCAGCGCCACCGAGATGTGGCTTGTGCGCTTGTTTATGGTCGTCGCCCGGCCCAGGGCGCGCGGCCGGTACCGGCGCAGGGTCGGGCCCTCGTCGACGGTGATCTCGGCGACGGTCATCTCGTCGGAGACAAGGTCGAAGTTGTTCTCGGCGTTGGCGGCCGCCGAGTCGATCAGCTTGCGGATGTCCCGGGCCGCGTTGCGGGGCGAGAACTGCAGCAGCGCCCGGGCCTTCTCGATCTGAAGGCCGCGCACCTGATCGGCGACCAGCCGCGCCTTGCGGGGGGCCACCCGGACGTAGCGGGCGCTCGCCCTGACGATCACCGGAGCCGCCTCCGCTGCTTCCTTCTTGGCGGTGCTCGCGTCCTTGCTCTTCGCCTTCTCAGCCATCGCTACTCAGCCGACTTTCCGGTCCCGGAGTGCGAGCGGAAGGTGCGGGTCGGTGCGAACTCGCCCAGCTTGTTGCCGACCATCGACTCCGAGATGAACACGGGGACGTGCTTGCGCCCGTCGTGGACGGCGATCGTGTGGCCGACCATCTCCGGGAAGATGGTCGATGTCCGCGACCAGGTCTTGACCATCTGCTTCTGGCCGGACTCGTTCATCGCGTTGATCCGCGCCATCAACCTCTCCTCGGCCCAGGGACCCTTCTTGGTCGATCTACCCACAGCCGATCACCTCTTCTTCTTCCCGCGCCTGCGGCCACGGACGATGTAGCGGTCGGACTGCTTGCCCTTCTTGCGGGTGCGGTAGCCCAGGGTTGGTTTGCCCCACGGCGTCACCGGGTGCCCGCCGGGGGTGTGGTGAGCCTCGCCGCCGCCGTGCGGGTGGTCGACCGGGTTCATCGCTACCCCGCGTGTCTGGGGACGCTTGCCCTTGTGGCGGTTGCGCCCGGCCTTGCCGATCTTGACGTTCTGGTGCTCGGGGTTCGACAGCGAGCCGACCGTGGCCCGGCACTCGGCGCGGACCATGCGCATCTCCGAGGAGGGCAGACGCAGGGTGACCAAGTCACCCTCCTTGGCCGCCACCTGGATCGCCGTGCCGGCGGCGCGGCCGAGCTTGCCGCCCTGCTCGGGAACCAGCTCGACGTTGTGGACGATCGTCCCCGTGGGCATCTCGCGCAGCGCCAGCGCGTTGCCGGGGCGGATGTCGGCGCCGGGCCCGGAGCGGACCTCGTCGCCGACCGCAATCTGTGCCGGAGCGAGGATGTAGGACTTCTGACCGTCGGCGTAGTGGATCAGCGCTATGTAGCAGCTGCGGTTGGGGTCGTACTCGATCGTCACGACCTTCGCCGGCACCCCGTCCTTGCGGCGCTTGAAGTCGATCTTTCGGTAGCGGCGTTTGGCTCCGCCTCCGCGATGGCGGCTCGTCACCCGGCCCTTCGAGTTCCGTCCACCGCTCTTCCGCAGGCCCTCGGTGAGCTTGCGCTCGGGCTCGGACGCGGTCACCTGCTCGCGCATCGGGTAGGTGGCGAAGCGCCGGCCCGGGCTGGTTGGCTTTGTCCTCCGGTTGGCCATCTCAGTCGGTCGCCGCCCCTTCGAACAGCTCGATCCGCTCGCCCGGCGCCAGCTGCACGATGGCCTTCTTCCAGGACCGGGTGCGGCCACGGTGAAGGCCCCGCCGCTTCGGCTTCGAGCGCACCTTCGAGGTCCGCACCGCCGCCACCTCGACCTCGAAGATCTCCTCGACGGCGCGGGCGATCTGCGTCTTGTGAGCACGGTCGTTGACCCGGAAGGTGTACTTGCCCTCGCCGATCAACGCGTAGCTCTTCTCCGAGATCACCGGGCGGATGAGGACGTTCTGCGAGTTCATGACTTCACCCCTGCCCGCACCTCCAGCACCGCGAGGGCCCCCTCGGAGATGACGATCGAGGCCGCGGCGATCACGTCGACCACCCCGACAGATCCGACCTCGGCGACGTTCACCTGCTCGATGTTGCGAAAGCTCTTCAGGGCGCCGGTCTCCTCGGAGGTGATCACGAGCAGGGTGGGGCGGCGGGCTCCCCATTTCTCCAGCGCCGCGGCGGCCTTGCTGGTAGCCGGGTCGGCGAAGCCGGAGGCGTCGAGGATCGCGACGCTGCCGCGCTCGGCATGGACCGAGAGTGCCGAGCGCAGCGCCCTGCGACGCGCCTTGCGGTTGACCTTGACCGTGTAGTGGCGCGGCTTGGGACCGAAGGCGACGCCGCCGCCGGTGCGGTGGGGCACGCTCAACGCCCCGACCCGGGCGCGCCCGGTCCCCTTCTGGCGCCAGGCCTTGGCGGTGGTCATCGAGATCTCACCGCGGGTCAGGGTCGAGGCGGTACCCCGCCGGCGTGAGGCGAGGTCGGCGCGCGCCGCCTCGTCAACCAGCGACTGGTGGAAGGGCTCCGCGAAGATCCCCTCGGGCAGGTCCGCCTTGGTGGTCTTGCCGAGAACGGCGGCCTTGCTAGCCATCGGCACGCACCTCGACGATCGTGTTGCGAGATCCGGGGACCGAGCCGCGGATCAGCAGCAGGTTGCGCTCCGCGTCGATCTGATGGACCGTGAGGCCACGCTGGGTGACCCGCTTGCGGCCCATCTGGCCCGGCATCTTCATCCCCTTGAAGACGCGCGCGGGCCAGGCGCTGGCCCCGATCGAGCCCGGGGCGCGGATGTTGTGGGAGCCGTGGCTGACCGGGCCTCGGCTGAAATTGTGGCGCTTGATCCCGCCCTGGAAGCCCTTTCCGATCGAGACCCCCGAGACCTTGACACGCTGGCCCTCCTCGAAGGCGGAGACGGTCACCTCCTGGCCGACCTTGGGTCCGGCGGCCTCCTCACCCTCCTCCGCCTCGCCCTCGGGCGTGGCGAGCTCAGCGTCGCGAAACTCGACCAGGTGGCGCATCGGGGCCGCCCCGGCCTTCTCCAGGTGTCCCAGCTCGGCCTTGCTCAGCTTTCCCTCCCTGACCTCGCCGAAGGCGAGCTGGACCGCCTCGTAGCCGTCACGGTCCGACTTGCGGATCGCGGTGATCGGGCAGGGACCCGCCTCGATCACCGTCACCGGGACGACGGTGCCGTCGTCGGGATCGAAGACCTGGGTCATGCCGAGCTTCTTGCCGATGATCGCCGACATCAGAACCCGCTACAGCCTGATCTCGATGTCAACGCCGGCCGGCAGCGAGTCGAGGCGCTGCAGCGAATCGACCGTCTTCGGGCTCGGCTGGTGGATGTCGATCAGCCGCTTGTGGGTGCGGATCTCGAAGTGCTCGCGCGAGTCCTTGTCCTTGAACGGGGAGCGGATCACGCAGTAGACGTTCTTCTCGGTCGGCAGGGGCACCGGGCCGGACACCGTGGCGCCGGTGCGCTCGGCCGTCTCGACGATCTCGCGGGCAGCGCGATCGATCGCGTCGTGGTCGTACGCCTTGAGGCGAATCCGGATTTTTTGAGCCGCTATGGCCGACACTTCTCGCTGCTGTCTCTTCCTTGGTCCTTCTCGCGCAATCGGGGCGCCGCCCCGGTTGGTGGGGCGCCGCCCCGGTCGTATGTCCTTTGCAGTTTTTGCCGCCCTGGAGGCGGCGAAAGGGCGGGCAACGTGCCCGCCCCGGGTCGCTACTCGATGACTTCGGAGACGACCCCGGAGCCTACGGTGCGGCCGCCCTCGCGGATGGCGAACCGCAGCCCCTGGTCCATGGCGATCGGCTGGATCAGCTCGATCGTCATCTCGACGTTGTCCCCCGGCATCACCATCTCGGTTCCCTCGGGGAGATCCGCGACGCCGGTCACGTCGGTGGTGCGGAAGTAGAACTGAGGCCGGTACCCGGAGAAGAAGGGGGTGTGGCGGCCACCCTCTTCCTTCTTCAGGCAGTAGACCTCGGCCTTGAACTTGGTGTGCGGCGTGATCGACCCCGGCTTGCAGAGGACCTGGCCGCGCTCGATCTCCTCGCGCTTCGTGCCTCGCAGCAGGCAGCCGACGTTGTCGCCCGCCTGGCCCTGGTCGAGGATCTTGCGGAACATCTCGACCCCGGTGACGACCGTCTTGCCGGTGTCCTTGATCCCGACGATCTCGACTTCGTCACCGGTGTTGACGATGCCCTGCTCGATCCGTCCGGTTGCGACGGTGCCGCGGCCCGTGATCGAAAAGATGTCCTCGATCGGCATCAGGAACGGCTTGTCGAGGTCGCGGGTCGGCTCGGGGATGTAGGAGTCGAGCGCCTCGGCCAACTCGAAGATCGCGGCCTTGGCGTCCTCGTCGCCCTCCAGCGCCTTCAGC
This sequence comes from uncultured Actinomycetes bacterium, assembly GCA_963720735.1. Lineage (GTDB taxonomy): Bacteria > Actinomycetota > Thermoleophilia > Solirubrobacterales > 70-9 > JBBRHQ01. The sequence continues at coordinate 259,349 of CAVRGL010000010.1, forward strand.
GCCGAGCCCTTGATGATCGGCGTCTCGTCCCCCGGGAACTCGTACTCGTTGAGCAGGTCCTTGACCTCCTCCTCGACCAGCTCGATCAGCTCCTCGTCGTCGACCTGATCGATCTTGTTGAGGAAGACGACGACGTGCGGGACGTTCACCTGCCGGGCCAGGAGGATGTGCTCGCGGGTCTGCGGCATCACCCCATCGGCGGCCGAGACGACCAGGATCGCGCCGTCCATCTGGGCGGCGCCGGTGATCATGTTCTTGACGTAGTCGGCGTGGCCGGGGCAGTCGACATGGGCGTAGTGACGGTTGTCGGTCTCGTACTCGACGTGCGAGGTGGCGATCGTGATCCCGCGCTCCTTCTCCTCCGGCGCGTTGTCGATCTCGTCGAAGCTCTTCGCCTCTGTGCCGCCCTTCTCGGAGAGGGTCTTGGTGATCGCGGCCGTAAGCGTTGTCTTGCCATGGTCGATGTGACCGATGGTGCCGACGTTCACGTGCGGCTTGTCGCGCTCGAACTTCTCCTTGGACATCTCTCTCCTTGGGCCTTTCTGGGGTTCTCGTCTTTGCTGTCTGGGTGAGGTGCTTGGGTGTCAGTTGGTCGTCCGGCGGGCATCTTTGCGCTGCCCGCAGGCGAACCCGTGCAATATAGCTGGAATAACCGCGGCGGCTGCTCAGCTCAGGAGGCCGCTCCTACGGGTTCGCCGGCGCGATGCTCGACGATCTCCTCCGCGATGTTGTTCGGAACCTCCTCGTAGCGCTCGAACTGCATCGTGTAGGTGGCCCGGCCCTGGGTCGAGGAGCGCAGGTCGGTGGCGTAGCCGAACATTTCGCCGAGCGGAACGAACGCCTGCACGGCGAGCGCGTTGCCCCGCTGCTCCTGGCCCTGGACCTTGCCGCGGCGCCGCGAGAGGTCGCCGATCACGTCGCCGAGGAAGTCCTCGGGCGTCACCACCTCGACCGCCATCACGGGCTCCAGCAGGACCGGCTTCGCCTTGCGGGCGGCCTCCTGCACGGCCATCGACCCGGCGATCTTGAAGGCCATCTCCGAGGAGTCGACGTCGTGGTAGGAGCCGTCGATCAGCTCGATCCGCACGTCGACCATCGGGTAGCCGGCCTTGACGCCGTTCTCGAGCGCCTCCTCCATCCCCTGCTCCGCCGGGCCGATGAACTCGCTCGGGATCACCCCGCCCTTGATCCTGTTGACGAAGTCGAACCCCTCACCGGGCGCCGGCTCGAGGTTGATCACGACGTGGCCGAACTGGCCGCGGCCGCCGGTCTGGCGGACGAAGCGGCCCACGACCTTCTCGACCCGCTGGCGGATCGTCTCGCGGTAGGCGACCTGGGGACGACCGACGTTCGCGTCCACCTTGAACTCGCGCAGCATCCGGTCGACGATCACTTCGAGGTGGAGCTCGCCCATGCCGTGGATCAGGGTCTGGCCGGTCTCCTCGTCCGACTCGACCTGGAAGGTGGGGTCCTCCTCCGCGAGGCGAGCCAGGGCGGTACCGAGCTTCTCCTGGTCGACCTTGGTCTTCGGCTCGATCGCGACGGCGATCACCGGCTCGGGGAACTCGATCGTCTCCAGCCGGATCGGCGCGTCGGGCGCCGAGAGGGTGTCGCCGGTCGAGGTTTGCTTCAGCCCGACGCCGGCGCAGATGTCGCCCGCGTAGCACTCCTCGATCTCCTCGCGGTGGTTGGCGTGCATCATCAGCAGCCGGCCGATCCGCTCGGTCTTGCCGGTGGAGACGTTGAGCACCCGGCTGCCGGCGGTGAGCTTGCCCGAATAGACGCGGAAGTAGGTCAGCTTGCCGACATAAGGGTCGGCCATCACCTTGAAGGCGAGGGCCGCGAAGGGGGCGGCGTCGTCGGCCGGGCGCTCGGCCTCGATTGGCTCGTCCGAGCCCTTGGGGGCGGGCTCGAGGCCGGTGACGGCGCGCACCTCGAGCGGCGAGGGCAGCAGCTCGACGATCGCGTCGAGGAGCGGCTGCACCCCCTTGTTCTTGAACGACGAGCCGCAGAGCACCGGCGTCACCTTGATGTCGAGGGTCGCCCGGTGCAGGGAGCTGGCGATCCGCTCGTGGGGGATTTCCTCCTCGGCCAGGTATGCCTCCATCAGCTCGTCGTCGTAGTCGGCGCAGGCCTCGATCAGCTCGGTCCGGTACTGCTCGGCCTGCTCGCGCAGCTCATCGGGGATCTCCGAGGTCTCGAACTCGGTGCCGAGCTCGTCCTTCCAGATCATCGCCTTCATCTCGATCAGGTCGACGACGCCGGTGAAATCGGCCTCCTCGCCGATCGGCAGCTGGATCGGCAGCGGGTGGGCGCCGAGCCGGTCGGCCATCGTCTGCACGGCGTTGTAGAAGTCGGCGCCGGTGCGGTCCATCTTGTTGATGTAGGCGATCCGGGGGACCTTGTACTTGTCGGCCTGGCGCCAGACCGTCTCGGACTGAGGCTCGACCCCGGCGACCGAGTCGAAGACGGCGATCGCCCCGTCAAGCACCCGCAGGCTGCGCTCGACCTCGACCGTGAAGTCGACGTGGCCGGGGGTGTCGATGATGTTGATCCGGTGCCCCTCCCACTCGCAGGCGGTCGCGGCCGAGGTGATCGTGATCCCCCGCTCCTGCTCCTGCTCCATCCAGTCCATCACGGCTGCGCCCTCGTGCACCTCACCCATCTTGTGGGTGCGGCCGGTGTAGTAGAGGATGCGCTCCGTCGTCGTCGTCTTGCCGGCGTCGATGTGCGCCATGATCCCGATGTTGCGGGTTTTCTCCAGTGGGAAGTTGCGAGGCATTATTGGGCGTAGAGTGTGGTCTGTTTGTGGGCGGGGGTAGGAAGAGAGATGGCGTCTTGCTGAGATCCGGTTTCGCGCATAAAAAAGGCCCTGACGGGCCTCGCGCGACTTTCGCTCCGCGAGATCCGGGACAAACGACTATGTCGAGCGGCTATCCATTGGTCGGGAAACTGCCTCCGCACGAACCCAAGCGGCACACCTTCCGTGCCTGGGCTCCGTGCCTGGGCGACGCGCGATGATAGCAGAGCGATGAGCCCGTTCCGGAAGCGGCGAGAGCGGCGTAGAGAGCGCCGGCGCGAGGCCCGGAAGGCTCGCCGCGAGGAGCTCTCCTCCCGCCTCCGGGGCGAGGAGCCGGAGGCCGCAACCGCCCGCCAGGAGCGCCGGGCGAAGCGAGGCGCCGCCCGCCGGGCCCGCCCGGCCGGCAGGCCGGCCAAGAGGCGGCCGAAGCAGCGGGTCAGGCGCAAGTCCAGGGCCGCCCGGGTCAAGGCAGGGCGCTCCGGAATCTCGCTGGCCAAGGGCGCCCGATCGAGCTTCGACGGCGCCAGGCGCGCCTGGCGCCGCGGGCTGCGATCGACCGCGGCCAGGGCGAGCCGCGCCGTCCCCGGGGTAGGTCGCGCCTTCGACCGGGGCTGGGCGCTGGTCTCCCCCCTCTTCGTCTTCGCCCTGAGCCTCGTCCCCAGGGCCGGCCGTCTGCTGCGCGCGGCGCTGGCCGGCCTGGCGCGTGTGATCGGGGCGGGCGTCGCCCGTCTCGATCGGCTGTTGACCCCGCTGCGCGGGGCCTTTCTGGTCACGATCGCCTCCGCCGGCTGCCTGGTGCTCTCCCAGTTCGTCTACTACCGCGGTGTCGAGATCGGCCAGCCCGGTTACGGTCAGGTGTCGACGATCGCCTCGGCTCCCCAGGTGGACCTGCAGAGGGCCGGCGAAGCGCATTCCTACCTCTTGATCCCGCTCGCCGCCTTCGCCGTGGCGATGGCCGCGGTGGCGCTCTTCGCCAAGCGGCGCTGGGCGGCGGAGCTGGTCGCGGTGGCGGGCCTCGCAGGGATCGCCGTGACCCTGCTGATCGACATGCCCAGCGGATTGGACGCCGGCCTCGCCGGTGTCCGCTTCTCCGGCGCCCACGCGGTGCTGCGGGAGGGCTTCTACGCGCAGCTCGCCGCATCGACCGGCCTGGTGATCTGCGGCGCGGCGCTGGCGCTCGACCTGCGCGCGAGGCGCGCCGAGGCGCGGCGCCCGGCGCGGCGCAGGAACCGCCGGGGACGGCCCTCGGCAGCGCGCAAGGCGCCCTCGCTGGCGGAAAGCGGCACATGAGCGAGCGCCTGCGGCTCGAGCGCCTGCTGCCCTTCGCCTGCCTGGTCGGGTCCGGGCTGCTGATCGCATCGGAGCTGATGGACACCTTCCGCTTCGACGCCGTTAACGCCGTCAACGGCGGCGCTGTCGCCACCGTCGCCGACCGCCACCAGTACGCGATGCTCGTCCTCGGGGTGTTCGCGATCGTCGCGCTCGCGGTGGCGATCCTCAACGGCTCGAAGCCCGCCGCTGTCGCGGTTGCGGTCGCGGGCGGCGCGGCGATCCTGCTGTTCGTGCTGATCGACGTCCCCGACGCGGGCAAGGTCGGGACCTTCAGCAACGCCGGCCAGTCCTTCGTCGACGCGAAGGCCGTTCCCCAGGGCGGGTTCTGGCTGGAGATGATCGGCGCCCTCGTGCTCGCCATCTGTGGCGGAACCCTCGCCACCCTGACCCCGGCCCAGCTACGGGCGCTGCGGCCCGGCGGGCGGCAGGGGAAGGGCAGCGGAGCCGGGGCGCCGAAGCGCGGGCGCCGGCGGGTGCCCCGCCTGCGCAAGGCCTCTCAGGAGGCCGGCGGCAGTTAGATGAGCAGCTAGGCGGCTACCAGCGGTAGTGGGCGAACGCCTTGTTCGCCTGGGCCATGCGGTAAATGTCGTCCTTGCGCTTCCAGGCGCTCCCCTGCTGCTTGGTCGCGTCGAGGATCTCGTTCGCGAGGCGCTCGGCCATCGCGTACTCGCGACGTCGGCGGGAGAAGTCGACCAGCCAGCGGACGGCCAGGGTACGGGCGCGGCGCGCCGGCACCTCGACGGGTACCTGGTAGGTGGCGCCGCCGACCCGGCGGGAGCGGACCTCCAGCACCGGGGTGAGCTGCTTGATCGCGTTGTCGAGCGTCTCCACAGGGTCCTCGCCCGAGCGCTCCCCGACCAGGGCGAGGGCGTCGTAGACGATCTCCTCGGCGCGCGACTTCTTGCCGTGATTCATCACCTTGTTGATGACCTGCTGGACGAGCCGGCTGCGATGGCGGGAGTCGGGCTCGATCGGCCGTATCTGGGCTGCGGTGCGGCGCGGCATGGGTGGAGCTAGCGCTTCACGCCGTAGCGGGATCGGGCCTGGCGGCGGTCGGAGACCCCGGCCGCGTCGAGCGTGCCGCGGACGACCTTGTAGCGCACCCCCGGGAGGTCCTTGACGCGGCCGCCCCTGACCAGCACGACCGAGTGCTCCTGGAGGTTGTGGCCCTCACCGGGAATGTAGGTGGTGACCTCCATCCCGTTGGTCAGCCGGACGCGGGCGATCTTGCGCAGCGCCGAGTTCGGCTTCTTCGGGGTCACGGTCGCGACCCTGGTGCAGACGCCGCGGCGCTGAGGCGCGGAGACCCGCTTCTTGCGGCCCTGACCCGACTTCAGCCCCGGCGTGGTGACCTTCTTCTTCGGGCGCTTGCGGCCCTTCCTGACGAGTTGGTTCGTGTTCGGCACGGCGGCGAATGGTAGCGGGCGGCGGCTGGGCGTGAACCCGCCGCCGCCCACTGCGCGCCGCTAGCTGCCGCCGTCGCCGTCGGCCTCGATCACGACCAGCTTGTGGTTCTGGTCGAGGCGGACGTCGACGGTCTTGCCGTCGGGCCTGGCCACCTCGACCTCCCAGGTGGCCCCGTTCTCACCGTCGCGCTCGACCGAGTTGGCCTTGCCGCCGGTGATCGCCAGCGCCGCCTTCTCGGCCCTGGCCGCGCCGGGACCGCCGGCGTTCTCGCCGCCGCCCGAGCCGACGGCTCCGGCGACCGCGGCGCCCCCTGCCCCGAGGGCGGCGACCGCGCCGGTGAGGGCGGCGACCCATCTGAACCTGTCCATGGTTTCTCCTTGCTGCGTTTGCGATTGCACCGGCAGCTTGGCCGGGGCCGATGAGATGCCGATGAGCGATGCATGAGAGACCGCCACGGACGCCGCTGCAAATAGGCTGAGACGATGGCCGAGCGACCGATCCTCGCCGTGGACGTCGACGGCGTCATCAGCCTCTTCGGCTTCGAGGAGCCCCCCGACAGGAGCCTCGCCCGCTTCGAGTTGATCGACGGAATGGTGCACTGCATCTCGCTCGGCGCCGGGGAGCGGCTGCGGGGGCTAGCCGAGCACTACGAGCTGATCTGGGCGACCGGCTGGGAGGACCGTGCCAACGACACGCTCCCGGGCATCCTCGGGCTGCCGGAGCTTCCGGTCGTCAACTTCGGCGGCGCCGCTCAGTTCGGCAGCGCCCACTGGAAGCTGGGGGCGCTGGCCGAGGCGAGCGAAGGCCGGGCGCTGGCCTGGGTGGACGACTCCTTCGATGAGAGCTGCTACGAGTGGGCGCGCTCGCGCTCCGAGCCGACCCTGCTGGTGCCGACCGAGCCGAGGCTCGGCCTCGAGGAGGCACACGCCGAGGCGCTCTCGGCCTGGGCCCGCGGACTGGTGCGTGAGTTTCGCCAGGGTCACCTCGACGGTTAGACTGATGAGCGGTGGAGGGTTTCTGGCCCATCTTCTTTCTGATCGTGGTCCTGAAGATCCCTGTGCTCGCGTCGCTCTGGCTCGTCTGGTGGGCCTCGCACCCCGCCCCTGAGGCTGACGGCGCCGAGGAGGGCGGGGGCTTCCGCCGCCGGCGCCCGCAACCGCGGCGGCCCAAGGGGCCTCGCCGCGGCCCGCACGGAGGCGGCGCCGCGAGGGCGCTGCCGCCCTGTCCGCCGGGCTCCCGCACCCGGGTGCTGACGCCCCCGGCGCCCGCCCGGACCGGTTTCGCCCACGCCCGTGGAGCCGCTCAGCCGGCCCGAGAGCGCTCAGGCCACTAGCGGGCCGTCGCAGGCAGCTTGGAATCGCGCCCCTGGCGCCGGACGCCTTGGCGGCGCTCGCGCCGCAGCTCGCGCATGTAGGGATGGAAGTCGACCTGGATCGTGTGGCGCTTTGATGCGACGTAGCGGCGGGCCATCTTCGAGTGGGTCCGCTCGACCTCCCTGCGCATCTGATCGGCCTCCGGCAGGGCGGCCTTGCCCTCGAGCAGGTCGGCGACCCAGTGCGACTGCTGCTCGGCGATCGGCATGATCGCCCCCAGTGGCTGAATCAGGCCGATGAAGTAGAGGCCGGGGTGCTCGACCGAGACCACCCTGCGGTAGAGGTCGATCCGGTTGTCCGGGGCAGCGAGCAGAGACGGGTCAAGGAAGGGGAAGGTGATCTTGTAGCCGGTGCAGTAGATGACCAGGTCGATCTCCTCGGAGCTGCCGTCCACGAAGCGCACCACGTGGCCGTCGAAGCGCTCGATGTTCGGCTTCACGGTGATGTCGCCGTGGCCGATCCGCGGCAGCAGCTCCGAGGAGACGGTGGGATGGGCCTCGAGCAGCTTGTGGTCGGGTTGGGGCAGGCCGTAGGAGGTGATGTCGCCCGTCGCTGTCTTCAGCGCCGAGCGGAAGATCCGCCGCTGCAACGCCAGCGGCAGCCTCGAGAGCGCCTCAGAGCCGGTCTCGTCGGTCGGCATCCCGCGCAGGTACTTGGGGATCACGTAGGCGCCCCGGCGCATCGCCAGGAAGGTCGCGTCGGCGATCCGCGAGGACTCAACCGCGATGTCCGTCGCGGAGTTGCCGATCCCCAGCACAAGCACCCGCTTGCCGCGCAGGACGTCGGGCTCGCGGTAGTGGTGGGCGTGCATCTGCTCCCCGAGGAACTGATCGGACCCGGGAAACGGCGGCTCGGGCCAGCGTGGATCCCAGTGATGCCCGTTGGCGATCAGCACCGCCCCGTAGCGGCCGCTCTCGCGGCGGCCGCGGTCGTCCTCGACCGTCACCTCCCACTCTCCGTCTGCCGGCTCGACGCTGAGCACCTCGGTGCGAAAGCGAATCCGCTCACGTAAGCCGAAGTGGTCGACGAAGTCGTCGAAGTAGCGGGCGATCTGGAAGTGGTCGGGGTAGTCCGGGTAGTCCTCGGGCATCGGGTAGCTGGCGTAGGACGTCTGCCCGCGCGAGGTGTTGATGTGCAGCGAGCGGTAGGCGGAGGACATCTCGTTGTCGTTCTCGTAGCGCCAGTTGCCGCCGACCTCGGAGCCCTTCTCGAAGCAGTCGTAGGGGATGCCCCGATCGTCCAGAACCTGGCAGGCCGCGATTCCCGATGAACCAGCGCCGATCACGCAGACCCTCTGAGTTGGGCGGAGCCTGCTCACGGCCGGGAATCTAGCCAAACCAAGTGCCGCGGCTGGGCACGCCGGGCGCGCTCAAAGGTTCCGCCGTTTCGCCGATACAACCGTGGGCAGCGGATTTCCAGTGGTACTCCGAATGCGATCAGCCTTCTTGACCATCGCGGCAGCCGTCCTCCTGGCCTTGGCCTCGGGAGGATCGCTGGCGCGCCCGCCCGCGGCCGGGGCGGCGCAGACCTGCGGCGGCCACCGGGTGACGATCCTCGGCACCCCCGGGCCCGACCGGATCGTCGGCCGCAGGGCCAGCGACGTGATCGCCGGGCTCGGCGGCGACGACGTCATCCTCGACGGCCCCAACGGCAACGACATCATCTGCGGCGACGGCGGCCGCGACCGTCTCCACGCCGGCCACGGAAACGATCGCCTCTACGGCGGCAGCGGCCGGGACGTGGCGATCGGGGGACAGGGGAACGACCGCCTCTCAGGCGGGGGTGGCGACGACCTGCTGCTCGGTGGGTCGGGGAACGACCTGATCAGCGGCGGCGCCGGGGCGGACCGCGGACGCGGCTTCACCGGCAACGACAAGATTTTCGGTGGCCCCGGACCCGACCAACTCTACGCCGAGAACGGCGATGACCTGGTTCACGGCGGCGGGGGCGACGATCTCGTCGACGGCGGGCTCGGCGACGATGTGCCGATCTACGACGGCGGTATCTACGGTGACGGCGGCACCGACCGCGTGCTCGGCGGCACCGGGGTCGACCTGGTCGACGGTGGCGCCGGGGACGGCGACGTCGTCCGCGGCGACCAAGGTCCGGACACGATGGTCGGCGGGCCCGGCGCGCACGACATCGCCTCGTTCAGCACGGCCTCGGTGGTCAGCGCCCTCGGCTGGGCCAGCCCCGGCTGCCAGCACACCGCCGGATTCGGCCTGGTGGTCGACATGCAGCGAAACGTCGCCTGCGAGTTCCTCGCCGGCGACAAGATCCTCGTCCAGAAGCTGCGCGGCATCGAGGAGATCGTCGGCACCGCGTTCCCGGACCGGATCAGCGGCGACGCAGGGCCGAACGTGATCGACGGCGGCCCGGGGAACGACCGCCTCAGCGGCGGCCCAGGCGACGACGAGGCCTTCGGCGGGTCCGGCTATGACGACTGCACCGGCTTCGAGAAGTCGGTCTCCTGCCCGGGGCCGAGCGGTGAAGGGCGGCTGACCGAAGTCGAGCTGAACCGCTCGATCGACGGCTCCTCGACCCTGGTGGTCCTCGGCTCCGGCTCCGGCAACCAGATCCACGTCGGCTTCCACCGGGGCCTCTACACGGTCACCGACGGAGCCGGGATCGAGGCCGGGAGCGAGTCGGGCTGCGACCCCGGCGGCGCCGCAGTCGAGTGCGAGGACGGCTCGCTTGACTCGCTGCTCGTCGACGGCGGCGCCAGGGACGACCGGGTGACGATCGCCGACTCCGTCCCGGCGTCGGTCGACGTCACCGTCGACGGCGGCGCCGGCGATGACCGGATCGTGGGCGGCCGCGGGGCGGACCATCTCAGGGCCGGCTCGAGCGGCAAGGACGTGATCCACGGGCGCGGCGGTGGCGACGCCCTCTACGGCGGGGGCGGGGACCCGGATCGCCTCTACGGCGGCGCCGGCCCCGACCTGGTGACGATGCCGGCGACCTGCCGCGGCGGCAGCCTGATCAACGGCGGCGCCAGCCGCGACAACGTCTCCTACGCCCTCTCGGACCAGAACCGCGTCTGGGTGATGAGCCTGAAGACCGACACCGCCGGCTTCTCCCGGCGGGGCTGCGGCAGCGACAAGCTGGTCGGCATCTCCTCGCTGGAGGGCACCAAGGGGGTCGACATCCTGATCGGGGACGGCCGCCACAACGGGCTGCTCGGCCACGAGGGCGCCGACGTCTTTCGGGCCGGCGGCGGCAAGGACTACGTCGATGCCCGCGACGGAGGGCGCGACCGGGTGGTCAATTGCGGCGCCGCCCGCGACCTGCTGCTCGCCGATCGTGCCGACCGCGCCACGGGCTGCGAGCAGCGCCGCTGAGCGCTACTCGCTGCCGCCGCCGTCCGTCGTCGACTCGATCTCCTGCGCCAGCTCCTCGAGCTCCTCGGCGAAGGAGGGGCCGAAGCTCTCCAGGTCGGCATCACCGCCGCCTTCGAGCCCGAGCTCGGCGGCCAGCTCGTCCTCGTCGAGCAGGCCCTCCTCGCTGGGGGGCTCGATCGGCTCAGAGGGCTCGATCGCCAGGGTCCGGTAGTGCTTCAGCCCGGTCGCGGCCGGGATCAGCTTGCCGATGATCACGTTCTCCTTGAGGCCGACGAGACGATCGCGCTTGCCCTCCAGCGCCGCGTCGGTCAGCACCTTGGTGGTCTCCTGGAACGAGGCAGCCGAGAGGAACGACTCGGTGGCCAGCGAGGCCTTGGTGATCCCGAGGATCCTCTCCTTGGCCTTGGCCGGTGTGCCGCCGTCGTCCTTGACCTCCTTGTTGAGGCGCTTCAGGCTCTGGCGGTCCTCGAGCTGTCCCGGAAGCAGCGAGGTCGAGCCCTTCGACTCCACCTCGACCTTGCGCAGCATCTGGCGGACGATCAGCTCGATGTGCTTGTCGTTGATGTCGACCCCCTGCTGGCGGTAGACGTCCTGCACCTCGCGGACCAGGTAGAGCTCGGTCTCGGTGCGACCCCTGATCTCCAGCAGGTCGGCCGGGTAGAGCGAGCCCTCGTTGAGCTGCTGGCCGGGCTCGACCTTGTCGCCGTCGGCGACGTGCAGGCGGGAGCGGGCGGGGAAGGAGTGCGAGGTCTCCTCGCCGTCTGAGTCGGTGATCGTCACCTTCACCGCCTTGTCGGTCTCCTCGACCCCGACCTTGCCGGCGCTCTCGGCCAGGTGGGCGAGGCCCTTCGGCTTGCGCGCCTCGAACAGCTCGACCACGCGCGGCAGGCCCTGGGTGATGTCCTGACCCGCGACTCCACCCGTGTGGAAGGTCCGCATGGTCAGCTGCGTCCCGGGCTCGCCGATCGACTGGGCGGCGATGATCCCCACCGCGTCGCCGATGTCGACCATCGAGCCGGTAGCGGGGGCGACCCCGTAGCAGGAGCGGCAGATCCCGGACTCGGCCTCGCACTTCAGCGCCGATCGCACCGGGACCATCTCGTCCTTCTCGAGCGCCTCGGCCAGCTCGTCGAGCTTCTCGGCGTCGATCTCCTCGTTTCGCTTCAGCAGCTCGCGGCCGCGCTTGGTCTCGAACTTCTTCGCCGCCAGGCGGCCGATCAGGTAGTCGTTCAGCGAGCCGTCCTGCTTGCGGATCGGCATCTCGATGTGGTCCTTGGTCTTGCAGTCCTCGATCCGCACTATCACGTCCTGGGCGACGTCGACCAGCCGCCTCGTCAGGTAGCCCGAGTCGGCGGTGCGCAGGGCGGTGTCGGCGAGGCCCTTGCGGGCGCCGTGGGTCGAGATGAAGTACTCGAGGACCGAGAGCCCCTCCATGAAGTTGGCCTTGATCGGGCGCTCGATGATCTCGCCCTTCGGATTTGCCATCAGGCCGCGCATCCCCGCCAGCTGGCGGATCTGCTTGAACGAGCCGCGGGCCCCCGAGTTGGCCATCATGTAGATCGGGTTGAGCTCGTCGAGGTTGTCCTCCATTGCCTTGCCGACCTCGTCGGTTGCCTCGTTCCAGCGGGAGGTCACCGCTTCGCGGCGCTCCTCCTGGGTGATGTAGCCGTCGTTGTACTGGCCGTGGATCTCGTCCGCCTGCGCCTCGTAGCGCTCGAGGATCTCGTCCTTGTCGGGCGGCGAGACGACGTTGTTCTTGGAGATCGTGATCCCCGCCTGGGTGGCGAAGTGGAACCCGAGGTCCTTGAAGGCGTCGAGGACCAGGGAGATCGCCGGCGCGCCGTAGGCATCGACCAGATCGGAGACCGTCTCGTTGACGTCGCGCTTCTTCAACGAGTGGTTGACGAACTCATACAGCTCCGGCTTCCACTCGTCGCCGAGGGCGACCTCCAGTGCCCGCTCGATGCGATCGTTGAAGATGATCCGCCCGACCGTGGTCCGGAAGTGCTCGTGACCGGCGCGGCGGTACTCCGCGTGGTCGTGGAGGCGGACCGAGCCGTTCTCGTAGGCCAGCTCGGCCTCCTGTGCCGAACGGAAGACCTTGGGGCGCGAGCCCTTCGTGTCCTTGCCCTTCTTCAGCTGCTCGTCGAGCTCGGCCAGCTCCTCGGCCGTGGGGCCGTAGGTGAGGTAGTAGATGCCGAGCACCATGTCCTGGGTCGGGGTCGCAAGCGGCGCGCCGTGCGCCGGCGAGAGGATGTTGTTGGAGGAGAGCATCAGGATCCGCGCCTCCGCCTGGGCTTCGGCCGATAGCGGCACATGCACGGCCATCTGGTCGCCGTCGAAGTCGGCGTTGAAGGCGTGGCACACCAGCGGGTGGACCTGGATCGCCTTGCCCTCGACCAGGATCGGCTCGAAGGCCTGGATGCCGAGTCGGTGCAGGGTCGGCGCCCGGTTGAGCAGCACGGGATGCTCGTGGATCACCTCTTCCAGCACGTCCCAGACCTCGGGGATCTCGGACTCGACCATCTTCTTCGCCGCCTTGATGTTCTGCACGGCCTTGCGCTCGACCAGGCGGGCCATGATGAACGGCTTGAACAGCTCCAGCGCCATCAGCTTCGGCAGGCCGCACTGGTGCAGGCGCAGGCTCGGGCCTGAGACGATCACCGAGCGTCCCGAGTAGTCGACCCGCTTGCCGAGCAGGTTCTGGCGGAACCGGCCCTGCTTGCCCTTGAGCATGTCGGAGAGCGACTTCAGCGGCCGGTTGCCGGGGCCGGTGACAGGGCGCCCGCGCCGGCCGTTGTCGAACAGGGCGTCAACGGCCTCCTGGAGCATCCGCTTCTCGTTGTTGACGATGATCTCGGGGGCGCCGAGGTCGAGCAGGCGCTTCAGCCGGTTGTTGCGGTTGATCACCCGGCGGTAGAGGTCGTTGAGGTCGGAGGTCGCGAAGCGCCCACCGTCGAGCTGGACCATCGGCCGCAGCTCCGGCGGGATCACGGGGACGCAGTCGAGGATCATCCACTCGGGCTTGTTCGAGGAGTTGAGGAATGCGGATGCGACCCGCAGCCGCTTCACCGCACGCGCCTGCTTCTGCCCCTTGGAGGAGTTGATCGTCTGCTCCAGCTCCTCGCACTCGGCCTCCAGGTCGATCTGCTCGAGCAGATCCCGGACGGCGTCCGCCCCCATGCCGCCGCGGAAGTACTCGCCCCAGCCGAAGGGTGAGCCGAAGCGGTCCTTGAGCTCACGGAAGACGGTCTCGTCGTTGACGACCTCCTTCGGCTTCATCTCCTGGAAGATCTTCCAGACCTCCTGCATCCGCTCGATCGCCTCGTCGATATAGGCCTCGGTGTCGGAGATCTCGGCGTCGAAGGTCTTGCGGAGCTCCTTGGTCAGCTTGGTGCGCTCGTCGTCCTTCAGCTTGCGCAGCTGCGCCGCGGTCAGCTTCAGGCTCTCGGCCCAGATGTGATCGTCGTCGGAGAACTTGTCCTGGCTGCCGTCCTCAAGGTATGCGAGGCGGCGCTCCAGCGACTCGTTCAGCTCCTGGGTGCGCTTCTGGCGCTCGGCCTCGTAGGAGTCGACGACCTTGTCGACCTCCTTCTCGAGCTTGCCGATGTCCTTGGCCCGGGCCTCCTCGTCGACCCAGGTGACCATCGAGGCGGCGAAGTAGAGGACCTTCTCCAGCTCCTTCGGCGCCATGTCGATCAGGTAGCCGATCCGGCTCGGGACACCCTTGAAGAACCAGATGTGAGAGACGGGGGCAGCGAGGTCGACGTGCCCCATGCGCTCGCGGCGCACCTTTGAGCGGGTCACCTCGACGCCGCAGCGCTCGCAGACGATCCCCTTGTAGCGGACCCGCTTGTACTTACCGCAGTAGCACTCCCAGTCCTTGGTCGGGCCGAAGATGCGCTCGCAGAAGAGCCCGTCCTTCTCGGGCTTCAGGGTGCGGTAGTTGATCGTCTCCGGCTTGGTGACCTCCCCCCAGCTCCAGGAGCGGATCTTCTTCGAGGAGGCGAGGCCGATCTCGATTGCGTCGAAGTTGTTGATGTCGATCAAATTCAGTCCTTCAGTCGTCAGTCGTCAGTCGTCAAGTCGATGGTCTCCGAGTGGCCAGCAGCTACTTCTTTGCCTCCTCGGCCTCTGCGTCCTTGGAGTCGCCGTCGCTCTCGGCGACGCTCTCGTCGGCGGCGCCGTTGGAGGAGTCGGCGCGGACCCCGGTCAGGTCCATGCCCAGCTCCTCGGCCGCCTTCAGCAGGTCGTCCTCCTCCTCTGACATCTCCACCTCGCCTCCCTCGGAGACGACGTTGGCGTCGAGCGAGAGGCTCTGGATCTCCTTCAGCAGCACCTTGAAGGACTCCGGGATCGAGGGCTCGGGGATGTTCTCCCCCTTGACGATCGCCTCGTATGCCTTGACCCGGCCGACCGTATCGTCGGACTTGACCGTGAGCATCTCCTGCAGCGTGTAGGCGGCGCCGTAGGCCTCCAGGGCCCAGACCTCCATCTCGCCGAAGCGCTGCCCGCCGAACTGAGCCTTGCCGCCCAGCGGCTGCTGGGTGACCAGCGAGTAGGGACCAGTGGAACGGGCGTGGATCTTGTCGTCGACCAGGTGCAGCAGCTTCAGGATGTACATCTGGCCGACCGTCACCTTGCCCTCGTAGGGCTCGCCGGTGCGTCCGTTGAACAGCTGCACGGTGCCGGCGCAGCGCGACCCGGCCCGCTGCCGCTTGTCGACGCCGAAGTCGATCCCTCGCTCGGCGTTCGCGTCGGACCAGCTGACCAGAGCCTCGTCGACGTCCTCGACGGTGGCGCCGTCGAACACCGAGGTGGCGACGTAGACGCGGCCGTTGCCGTCTGATGAATGAGCCTGCTTGTAGGCCTCGGAGCCGTCGTCGTACCAGCCGTTGGCGGCGACCCAGCCGAGATGCGTCTCGAGGATCTGCCCGATGTTCATCCGGCTCGGCACGCCGAGCGGGTTGAGGATGACGTCCACGGGAGTGCCGTCCTCGAGGTGGGGCATGTCCTCCTCGGGGACGATCTTCGAGATCACGCCCTTGTTGCCGTGGCGCCCGGCCAGCTTGTCGCCCTCGGCGATCTTCCGCTTGGTGGCGACGTAGACGCGGACCAGGTCGTTGACGCCCGGCGGCAGGTCGTCGCCCTCGTCGCGGCTGAAGGTGAGGACGTCGATCACGACCCCGCCCTCGCCGTGGGGGACCTTCAGCGAGGTGTCGCGGACCTCGCGCGCCTTCTCCTTGAAGATTGCCCGGATCAGCTTCTCCTCCGCGGTCAGCTCGGTCTCGCCCTTCGGCGTCACCTTGCCGACCAGCAGGTCGCCGGACTGCACCTCGGCGCCGATCCGCACGATGCCGCGCTCGTCGAGGTTCCGCAGGCTCTCCTCGGAGCGGTTGGGGATGTCGCGGGTGATCTCCTCGTCACCGAGCTTGGTCGTGCGGGCATCGATCTCGTACTCCTCGATGTGGATCGAGGTGAGCTCGTCGTCCTTGACCAGGCGCTCGGAGAGGATGATCGCGTCCTCGAAGTTGTAGCCCTCCCAGGACATGAAGGCGACCAGGCAGTTCTTGCCGAGGGCGATCTCGCCGCCCGCGGTCGAGGAGCCGTCGGCGAGGACGTCGCCCTTCTTCACCTTCTGGCCGACCGAGACGATCGGCCGCTGGTGGATGATCGTCCCCTGGTTCGAGCGCATGAACTTGTTGAGCTTGTAGGTGTCCTTCTTGGAGCCGTGGCTGACGACCACCTGCTCGGAGTCGACGTAGGAGACATCCCCGGCTTCTTCGGCCAGGGTGACGTCGCCGGTGTCGATCGCCGCGCGACGCTCCATCCCGGTGCCGATCAGCGGCGGGTCGGGCTTGACCAGAGGCACGGCCTGCCGCTGCATGTTTGAGCCCATCAGCGCCCGGTTGGCGTCGTCGTGCTCGAGGAAGGGGATCAGCGCCGTCGCTACCGACCAGATCTGGGTCGGGGAGACGTCCATCAGGTCGACGTCCTTGGGCGCCGCCGAGGAGAACTCGTCCTCGCTTGCCCGGCAGAGCACCTGCGGGCCCTTCAGCTTGTTCGTGTTCGGGTCGATCTCGGCGCTCGCCTGGGCGATGATCTTGTCCTCTTCCTGGGTCGCGTCGAGGTGGACGATCTCGTCGGTGACGACCCCGTCCTTGACGATCCGGTACGGGGTCGTGACGAAACCGTGCTCGGAGATCTGCGCATAGGAGGAGAGCGATCCGATCAGCCCGATGTTCGGCCCCTCCGGGGTCTCGATCGGGCACATCCGGCCGTAGTGGGTCGGGTGCACGTCGCGGACCTCGATCGGGGCGCGCTCCCGGGTCAGCCCGCCGGCGCCGAGCGCCGAGAGGCGGCGGCGGTGCGTGAGGCCGGCCAGCGAGTTGGTCTGGTCCATGAACTGGGAGAGCTGCGATGAGCCGAAGAACTCCTTCAGCGCGGCCACCACCGGGCGGATGTTGATAATCGTCTGCGGGGTGATCGCGTCGGAGTCCTCGGTGGTGAGACGCTCGCGCACCACCCGCTCCATCCGGTAGAGCCCGATCCGGAACGCCTCCTGGATCAGCTCGCCGACCGTGCGCAGGCGCCGGTTGCCGAAGTGCTCGTACTCGTCGAGGTGGTCGTAGACCGGCTCGCGGGGATAGGTGATCGCCTCCGCGGCGTAGTCCTTGATCGGGTTCTCCTCGTCGATCTCCTCCGGGATCCCCAGCAGGCGCGGCAGCATCACCAGCTCCTTGACCAGGGCGATGATGTCGTCGTGGGTGAGGACCCGCGTGTCGAGGTCGATGTCGAGGTCGAGGCGGGCGTTCAGCTTGTAGCGGCCGACCCGGGTCAGGTCGTAGCGTTTCGGATCGAAGAACAGCTGCTCGAGCAGGTTCTTGGCGGCGTCCACCGAGGGCGGCTCGCCTGGGCGCTGCTTCTTGAACAGCTCGATCAGGGCGCCGTCCTCGGTCTTGGTCGGCTCGGTGTCGGCCTCGATCGTGTGCTTGATGTAGACCGAGTGGTCGAACAGCTTCAGGAGCTCCGCGTCCTCGACATAGCCCATCGCCCGCAGCAGCACGGTCACGGGCAGCTTGCGCTTGCGGTCGATGCGGACGTAGACCCGCCCCTTCTTGTCGATCTCGAGCTCGAGCCAGGAGCCGCGGGCCGGCATCAGGTTGGCGATGAAGACCTGCTTCTCGGGGTCCTTGGGGGCCATCACGTAGGCGCCCGGCGAGCGCACCAGCTGGGTGACGACGACGCGCTCGGTGCCGTTGATGATGAAGGTCCCGCGATCGGTCATCCAGGGGAAGTCGCCCATGAACACCGACTGCTCGCGGATCTCCCCTGTCTCCTTGTTCTGGAAGGCGACGGTCGCGGTCAGCGGCCGCGAGTAGGTCATGTCCTTCTCGCGACATTCCTCGATCGAGTGGGCGGGGTCCTCGAACTTGAAGTCGCCGAAGACGATCGCCAGGTTCCCCGTGTAGTCCTCGATCGGGGAGATGTCGTCGATCGTCTCCCGGAGGAGGCCCTTCTTCGGGTCGGTCAGCTCCGCGAACGAGCGGCGCTGGATATCGATCAGATGTGGAACGTCAAGGGGATTCTGGAGGCGAGAGAAATTTCTGCGGGTTACGGGGGCAGCGTTGGAACGTGCCAAGTCGGCGACTCCTCAAGTGGTCAGAGGGACGTGAAGATGGGGCGCAATTCGACGCGAGGGCACAACGGCGCGCGACCGTAAAAAATACCACACGGCCGAGCCAACCCACAAGGGGTGGCTCCCTGTGACGCAAAATTACCGGAATTGCGGGGCTTTTCGATGTTACTTGAGCTCGACGGTCGCGCCGGCTTCCTCGAGCTCGCTCTTCAGCTTTTCGGCTTCGTCGCGCTCGACGCCCTCCTTGATCGCCTTCGGCGCCTCGTCGACGACGGCCTTGGCCTCCTTCAGCCCCAGCCCGGTTGCGGCTCGCACGACCTTGATCACGGGGACCTTCTGTCCACCGACCTCGGTGAGGACGACGTCGACGGTCGCCGACTCCTCCTCGCCGCCGTCGCCGTCGCCGTCGGCCGCGACAGCCGGCGCCGCGGCTGCAACCGCCGTGGCCGAGACGCCGAACTCCTCCTCGAGCGCCTTGATCCGCTCGGAGAGCTCCAGGACCGAGATGCCCTTGAGCTCCTCGATCCAATCCTCTGTGGTCACTTTTGCCATCTGTTCACTCCTCTGTTTCGTCTGAAGTCTCAGGTTCTTCTGAAGCACTGCCCGACGCCTCCTCCGCTTCGCGTCCGGGGGCGTCGGGGTCGCCGGATTCCTGCTCAGCCACCTCGGGCCCTGACACGTCCTCAGCTGCGCTTCCGGGCGTGTCGGGGTCGCTGGCAGGCCGAGGTTCCGCGGCTTCGGCCTCGGCGTCCGACTCCTTGGCGTCGGGCTGCTCAGAAGCACTGCCCGACACGTCCTCAGCTTCGCTTCCGGGGGAATCACTGCCCGACACCTCCTCCGCTTCGCGTCCGGGGGTGTCGGGGTCCCGGGCGGCTTCGGCCTCCGCCGGAGCTTCGCCGCTGACCAGGCCCTGGTCGGCGATCTGCTGGAGGGCGACCGCGAGGCCGGAGACCATCGAGCCGAGGCCGCGGACGAGGCCGGTCAGGGGGCTGGCGACGACCCCGGCGAACTGGCCGTTGAGGACGTCGCGCGACGGCAGCCGGGCGATCGAGCTGAAGGTCTCCTGGTCGAGGCTGAGCCCCTCCATGAAGCCGCCCTTGAAGGTGAGGACGTCGTGCTCGCGGTTGAAGTTGGAGATCGCCTTGGCCGCCATCGCGGTGTCGCCGCGGACGAAGGCCAGCGCGGTCGGCCCCTCGAGCAGCTCGGTGAGCTCCTCGCGCCCCGCCTTCTCGGCGGCCAGCTTGGTGAGGCGGTTCTTGACGATGCGGAAGCTGGCCTCGGCCTCGCGGAGGTTGCCGCGGAGCCGAGCGGCCTCGGGAACGCTGATCCCGCGATAGTCGATCGCGAAGATCGACTCGGAGCCCTCGATCTGGGCGGCGATCTCCTCGATCACGGCTGCTTTCTCGTCCCGGTTCAAAGCTGATTCATTCCGATCTCGGCCGAGCCACGAAAAAACCCGCTCGCAGGCGGGCACAGTGACGCGGGGTCGATCTGGCTCCACCTGCACCGGGCTTGCGGGCCTTGGCCCAGCCGGTGGTCTCTGGCAGGTTGCGGAGTGTAGAGCAACTCCGCCGCCGATGTCACGGCTCACCCGCGCCGCCTCGGGTGGGGCTCAGGTCCCGTCGCGCAGGGCGATGATCCCGCCGATCACGCCGAGATAGGCGGTGTGGTCGGGGCCCAGGGCAAGTCCGGCGTAGTTGTTGTTGAACAGCAGGCCCGAGCCGGCGTACTTCTGCCAGGCGGTCTTGCCGTTCGAGAAGCGCAGCGCCGCCCAGTAGTAGCCCTGGGAGCCGCTCGCGTCAGGGGGCCGGGTGTAGGCGTAGATCAGGCCGGTCTTGGTCGAGAGCTTCGGGACCACGGTGGGCGCCCTCAGATCGCGGTTGGTCCAGACCTTTCGGCAGCCCCTGCCGTTTCGCTTCACGTCAACCCGCGCGAACCCCGGCTGGGTGACGGCGCCCGTGTTCGGCCCGAACGGGTCCTGGTAGCCGTAGTTGTTCTCGACGATCAGCGAGCGACCCGCGGTCAGCAGCGTGTTCTCGGTCGCTCCGGTCGTCTTCGGGAAGACGGGGATCTCGCAGACCTTGCGCTTCTGGCCATGACGCAGATGGGTGGCGCGCCGGTAGACGACGACGTGCATCGGCTCGGCGTTGTCGGTGATCGCCACGTAGCCACCCTTCATCAGCGTCGGCGTCGTGCCGCTGCCGGCGTCCACCTGGCTCGGCTTGACCACGCCGGAGTTCTTGTACCCGGCCTGCCAGACGATCACCGGCTTGCCGTTCGGACGGGCCTCGAAGCGGTACATGCGCTTGTCGGAGACGATGTAGACGCCGTTGCGGCCGACCGCGAAGGAGTTCTCGATCTCCTCGCCGACGGTCTTCACCTTGACCTTGCCGGTCTTGCGGTCGATCGTCCCGACCTTGCCGTTCTTCTTCGAGACGAACCAGATCCGCCCGGAGAAGTCGGGCAGAGCCGAGGTGATTCGTTCGGTGCTCTCGTCCAGCACACCTGTGAGGTCGAAGTCGCGCCTCTTGACCAAGCTCTGGCCGTTGGCGGACTCGCCGATCACGAAGATGTGGTCGGTCTTGGTCGGCACCCAGATCCTGTCCCTGTTGTCGAGGAAGAGGTAGCCGCCGCCGGTGAAGTTCTGGTAGACGGGGGTGTTGGGGGGGTCGGGCGCCTGGGGAAGGTCGTAGGTGGCGATCGTTTCCAGCGTGTCGGGGTCGATGATCCGCGCCTCGGGCGGGGAGACCGATGACGG
Organism: uncultured Actinomycetes bacterium; assembly: GCA_963720735.1. Classification (GTDB taxonomy): domain Bacteria; phylum Actinomycetota; class Thermoleophilia; order Solirubrobacterales; family 70-9; genus JBBRHQ01. The sequence goes on from CAVRGL010000010.1 coordinate 279,999, forward strand.
GCAGACGCTGACGATCCTTCCGCGGGAATCGAAGGTGAGCGAGCCGCAGAGCGACGGCGGCTTCGCCTCCGAAGTAGCGAGGAGCCCCTGACCGAGCGGGCCGGGGATGTTGTAGGCGTCGGTCATCCAGGTGTCGTTGTGGATGTTGTTGAAGGGGTTGGCCCCCATGAATGGGTTCTGCGGTGCCCGGGTCGGGGTCACCGGGTGGGCCCGGACCGCATGGCCCTGGAAGTCGGGGAGCGAGGGAGGCGGGGGAGCGGAGGCGATCGGCGCGGCGGCCGCGGGGGCGGCTCCGACCACCAGCAGGGCCGCGGCGGTCGCGATCGCGGTTCGCATGGCCGGGAAGGTCTTGGTGCGGGTCATTCTCATCCTTCTCTGCAGGGTCGAGACCCAGGCATCCTAGGCTCTTGTTTACACTCTGTCAAGTCTCCTGCGCGATCGAGGCGGCCCGCGAGCCCGGAGCGTTCAGATCCTGATGCTGCCGTCCTCGAGGATCGTCCAGTGGGGGTTGTGGGCCACCTCCCAGGGATGCCCGTCGGGATCGCAGAAGACCCCCGTGTAGCCGCCCCAGAAGGTCTCGCCGGGCTCGCGGGTGATCGAGGCACCGGCGTCGCGGGCCTGCTCGATCACCGCATCAACCTCGGCCGGCGAGCGGACGTTGTGGGCGAGGGTGATCCCGCCCCATCCCGGCGAGTCCTCGACCCCGCTGTCGGCGGCAAGCGAGGCCCTGCTCCATAGCGCCAGCGCCATCCCCCCGGCCTGGAAGAAGGCGACGTCGGCGGCCGGATCGCCGCTGGCGCTCCAGCCGAGGGCGTCGTAGAAGGAGCGGGCCCGGTCGAGGTCGGCGACGCCGAGGGTGACCAGGCTGAGCCGCTGCTCCACGCCGGCCGGCTCTAGGCGGGGACGGCCTCGGACCCGCCGGCGTCGGCCTCTGCCGCCTCTGCGGCCGCAGGCTCGGCAGCGGCTGCGGGGGCCTGCGCCTCCGCGGCAGCACCGGTCCTGGCCGAGTCGACGTGGACCCCGGGGCCCATGGTCGTGGTCAGGGTGACGGTGATGATGTAGCGGCCCTTCGCCGCGGCCGGCTTGGCCCGGTTGATCTCCTCGATCACCGCGTTGTAGTTGTCGAGCAGGTGGGCGGGATCGAAGCTCGCCTTGCCGATCGCCAGGTGGACCACTGCCTGGCGGTCGGTGCGGTACTCGACCTTGCCCGACTTCGACTCCGAGACCGCCTTCTCGACGTCGTCGGTGACCGTCCCGACCTTCGGGTTGGGCATCTTGCCCTGGGGCCCGAGGATGCGGCCGAGCTTGCCGACCGTCGGCATCATGTCGGGGGTCGCGATCGCGACGTCGAAGTCGGTCCAGCCGTCCTCGACCCTCTTCGCGAGGTCGTCTGTGCCGACGAAGTCGGCTCCCGCCGCCTCGGCGTCGCGGGCCTTCTCGCCCTGGGCGAAGACGGCGATCGTCACGTCCTTGCCGAGCCCGTGGGGCAGCGCCAACGTCCCTCGCAGCTGCTCCTCGGCGTGGCGGACGTTGACCCCCAGCCGGACGTGCAGCTCGACCGTCTCGTCGAAGCCGGCGCTGGCCGTCTCCTTGATCAGCGCCACCGCCTCGGCGGGCGGGTAGGCGCGGTCGCGATCGACCTTGGCGTACTGCTGGCGGTAGCGCTTGCCGTGAGCCACTAGATCAACCGGCCTTCACGCATGCTCCGCTCACGCGGAATCAGATATGGACGTTCGCTACGCATGCGCTCGTCTAGCTTTCCACATCCACGCCCATCGAGCGGGCGGTGCCGGCGATGATCTTCGAGGCGGCGTCGAGATCATTTGCGTTCAGGTCGGGCATCTTGCGCTCGGCGATCTGGCGCACCTGATCCATGCTGATCGTCCCGACCTTGTTGATGTGGGGCTCGCCGGAGCCCTTGTCGAGCCCGATCGCCTCCTTGATCAGGACCGCCGCCGGCGGGGTCTTGGTGATGAAGGTGAACGAGCGGTCCTCGAAAACGGTGATCTCGACCGGGATGATCGTCCCGCCCTCGGACTGGGTCTGGGCGTTGAACGCCTTGCAGAACTCCATGATGTTGACCCCGTGCTGGCCCAGGGCTGGGCCGACGGGCGGTGCCGGGTTGGCGGCACCGGCCGGGATCTGCAGCTTGATCATCGTCAGGACTTTCTTTGCCATCGCTCGAGCCTAGACCTTTTTAACCTGGTCGTACCCGACCTCGACCGGAGTCTCGCGGCCGAAGATCGAGACCAGCACCTTGAGCTTGGCGGCGTCCTCGTTGATCTCCGCGATCTCGCCGGAGAAGTCCGAGAGCGGGCCCGAGATCACCTTCACCGATTCGCCGATCGAGAACTGCGCCTGGGTCCGTGGGCGCTCGGCGGTCTCGCGGTGCAGGAGGCGATCCACCTCGGGCTTCGATAGCGCCACCGGCTTGTTGCGCGAGCCGACGAACCCGGTGACCCCGGGGGTGTTCTTGACCAGCCCCCAGGCGTCGTCGGTCATCTCCATGTTGACCAGGACGTAGCCGGGCATGGTGCGCTTCTCGGTCTGCACCTTCTGGCCGTCCTTCATCTCGGAGACCTGCTCGGTCGGGACGACGACCTGGCGCACGTAGCGGTCCTGGGCCATCGTCTGAACCCGGTGCTCGAGGTTGTGCTTGACCTTGTTCTCGTGCCCGGAGTAGGTGTTGATCACATACCAGCGATACATGTAGTCCGTTTCGTGTCTAGAGGATTCGTTTGATCAGGAAGTTGAAGACCGCGTCGAGGGCGCCGAGATAGGCCGCTGCGACCGCGACGAAGATGACCGTCACCGCGGTCGCCTGCACGAGGGTCTCTCGATCCGGCCACTGGACCCGCTTCAGCTCCGCCCAGCACGACGCCAGGAAGCCGATCACCCCGCCGCGCTGGCGTTCCGCCGCCGCCTGCTTCTGCCGGCGGGACAGGGTCTCCTTCTCGCGGCGCTTCTGATCGTCGCGGCGCCGCCTCTCGGCTTCCTTGCGCTGCTTCGCCTCGGCCCGCCGGTCGGCCCGCGAGGGCATCTTCGGCGCATCCGGCGTCTCGAGCTCGGACTCCGGGGCGCCGGCGGCGATCCCCGCCTCGACCGCCTCGATCTCGGCGATGTCGCCGGACTTCGGCACCTGGGTGTCGTGCTGAGCCTCCGAGGCGGGCTCGGCGCCGGGCGAGCGCCCCGCCTTCGCCTCCTGCGCCTCGCGGGCTCGCCGCTCGGCCTTGCGCTGTGCCCGCGTCTTCGCCATCAGCCGCTTATCGGGTCTCCTTGTGCGGGGTGTGGTGCCCGCACCAGCGGCAGTACTTGCGCAGCTCGACCCGGTCCGGCGAGTTGCGGCGGGACTTGTTGGTCTGGTAGTTGCGTCGCTTGCACTCCTCACAGGCGAGCGTCACAGCGATGCGCACATCTCCGCGGGCCATGTCTCCTCAAATCGATGCCGTTACAGAAAGAAAACCCCGGGCGCGGAGCGCGAGGCGTGCCGAGAGGATAGCGCTCAGCCGGAATCCTGCGCGCCCAACCCGGAGGAAGGACGCTCGGTGGCAGGCGCACCGCTGACCCCGTTCGCGGCGGCTTCTCTTGGGCTCTCTGCGAGCTCTTGCTCGAGCGCCGCTATCCGGTCCTGGGCCTCGGCCAGCTGGGCGTACATGTCGCCTATCAGGGCCAGCACGGCGTTGCTGTTCATCGCTTGGCGTGGATCGCGAGAAATCCCAGGCTCCTTCCGTGAGTGTCGAAGATCTCCAGCTTAGAGACGATGCGCCCGAGCTTTCTGGCCGGGACCGCTCCCCCGACGCCGAGCCCGCCGCCGGCCACGAAGCGGGCGTTGGTCCGCAGCCGGGTGGCGGACTCGCGGTATACCCGGACGTCCCCCTTCGGGCCGAAGGCGACACCGGCCTGCCCGGATCCGCCCGCAGCCCCCACGCGGACCTGCTGAGGCTCCCCAACGCGGGCCAAGAGCTCGCCGTCGGCCGTGACGCGAAGGCGAGTTCGATCGCCCAGCTCGGCGCCCGATCGGAACTCGAACGAATCGCCGACGTCGCGGACGACGAAGCGCAGATCGCCCCCGCTGACGCCAGTGAAGAGCTGACTGGAGAGCTCGCTGTGGCGCTGGCCGGGCAAGTTCGACGCGGTGATCCGCAAGCCGCCCGTGTCGTCGTGGTTTCCGACCCACAAACGGGCTCCCTGGGGAGTGCTTCGCTGGCCCGGGCTATGGACGGAGAAGTCCTGGACCCAGCATTCGAGGACCCCGTCGTACTCGATCGCCGTCCCGTACTTGTAGGGGACCACCAGGAGGTGCTTCCCCCCAGCGGGAGGGAGGGTCGGTCGGGTGAGGCGCAAGCGGATGGGCGGGGGGTCGAAGTTGCCGGATTCGGCGGCCTGGGAGGTCACCCCCGCGTCGCCGTCCTTGTCGATCGCGATCTCCCATCCATCGGCCCGGCTCGCCGCAAAGACCACCGGGACGTTCTCCGAGGTCGCCGGGCCGGAGTCGGCCCCCGCGCTCCGAGGACGGAATACCGCGCCGGCGGCCGCCGCGGCCGCAGTCCCGAGGACGGCCCTCCGGCCGAGTTGCCGCCCTGCACCCTCGGACGCCGATCGGAGCCGTTCGGTCAACCGTTCTTGAAGGCGTAGAAGGCGGGCTTGCGATTGCCGCGCCAGTCGAGCAGCCCCCAGTTGACCTGGAGGTGATTTGGCTGCGGCGGCTGGTCGTAGAGCTGGTACCAGCCCAGGGTGTAGAAGCGCCGGAAGCGACGGTCGATCCGCAGGGCGGCGCGAGCGTACCTCGCCTGATCGCGGAGGTTGCCCCAGAACGGCAGCACGTCGTTGCGATTGGTGGGCAGCGAGTATTCGGAGACGAAGACCCTGAGCCGCCTGTTCCTGCCGCCCCGAGCCAGGTAGCGATCGATCCAGCGGGTCAGGGTGTCGAGGTCGGATAGATCGGCGGTGCCCGGAGCCGCCGGCTTTCTCGAGAGCTTCGGCAAGCGAGGGGAGTAGGCATTGTGGCCATAGAGGTCCATCCGCGGGGGTTTCCCGTTCGGCAACCGCATCGCCTGGATGTATCGCAGTGGCCGGATGTCCCCGCCGGGAATGGTCAGCCCCCCGACCACGAAGTCGTGTGGGCTGACCGCATTCAGGGCCACGTAGCTCGAGTCGAGGATCCGGGCGTATCTCCGCGGCCCCCGCTTCTCGCTGCGCCTCAACCGGCGGCTGCTGTGCACGCTCGCCAGCGGGAGGAAGTTCCGCCGTCGCGATGGCTCGCTCCAGATCATCCAGTAGCGAACCCGGGGGTAGCGGCGCGATGCGGCTGCAGCGAAGTCGCCGAAGTCGCCGGGATGCCTGGGCGCCCAGCGTCGTCGCTTCTTCCCGCTGGCCCACTCCGGGGAGAAGGTGAGGTTTACGGCCACCTTGATGCCGTGACGCCTGGCAAGCGCGATCGCGGAATCCACCTCTGCGGGCCAGCGGTAGGCGGGATCGGAGGGGTTGCGTGGATGCCTCGGGCGAGTCGGGGCGATCGATGCCCAGGAGATCGACATCTGGTAAATACCCACCCCGAGTCGGTCGTAGGTGGCGAACGCCGCGGGGGTCGCGGGTCCCCAGATCGCCTTCTTCTGGTCAGGGGCGGCTCGGGCACTTCCCGAGAGGGGCAGAACGAGGGCCAGCACCGCCAGGGCCGCGAGCGGCTTCCAGCGGACCGATCGCCGGGGGGGAACTGGCTGTGAAAATGAAGGCAAGCCCATCGATTCGGAAGCTCTGCCGAGCAGGGGCCACGGCGAAGCTGCAATAGGGAAACACATCCGAGCCGGAGCAGATGCGGGGGCTTGGCCGCGCCAAGAGGCGCGGAGCGAATCGCGGTCTACAGGCGCCGTCTTAGGATCAATCCCGCGCCCGCCCCGACCAGCGCGAGTCCGCCAACCAGGGCGATTTGCTCGAGCGTCATCGAATTCCCGTTCCCGCCACCGTGAAGTATCGAAGCGAGAGAGGCGCGATCGATGCCGGCGGGGATTCGCCGGGCGGGCTCGCCCGCCGGCCCGCCGGCGGCTGCCGGCCCGGAGTGAGGCCCGCCGATTCCCGCTGCCGAGGGGGCCCCAGCGCTCCCAACCGGCTGGATCCCCTGCCCGAAGAGGGGCGCCTTGGATCTCGCTCCCGGGACTCCGGCTGCCGCGTCTCCTCCAGCCTTGCCCCGGGCCGAATCGAGCGGAAGCGCGTACTGCACGCCGGCTGGCCCGTTCGGATCAACCTGCACCGTCGCCGAGGCAAGCGGAGCGCTCGCCATCATGCCCAAGCCGAGCAGCCCCGAGAGGATCAGGGCCGAAAGGCCGGCCTTCCGTCGATTCATGGATCCAAGTCCACTCATGCGCTGCCGGGGGCCATCATATTCGAGGCCGTCAGGCGGGGCCCGTCGCCCGAGCGCTGCCCGGCTGCCAAAATGTAGAGTCCGCCGGGCACCGATGGCCGAGCGCAGGACAATCACCGAGTTGGGCATTCGGCTTGCGCTCTGAGCTCGTGGCCAGGGCGGCGCTCGTCGTCCTCGGGCTCGCAATGGGGACCAGCGCGTTCTTCTTCGGCTTCTACAGGGCGACGGTCTGGGAGCCGGTTTTGCTGGCCAGCATCATGCTCCTGATCGCATTCGCGGTGGCCCGTCCAGCAGTTCCGAGCGGTGCGCCGGCGGTGGCTCTGGCCGGTCTGCTGGCGCTGTGGCTCTGGTCGCTGCTCTCCAGCGGCTGGGCCGAGGCCGCCGACCTGGCGGTCACGGACGCCAGTCGCTGGCTGCTCTACGCCGTGGTCCTGGCCCTGCTGCTGTTCATGGTTCAGCGCCCCGAGAGGGGGCGCTGGCTGCTGGGAGCCACCACCGCAGGCGCCCTGATCGTCGCCTCCTACATCCTGGCCCGGCTGCTCCTCCACGACGGTGCAACGTTGTTCGTGGGCAACCGCCTCAACAGCCCGGTCGAGTACATCAACGGGAACGCGTCGTGCCTGCTGATGGGCATCTGGCCGTTGGTCGCGGTGGCTGAGCGTGCCCGGCAACCTCTGCTCCGTGGCCTCTGCGTGTTCGCCGCAACCCAGCTGATTTCGGTGGCGGCCCTGACCCAGAGCCGGGGGGCGCTGCTGGGGTTGGTCGTCTCGGCGATGGCGATTCTGATCGTCGTTCCCGGCAGGTTGACTCGCGCCTGGGCCCTGGTCGCGATCATGGTCGGGGTCGCGGTCAGCGTACCGGGCCTGCGCGACGTGTTCGACCTGGGCGGCGGGGCATCGCCCTCGGACGACACCCTGCGGAGCTTCGCGGAGGCCAGCCTCGCGGGTGGCGCCCTGGCCGGTGCGCTCTGGGCCCTAGCGAGCTTCGGGTCGGCGGCGCTTTCGCGGCGCCTTGCGGATGCCGGCCGATCGCTGCGGGGAATCTCGATCGCGGGGATCTGCCTGATCGCCGTTCTCGGCGTCGCGGTCGTGGTCTTCCCCCCCGGCAAACGTTTTGATCAAGTCAGGAACCAATATCGAGCCTTCACCGCCCTGCGCCCGGCGGATTCGAGCACGCGCCTGGTCTCCGGTGGGGGCAACCGCTACGACTACTGGCGGATAGCCCTCAACCAGTTCGAGAGCGACCCCGTAAAGGGAGTCGGCGCCGGGAACTACGACCGCACCTACTACCTGGAGCGCCGCACCCAGGAAACCGTCCAGCAGGCACACAGCGTTGAGCTTCAGACGCTCGGCGAACTCGGGCTGGTCGGCGCGGCAGCCCTACTCGCCTTCGTCGGCGCGGTGCTATACGGCTTCTGGCGAACGGCCCGCGGATCACCGCGCGGACCGCCCAGCCCAGCCATCGCGGTCGCGGCCGGGGGCACCTTCATCGTCTGGCTGATCCACACCAGCGTCGATTGGATACACCTGATCCCCGGCCTCACCGGGATCGCGATCTGCGCCGCGGCTGTGCTGCTGATGCCGGTCCAGACCCGGCCGGTCCCGGTTCCGACCCTGGCGATCGTCGCCTTCGTCCTGCTCGCCAGCGTCGCCGCGTATCCGACGGTCCGCCAGCTGCTGGCCCTTCGACTGCAATCCCAAGGAGGCGGGAAGCTGCTTTCCGACCCGGTGGGAGCCCTGGAGGATGCGCGGGACTCACTTGCCCTGGAACCCGCGCAGCAGACGTATTACCTGGAGTCGGCGGCCTACGCTCGCCTCGGCCTATACCGACCGGCGCGCAGGTCTCTGCTCACCGCCACCCGAAACCAGCCCCACGATTTCGTCGCCTGGGGGCTCCTGGGGGATCTCGCCACTCGGCGCGGGCTCCGCGCGGTGGCCCGGCGGGACTACCGGCGAGCGTCGCGGCTGAACCCGCGCGATCCCGGGCTCGCGGCCTTGGCAAGGGAAGGAAGCGGGCGACGCTAGCCCTGGGCCGTGGAGTCCGAGGGCCCGGCGGCCAGGCTCAGCGCCGCCCGCCCGGAGGGCGCCGACTGCGCCAAGCGGCGCTTCTCGCACTCGATGACGTCGGTAAGGATCTCATCCAGGTCCCGCTTGGGCCGCCATCCGATCATCGCCTCGACCCGAGTCAGGTCCGGGATGCGGCGCTCCATGTCCTCGAATCCCTCCTCGTAGGCTTCGTCATAGGGCACCAGCACGGCCTCGGAGTCCGACCCAATTCGCTCGATGACCCGAACGGCCAGGTCGGAGATCGATATCTCCTCCTGCGAGCCGACATTGAAGACCTGGCCGTAGGCAGCTTCGACCCCCGCCATCGAAGCGAGCGCCTCGACCGTGTCCGAGACGTGGCAGAAGCAGCGCCGTTGCCGGCCGTCTCCGTAGACCGTCAGCGGCTCGCTTGCCATCGCCTGCGAGACGAATCTGGGGATCACCATCCCGTAGCGGCCCGTCTGGCGTGGCCCGACCGTGTTGAAGAGCCGAAGGATCACGGTGGGCAGCTTGCGCTCGCGCCAGTAGGCCACTGCCAGGAACTCGTCGATCGCCTTCGAGCACGCATAGGCCCAGCGCCCTTTGCCGGTCGACCCGAAAGTGAGGTCACCGCTCTCCCGGAAGGGTAGGTCCCTGCTTTTGCCGTAGACCTCGCTCGTAGAGGTGAAGAGGACCGGCTTTCGCTTCTTGCTGGAAAGGCTGAGCACGATCTCCGTGAGATGCACGTTCGTCTCGAGCGCGCGAACCGGACTGTCCACGACCAGCTGCACACCCACCGCGGCAGCAAGGTGGTAGACGATGTCTGCCTCATCAACCAGCTCGGCCATCACCGCGGCGCTGCTCGCCGACTCGATCGTGTAGGAGAAGCCGGGCGCCGATTTGAGATGAGCGATGTTCTCGATGCTGCCGGTGGAGAGATCATCGAGCGCATGCACCGAGTGACCGTCCTCGAGCAGCCGCTCGGCAAGGTGGCTGCCGATGAACCCAGCACCGCCAGTGATCAGAAAGCGTGCCAACTTCCTCCTACCTATCAGACTTTCGGCTGGGGTCCAGTGGATCCCGCCGATCCGCCCTCGGGAAACCGAACTAGTACCCGCTCACGGCAATTCGTGCAGACAAGTCAACTAATGGATGAGGATCGCGAATGCCCGCTGGGCGGCCAACCGGGTTTTCCCACACCTCGGCGGGGGGATCCCACATCTCCGGGGCCGGGGGTTGTTTCTCTGCTGCCTGCAAGAGCCACACCGCCGAGCCGCGTAAAGGAGATTTCAGGTATCACACCGACCGACAGTCGAACCGCCGGTAGACAGCGACGATGCATTGGGCCAGGCCAAACGGGGGCTGAGAAGACTGGCACGGGAGCCTGAGCGCCGGGTCCGGGTCCTGCGCGTGATCGCCAGGCTGAACATGGGCGGCCCGGCCAAGCACGTCGGCCTGCTGAGCGGTAGGCGGATGCAGGACCGCGGCTACGACACGCTGCTAGTTCACGGCTCGCTCGCTCCGGGTGAGGAATCGCTTCGGGATTTTGCCGCGGCCGAGGGGGCAGGGCTCATTTTCGCCTCCGCGCTCATACAGCCGATCCGCCCGGGCTCCGACCTCCGAGCGCTCGGGCAGCTCGCTCGGTTGATTCGGCGTTTCAGGCCAGACATCGTGCATACCCATACGGCCAAGGCAGGCTTCGTGGGACGGTCCGCGGCGCTGCTTGCAGGAGCGCGGCCGATCGTCGTGCACACCTACCACGGGCACGTGCTGAAGGGGTACTTCGGAGCTACCAAGACCGCCCTCTACCGCGGGCTCGAACGAGGGGCCGCCCGCTTCACGGACAGGCTCATCGGGGTGAGCCAAGCGACGGTGGACGAGCTCGTCGAGCTGGGCATCGCTCCGAGGGAGCGGTTCATCGTCGTGCCGCTTGGACTTGCGCTTGAGCCATTCGCCGCGTTGGAGCCCGAGCCCGACCTCGGTGCGCGTCACGAGCTTGGGCTCAGTACCGAGGAGGTGCTGCTCACCTACGTTGGGCGGGTCGTGCCGATCAAGCGCCTCGATCTGCTCCTCGAGGCGCTGGCGCTGACGCGACGCGACGGCGTCCGCGCCCAGCTAGCGATCGCGGGTGACGGCGAGATCCGGCCGGGGCTCGAGGCAACCGCGCGCCGGCTCGGCATCGCGGAATCGGTGCGATTCCTGGGATATCGCCGCGATCTCCCCAAGCTAGCGGCCGCCTCCGACGCTGCGGTGCTCAGCTCCGACAACGAGGGCACCCCCGTCTCCCTGATAGAGGCCGCCGCCGCGGCCCGCCCGGCGATCGCGACCGACGTCGGTGGGGTCCGCGAGGTGGTGGACGAGGAGAGCGGCATCCTGGTGCCGCCCGGCGACGCGGCGGCGCTTGCCGAGGGGATCGAGCGCCTGGCGCAAAGCCCAGACACGCGGGCCAGACTCGGCCGACAGGCCCGTCGGCGGGCACTGGCTCGGTTCTCGGCCGAGCGGCTGATCGAAGATATCGACACGCTCTACCGCGGGCTGCTCGCCCAGCGGGCCCGCGCGAATTCGATCTCGGCGCGGGGCTCCGTCAACGCGCCGGGAGAGCCGGGCCGGACCGAGTAGCGATGTGCGGGATCGCTGGTTTCGAGACGCTCGGCGACGACTGCGATCTGCTCGCCGACTCCCTGCTTGAATCGCTCGCCTCTCGCGGGCCGGACGGTCGCTCGCAGGCCGAGCTTGGCGGTTACTGCCTGGCCCAGACCCGTCTCGCCGTGATCGACCTCTCCGAGAGGGTGCGGTACCCGATGCCGAACGAAAACGGCGATCTGTGGCTCGTCTTCAACGGCGAGATCTACGGCCACACGATGCTGCGCCGCGAGCTCGAGCGTTCCGGACACCGGTTTCGCACCGCTTGCGACGCAGAGGTGGTCCTGCACGGATTCGAGCAGTGGGGCCTGGACGTGTTCGGCCGGCTCGACGGGATGTTCGCCCTGGCGCTGGTCGACGAGCGACGCCGGGAGATCACCCTAGCGAGGGACGCAACCGGCATAAAGCCGCTGGTTCGAACCACAGGAGAGCGCTTCGCCTTCGCATCCGATGCCCTGGCACTGGTCTCGGCCGGTCTTAGCCGCGGGGAGATCGACGAAGCCGCAATCGCTGAGTACGCGGCCTTTCACTACGTGCCGCCGCCTCGAACCGGGATCTCCGATCTGACCCAGGTCGAGCCCGGCACGGCGCTGACCAGGGGGTCTGACGGCGGGCAGCGCGTGGTTCGGTGGGCTCCGCGTCGCTTCGAGGGCCCGGCGGGCGAGACGCCAGTCGGCGTCGAGGCGCTCGAGGAGGTGCTGCGCCGCGCCGTGTCACGGCAGCTCGTCGCCGACGTCGAGGTCGGGGTGTTCTTGTCGGGAGGGATCGATTCGTCGTTGATTGCGGCGCTGGCGGCAGAGTGCGGGGCGAGGCCGAGGGCCTTCACGATCGCCTTCGGGGGCCACGGCGACTACGACGAGGCCCCGCGCGCGGCACTCGTGGCGCAAGAGCTCGGCATGCCCCACCGCGTCGAGACGCTGGGCCTTGGGTTCGCCGAGGCGGTGGAGGGCGTGGGGGCGGCCTATGACCAGCCCTTCGCCGATTCGTCGGCGGTGCCAATGCTGGCCCTTACGCGGCTCGCCCGCCGCGAGGTCACGGTGGCGTTGAGCGGCACCGGCGGCGATGATCTCTTCGCCGGCTACTATCGCCACCGCGCCCACCGCCTGCGCCGCGCCGTGATGCTCTTGCCGGACCGGGTGAGGAGCGGGCTCGCCAGGATCCGGGTGGACCGTGGGGCGGAGCGCCGAAGCCCATACGCTCTCGCCCGCTCATATCTCGCCCGCATTGCCGAAGCCGGAGGCGAAGACGACTTCGAGCAGTACCTCTCGCTGGTCGGCTCGATGACATCGGCGGCGGGGTTGGAGGCCCTTCCGGTGGCCCAGGACCTCGACAAGGCCCGCAGTGGGGTGGCGGACCGCCTCGGTCTTCGGGCTCCCGGCGGCTCGACCCTGCGTCGCCTCCAGCGCTTCGAGCTGCTCAGCTATCTGCCCGGTGACCTCCTGGCGAAAGAGGACCGGGCAAGCATGGCGGTCGGGCTGGAGGCGCGTGTGCCGCTGCTCGACGATCAGGTCGCGGCGCTGGCCGAGCGGCTCCCCGACCGCCAGAAGGCCTCTCTCCTGGCCGGCAAGCTGCCGCTGCGCAAGCTCTACCGAGAGCTGCTGCCGGCCGAGCGGCGGGGCAGTCGCAAGCGCGGTTTCGCCTTCCCGCTTCGGGACCTCTTCGCCGGTCCCTGGCGAGCGGAAGCGAGATCCTGGCTGAGCGATTGCGGCTCCGGTTTGGTCGACGGCGGGCGGCAGCGCGACTGCTCGACGCAGATCGCTCGAGCGCCACCGACGCCTGGGCCCTGGCGGCTCTCGCCGCCTGGGATCAGAGACTCGGTCGCTGCCGGCAGGCGGGAATCGGCGCTCGGCAGCGTTGATAGGGTGGCGCGCGATGCTGTCCTCAGGCGCCACCGCCCTAGTCACAGGCGGGGGCGGCTTCATCGGCTCGCACCTGGCCGAGCGCCTCCGCGACGGTGGGCATCGGGTTCGCATCCTCGATAACTTCGCCACCGGGAGACCGCAAGAACGTCCAGCATCTGCTCGACGACATCGAGTTGATCGAGGGCGACATCCAGAGCTACGAGCGCGTCCACAACGCTGTGCGGGGCTGCGAGGTCGTCTTCCACCTGGCGGCTCTGCCCTCGGTCCCCCGCTCGATCCAGGACCCCCTGACAAGCAACGCCTCGAACGTGATCGGCACCCTCAACGTGCTGCTGGCCTCCCGTGACGAGGAGGTGCGCAGGGTCGTGCTCGCCTCCTCGTCGTCCGTCTATGGCGCCAACCCGGAGCTCCCGAAGCACGAGGCCATGGCGGCCCTGCCGATCGCTCCCTACGGGGTGGCAAAGCAAGCCGCGGAGGGTTATTGCCGAGCCTTCTTCGAGGTCTACGGACTGGAGACGGTGGTGCTCCGCTATTTCAACGTCTTCGGGCCCCGGCAGGACCCCCTCTCGCAGTACGCGGCAGTGATCCCCAACTTCATTACCGCCTTCCTCGAAGGACGCCCGCCGGTGGTGTTCGGAAACGGCGAGCAGTCCCGGGACTTCACATACATCGACAACACGATGCAGGCCAACCTGCTCGCCGCGGAAGCGGAGAACGTCGAGGGGAAGGTCTTCAACATCGCTTGCGGTGACAGCATCTCCCTGAACGACCTTCTGGAGGAGATCCGGGCCCTCACCGGCAGCCCCCTTCAAGCCCGCTACCTCCAAGCGCGCCCCGGCGACGTCCCGCACTCCCTCGCGGACATCTCACGGGCCCGGGAGGCGCTCGGATACGAGCCGACCGTCGACCTGCGGACCGGATTGGCTCGCACCCTGGAGCACCTCCGGCGAGCAAGGGAAGGCGAGCAGCTGGGAGCCGGGGCCTGATCCTCCCCGTCCTGGCCGAGTCCGCATATCCGGCCTCAGCCCCAGGCTCGCGGGTTCGGATGCTCTCCTTCGCCCCCCACCTCACCGAGCACGGGGTCGACCTCTCCTTCCGGTCGACAATGAGCGAAGCCGAGTACTCACTGGTCACCTCGGACGCGTCCGCCACTCGCAAGGCCGGGGCCCTGGCCACTTCCGGAGCGCGCCTGTTGCGCCGCAGAGCGCCTCGGCAGGAGGGCCTGTTCCTCGTCCATCGGCTCCGGTTCCTGCTGCCGTTGCCGATGGTCGAGCCCCCTGCCGATGTCGATGCCTACGACTTCGACGACGCCCTGTTCGTCGGCTCGACGACGGAGGAGAACCGGCGCTTCGCCTGGGCCAAGCGGGAGCCGGCCCGCTGGCGCACTTACATGAAGCGCTCGCGATTGGTGATCGCCGGAAACGAATACCTGGCGTCACACGCTCGGGAGCATGCCGACCGGGTCGAGGTGATCCCCTCCTGCGTCGATCCGTCGATCCAGCCGACTCACGAGCACGGCGAGCGGGAGGTGGTCCGGGTTGGCTGGATAGGCTCGAGGACGACCGCCGCCTACCTGGAGCAGTGCTTGCCGGCGATGGAGAGGTTGAACAGCTCCCGCACGCGCGCGGAGCTGGTCTTAGTGGGTGCCGGGACAGGGTATCGGGCCGCATGGATTCGATCGCACCCCTGGACGGCAGACAGCGAGAAAGAGCTGCTGGCGAGCTTCGACATCGGCATCATGCCGCTGCCCGACGACGATTGGACACGCGGCAAGTGCGGCTACAAGCTCCTTCAGTACTTCGCCGCCGGGGTGCCGGCCATCGCCAGCCCGGTTGGCGTAAACCGCGGCCTGGTGGGAAACGAGCGGGGGATCCTGGTCTCCTCGGAGGAGGAATGGCTGGAAGCGCTCGAGCGGCTCGTACGAGAGCACGCGATCAGGGAGGAAATGGGATCGAACGCGAGACACTTCGTCGAAGCGGAGTTCTCCTATCGGCGCTGGGCACCGCGGCTCGCCGAGCTGCTGAAAGCGCTCTAGGCGCCATGAGACCCAACTTGTAACCTGCCGCCGCCATGAACCCTGGCCGTGCACGAGGTCAGATGCTCTTCGGTTGCTCCCGCGGCCTGCAGCGCGACGCATGACACTCGAGCGCTGGGTAGCTCTCGGGGTCGGCTGCGCTCTCCTGGGGATCGCGATCACGGCGGCTCGTCGTGGTCAACGGCGAGGGGACGGCGTGGTGACCGCGCTCGTCATCTTCAGCCTGGTCTGGGGGGTCTCACTATTCCTCTTCGCGATTCCCCTGGTCCGCTATACCGCCACCCCCGCTGCCGTTTGGCTGCTGATCTACGGATCGATCGCCACCTTCATCTCCGGGGCCCTGCTCGCAGAGCGGCGCTACCGCGAAATGCCGCGTATCGAGCCCGGGAAACGCCAGCGCCCGGACGCGCGGCGACTTCGCCTCTCGTGGGTCTTGTTTGCGGTGCTCGGGCTCGTCGGCTTCGCCGCTTTCGTACATGCAGTCGACGTGGTCATCGGCTGGCGATCGCTGTTCGAAAGCCCGGCCAGGGTCCGTGAGATCCAGACCACCAGTGTCACCTTCAGCGACACCTACGGACCCTGGAAGCTGCTGACCTACTGCAACCAGATCGCCTTCATCCTCTGGACACTCGGCTTGAGAGAGCGAGCCTTCAGAGGTAGGTGGGGAGCAGCGCGCTTCCTGGGAGTGCTGTCGCTCTCACCATTCCTGTTCACCGGCGACCGCACGCTGATGGGCCTCTCGCTGGTCTGGGCCGCCTTGTTCCACGTCCTCTACCTGCCGCCGGCGAGGCTGCGGCGCGTGCTGCTCGGTGCGCTTGCCGGCCTCGTCGCCTTGCTGATCGTCTTCGGAGCACTCGGCGGACGTGTCGGAAAGTCTGTCGACTCCCAGCCCCAGATCGCACGGGCCCTGACGACCCGCTCGTTCGATTCGCTCGCTTTGCCCTACGTGTACGTGACTGCGAACCCTCCGGCTCTCTCAGGGCTGATCGACGATCCGCTGCGACCGAGCACCGATGGACAGCTCACGGTTCTCTCAGCCATCAAGTTGATGCATGGACTGGGCCTGTGGGGACAGCCGCCCGAAACCGTCGGAGCCTTCTACCCGATTCCGTTTCAGACCTTCAACAACTACTCATGGCTTGGGACGTTCTATACCGATTTCGGGGTTCTCGGCTGCCTCCTGCTGCCGATGCTCTTCGCCTACGTCTCCACCGCCGTGCAAATCCGAGCGGTTCGAAGACGCACCCTGCTGAGTGTGTGGACAGCCTCTCTGCTCCTCTACTGCGTCGCCTTCACGATCGCCGGCTACAAGTTCTTCGACACCCTGATCTCGGAATACCTGCTGGCGGGACCGGTCGTGGTAGCGGTGATCCGAGAGGATCTCGGTCCGAGCGAGATCGCCCGTCGGCTGCGCGTGTGGTCGAAGGGGCGGCCACGGCTGGCGATGGTGGCGGCAGCAGGCGTCGCGTGCCTCGCCGTCGTCGCCGTCGTTCGACTACTGACAGCACCGGCGACAACCCCGTTGCCGACATCCAAGCAGGCTCTGAGCAAGAAGCTGCGAACCGCCGCCGGGTGGGCTGCTCAGGCGCGCGTCGGAGAGATGATGCCGACCTCCGAAGCGCTAGCCTCCCGGCTGCACGTCCACGATCCCGGGACCCGGTATGTCGCGTTGCCCGACCCCGGCGCGGCCACCGCCGACCCCCAGACGATCGGGGTCTTCACCGCTCGGGGGCGGACGCTGCTTCGGGCAGAGACGCCCACGGCTGAGGTAATCACCCTTGTCGACAAGGGTAACGGTCCCCGCCTCAGATCAGAAGGAGGGATCGCGCCTGTAAACAGGCAACTGCTCACCAATGGTGGATTCGAGCGCGGCCACACGGGTTGGCAGATCTTTCCCGGAGATGTTGCTCGCGCGACCGTCGGGGGTCCTGGTCACCAGGGTCGCGAAGCGGCCCGGATTGAGGGAAGCGGAGCGGAGGGCAAAGCGCTCGTGTTCGAGCAGTCACTGCCGTACAGCGCCCCCCGGGGCGCATGCTTCTCGTTCAGCGCCTGGGTTCGCGTGCGCGAACTCAGTCGGCCTTTGCTCGTCTGGGCCGGCCTTCTGCATTCGGACGGCACCGCCTCCCCGCAACTGGTGCTCGGCGACCGGCACGCCGGGGTGGGGCCGGGGAGCACACGCTGGCGCCACTACGAAACCTCGGGGAAGCTTAGGGAGCCGATCCGGAGTGTCACGGTCTTCGCGGCAGACACCGGTGAAGTCCCGATCACCGGGTCAGCCTTGATCGACGACGTATCGTTTCGGCGGACCTGTTGAGGAAGGGGACAATCTGGGGGCGCCGCCGCTGACCGCTGGAGAAGGGCTCCGCCAGGCAGGGCGCTCGGTCTCCAGGCTTGCCGCTGGCGAGGCCGTGAACAAGGGCACACGGTTCATCGCAACGGTGCTGCTCGCGCGGACCCTCAACCTCGGCGACTTCGGCCTCCTCAACGTCGGCATCGCGATCTCCGGGGTCCTGATCACCCTGACGGCCCTGGGCCTGCCGGAGTACGGCGCGCGCGAGGTGGCAGTCGCCCCCTCGCGTGCCCGCGAAGTGGCTGGCGTGGTCGTTTACACCCGATTGGGGGCGCTGGCGCTGCTTTCGGCCGTCACCGTCGCGGCGACGGCGATCTTCGTCCCGCACCAGGCGAACGTGGTGGCGCTGGCCGTGCTGATGACCCTGGGGCTGTCCGGATCGACCGATTGGCTGCTGCGCGGGCGCGAGCGGATGGCCGACGTGGCCGGCGCAACCGCTCTCGGTGGCGTCGTCGTCCTGGTCGGCAGCGCAACAATCGTGATGTTGGTGCCCACCACGACGGTTGCCCTGATCGTCTTCGCGCTGGGCGAGGCGGCCGCCTGCTTTGCGACATGGTTGCGCGCGAGGGTCGGGCGGCCTCAACTGCCCTCGATCGGCGAGGTGAGGAGGATCCTTCGGAGGAGCTGGCCGCTGGGGGCCTCCGGATTGATCATCTACGCGTCCTACACGAACCTCGATTCGATCGTTCTCGCGGCGGTGCGGTCCGATGCCGAGGCGGGGCTGTACAGCGCCCCCTACCGGCTGTTCCTCGCCGCCAATGCCGTCACGCTCTTCGCCGCGTACTCCCTGCTCCCGATGCTGGCCCGCCGCCACCACGAAGGGCGCCCGGCTGAGCGCAGGCGACTGCTGCTCCGCTCCTTCCTCCCGCTCTCGGGTTACGGGGTTCTCGTTCTCGGCCTCTCCGAGCTCCTGGCCAAGCCGGTGCTGACGACCCTGTTCGGGGATGAGTTCTCCGACACCCGATCCGTTCTGATCATCCTCTGCGTCGCCATGCCGCTGTACTCGATCGGCTACCCGGCCGGGTACGGCCTGATCGGGGAACAGCGCAACTGGCACTTCTTTGTTGGCGGAGCGGTGGCCGGCGGCCTGAACCTGCTACTGATGGCGCTACTGATACCCGCCTACGGCATCGATGGCGCGGCGATCGCAACGACTGCCGCGCTCGTCGCGGGTGGTTTCGCATGGCTCCTGCTTGCAGATGCGGTGCGACCCGCCCTCGGCCTCAACGTGGCGCTCGCGGCGATCTCCCTGCTGGGAGTCCTCGCCGCCCGCTCCACCGCCCTCTCAGTCCCGATCGGCCTGGCGACGGCGGCGGCCGGGTCGGCGATGCTTCTCGCGCCCCTGCTGCATCGCGGATCGACCGCCCATCGATAGGCGGCCGCCTCAACCTACAGGCCGAGTGGGCCGAGCCGGCGAGATCGCACGTCTGATGCGGTGACCGAGGC
Organism: uncultured Actinomycetes bacterium; assembly: GCA_963720735.1. GTDB lineage: Bacteria > Actinomycetota > Thermoleophilia > Solirubrobacterales > 70-9 > JBBRHQ01. The sequence goes on from CAVRGL010000010.1 coordinate 298,717, forward strand.
GCGAAAGAGGCTCCACGGACGCCAATGCGGCAACCACGGCGATCAGCATCAACGTCTCTGAGCCCAGAACCACGGTCGGGCTCCCGCTCCCGTGTAGGGCAATCGCGGCCGCGCACATGATCCCCTGAGTCACTGCCAGTGCCGCAGCCACGTGGCGCTCCGAGCCGAGCTGCTTGACCAGGCGGTGGGTCATGTGGTCGCGGCCGCCGCGGAAGGGGCTGACGCCGCGGTGGAGCCTCGAAAGGACGACCATCGCCGTGTCGAGTAGCGGCAGCCCGACCAGGAGAGCGGAGACGGCGACGGCAAGGCCCCCGGAGGCGTCGTGGGGAAGGGCCATCGTCGCCGCGGCCAGGATGAAGCCGATCGGCATGCTCCCGCCGTCCCCCAGGAAGATCTTCGACGGCCGGGCGAGGTTGCTCGGGAGAAACCCGGCACAGGCCCCGGCAAGCGAGAGGCAGACGGCGGCGAGGATCGCGTCGCTCTCCACCAGGGCCAGAGCTCCCGTGCCGGCGGCGCTCACGGCCGCCACCGTCGACGCGGCGCCATCGAGGTTGTCCATCAGGTTGAAGGCGTTGATCAGGCCGACCACCCAGAGGATCGTGATCGCGAGGTTGACCCAGTCGGCCGACGCCACCTGCCAGCCCTCGTCCGACGCGAACAGCGCCACGGCGACTCCGACCTCGACCGCGAGCCTCGCCGAGATCCCCAGGTTGACCCGATCATCCAGAGTGCCCACGGCGAGCAGGGCGAGAGCGCAAAGAGCCGCCAGGCGGAGGCCGGAGAGCCCGTCCGCGAAGATCGCCGCGGCGGCGAGGAACCCTGCGATTACCGCTGCCCCGCCGAGATAGGGTGTTGGCTGGCGATGCTCCTTGTAGCCGCCGGGGCGGTCGTAGAAGGCGGTGCGGGAGGCCAGCCTCACGGCGAGCGGCACCGCCAACCAGGTGCCCAACAGGGCCACCGCGAATGCAGCGGCCATCCGGAGCCCGTCAGCCACCGCGAGATCCGCGGCCCGCCCAGCCAAGCCGGTCAGCCGGCCCGGAACGCATAGTAGCCCGGCTTGCGATGGCCGCTGGAACTGAGCAGGCCCGTGGTGATCTCGAGCTCCGGGATGTCATAGGGGTGGACCCAGCCGAGGGTGTAGATGCGCTTGAAGCTGCGCACGATCCTAAATGCGGAGCGGATCCACTTGGCCTGCTCCCGGCGGCTGATGAAGAACTGCACCTCGGAGTCCCTGCTGTCGGTGGGGACACCCCATTCGGACAGAAAGAGCCTGAGGCGTTTGTTGGGGTAGTAGCGATCCAGTGCCTTGGCGAGCCGACCCAGGTCGGAGAAGTCGACCCGACCTCGAGGGGAGGGACGATGGCGGAGGTTGGGGATTCTGAAGCAGAAGGGGTTGTGACCGTAGAGGTCCATCCTCGGCATCTTGCCGTTCGGGAGCCGCATGTAGCGGATCCATTGATAGGTGTGGACGTCTCCGGGCCCGGCGGCGGTGAACGTGTTGCCCCCGATCACGAGATTCTTGGGGCTGACCGACTTCAGGGCGACGTAGGCGGCGTCCAGCATCCTTCCGTACAGTCGCGGCGCCTTGCGCTGGGCCCTGTTGAGGGGGCCGGTGGGAGGCGCGGCGACCAGCGGCTTGAAGTTCGGCCGTCGATTGGGCTCACCCCAGACCATCCATAGGTGAACGCTCGGGTACTCGCGGGCGATCGCCTTAGCGAAGTTCGAATAGTCCGCGGGACTGGTGGGAGCCCAGCTCCGCGACTTGCCCCCATTGGCCCAGCTCGGCGAGTAGATGATCATGATCATCGTCCTCATCCCGAACTGCTTAGCCTCGGCGATGGCCTCCTCGACGTGGCCGGGCCACTGATATGCCGGGTCCTGGGGGTTGGTCGGGTCCGCAGGCTCGGTCGGGGCGACCTGGCTCCAGTCGACGGCCATCTGGTAGATGCCGACACCGAGGTCTCGGTAAAGCGGAAACTGGGAAACACCGTCCACCGCCGTGGGCCCCCAGATCGATTTCTTCGCAGTCTGGGGGGCATACGCGCTGGAGCTCGCCGATTGCGGCGCGGGAATCCCACCCGGCGAGTCCGCCGCGAGCGCGCCGCCGACGATGGTCAGCACGAGGGCGATCAGCAGAGCCGGAAACAGCAGGGCGGGCGCGCGACGCCTTCGCGATAGCCTGCTCCGAGCGTTGGCGTTAGCGCTGCCTGCCATGGGACGGGGCAGGCTAGCAATGCGCTCAGCGGCTGAGGATTCCTGTCCCTGCCCCCGCTTCATGGGCGCTTCTCCGCTCAGAGACCGAGCGTCTTGGCGATGATGTTGCGCTGGATCTCCGAGGTGCCGCCGTAGATGGTCGAGACCAGGCTGGTGCGGACCAGCCGCTCCATGTCGTACTCGGATGAGTAGCCGTAGCCACCCATCAGCTGCATCCCCTCCAGCGAGACGCGCTTCGCCACCTCGGTGACGTAGAGCTTCACCATCGAGGCCTCCCGGGGAAGCATTCGGCCGGGCTCCTCGTCGGTCATCGCGGCGACCCAGCGGGTCATCAGCCTGCCCGCCTCGAGCTCGGTCGCCATGTCGGCGAGGCGGTGCTGCAGCGCCTGAAAGGAGCCGATCGGGCGGTCGAACTGGCGCCGCTCCTTGACGTAGGCGAGTGCGTCGTCGAAGGCGCGCTGGGCGACGCCGAGCATGGTCGCGGCGAGGATCAGCCGCTCGACGTTGAGCCCGGCCATCAGCTGCATCCAGGCCGCATCGACCTCGCCGAGCACCGAGGAGGCCGGCGCCTCGCAGTCCGCGAAGTAGATGTAGTTGGTCTCGCGGCCGCCCATCGTGTCGATCGGCTTCACCTCCATCCCCTCCGCCCCGGCCGGGACCCAGATCATCGTCAGCCCCTCGTGCTTGGAGGAGCCCTTGGTGGTGCGGCAGACGACGAGGACGTGGTCGGAGATGTGGGCGTTCGAGCAGAACACCTTCTGCCCGTTGATCACGAAGCCGCCGTTCACCCTCTCGGCCGCCGTCTGCAGCGAGCCGACGTCCGAGCCGGCCTCGGGCTCGGTCATCGCGATCGCCTCCACCGAGCCCGCGGCGATCCCGCCGAGGATCTCGGCCTTCTGCTCCTCGCTGCCGAAGCGCTGGGTCGCGCCGGCGACGATCAGGGTGGTGGCGTAGCCGCCGATCGGCGCCAGCCCGCGCGAGGTCTCCTCCATGAACAGGCAGGCGTCGAGCATCGAGCCGCCGGAGCCCCCGTAGGCCTCCTCGATCGTCACCCCGAGCCAGCCGAGCTCGGCCATCTTCGAGTAGAGCTCGGCGCTGTGGAGCTCGGTGTGCCCGTTGGTCAGCTTCTCGCGCTTCTCCGGCGTCCCGCACTCGCGCTCGCAGAAGTCGCGGATCGCGGCGACGAAGTGCTGCTGCTCGTCGGAGAGGCTGAAGTCCACCGGCGGCAGCCTAGAGGATCGATTCTTCCCTCAGCGGTCGCGCCGAGAGCCCGGAACCGGACTCGAACCGGTGACCCCTTCCTTACCATGGAAGTGCTCTACCAACTGAGCTATCCGGGCGGCAGCCGTCAACTCTAGCGGCGGCGCCTGGAGCGGGAGGACCGGGCCTCGGACCCACGTTGCAGAGTCCGGGCGACGGCCTTGTCGGTCTCCTCGGTCATCGCGATCTTGAACACGGCGATCAGCGACTCGGTGGCCAGCGGGCGCAGGCGCTCGAGCGCGTCGCGGACCTCGGGCCAGCCCTCCTCGGGGCGACCCGCTTCCTCGAACGGCTCCCAGACCGACTTGACGAAGAGACGCACGAAGATCCGGGCGACGCCGCGGGCGTGGCGGTGCATCTCCTCTACCACCTCGAGCGCCGCCTTCGGCCCGATCCCCAGCTCGGCGAGCTCCAGCCGCGCCCTCCGAAGGCGGGGGCTGACGACCTCGTAGCGGCCCTCGCCGAGCGGTCGCAGCAGGCCGAGCCGCTCGGCGCGGACCAGCAGCTCCGGATTGGGATCGGCGATGCCCTCGGCCAGCTCGGAGACCTGGACGATCTCGGGCTCCTCGTCCTCGAACGGCGTCCTCAGGGTTCTGGTGAAGTCGAGCACCGCCTCGCTCGACTCCCCAACCCCGTCGAGCAGGCGCCGGATCGCCTCCAGGTTGAGGCCCTCGGCCTGGAGGTCACGGATCAGCTCGATCCGGCCGACGTGGCCCTCGCTGTAGTAGCCGGTGCGGCCACGCACCTCGGGCGGAGGCAGCAGCCCGCGGGACTGGTGGGCGCGGATGTTGCGCACCGTCATCCCGGTGCGGCGGGCCAGTTCGTCGATCGTCAGCGCTGATTCGGTGACTTCGGTCACACGACCAGGATATTGGATTCCTATGTCCCATAGATCGATGTGACAATGTTTGGTGGAAGATGTCCATGGGCGCTCTCGTCTCCCTCACCCTTGCCGCGACCGGCTCCGAACCCGCCGGTGGTCTGCCGCTGCAGACGGCGCGGACGATCGCCGGCCTTCCGATCTACCTTGCCGCGGACGGTGCGATCCCGGCGGCCGCGGTGCCCGCTCCGAGCCGCTTCCGGCGGGACTTCGTGGCCGACAAGCAGATCCTCGCCCTCGGGCTGGGGCGCTTGGGGCGCAACCGCGAGGGAGTGTCGAACCGTCCCCGGTGGGAGACTGGGGAGATGCGGGATTCCGAGCGATTGGGGGCCCCGGCTTGAGCGAGCATCACCGGGTCGCGGTGATCGGCGCGGGCTTCTCCGGCATCGGACTCGGGATCCGCATGCTCCAGGAGGGGATCGACGACTTCATCGTGCTCGAGAAGGCGGCGGAGGTCGGCGGCACCTGGGAGGCGAACACCTACCCGGGGATCCAGTGCGACATCCCCTCCCATCTCTACTCGCTCTCCTTCATGCCGAACCCCGGCTGGACCCGGACCTTCTCGGAGGGGGCGGAGATCTGGGACTACCTGCGGCGCTGCGTGCGGGACGGCGGCCTCACCCCCCACCTGCGGCTCGGCTGCGAGGTCCTGGATGCCGAGTGGGACGAGGAGGGGAAGCGCTGGCGGATCGAGACGTCCGGGGGTTCGCTGAGCGCCACGGTGCTGATCGCCGCCAACGGCCCGCTCTCCGAGCCGGCGATCCCCGACATCCCCGGGCTCGACGGCTTCAGCGGGGCGCTCTGGCACTCCGCCCGCTGGGATCACGAGATGGAGTTGCGCGGCAAGCGGGTCGCGGTGGTCGGCACCGGCGCCTCGGCGATCCAGATCGTCCCCCGCATACAGCCCGAGGTCGAGAAGCTCTACGTGTTCCAGCGCACCCCGCCCTGGGTGATGCCGCACCGCGACCGCGCGATACCCAGGGGCGAGCGGCTGCTGTACGAGCGAATCCCGCTCGCGCAGCGCCTCAGCCGCGGCTGGTCCTATCTGCTGCGGGAGTCGATCGTCCCCGGCCTGATCCGCAATCCCGACCGGCTGAGCCGGATGGAGCGGATCGGCCGGGCCCACCTGCGCCGCCAGGTCCAGGATCCCGCCCTACGCGCCCGGCTCGAGCCCTCATACCGGATCGGCTGCAAGAGGATCCTGCCGTCGAACGACTGGTACCCGGCCCTCCAGGCGCCCAACGTCGAGCTGGTCAGCTCCGCCGTCTCCGCGATGCGACCGCAGGGCCCGGTCGGCGCCGACGGGACGGCGCCGGAGGTCGATGCGGTGATCCTGGCGACCGGCTTCAACGTCTCCCATCCGGAGGCCGGGCGCCTGCTGCGGGGAACACGCGGAACCGCCGCTGAGGTCTGGGGCAGCGAGGGGACACAGGCCTATCTGGGGGCGGCGATGGCGGGCTTTCCCAACCTGTTCACCCTGCTGGGGCCGAACACCGGCCTCGGCCACAACTCGATCGTCTACATGATCGAGTCGCAACTCAACTACATGCTCGACGCGCTGCGGCTGATCGAGCAGCGCGGGATCGCCCGCTTCGAGGTCCGCCCCGAGGTCCAGCGCGCCTACAACGCCGACCTCCAGCGCCGCCTCGCCGGAGCGGTCTGGAGCAGTGGCGGCTGCGCCAACTGGTATGTCGACGAGCACGGTCGCAACGTCGCGATCTGGCCGCGTCAGACCTGGAGCTACCGGCGGCTGACCCGGCGCTTCGACCCGGGCAGCTACCTGCTGGAGCCGGCGACGCCCGCCACCGTGTCGGCGACCGACGCCGCGAAGGCGTCGACGTCCTCGGGTGTCGTGTCCCAGGAGCACATCAGCCGCACCGTCCCGGAGGCCTCCTCCCAGACATAGAAGGCGCGGTTGCCCTCGGGGTCGAGCTCGAGCCGCTCGATGGCCGCCGCCGGAAGCCGGGCGAAGACGCCGTTCGCCTGGACCGGATGGGCCAGCTCGACCCCCTCGATCCGCTCCAGGGCGGCCCCGAGGCGGGCCGCCATGCGGTTCGCCTGCGAGGCGTTTCGCTGCCACAGGTCGCCGCCGAGCAGCGCCTCCAGCTGAACCCCCGCGAAGCGCATCTTCGAGGCCAGCTGCATCAACTGCTTGCGGACGAACTCGGCGCCCTCGCCGAGACGCTCACCGAGGAAGACGACGGCCTCCCCGAACAGCAGGCCGTTCTTGGTGCCGCCGAAGGACAGCAGGTCGACCCCGGCATCGGTGCTCAACTCCCGCAGCGCGACGGACTGGGCAACGGCGGCATTGGCGATCCGCGCCCCATCGACGTGCAGGAGGAGGCCGCGCCCGTGGGCGGCGTCGGCGATCGCCCCGACCTCGGCCGGGGAATAGACGGTGCCCAGCTCGGTCGAGTTGGCGATCGAAGCAACCCGCGGCTGCGAGGCGTGCTCGTCGCCGATCCGCTCCCAGGGGAAGGCCGCCTCGAGCAGCTCCGGGGTGAGCTTCCCGTCGGTGGTCTCGACGGTGATCAGCTTCACCCCGGCGATCCTCTCCGGAGCGCCGCACTCGTCCACGTGGAGGTGGGCGGTGGACGGGCAGATCACCGCCTGCCAGGGCTCCGTCACCGCGGCGATCGCGACAACGTTGGCGCCGCTCCCGTTGAACACGGGAAAGGCCCTGGCCGCCGGCCCGAAGTGCTCGCGAAAGCGCTCCTGGGCGGCGGCGGTCCAGCGATCCGCGCCGTAGGCGGGGGCGTGTCCCTTATTGGCCGCCGCGATCGCCTCGAGGATCTCCGGGTGGACGCCGGAGTAGTTGTCGCTGGCGAAGCCGCGGCCCGAGCTCACGGGTGCAGCGCGAGCCGCTGGCCGTTCATCCGCCCACCCTGATCCGAGCAGAGGAACGTGATCGCCTCGGCGAGGTGCTCGGCCGGGGTGAAGGTCGCATATGCCTTCTCGGGGTTGGCCTCGCGCATCTGCGGGGTGAGGATCGCGTTGACGACGATGATGTTGGCGGTGGTGCCGGTGCCCTCGAAGCCGTCGGCGAAAGCCAGGGTCCAGGCCTCCGCCGCAGCCTTGGCCGCGGCGTAGATCGCGTTGTCGTTGGAGGGTTGCTGGGCCTGCTTGGCCGAGACCAGGACGAAGCGGCCGAAATCGCTGGCCGCGAGCGCCTCGTGGAAGCCGCGGGTCGTGTGCTGGACGGTGCGGATCAGCAGGTCGTGGAGGAGGTCCCAGTCCTCGAGCGGCTCCTCGTGCAGGGGCTTGCCGCCCTTCCAGCCGCCGACCAGGTGGACCAGCCCATCGACCTTGCCGAAGCGCTCGACCAGGCTCTCGCACCAGCCGGCGGCGGCGTCGGGATCGAGCAGGTCGACCACCCGCCCATCCCAGCGCTCCTCAGGGATGCCGGCCCCGGCGGGGATCGCGTCGAGACGCTCCTGGGAGATGTCCGTGGCGGCGATCGTTGCGCCGTCGGCGGCAAGCCGGCCGCAGACCACCGGGCCGAGGCCGCCCCCGGCGCCGGCGACGGCGATCACCCTCCCGTCTAGCCGCGGGGCGGCCAACTCAGGCCCCGGCGCCCGCGGCCTCGGCGTCGCGAGTCGGCCGAGCGTCGAGCGCCGGCTGCAGCTTCGGCTTCAGCTGCGAGTAGAAGAGGCTGAGCGGGAACTCGTCGTCGCGCACCAGGTCGACCAGCTCCTTCGGCTCATCGACCTCAGGAAGCTCGCGCCGGGCGCTGTCCCAGACCGAGCTCTCGCTCGCCGGCACGTAGGAGGAGACGAGGTCGTGGGCCGCGATCCATTGCGAGAGCTTCGAGCGGTCGATCCCGGAGTGATACAGCCCCTGCACCCGCTCGCGCAGCGCGGTCACTCCGTCGGCGACCCTCTCCCAGTCGATCGTCAGGGCGTTGTCGGTCCAGTTCAGATAGACCTCCTTGTGGAGGAAGGCGAAGAGCAGCTGGCCGCCGAGGCCGTCGTAGTTGCGGACTCGGCTGCCGGTCACCGGGAAGCGGAAAAGCCGGTCGAAGAGGATCGCGTACTGGACGTAGCGGGCAAAGGCGAAGCCCTCGCGCTCCAGCTTCACCGACTCTCCGAAGGCGGTCAGGTCGCAGCGCAGCTCCTCCAGCGAGTACATCCAATAGGGGCTGCGCTGGCGAATCATGAACGGGTCGAAGGGAAGGTCGCCGTGCATGTGGGTGCGGTCGTGGATCAGGTCCCAGGTGATGTAGGCGTTCTGGGAGAGCTCCGGCGAGCTCAGCAGGCAGGCCGCGTCGGGGGGCAGGTTGAGACGGAGGATCTCCGCGGCGGCGCCGCAGACCCGGCGGAAGCGCTCCGCCTCGCGATCGCAGAAGATCGCGCCGAAGTGCGCCGGGGGGCGCTCGTGGACGGAGAAGGTCTCGGGGAAGAGGACGGCGCACTCGGAGTCGTAGCCGTCGGTGTAGTCCACCAGCTCGACCGGGACGAACTTGGCGTTGTCGTAGCCGCCCGACTCGAGCTCGGCGACGAACTCGGGCCAGGGGGTGCGGACCAGGAGCGCCTCGAAGCAGGTGTCGCGGGAGGCGTTCTGCTTGTACATCGGGAAGACGACCAGGTGCTCGATCCCGTCCTCGCGATGGCGCTCCGGGCGCAGGGCGTCGGTGGAGGCGTAGAAGTCGGGCCGCTCGAAGCCCGAGGCCTCCCAGCCGGCGAGGTCGGAGGCGAGCGCCTCGAAGTAGCCGGCCTGATGGGGGAAGCGCGGCGCCAGCGCCTCGACTTCGGCGGCGATCATCCGGGTCAGCTCGGCGGTGCGGGCCCGGTCGTGCTTGGAGAGGTCGACGGAGCCGTCCGGCTCCTGGGTGATGCGCAGCTCGGCGACGGCCTCCTTCAGGGCTGCCCAATGCGGGTCGGAGACGGCATCGGTGCCCGGGCGGGCCGCGCCGGCGGGCGCCGCGAATGCGCTGCCGGCGGCCCAGTAGACGAGGTTGAGCCAGAAGGGGGCGTGGTCGAGATCGCCGATGCAATCGTCGCCGAAGAGGTCGGAGTCGGCGAGCACCGCGACCCGGCCGGCCCCGTGCTCGGCGACCGCCGCCAGCGGGGCGCAGGGGGGGTCGGCGGTCTCGTGGGTGCGGGCGATCACCCGGCCGCCGTTGGCGAGCGAGATCGTCCCGGCGCGGTAGAAACAGGCCTCGCGGACGCGGGCCAGGAGGTCGGGGGCGGCGCCGTTCCCGGGGGTGAGGTCGGCCATCACCCAGGCCGGCGCCTCGCGGTGGTGCTGGTAGTCCTGAACGGTGGCGTTCTCGACCGCGAGGCCGAACCGCCCGAGAAGCTCGTTTAGGTTGTTGCCGTACTTGTCCTGCTCGGTCTCGCCGAGGACGATCAGCCCCCCGCCGTCGCGGACGAAGCGCTCGATCGCATCGATCTCGGCGCGGTCGAGCCGCGGCGAACCGCCGTCGAGGGTGTGCTCCCACTTCGGATCGGAGGGATGGGCAATCACCAGCACGTCGGCGCCGGCCAGCGTCTCGGGATCGAGCGGGGCGTCCGCGTGCGCCGCGACCTCGAAGTCGCGCGAGGCCAGCGCCGCAGCCGCCTCCGCCAGCGATGAGTCGGCGGGGTGGGCGGGCTGGATCTGCGCGGCCAGCTCCGGGCGGATCGTCCACGCCTCGGAGTGGGACTCGTCAAAGAGGACGCGGGCTATCTTCGGCTGAGTGAGCATTTACTGAAGGCTAAAGGGTCCTCTTTCATAGTCAATGGCGGATATCGCCCATATTCGCGCAATAATCAGATGGATGGACGATATTGATCGTCAGATTCTTGCGCTCCTAGTCGATGACGGTCGCCGCAGCTACGCCGAGATCGCCGCCCGGGTCAGTCTCTCGGCGCCCTCGGTGAAGCGCCGGGTCGACCGGCTGCGCTCATCCGGCGAGCTCGAGGGCTTCACCGCCGTGGTCGACCACGGCGCGATGGGCTGGAGCACCGAGGCGCTGATCGAGCTCTTCTACGAGCCCGGCACCCAGCTCGACGAGGTCGCCGGGACCCTTCGCGCCCATCCCGAGGTGGTCGAGGCCTGGAGCGTCACCGGGGAGGCCGACGCGATCGCCCGGGTCCGCACCTCGGACAACGCCGACCTCGAGCGGCTGATCATCGGCCTGCAGCAGACGGCACCGGTGGTGCGGACCCGCTCGCAGGTGGTGATGTCGCGGCTGGTCAGCCGGGGATAAGAGCCGGGAACCCGGGCTCTTCAGGTCGAGTGGACGAAATCAGCAGTATGGGAGATGAAATCGTCCACTCGACGGAGGGGGAAGCAATCGGGAGCCGGCGGGCGCGCTCTAGAATCGCCGTCGCTCCCGGGGGAGCGCCGGAGTTGGAGAGCCGGGGCAGACTGTAAATCTGTTGGCTATGCCTGAGTGAGTTCGAATCTCTCCTCCCCCACTCACCTTGCCGTGTCGCCGCTCAGCCGGCTTCGCGCAGCATCTGCGCCTCGGGCAGGCGCTTCAGCTTCTTCAGGGTGTTGTTCTCGATCTGGCGGATCCGCTCGCGGGTGACGCCGAAGGCGCGGCCCACCTCCTCCAGGGTCAGAGGCTCCATCCCCGAGAGGCCGTAGCGCAGTTCGATCACCTGGCGCTCGCGCTCCGGCAGCGCGTCGAGGGCCTTGCGCACCCCCTCCTTCTGCAGGTGCTCGGAGGCCTCCTCGAAGGGCTCGGTGACAGCGTCGTCGGCGACGAAGTCCCCGAGCTCCGACTCCTCCTCGTCGCCGATCGGCTTCTCCAGTGAGACCGGCAGCTGGGCGACACGGAGGATGTCGCGGACGTCGCGCACCGACCAGCGCAGCTCCTCGGCGATCTCCGCGGCCTCCGGCTCGCGCCCGAGGCGCTGGACCAGCTGGCGCTCCACGTGGGCGACCCGGTTGAGCTTCTCGACCATGTGCACGGGGATGCGGATCGTCCTCGCCTTGTCGGCGATCGCCCGGGTGACGGCCTGGCGGATCCACCAGGTCGCGTAGGTGGAGAACTTGTAGCCGCGCCGGTAGTCGAACTTCTCCACCGCCCGGATCAGGCCGAGCGACCCCTCCTGGATCAGGTCGAGGAAGCCGAGCCCGCGGCCGAGGTAGCCCTTGGCGATCGAGACGACGAGGCGGAGGTTTGCCTCGACCATCTGCCGCTTGGCGATCATGTCACCGCGCTCGATCCGCTTGGCCAGCTCGATCTCCTGGCGCGCGGTGAGCAGCTCGACCCGGCCGATCGAGCGCAGATAGAGGCGCAGCGAGTCAAGGCTCGGCTCGACCGTCAGGTCAAGCTCGGCCTTCTTCGCCCCGCCCGACGAGGGCTCGCCGGCCTTCTGCTCCTTGTAGGCGCTGACCCCGTCCTCGGCGATCACGTCGACGCCGTGCTCGATCAGATGCGAGTGGAGGTGGGAGACCTGCTCCTTGGTCACCTCCACCTCCTCGAGGGTGGCGGCGATCTGCTCGAAGGTCAGATATCCCTGCTCGCGGCCGAGGAGGACGATCTTCCGCAGTTCCTCGGAGTCGGGGAAGCCTTGCTCCTCCGAGCCCTGCTCCAGTCCCTCAACCGCGCTGTCTAGCTGCTCGATCTCTGCCTCCCGCGCAGATTCTGCGCCGACGCGGAGCCGGCCCTTCTCCTCCGGCCACGGCGGAGTATAGGGGCTGGACAAAGGCTTGAAATGGCTTTATTTGCAGACCAATCACCGCCGCGACGCCCGAATCCGCTCGCCGGGCACTCAGGTTGCCTACCCTTCACTCCGATGCCTCCGCAGACGCCCACCCTCTCGGTCGGCACCCCCGACGTGCAGGCCTCGACCCCCGCCACCCAGGTCAGCCTCTCGCGGGTGGGGGTGACCGGGGTAGAGAAGGTGATCCGGGTGAAGGTCAACGGCACCGAGCACCTCTACTTCGCCGAGATGGAGTGCTTCGTCGACCTCAACCCCCAGCAGGCCGGTGTCCACATGTCCCGCTTCGAGGAGGTCGTCGGCGAGGCGATCAACGAGGTGGTCCTCAGCGAGGCCCCCTTCCATGCGGAGACGCTCGCCGCCCACATCGCCGAGCGGGTCCGAGAGAGCCAGAGCGGCCTGCGTTCCGAGGTCTCGGTCGCCGCCCGATACCCCGAGACGGTCCCCGCCCCCGTCTCCGGCGAGCAGACGCAGGAGATCTACACCCTGTTCGGCACCTCCGTCTCCTCCGGGCGCGGAACCCGCACCCTGACCGGCGTCCAGGCGCAGGGCATGACCGCCTGCCCCTGCGCCCAGGAGATGGTCGCCGGCGTCGCCCGCGAGCGCCTCGCGGAGCTCGGGTACGAACCCGAGCAGGTCTCCGAGATCCTCGAGGCCGTCCCGATCGCCACCCACAACCAGCGTGGCATCGGCACCCTTTGGGTCGGTTGTCCCGAGGGCTGCGAGGCCGACATCGACGCCCGCGAGCTACTGGGCATCGTCGAGCAGTCGATGAGCTCGGAGATCTACGAGCTGATGAAGCGCCCCGACGAGTTGGCGGTGGTCGAGAAGGCTCACTCGCAGCCCCGCTTCGTCGAGGACTGCGTCAGGGAGATGGTCCGTCGCGTCATCGAGGTCCACAAAGACCTGGACCCGGGCGCGTTCGTAATGGCCAGGCAGGAGAACCTGGAGACGATCCACCGTCACAACGTCGTCGCCGAGCGTTACGGATCGCTCGAGGACCTGCGACGAGAGCTGGCCAGCGGCGAGCATCTTCACCACCACCTGACGATGCGCGAATGGCTCGAGGCGCCCGCCGCCTGAGCCACACGCCGTCTGCCTAGCTGGCCTCGGTTTTCGGCGCCGATCTTGCTTCGCGCTCGTGCTCGATCCGCTTGCGTAGCCCGAAGAAGTAGTCGAAGCCGCTGATCAGGGTGGCGGCGACCGCCAAGTAGACGAGCACGTCGACCCACAGCGGCGAGGGGTCGAAGGCAATCAGGCCGAAGACGGCGGCGATCTGTAGGACCGTCTTCACCTTGCCCATCCAGCTCGCCGAGATGACGATGCCGCGGTCGGCGGCGACGGCGCGAAGCGCGGTCACCGCGAACTCGCGGGCGATGATCACCATCGCCACCCACGGGGCAAGGCGGCCGAGCGAGACGAGCGAGACCAGGGCAGCGGTGATCAGCAGCTTGTCGGCGACCGGGTCCATCAGCTTGCCGAAGGTCGTGACCGCGCCCCGCGAGCGGGCGATGTAGCCGTCGAGCCCGTCGGTCAGCGCAGCGAGGGCGAAGACCCCGGCGGCCAGGGCGTCCCCGTTCGGGGTCTCCCCGAGCAGCGCCACGACGACGACCGGCACCGCCAGGATGCGCAGCATGGTGAGGGCGTTGGGGATGTTGAGCGGGAACAAGGCTCCACCCCCGGATCAGTCACTTCCCGAGGTGCCGGCGGCGACCGGCTCCGGGCGTTTCGCAGCGGCGTCGCGTTTCGCGAAGTACTCGCCGCCCTCGATGTTCAGGTTGGGAAGCACGCGGTCCAGTGCCGGGGGAAGCCACCAGGCGCGCTCGCTCATCAGGACCATCAGCGCCGGCACCAGCAGGCAGCGGACGATCGTCGCGTCGATCGCGATCGCAACCGCGAGACCGACCCCGAACTCCTTCACCACCGGGTTTCCGTTGAGGACGAAGCTGGAGAAGACGAAGACCATGATCAGCGCCGCCGAGGTGATCACACGGCCGGTGTTGGCGAGCCCCTCGATCACGGCCCGCTTGGCGTCGCCGTGCTCCTTGAAGTGCTCGCGGATCTGGGTCATCAGGAAGACCTCATAATCCATCGAAAGCCCGAAGAGGATCGCGAACATCAGCAGCGGGACGAAGCTGACGATCGGGATCGAGTGGTCGAGCCCGATCAGTGACGCGCCCCAACCCTTCTGGAAGACGGCGGTGACGACCCCGTAGGCGGCGGCGACCGAGAGCAGGTTCATGAAGGCCGCCTTCAGCGGGACGAGGATCGAGCGGAAAGCGAGCACCAGGACGATGAAGCTGAGCCCGACCACGAGCAGGATCATCAGCGGCAGCTGGTCAGAGATCTCGTTGGCCAGGTCGATGTAGCCGGCGGTCTGCCCTCCGACGTAGGCGGTCAGGTCGGTGCCCTTCAGCGCCTTCGGGATCACCGAGTCGCGCAGGTTGTTGACCAGGTCGACGGTCGCGTCGGCCGAGGGGGCCGAGCTCGAGACGGCGCTGAAGACCGCCGCGGTCCCCTTCTTGTCGAGGCTCGCCTCCGAGACGGCCTTCACGTCGGGCGCCTTGGAGATGTCCTTCTGCAGGGTGGTTAGCCGCGGATCGGTGGCCGGGTTATCCGCCTGCTTGCGCTGCTGATCGAGCTTTTGCTGCTGCGACGCCGTCGCCTGCTTCGCCTGCTGCTCGGCCTCCGATGGGGGCAGTCCCGCCGCCTCCCCCTCGGCGGTGATCTGCTGCTGCTGCGCGTCGAGCTGCTTCTGCTTGGAGTTGATCTCGTTGAGGTTCTTCTGGTCCGGCTTGGCCGGGGTGCCGAACTTGACCGCGATCAGAAGCGGACCGTTGTATCCGGCCCCGAATCCCTGGCTGAGGCCGTCGTAGTTCTGGCGGGCGGTGGTCGACTTCGGCTGCACGCTGTTGTCCTGCTGGCCGAGCTCGAGGTCGCGGATCGGCAGCGCCAGGATGACCAGGATCAGCCCCGCGACGATCGCCGAGGGAAGAGGCCTGCCGGCGACCCAGCGGGCCCAGCGCTCCCACCCGTGCGGCTGCTTGTCGTCGGGGTGGGTCTTTCCAAGCTGAACCCGCAAGGAGTTGATGTGCGGCCCCAGCGCCCCCAGCATCGCCGGCAGCAGCGTCGACGCCGCCAGCACCGCGACGACGACGGCGACGGCGGCAGTGAGGCCGAGCGCCGTGACCAGCGGGATTCCTGCGACGAACAGCGAGCAGAGCGCGATCACCACGGTGAAGCCGGCGAAGACCACCGCGCCGCCCGCCGTCGCGGTGGCCCGGGCCACCGACTCCATCACATCCATCCCGTCCTTCAGCTGGAGCTTGTGGCGGGTGACGATGAACAGCGCGTAGTCGATCCCGACGCCGAGCCCGATCATCGTCGCCAGGGTGGAGGCCGTGCTCGGGACCTGGATCACGTTCTCGAGCAGGCGGATGATCGAGAGCGCGCAGGCGAGACCGAGAACGGCGCTGAAGATCGGCATCGCCATCGCCGTCACCGTGCCGAAGGCGAACAGCAGGATGATCACCGCGGCGGTCAGGCCGATCACCTCGCTGATCTCGGTCGAGGGCTTCGAGAGCTCCTGGCCGACGTAGCCGCCGACCGAGGTGTCGAGGCCGGCGGATTCGGCCGGGTCGCCAGCGTCGAGGATGCTCTGCGCCTGCTCGAGGCTGAGATCACCCGGGCCGACGCTGAGCGTCACCGGGATGTAGCCGATGCGGCCGTTCTTCGAGAGGAAATCCGACCCGGCGGAGGAGAGGGGACTGATCGCGCTGGTCACGATCGGGTCCTTGTTGAGGTTCGTGACCGTCGCCGAGACGGCCTTGCTGTAGGCGGCGCTCGTCAGCTTGGCGCCGTGCGACTCGATCACCAGCGGGTTGCTGCCGTAGGCCTGCCCTGGCAGCTTGTCCTCGAGCAGGTTGGTCGCCTTGGTCGAGCCGGTGCCCGGAAGGGTCAGGTTGTCGTTGGTCTTGTCCCCCGATGCCTGCCCGAGCAGGACCAGCACGATTGCGGCGATCACCCAGACGGCGATCACGGGGTAGTGGTACCGCGAGCAGAAGCGCCCAACGGCGTAGAGCGGGCCGGTCACGGGAGCCTTAGATTATCCCCCGGTCAGGGCGGAGAATCGCTCAGGATTTGGACTCGTCCTGATCCTGAATGGCGGTCGGGTCGGCGCCGCTGACCGTGTCCTTGAACCCACGGATCCCCTTGCCGAGGGATCGGCCGACGTCAGGCAGCCGCTTCGGGCCGAGCACGAGCAGGGCGACGATCAGGACGATCAGCACTTCCATCGGTCCGATGTTGGGCATCACGATGCGGTCCTTTCGCTCCTCACTTGAGTGACCACCGTACCGGGGCGCAGGCGCGATCGCCGCTCGGCTGGCCCCAGGGTGTTCAGCGTCAATCCCCACAAACCCTTCATCCCGCCTGCGGTTTCGGTGCCGGGGTGACGCCGGCCTCGAAGGCCACCGGGACCGCGCCGGCCGCCGTAGCGCCAAGCGCCTGGCGCAAGACCACCAGGTGCTGCCCCTGGTTCATCGAGATCCGGGTCGCCAGGCTCAGCAGCTCCGGCGTCTCCAGCCTGCGCTGTGCCTGACCGTATGTTGCGACCGCCGTGTTCTCGAGCCCCACCGCGAGCTCGAGGAACCCTGCCTGGCTCCCGAGGCCCGTAAGGCCCTTGACGTCAGCCACGGTGGGGCGCGGGGGCACCGATCCGCCGAGAGCGCGCAACGGCCGGGAAAGCGCCGCGACGTGGTCGCGCTCTTGACCGGCGAAGAGACGGGCCGTGGCGGCCACCGGCGCCTCCAGCAGCTCACTCGAGTGGCCCGTCTCGTAGGCGAGGAGCAGAGCCTGCTCCGCAGCGATCACGGTCTCGAGGATCTCCGCGTCATCGGCGGAGTCGGCGCGCGCCTCGCCCGCCCTCAGCAGGGCCGCCGGCCCGGCCGCGGCAAGCCCGCCGGCGATCGCGCCGCGCAGGGCACTGCGGCGCGTCAGTTCCGGCCTCACCCGGTCGCCCCGCTGCTGCGCCCCGTTCTGGAGAGGGCTCCAGGGTCACCCTGGACGAAGGCGTCGGGGACCTGCGGACGGCCCAGCTCCCCCGAGATCACGGCGAGATGCTCGGCCTCGACGGCGGCGATCTCCGCGGCGATCGCTCGGAGATCGCTGGCCGAGAACCTGGAGACGGCCGCGACGTAGGCGGCGATCAGCACGTTCTCGAGGTCGGCTGCGAAACCGAGCGCATCGCGCCGTGAGGCGATCCGAGGGTGATCGAGGGCGCTCGGCGCGGCGGCGGCGGTTCCGCCCCGCTGCTTGATCGCCTTGGTCAACGCGTCGGCGTGCTCCTGCTCCTGGGCGAGAAAGGCTTCGGAGGCCGCCAGCGCCTCCCCACGCAGCGCCGTCGCCACCTGCCGGTAAGCGGCGGTCGCAGCCAGCTCGAGGCTCAGCGCGTGGCCGAGGATGGCCAGGTCTCGGTCCGAATCGGAGGCCCCGTGGCGATCTCCGCCGCCGCAGGCAGCGAAGAAGGTCGCCGATCCGGCGGCGACGAGGAGACCGGCGCCGGTGAGGAAGCCGCGGCGAGGGAGCGGGTCACGGATGATCTGAGCTGCTGACTCCGGACCGGTGCGGGTAGAGGAAGACATCAGCGGATCATCGCCGAGATCAGAGCGGGAGAGAGCCGGCCTGCTGGAGGCCCTGGCCGCCGAGGTGCACGGCTGCCGTCGCTGTCCGCGGCTGGTCGAGTGGCGGGAGCGCTCGGCCGCCGGTCCGCCCCGTCGCTTTCGAGGCGAGGACTACTGGGCGAGGCCGCTGGCTGGGTTCGGCGATCCCGACGCCCGCCTCCTCGTCGTCGGCCTGGCGCCGGCCGCGCACGGCGGCAACCGGACCGGCCGGATCTTCACCGGCGATCGCTCCGGCGACTGGCTGTTCGCGGCGATGTACCGCGCCGGCTATGCCAATCAGCCGCTTTCGTTGCATCGCAACGACGGGCTGCAGCTTCAGGACGCCTACGTCGCCGCGGTCAACCGCTGCTCGCCACCGCAGAACCGCCCGACAACCGAGGAACGGGACAATTGCCTCCCCTACCTCGAGCGTGAGCTCGAATTGCTGCCTGCGCGGGTGATCGTCGCCCTCGGCAGCTTCGCCTGGGACGGGACGCTGCGGGCGGTGAGGGCGAACGGCGGCCAGGTGCCGCGGCCGAAGCCGCGCTTCGGGCACGGTGTGGAGGCGCCCGCCGGGGACCTCACCCTGGTCGGCTGCTACCACCCGAGCCAGCAGAACACCTTCACCGGCAAGCTCACCGAGGAGATGCTCGACACCGTGTTCGGGCGGGCGCGGCAACTCGCCGCTGGGTAGGGTGGCGCAGCGATGAAGCCGCTGATCACAGCAGTCGCGATCGGGCTCGCAACCGTCCCGCTACTCGCCGGTTGCGGCTCCTCCGGGGGCGGGACGACCGCATCCCCCGAGCCGCTGAAGCGGGCAGGGGGGTCGGGGGGCGCGCCGATCGGCGCGGCGGTGAAGAGCTGCCCCGGCTCCGGCGAGCTGACCGGGCTGCGGGTGCATGGGGTGAGCTGCGGGACCGGCGCGGCGGTGATGTCCTCCTGGAACGTCGCCCGCTGCCGCCCGGGGAAGGGCGCGTCTCGCTCGGCATGCACCGTGCGGCGCTTCCGCTGCCTCTCGGTGAGGACCGGCCAGGGTACGGCGATCAGCTGCACCCGCCGGGGGCGCTCGATCTCGTTCGTCTGGAAACAGTGAGCCTCGATCCGCGCCCTGCTTCGGACTCGGAGTCGCTGCTGGTCAAGTGGATGGGGATCACCGACGCCAACTCGGCCGGCTTCGTCCATGGCGGCATGGTGATGAAGCTCTGCGACGAGGCGGCCGGGCTCGCGGCCCTGCGCCATTGCGGGGTGCGGATCGTCACCGCGGCGATGGACCGGATGACCTTCCTGCACCCGGTCAACGTCGGCGAGCTGGTCACCTGCCGGGCCAAGGTCAACGCCGCCTGGCGGACCTCGATGGAGGTAGGCGTACGGGTCGAGGCCGAGAACGCCCGGACCGGCGAGACACGGCACACCTCGACGGCATACCTGACCATGGTCGCGGTGGACGAGCACGGCCACCCCAGCCCGGTGCCGCCGCTGCTGGCCTCCACCCCGGAGGAGGTTCGCCGGCGCAACGAGGCCGAGCTGCGACGGGCCAACCGGCTCGCCGAGCGCGAGGAGATCCGCGCCTACCGCGACGAGTGAGCCGAGTCCCGGGGCTCAGCCGACGCCGACGAAGCGGGCGATCCGATGGCTTGGATCGAAGAAGAGCCCCAGCCAGATGAACGGGGCGACGTGGGGCGCGATCACCGCCACCGGGATCGAGCCGACGAACACGGCACACACCCATAGCCCACCGTTGCGGTTGGCGCGGATCTCCTCGGAACGTCCCTCGGTGGTGAGGCCGGCGCGCACCGCGTAGGTCGTCATCAGGGCGCTGGTCAGGGTGGCGAGTGAAAGGTTCACCGCATAGACGATCACCGCCGCCGACTCTCCCCCGTAATCGCCCAGCAGCTGGCTGGAGAAGGGGATCGCGACGATCCAGAAGAGGTAGACGAGGTTGATGGTCAGCAGGTGGCCGTCGAAGGCCCTGACCTCGGTGAAGAAGCGGTGGTGGATGACCCAGAAGCGGCCGATCACCGCGAAGCTGATCGCGAAGGCGATGATGTCGCCGTCCTGGCTGGAGATCTCATGCCATAGCTCGCTGCTCGATGTCACCCCCTGCGGCACCTCGATCTGGAGCACCAGCAGGGTGATCGCGATCGCGAAGACCCCGTCGCTGAAGGCGACGATGCGGGAGAACTCGATCTCGTTCTCCTCGCGGCGTCGCAGGGGCGGGCGGCGGCGGGCCACCCCCTGATCTTCGAGGCTGGCCTCGACGGACTTACTTGCGGCGGCTTCGCTCAGCCGGCGAGGGCGCGCAGGTGATCTCGAAAGCCGACCCCGAAGCCGGTCGGGGTGCCGCCGAAGTCCTTGATCAGCGAGGGCCCGCCACGGCAGGTCCAGCTGCCCGGCGCGGTCGCGTTCCAGGTCCAACCCAGATACGAGATCCGGTGCCTGTCGGCCCAGGGCATGAAGCGATCGATGTAGCGGTGGCGGCAGTCGGTCTCGCCCAGCTCGCCGACCACCACGGGCACCCGGCGCGCCGTCCGCGCCATCGCCCGGCGGCAGCGCCGCCCGCACGGGGCGAGGGTGCCGTAGTTGTGCTCCGAGGCGACGAGCTGATGCAGCGGATCATGCGGCCTGTGGGAGAGCCATCCCCCCAGGCTGCGCGCCCAGTCGAGCCCGCCTAGCATCAGCGGCTGGCGGGCGCCGGTGGAGCGAACCGCGTCGACCAGGTCCTGCATCCCGGCGGCCTCATAGGAGGCGACCGGGCCGTGCTCCTGCTCATACGCGGGCACCCTGCAGCCGTGAAGCCAGCACGACCAGCTGACGTAGTGCGGCTCGTTGTAGAGGTCGAAGAGCAAGCGGTGGTCGTGCTTGAAGTAGGACGCGACGGAGCGCCAGAAGTCCGGCGCGTGGTCGGCGTCGGGCATCCGCAGGATCTGGTTGGCGATGTGGTGGCCGGCGCCGGCCAGGTGCATGTCGAGGACGACGAAGAGCCCGAGGCGGTGAAGGCGCTTCACGTATCGCCGGATCACCCGGCGATACCTGCGGCCGCTGAGCGCCGGCTTCACCCCGTTGATCCCGAGCCAGCAGTCCTCGTTCAGCGGCAGCCGGACCGCGTTTATGTGCCAGCTCTTCATCACCCTGATGCTCGCCAGGTCGCTGGGCCCGTCGAAGAACCCGTACCCCTGGAAACAGGCGTACTCGGTCCCTGAGCGATTCAGGCCGAGCAGCCTGACGGTGTGGTCCCTGCGCTTCCCGGCGACCAGGTGGTTGCCGCGCACCCTGATCCCGGCCACTGCCGAGCTGCAGCAGAGCAGGGCGAGCAGCGCGGCGACCGCAACGCCGTAACTCCGGGAGGCTCGCATCCGGACGCCTACAATGCCAGCGCTCGGCCGACGTAGCTCAGCTGGTAGAGCACTTCACTCGTAATGAAGGGGTCCCCGGTTCGAGTCCGGGCGTCGGCTCTGAACTTGGTTCACGATGGCGCGGGCGCATGGCCCCACTCCGCTACGTGTGAATCGTCTTGCTCGATCCCCGCTTGCATCCACCGGTTGGCCCGGTGCGTGCGTAGAACCTCCCGGATATCTGCCCCGAATTCCCCGTGTCCCACCGGCCCTGGTTGTCGCTGGTATCCGTATAGAGCTTCTTGTCGGTGCTCGGGCTCTGGGCCCTCCCATGCTGCTTATAGACCCTCACCGTGCGGTTCTTGACGCACTTGGCCTTCGGGCTCTTGACCTTGCCCTCGAACCCGTCGCCGTTGTAGCTGATCGTGACCGTCGTCTTAGCCGCGCTGCGCGCACCCGCCACGCCCGTCAGGGCGACGGCGCCGCAGATGGTGATCAGGCCAATCGCTGCAAGTGTCTTGGTTCTCATCATCCCTCTCTTCCTAGCTGCCCGCACACCCTACCGGTCGGTCACGCGGCGAACAAACGACCGGGTACTGAGCCGCAGGCAAGCGCCGCGGTGATTCGGCCACGGGATCGGATCGAGGAGTTGCCGTCGAGGTAGGTCCGCCCCGCGATGGCGACTACCATGACCGTGATCCGGAGATGTCGGTAGTACGCCGCCAAGCGCTGATCAACGCGCCGCCCAGCACGATCTGGGATCTGGTCGGTGACCCCAACCAGCACCCGCAGTGGTGGCCGCGGGTGGTCGAGGTCCGCGGCGAGCGATTCGAGGAGGGCGACAACTACGCCCAGGTCACCAAGGAGCCGAACGGCAGGATCGAGACGACGATGCGGGTGGAGCGCCTCGAGAACCTGCGCGAGATCTCGATGCGCTGCACGAACACCGGCACCTACACCCGCTGGCTGCTGACCGAGGCTCAGGGCGACACCTTCATCGACGTCGAGTTCGGGATGGACCCGATCGGGGTCCGCTACAAGATCATGGACGCGACGATCGCCAAGCTGTATTTCCGACGCTGGCTGGAGCAGTCGCTGACGGCCCTGGAGGAGGCCGCGGTGGCGGCGGACGCCGACTCTGAGGTCAAGCCTCGTCGTTGAACTTGTAGCCGACCCCGCGCACGGTGACCACCAGCTCGGGTCGCTGCGCGTCGCGCTCGACCTTCTGCCGCAGGTTGGAGATGTGGACGTCGCAGGCGCGCTCGTCCCCGTCGAACTCGGTCTGCCACAGCTCCTCCATGATCTGCGGCCGCCGGAAGACCTCTCCGGGGCGGGCGGCGAGCAGGCGCAGCAACTGGAACTCCGAGCGGGTCAGGTTGACCTGCTCGCCGCGCACAGTCACCAGGTGGCGGGCGAGGTCGATCGAGACCGGACCGGCCTCGATCCGGCTTTCCTGGGCGTCCGGGGAGCGGTCAAGCTCCTGACGGCGTAGCTGGGCACGGACCCGGCCGAGCAGCTCGCGCACCGAGAACGGTTTGGTCACGTAGTCGTCGGCGCCGACCTCGAGGCCGACCACCTTGTCGATCTCGGCGTCCTTCGCGGTGAGGATGATGATCGGCACCGGGCTGCGGGCCCGGACGTCGCGGCAGATGTCGAGGCCGGAGGGGCCCGGCATCATGATGTCGAGGATCAGCAGGTCGAAGGGCATGCCGTCGGCGCCGATCTTCTCCATCGCGTCGTTTCCGTCCACGGCGCCGGTCACCTCGAAGCCCTCCTGGTTGAGCGCGTAGCCGACCGAGTCGCGCACCGAGGGCTCATCGTCGGCGATCAGGATTCGCCCGCTGCTCATCGGGGTGGCTCCGGGCCGCTCATGCGACCGGGGTCGGGCTGGGTTGCGCGACGGGGAGCCGCACCCAGAAGGTGCTGCCCTCGCCCTCGATCGAGGCTGCCCCGATTCGCCCGCCCATCACGCTGACCATCCGGCGGGCGATCGCCAGGCCGAGGCCGAAGCCCTCCTGGCGGCGTGACTCCGAGCGCCTGTAGAAGCGCTCGAAGACCCGCTCGATCTCGGCGGCGGGAATCCCGGTACCGGTGTCCGTCACTTCCAATACGACCTCCGTCTCGCCGTCGCGGCGGCCGCGAACGGTAACGGTGCCGGGGGTGGGCGTGTTCTTGTAGGCGTTGGTGAGCAGGCCGATCAGCACCTGCCGGAGCAGCGTCGGGTCGCCCTTGGCGGCGAGGTCCGGCTCGATCTCGAGGTTGAGCTCGATCCCCGGTGGGGCCTCGACCGCGGCGGCCACGTCGATCGCCGCGGCCTCGACGTCGACGACGTCCTCCTCGCCCGCGCCCAGCGCCTCTACCCGCGCCAGGGTGAGCAGCGACTCGGTGAGGCGGCTCATCCGCTCGGCGTCCTGCGCGAGCCGCTCGAGGAAGTGCTCGCGCGCCTCGGGGTCATCCTTCGCCCCGGTCTGCAGGACCTCGATCGCGCCCGAGATGCCGGCCAGGGGGTTGCGCAGCTCGTGGGCGGCGTTGGAGACGAAGTCGCGCTCGGCGAACTCGCGGCGCATCTCGTCGGTGCGGTCGCGGACCACCGCGAGGACGGCCCCCTCCTCGGGAAGGTCGCGGGCCTGGATCGCGTAGGCGCGATCGCCGATCCGGAGCGCCGGATGGGCCGAGAAGCCGACCGCGGAGGCGCGACGCAGCTGCGGGATCATCGCCGCCGGGGCGTGCCCGTCGGAGTCGACGAGGCGTGCCGCGGCGCTGTTCGAGAAGCGGATCGCGCCGTCGTCGTCGACCACCATCACCGCGTCGGTCAGCCCGTCGAAGATCGCGGTCAGCTTGTCGCGGTCCGCGGTCAGCACCCCGAAGCTCTCCTCGAGCGAGGCCCGCATCGAGTCCAGCGCCCGGGCCAGGTCGCCGATCTCGTCGCGCCCCGAGGTGTCGAGGGAGACGTCGAAGGAGCCGGCCGCCATCTCCTCCGCCCCCGATGCAAGGCGCTTCACCCTGCGGGCGATCACGGTGGCGACGAGAAAACCGGAGAGGACGCCGACGAGGACGGCGATCCCCAGGGCCCGCAGGCTGTCGCTGCGCAGGTGGGTGATCGCGCTGGAGAGCACCTGGGAGCGCGAAGATCTGCCCAGCAGGGCCCCGGTTATCCCCTTGCTCCCGAACACCGGGACGGCGACCACCGAGACCTCCCCGCCCGGCACGGTCCCGGTGTAGCGCCCGCGGTCGAGCGCCATCGCGACGGCGTTGCGGCGGGCCGAGATCCCCGCCAGGGCCGACCCCGGCGGCTTCGGCGCGACCAGCTTGCCCGAGCGGTCGAAGTACCAGGCCTGGAACCCGCCGCCCTTGGCGCCGGCGATCACGTCGGCGACGTTCCCGTGCGCCTCGCCGACGCTGTCCGCGACCGTGATCGTCCGACCCACAGCCAGTTCCGTCGCTCTATTCGAGATCGTCGTCTCGCTGGAATCGCTGACCAGCAGGTAGACGAGGGTGGCGGTGATCAGGCCGACCAGCGCGAAAGCGCCGGCGAGCCAGAGGCGCATCCCGATTTGGGGTGGCCCGTCGCGGCGCGATCTGATCCGTAGCCGTCGCAGCATTAGTTGTTCCTAACACAAAGCTAACCGAGTGACGGGCGAGGCCGTGCCGACCGGGATCTCCCTTCGTGGCAGAATCGGTTGGTGCGAACGCTCGTCTTCATCCCGGCGCTGAACGAGGAGAGCTCTATCGCGATCGTCGTCGCCGGGGTCCACAGCAGCCTCCCCGACGCCGACGTCCTCGTGATCGACGACGGCTCCGAGGACGCCACCGCCGAGCTCGCCCGCGAGGCCGGGGCGATCGTCGCACCGCTGCCCTTCAACCAGGGACTCGGGGCGGCGCTTCAGACCGGCTACCTGTACGCCCTGCGCAACGGCTATGACTTCTGCGCCCACCTCGACGCCGACGGCCAGCACCCGGCGGTCGAGGTGGTGCGGCTGCTCGAGGAGGTCACCAAAGACCGGGCCGACCTGGTGATCGGCTCCCGCTACAGCGATCCCTCGGCGGCGCGCAGCGAGGACTACCGTCCGACGATCACCCGGCGGGTCGGCTCGAACGTCTTCCGCTTCTTCCTCAGCGCCGCGACCAGACAGCGATTCACCGACACGACCAGCGGCATGCGAGCCGCCAACCGGCGGGTGATGGCGCTGTTCGGGGAGCGCTACTCGCCGGACTTCGCGGAGATCGAGTCGCTGCAGCTCGCGGTCCGCCAGGGGCTGCGGGTCGAGGAGCTCCCGGTGCGGATGCTGCCCCGGGCGCGGGGTAGCTCCTTCCTCACGCCTCTGCGCTCCGCCTTCTTCATCTTCAAGGGCCTGATCGTCCTCGCCGTCGGTCAGTTCCGGCCCAAGAGCCCCGGGTACGGAGACCGATGAGAGCCTGGCCCGTCGCCGCGAACCCGGTCCACCTGACGCCGCAATCGCGGATCATCGCCGCAGTGATCGCAATCGTCTTCATGGCGATGATCCTGGAGATGATCCGCCGCCACCGCCTTCAGGAGCGCTACAGCGTGATCTGGTTCATCGCCGGCCTCGGGATGCTCGCCGGCGCCGCCTTCCCGGGGCTGCTCGAGGTGGTGGCCGACGTGATGGGAGTGCGCGACACCAACGTCGCCCTCTTCTCGCTGGTGCTGCTGCTTCTGCTCGGCCTCGCGCTCAACTTCAGCGTGATTGTCTCCCGCCAGTCGGAGCAGATCACCAGGCTGGCCCAGGAGCGGGCGCTGGAGAGCGCCCAGCGAGACGGCCACGGGCCGGCCGCCAACGGGAAGGCCGGCGCGACGAGCTCAGGCGGCGGGGGCGAGCAGCGACTCGAGCCTGAAGAAGAGAGCCTCGAGGGCTAGCTCCTCGGAGACGTTCAGGTCGAGCCGGCGGCGGCACTCGCTGACCTGCTCGACCGCCTCGGCGGCCCGGGCGGGATCGAGCCCACGCGCCGATCGGCGCAGCTGGTCGAGCCGGTCGCGATTGAAGACGACTCCCTCGGCGCCCGCACCGACCGCGACCAGGTCGCGAAGCCAGCCGGCGCATAGCTCGAGGCCGAGATCGAGCACCTCGGTGCGGCGCCTGCGGCCCGAGCGGCGCGCCTCCTCGGCCGCCTCCCTGGGCGAGCGGCGGACGCCATGCTCCTTCTCTGCCTCGAGCGCCTCCCGGGTAGCCGTCTCGGCCTCCTCCCCGGCCGCCTCGGCGGAGGCGAGCAGCGCACTCCAAGGCGCCGAGCCGACGGTCCCGGCCAGCGCTGCGGCGGCGCAGGACTCGGCATCGGAGCGGATCACGGCACCGGGCTCGGACAGCAGGAAGCGCGCCCGCTCGATGTCACCGGCGGCCAGGTTGGCCGCGGCAGCCACCCGCTCGGGCTCCGCGATGCCCTCCAGCGCACTCGCGATAGCCGCCGCGGGGAGGGGGGCGAAGCGGACCTGCTGGCAGCGTGAGGAGATCGTCTCCAGCAGCGACTCGAGCTCGGCGCTGAGCAGGATCAGGTGAGCATGCGGGGGCGGCTCCTCGAGCGTCTTCAGCAGGGCGTTCTGGCTCTCGTCGCGCATCTCCTCGGCGGCCTCGATCACGAACACCCTCCGGGTCCCCTCGAACGGCCGCAGGGCGACGGCGCGGATCACCTGCTCGCGGACGTCCTCGACCAGGTGCTGCGTCCCTCGCGGTGCCAACCAGGTGAGATCGGGGTGGGGCGAGGGGTCCTGCAGTGCCCTGCGCCTCGCTTCGCCGGGGTCCTCGGAGCCGCTCGCGAGGATCTCGGCCGCGAAGGCCCGTGCCGCCGCCGCCTTGCCGGAGCCCCGAGGCCCCCGGAAGAGGTAGGCGTGCGAGGGGCCCGCCGCGAGCGCCGCGGCGAGGGTCAGCCGGGCCCGCGGCTGGTGCTCGGTGGCTCGGCTCAGCGTCTCGGGGACGGGGTCGGCGGAGGCACTCATCCTCCCGCCACCTCCTCCCTTCTGGAGCGCACCGCCTCCATCACCCGGGCGTGGACCTCCTCGACGCTCCCGGTCCCGTCGACCACCGCGAAGCGGTCGGCGGCGACGGCGGCGATCTCCTCGAAGGCCTCGGCCACCTCGCGCTGGAAGTCGATCCCCTCGGCCTCGAAGCGGTCCTCGCCCTTGACGCGGGAGAGGCCCGCCTCGGGGTCGAGCCGGATCAGCACCGCGAGGTCGGGCCACAGCCCCTCGGTCGCGGTGTCGCAGAGCCCAATCACCAGGCCCGCGCCGAGCCCCCGTGCCGCTCCCTGATAGGCGACGCTCGAGTCGGAGAAGCGGTCGGAGACGACGTCGTGGCCGCTCTCCAGTGCCGGGCAGATGACCCGGTTGACGAGGTCCGCGCGGGCTGCGCAGAACAGCAGCAGCTCCGCCATCGGATCGAGCTCGAGCGAGGGGTCGGCGAGCAGCTCGCGGATCCGCTCGGCCGCCTCGGTCCCTCCGGGCTCGCGGATCAGCACCGTCTCCGGCCCGAGCGCCTCGGCAAGCAGCCGTGCCTGGGTGCTCTTGCCTGAGCCGTCGATCCCCTCGAGCGAAACGAACACCCGGGCGGCAGCCTACTTCGTGCTGCTGCCGGCCTTGCGGGCCCGCTTGCGCCGGCGGGTGCCGGGGTCGGGCGGGCCCTTCGGCGCCTTCGGGGCGTCTTCCCCGTTGGCCTCCGCCTTCTCCTTCATCTCCTTCTTGGCGGCGCGGGCGGCCTCGCGCTCGGCCCTCTTCTCGCGCATCTCGACCATCGAGGGGCAGTCGTCGTTGAGGCAGAGCTTCCAGGGGCGCCCGCGAAAGCCCTTGACGGTCAGCCTCGGCATCTCGCCGCAGATCGAGCAGCGCTCCTCGAGCCGCCACAGCTCGTAGCCGCGGCCCGGCAGCGGGCCCGAGACCGGGCAGGAGTCGGACGAGTCGGGGTCGTCGCGGTTCCAGCCCTCGCAGCCGTACATCCGCTTGCCGCCCTTCAGCTCGATGATCCGCAGCCGGTTCGGCGAGCCGTCCTCATGCGCCCGGCCGGCCTCGGCGCAGACCTTGCAGGGACCCAGGAACTTGTCCTCGTCCATCCCCGCCCAGACCACCTTGGCCAGATCTTCGCGGCTCTCCTCGATCTCGCTGGTCGTCTTGTGGAGCAGCTCGCGGCTGTCGCCGACGACGCCGTCACGGGTCATCTCCCCGGCGGCGATCTGGTCCATCTCCACCTCCAGCTTGGCGGTCATCTCGGGGGTCGCCATCTCCGGCACGTAGCTCCTGAACGCCTCGTACATCGCGATCCCGGTCTCCGAGGGGATCGGCGGGTTGCCGTAGACGTAGCCGCGGTCAAAGAGCTTCTGGATGATGTCGGCCCGGGTCGCCTTGGTGCCGAGGCCGCGCTCCTCCATCAGCTCGACCAGCTTCCCCTGCGAGTAGCGGGAGGGGGGCTGGGTCTCCTTGTCGACGATCCACGGCTCGCCCTCGAGTCCCAGCTCGTCTCCCTCGGAGAGCGGCGGGATCTCCTCGTCGGGGGAGCGGGCGTAGGTGTAGATGCCGGCATAGCCCGGCTCGACGACGACGGAGCCGCGGACGAAGTAGGTCTCCGAGCCGGCGGCGATGTCGGCTCGCGTCGACTCGGTGATCATCGGCTCCGAGAAGGTGGCCAGGAAGCGCCGCGCGACCAGCTCGTAAACGCGCCGCTTCGGGCCTTCGAGCGCGCTCGGGTAGACCGCCTGGGTCGGGTAGATCGGCGGGTGGTCGGTGGTCTCCTTCTTGCCGCGGGTCGGGGTCAGCTGCCCACCCTCGAGCAGGCCCGCAGCGGCGGAGAAGTCGGGGATCCGGACCAGCGAGGAGACCAGCTCGCGCACCGGCAACGAGGAGGGATAGACCGTGTTGTCCGTCCGCGGGTAGGAGATGAAGCCGTCCATGTAGAGGTCCTCGGCGATCCGCATCGCCGCCGCCGGGGTTATCCCGAGGCGGCTGGAGGCATCGGTCGTGAAGGCGGTCGTGTTGTAAGGGGTGGGCGGCTTGCGGGTGTTGCGGCGCGAGGTGACCGACGCGACTCGGCCCGGGCTCGACGTACCCGTGATCGCGGCGTCCGCCTCGGAACGCTCCCAGAACTTGTCGGTCTCGTGGTGGGCCTCGAACGAGCCCTCGGGCCCGGCGAACTTCGCGAACACCTCCCAGAAGGGCTTTGCGACGTGGGCGCGGCGCTCCATCTCGCGCTCGACCAGGAGGCCGAGGGTGGGGCTCTGGACCCGCCCGACCGAGAGGAAGTTCGAGCCGAAGCGCCGGGTCGCCAGGGAGACGGCCCGGGTCAGGGTTGCGCCCCAGAGAAGGTCTATGTACTGGCGCGCGGCGCCGGCGTTGGCGAGCGGGAAGGAGAGCTCGTCGAGCTCGCCGAAGGCGCGCTCGATCTCCTCCTTGGTCAGGGCCGAGTAGCGGGCGCGCTGGATCCGCAGGGTGCCGGCGTCGGCCTCCTCCCGACTGCCCAGCGCCGGATTCGCCTCGAGCATCTCCTCCAGCGCCTCGAGGCCGATCAGCTCGCCCTCGCGATCGAAGTCGGTGGCGATCACCAGCTCGTCGGCCTCCTTGGCGACCTTCTTGATCGCCTTGACGACGTTCTTGTCGGTCGGCTCCTTGACCAGCTCGGCGTCGATCAGGTCGTGCAGGTCGGTCTCCTGCCAGTTCGAGTAGCCGTCGGGGAAGGCCGGGTTCAGCACGTGGCCCTTCAGCCCGATCGTGCGGTGCTCGCCCTCGGAGTCCGACCAGGTGTAGTAGGGCACCTTGTAGGACTTCTCCTCGGAGGGGCTGCCGCCGAGGATCTCGGCGATCTTGCGGGCGCTGTTGTTCTTCTCGGTGACGATCAGTCGCATCGGCGGGCGAGGGTAGCAGGGGCCAATCCCGGCCCCGTCAGGCCTGAATGTCGGCCTGCGGGCGCCAGACCGTGAGTGACGGGCGATCTTCGACGTGCGTAGGATCGTCGCTCGATGCGGGCCCTGGTCACAGGTGGGGCGGGATTCATCGGCTCGAACCTGGCCGACGGGCTGCTCGCTGCGGGGGAGCAGGTGACGGTCCTCGACGACCTCTCGACCGGGCGGCGCGAGAACCTCGACGCCGCGCTGGCGGCCGGCGCCGAGCTGGTCGAGGGCGATATCCGGGACCCCGCCTGCGTCGGGCCCCTGTTCGAGCGCACCAAGCCGGATGCGATCTTCCACCTGGCGGCCCAGATCGACGTCCGCAAGTCGGTCGCCGACCCCGCCTTCGACGCCTCGATCAACGTCGGCGGCACGGCCACCCTGCTGGAAGCGGCCCGCGAGGCCGGGACGGCGCGCTTCGTGCTGATCTCCACCGGCGGGGCGATCTACGGTGAGGGCGAGGGCAGGCAGCTGCCGCTTCCCGAGGACACCGCCGTCGAGCCGCTCTCCCCCTACGGGCTGAGCAAGTTCGCCGCCGAGGGCTACCTGGCGCTGTATCAGCGCCTCTATGGTCTCTCCGGGGTGAGCCTGCGGCTCGGCAACGTCTACGGGCCGCGCCAGGACCCGCTCGGGGAGGCGGGCGTGATCGCGATCTTCTGCGGCCGCCTGCGATCGGGCGAGCAGCCGACCGTCTTCGGCGACGGCCGGCAGACGCGCGACTACATATATGTGGGCGACGTCGTCTCGGCGGCGCTGGCCGCCGCCGAGGGCGAGGCGAGCGGCTCGATCAACGTCGGCACCGGAGTTGAGACCACCGTCTTGGAGCTGGTCGAGCGGCTGCGCGATCTGAGCGGCGAGAGCGGCTTCGAGGCGCGGTTCGCCCCCGCTCGCCGCGGCGAGGTGCAGCGGATCTCGATCGACCCCGCCCGGGCCTCCGAGGCGCTCGGCTGGGTCCCACAGGTCGGCCTCGAGGAGGGCCTGCGGCTCACCCTGGACTCGGTCTAGGAGCCGGGACGCCAGGGGGCGTGACGGTGCCGACGCATCACTAACCTTCCTGCCGTGCCCGCCCAGGCCTATGCCGGCAAGCCGTGTGTCTGCCAGCTCCGCAAGGGGATCTGCGACCAGTCCTGCGTGCGGGACATGCTCGAGACCCCCTTCTACATCGCCTGCCTGAAGCTGAGCGGGCGGCGCTGCCTGGTGGTCGGCGCCGGTGAGGTCGGCCTCGAGAAGGTCGAGGGGCTGCTTGCCTGCGACGCCGAGGTGACCGTGATCGCCCCCGAGGCCCATGCGGCGCTCTCAGAGCTGGCCGCGGAGGGCTCGATCACCTGGGAGAAGCGCCCCTACGCGGGGGATACCGACCTCGACGGTGCCTTCATGGTGATCGCGGCGAGCGATGACAGCGAGGTCAATATCGGCGTCTTCGAGGGCGCCGAGCGCCGGGCGATGCTGGTCAACGTCGTCGACGTGCCGCCGCTCTGCAACTTCATCCTGCCGGCGATCGTCCGCACCGGCCCCCTGGCGATCGCGATCTCGACCGCCGGAGCATCCCCCGCCCTGGCCAAGCGGATGAAGCGCGAGATCGCCGACGCCTTCGGCGAGCCCTACGCCCGCCTCGCGGTGATCCTCAATGACGCCAGGGGATGGGCCAAGGGAACCCTGCCGACCTACCAGGACCGCAAGGAGTTCTTCGAGGGGATCGTCAACGGGGATCCCGACCCGGTGGAGCTGGTCCGGGAAGGGCGCGAGGCCGAGCTGCTGGAGCTGATCGCGGCGGCGAAGGAGCGGCACTCGCCGGCAATCGCCGGCTGAGCCGAACCGGCCCGGCTGCCGGCCCTCAGGCGGCCGGCAGCGCGTAGAAGGCGATCGCGGTGAAGTGGACCGCGGCGGCTGCGATCACGAACAGGTGGAAGACCTCGTGGTAGCCGAAGACCGCGGGGTTGGGGTCGGGCCGCTGGGTCGCATAGATCACGGCGCCCGCGGTGTAGAGGGCACCACCGGCGGCCAGCAGCAGCGCCCCGGCCAGGCCCATGGCGCTGAGCAGCGAGGGGAAGGCGACCACGGCCACCCAGCCGAGCGAGAGGTAGACCAGGGCGTGGACCCACTTCGGCGACTCGATCCAGACCATCTCCATGACCGCCCCGGCCAGGGCGCCGATCCAGACGACGGCGAGGATCGCGTCGGCCAGGGGCCCGTGGAGGACGAGCAGCGCGAACGGTGTATAGGTGCCGGCGATCAGCAGGAAGATCATCGAGTGATCGAGGCGGCGCATCCAGCGCCGCGCCGCCGGCCGCTTCCAGTTGACCCGGTGATACAGGGCGCTCGTCCCCAACAGGGCCGAGAGGCTGACGGCGTAGATCGCCACCGCCAGGGTCGCCCTCGGTGTCTTCGCGTAGATGATCAGCGCCGCCCCGAGGACTAGGGAGACGAAGAAGGCCCACTCGTGCGAGACGCCGCGCAGCCGCGGCTTGACCGCGGCGATCGCCTCGGCGGCGGCGTCCCTGGCGGCTGCGGCGCCCTCGGCGGCGGCGTCGCGGGCGGCCAGTGCCCGCTCGCCCATCGCGTCGCGGGCCGCCTCGGCGCGCTCACCGACCACTTCCCGGGCGGCCTCCGCCCGCTCCGAAGCAGCGTCGCGAGCGGCGCTGAGGCGTTCCCCGGCCCGCTCGGCGCCGCGTTTGAAGTCATCGACCACACGGGAAGCGTACATCGCCCAAATAGCGCCGTGTTTTCGAGCTGGAAACGCTATATGTGGGATTTGAAGGAGGATTCTTGCGCTATCGCTAGTAGAATGAAGCGTGTGCGCTGTCCCAACTGCAACGTCGAGGAGACCAAGGTCAAGGAGAGCCGCAGAGCTGAGGAGGGAGCATCGGTGCGCCGCCGGCGCGAGTGCTCGAGCTGCGGCCATCGCTTCACCACCTACGAGCGCTATGTGCGCGGTCCCCTGTACGTCCGCAAGCGGGACGGCGAGCGCCAGCCCTTCGACCGCGCCAAGCTGCGCGGGGGGCTGGCGCGCGCCGCACACAAGCGTCCGATCGGCGAGTCTGAGATCGACGGGCTGGTCGAGCGGATCGAGTCCGCTGCTGAGCGGGCGGGTGGCGAGCTGGAGGCAGCGCGGATCGGCGAGATGTGCCTCGAGGGCCTGCGCCGGATCGACCGCGTCGCCTACCTGCAGTTCGCCGCTGTCTACAAGCAGCTCGACGTCGATCAGGTGCAGGCGGAGCTGGACCGGCTCGACGCCGAGCCCCACGCCGGCGATCTTCGGTCGCCGCAAGAATCCCCGCTCGTTGCGCCGATCGGCGGAGCGGGTTCCATCCGACCCGAAAGCGATCCTGGGTAATTCCCCCGAGATTCGCTGTTGAGAGGAGAGAAGTAGATGCCGAGGACCGCCCAGGGAACCACCGCGACGACCCGCCGGGGGATCGGGGTCGAGCGACGATTCAGCACTCCCGGCGTCCACCCGTTCGACCAGGTCGAGTGGGAGATTCGCGACGCGATGATCGGCGATCCGGAGAGCCCCGCCTTCGAGCAGCGCGGGGTCGAGTTCCCGAAGAGCTGGTCACAGAACGCCACCAACATCGTCGCTCAGAAGTACTTCCGCGGCCAGCTCGGCTCCGAGCAGCGCGAGTCCTCCGTGAAGCAGATGATCAGCCGGGTCGCGGGGACGATCGCCGGCTGGGGGCGCGATGCCGGCTACTTCGCGACACCCGAGGACGCCGACGCCTTCGAGATGGAGCTGACCGCGATCCTGCTCCATCAGAAGGCCGCCTTCAACTCGCCGGTCTGGTTCAACGTCGGCTTCGAGGAGCGCCCGCAGTGCTCGGCCTGCTTCATCCTCAGCGTCGAGGACACGATCGAGTCGATCCTCGACTGGAACACCAAGGAAGGGATGATCTTTCGCGGCGGCTCCGGCTCGGGGATCAACCTCTCCAACATCCGCGGCTCGGTGGAGCATCTCTCGAAGGGCGGCCTCGCCTCCGGCCCGGTCAGCTTCATGCGCGGCGCCGACGCCTGGGCGGGGACGATCAAGTCCGGCGGCAAGACCCGGCGGGCGGCGAAGATGGTCGTCCTCGACGTCGACCATCCCGACATCGAGGACTTCATCTGGTGCAAGGCGCGTGAGGAGGAGAAGGCGGGTGCCCTGCGCGACGCCGGCTTCGACATGTCGATCGACGGCGAGGGCTTCACCTCGATCCAGTACCAGAACGCCAACAACTCGGTCAGGGTCACCGACCGGTTCATGCAGGCGGTCGCCGACGGCGACGACTGGGACCTGATCGCCCGGGTCGGCGGCAAGCCGACCAAGACGATCGAGGCGGGGGGGCTGATGAACCAGATCGCCGACGCCGCCTGGCGCTGCGCCGACCCCGGCGTCCAGTACGACACGACGATCAACCGCTGGCACACCTGCCCTGAGTCGGGGCGGATCAACGCCTCGAACCCCTGCTCGGAGTACATGCACGTCGACGACTCGGCCTGCAACCTGGCCTCGCTCAACCTGATGAAGTTCCGCCGCGAGGACGGCAGCTTCGACGTCGGGGAGTTCGAGCACTCGGTAGACATCGTCTTCCTGGCGCAGGAGATCATCGTCGGGTCCTCGAGCTACCCGACCGAGGAGATCGCCGCCAACGCGGTCGCCTTCCGCCAGCTCGGCCTCGGCTACGCAAACCTCGGCGCCCTGCTGATGTCCGACGGGCTCCCCTACGACTCCGAGCAGGGACGCTCGGTTGCGGCGGCGATCACGGCGCTGATGACCGGGCGCGCCTACCGCCAGTCGGCGCGAATCGCGGCGGGTGCGACCGGACCCTACGAGGCCTACGAGCGCAACCGCGAGCCGCACAACGCGGTGATGCGGATGCACCGCGACGCGGCCCATGAGATCGACGACGGATCCGTCGAAGATGGCCTGCTGGCGGCGGCACGGCGGGCCTGGGACGAGGCGGTCGAGCTCGGTGAGGAGCACGGCTACCGCAACGCCCAGGCGACCGTGCTGGCCCCGACCGGGACGATCAGCTTCCTGATGGATTGCGACACGACCGGGATCGAGCCGGACTTCTCCCTGGTCAAGTTCAAGGAGCTGGTGGGCGGCGGCAAGATGACGATCGTCAACCGCTCGGTGCCGCTGGCGCTTCGCACCCTGGGCTACTCGGAGACCGAGGTCGAGCAGATCGACGCCCACATCGCCGAGAAGGCGACGATCATCGGCGCCCCGGGGCTGAAGGAGGAGGATCTGGCGGTGTTCGACGTCGCGGTCGGCGAGCGGGCGATCTCGCACACCGGCCACATCGACATGATGGCGGCGACCCAGCCGTTCATCTCGGGGGCGATCTCGAAGACCGTCAACCTGCCGGAGTCAGCAACCGTCGCCGACATCGCCGACGCCTACACCCGCGGTTGGAAGGGCGGCCTGAAGGCGCTGGCGATCTACCGCGACGGCTCGAAGACCGCCCAGGCGCTGCGCACCGACGCGCAGGAGAAGGAGCCGGAGACCGAGGAGCCGGGGCCGGTGCGGCGCAAGATGCCGCGCGAGCGCGAGTCGCTCACCCACAAGTTCTCACTCGGCGGCCATGAGGGCTACATCACCGCGGGCAAGTACGAGGACGGCCGGGTCGGCGAGATCTTCCTCACCGACATCGGCAAGGAGGGCTCGACCCTGCGCGGGATGATGAACGCCTTCGCCACGGCGATCTCGATCGGGCTCCAGTACGGCGTCCCGCTCGAGGTCTTCGTGAAGAAGTTCAGCTACATGCGCTTCGACCCCGAGGGCATCACCCAGAACCCGGAGATCCCCTTCGCCAAGTCGATGCCCGACTACATCATGCGCTGGCTCGCCAGCCGCTTCATCGACGACCTCGACGACCTCGAGGACCTCGGCATCCTCACCCCGGAGGTGCGGGCGCGCAAGGAGGCCGAGCTGGCCGCGGCAGAGACCGGCAACGGGAACGGGGGCAACGGTCATTCCAACGGTCACTCCGACGGCGGGAAAGGCGAGGCCAAGGCAACCTCGGCCGAGCCCCTGCCGGCGGCGGCCGCGCTCACCGACACCCCGCCGGTGATCCCGGCGAAGCTGTCGGGCTCAGACCTCGGGCCCGCCTGCGAGCAGTGCGGCGGGATGATGCAGCGCACCGGCTCCTGCTACACCTGCCCGAGCTGCGGCAACAACACTGGCTGCGGCTAGCTAGCTAGCTAGGTATTGAGGGTCGCGTGCTTTACGCGGCCGAATGGTTGTGGTCTTCCACGTGTCCAATGTGCGGTGTTTTTCGGATGCTGGGGCGGTGGGGTCCGGCCTAGGTTGCTCAGGGTGGTGGAGGCCGACGATCCTCGCCCGGCGACGGGCGAGGTCCGCGTCGGGATTCTGGCGGCCGGTGTCTCGTTCACCGATGCCCAGCTTCGCGCCGGCACCAATATCGGTGTTCCGAAGCCGCCGTTCACCCCGGGCTATGAGCTCGTCGGCGTAGTCGAGGAGTTGGGGCCAGGCTGCTCGAGGCTGCGAGAGGGAGAGCTCGTGCTCGTGCCGTATCCGAGTCATACCTGCACCCCGACGGCGGCGGCAGAATCTGCCGCCGCTGATCGTTGATGCCTCGATAACAGCTTCAGAGGGGGACTGTGATGGATGGGGACAGAGCAGCTCAGAGGCGGCGCACGGGCGGGATCTGGACGCTGGGAGCCGCCGCGGTGATCCTTGCATCGCTCGGCACCGGCGTCGCATCTGGGGCGTTTTCGGTCAGCGAGCGAGCAGAAGCACCTCCCCTACAAGGTCTTCGGCGACGTGACGGCGAGCTGCCGCACGGCCAGCACGTCAACTTCGGCGGCTTCAAGACCGAGTACAACGCGGTTCCCTTCGATATCAAGCTCTGGCCGGCCTCGATGGGTCCGCTCGGCAAGGACACCAACAAGTGGTCCACGGTCGCGGCCAGCCCTACGAGCAAGGGCGGCAAGCTGACCTCGATCGCCTATTGCCAGGGCGGCGCGGAGCCGACCGTGGTGCGGAAGCGGAAGGTCGTCCTGGAGAGCGCTGCGAACGACGCGTTCCAGAACGTCAGCGTCACCTGCCCCAAGGGCAAGAACGTGATCGGCGGCGGCTGGTCGGCTCGAACCTCAACACCGCTGTACTACAACTACGAGAACAGCCAGCCCTACCTCGACATCATGGCCCTACAGCGGACCTCCGCCCGCACCTGGCAGGTCTCGGTCGTCAACCAGACAACCAAATCGCACCCGGTGACCGCGATCGCACTCTGCGGCAAGGGCGCGGCCCCGAAAGCCTCTGTCGCCACGGAGCATGTCCCCCTCTACACGACCAAGACGGCGACGGCCACGTGCCCGGGTAAGAGCAATCTCGTCTTCGGCGGCTTCCGGAGCGACTTCGACAACCTCTCGGGGCGCAATGCCTTCATCCTCAGCTTCTACCGCTCCTCGGAAAAGGCGATCACCGTCCGCGGCGGCCAGAACGGAATCCCTCCTAACAACAAGGCGGCAAAGCTCCAGGCCTTCGCCTACTGCCGCTAGAGCGCGTCGAGGTAGCGCTCGGCGACCATGCGGTCGAAGGCGTGGGTGTCGTCCTCGCTGTCGCTGTAGCGGCCGGGGGTGAAGCCGCGTGAGGCGACTCCCTTCTGGGTCAGCTCGCAGACCCGCCAGTCCTCACGGTTGACCTGGTCCCAGAACTCGACCGCGTCGGAGGGATCGAAGCCCTCGGCCGCGATCGTCGCCGGCTCGAACAGCCACTCGCAGGTGACGGCGGTGCTCGCCGGGTCGCGGGGCCAGAGGGTGTGGAGCATCACGTAGTCGGGGTGGAAGGAGATCAGTGCGTTGGGGAAGAGCGAGACGTAGAGGACGCTGCGCAGCTCCTCGCCGGAGAGCCCGGCGATCGGCTCGCGGGCGCCGCCTCCTTCCCGCGCCATCGTCTCCGCCCCTTCGATTGAGTACCAGCGAGCCCCCGCACCAGAGCCCGGCGCCTTCGAACCGCTCGCCGCTGTCATAGCTCGAAAGCGCGTTCAGCTCCGGATGCACGCCCGGGCAGTGAAGGCACTCGTTGTAGTTCTCGGCGATCGCCTTCCAGTTGGCCCCGACCTCATAGGTTTGCTCCGCCGCCGGGCCTGAGCTCCGCCGTGCGGTAGCGCTCGAAGCGCTCGGCGAGGTCCCCGACGTGCTCGCCCGGGTCGGGGGCCCGTCCGCTCAGGTCGACCAGCACCAGGCCCCCGATCACGGCGGTTCGGATCCGGCGCAGCCCGTTGCAGGCGGGGTCGAAGTCCTCGAGCGCCTCGGTGTGCGGGGCGGCCCTCAGAGCACCGTCGAACCCGTAGGCCCAGGCGTGGTAGGGGCAGCGAACCAGGCGCTTCGCCCGACCCGCTCCCTCGAGCAGGCGCGAGCCGCGATGCCGGCAGACGTTGTAGAAGGCACGCGCCTCTCCGTCCTCACCGGCGATCACGAAGAACGACTCGCGCCCCAACTCACGGGCGACGAAGTCTCCGGGCACGCCCAACGCGGAGACGTGGCCGGCGCAGATCCAGCCGTCGAAGATCCTCTCCAGCTCCCAATCGAGCACGCAGGGGTCGGTGAAAGCCGCCGCGGGCAGCATCCTCGCCCGCAGCAGGGGCTTCGTCGTCTCCTCGACCTCGCCCCGGCGCAGCGGTAGCGATACCGAGCCGTTGGCTGCCCCCGGGGAGGCCATCACGGGCTGATCGTAGCGCCGCGGCGGCCGCTGCGCGGCGGGTGAGAAATTGGCGAAATTCGGGTGATCGGGGCGGCGGCCCCAATAGGGTGCGGGCATGAGGCTCCGGATCCTCGTGGCGCTGCTCTCGTGCGCGCTTCTGGGATCCGCAATATCCGTCACCGCCGTCGCTTCCGGCGCGCCGCACCACGGGCACCGGGGCGGGCACCGGCACAAGCCGCAGCGCTGCAACGATCAGCGCGGCCTCTGCGACCGGCGCTTCAACCAGGTGGTGCTCGCCGGCGCCCACAACGCGATGTCGGCGCTCGACCTCGGCTGGAAGATCCCGAACCAGACGATCGCGATCCCCCAGCAGCTCCGCTTCGGGATCAGGGGCCTGCTGTTCGACACCCACTACGGGCGGCTGCAGCCCGACGGGACCGTTCGCACCGACGACAACGGCAAGGTGACCACCGGCGTCCGCGACCTCTATCTCTGCCACGTCCTCTGCGAGCTCGGCGCCAGCCGCCTGATCCCGGTGCTGCGGGGCATAACCAGGTTCCTGGAGAGCCATCCGAGGAACGTGCTGCTGATCGACAACGAGGACTACATCGCCCCCACCGACTTCGCCGCGGCGATGCGCTGGAGCGGCCTGCTCGGTCACGTCTACGACGGACCGCCCGGCCCGCTGTGGCCGAAGCTGCGCCGGATGATCGCGACGCGCCAGCAGGTGGTCGTGCTGGCCGAGCACGACGCGGGCACGGTCCCCTGGTATCACCGCGCCTACGACGGGATCCTCCAGGAGACGCCCTACACCTTCGCGACCCCCGACCTGCTGACCAACCCGGTCAACTGGCCCTCGAGCTGCCAGCCGAACCGCGGCGGCACCACCGGATCGCTCTTCCTGATCAACCACTGGTCGCCGGCGACCCCGCCCCCGGTCCCCGATCCCGATGCCTCGGCCGCGGTGAACGCGAAGAGCGTCATCCTCGGCCGCACCCGCGCCTGTGAGCAGGCCAGGGGGCGCCTGCCGACCGTGATCGCCGCCGACCAGGTCACCTATGGCGGACTGATCGGGGCGGTGCGCACCCTGAACGCCGGCGGCTGATCGTGTGCGGTAAGCACGGACCGGTAGCGTCATTCGCATGAGAGCGATCAGAGCATTCGGCGGGGTCCTCGCGGGCCTACTCCTGTTCAGCGCCCCGGCCCTCGCGCACCCGGGCCACCGCCACGGCCGCGTCCACCTCACCGGCACCGCATACGCCTTCGACAACCAGATCCCGATCCCCGGAGCGGCGATCCGGGTGGCCGAGATCCCCGGGGCGACGGCTACCACCG
The DNA here is from genome assembly GCA_963720735.1 of uncultured Actinomycetes bacterium. Classification (GTDB taxonomy): domain Bacteria; phylum Actinomycetota; class Thermoleophilia; order Solirubrobacterales; family 70-9; genus JBBRHQ01. The sequence continues at coordinate 338,580 of CAVRGL010000010.1, forward strand.
GAGCCGACGGCACCTATGACCTCAGGGTGCCCGCCCACGCTCGCGTCACCCCCTACATCGAGGCCGCCGGCTTCCACGGCATCTACCTGCAGACCTTCCTCACCCGTGGCGAGAACATCAGGCGGGTCAACTTCCAGGTGCCCTCGGTCGGCATCTATCACGGGCTGGCGGCGCTGCTCGGAGTCGAGCTGGACGAGAACGACAACCCGAAGAACTGCGTCGTCGTCTCGACCGTGAGCACAGTCGCGATCCGCGACCTCAGCTTCGAGGACTTCATCGGCTTTGGTGCGCATGGGGTCGCCGGCGCGACCGCGTCGGCCAAGCCGGCGCTCCCGGACCCGATCTATTTCAACTCCTCGGTGATTCCCGACCGCACGCTGACCGCGACCTCGGACGACGGGGGGGTGCTCTGGCTCGATGTGCCGCCCGGCGTACACAGGTTCAGCGCCCGGCACCCGAGCGACCGCTTTGCGAGCTTCATCGCCAGCTGCGAGCCGGGCCGCCTGGTGAACGCCAATCCACCCCAGGGCCTCTACCAGCTGAAGCCCGGCGAGAAGGACCCCTACGCCCACCTGCGGGGCCATTGGGCTGGGGGAGGGCCGCACAAGCACCGCCCACCCCATCGCGGGCATCCCGGCCGCAGCTGAGCTTCGCCCCCATCCGGGTTCGGCTTGCACGCCGAACGGAGGTTCGCTATACTTTCTGAAGTATCTGGGCCGAAATACGGCCCACCTTGGAAGGAGCACCATTGGCAAGGACCAGAGGCGCTGCCGAGCAGCGCACCGATACGCGTCGCCGGCGCGGCGCACACATAGACGACGGAAACGGCTCCAACGCGCGGGCGGAGAGGCGCACCGACACCCACCTGCTGCCGGAGCAGACCACCGACAGCTTCCAGCTCTTCCTCAACCAGGCGAGCCGCTATCCCCTGCTCACCGCGGAGCAGGAGATCGACCTGGCGAAGCGGATCGAGCGCGGCGACCTCGAGGCGAAGGAGCTGCTGATCAACTCCAACCTGCGGCTCGTGGTCCGTTTCGCGACCCGCTACCAGGGCCACGGCCTGCCGCTCAACGACCTCGTACAGGAGGCGATGATCGGGCTGATCCGCGCCGCGGAGAAGTTCGACTGGCGCCGGGGCTACAAGTTCTCCACCTACGCGGTGCTGTGGATCAAGCAGTCGATGCAGCGCGGCCTGGACAACAGCGGCCGCGCGGTGCGGATCCCCGCCCACATCGCCCAGCGTGAGCGCACCGTCAACAGGGTCGCAAACGAGCTCAGCACCGAGCTGAACCGCGAGCCGACCGAGGAGGAGATCGCCGAGCGCGCCAAGCTCCCGATCGAGGACGTGATGGCGGTTCAGGACCTGGCCCGCGTCACCTCGAGCCTCGACGCGCCGGTCGGCGACAGCGAGACGACTCTCGGCGAGCTGCGGGCGCAGAGCGACGGACGCTCCGACGACGAGGTGATCGACCGCGAGCGCGAGGAGGCCGTGAGCAGCGCCCTGGCCACCCTCCCGGAGGGCGAGCGCCGCGTGCTCGAGGTCCGCTTCGGCACCGGCGGCGAGGTCGCCGGGACCCTCCGCGACGCCGCCCGCGCGGCCGGCGTCACCCAGGAGCAGGCCCGGCGGCTCGAGGCCCAGGGGCTGAAGCGGCTCGCCTCGGACGAGTCGCTCGCCGGCTGGCGCGAAGCTGCCTGATCAGCCTAGGACGAGGTCGGCGACGCTTCGCACCGTGCCGGCGTCGCCGGAGACGAGCAGGGTGGTGACCACCGAGTCGCGCCACTTCTCGAGGTCGTGGCGGATCTTCTCCGGCGAGCCGACCAGCGAGAGCTCGTCGATCAGCTCCGCCGGGATCCGCGCGCCGGCCTCGTCCTTGCGCCCGCCCAGGTAGAGGTCCTGCACTTCGGCGATCACCTCGCCGTAGCCCATGCGGATCGGCACGTTGGCGTGGAAGTTCGCCCCCTTCGCTCCCATGCCGCCGAAATACAGCGCGTAGAAGGGCCGCAGCGAGTCGATCGCCGCGTCGAGGTCCTCGGAGAGGATCAGCGGGACGGTCGCCGCCACCTCGAACTCCTCGGGCCGGCGCCGGGCCCCCTCGCGGGCGAACCCCTCCTCCAGGGGCCCCGTGTAGAGGTCCTGGTGGGCGGGTGAGAAGAGCATCGGCAGCCAGCCGTCGCAGAGCTCGGCGGCCAGGGCGATGTTCTTCGGCCCCTCGGCACCGAGGAAGACCGGGATCTCCTCGCGCAGCGGGTGGATCGAGGACTTCAGCGGCTTGCCGAGCCCGGTCCCGCCTGGGAGCGGCAGCGGGTAGTGGGGGCCATCGCTCCTCACCGGGCCCCGGCGCGCCCAGATGTCACGGAGGATGCCGATGTACTCGCGGGTCCGAGCCAGCGGCTTCGCGAACGGCATCCCGTACCAGCCCTCGACCACCTGCGGGCCCGAGACCCCGAGGCCGAGGATGAAACGCCCGCCGGAGAGGTGGTCCATGGTCATCGCCGCCATCGCCGTGGCCGCGGGCTGGCGCGCCGAGATCTGGGTGATCGCCGTCCCCAACCGCACCCGCTCGGTCTCCGAGCCCCACCAGGCGAGCGGGGTGAGCCCGTCGGAGCCGTAGGCCTCCGCGGTCCAGATCGAGTCGAAGCCGAGCTTCTCGGCCTCGGCGATAGCCTCGCGCGCGCCGGGCGGCGGGCCTCCGGCCCAGTAGCCGGTGTTGAGCCCGAGCTTCAGCTCCCCGGCTACGGCGCGGCCCTCAACCCTCGCCGCCGACCTTCAGCACCAGCTTGCCGTTGTTGTCCCCGCTGTAGAGCTTCAGCAAGGTCTCTGGGAAGGTCTCGATGCCCTCGAACACGTCCTCGCGCGCCTTCACCCTGCCCTCGGCGAGCCAGCCGGCCATCTCGGCCGCCCCCTCCGCGTAGCGGCCGAAGTACTCGGTGACGACGAAGCCTGTCATCGAAGCGTGGTTGACGAGCAGCGACATGTAGTTGGAGGGACCCCTCATCGGGCCGGTGTTGTTGTACTGGGAGATCGCCCCGCAGATCACCACCCGGGCGTGGCGGTTCAGCAATGCCAGGGCTGCGTCGAGGATCTCGCCGCCGACGTTGTCGAAGTAGACGTCGATCCCGTCCGGGCATGCCTCGGCCAGCGCCGAGCCGACGTCACCCGCCTTGTAGTCGACGACGGCGTCGAAGCCGAGCTCCTCGCCGACGTAGCGGCACTTCTCCTCGCCGCCGGCGATGCCGACCACGCGGCAGCCCTTGATCTTGGCGATCTGCCCGGCGATCGCGCCCACCGCCCCGGCGGCGGCGGAGACCACCACCGTCTCCCCCTGCTCGGGCCGGCCGACCTCGAGCAGGCCGAAGTAGGCGGTCATCCCCGTCATCCCCAGGGCCCCGAGAAAGCGCGGCAGAGGCGCCAGCGAGGGGTCGACCTTGATCAAGCCGCTGCCGTCGCTGATCAGGTACTGCTGGACCCCGAGGAGGCCGGTGACCGTGTCGCCCTCGGCGAAGTCCGGGTGCTGCGAGCGCGATCACCCGGCCGATCCCGAGCGCCCGCATCACCGCGCCGATCTCGACCGGTGGGATGTAGGAGCGCATCTCGCTGACCCAGCCCCGCATCGCCGGATCGAGCGAGATGTAGGCGACCTCGATCAGGAGCTGCCCCTCGCCGGGCTCGCCGACCTCCTCCTCGAAGAACTCCCAATCGTCGCGGTCCGGCAACCCGACCGGCCGGGAGGCGAGCTTGTAGCCGTGGTTGGTGCGGCTCACGGGCAGGACAGTTTCACAGCTCGCCGGAGCGAGGCTCCCGGAAGGGTCTCCTAGTGGGTTGCGGTGACTGTCGTCAGGGGGTAGCCGAGGTGGGACACGCGGTCGGGCAGGTCGAGGTGCAGCCAGTGCGAGACGTGGGTGGGCGGGGTTTCGAGGATGATCTCGGAGTAGTCGCCCTGGTTCAGCTCGTCGACTATGAGCGCCGGGCAGGTCATGCCCTGGGCAGCCGGATCGAGAGGCGCCCGCCCGAGGCAGAGGGCAGCGCCTCGACCTCGCCTCCGCTCGCGCGGGCGAGCCGTCTCGACAGCGCCAGACCGAGGCCCGCGCCCCCGGAGCCGGCGCCTTGATCGCGGTCGGCGCCGCTGACTCCGGGCTCGAAGATCCTCTCGAGGTCGTCCGGGGGCACCCCGTCGCCGTCGTCGGCGACGAGGTAGGAGACCTCGGAGCCATCGGCCTCGAAGGTGACCCTGACCCGGCTCCTGGCGTGGCGACATGCGTTCTCGAGGACCGGACTGAGGATGCGCTCGATCAGGTCGCCGTCGACGGCTACGCGAACGCCCTCGGGACCTTCGAGGTCGATAGCGATCTCTCCGGCACACCGCTCGGAGGCACAGGCGTCGACCGCGGCGGCTGCCGTGCTGTGCGGGTCGGCGCTGCGCCGGTCGGCCTGCCCTAGCTCGGCTCTCGACGCCGCCAGGATCGAGTCCATCGCGCGCGTCAGGTGATCCGTCTCCGTGACCGCGCCGGCGAGCGCGGCGCGGGTCTCCTCCGCCCGGGCGCCCGGTGCAAGCGCCAGCTGCGCCCGGGCCCGGATCTTCGTCATTGACGTGCGCAGCTCGTGCGATAGCTCGGCGGCGAACCGCCGCTCGCGGCGAACCCCCACGGCGACCCGGTCGAGCAGCCCGTCGAGCGTCGCCGCGAGCCGTGTGAACTCGTCCCGGGGCGGGCCGAGGCCGAAGCGCCGGTCGAGGTCGCGCTCGCTCCATTCCGCCGCCTCGGCCGACATCCGGTCCACCGGCCGCAGGGCGGCACGCAGAAGCCAGCGGCCGGCGAGCGCAACCGCCAAAAGGACGACGAGCGCCATCAGCAGAGACCCGATCAGCGCGATCCGCTCCGATCGCTCATACGGCGTCAGAGAGAGGCCCGCGACCACGGTCCCCACCCGCTGTCCAGCGATGATCACCGGTAGGGTCCGCAGCCTCGTCGAGCCGCTGTCCACCCGCTCACGGGGGCCGGCCGAGAGGAGCCGCGCCGCCCGATCAAGCTTCGCTCCCGCTCGAGGAGATTCCAGCGTCCTCGAGCCCGAGAAGACCCAGATCGGCTGGTCAACCGCACCGGCGTCGGGCGCCTCCTGTGCACGCAGGCGCCCGTCGACGACCTGCAGCGAATCGAGGGCCGCGGTCGCCCGCGAGCGCAGGAGGTCGTTAGCGTCGGCGTCGAGCCGGGAGCCGAGGATCAGGTTGAAGGCGAGCACGGTCAGCGCCAGCGCCAGCGCGACCGCGAGGACCACGGCCGCCAGCAGGCGCCCGTGGAGTCCGGGCCTCAACTCCCCGGCTCTGCCGCCAGCGAGTAGCCGACCCCGTAGACGGTGATCAGCTCAGGAGCCTCGTCGAAGCCGCTGAGCTTGCGCCGCAGGCGGGCGACGTAGACGTCGAGGGTGTTGTCGTGGACCATAGCGCCGTCTGGCCATGCAGCCGCCCTCAGTGAGCCCCGCCTGACGGCATCTCCAGGCCGCGCCGCCAGCGCCGCCAGAAGGCGGAACTCGGTCGGCGTCAGCGGCACCGCATCTGAGCCGCAGTGGACCGAGTGGGCGACCGGGTCGAGTCGCAACTTCCCGGCCGTCATCCCGGTGGAGCCTCCGGAGCGGCGGATCAGCGCCCGCAGCCGGGCCAGCAGCTCCTCGAAGTCAAAGGGCTTGGTCATGTAGTCGTCGCCGCCTGCGCTGAACCCCGAGAGCCGGTCAGCTCGGGTGTTGAGCGCCGTCAGGAACAGGACTGGAACCTCCTCCCCCTCCGCACGCAGGGCGTGGCAGACGTCGCGCCCGTCGGCGTCGGGAAGGCCGACGTCGACGAGCAGCACGTGTGGCTCGAAGTCCGCCGCCCGCCTCAGCAGGTCGCCGCCGCTGGAGACCCCCCGGACGTCGAACTCGGCTCGGCGCAGGCCGGCGAGGAGGATGTCGAGCAGCTTGAGGTCGTCCTCGGCGACGAGGATGCGCTCGCCCACTTCGTCACCTCCCACCATCGGCGTTGAGCCGGTAGCCGGCCCCGCGCACCGTCTCGATGCTCTTCATGCCGAAGGGCCGGTCGATTTTCTCGCGGAGGTAGCGGACGTAGACGTCGACGATGTTGAGCGGTTCTCGTACGCTGTCCCAGGCCGCCTCCAGTAGCTGGAAGCGGCTGAGCATCGCCGGGCCGGCGCATGAAGGCCTCTAGCAGTGAGTACTCCTTGGCCGAGAGCTCGACCCTCCTCACCGCCCGGTGACGCGGCGGGCCGCAGGGTCGAGGCGCAGGTCTCCGGTCTCGAGCACGGTCGGATTTTCGATGCGCCGCGGCGCACGAGGGCCCGCAGCCGGGCGAGCAGCTCGGCGAAGGAGAAGGGCTTGGTCAGGTAGTCGTCGGCTCCCCCGTCGAGGCCGGCGATCCGGTCCTCGACGGCGTCTCGCGCGGTCAGCATCAGCACCGGCGCCCAGACACCATCAGCCCGAAGCCGCCGGCAGGTCTCGAAGCCGTCGATGCCGGGGAGCATGACGTCGAGAACGATGGCGTCGTATTCGGTGGAGCCCGCCATCCAGATGGCGTCCTCGCCCTTGGTAGCGACGTCGGCGGCGAGGCCCTCCTCGCGCATCCCCCGGCGGATCAGGCCAGCCATCTTGACCTCGTCTTCGACGATCAGAATCCGCATCGTCCCGATCGTCCCAAGGAAGGATGAACGCAAGATGAGAGGACGTGAGAAGACGATCGATGACGGCCTCGGCCACTTGAGCGGGGATCCCTTCCGAATCTAGGGTTCGCGCAGGACGTCAGCAGCGCTGACCCGCCTCACCGCGAGCAGCGCCCCACCAATCGCTACGGTCGAAGCGAACGCCATGAAAAGGACGAAGCCGAGCAGGGGCCATACCGCCACGGTCAGCAGCGGCGGCGTCAAGGTGAAGAACAGGCTGAGGATGCCTACCGACAGCAGGCCGAGGCCGAGGCCCACCGGCACCCCGATCACGATCGCCGCCAGCACCGCGACGACTCCCTCCAGGGCCGGTCCGGTGACGATCTGTGCGGCGTCGGCACCGGCGGCCTGGAGAGTCGCGAACTCGCGCCGCCGCTCCAGCACCAGGAAGGCCCCCAGCACGGCGACGCCGATCGCCGCGACCAGGGCGGCGCCAACCGCCTCTATCTGGCTCAGCGGGTCGAGGCTGAGCGTGGTCAGGTTGCGGATACCGATGAAGGACTGGGGGCCGATCGGAACCACGGCAAACCCGCGTGCCACCGGAGTCCGCCGCAACTCGGCGGCCACTGCTCCGGGTGGCTGGCCCGGAGTGTCCTTGGCAAGGTAGAAGTCGGGCCGCGGCAGCAGGTAGGACGGTAGCGCCGAAGAGTTGATGACCATCTCGCTGACGGGGTTCGATGGCGGAACGGCCCGGAACACCCCGACCACCCGCAGCGTGACGTTGCGGCTCAGGTCCTGGTCATCGGGGAAGATGGTCAGCGGCAGCGGGTCGCCCGGCTTCACGGCGGCGTCCACGGCGATCTCCTTGGCGATCAGGACTCCCCCGCGCTGCTTCGCGAGCCCATCGATGCCGCTGCCGGAGATCATCCGGGGTACCTCCGTCACCGTCTTCGAGTAGGAGCTGGGGTCGATGGCCATGATCGTCTTGCGGTCGGTTCCGGATCGGGCCGGCACGGTGCGGATCGGGGTCACGGCACTGACATGGGGCCCCAGAGAGCGGGGCAGGGTGTTGAGTGGGTCGCCTGGAACGAGGCGAAGATCGGAGCCGAATTCAGACCTGGTATCGGCGTGTTGGGCGGCCTTGTATGTGCCGACAAAGGTGACGACCTGCGTGCCGAAGGCGACCGCGAGCGCGCCCAGGACGACGGCCACACCGGTCCGGGCCGGGCGGCGCGCCAGCCAGCGCAGTGTGGCAACCCGCCAGGAGCCCAGCGAGCCGGCGCCAGCCGGGCGCGCCCAGCGCTCGGCGCGGGCGAGCAGCAGGCGGACCGCGAGCAGGGTGACGCCGACCCAGAGAAAGATCGGCGCCAGGAGATAGAAGAAGGCAAGGGCCACCACCGAGCCCTCTACCGGCGTCGGCTGCAGCCCACCGCTGGAGAGGTTGACCACGAGGATCGCCGTCCCGACCCCGATCGCGACGAAGTCGAGACCAGCGCGACGCCACAGCGGGGTCCAGCCGCGCTCGAGCACCCTTCGCTCCGGGACCTCCGGGTGTGGGCTGGCGCGCAGGAGGCGCAGGAGGCGAACAGCGGCGGCGAGCATGCCGAGGCCAACGGCGATCAGGACCGAGAGCGCCATTCCGCCGACCGATACCCCGTGCCACGCCCACTTCCCGGTCACGGCGCTGACTGCGGCGATCGCCACGATCACCCCGATCAGCGATCCGAGCAGGGCGGCGACCCCGGTGTGGGCGGCCGCAAGCGCCGCAAGCTGGCGGTCGGCCGCACCCCGCAGCCTGAGCAGAGCGTCCTCGCGGCGGCCGGCCTCGGTCAGGGCCGACTGGGCGGCGAGCCCCAGGGCGGCGGCCACCAGCGCCCCCGGAATCCCGAGCAGAAGGAAGAGTGTCTTGGCGTTGGTGGCGTCAGCGGAAGCCTCGGTCAGCTGCTCGGCCGCGTTGTCGGAGACGACCATGTCGCCCGGCGCTTGACGCTTGAGGATGCGCTTCAACTGTCCCGTCCACAGCACCGCCTGGGCGGGATCGGAGGGGTAGGAGGAATGGTCGATGCTGAGATGGGACTCGACGCTGACCGGCGGCAGGTCGGTGAGCGAGGGATCGAGCACCGGCGTAGTCGGGCCCAGCTCCGCCTGTAGGGCCGGCAGGATCACCCGCTGGAAGGTCCCGTAGGGGACCACGATGCCACGCGGCACCAGGGCGACATCACCCTGCACGGAGCCTGCGGGAATCGCAAACCAGGTGGGGAGCGCTCCGCGCAAGTCCACGGTGCCGCCGGTCGGCACCGACAGACCCAGCTTTCGGGAGGTCCCAGGCAACTCGATCGAAACCCTCTTGGCAGAGCCGAAGCCGGGCGAGGCCGCCAGTGCCTGGTCGAGGAGAGCGCCGTTGCGCAGCGAGCCGCCGACCACGCGAACCCACGGGTTGTGCTTGATATAGGCGGGATCGATGGCGAAGAGCCGGGCGCTGACCCGGCTGCCGCCGGGGGTGCCGACGAAGACGTCCGCGCTGGCAAAGCGGTCAGCACGGCTGACCCCGGGCACTGCCGCCAGCTTCCGCCCGATCTGGCTGATGTCGACCTTCAGCGAGGTCGCCAGCGCCCGCATCTCGACCTGAACCGGAGCGAGGGCGGTCCGGGTCATCGAGCTTGTGGCCTGGTTGACGAACAGGAGAGTCGCGCCAAGGATCGCGACCGGGAGCGCCACACCGAGCGCGGCCAGGACAAGACGCCGTGGAGCGCGGCGGATGTCCTGGGCAAGCAGCCAGCGGATCACCGCGCGACCCCCGGCGGGCCGCTGGGCGCCGCAGTGTCCAGCCGCCCCGAGTGCAGGTTGACGGTGCGCTGGGCACGCCCGGCGACGGCGGGGTCATGGGTGACGAGGACCACGGCCGCGCCCTGCGCGCCGGCGGCGTCGAGCAGAAGTTTGACCACCGACTGCGCCGTACTCGAGTCCAGGTTTCCCGTGGGCTCGTCGGCCAGCACGACAGCCGGCTCATTGATCAGGGCCCGGGCGATGGCCACCCGCTGCTGCTCTCCGCCGGAGAGCTGCTCGGGCAGCTTGTCGGCATGATCATCCAATCCGACCCTCTCCAGGGCGCTGCTCACGGCGCGATGGCGCTCCTCAGGTTCGCGGCCGTCCAGCAGCATCGGCACCTCGACGTTCTCGGAGGCTGTCGCCTGAGGCAGCAGGGCGATGCCCTGGGCAATGTAGCCGCAGGCGCGGCGGCGAAACCGGGCGCGCTCCTTGCCCTTCATGGACTGCCAGTCGACCCCGCTGATCCGCGCACTGCCGCTGTCGGGCGTGTCGAGTCCGGCCAGGAGGCTGAGCAGGGTGCTCTTGCCCGAGCCGCTTGGGCCCATCACCGCGACAATCTCACCGGCGGCCAAGGTCAGCGAAACCCGATCGAGGCCATTCACCGATTGCCTGCCCGCCTGGTAGACGTGGGTCAGCTCGATCGCCTCGACCGCGGCCGCCTCAGCCATCGTCGACCACCAGCCCATCCCCCATTGTCAGGCGGCGCTGGGCCCGCTCGGCGACCCGCGGGTTGTGGGTAACCGTGAGGATCGCAGTGCCCTCGTGGGCTCGCAGCCGATCGAGCAGCTCGAGGACCCCTCTGTGGTCGTCTCGTCGAGCTCGCCGGTTGGCTCATCGGCCAGCAGGACCTGCGGCCGCGGGGCGAGCGCGATCGCGACCGCCACTCGCTGCGCCTCCCCGCCCGATAGTTCGGCCGGAGTCCGGCGGCTCAGCTCAAGCAGCCCGAGCTGATCGAGCAGCTGCTCGGCGCGGTCCCGGGCTTCACTCCGGCCCCGACCGTCGAGGCGGAGCGGCAACTCCACGTTGCCGGCCACGTCGAGGTTCGGGTGGAGGTTGTCGCGCTGCAGCACCAAGCCGATGCCGCTGCGCCGCAGCCGGGCCCGCTCCGGCGCCGGCAAGCGGGTGATGTCCTGGCGCTCGAACATCACCGAGCCGCCGTTCGGCTCCAGCAGGCCGGCGAGAATGTGTACCAAGGTGCTCTTGCCGCTTCCCGAAGGACCCATCAGGCTGGTCCACGATCCCCGCCCGAGGTCGAGCGCGGCCCCTCTAAGGGCCACCGTCTCGACCTCTGTCTCGCGATAGATGTAGAACAGGTCCCGGGCCTCGATCACCGGCTGGCCTCTGTCGGCCATCATCACTCAGCGGACGAAATGGGCGGTTTCGGTGTGTCCGCCTCCCACCTTCCATGACTTGACCAGTCCGAGGCCCGGCGCGAACCACTTGCGCTCGTGGAAGGAGGGATCGAGTGGGTTGATGTCCCGAGTCTTGACCACCTTGTGGAAAGTGCGCCCAGGCACACTTACCGTTGCGTTGGCGCTCAGCACCTTCGCCAGGTCGAGGGCGACGCCCGGCCGGTACTCCTGCCGATAGGTCGGCCCGGGCTTGGGGTTGGCCTGGATGACGATCCCGGGCTGGGCGCCGTCGACGCCGGCCTCCCAGGAGCCCTGCGTGCTCGTGACAACTCCCTTCGAATACTCCTTGGTCGCCTCACCGAAGTACCAGACGTTGCCGGCCTTGTCCTGGGCGTACCAGTCGAGCGTGTCCTCCAACAAGCCCTGAGAGGTGGTGACCTTGTCGTGGATCACAAGACGCTTGACTCCCACGATCGTCTTCGTTTGGTGAAGGACGGTCTGCTGGTGGCGCGTCTTGACGCCGTCCCTGAGCCCGACGAGAACGTGCGACGCGCCCGGAGTCAAGGGGAAGTATGGATTCGTGACCTGGGTGGTGAAGTTTGCCGGGACGATCTTCAGGTGATAGTTCGCCTGGGCGGTGCCCCCCTTGCCCAGCTTGGGTGGCAGGCTCGTGGTCCCCTGGGAATCTGTCGAGCTGGCAAGCTTCGTTCCGCTCGACCCGCATCCTCCGATTACCGCGCCCGCCGCGACGGCCAGGATCGGTATCGCCTTGACGCTCCTCATTGCATTTCCTTTCGTTCCGCCTGCGAACATCCGGGAAGAAGCAAAGCGGGGGAGAATGAAGGGGAAATGAGAAGCGCCCGGGCGGCTTCTGGGGTCTAGTCCGCTCCCGGCTCTCGTGATCCCCTTGCGTGCAGTCCCCGTCGGCCCGAGCCCTGGATTGAGCCGATGGGCGAGCGATGGATGAGAGACGGCGGCCCCGTGCGAGCCGCCGTCTCCCGGTCCTGCATGTGGGGCAAGTCTGGGCCCTTGGCCGACCCCCCTGGCCGCTGTCGCCCTGCTGCCCAGCGCCCGCTTCGGTGTCGGCGGCCTCGTTCTGGTCGCCGGCCTGGTTGGCATCACTGGCTCCGCCGTTGTCGTTGGCCTCACCCTGATCGCTCTCGCCGGCTCCGGACTGCTCCTGGGCTCCGGATTGCTCCTGAGGCTCCGGACTGCTGGGTGGCCCCAGCAGCCTCGCCGGCTCCGGACTGCTCCTGGGCGGACAGGGTCGCGAATTCCCGCCCTGGGTCGCTCCCGCGAGGGCGGCTCCGCCCAGAGCCAGCGCCGCCAGCGCCGCGATCGCGGCGATTCCGTTCCTCGATTTGTTGGTCGTCTCCTGCTCCTTGATTTCGTCGTTTCCGAACAGGAACCAAGGTAGGAGACGCCGATGAGCTGAATGTGGAGCGGTAGCTCGCAGCCTCAGCGGATCGGGGCTCGGAGATGGCGCCGGCCGGCAGCGAGATCCAGACGTCGGCCCCACCGCGCTCGCGGTTGGCGGCGTGGGCGCCTCCGCCGTGAGCCTCGGCCACCGCCTCGACGATCGCCAGCCCCAGGCCGCTGCCTCCGCGGCCGCGCGCCGGGTCGGCCCGGCTGAACCGCTCGAAAGCCCAGTCGAGAAGTCGGGCGGAAATCCGGGGCCCTCGTCGGTGACATGAGCTCGAGCGCGCCCTGCTCGGTGGCGGAGAGACCGATCGGGCCGCGGCCATGGCGCAGAGCGTTCTCGATCATGTTGCCCAGCGCCTGCTCTACCCGCAGCCGGTCGACCCGCAGCGCCAGACCGTTCGGAGGCGATCGAGATCGGCCGCTCCTGCGCGGCGCAGCGCTCCTCGAAGCGGTCGCGGAGGCCGGCGAGCAGCTCGTCGGAGCCGATCTCCGTCAGACGCACCGCGAGCCGGCCCTCCTCGGCACGGGCCACGACCAGCAGGTCATCGGCGAGGCGGGCCAGCCGATCGGTCTCCTCGGCCGCGGAGCGGATCGCCCCCTCGAGCTCCTCCGGGCTGCGGGCGCTTCGCATCGCCAGCTCCAGCTCGGCCTTGAGGATCGCCAGCGGGGTGCGAAGCTCATGGCTCGCGTCGGAGACGAAGGTGCGCTCGCGCTCGAGCGCGCCCTCCAGGCGGGCGAGCATCTCGTTGAGCGTCTCCCCGAGGCGCTCGACCTCGTCCCGGCTCCGCGGGACCGGAGGCGGCGGCCCGGCTCCGAGGCCGATATCTCCGCCGCCTGCCGGCGCATCGCCTCGACCGGGCGCAGTGCGCTCGAGGCCACCCGTAACCGGCCAGCGAGGCGAGCAGCAGCGCGACCGGCCCACCGATCAGCAGCAGCCTCCGAAGGCTCGCGAGCGAGTCGTTGCGATCGTCGAGCGCGGCGCCGACGACGATCACACGGCGATCCCGGCGGCCGCCCTAGACCGGCGAGGCCCTGATCCTCGACGGCTCCTCGAGCCGGCCGACCGGGCCCCGGTCGAAGCTGACCTCACCCTCTCCCGCCTCGGCCAGCTGGGAGGGGTGAGCAGGCTCGCCCCCCGAACCGACGGGGTCGCGGCAAGCACACGGCCGTCAGCGGCGATGATCTGCGCGAAGCCCTCCTCCTGCTGGGAGAGCAGCCGGTGCCCGCCGTCGTCGCTGCCTCCGCGATGCGCCGCCAGTGCCGCGACGGCCTCGCCCGGCGCTCAGTCCCTGCTCAATCGTCCCGTCGAGATCGGAGCGGAAGCGCAGGTAGAGAAGGAGGCCGATCGCCGCCAGCACCAGCGCCATCACGAAGGCGAAGGCGAGCGTCAACCGCAGCCTTATCGGCAGCCGCCTCATCGGACCACCCTAGCCAGGCACATCCGCGTGACACTAGGGTCGGCCGATGAGAACCCGGTGAGAGCCGCTGCTTCTCGCGCAGGATCGCGCCGAGCGGCAGGCGCCGCAGCGCGCGCAGCCAGCGCCGTCGCGACGAGCCCGCCGAGGACCGCCGCCCCGGCGAGCCCGCCGAGGAAGCCCCAGGGGACCGCGAGGGGTCCGGGCGGCGGGTCGAAGACGTGCTGGAGCATCGCCACGAGCATCTCCGCGAGCAGCCATCCGAGGCCGGCGGCGAGAACGCAGGCCCGCGCCGAGAACGAGCACGGCCTCGCTCCAGAGGAAGGCGCCGACCTCGCGCAGCGGGCGCGCCGAGGGCCGCCATCGTCGCGAACTCGTGGCGCCGCTCGGCGACGGCGAGGGCGACGAAGAGAGGCCATTGCCGCCGGCGGCGAGGATGATCGCGAAGGCCTCCTCGATGCGGCTGATCCCGCGTGAGGTCGACGGTCGTGATCGAGCTGACCGTCTGCTGCGGTCTGCTGCGCGGATGTCCTTGACGACCGTTCCGTCGGCGCGTGTCGCAGCGGCGACTCGCGCGGGCGACCGCTGTCGGGTCGCCGGCGGTCCTGGCGAAGACGACGTTCGGGCCCCGGCTCGTGGCTGACCGAGTGCAGGTAGGCGAGGTTGGCGACCATGAACGAGTCCTGCGGCGCCGAGGGGAACTCCTGCACGATCCCGACGACGTGGAAGGGAACGACGCGGAAGCGTGCCGGTGGCGTGGTCGAGGACGCGAAGCCGGAGCAGGTCGCCGAGCTTCAGCGAGTAGTCGGTGATCGTCTCCTTGCGAGACGAGGATCCCATCGGGCGTCGCCTGCAGCCGCGCGAGCGTCTGCTGCGCGCCTGCCGCCGAGGAAGTAGGAGTCGCGCAGCGTCGTCGCCTCGGTGAACGTCGCGGGGTCGATCCCGAAGGTGTCCTGGAGGTCGGGGCCGACGTAGGCGTAGGAGTGGTCAACGGCGGTGGACGCGGTGACGCCCGGGAGCGGCGCGATCTCGCCGGGCAGATCCTTGCCGGCGACGGCGCCGGGCGGTGCGCGTCGCGGTGACGTCGGCGCCGAGCGTGAGCTGGGCGTCGACGCGCGGCCTGCTGGTCGTAGGTGGCGGCGAAGATGCCGAGATTGACGCCGAAGGCGAGCAGCAGGCCGACGACGATCAGGCCGCGGTTGATCGCCGCCCCGCGGCGGCCCGCGCTGGCGAGCAGGAAGCCGCGCGCCGTGTCGGGCCCGGCCCGCCGGCCGCCCGCCGCGCGAGCCAGGCAAGAGCCGCGGCCGCGCAGGCGCACGAGCAGCAGCGTCGCGCCGATCCAGAGCAGGGCCGGCGCGAAGAACATGTACACCGAGAGCGAGAGCGTCGGGTTGGAGTCGGGATTGACGACCGCCGAGAAGCCGGTGCGCGCGGTCAGCCAGTAGATGAGGCCGCTGACCGCCAGGGCGACGCAGTCGAGGTAAAGCCGCTGCCAGAGCGGCTTGCGCCTCGCGGCGGGCCGCGCGCCGGCTGTCGGCGACGCTAGCCGCGAAGGCACGGAGATGCTGGCGCCGAGCCGCGCCGCCGCGGCGCCGGCGAACGCCAGGGCCGACGCAGGCGAGCAGTGGTCGACGGCCGCGCGCGCGGTCGTGAGCCCGACGCCGCCGGGGACGACGGCGGCGACCGCGCGCAAGCGCCAGCGCCGGCGCCGAGCACCCGGCGACGAGGCCGATGACGAGCGCTCTCGACGCCGGCCAGGACGAGAGGTCGCGGCGGGTTGCGCCGCGCGCCCGCAGCAGGGCGAGGTCGCGCCGGTCGCGCTCGACGGTGCCGAGCGCGGCCAGGTAGGCAAGCCCGAGGGCGATCAGCGCGCCCGGCACCGCGAGCATGATGTAGAGC
Source organism: uncultured Actinomycetes bacterium (assembly GCA_963720735.1). Classification (GTDB taxonomy): domain Bacteria; phylum Actinomycetota; class Thermoleophilia; order Solirubrobacterales; family 70-9; genus JBBRHQ01. Next base: position 354,139 of record CAVRGL010000010.1, read on the forward strand.
GTCTCCGCGTAGAGGGCGTCGCCGGCGGCGCTGTTCGAGCGCGTCGGAGAGGTTGTCGACGAACTGGACCTGCCCGGGCAGCGTGCGCTCGACGCGGTTGCGCGATCTGGTCGGCGCGCTTGCAGGCCTGCCGTCGGGCTGCCCGCCGAGAGCGCCGCCGGATCGAGCTGGGCCTGCACCTGCCACTGCGTCCCGGTCTGGGCCCGGGCACGGACGCCGGAGCCGGCGTTGGCCGGCGTGATCGTCGGCAGCGCCGGTGCGAGCGTGCGTGCGAAGGTGCCGAGCGGCAGGATCGCGATGTTCGCCGGCGGCTGCGCCGGGGCCGGCCCGAGCAGCGGGTTGAGCGGCTGGAAGAGGACGTCGGCCGCGGTCACCAGCGCGACTCCGCTGACCGCGGAAGACGGCGCGGCCGGCGCCCGGGCCGCGGCGTCAGCGCCACCGTGTCGCCGATCTGCGCCTGCAGCGTCGCGGCGAGCTGCTGGTCGAGGACGACCTCGCCCGGCTGCAGCGCGCCGCTGCAGGAAGCGGAAGGTTTCGATGTGCGCGAGGTAGTCCGGCGGCACGGCGAGGATCGAGCCGCTGCCCGACCGGGTCGTGCCGGTGGGGGCCGATGTGGGCGACGCCGGCGAAGCGGCGCCGTGGCCGCGGCCGAGGCCTGCGCGACCCCCGGCTGGCGGGCGACGCCGGCGGCGACCCGCTGCGCCTGCGGCGCTGGCGAGCGACCGGACCCTGCCAGTCGAGCGGCACGCTGCGGACGTCGCTGCGCGGTCATCGTCTGCAGCGAGTGACCGACGAACAGGAGCATCGCGCCGAGCAGCGCCACCGCGGCGCGAGCACCAGGATCCTGACGCAGCGGTGCGCCCGGGCGAGCGGACGCAGGCCGGCGAACGCGAGCCGCGCGGCGGCGCTCATGATTCGCACCTCCTCGGCGACGATCCGTGCCGTCGGCAAGCTCGACCGTTCGCGAGTCGAAGCGGGCGGCGACGTCGGGGTCGTGGGTGGCGACGACCAGGGCGAAGCCGAACTCCTCGCTGCAGCGCCTCGATCAGGTCGAGCACGCGGTCGCCGGTATCGGAGTCGAGGTGGCCGGTGGGCTCGTCGCAGAGCAGCAGCTCCGGGCGCTGCGCGAGCGCGCGGGCGATCGCGACGCGCTGGGCCTCGCCGCCGGAGAGCTCCGCCGGCAGGCTGTCGGCCTTCGCGGCGAGCCCGACCAGCGCGAGCAGCTCCTCTCCGGCGGCGTCGGGGCCGCCGGCGTCGCCCGGACCCGACCGCTGCGCCGCGGCGAAGGCGACGTTCTCGAACGCGGTGAAGTACGGCAGCAGATTGCGCCCTGGAACACGTAGGCGATCCCGTGCGCCCGGCGGCGCCGCGCGCGGCGGCGTCGAGCGACGAGAGCGGCCCGCCCTGCCAGTCAGACCGACCCGCGGTCGGCTCGACCAGCCCGCCGAGCACGTGCAGGAGCGTCGTCTTGCCCGAGCCGGAGCGGCCCCAGAGCGCCAGCGACTCTCCCGCGTCGATCGTCGAGGTCGAGACCGCGCTGAGCGCATCGATGCGCGGCCGCAGCCCCGCCCGTAGCTGACGGTCAGCCCCTCGACCGAGGCCAGCTCTCGTGGGTGGCCGTCGCCGAGCTCATCGGACCACCCTCCCGTCACGGAGCTCGATCACGCGGTCGACCGCCGCCGGCGACGCGCTGCGGAGTGGGTGACGACGACGACGGTCGCAGCCGACCTGCGTCGCGAAGCGACCGCAGCGCCTCGAGGACGACCTCCTCGTTGCGCTCGTCGAGCTCCCGGTGGGCTCGTCGGCGAGCACGAGCCGCGCGCGCCGCGCGGCCGCGGCGGCGACAGCGACCCGCTGCTGCTCGCCGCCCGAGAGCGCGCGCGGCCCGGTGCTGCGCACGCTCGCCGAGACCGAAGGCGTCGAGCGCCTCTGTCGGCGCTTCGCCCGGGTCGGCGTCCCCCCGCCAGCCGCAGTGAGGTCGCGACGTTCTCCGCGCCGTCAGTCCCGGCCAGAGGTTGTCGCTCTGGAAGACGAGCGCGACCTCGCGGGCCCGGTAGCGCGGCGAGCTCGGCCTCGTCTGAGCGCGCCGAGCGAGCGCCCGAAGGCGCTGACATCGCCGGCCGAGGGCTCGATCGAGCCCGGCGGCGAGGTGACGAGCAGCGTGCTCTTGCCCGAACCGGAGGGCCCGAGGACCGCGACCAACTCGCCTGCGCTCGACGCGGAGGTCGAGGCCGCGCAGGGCGACCGTCTCGGCCGGCCCGGAGCGGAAGATCTTGAAGACGTCGTGGAACTCCAGCGCCGGCCAGTCGATCTCCTCGGCGGGCATGCTCCGGCTCGACGTAGAGGCTCCTCAGCTCCATGTGAAGCTCTCGCTGATCAGCCGGTAGGCATCGACGTTGTCGACACCCTTGACGGTGTCCGAGGTCGACGGTTGCGACCTTGCCGCCGTGGCTGTAGAAGTAGCGATCGACGATCAGCAGTGGCTCGCTTGCCCGTCACCGGGTCGGGGGGCTCTGCGAGCGGTGTAGGTGACCTTAATCGCCGGGGTGTGCTTGAGTGATGATCATGGCCGGCGGTCTGGGCCGCGAGCGTTGGGTCGGGTCCTTCTGCTTGAGCCAGCTGAGCCGCTTGACGGTCCCAACGGTCGCCGGAGGGCCGGGAACGATAGAGACATGGACGGTGTTTCCCTTGTCGCTGAAAAGGACATCGTTGCCTCTTGCCCTTCTGGGTCCATCCCTCGGGATAGGAAATCGAGTACCCGGCCTTCGAATCGTGGAAGGTGAGGAAGACCTGGTTGTCGGGGATGTCGCCTGTCGCGGCCGAGACCCCTCCTGAGACTTCCGGACGTGGCTGCCCGCCGGCGAAGGGCCTGTGGTGGGCGCTGGTCGAAGAACCGGAGCTTCCGCAACGGCGACGGGCACCAGCGAGGCGAGGGTGAGGAGGACGGCGATCGGGGTGCGCTTCTGTGTCTTCGTCATGGGGCTCATAGTGAACCCGCTGGCCTGACTAAATCCTGAGCGAAGCGCCGCTAGCGGAATACGCCGGTGTGCCCGAGCGAGTAACGGCCGGGCTGGGGGTAGACGCAGAGGCCGTGCGGACCGCTGCCGACCGGAATGCGGGCGAGCAGCTTGCCGTTCGGGTGCTGATCGCGTAGACCTCCGCGTCGTAGCGCCCGGAGAGCCAGAGCACCCTGCCGTCGGCCGAGACGCCACCCATGTCGGGGCTGCCCCCGCCCGGCAAGCGCCACTTGTGGACGACCTTGTGCTTGGCGAAGGAGATCACCGAGATCGAGCCCTCGTCGCGGTTGGAGACGTAGAGAAAGCGGGAGTCGCGGCTGGCGTAGAGGCCGTGGGCCCCGGCGCCGGTGAGATGAACCCGACCTTGCGAAAGCGTGGGCGTCGATCAGCCAGACGCCGCCGGACATCATGTCGGCGACGTAGAAGATGCGGCCGTCGGGGGAGAGCTTGACGTCCTGGGGCATCGCGCCGGGCGCGCGGTCGGGAGCGAGCCGACGACCCTCTCGCTGCGACGTCGACCTTGATCAGTCTCGGCGCCGAACTCGCAGCTCGCGAGCAGATAGCGACCGTCAGCTGTGAAGTCCATGTGGTCGACCCCCGGACATGGGACCGGCAGGGAGTGGTGTAGGCGCATCGAGTGGGCGTCGCGGAAGTCGAGGCGCTGCAGTCGCTCGGCGACGACGATCGCGTAGCGGCCGTTCGGGGTGAAGTAGAGGTTGTAAGGGTCAGTGACCGGAACCGGCTTGCCCGGCTTGCCGGTGGCGGGGTTCACCGGGGTGAGGGTGTTGCCCTGATCGTTATCCACCCATAGGGTCTTCAGATCGTAGGAAGGTGTCACGTGCTGCGGCAGCGCGCCGACCGGGAACTCGTCGATCACCTTGTAGGTGTGGGGGTCGATGACGCTGACCGTGTTGCTCTCACTGTTCGGGACGTAGACCCTCGAAGGGAAGGTCCGCGCAGCCGGGGCCAGCCTCCCGGGTCGGTCGGCGGCGTAGACGTCGTGCGGGTTGAGCAGCGGCGGGACGCGATTCGGTTTCGCGGGCGCCAACCGCTGTGATCGGGTACTCGCCGCCGGATTCCCTTGCCGCTGACGGTCGAGCTATCCGATCCTCCCGATCCGCATGCGGAGAGCACCCCGATCACGAAGGCGGCCATGCATATGGTCAGGGGGTTTCGGTATCCGGGCATGCCTGCCGATGATTAAGGGGGGAACCTGAAGACCTCCTGAACGCGCGGGGTGCGCCCGCCTCCCATCGCGGTGGAGCGGTCAGGATTCTGTCAGGCGCCGGATGGCAGGATATCCGAAAATGCCACAGAGACCCTCGCGAAGGGCTCTCACCGGGGCCCTCCTTCTGATCGCCTGCGCCGGCGCCGCCACGCTGGCAATCCATCTCCGAAAATCGCCGCCCGCCTCGCCTCCCACTCCGCCCACCGACGCAGATGTTGGGGGGACGGCGGGGTCGAGCACGACGCAGCGGTCCGGCAGCGATGCTGAGAGCGGTGCGTCTGCCCCACCCGACCCCTCCGTGCACCGGCGAATTCGGCTTGGTCGTTCGGTTCTCGGGCGTCAAATCCTCGCCTTCGAGCTCGGCGACCGCGATGCCTCGCGCCCGCTCCTGGTCGTGGGTTGCATCCACGGCGACGAGCATGCGGGGATCGGCGTGACCCGCCGGTTGGAGCGGGGACCGCCGCCCCGCGAGTCCCAGCTGTGGGTGGTCAACGACCTCAATCCGGACGGAGTTGCCGCGGACACCCGGCAGAATGCGAACCTTGTCGACCTCAACCGGAATTTTCCCTGGCGCTGGCGCCCACTCGGCAAGCCCGGAGACCAGCAGTACTCGGGCACCAGGCAACTGTCTGAGCCCGAATCCCGAATCGCTGCTTCTCTGGTCCTGCGGCTGCGCCCCCGGATCACGATCTGGTTCCACCAGCCGCTCGGCGTGACCGACGAATCAGGAGGCAGGCCGGGAGTGGAGCGCCGCTTCGCCGCCCTCACAGGGCTCCCGCTGCGCCGCCTCGTCCGATATCCGGGGAGCGCGGCGGGATGGCAAAATCATCGCCTGCCTTCGAGCACCGCCTTCGTATCCGAACTGCCGCCCGGCAGGCTTGCGGCGAGCCGCGTGAACCGCTACGCGAGGGCTGTGCGAGGCCTCGCGCCCAGAGGTTCCTGAATGCCGGACGAGTCGATGCGGCGCAATCGCCGTGCCGGGCAAAAGGGCCGCGGCCGGGGACGCCGGCCGCTCGTTCTGGCAGCACTGATCGGCGCGGCGGCGCTCGTGCTTCTTCTCGTCATCTCGCCGCGATCGGGAGACGGGCCGGGCCGACCTGCTCGCGGCCAGTCGGGTTCACGGAGCGCCTCGGCGCCGCCTCAGCGTCCCCTGCGGCTGACCGCCCAGGTCTCGCCTGTGAGGCTGCCGACTGCGCTCTCCGGGGAGGCCGTTGTTCCCCGCGGGGCGGGCCTGCTCTCGATCGGCGGCCTCGACAGCGCCGGGGTCTCGACCTCTTCCGTCCTCGAATTCACCCCTGGGACGGCGACGATCCGCGGGGCCGGCTCTCTCTCTGAGCCCCTGCACGACGCCGCCTCGGCAGCGGCGGACGGGAGCGTCCTGGTCTTCGGCGGGGGCTCGGCGACGACGATCGACGGAGTCGAGCGGCTGACGCCCGGCCGGGGCGGCGAGATCGTCGGCCATCTGCCGCAAGCGCGCTCGGATCTATCGGCCCTGACCGTGCGGGGGATGGCGCTCGTTCTCGGAGGCTACGACGGCGTCGGCCCGGTTGGATCGGTTCTCGAGACGCGGGACGGCCGCAACTTCACGACGATCGCACAACTGCCCGTGGCAGTGCGTTACGCGTCGGTCGCGGCGCGGGGTAACACGGTCTTTGTCATCGGAGGGGAGCTTGCCGACGGAACCGACAGTGCCGACGTCCAAGCCGTCGATCTTTCCTCAGGAAAGGCCTCGATTGTAGGACGTCTCCCGGCTGGGCTCTCGCACGCTTCCGCAATCGAGCTTCGCGGTCGCGTCTTTCTTCTCGGCGGGCGCCGTGCCGGCCGGACTACCGATCAGGTCCTGCGGTTCGACCCGGCCAGCGGCCGGGCGAAGAACGTGGGCCGGTTGCCGTCCCGGTACAAAACGCCGCGGCGGGAGTGGTGGCGGGCTCGGGGTACCTGCTCGGCGGCCTCGACTCCGGGGGGATACCCCTGACGAAGATCGTCTTGCTGCGCCTCGGCCGGCTCGCGGCCCCGGCGGGCGCTGGCTGAGCTCGGCCTGCTCTGGCTGCGATTTGCCGAGGAAGCGTCGAGTGAAGGTTCGCCTTTGGCTAGGGTTGGTAAATGCTTGGTAAAACCCGGCCCCTCTTCACCTGCGCCTCATGTCGAGGACGGACCATCAAGGTGTGTATTTCCGCCGCCTCCGACAGAGCTGGCGCTGGATCGCGACAGGGACAGCGGCCGCCGCCATCATCGCCCTGATGGTCGTCCCCGACAGCGACGGCGCCGCTCCTCCCCACATCACCCCGTCGCATCCGCCGAGGTACTCCCATGTCGCCGTCCTCGTGCTCGAGAACCACGATTACGGCAGCGTCATCGGGAATCCCAGCTCTCCCTACCTGACCGGATTGGCCCGGCGCTCCGCGCTGGCCACCGGCTATTTCGGCGTCGGACATCCGTCGCTGCCCAACTACCTCGCGATGACCGGCGGCTCGACCTTCGGCGTTAGCGGTGATTGTGGCTCATGCACCGTCGAGGGCAGCAGCCTCTTCGACCAGCTGAGTGAGGCGGGGATCTCCTGGAAGGCCTACTTTCAACCTTCCTCGCACAGGGTCAATCCCTTCATCCATTACGAGGGAGAGCTGAGCGACGCCGACGCCGCCGGGGTCGCCCCGTTTCGGAGCCTGTGGCAGGACATCCGCGATCGCTCGCTGCCCCGCTTCTCCTGGCTTGGGCTGAGCCTCTGTCACGATGGCCACAGCTGCCCGGCCTCCGCCAGCGACCACTATCTCTCGCACCTCGTCCCGTCCGTCCTGCGGGCCCTTGGCCGCCACGGAATCCTCTTCGTCACCTGGGACGAAGGAAAGATGCATGCCCGACCGGGTGGAGGTCACGTTGCGCTGATCGCAGCCGGGGGTGCCGCGCGTGACGGTGCTCGCTCCGGCGGCCCGGCAAACCACTACACCCTTCTGCACACGATCGAGAGCGCCTTCGGTCTGCCGCCTCTGCGTCATGCCGCGAACGCGCAGACCTCGCCGCTGAGGCGGCTTCTCAGCTAGCCGCCTCCGCGTTACGGCTTCGCATCAGCCGGGCGAAGATCCCGGCGGTCAGGAACATGAAGGTGGCGTAGACCGCTGCGGGGACCGTCAGCTCGGTGGAGATCGTCGCTCCGACCGCGATCGCCAGCGCAGAGTTGTGGATCCCGAGCTCCATCGCAATCGCAGTGGCCTGAGGGGTACCGAGCCGGGCGAGGCGAGCTGTGGCGAAGGCGAACGCCATCGCGGAGGCGTTCAGCGCCACCGCCGCCGCGGCGACGTTGTCGATGTTGTCGAGAACCCGGTCCTGCTCGGCGGCAATTACGCCAATCACAGCGAGCAGGAATGCGGCCATGGCTGCGAGACGGACGGCGGATCCGATCTCGGCGACCCGGCCGGGACGGGTTGCGCGCAACCGCATCCCGACCGCGAGCGGGACGACCGTGACCAGCAGCACCCGCGCGACGATGCCGAGCATTCCGACGCTCCTGTCGAGGTCAGTGGCCCCGAAATGCCGGGTGGCCAGGGTGAGGAAAAGGGGTACGGTGATCACGGCTGCGAGACTCGAGATGGCCGTGATCGTGATCGAGAGCGCCGTGTCTCCCCGCGCCAGATGAGTGAGCAGATTCGCGAGGGTGCCGCCGGGAGAGGCCCCGAGCAGAACCAGTCCAACTGCCAACACCGCGTCGAGCGAGAACACCTTGGCGACCAGAAAGGCGAGCAGCGGTGAGACCAGGGTGAGGTTGAAAAGGCCGATCACCACCGCCCTCGGGTATTCGAGGATTCGGCGGAAGTCCGCCACCCTCAGCGAGATGCCGAGGCTGAGCATGATCACCGCCAGCGCGATCGGCAGCAGGACGGTGGCGAAGATCGAGTCCTCCACCCGCCGAGCCTAATCTGGCCGAGCAGACTTGCGCCTCAACCGCAATAGGCTCTGTCCGTGCCGCAGTCGGCCCTGGTCTCCCCGGCGATCTGATGTCCGCAGTCCTTGCGGCCAAGGGACTGCGTAAGACATACCGAGGTAAGGAGGCGCTTGCCGGGATCGACCTTGATGTCGGGCAGGGGGAGCTGGTTGGCCTGCTGGGGCCGAACGGAGCCGGGAAGTCAACCCTGATGAAGATCTCCTGCGGGCTGGTTCGACCGAGCGCCGGCGTCGTCGAGATTCTCGGTCAGCCGGCCGGGTCGCCGGCTGCCCGCGATGCCCTTGGCTACCTGGCGGAGCTGTTCCGGTTCCCCGGCTGGTGCTCTGCCGATGAGCTCCTGCGGCTGCACCAGCGTCTCAGCAGCTCCTCGAGGGGTGCCGCGGAGCGGGCCGAGCTGCTCGAGCTGGTGGCGCTGAGCGACGCAACCGAAACGCGGGTCGAAGCGATGTCGAAGGGGATGCAGCAGCGGCTCGGCATTGCGCAGGCGCTGGTCGGAGAACCGCAGCTGCTGCTGCTCGACGAGCCGACCAGCGCCCTGGATCCGGTCGGGCGGCGGATCGTGCGCCGCCTGCTGGAAGAGCTGCGTCAGAGGGGAGTCGGCGTGCTGTTGAACTCACACCTGCTCAGCGAGATCGAGCTCGTCTGCGATCGCGTTGCGATCATCTCCGAAGGGAGGCTGATCACGGAGGGCCGGCCCGCGGATCTCTCGCGTCCCCGTGGTGTGAGAGTGGAGCTCGCTTCCGGCGTCCGCCTGTTTGAGGGTGTCGGGCGCGAGGAGACGCCTCGAATCGTCGAGGAACTCGTGGCTGCAGGAGAGCGCGTCTATCGGGTCGAGGTCCTCAGCAGCTCGCTCGAGGAGGTCTATCTCGACGCGGTGGAGGGCCACACGGGTTGAGCGTCCGGCGCTCCACCGCTGCGATCGCAACCGTGGTCGGCTACGCCGTCCGCGAAGGCGTCCGCCGGCGCATCTTCCTCGTTGTCGTCATCCTCACGCTGGGGTTTCTGGCGCTCTACGGAGTGGGAGCACACTTCGCCTTCAGGGATGCCCGCCACTTTGCCGAAGGCGACCAGCAGATCCTCGACCCGAAGGCGTTCACCGGCGCGACGATCTTCGGGTTGGCGATGTTCGCGACCCTGTTTCTCGGTGCCGTCCTCGCCGTGTTCCTCACCCTCGGGGTGGTGCGAGGCGATGCCGAGAGCGGACTGTTGCAGCCGATCGTTGTCAGGCCGATCGGCCGCAACACGATGCTCGTCTCCCGCTTCGTCGGGGCCGCCGGACTGTCGGCAGCCTACGTGCTGCTCGTCTATTCCGCCGCGGTGCTGATCACCCAGGTGGCCGGTGATTGGGTCCCGGACCATCTCATCGGCCCCGCACTCGCACTGGCCCTCGCCGTGGCGATCATCGCCGCCCTCTCATTGCTCGCGTCCGTGTTCCTGTCCGCCACCGCGCAGGGCATAGCGATCTTCATGGTCTTCGGAGCCGGGTTGACGGCCGGACTGCTGGGGCAGATCGGCCATGCGATCCACTCCGGGACGCTCCACGCTCTGGGCCGGGACGCAAGCTGGCTCCTTCCCTTCGACGGCCTCTACGCAGCCGGGCTCCACGCACTGATCTCAAGCACATCAGGGCTGACGGGAGTAGTCCTCCAGCTGGGGCCGTTCGGGGGATCGGAGCAGGCGAGCCCCGTGCTGATCGCCTGGGCCTTCGCCTACATGCTGGCCATCCTCGGGCTCGCTGTCCTCGCCTTCGCCAGGCGCGATCTCTGACAGAGCGCAGAACGGGGCGTGCCGCGGACGCCAGGCGCCCGCGGCACGGGACGAGGGGCCCTCTCAGCCCACCTGCTGCTCAGGTGGGCGGGATTCCGGGTGGGTTGCCCGGTGCTCGAGCTGATCGGCGTCGAGCACCGCCCAGCCGACCCGTTCGACGAGATGACCCGAGTAGTGGTCGGACTCGAGGTCGCTGAGAGCGATCCGCTCCCGGAAGACGACCGTCTCGCCCGCCGGGTCGGGGGAGCTTGTGACGACGACTATCTGGGGCATTCGACCTCCTTCGGGTGATCGTTTCCGCGACAAGGCTGAACCGCCCAGCTTGCCCCCGGGTCAAGATGCGGTAAAAGCTCGCTGAAGCTGGGGCCGCGCTTCAGGTGTGCGCGCCGCGGGGTAGCGGGTCCTGCCCCCGTCCGAGGGCGCGGCGGCGAGCGGCGCGCCGCAGCAGCGGCACCTGCCAGATCGCCTCGGCGACGATCGCTGCGTTCATCTTCGATTCGCCGACGCGCCGGTCACGGAATGTGATCGGCACTTCCTCGACCGAGAAGCCGGCGGCGACCGCACGGTAGGTCATCTCGACCTGGAAGACGTACCCGTGCGCTCCGATCGAATCGAGGTCCAGCGCCTCCAGGACCTCGCGGCGAAAGCACTTGAAGCCACCGGTCAGGTCGCGGACGCCGAGGCCGAGCACGGCTCGCGCGTAGACGCTTCCGCCGCGGCTGATCGCTCGCCGCAGGAGCCCCCAGTCTTCGACCCTGCCCCCCTCGACGTAGCGCGAGCCGATCGCCAGATCCGCCTCCGAGGTGGCCGCGATCAATCGCGGCAGGTCAGCCGGATTGTGGGAGAAGTCGGAGTCCATCTGAGCGACAAGCCCGGCTCCCCCGGCCAGTGCCTGTCGAAAGCCGGCCACGTAGGCGGGGCCGAGGCCCTCTTTGGCACGGCGATGTAGGACGGCGACGTCGCCGTGACGGGCCGCGAGCCGGTCGGCGATCCGCCCGGTGCCGTCGGGGGAGTCGTCGTCGACGATCAGGATCCGGCGCGGGGCGGGCAGGGCCTTCCGCACTGCGGCGACGATCGCCTCGATGTTGCCGGCCTCGTTGTAGGTCGGCAGCACCAGCCATGCCTCCGGAGACGTGGATGGGACTCTCACGAGAACGTCCACAGCTTGTTGCCGACGAAGTTGAACGGCATCGCGATCGCGACGGCGATTGCCTGGGCCGTCAGCGCGCTCATCTCAGCGCCCGACGTGAGGACCTCGAGGGCCGCGAGATTGACTATCAGGGCAGCGATGCTGACGACGAAGAAGCGTGCCGCCTGCCACCTGGCCGCGACCTCTCCCGGCCCGAAGGTCCAGTAGCGATTGAGGACGTAGTTGTTGGTGACCGCGACGCAGAAGGCGCAGACGGCCGCCAGCGCGTGGTGGACGCCGGCTCCGTTGACGAGGAAGGCGAACACCGCGAGGTTGACGAGGTAGCCGCAACCCCCGACGATGCCGAACTTGAGCAGCTGCACCCAGGTCGCCCGCTGGCGGGCGGCTTCACCGATGCGCAGGGAGATCTCCGAGACGGTCATGAGAGTGCCGCCGGGAGGTTGTTGACGAGGTGGCCGAGACTCGCCTCACGGGGACCGCCGTCGACCAGAACCGAGTTGACGCGGAAACCGGTCCGCAGCCGTTTGAGCTGGCTGTAGTCAAGGACCCTGGGTCTTGCGGTGACGTAGCGAACCAGCGTCAGGCGCGCCTCGCTCACCCGGCTCATCCGGTGAAAGCCTGCGGGAAGCCCGCGCAGCGCCCGTGCCGCTGACGGCTTGGCGACGACGTCGATCTCCCTGACGCGGACCTCACCCGAGTAGAGCCGTTGGGCGTCGTTGTTGAGATAGAACTCGAGCGGATCAGCCGCAAGCTTCCAGGCGACGACCGCCCGCGCCCGCCCGGAAGTGTCGATCTTGCCGGCGAGATCACGCCAGTCGGGACGTTGGAGATTCGGAGTCAGGTCGACGTGTACCGCGAAGGCGAGCCAGTAGGCGCACAGCACACCGGCTAAGGCGAGTCCGACGCGACGCCAGCGGAAGGCGGCGAAGCCGGCGGCGGCAGTCACCAGCAGGGGAACCAGCGCCGGAAACAGGTTGCGGGCGATCACGTAGTCCTTGCCGGCGACCGCGGCCGCGATTGCCAGCGCGGCAGTGCCGCCCCCGATCACCAGGCCGACGCTCGCGGCCCGGCGCCCGACTCGACCGGCGAAGAACACCGCGAGCACCATCCCCAGCAGGACGATCGCACCCGGGACGATCGCGTAGCCGTTGCGAGGCCGGCGTCCGATGATCGAGCCGGTCTCGCCGGTCATGAAGGTCGCGGCCGCGTGGACACCCCGCGTCGGGAGGGGGCTCGCCGAGATCCAGCCGATGTGATGGGGGTTGGCCTGTGCGAGGGCCAGCGGGGTCAGCAGCAGGCCCATGGCGGCGATTCCGGCGACGGCGAGGATGACACCGAGGCGAAGCCTGGTCGCCACCAGCAGCCAGCCGGCCTCGATCGCGACCGGGAAGGCGGCGAAGTAGTGACTGGACAGCGCCAGCGCCGAGAACAGCGACCACAGCAGCAGGTCCCAGCTCGCGCCGCTACGCCGGGCACGCAGGAAGAAGAGCAGGGAGGCCGCACAGAGGACGACCAGCAGGGCATAGGAGCGCGCCTCCTGGGAGTACCAGATCAGCATCGGGTTGAGCGCCACCAGCGCGGCCGCGATCAGGCCCGCTCGCCGGCTCAGCAGTTCCTTGCCAATCAGGTAGGCGATCGGGATGGTCGCGGCTCCGAACAGGGCCGACAGCGAGCGCAGCCCGACCTCGCCGGTGCCGAAGAGCTTCGACCAGCCCCAGGCGAGGACGTAGTAGAGGGGTGGGTTGGACTCACTCGCTCTCACCTCCCGCAGCATGTGGATGAAGCTCCCGGGGATGACGCGCGCGGCGGTGATCACCTCGTCGTGGTGGTAGCTCTGGAGGCCGAGGGTCGAGAAGCGGATCCCGACCCCGACCGCGGTGATCGCGGCAAGACCCCAGGCCACCGCTGAGCCCAGCCCCGTGAGGCTCCATGCGGGGGAGCGGATGCCCTCGTGCGATGCGGTCGCCGATTCCACCACCCTCAAGGCTCGTCTGAGGGGCTAACCGCTAGGTAAAGAGGAGGTGAGCGGAACCTAAATGCCCGAGGTCACACCGGCGGCCCGATCCCGAATCGATGCTTCAGGGGGTGCAGCGGTTGCGAGGAGCGGAATGCCCCGGTCCGTAGGAGGCGGGGAGCGCGGCGGCGCCGTCGCCCCAGCCGCGGTCCGGGCGCGGGCCGAGTCGGTAGGTGAGTCGGGCACCGCCGGCGAGCGCGCACCAGGTCGTCCACGGGCGCTCGTAGGGGGGGCCGTTAACCGCATCGCCTCGATGTAGGGATTCCTCGCCGATGCGGCTGCGCAACCAGATTGACCATCAACGCGGAAAACGGCACGTTTCCTGATCAGGGGGCCTTCGGAGGCTACCCCTAGGATTCGTGCGGCAGATGGGCGGACCCGAATACAACGGACCGGGCAAGGGCGGGGGCGGCTGGTACGACCCGCGGCGGCTGCGCGAGTCGCGGTGGTGGCGTGAGCCGAAGCGGCGGACGATTGCGATCGCCGCGGTCCTCGTCGTGCTCGGGGGCGGCGCGGCGCTGGCCTATGAGTTGCTGAAGGCCCCGGCCGATGTCCACAACGCCTCGGTGCCGTTCAAGCCCAAGCCGCCGCCGAAGCCAAAGGTCAAGCGGGTCAACTGGCCGATCTTCGGATTCGACCGGGCGCGGACCCGCTACCTCCCGGTGAAAGGGGTGCACCCGCCCTTCAAGCTGCTCTGGAACTACGTCGAGAGGCCACTGCTCGAGTTCCCGCCGGTCTATGCGAACGGACGCCTCTATGCGATCAACAACAGCGGCTTCGCCTTCGCGCTCGACGCGAACAGCGGGAAGCTGCTCTGGCAACGCCGCCTGGGGCGGCTCAACGCTTCTTCGCCGGCTTACTCGCACAACCGCCTCTACATCGTCAACCTCGTGCCCGGCCACATCGTCAAGCTGAACGCCGCCAACGGCAAGACGATTTGGAAGAAGAACCTGCCCGGCCGTGCCGAGTCCTCCCCGCTGGTGATCGGCGACACCGTCTACTTCGGCTGCGAGAATGATCAGCTGTTCGCCCTCAACACCCACAACGGGAAGACCCGCTGGGCGACAACGCTGGCCGGGCCCGTGAAGTCAGCGCCCGCATACCAGAACGGCGTCCTTTACGTGGGCGACTATGGCGGTGACATGAACGCCGTCAACGCGCACACTGGGAAGATCGTCTGGCAGACCGGCTCGCTCGGGTCGGGGTTCGGCAGCGGCGGCGAGTTCTACTCGACCCCCGCGATCGCCTTCGGCCGCGTCTACGCAGGCAACAATGACCATCGGGTCTACAGCTACGACCTCAAGACAGGCACCCTCGCCTGGAGCTACTCGACCGGCAACTACGTCTACTCCGGCCCGACGGTGCCAAGCGCTCCCGGGGTGCCGCCGACCGTGTTCATCGGCTCGTTCGACGGCAACTTGTACGCGCTGAACGCAAAGACCGGCGCGTTGCGCTGGAGCCGCTCCGCAGGGGGGCCGGTAATCGGCTCCCTCTCCTCGGTCGGCAGGATCGTCTACGTCGCTGAGTTCGACCCGGGGGGAACGCGGGGCTTCGACATGAAGAGTGGCCGAAAGGTCTTCTCCTATGACGCCGGCACCTACAGCCCCGTGATCTCGGACGGGCGGCGGATTTACCTGACCGGCTATTCGAGCATCAACGCGCTTCAACCGGTGAAGCCGAAGCCGAAGCGCCCCCAGGGAGCCGATGCCACGGGCGCCCAGGGAGCGGCTTCCGGGGGCGGGAGCGGCGCTTCGGGCCCGCAGTCCTCGGCGCGGGGCTAAATGCGCGGCACACGAAGCTGCGCGGGACGCCGACCACCTCATCGCGCGGCGGGACCGTCGACGAGCACCGCTGAGCGCCCACCGCCGCCAACTAGGGCCCCGCGTCGCAGGATGCTCAGAGGGACGTGGACGGGCCGCGGGGCACGCAGCCGGGCGAGTGTGAAGTTGTAGGAGACCGCCCTCTGCTCAACCAGGCGGAAGGCGGCGGGAAGCTGGTGGCGATTGGCGTCGATCGCGCTGCCCGAGCCGAGCAGGTCGATCTCGCGCAGCGCCGGCAGCGGCGGGCGGGCGGACCGGAGCCCGAGGTAGTAGCGAAGCGGCCAGTTGGCCGCGTAGCGGATCGTTACGATCACCCGCGGCTCCCGGGGTGGGCCGATCTGTGCGGCGGCGTTTCTGAGGTCCTCGCGCTGCAGCCGCGGCAGGCGATCGATCTCGACCGCGTAAACAAGCGAGCAGAGGCAGAATGCCGCCGCCAGGGCCAGCCCGACGCGGCCGCTTCGCCTCACCCCAAACCCCGCGGCGATCAGGATCACCAGGGGCACGTAGACGGGCATCAGGTTGCGTCCCTCGAAATAGTCGGAGCCGGCCGCGGCCAACAGCAGCGTGGCGAGCAGCCCACCGACGCCAACGGCGGCGGCGATCGCGGCGCCCCGGCGTTCACGCGGATCCCCCCGGGCGAACAGCAGCACCAGGCCCGCGAGCCCCAGCGCGACCGGCATGAGGAGCGGTATCGGCCCCTGCTCGCGCGGCCCGTGAACGTTCCCGTTGTCCTCACCAACCAGCTTGCCGGTGGCCCGGTCTACGCGCTGCAAGAACGGCTCGCTCGCGACCCACCCCGCGTGATTGTGGTTCGCCTGCCGGAGCGCGATTGGCGCGAGCAGCGCTGCCGCAACGGCGACCCCCGCCAGGGCCGGCAGCAACCGCCTCGCCCCGCCGCAGAGGACGACGAGCAGTAGTGCCTCCGGGCCGACGACGAACGCCGCGAAGTAGTGGGTGGCCAGCGCCAGCGCCGAGCTGATCGCCCAAACCGCCAACGTGCCCGGCGCCGGATCGCGCAACGCCCGCGCGAAGTAGAGGAACGAGACCGCGACGAGCAGCACCACCAGCGCGTAGGCGCGCGCATCCTGTGAGAACCAGATCATCGCCGGATTGACCGCGATGATCGCCGCCGCGATCCACCCCGTCCGACGCGAGAGCAACTCCCGTCCCGCCATGTAGACGACGAGGATGGTCGCAGTGCCGGCGAGCGCCGAGAGTGAACGCAGGCCAACCTCGGAGCTGCCGAAGGCGCGGGTCCAGAACCAGGCAACCCCGTAGTAGATCGGGGGGGTTGATTCGCTCCCCGGCACCGCCGAAAGGGTGTCGATGAGGCTTGGGTGCAGAACTCGGACAACCGTCACCGCCTCGTCGTAGCGGTAGCTCTGCAGGTCGAGCGTGGCGAAACGGAGAATCGCGCCGAGGGCGAGGATCGAGCCAACGACGAGCAGTTCCGGTGACGCCGCCGCCCGGCGGCGCATGGCAATCGCCCGGCTCACGGCGCAGACGTTACGGATCGGTGGCGGCCGGCGCGCGCCGTGTCAGTTCGTCGTCAAGGTGAGACGCCGCCCTTGTGGGGAGGCGGCAGCTTCGGGTGGGGCGCGTGGGCGGCCAGGGCCACAAAACGCCGAGAATTGAGATGGCGACGAACCACCCGCAGGCTGGCCGGATACCTCTGGATTCGGTAGGGGTTGGACTCGCCGAAGTCCTGGTAGTAGACGAGCATTCGGCAGCGGCGGTGGTGGCGCGCCCAGCTGAACAGGCGTCGCACGTAGCGGGAGTCGTCGCTGCCGACCAGCCCCCACTCGCTCAGCACGAACGGGTTGCCCCGATAGCGGCGGTAGAAGCGTGTCAGCGATTTCCAGCCCGGATAGTCGGAATAGAAATCGGTGCCGACCCAGTCGACGTAGCGTGAGCCCGGGTAATAGTTGCTGGGCGCATTGCCGCGGATCCCCGGCGAGCCGTTGGTCAGGGGGCTCCAGACGACGGCTACCGGCGCAGCCGGCAGGCCGACGGGAGGCTTGCCGTGACGCGCGTCGAGGCCCGGAAGCCCGACCCGGGCAAGTCGCCGGTTGATCTTCGCGCGCTTACCCCCGCCGTGGACGACGATGTAGATCCGGCGGAAGGCCTGCCGATACCAGTAGGGACTGTGCCCCGCCCGCAACCCCCCGCCGCAGTCGTAGGCGGCATACACGTTGAGGCAGCGATTCGGCTCCCCGAGGGGGCGCAGGTAGCCGCGGAGATGGTGGGACCAGAAGAGGCCGTTGAGGCGATAGAGGAAATTGTCACCGCGGCCGAGGGCGATCGCTCGGGGCGTGATCGTCTCGGTCACACCGTCGGATGCGGCGGTGGTCACGTGGAGCATGGGCCGCGCGTGGGCATGCTGCCAGCGGGCCAGGGAACCGCGCAGCGGGCCGTGCCAGCGCTGAAACGTCTCGATCACGGCGGGGTGTCGACCCACCGCCTCGGCGAACGACTTGAAATCGCTCTCCACGCCGGTGTCCGTGACACCGAAGTAGTCGTGGCCCCGGGGGGGCAACAGCAGCCGGGGCCGCGCCCACGCTTGAGCCACCGGGACAACGGCGAGCAGCACAGCGGTCGCCGCAGCGGCGAACGCTCTGCGCCGCCTGGCTCGATGATGCTTGATTCTGATCCGATGCATCGAAGGCTGCAACACGCGCGCCCGTCGGAGGTTGCAGGGCGCCGACACTAGGCGCCGGCAGCCGCTGGGGCTGCAATCCGAGGCCCAGGCGGGGCCTCGCACAAGGTCCGTACGATGCCTTATACCGCGCCAGGCCGAGGGATGGCGACCGACCGCGTATCGACGCTATGAAAGCGACTTCCGTTGAGCCCTCGATCGGGCGCCCGGCAGGCGCGCCGCGTCGCTGGGCGGCGAACCGTACGAGGCTCTTCTGGGCCGTCGCGGCGCTGACCGCCCTTGCGGCCGCGATCCGGCTCTCGACCCTTGGCCTGCAGTCCTACCGCCACGATGAGGCGGTCACCGCCGCTCGGGTGCTCGGTGGAAGCTTCGGGCACGCAATGCACGAAGTATGGCGTGGCGAGTCGACCCCGCCCCTGTACTACGTGCTGGCCTGGATCTGGAGCCAGGCGTTCGGCGTCCACGAGACCGGCCTTCGCTCGCTCTCCGCCCTGTTTGGGATCGCCACCGTCCCGGTCGCCTTTCTGATCGGACAGACGCTGGTCGGTCGTCGCACCGGGTTCGCCCTGGCGGCATTCTCGGCAGTCAACCCGATCCTCGTCTGGTACTCGCAGGATGCCCGCGCCTACGCGCTCCTCATCCTCTTTTCCGGCCTCGGGTTCCTATTCTTCCTGCGCGCTCGCCAGTCGGGAGGATCGCGCGAGTTCGCTTGGTGGGCCACCTGTTCCGTCGTCGCCCTCGCCAGTCACTACTTCGCCGTGTTCCCGGTGGCGATCGAGGCCGTCTGGCTGCTGGCCGTCTGGCGATTGCGCCGCGGGCTGATCCTCGCACTGGCAGGGTTGGCGGCAGCGCTCGCCGCCCTGGCGCCGATCGCTCTGCACCAGGCGGCTGGGACGCGCAACGACTGGATCGCCACCTTCAGCCTCGACGGCCGCCTCCGGGCCACGGCGATCAGCTTCGCTGCCGGCGGAGCGGGAACGCTGAAGCACGCCCTGATCCCATTCGGGCTCGCCGTGCTGGCCGTCGCGCTGCTCGTCTTGCGTGGCGGTGGCCGTGAGCGCGCCGGGGCGAGAGTGGCGCTCATCGTCGGGGCAGGGGCAATCGGCATCGCCCTTTTCGCCTCGGCGGCGGGCAGGGACTACGTGCTCGATCGAAATCTGCTTCCTGCGCTGATCCCCCTGCTCGGAATCATCGCCGCCGGAGTCAGCAGCCGCGGTGCGGGCCTCGCGGGCCTCCTCGTCGCGGTTGCCCTGAGCGGCTACTGGCTCGCCTTTGACGTCTATGCGGACATGCGGATTCAGCTTCAGCGCGACGACTGGCGCTCGGCCGCCAAGCAGATCGGGCCGCCGACGGGGCCGAGGGCCATTCTCGCCTGGGAGCAGGGAGACCCCCCGCTCCCCTTCTACATCGGCGGAGGCGAACAGCGGGTCAAGTACAAGCAGTGGAAGCTGGGGGCACGGCCGCTGAGCGAAGTTGACGTGCTCAGCGGTCGCCCTCCCCCCCGGCACGGCGCCTCGAAACTGCCGCTTCCCTTCCATCGCGTCGAGCAGGTCACGTTTGGTCGCATGACGCTCAGCCGCTACCGGACGCGACGGCCAGTGGTGCTGAGCTGGCGCGAGGTGGCCGGAGGCTTCACCGGCTACGGAAACAACGCCCTGCTTCTGGACCGTCCATCCCCTGGTCGCTGAACCACTGACTGCGTCCTATACTCCGACGCCAGTCGTGCCGAATCCCCGCCGGACGTCCGGCGGGGAGCGGAGGAACCTCAGAGACCCCCTACCCCCTGAAGGTCTCCGGGGCGAATCGGCCGAAGCACTTGCCGTAGCGCAGCTCTTTCAGCGCGAGCCCGACAGCTAACTCCGCAGGCCAGAGAAGAGAGGCAACGATCTTGGCCCGCACCGAGGGCGCCCCGCGCAAGCCGGCGGCGACAGCGATAGCCGCGAAATCCTTCGGGATGCCGAGCCAAGGCGCGAGCCAAAGAGCCGAAGGCTGGCTTACCTATGAACCTTTCGGCGGTGACCTGCATCGTCACTGGCCAGAGCCGCCGCACTCGCACCCTCACGCCGGACCACACACGCACGACGGCCAGGAGCACTCCCAGCCCCACGGCCACGATCACGACGGCGGCCATGGGCACACGCACGGGTTGGTCGACAGGAGCATCATGAGGTCCCGCAAGGGCCTGCGCGCCGTCGGGCTCTCTTTCGTCGTGCTCGGCGCGACGGCACTGGCCCAGACGGCGATCTTTATCGCCAGCGGCAGCATCGCACTGCTCGCTGACCTGATCCATAACTTCGGTGATGCCGCCACCGCGATCCCTCTCGCCATCGCCTTTCTGCTCAGATCCGAGCGGGCCGAGGAATACGCGGGACTGTTCGTGGTCGCCGCGATCTTCATCTCGGCCTGCGTCGCGGGAGCGGAAGCGGTGTCTCGCCTGATCCACCCCCAGACCCCCACTCATCTGCTCGCACTCGCCGGGGCTGGTCTCCTCGGGTACGGCGGAAACTGGGTCGCGGCACGGATCCGAACCCGTGCCGGATGGACCCTGAAGAGCCCGGCTCTGATCGCCGACGGCAATCATGCTCGCGCCGACGCCTACGTCAGCTTGGCCGTGGTCGCAAGTGCCGCCGTGGTGGCGGTCGGCCTTCCGATTGCCGATCCCCTGATCGGGCTCGGCATAACGGTGGTGATCCTCAAGATCACGTGGAATTCGTGGCGCACAGTTCGCGGACACACCCACTCGCATTGAATTCCGCGCTCTTACCGCTGCTTTGTAGCTCGGCAGCGCCGACACTTGCGCGACAGTCGCCTCCGCGGAATGTTCGCATTCTGAAAATGCGAGAAGCCCCTCACTGGATCTAGCGAAGCGTGTGCGCGGCGGAGTCGTGTCCAGGGCTTTCGACGCGGGTTCGCTCGAAGATGATGGGTCCACCTCTACCAACTATTGACCCGGGCGATCGGGTCCGTCGAGCCGGACGGGGTGTGTCTATGGTCACCCGTGTCAGGGCATCAGGGACGGGGCAAGGACGACCCGATCGGCCGGCTGCAGGAGTCGCCACGACACCGTCTCAGACGGCGCAGGCGTCGTTCGAGGGCCTGCTCCAAGCTTCGGTAGCGTGGTATGTGAGCGAGCGAGCGGGTCTCGTGTGGATCGGAGCGCAGGTTGTAGAGTTCGCGCCCGCCCCGGCGGTAGTCGATCAGTTTCCAGTGTCCGAGAAGGATCGCGCTATAGCGCAGGCTCGGAGCTTTGTTGGGGATCTTCGGCTTGGGGACGAAGGCCTTGCGAGCGCGTCCGGGAGGGTAGGCCTCGAGCAGAAGCGCCCTTCGCGAAGGCAGGCGCCCGCCCCGGAGAGCGTTGGCCAATGAGATGCCGTCAAAGCGATGATCGAGCGGGGCACCGAGCAAGCGCAGAATTGTCGGGGCGAGGTCGATGTTGGCTGCCGGTCCGGTCATCAGCCGGCCACGGGGGATGCCGGGACCGCGGATCAGCAGCGGCATGTGGGAGACCGGCTCATAAGCGAGGAACTTCGCCGTTCGGTAGCGGTGCTCGCCGAGCAGTAACCCGTTGTCCGAGGTGAGGATGATGTAGGTGTTCTGCAGGCGGCCCTGGCGCGCCAGCTCGGTGGCAATTCGTTTGATCCCCCGATCCACCGCCCCCAGCGAGAGCAGCCGCATTCGCTCCGAGCGGCGAAGGTCTCGGATCTCGCGGCGATCGAGCGGTCGCTGACGTCTTAGAAAAGCCGGCTTGTCGGCTACGTCGGCCTCATTGAACGCAGCACCCCCGGGTCTCCTTGTGATCCGAAGGGGATGGCGGTCGCTGCGCTTAACAGCCGGGCCGTCGGGTGGAACCTTGTCGCCATGAGGTGCGACCTCGTCGAGTTGCAGGTAGAACGGCCGGGAGCGGTCACGGGTTAGCTCGTGCTGAGCGAGCAGCGTCAAACGATCCGTCACGTAGGTGCAGCCATCGGATGACAAGCAATGGTGGCCATCACCCCTTCCGTAGCGGCCGATCGGGCGGGTCACCCGGCCGTCGATGTTCAGCCGGTAGTGGTAGTAGCGGGAGTCGGAGGGGCTGTCGACGATCGTCGCCCAACCCGACCAGCCGCCAGGGACACGGCGAGGGTTACCGCGTCCGTAGAAGTTCAGGAACTTGCCGATGTGAATCGTGCGGTAGCCCGCCTCCTGCAGCCAGGGGGCGAGGTAGTCGCCGCGGACGTGGCGTGCGAAGGCGGGGAAGCCTCCCCCTCCCCCGGCGAGGTGGAACGAGTTTGTCAGCACCCGGTGATTGTGGGTGTAGCGGCCGGTCAGCAGCGAGGTCCGTGAAGGGCAGCAGACGGGGGTGGTGACGTAGTAGTCCCTGAGGCTGGTTCCGCCTCGCGCCAGCAGGCTCCATGCGTATGGCATCGTCCTGGCGCTGATGTCATCGAGCCTGGCATCATCGAGCTGGATCAAGACGACGTTTGGTCGCGGCACAGAAGCGATCGCGGGGCGTGGAAGCGCCGGATCGGGGCTTCGCGAGCCTAGGCAACCCAACTGCAGCAACAAGGCCCCAGAAAGCAGCGACCCGCCGAGCAGGCCCAAGGCCCGGCGGCGTCCTATCGCCTGCATGGCTTCCAGGGCCGGGCGATGGGGTCATAGCTCTGACGAATTGCTCCGGAGCCGATGTTCATCACCAACCCGGCCCGCCTCATCCATTCCCTCCCTGACGAAACCAAGGCGATACCACCGAAGGGTGCCTGCCCCCCTCGCCCGGGCGGGCGGCGGAGGTCAATACTGGGTCGAGAGTTCGGATCAGCCTGGAATTGCCGCATTCCAGGCACCCAACCATCGGGCCGTACCGCGTATAGGCAATCAGTCGAAGATGCAATGGGTCCGCCTGCCGGCACATTGGAGTTGTCCCTTTCTCGGAGGTCCCGCCTGATGTTTGTCGGAAGGCATGAAGAGCCCAGGAAGCTCCGGACCAAGGATTGGGAATACTTTTTGCCTGTCGGCCGGGTGGCTATCGGATCACCCTGCCACGCTCAGATTCCCGATAGATCACGGGTGGTCGCGAGGGGACGAACTGGGCTTCCGTTTCGAATCCGCGAGCGCCCCGGTCTCTCGTGCATGGAAACCGGACCCGATGCGCGGGTTCGCACGAGGTAGCTGCCTGTTGGGCTGGCGAACATCTCGACGAAGCCCTGGGCTC
The DNA here is from genome assembly GCA_963720735.1 of uncultured Actinomycetes bacterium. Taxonomy (GTDB): domain Bacteria; phylum Actinomycetota; class Thermoleophilia; order Solirubrobacterales; family 70-9; genus JBBRHQ01. The sequence goes on from CAVRGL010000010.1 coordinate 376,916, forward strand.
GCAACCGTTGGATGGCGGCGTTCCGCACGGCGATGACGGCCCCGACTCCCAATCGGTTCAACATTCGGTTGGTTGTCGCCCTGCCGTCGAGGATGGCGTAGGTGCCGATGAGCTGGAACGGGGTGAAATGCTCGAGCCAGCCGTCGAGCACGGTCGGGGTTCGCGGGTCACGCCAAAGTAGGTACGAACCGATCCCCGCGTAGGCGGCGATCCTGCCGGTCCGCGGAGGATGGGCGATTGCATAGGAGACCAGCGGCGAGCCCAAGGGCCTCGCGCTGTGGGGCGGTCCGAGCACCAAGGCGAGCGTGGCCGCGAGCGAGAGCGCCGCCGCGAGCGATGCCGCGGTGAACCGTCCCACTGACCGCGCCGGTCGGTCGGGGGCGGCACAGACGATCATGAAGGCCACCACGGGCCCGAGGAAGATCAGGTTGCGGGCCGCAAGAAGGCCGAAGCCGAGGAAACCGACGACGACAAGCAGCGGCATCGCCCGGCGTGGGGCGCGGCTCCGCCACCACAGGCTGAGCGCCAACGCTGCTGCGGCCCCGAGGTAGAGCATCTCCGGCAGGGAGCGGTAGGTTGGCCCCCATTCGGTGCTGATAGAAGGGATCGCGGGGTTGCTCAGGCTGACGATGTAGGTCCAGATGTCGGAGCCGAGAGGGGTGGCCAGAGTGACCGCGGCGAGCGACAGCAGCACGCATGCCGCCCCCAGCCAGACATGCCGCGTCTCCCCCTGCCCGCGCCACACGTCGATTGCAAGCCCGAGGGTGAAGAGCGCGATCAGCAGCAGCCCGGCGAGGAAGCCGCCGTGAAGGTTTGCCCAGAGGGCGATGCCTAGAGGAGCCCCGATCAGAGCCCACGCGACCCGTTTCGCGGACGGAAGCGTGTCCGCAGCAGTCCAGGCCAAGAACGCGGCCAGCGCACTGAAGCCGAGCACTGAGAAACCGGCTGCCCGCGGGTGCACGAAGGTGAGCACGCCAAGCAGGAAGCAGGTCGCCGCGGCGAGCAGCAGCAGAGCCCCCTTCTTGCGGCAGGCCCATAGCAAGATGCCCCCGGAGAGCGCCAGCATCGTCGCATAGGCGGTTGCCAGTCCCGCGAACCCGATCGCCCGGGTAATGCCGTAGAAGATCAGCTCTGCCAGCCATTGCTCGTTCAGCCATGGCCGGCCCTGGACGATGGTCGGGAACGGATCGTGAAAGGTGAAGCCGTGCTGGGCAACGAAACGCCCGCCGAGCAGTTGCAGAAAGAAATCCCCGTTATAGATGCGATCCGCGCAGAAGGCGAGTAGTCCGACGATGGCCGTGAGGCCTGCGAGCAACCAGCCGGCAGGCAGCTGCCAGCCGCCATCGGGTATGGGTCGGAAGAGCGGCGCCTCGCCCATCCATGTGCTCCGAGCGCCCACGGCGCAATCTAGACGCACCGAGATAAATCCCCGATGAAGGTGGCTGACGAGAGTCACTGGCTGGTCGGTGCGGCGTCGTTCGAGCCAAATTGGATCCCGGCCTGTGGCCCCCGGCCCCCGGGGCGAACTGGATCCCTTAACCATTGGGGTGCAGAATGAGGACTCCAAGCAGGGCGGCCATCGAGCCCCCACCCCCCGACACGGGAGGAATTACGCGACCGAAACTGTGCTCAGCCACCCTGTGCGCCGCCGCCGCTGCGGCGATCGCCATCCCGCTCACCGCGACTCCGCCGCGGTCTGCGGCGACCGTAACCCCTACCGTGCACGCGACCGGGAGGGGCCACGAGCTGGCGGTCGTAAGCCCGAGCGCCCGGCACCGCCTCCTGCGGATCAAGTTCTACTGGTTCGACGGCTACAACAAGGTAGTCACGATCCCTGGTGGCGCTCATGTCTCAGACATCAACATCGCCAACTGCGTCCGCTCCGTCCACGGCGTCAACGACGAGTGTCACCCCCGCCTCTCGAACATCGACAAGGAGGCGGCGCTCACCGGCTCGCTGACCGGTGAGAAGGTGCACGAGGACAGGACCATTCATGAGTCCTCCACGGGCACCGGCTCGGTGATGTCGGTCGGCCATCGCAACCATGGGGCGTTGATCCGCGTCGACCTGCGGTGGAGCGACGGCCGCGCGCTGCGCATCCTCGTGCCCGGCACACAGCGGGTAACCGACATCGGCTTCGCGTACAGCTCTGCGGCAGCGGCTCATCTGTCCAACAACGACACCGGTAAGTAGGTACCTGGGGAGGGGCGAGCCCCGTCGTCACGACGAGCGGCGGATCGCGCTTCGCGATGGCCTTGCCGCTTTCTTCTCATCTCGTCTTCTGATCTGGATCGCCGGAATCGCGACGGTCCTGCTGGTCGGGAGATTCCCCCACAACGCGGTCCGGCTGGATCCCGCGCTACTAGGACCGAAGCTTCTTGCCGCTCGGCGGGATTCCCCTCGGGATCTGGAGGGCGCTTAGAGAGGTCGGCGTCGTGGCATTTCCGGGACTCGATCCTCGCCTGGCCGGCGCCATCAGAGTCAGCGGGGTGATCCGCCACCTTGCTGACCTTGTGTTCCTCGCACTCTCGCTTTGGCTGTTACGCCTTTCCTGGAGGAGGCTTCCTGGCGCCTACACCGCGTTCGCTGCCATCGGTCTCGCTTTGGCGGTCTCGGTGCCGGCAAGAAACGATGCCCTGAAGTCGTTTCCTCGCTTCACCCTCGTCCTCTTTCCCCTCTGGATCGCGCTGGCATTGTGGGCAACCGAGCGTCAGCTGGTCCGCATGGTCTTAGGGATATCGGCCCCTGTTCTCGCGGCGTCTGCGTACCTATTCGTCTCGTGGAGCTGGACGCCTTGAGCACGGATACCGGCTCGCCGCGCGCTTGGCTCGGCTATTCAGGCTGCTGAGTCCCGTCGTTGGCAGCCCGCGGCAGGACTGACCAAGGTCCGAACGAACGGAACAAAGCGCGCGATGAGGAACGTGCTCCTGCCGAAGCGGTCGAAATAGGCGCCAGTCCGCTCGAGTTGGCTGCGGCGAAAGAGCCGGCCGTCGGGCCGCTCGAAGAGCCTGAGGCGGTCGCACAGACGACGAGCGGCTGGGATGGTCTGGACACCGCAAACAGAATCGCACCAATGCCTGAATGAGTCCTTATCCCGGCGACAGGCCGCCGTCCGGGCGCCGCGGGCGCTCAGCAATCCGCCGGGCGCCGGTGCTGTGAGACTTCGGGTGATGGAGACCGGAAGCGAGGCATGGCGACGTGATCGGCGGGCAGCGGCGAAGCGGCGGCGAAGGCGGCGCCTGACCGGCGTTGGGGCGGCGCTCGTCTGCGCCTTGGTCCTTGCGATCGTCCTCCTCTCCTCGGGGTCTAACGGCGGCTCCGGATCAAAGCGCACTGGTGCGGATCGCGGCGGAACTGGAACGTCGTCAGCCCGCCCGCCGCAACCGCTGCGGCTGACGATCCGACCGTCGGGGATGAAGCTGCCCACTCCGCTCTCCGGTGAGGCGGTCGCAGGACTGTCCTCGAGGCTGCTCGTGATCGGCGGGCTCGACAACAACGACGTCTCGACCTCATCCGTGCTGCGGCTCGACCCGCAAGCCGGAACCTTCGCTTCGGCCGGATCGCTCTCACAGCCCCTGCACGACGTGGCGGCGGCGTCGCTTGCCGCCGGGGTCCTGGTTTTCGGTGGCGGTTCGGCGTCGACGATCGACGAGGTCGAGCGACTCAAGCCCGGCGGACCGGGAACGGTCGTCGGCCATCTTCCCCAGAGCCGCTCCGACCTCTCGGCGGTGACAGTCGGGGGCGCCGCTGTCGTCCTCGGCGGCTACGACGGCACCAGCCCCGTCACTGCCGTGCTCGAGACCCGCGACGGGCGCAGCTTCAAGAGCGTCGCCAACCTACCGGTGGGAGTGCGATACGCCTCGGTGGTCGTGCAAGGTGAGACCGTCTACGTCCTCGGGGGGGAGCTCGCCGACGGAACCGACACAGCCGCAATCCAGCTTGTCGACACCGCTTCGGGCAAGGCGACTCTCGTCGGCCGCCTACCGGGCGGGCTCTCGCACTCATCGGTGGTGACGATTCATGGTCGCACGCTCCTTCTCGGCGGCAGGCTCGACGGCCAGACCACCGACCAGGTGCTCCGCGTCGACCCTGCTCGCGGACGGGCGAAACGAATTGGTCGGCTACCGGCTCCGGTACAGAACGCGGCGGCCGGAGTGGTGGCGGGCGCCGGTTACCTGGTCGGCGGCCTCGACCGTCAGGGTGCTCCGCTTGCGTCGATCGTAGAGGTGCGGCTCAGCCCGCTCGCTCGTAGGGCCGTGACCGGCTGAGCTCCGCGGCCCGGTGCTCGAGCTCATCCGCGTCGAGAACCGCCCCCCCAACCCGCTCGACGAGGTCGCCGGCGAAGTGGCCGGACTCGAGGTCGGTGAGCGCCACCCGCTTACGGTAGACGACCGTTCCGGCGGCCTCGTTCGGAGCGTCCGTGACTACGAATATCTGCGGCATCCTCGCCTCCTTCGGTTGTGGCCTCGGGGAAGCGTGGATGCCCCTGATCGGCGACAGGTCAAGAGGTGGCAAAGCCTGCGTCAAATCTCCGCTCCGTTCAGGAGAACTTCATATCGGGAGAGGAACCATCGAGGTGTGCTCCCCCAACGGCCGGCACGAAGAAGGCATCTACTGCGTGGATTCGCGATCGCGGCGCTGTTGGCCCTAGTGGCCGTTCCCGACAGCGATGGTGCTACTGCGCACATCACCCCCTCGCATCCTCCGCGCTACCGGCATGTCGCGGTCCTCGTGCTCGAGAACCACGAGTACCGCAGCGTGATCGGCAGACTCAGCTCCCCCTACATCACCGGGCTGGCGCGCCGCTCCGCGCTCGCCACCGGCTACTTCGCCGTGAGCCATCCGTCATTGCCCAACTACCTGGCGATGACCGGGGGCTCAACCTTCGGCATCAGAAACGACTGCAGAAGCTGCAGGGTCCCGGGCATGGGCGTGTTCGGTCAGCTCAGCGCTGCCGGGATCTCGTGGCGAGCCTACTTCGAGCCGGGCTCGCACAAGGTCAATCCCTTCCGCCATTTCCGCGGAAACCGCGCCAGGGCGGTGGTCCCCTTCCGCCGCCTGGCACGCGACATCCACAACCACTCCCTGCCCCGTTTCTCTTGGCTCGGGCTGAGCCTCTGTCATGACGGCCACAGCTGCTCGGTCCGTGCGAGCGACCGCTACCTCTCGCACCTTCTCCCACGCGTAGTGCGGGCTCTCGGTCCCCACGGCGTCCTCTTCATCACCTGGGACGAGGGGACCTCGAAGGCGGGCGCCTTTGGCCATCATGGCGGCGGCCACGTCGCCACGATCGCCACCGGAGGAGCCGCCCGGCCCGGGGCACGGTCGGCCGCTCAGGCGAACCACTACACGCTCCTGCACACGATCGAGAGCATCTACGGCCTGCCGCCGCTGCGCAATGCCGCGAGGGTGCCGACGGCGCCACTCCAGCACCTGCTGCGGTAGCGACCCTAGGCCGCGCCGCTGGTCTGTGGCGTCCGCGCGGCCCGGGCGCGACGGCGACTCTCGAAGCGGAGCAGCGGGACCTGCCAGATCGCCTCGGCGACGATCGCCCGGCTCATCTTCGACTCGCCGACTACGCGGTCGCGGAAGGTGATGGGGACCTCTGCGACCCGGAAGCCCGACTGGATTGCGCGATAGGTCATCTCGACCTGGAAGACGTAACCGTGGGCCCCAATCGAGTCGAGGTCGATTGCCTCCAGGACCTCGCGGCGGAAGCATTTGAAACCGCCTGTCAGGTCGCGGACGCCGAGGCCGAGGACGGCGCGCGCGTAGGCGCTTCCGCCTCGGCTGATGGCGCGGCGGGCCAGGCCCCAGTCGGCGACGGCGCCGCCCTCGACGTAGCGGGAGCCGACAACCAAGTCGGCATCAGCGGCAGCCTCGACCAAGCGCGGCAGGTCGGCCGGGTCATGTGAGAAGTCGGAGTCCATCTCCAGCAGCAGGTCGGCGCCGCCAGCGAGTGCGCGGCGGAAGCCGGCGACGTAGGCGGGGCCGAGGCCCTCCTTGCCGGCGCGGTGGAAGACGGCGACATCGTCGTGGCGGGCGGCCAGCCGATCGGCGATTCGGCCGGTCCCATCGGGGGAGTTGTCGTCGACGATGAGGATCCGGCGCGGTCGGGCCAGGTTGGCCCTCGCCGCCTCCACGATCGCCTCAATGTTGCCAGCCTCGTTGTAGGTCGGCAACACCAGCCAGACCGAGAATCCGGAATCGGACATGAACCGATTCTGCGGCGGCTCCGGAAAGCTTGGATAAGGCCGGGCTGAACCCAAGCTAATTCCTCCTGCTCATGAAAACGTCCACAACTTGTTGCCGATGAAGTTGAACGGCATCGCGATCGCAACGGCGATCGCCTGGGCGGGGAGCTCGCCCATGCCGGCACCGGCGACGAGGATCTCCAGCGCCACGAGGTTGATCATCAGCGAGGCGATGCTGACGGCGACGAACCGGGCCGCCTGGAATGCCACTCTCCCCTCGCCCGGGCCGAAGGTCCAGATACGGTTGAGCACGTAGTTGTTGGTGACCGCGACGCAGAAGGCGCCGATCGCCGCCGGCGTGTGGTGGATGCCGGCAGCGTTGGCGAGGAGGGCGAAGACGGCGAGATTGATCACGTAGCCGGATCCCCCGACGACGCCAAACTTGAGAAGCTGAAGCCAGTTCGCAGGGATCTTGGCGGCGGCCCCCAATCGCCCCGCAAATTCGACCGCCGTCACGACAGCCGTCCCCGCAGCGGCTTGGCCAGCATCCCGAGCTGGGCCTCTCCTGCTCCACCGTCGATCAGAACTGCGTTGACTCCGAATCCAGTCTGCAGCCGGTTGAGCCGGCTGAAATGAATCGTGCGCGCCTTGCCGGCGACGTAGCGGATCAGGACCAGGCGCCCCTCCCTGACCCATCCCACCCGGTGGAAGTCGGCCGGTATCCCGGTGAGCGAACGCGCCTCGAGCGGCTTGGCGACGACGTCGATCTCCCTTGCGCGGACCCTGCCCGAGAAGACCCGGTGCGCGTCGTGTTCCAGATAGAACTCGAGCGGGTCTGCGGCGAGCTTCCAACTGACCACAGCGCGAGCGTGCCCGGAGGTGTCGATCTTCTGGGCGAGGTCGCGCCAATTCGGGCGTTGAAGACTCGGGGTACGGGCAACGTGGACGTCGAAGGCAAGCCAGTAGGCGCAAAGTGCGACCCCCACCGCGATCCCGGCGAGGCGCAAGCGGGGCGCAGCGAAACCGACGGCGGCGACCGCCAGCATGGGAACCAGCGCGGGCAGCAGGTTGCGGGCGATGACGTAGTCCTTGCCGGCCAAAGCGGCGGCGGCGGCGAGGAGAACGGTTCCGCCTCCGACCGCGAGGCCGACGGCCGCCCCCCGCCTCCCTGCTCGCCCGGCGGCCAGCAGCGCGAAGCTGACCCCCAGCGCGGCGATCACACCCGGGATCAGGGCAAACCCGTCGCGGGGCTTGTGGCCGATCACCTGGCCGGTCTCGCCGATCACGAAGGCGGCGGCAGTGTGCACTGCCCGGACCGGAAGCGGGCTGGCGGAGATCCAGCCGATGTGGTGGGGGTTGGTCTGGGCGAGGGCGAGCGGGGCCAGGAGCAGGCCCGTCGCCGCGATCCCCGCAACTGCAATCAAGACCCCGGGGCGGAACCTCGTCGCGACCAGCAGCCACGCCGCCTCGATCGCAACCGGGAAGGCGGCGAAATAGTGGCTCGACAGCGCCAGCGCCGAGAACAGGAACCACAGCGCCAGATCCCAGGGGCCACCGCTGCGACGGGCTCGGAGGAAGAACAGCAGAGAGGCGGCGCAGAGCATGACCAGCAGGGCGTAGGAGCGGGCCTCCTGCGAGTACCAGATCAGCATCGGGTTGAGCGCCACAAGGGCAGCCGTGATCAGGCCCGCCCTCCTGCTCAGCAGCTCCTTACCGATCAGGTAGGCAACGGGGATCGTCACAACCCCGAACAGCGCCGACAGCGACCGTAGCCCGAACTCGCTCGTGCCGAAGAGCTTCGACCACCCCCAGGCGAGGACGTAGTAGAGGGGCGGGTTCGACTCGCTTGCCCTGACCTCGCGCAGCATGTGGATGAAGCTCCCGGGCAGGACCCGCGCGGCGGTGATCACCTCGTCGTGGTGGTAGCTCTGCAGGCCGAGGGTCGAGAAACGGATCGCGATCCCCACACCGGTGATCCCCAGCAGCCCCCAGAGCACGATGGAATCGGCCCGCGGCAGCCGGCGCCAGGCCGGCACGGGCAGGGATCGTCCTTGGGGGGCAGCGGTCGCGGCTTCCACCAATTTAAAGATTGCGGAGGGCGTCCAACCGGGGCGTCAAATGGGGGTTAAGGGAAGCCAAAACGCAGCTGAGTCAAGTCTCATCCTGGTCATGGTATGCAGGCATTCTTCGGCATGGGATGGTTGGGTCCATATGACTGTGGCAGGGCCGCTGGACTGTCGCCCCAGGCCGGGTTGGGTCGACTGCCCAGCCGGTAGGTGAGGCGGGCACCGCGCGCGAGCGCGCACCAGGTCGTCCACGGCCGGCCGTAGGGGTGCCCGTTGAAGCGCATGCCCTCGATATAGGGATTGCGGGGCGAGGCCCCGGCGGCGGTTATCAGCACCTTCCCGCCCCCGTGAAGGTGGATCGAGGCGTGGCGGAAGAGCGGGCTGCCGACGGCGAGAAGGCCGACGCCGGGCACCTCGGGATAGAGACCGAGCGCCCCGAACACGTACCAGGATCCGAGCTCGCCGAGGTCGTCGTTTCCCGGGTAGCCCGCCGGCGAGGTGTTGTAGAGGCGAAGGATTGACCTACGGACCGCGGCCTGAGTCTTGAACGGCCGCCGGGTCCAGTCATACAGCCAGGGGACGTTGAGGTTCGGCTCGTTTCCGAGCAGCGCGTGGGTGGTGTGGGTCGCCCCGGAACTGCCATTGAGCCGGCGCAGAAAGCTGTCGAGGCGGACGGTCGCCGCGGTCCGATCGCCGATCGCCCGGAACAGGCCCGCCGGGTCCTGAGGAACCATCCAGGTGTACTGGAAGGAGTTGCCCTCGACGAAGCCCCCGCCCCCGACATTGTCGTAGTGGTGGCGGAACGCGCCGCTGGAGAACCGCGGCTCGATCTTGTGGCTGTGCCGGTTCAGCAGGCGCCGCCAGTTCCCGGCGCGGCGGATGAACTCCCCGTAGACCGCGGGTTGGCCGGCGAAGCGCGCCGCGAACTGGGAGATCGAGAAGTCGTCGATCGCGTACTCGAGAGTTGTCGCGGCCGAGGCCCAGACCGCTCCGGGGTCGCCGAAGATCGAGTTGGCGTTGCGGCGATTGACGTCGAGGTCATAGGGAACGTAGCCGAGGGCGAGATAGGGCCCCAGGCCCTGGCGCTCGACATAGGTTCCATCGGCACTGCGACAAGCGGTCTCAGCTCCCTTCAGCATCGCCGCAAGGGCGGCATCGTGATCGAAGCCCGATGCGCCGAAGGCGGCCGCGGAGGCGATGATCGGATCGGCGGGATCGCCGACCATCATCATGCTCTGCCCGTTGGCGTATGACCAGCGCGGCAGGCAGCCGCTCTGCTCGGCGTCGGAGAGCATCGAGCTGACGATGTCGGCCGCCCGGCCGGGGGCCAGGATGGAGAGCAGCTGGATCTGGCTGCGGTAGATGTCCCAGCCGGAGAAATCGGCGAACTGGGTGTGGTCCCCGGCGTCTTGGATCTGCCCGTCCATGCCGGGGTAGCGCCCGTCAGCATCGCTGAAGGTGCGGGGAGCCAGCAGCGCGTGGTAGAGCGCCGTGTAGAAGGTCTGCAGGTTGTGGCGCTTGCCGCCACCGACGGTGATCCTCGCCAGAGTCCGGTTCCAGCGGCCGGCCGTCGCGCGGGCCACCCGGCCGAAGTCGAAGGAGCGGTTCTCGGCCGCCAGGTTGCGCCGGGCCCCCGCGACGCTGACGAAGGAGACACCGACCCGAACCTTGACCACCCGGTTGCGGGTGGTGTCGAAGGTGGCGAAGGCTCCCGCCTGGGCGGTCTTCGAAGCCACGGTCGAGGGAGGCTTGCGGTCGGCGGCCGCCTTCGCGCCAGCGTGGAGCGCCTGCCGGCGCCAGGTGCCGAAGGCGGCGAAGCCACGGTTGAATCGGGCGGAGAAGTAGACCCTGTAGCGCGGCCGCTGCGCGCAGAGGTAGCCGCTGGAGGCCACCCCGGTGATCTCGCGCCGGGACGGGTAGACGTGAACGGCGGCGAGATCGTCGGCCCTGGCGCTTCCGCCGGCATTGACCAGGACGCTGGCATGCCGGCTGCGCGGGAAGGTGAGGCGAGCCAGGCCCGTGCGGGTCGTCGCCGTCAGCTCGGCGCGGATCGGGCCGGCCTGGGACGGATTGAGGCGGACCTCGTAGTAGCCGGGCCGGGCCCGCTCGCCGGCGTGGACGAAACCGGGCCGGAAGCGCGCGCCGAGGCCCGGGGCGCCGTGGGGGGCCGGCGAGCCGGTGATCGGCTCGGTGGTCGGGACGAAGGGGAAATCGCCGTAGAGCGCGCAGCCGGCACCGCTGAGATGGGTGAGGCTGAACCCCTTGAGGTGGTGGTCGCGATAGTCGTAGCCCCCGGAGTGGCGGTCCGAGGGCGAGGTGTCGGGGCTCCACTGAACCATGCCGAAGGGAGCCGCGGCCCCGGGGAAATCGTGCCCTCCGCCGAAGGTCCGGGCGCCCGGGCTGGTGCCGGCGAAGGGCACGACGTAAGCGGCTCGGGAGCGGCGGCGGCAGAGGCTGACGGGGCTGCGGCGAGGACGAGAAGCGCCGTCGCGAGAAGGGATTTCGCGCGTCCCACTCGGGCGCACCGTAATGGCCGAACCTAAAGCACCCGCGATCGGCCCATCGAATAGGCTCGCCGCGATGAACGCCAAGCAGTGGATGGACGCGCTTCGCCGACGCGAGCCGGGGACCGATGCGGCGACCAAGGAGGAGTTCGCGGCGATCCTCGATCTCGCCGCGGAGGCGGCGCATGCCTCCGAGCGGGTCGCGGCGCCGGCAGCCTGCTGGGTCGCCGCCAAGGCGGGCCTGCCCCTGCCGGAGGCGATCAGCGCGGCCCGCGAGATCTCGGGCGGCGCGGACGGGCAGGATTGAGGTGAGGGCGAAGCCGAGGTGAGCGCGGCAGCCGGGCCGTCCGCCCTCGAGGGGGTCCTGGAGACGGCCCTCTACCACGAGCCCGAGGAGGCCGAGGAGATGCTTCGCCTCTACCGGGACGTGCTCGGGATGCCGGTTGTCGCTTCCTGGGAGGACGGGACCGCGCTGCGGGTCGGAGCGGGCCTGATCCTGCTGTTCGACCGCGAGCGGCTGGCGAGGCGCGGGGGGCCGATCGCCGGCCATGGGACCCGCGGGCCCTCCCACCTCGCCCTGCTCGCGTCATCCGACGATTACGAGACCTGGCGCGAGGCCCTCGGAGCCGCGGGGGTGGAGATCGTCCACGAGCAGGAGTGGAGCGATGCGCGGCACTCGCTCTACTTCCACGATCCGGCCGGCAACCTGATCGAGATCGCCGGCGGTGACATCTGGCCCCCGGCGCCCGAGCCGGAGGGGGACAGATGAGCTGGCAGCCCGAGATCGACGAGCTGCGCCGCCGCGAGGCGCTGGCCCGCGAGCTGGGCGGGCCTGAGCGGGTCGAGCGCCAGCGGGCCAGCGGCCGCCTCACGGTGCGGGAGCGGATCGATCGCCTGCTCGACGCGGACAGCTTCGATGAGACCGGAGCGATCGCCGGGGTTGGCGGCTACGGGGAAGACCGGGAGCTGGAGTCGTTCACCCCGGCCAACATGGTGATCGGCCGCGGCCGGATCGACGGCCGGCGCGTCGCGGTGCAGGGGGATGACTTCACCGTGCGCGGCGGCGCCGCCGACGCCGCGATCTGGCGCAAGATGGTCTACGCCGAGCAGCTGGCGGCGGAGATGAGGATCCCGCTGGTCCGCCTCGTCGACGGGACCGGCGGTGGCGGCAGCGTCAAATCGCTGGAGCAGATGGGCTTCACCTACGTTCCCCAGGTCCCCGGCTGGGAGGTGGCGGTCTCCAACCTCTCGAGCGTTCCGGTCGCCGCCGCCGCGCTGGGACCGTGCGCCGGGCTCGGGGCGGCCCGGGTCGTCGCCTCACACTTCAGCGTGATCGTCCGCGGCACCGCCCAGCTGTTCGTCGCCGGGCCGCCGGTGGTGGCGATGGCGGGGATGGGAGAGGCGCCGGACAAGGAGGAGCTCGGCGGGGCGAGGATGCAGACGGCCGCCGGCGCCGTCGACAACGAGGCGGCCGACGAGGAGGACGCCCTGGCGCAGCTTCGGCGCTTCCTCTCCTACCTCCCGGGCAGCGTCTGGGAGGCTCCCCCATGCCTGAGCCCTTCCGATCCGGCTGAGCGCCGTGAGGAGGAGCTGCTCGGGATCATTCCCCGCGAGCCGCGCAAGACCTACGAGATGCGGCGCATCCTCGAGCTGGTCTTCGACGGCGCCTCGGTGTTCGAGCTCGGACGCCGCTTCGGCCGGCCGCTGATCACCGCGCTGGCCCGGCTCGGCGGCAGGTCGGTTGGAGTGCTTGCCTCCGATCCCAAGGCCTACGGCGGCGGCCTCGATGCCGACGCCTCCGAGAAGATGACCCGCTTCGTCGACCTCTGCGACCAGTTCCGGCTGCCGGTGGTCAACCTGGTCGACCAGCCAGGCTTCGTGGTCGGCACCGCGGCCGAGAAGCGGGGGACGATGCGGCGGGGAACCCGTGCCTACGTCGCCGTCTACCAGGCGAGCGTCCCCTGGGTCTCGATCCTGGTCCGCAAGGTCTACGGGATCGCCGGCTCGGCCGCCGGCGACGCCTCGCGGCTCAACCTCCGATACGCCTGGCCCTCGGGCAACTGGGGATCGCTGCCGCTGGCGGGCGGTCTCGAGGCCGCCTATCGCCGTGAGCTCGAGGCTGCGGAGGACCCGGTCGCGCTGCGGGCCGAGATCGAGGCCCGCCTCAGCGCGGTCACCTCCCCATTCCGGACCGCCGAGCGCTTCTTCGTCGAGGAGATCATCGACCCGCGAGACACGCGGCGCATCCTCTGCGACTGGGCGGAGCGGGCCCACGAACTGGTCCGGCAGGACCTTCCAGGTGGCCCCAAGTCACGCGGGCTGCGCCCCTAGCCGACCCCTGCGACCCAAGAGAGGAGCCCATGGAGGCATCGACTGAAGAGAGCGACCCCGGCAAGATCATCGTCATCGGGAGGGTCGGCTGCCGGCCCGAGCAGCGCGAGACGCTGATCTCGCTGCTCGAGGAGATGCAGAGCCGCTCCCGGGATGAGGAGGGCTGCCTCAGCTACGGGTTCTTCGAGGCAATCGATTCGCCCAACTCGTTCATCGCGGTCGAGGAGTGGGCATCGCGCGAGGCGCTCGAGCGTCACTTCGCCCAACCCCATCTCGCCGAGTTCGCCGCCGCACTGCCCGCGGCGATCGACGGCGCACCGTCGGTGGCGCTCAACCGGGTGAGCGGCGTCGACCCATTCCCCGGGGTGGGCGGCTAGCGCGCCATGGCTCTCGCCGACGGCTACGACGGCTTCCTCTTCGACCTCGACGGCGTCATCTGGCTGGGCGGGAGCGCGATCCCGGGCGCCGCGGAGGCGGTCGAATCGCTGATCGCGGCAGGCAAGGCGGTCGCCTTCCTCACCAACAACCCCCGCGCCTCGGCGAGCGACTACGCGGTCCGACTGCGGCGGGAGGGCATAGAGGTTCGCGCCGAGAGCGTCGTCACCGCCGGCGCCGTCACCGCGGGCCTGGTCGCTGCCTCGCCCGGCGCCAGGCGGGGCGCGTTCGTGATCGGCACCGAATCCTTCAAACGGGAGGTCGAGGCGGCCGGGACGAGCCTGCTCGACGGCGAGCCGGGAGCCGATGCGGGGGTCGTGGTGGTCTCCGGGCACCCCGATTTCGACTACGGCGAGCTGCGGATCGCGACCACGGCGCTGCTCGCAGGGGCGGAGCTGTTCGCGACCAATCGCGACCCGACGATGCCGATGCCCTCCGGGCTCTGGCCCGGCACCGGCTCTGTCCTAGCGGCGGTGGAGACCGCGTCAGGGCGCTCGGCGACCGTCGGCGGGAAGCCCGCCAGGGCGATGTTCGAGCGGGCCCGCTCGCTGATCGCCGGCCCGAGGGTGGCGATGGTGGGTGATCGCCTCGACTCGGACATCGAGGGCGCAGCGCAGGCCGGATTGGAGACGATCCTCGTGCTCAGCGGCAGCACCTCGCGCGAGCAGGCCGAGCGCTCTACGGTCCGGCCCGGTCAGATCCTCGACAGCGTCGCCGACCTCGGCAGGTGATGGCGAAGCTCGTCTGCACAGGCGCCCTGCTGGCCGCGGTGGGCGTGGCTGCGGCGTTCCACGGCGGCTCCCACGCGGCCGCAGCGGACCGCGACTGCTCCGACTTCCCCAACCAGCGTGCGGCGCAGAACTACTTCCTCGCCAAGGGGGGGCCGCGCCACGATCCCGACCACCTCGATTCCGACGGCGACGGCACCGCCTGCGAGACGCTTCCCTGTCCCTGTCGCTACGGCTCCGGCGGCGGCGGGCGGCCGCCACGGAGGATCAAGGCGCGGATCGTCCACGTGGTCGATGGCGACACGGTCAGGGTGCGGGCCCGGCACGCCCGCAGGCGCCGCTACGACGTGAGGCTGATCGGCATCGACACCCCGGAGAAGTACGGCGGGCGGGAGTGTGGCTCGGCGGGGGCCTCCCGCTCGATGCGGCGGCTGGCGCCGGTGGGGCTGCGGGTGAAGCTCGTCTCCGATCCGAGCCAGGACGCCTTCGACCGCTACGGACGCCTGCTCGCCTACGTGGTCCGCCGCGGCGACGGCCGCGATCTCGGCCGCACCCAGATCGCCAGGGGCTGGGCGAAGGTCTACATCTTCGAGCGCCCCTTCAGGCGCGTTCACAGCTACCGCCGGGCGGCTCACCGCGCTCGCCGGGCAAGCCGCGGCGTCTGGGGGCGCTGCGGCGGTGACTTCCATCACCCTCAATAGGGCACCGAGATCCGCACCAGCACCCGCCCGGCGCAGTAGAGGCGTGCGGAGCGGTCCTCGTAGCGGACCAGCCGCAGGGTGCGTGGCCTCGGGCACTCGACCCTGACGGAGGGGGCCGCCACCGCAGAGCCCGCCGCCCAGAGGACCGCGGCGGCGAGGATCATGATCAGCGCGACTCGCGCCATGGGACTGCAAGCGGCGGGTACCCCGGATCTCGCCCCCGGTTGGAGCTCAGCAGGGACTGCTCACGAGGTCGGCCGAGGAGATCAGCCAGCGATCGCCGGAGCGGGCCATCGAGTAGGTGCCGCTGAACTCAGCGCAGCCGCGCGTCAGCGACTCGGTTCGCAGGGAGTCGACCCGGACGGTCGCGGAGTCGTCGGTCTCCTCGATGACTCTCGCGTCGAGCTGCGCATCGACCAGCAGGTCTGCGATCCGCTCCGAGATCCAGATCGTCCTGCCACCGAGAGTGTCGAGAAGCTCTGGGGTGAGATCGTCCGCCGCCGTCGGGTATCTGCCCTGCTCGAGCAGGTCGAAGTGAGCCCGCAGCGACTCGACCGGGTCGAGCGCCGTCGCGGAGGTCCCCGTGGTCTGCACGGTTCCGGCCCGGCCCCCGTCGTCCCCGTTGACGGCGATCACAACGACCAGGCCGGCGATCAGGCCGAGCGCCACGGCGGCGGCGATCGCGATCAGCCGGCGCCGGGCGCTTCCGTGCCGCCGATCGGGAGCCGGCGTCGTTGGCAGCTCGGCGCCGCAGGAGCGGCAGAAGCGGTCGCCCGCCGCGGCCGGGCCGCCGCAGGCCCGGCACCGGCGAAGCCCTGCCCCCGCCCCGATCTCGCCGCTCGCGCTCGCTGGCATCGCCAGAATCAGGGTATCGGCGCGGCGAGAACCGACATCAGCCCGGAGGCACCCCCGCGCCGGCTGGCGGCGTTCGCGGGGGTCTTCGCGACGACGATGCTGTCGATGCTCGCGGTGGGCGCCGTGCTCCCGGTGCTCCCCCACTACGTGCGCGGGCCGCTCGGCTCCAGCGACGTGATCGTCGGGGTGGTGATCGGCTGCTACGCGGTCACCGGCCTGGTCTTCCGGCCGATCGCCGGGCGGATCGCCGACACCCGCGGGCGGCGTCTCGCGGTGGTGCTGGGCTCGGGACTGGCGGCGCTCGCCGGCCTCCTCTACATGGTGCCGGCGGGGGTTCCGGGGCTGATCGTCGCGCGGCTGGTCCTCGGGGTCGGAGAGGGGACGATCTTCACCGCGGGCTCGGCCTGGATCGTCGACCTGGCGCCGCAGGACCGGCGCGGCCGGGTGATCGGCCTCTACGGGCTCGCTGTCTGGAGCGGGCTCAGCCTCGGGCCGTTGATCGGTTCGCTGCTCCTGCACGCAGTCGACTACTGGCTGGTCTGGACCTTCGCCGCGGCGGCGCCGATGCTGGGCTGCCTGATCGCCCTCCAGCTTCCCGATCCCTTCGTGCCGCCCGAGGAGGCGGAGCTGAGACCGTTGATCGCCGCCGAGTCGATCCGGCCGGGTTCGGCGCTCGCCCTCGCATCGGTCGGCTACGCGACCGTCGCTGCCTTCGTCGTCCTCCATCTCGATGCCCGCGGGATCGGCCACGGAGCGGTGGTCTTCGGCGCCTTCGCCGCGATGGTGGTCCTCACCCGTCTGGTCGGCGGTGATCTCCCCGACCGGGTGGGGCCGTCCCGCTGCGCTGTCGGGGCGGCAACCGCCGAATCCCTGGGGCTGGCGACGATCGCGGTCGCCCAGAGCCTCCCTGTCGCGATCGCCGGCGCCCTGGCGATGGGCGCGGCCTTCTCGCTGCTCTACCCGTCGCTGTCCCTAGTCGTCGTCGGCAGGGTTCCCGAGCACCGGCGCGGCGCGGCGCTCGGGACCTTCACGGCCTTCTTCGACGCCGGGGTCGGGTTCGGCGCCCCGCTCGCGGGGGTCGCGGCGGCGCTGGCCGGATACGAGGGAGCGTTCATCTTCGCCGCCGCCTGCGCGGTGGTCGCCGCGGCGACCATCGCCCTGGCGATCTCGGCCCGCGGGCGGGCCCTGGTGGCGGAGCTCAGCGCGCGCTGACCAGCAGCGTCTGCAGCGCCCGGCCGATCCTGCCGCGCTCGTCCAGCAGCAGGGAGTCGGAGGTGCCATACCCGCCCGGCCGCGGAAGGGTCACGGCGTCGAGGCAGACCCATTCTCCGCCGGGGAGGCGCTCGAGATGGACCGAGAGGTCGACGTTGACGAAGGAGAAGCGGCGCCAGTCGAGCGCCGAGCTGACGCCGTTGCCGGAGTCGGCGACGACCAGGACCCGCTGCAGAGGGGTCGGCTCCTCGCCGGCCACCAGCGGCTCGCGCATCCTCATCCAGACCGTGGCCGGGCCCGGCTCGGTGAACCCGCCCTCGAGGAACCGGTAGTCGATCGCGGTGTGATAGCCGACCTCCTCTCCGGTGGCGAAGAACTCGCCTTCGACTCCCTCCGCCGGGGAGGGGATCGGCTCGGGCTCCGGAGCCTGCTCCAGCTCGACCGGGGAGCCCCGCAGGCGCCAGGCGCGTGCGCGCATCAGCTCGGTCCCCGCTGCGTCGGTGAGCGAGGCCTCGATCATCTCGACCCGGCGGCCGGGGCGGACTACCTCGGCGCCGACCCGAAGCTCAGCGATCGGCACGGGGCGCAGGATCTCGAAGGTGATCCTGCCGATGTGGCCGCCTCCCTCCCCGACCCGCTCGATCTCGCGGCCGATCAACCCGGCCGGCGGGCCCGCATGCTGGTGGCCAGGGTCCCAGGGCCCGCGGGTCAGCGGGGTGGCCAGGTAGGTCTCGCCGTCGGTCTCATAGAAGGCTTCCGGCACGGCCCGATCCTAGATGTGGGACCGCCGCTGGCCGGCTCGGGCAAGGTGGCTCAGCAGCGCTCGCCGAAGTGCTGGACCCAGACCGAGGCCGGGCTGTATCCCTCGAAGGAGCCGATCTCGAGGCCGACCCCGAGCCCGTCGTAGCCCGGGCTGAGGATGTTGCTGCGGTGCCCCGGGGAGTGCATCCAGGCCTCGAAGATCGAGCGCACCGAGCCGTAGTCGCCGCTGCCCCAGGCAATGTTCTCGCCGGCCCGCCAGCAGCCTCCCGAGAGGTAGCCGACGCGGCGGATCCAGTAGGTGAAGTCGCGGCCACAGGCGTAGTGGCTGAAGCTCTCACACCGGACGATGTCCCGCGCCTTGTGCGCCGCCGAGCGCTTCAGCCGGGGGTCGGCGGCCAGCCTGTGGAGACCGGCCCGGCGGCGGGCGAAGTTGGTCATGCAGCGCATCGCCCGCTCCTGGACCGCGACCGGGTCGCTGCGGTCGCTCTGATGCGGGCAGGCCGACGCGGGCGCGATCAGCCGGCTGATCTTCATCCCCTGTGCGGGCCCCGCGGCGAGCGCGAGGACCGCGGTCACCATCACTGCGCCGATCGCCACTCTCCGGATCACCTTCGCTATCTCGCCAGCGGCCGCGCGCCGCGAGATCCTCCCGGTACCTGACTGGACGTTCGTATGAGGCGTGCGAGGCTGTAACGGCGGACATCGTGCGAGGACCGTTTATTAGACGAACAGGAGCGAGATGAGCCAGAAGACAGAGAAGGTCACCAAATCCGACGCCGAGTGGCGCGCCGAGCTGACCCCGGAGCAGTACGAGGTGACCCGCAAGGCGGGTACCGAGCGCCCCTTCACCGGGCCCTTCGTCGACAACAAGGCCGAGGGCACCTACCGCTGCGTCTGCTGCGGGAACGAGCTGTTCGCCTCGGGAACCAAGTTCGACTCAGGCACAGGCTGGCCGAGCTTCACCGAGCCGGCCAACCTCGAAAATGTCGAGCTGCGCCCGGACAACAGCCTCTTCATGCGGCGCACCGAGGTCGTCTGCCGCAACTGCGACGCCCACCTAGGGCACGTCTTCGACGACGGCCCCGGCCCGACCGGCCAGCGCTACTGCATCAACGGCTGCGCGCTGGACTTTGCCGAAGGCAAAGTCGAATAACTGCGCCGCACGTCCTCTGCTCCCGCGAGGCCCCACCTCCAGAACCAAATGATCCTGTGGGGCCTCGCTCCCGCGTCCGGGCGTGCGGCGGTTCGAGGCAGGATGGGGTTTGCTTGCGGACAAGCCGCCCCCGGACGCGGAGCGAGAGCCCGCAGATAGCCGGTGTCTCTGGGGGCGGGCTCTCGCGGAGCAGAGGAGGCGGCGCTGTTGCTCGGCGGGAGCGGAGGACGTGCGGCGCTTTGCTTCAGGCGCCGTTGCCCGCCGCGCCGCCGCCGGCGCCGAGGTAGCTGAAGCGGACCGCGAGGGCGACGGCCTCGGTGCGGGTGTCGACCTCCAGCTTGGCGATCGCGTTGCGAACATGGGTGTGGACCGTGGCCGGGCTGAGGGAGAGCCTGTCGGCGATCTCCTTCACTCGCAGGCCCTCCGCGAGGAGCTCGAGGATCTGGCGCTCGCGCGGGGAGAGGTCGAGAAGCTTCTCGACCTCGGAGGGCTTGCCGCCGGCGAAGTCGCCGCCAAGGAATGTGCCGCCGTTGGTGACCGCCTCGACCGCCTTGGCGATGTCCTCTGCCGGCGCCGACTTCAAGACGTACCCAGAGGCCCCCGCTCGCAGCGCCAGGGCGAGCAGGTCCGGCTGGGCGTGGGCGGTGAAGATGATCACCTTGGTCAGCGGCCGGACCCGGAGGACCTCCTTGGTGGCCTCGATCCCATCACGCTTCGGCAGCTCGACGTCGATGATCAGGACGTCGGGCTCGAGCTCGGCGACCGCCTCGACGACTCCGCGCCCGTCGCTCGCCTCGCCGACGATCTCGACGGCGCTGGAGCTCGCCATCCGGGCTTTGATCGCATCACGAACGATCTCGTGGTCGTCGCAGAGAACCACGCGCTTGGCATCGCGCACGCTGGTCATTGCGCCGCGATTCTTTCAGGGGCGCCGTAAGGATGCAAAGAATTGGGTAGCGTGAATCCGCCGTCGCGTTCTTGGCGGTTCTCGATCAGCGCGATCAGGGTGCGGCCGACGGCTACCGCGGTGCCGTTGAGCGTGTGCGGGTGGAGCGGAGCCTCCCCCTCCGCCGGCCTGTAGCGGCAGTTGAGTCGCCGGGCCTGGAAGTCGGTGGTGTTCGAGCAGGACGTCAGCTCCCGGTAGCGCCCCTGGCTCGGGATCCAGCCCTCGCAGTCGTACTTCTTGGCCGCAGGGGCGCCGAGATCGCCGACCGCGACGCTGACCACCCTGTAGGGCAGCTCCAGCTCGGAGAGGATCCGCTCCTCGATCGAGAGCAGGCGCTCGTGCTCGGCCGGCGACTCCCCCGGCTCGACGAACGAGAACATCTCCACCTTGTCGAACTGGTGAACCCTGAAGATCCCCCGCGTGTCCCTGCCGGCGGCGCCCGCCTCGCGGCGAAAGCAGGGGGAGAAGCCCGCGTAGCGCAGCGGCAGCGATCCCGGGTCGAGGATCTGGTCGCCGTGAAGCGCGGCCAGCGGCACCTCCGAGGTTCCCACGAGGAAGAGCTCGTCCCGGTCGATCTCGTAGATCATCTCCCGCTCACCCGGGAAGAAGCCGGTGCCGAACAGGGCCTCCTCCCGGACCAGGGCCGGGGGCACCACCGGCTTGTGCCCCTCGGAGCGCAGCAATTCCATCGCGTAGCGGACCAGGGCCAGCTCGACCATCACCAACTCCCCCATCAGGTAGGCGAACCGCGAGCCCGAGACCCGGGCCGCCGCCTCCACCTCGATCAGTCCCAGCGCGGTGCCGATCTCGAGGTGGTCCCGGGGATCGAAGTCGAACTCCGGGCGCTCCCCCACCTCGCGCAGGACCAGGGCGTCCTCCTCGGTGAGGCCGTCGGGTGCTTCGGGATCGGGGAGGTTGGGGAGGGTCGCCGCCAGCTCGTCGCGGTGGGTCTCCACCTCGGCCAGCTCTCCCTCAAGCTGCTTGATCCGGCCAGAGAGCTCGCGCATATCGTCGATCGCCTCCGATGCGTCCTCCCCCGCTCGCTTGCTCTCGGCGATCGCCTCGGAGGCGGTGTTGCGCCTGGCCCGGCCCTCCTCGATCTCGGGCAGCAGCTCGCGCCGCCGGCCGTCGAGCTCGAGCAGCTCGTCGAGCGCCTCGGCGGCGCCACGGCGCGCCAGCGCCTCCCGATAGCGCCCCGGATCGGAGCGGATCTGCTTCAGGTCGAGCACGCCCGTCCCTTCGCCCGGGGCCGAGCCGAGTCACGCCGGCTGTGGCCGGCGGCACGCATCAGGGCTTCGGCTCGCCGGGTCTCGGCGATTCCGCCGCGTCCTGCCCGGCGTACTTGGCGACGAAGCGGGCGACCTGTTTGGCCTCATCCCCGACGACGATGTTCTGCGGCATGATCGCCCCCGAGTAGCCGCCGTTTCGAATCGCGTAGAGCGAGGTCGCGACAGTCTCGGTGCGCTGGTTGAGGTTGGGGCCCTGGGTCCGCTCACCGCGGTTGCCGGTGCCCTGGGTCCCGGCGGCGCTGAGCGTGTGGCAACCGGAGCAGTGGGTCGCGAAGAGCACGGCCCCGGGGTGGGTGGGATCCTCCCTGGAGACCGAGATTCCCTGCTTACCGAAGCCGCAGGCGAGCAGACCGAAGGCCGCCGCGGCGGTCATGGCTGTGATCCAGACTGGGCGCACGACGCGGGCATCATATTGTCTGGCGCCGATCACGATGCCCGCACCCGACCCCGCCCGATTCCGCGCCGCGATGGGCATGCTGCCGACCGGAGTCACGGTGGTAACGGCCGGTGGAGCGGAGAATCCGGCCGGGGCCACGGCGAACGCGGTCTGCTCGCTCTCGCTCGATCCGATGCTGATGCTCGCCTGCCTCGACCGCGGCTCGCGCACCCTGCTGGCGGTGCAGGCGGCGAACCATTTCGGCGTCAACGTCCTCGGCGCCGGGCAGGCGGGCGTGGCGCGAGCCTTCAGCAGCAAGGCCCCGGTCGCCGACAAGTGGGAGGGGATCGAGTGGAGCGAGAGGGACGGCCTGCCGGCGATCGCCGGATCGATCGCCTTCGTCGGCTGCGAACTGCGAGACGTGCTCGCCGGCGGCGACCACGTGATCGTCACCGGCGAGGTCCGCGACGTCGACGCCGAGGGCGGCGCCCCGCTGGTCTTCCACGGGGGCGGCTACCTGCCTCTGGAATAACAACGCCGCACGTCCTCCGCTCCCGCGAGGCCCGACACTCAGAGTCAAATGATGCTGTCGGGCCTCGCTCCCGCGTCCGGGCGTGCGGCGGTTCGCGGCAGGATGAGGTTTGCTTGCGGGCAAGCGGCCCCCGGACGCGGAGCGAGAGCCCGCAGATAGCCGGTGTCTCTGGGGGCGGGCTCTCGCGGAGCAGAGGAGGCCGCGCAGTTATCTGTTCCTAGAAGTGACCGCTGGTCCCGGCCGCTCGCAGGGCCAGGAAGAAGATCACCCAGCAGCTGACGGCCATGATCCCCATCTCGCGGCGAACGATTGCCAGGGCCAGCTGCTGCTGGCGCTGCTCGGGCAGGGTCTCGAAGTCGACCCCGGCCAGCTCCTGGTTGGCGGCGCCGGCGCGAGCTCCCTCGGCCAGCAGTGAGACCAGCAGCGGCAGCAGCCCGTAGAGGTAGTGGAGGTTGTCCGCCGGCTTGTGGCCGGTGAAGATCAGCAGCGCCCCGAGCATCACCTGGATGAAGACGGCGATCTGGGCGGCGCGCAGCAGGTACCAGAAGGGGACCGAGGCCCGGTCGCGGATCCAACAGAACCCTCCCAGAGCGCCGGCTGCGAGGTTGAGAGCGATGACGCTGAGGCCGACGAGGAGGTGCAGCTCGGCCATTCCGCTATATCCGCCCGATCGGGTCGGGATTCCGCTTCCTGATGCGGAAGATCACTATGTAGCAAGTTGTCACAAAGGCGGTGTATAACAGTCACCGCGTTGCTTCGGAGCTACTTCCCGATCCTTGTATTCGGCGCTCTCGGCCTCATCGTAGGAGGCGCTTTCACGATGCTGAACCACGTCGTCGGCGCGAAGCGGCCGAAGAAGCAGTCGGCGGCGACGCAGCGCCAGACCGACCCGTACGAGTGCGGACTCCCCTCCGAGGTGTCGAAGACCTTCCGCTTCGGGGTGAGCTTCTACCTGGTGGCGATGCTCTTCATCCTTTTCGACATCGAGGTCGTCTTCCTCTACCCGGTCGGGGTGATCCTGAAGTCGGCCGACAGCGTCTTCGTCCTCGGAGAGGTGATCGTCTTCGTCGTCCTGCTTTTCGTGGCGCTCGCCTATGTCTGGCGCAAGGGGGCGCTCGATTGGAGATAGAGCGCAGCAAGATCCGGGCGCTGGCGCCGCTGGAGCAGCCGAGCTCGCCGGAGGAACTGAGGGTTCGCCAGCTCCGGGCCCGCGACATGCTGCGTGGCTCGATCGACCCCGAGGACCTCGAGGCCTATGTCGAGGACCGGGTGGCGACGACGACCCTGGAGAAGGTCCAGAGCTGGGCTCGCGCCAACTCGGTCTTCCCTATGACCTTCGGGCTGGCCTGCTGCGCGATGGAGATGATCTCGGTGGTCTCGGCCCGCACCGACCTGGCCCGCTTCGGTGCCGAGGCGCTGCGTGCCTCGCCCCGCCAGGCGGACCTGATCATCCTCTCCGGCCGGGCCTCGATCAAGATGGCGCCGATCATCCGCCGGCTCTACGACCAGATGCTGGAGCCGAAGTGGGCGATCTCGATGGGCGCCTGCTCCTCGAGCGGCGGCATGTTCTCCAACTACGCGGTCGTCCAGGGCGCCGACAAGTTCATGCCGGTGGACATCCACGTGCCCGGCTGCCCGCCGCGCCCGGAGGCCCTGCTCTACGGCTTCACCAAGCTGCAGCGGAAGATCCTCGGCAACCCCGATCCCGGCTGGCGCCGCCGCTACAACGCCGAGGGAACCGAGGAGTGGGCGCGCGGGGGGATCTCCAGCAAGCCCAGCCAGGAGACGCTCGAGGCCTACGCGGCCGCGCGGGAGACGGTCGGTGCCTGACGCCCCCGGCCTCGAACTGATCCGCACGGAGATCAACGATCGGCACCCCGGCGCGGTCCTCGAGACCAGCTTCGAGCACGAGCAGGCGGCGCTGATCGCCGACCCCGGCCAGATCATCGGGGTGCTCGCCTGGCTGCGCGACACTCCGGGGCAGGAATACACCTTCCTCTCCAGCCTCCACGTCGCCGACTACCTGCCGGCCGAGCCCCGCTTCGGCGTCCACTACGAGCTGCTCAACCGCGACCGCGTCGAACGGATCCGGGTCCGCGCCGCGCTGCCGGATCCCCAACCTGCCACTAACCGCGGCGCGCCCGGAAGCGGAGCTGAGGACGTGCCGCGCAGTTATTCCGACGGAAGCGGAGCTGAGGACGTGCCGCGCGGTGATTCCGAGGCGGGCTTGCCTCTGATCGACTCCTGCGTCGAGCTCTTCCCGAGCGCCGACTTCCAGGAGCGCGAGGCCTACGACTTCTTCGGGATCGTCTTCCGCGGGCACCCCGACCTGCGGCGGATCCTGATGCCCGAGGACTATGTCGGCTGGCCGCAGCGCCGCGACTTCCCGGTCGGCGGGGAGCCCGTCACCTTCACCCACAACGAGGAGCTTGGGGCGGGCGCATGAGCACGATCGAGAAGGCGGCCGCCGAGCTCGAGGACGCGGTGCCGGGCGCGAGCGTCTCGCTCGAGCCGGAGACCGAGCTTATGACGATCAACATGGGGCCGCACCATCCCGCCACCCACGGCGTCCTGCGGCTTGTCGTCGAGCTCGAGGGCGAGGTGGTCCGCGACCTGAAGCCGGTGATCGGCTACGTCCACACCGGGATCGAGAAGTCCTGCGAGGCCCACTCCTACTGGAAGGTGATCCCGTTCGTCGAGCGGATGGACTACCTCTCCTACTTCTTCAACATGGAGGCCTTCTGCGGAGCCGTCGAGCGGCTGCTCGAGATCGAGATCCCGGATCGCGCCAAGTACCTGCGGGTGATCCACATGGAGCTGAACCGGCTCCACTCCCATCTCGTCTGGCTGGGCACCAGCGCTCTCGACGTCGGCGCGATCTCGATGCTCTGGTACGCCTTCCGCGACCGCGACACGGTCCTCGACCTGTTCGAGATGTCGACCGGCCAGAGGATGCACACCCGCTACTTCCAGGTCGGCGGGGTGATCGAGGACATCCCGCTCGGGTTCGAGGCGAAGGTGCGCGAGTTCACCGCGGAGATGCCGGCCCGAGTCGATCAGTTCGAGGCGCTGCTCGACCGCAACGAGATCTTCCTGCAGCGGACCAAGGGGGTCGGCACGGTCTCCCGCGAGCGCCTGCTCGAGCTGGGCGTCACCGGGCCGCTGCTGCGGGCGACCGGCGAGCCGTGGGACCTGCGCAAGGTCTTCGACTACCTCGCCTACTCGGAGCTCGACTTCGACATCCCGGTGGGCACGGTCGGCGATTGCTACGACCGCTTCCGGGTGCGGATGGCTGAGATGCGCGAGTCGGTGAAGATCATCGAGCAGGCGCTCGACGGGCTCCCCGAGGGCCCCCATATCTCGGACGACCGCAAGTACGTGCTGCCCCCCCGCTCGGAGCTCTCGACCTCGATGGAGGCGCTGATCCACCACTTCAAGCTGGTGACCGAAGGCTACCGGGTGCCCCCGGGCGAGGTCTATCGGGCGATCGAGTCCCCGCGTGGCGAGCTCGGCTGCTACCTGCTCGCCGACGGCTCGGCCAAGCCCGCGAGGGTCCATTTCCGGGATCCCTCCTTCGTCAACCTGCAGGCACTGCGCGACATGTGCGTCGGCGGCTACGTCGCCGACCTGATCACCAACCTGGCGATGCTCGACCCGATCCTCGGCGGGATCGACCGGTGAGCGAGCCCGAGGCCCACGACATCGCCGCCCCGGGAATCGGCTCTGAGGACGTCGCCCCGAGCGCGGGCGGGCCTGCGCGGGGGCCGGAGACGCCGCTGCGGCCGGACGGCACCCCCGGCCTCCCGGTCGACGCCGCGCTTGTGGACGGCCGCTTCCCCAGGCGCGAGGCGGAGCGAGTGCCGGAGCTGCACGAAGTCGACTGCCCGCCCGAGCTGCAGCAGCAGGTCGAGGAGCTGATGTCGCGCTACCCCGACCGCCACTCAGCCTCGATCCCGGCGCTGTGGGCGGTCCAGCGCCTCTACGGCTGGTGCACCCCCGAGGGGATCCGCCAGGCCGCCGCGGTGATGCGCGTGACCCCCGCCTACCTGGAGTCGGTGGCCAGCTTCTACGACCTTCTCCACACCGAGCCCGCCGGCAACCAGCGGGTGCTCGTCTGCACCAACATCTCCTGCTGGATGCGGGGCGGCGACGAGCTGCTCGACGCGTTCTGCGCGGCCGCCGGCTGTGACCGCGAGGGCGCCGGCCACGGCGGCTCTGTATCGACCGACGGCGAGGTCTACGTCTCCGGCTTCGAGTGCCTCGGGGCCTGTGACCTGGCGCCGATGGCCTCGATCAACGGGCGCTACCTCGGGCCGCTGGAGGACACCGAAGCGGTCACCGCGCTCGAGCAGCTTCGCTCCGGCAGCGAGGTGCTGCCCGAGAAGGCGTTGGAGCAGCGCCCCCTGGCGGGCGGGCCGGAGGGCGAACCGGACTCGCGGGTCGCCGGCAAGCGGGGGCCGAACCAGTGAGCGCCGGCGAGACCCGGATGCTGCTGCGCGGGGCCGAGGACCCGGAGATGGCCACGCTCGAGGGCTACAAGCGGCACGGCGGTTACAGCGCGATGGAGATGGCCTACCGGGAGCTGGAGCCGGAAGAAATCGTCAACGAGTTGGAGGAGTCCGGGCTGCGGGGGCGCGGGGGCGCCGGCTTCTCGATGGGCAAGAAGGCCTCCTTCCTGCCGCGCGGGGAGATGCAGAAGTACCTCTGCTGCAACGCTGACGAGTCCGAGCCCGGCGCCTTCAAGGACCGTGAGCTGATCCAGCGCAACCCCCACCAGCTGATCGAGGGGATCGCGATTGCTGCGCTCGCTGCCGGCGTCGGCCACGCCTTCATCTTCATCCGCGGCGAGTACGACCGGCAGGGGGACATCCTCGACGCGGCGGTGGCGGAGGCCTATGCGGCCGGCTACCTGGGGACTGACGTCCTCGGCTCCCACCACGACCTCGAGCTGGTCGTCCACCGCGGCGCCGGCGCCTACATCTGCGGCGAGGAGACGGCGCTGCTCGACGCGCTCGAGGGCAAGCGCGGAAACCCGCGGCTGAAGCCCCCCTTCCCCGCGGTCGAGGGCCTCTACGGCGGGCCGACCCTGATCAACAACGTCGAGACCCTCTCCAACGTGCCCCACATCGTCGCCAACGGAGCCGACTGGTTCAAGAGCTTCGGCACCGAGCAGTCGCCCGGGACCAAGGTCGTCTCGATCTCCGGTTGCGTACAGCGCCCCGGCAATTATGAGATCGAGCTGGGGATCCCGACCCGAGAGATCGTCTACGGGCTCGCCGGCGGCCCCCCCGACGGCCGGGAGGTCAAGGCCTATTACCCCGGCGGCTCCTCCTCCCCGGTGCTGACCGGAGACGACCTCGACCTGCCCTACAGCTTCGAGGCGATGGCCGATGCCGGCTCGATGCTGGGCTCGGGCTCGATCATCGTCGCCGACGACCGCGTCTCGGTGCCCCACATGGCGCTGCGCACGGCGCGCTTCTACCACCACGAGTCGTGCGGGAAGTGCACACCCTGCCGCGAGGGGACCAACTGGACGGTGAAGATGCTCGAGCGGGTGGCGCGCGGCGACGCGACCCCGATGGACCTCGACATCGTCGCCTCGGTCCAGGAAAACATCATCGGCCACTGCCTCTGCGTCCTCGGCGACTCGATGGCGATGCCGGTCGGCGCCATGGTCCGCAAGTTCCGCGAGGAGTTCGAGCAGACGATCGCCGGCGCGAGCAAGGTCTACGTGCCCGAGGAGCTGATCCCGGCGGGAGGCCGCGCCAGATGAGAAAGGTCACCTTGGTCATCGATGGGCGGGAGATCGAGGCGATCGAGGGCGAGATGCTGGTCGATGCCGCTAAGCAGGGCGACGTCGAAATCCCCGTCTTCTGCTACGAGCCGAAGCTCGGCGCCCCGGTCGGCGCCTGCCGGATGTGCATGGTCGAGATCGAGGGGATGCCGAAGCTGCAGACCGCCTGCTCGACGCCGGTCCGCGACGGGATGGTCGTCTACACCCGCAACGAGCAGGTCCAGGGAGCGCAGAACGCGGTGGTCGAGTTCCTGCTGGTCAACCACCCGCTCGACTGCCCGGTCTGCGACAAGGGCGGCGAGTGCCCGCTCCAGGACATCTCGATGGGTTGGGGAGGGGGCCGCAGCCGCTTCACCGATGCCAAGCGCCATTTCGAGAAACCGATCCCCCTGTCGCCGCTGATCGGGATCGACCGCGAGCGCTGCATCCTCTGCTACCGCTGCGTGCGCTTCAGCCAGGAGGTCGCCGAGGACTCCCAGTTGCAGCTGCTCGAGCGCGGCGACAAGTCTTACGTCGGCACCTACGACGAGCGCCCCTACATCGCCCCCTTCCACGGCAACATCACCGAGCTCTGCCCGGTCGGGGCGCTGACCTCCTACACCTACCGCTTCCGCGCCCGCCCCTGGGACATCGAGCAGGCCGGCTCCGTCTGCACCCTGTGCCCGAGCCAGTGCAACGTCAGCTTCACCGTCCGCGACGAGGCCGTGAAGCGGGTGCTGGCGCGGGACAACCCCGACGTCGACGACGGCTGGCTCTGTGACAAGGGCCGCTACGGGTTCGAGATGCTCAGCGGGGATGCCCGGGTGCGGGGGCCGGTCCTGCGAAGCGGCGGCAATCCCGGGGAGGCGGGCTGGCCGGAGGCGATCGAGCGCGCGGCGAGCGGACTCCGCTCGGCCGGGGCGAGGACGGCTGCGATCGTAGGCGATGCCTCCAACGAGGAGGCCAACCTTGTGCAGCGGATCCTGCGGCAGGCGCTGGGCTCGGCCCACATCGACTCGCGTCCTGCCGCCGGGCCGCAGCGGGAGGAGCTGATCAAGCTCGCCGACCCCGCGATCTCGGCGAGGGTCGCGGACATCGACACCGCCGGCGCGGTCCTGGTGATCGGCACCGACCCCCTGCACTCCTCGCCGATCCTCGACCTGCGGATCCGCAAGGCGGTCCGTCGCAACGGCACCGCGCTGGCGCTCGCCACCGAGCGTCCCACCGCGCTCGACGGCGGCGCCGCGGCCGTGGCCCGCTACGCCCCCGGGGGGGTCGCCGGCTTTCTCGCCGAGCTCTGCGCGGCGCTGGCCGGAGGCGATGGCTCGGGCCCGGCCGCCGAGGTCGCGGCGACGCTCGCGGAGGCCGAGGACGTGGTTGTCGTCTGGGGGGAGCGGATCGGACGCGCCGAGTCCGGCCTGGCCGCGATCGAGGGACTGCTCGGCCTCGCCGAGGGGCTCGGGATGAGCAGCAAGGACGGGTCGGGGCTGCTGGAGGTGCCCGACCTCACCAACGCCCGCGGGGTGCGCGAGGTCGGCTGCCTGCCCGACGCCGGACCGGGGCTGACCGAGACCGAGCTGGGGATGGGAACGGCGCAGATCCGCGCCGCGCTGGAGGAGGGGTACCTCTCCGCGGTGATCCTCTTCGGCGTCGACCCACTGCGCGACTTCGCCGACGGCGACGGCTGGAAGCGGGCTCTCTCCGCCGCTGAGGTGGTGATCGCCTTCTCGATGCTCGAGAACGAGACGACCGCCGCCGCCGATGTCGTCTTCCCGCTCGAGAGCCACGCCGAGAAGGACGGCACTGTGACTCACCCCGACGGGCGCCTGCAGCGGGTTCGGCCGAGCGCCTCGCGACCTGGGGAGGTGCGGCCCGCCTGGCAGTTGCTGGCCGAGCTGGCCGCCGCCTTGGGCCACGAGACGGGGATCGAGTCGGCGCCTGACGCGCTGGCGGCGGTCGCAGAGGCGGTGCCGTTCTACGCGGGGATCAGCGACGCCGAGATCGGAGGCCGAGGAGTCAGGTGGCAGGACCGGCCTGCCGCCGAGACCCTCCCCCGGGGTGCACCTCCGCGCGAGATACCGGATCTCGACTCGAGCGCCTCGGCGCGCTCCGTGCAGAATTCCCCGGAGGAGGGAATCGACGGCAGGCTACTGCTGGGCACCTATCGCGACCTCTGGGCGGGGCCGGTCACCGAGTTGAATTCGGCGCTGCGGTTTCTGAAGCCGGGTCAGACCGTGGATCTCTCTCCCGGGGACGCCGAGCGTCTCGGGCTCTCGCAGGGCGACCAAGTGCTGGTGGGGAGCAATGGGACTCGGGTCGCGGCTCGGGTTGCGGTTCGGGGGCGGGTGGCCGAGGGGGCCTGCTTCCTGATCGAGGGAACGGCGGAGGGCAACGCCAACGTCCTGCTGAACGGCGGGGGCGAGGCGGTCTCGATCGAGAAGGTGGGCGGGTGAGCCTGCCGCTTGCCGACACCGGGGTGGCGGAGGCGACCTGGATCCTGATCGTCAAGTCGATCGTGATCTTCGCGGTGATCTTCGCGATCCTGCCGGTGCTGACGGTGGTCGAGCGTAAGCTGATCGGCCGCTTCCAGCATCGCTACGGCCCCAACCGGGTCGGTCCCTACGGGTTATTCCAGCCGCTGGCAGACGTCGGCAAGCTGCTCTCCAAGCAGGCCTTCCGCCCCGATGCCGCTGTCCCGGCGCTTTTCCTACTGGGTCCGCTCCTCCCGGTGCTCTCGGGAATCCTGGCGCTGGCGATCATCCCCTTCGGGGACGTTCAGGGGGGCGTCGGCTTCTACGGGATCGACGTCTCGATCGGAATCCTCTACTTCTTCGCGGTCGGCTCAATCGCCTTCTACGGGATGCTGCTCGGCGGCTGGGCCTCGGGCTCGAAGTACAGCTTCCTCGGGGCGATGCGCTCTGCGGCGCAGCTGATCTCCTACGAGGTCGCGATGGGGCTCTCGCTGCTCGGGGTGATCATGATGGCCGGCTCGCTCTCGCTGGTCGACATCGTCAAGTCGCAGAACCAGATCTGGTTCATCGCGCCGCAGCTGGTCGGCTTCCTGATCTTCATGGTCGCCGGCTTTGCCGAGACCAACCGCGCCCCATTCGACCTCCCGGAGGCCGACGCCGAGCTGGTCCAGGGGTTCATGACCGAGTACGGCGGCATGCGCTTCGGCTCCTTCCTGCTGGTCGAGTACCTGGAGATCATGGTCGTCTCCGGAATCGCCGCGGCGATGTTTCTCGGCGGCTGGATGGGCCCCGGCCCGTCCTGGCTGGACCCGATCTGGATGCTGGCGAAGATGCTGGTCCTGGTCGGCTTTTTCATCTGGATCAGGGCGACCCTGCCGCGCCTGCGCTACGACCAGCTGATGCGCCTCGGCTGGAAGGTGCTGCTCCCGCTGGCGACCCTGAACGTGCTGGTCACCGCGGTGCTGGTGGTGGTGACGTGAGCGAGCGCTTCCCCTATCTCGCCGACGAGAGCGTGATCGAGGTCCAGCGTGGCCCTGAGCCCGGCGGCCCAGGCGGCGCGTACCGGGCGTTCGGCGAGACCCTGAGGGGGCTGAAGACGACGATGGCACGGCTGATCGAGGGCCCGCTGACGATCCAGTACCCCGAGGAGAAGACCCCCGTCTACCCGCGCTTCCGCGGCCGCCACAAGCTGCACCGCTTCGAGGACACGGGGTTGGAGAAGTGCGTCGGCTGCTCGCTCTGCGCCGCCGCCTGCCCGGCCGACTGCATCCGGGTCGTCGCCGCCGAGAACGATCCCGCCGACCGAGTCTCGGCGGGAGAGCGCTACGCCTCCGTCTACGAGATCAACCTCTCCCGCTGCATCTTCTGCGGCTACTGCGAGATCGCCTGCCCGTTCGACGCGATCACCATGGGCCACGACTATGAGATGTCGGACTACGACCGCAACGATCTGATCTTCACCAAGGAGATGCTGCTCGCCGAGCCGATCGAGCGCACCCCTCTGCGCAAGGAGGGCGAGTAGCTTGAGCGCGTGGCGGAAGACCTCCTCAGCAACTTCCGCGCCGGCTACGAGCGCTCGGCGGCCGCCTTCAACGAAGGGGACCTCGACCGAGCCCTCGCCGGCATGCCGGAAGACCTCGAGTGGCACGCCGTCAGCGAGGACCCGGAGCAATCAGTGCTGCGGGGCCCTGCAGAGATCAGGGGTTTCTTTCAGGGCTTCCGGAACGTCTTCGACCGCTGGCGAATCGAGCCGATCTCCTTCGAGCAGCTGGCCGAGGCGTCGATCCTCGTCCACCACGTCATCCGCGGGACAAGCCGCGGGGCCGAGGTGCCGGTTGAGGTCGAAACCTGGGAGCTGTGGGATTTCGAGGAGATGCGCCCGGTGCGCGTCCGGCAATTCTTCTCCCACCATCAGGCGGTGGCAGCAGCCGCATCCTGAGCCCGGGCCGGGGTCGGCGCGCTGATGGAGGAGGTCGTCTTCTTCGGGGCGGCGATCGGGGCGCTCGGCGGCGCGATCGCCGTGGTCGGGCTTCGCAACCCCTTCTACAGCGTGCTGGCGCTGGTCGTCCACCTGATCTCGCTCGCCGTGCTCTTCCTGCTCCTGCACTCCGAGTTCATCGCCGCCGCCCAGGTAGTCGTCTATGCCGGGGCCGTGATGGTGCTCTACGTCTTCGTCGCCGCCTATGTCGGCGGGATCGAGGAGCCCGTGTGGGAGCCGATCCCGGGTCAGCGCCTGCTGGCGCCGCTGCTCGGGGCGGCGCTCTTCGTCGAGCTCTCGATCGCCGTTCTCGGCTCCTCCCTGAAGGCCCTCGGCACCGACGGGCCCCACGTCGCCGACGGCTTCGGCGCCCCCTCCCGAATAGGCACGCTGATGCTGGAGCGCTACCTGATCCCCTTCGAAGCGGCATCCCTCCTCCTGCTGATAGCCGCAGTGGGCGCCGTAGTGCTCGCCGGCCGCCGGCGCTCCTCCGGAGATGGCGCCGCCGCGGGCGCCGGGGTCTCCCCGCCGGGGGGAGGGTCTCGATGAGCGTCGAGTGGTACGTCGTCCTCTCGGCGCTGCTGTTCGCGATCGGCGCCGGCGGCGTGCTGATCCGCCGCAGCCCGGTGGTCATCCTGCTCTGCCTGGAGCTGATGCTGAACGCGGGCAACCTCGCCCTGGTGGCCTTCAGCCGGATGACCGGCAACGAGTCGGGGCAGGTCTTCGCCCTGATCGTGATGGTCGTGGCGGCCTGCGAGGTGGTCGTCGGCCTGGGGCTGATCGTCGCCATCTTCCGCCGCCGCCTGCCGCTCAACGTCGATGAGCTGAGGGGACTGAAGGGGTGAGCGTCACCACCTGGGCCTGGCTGGTGCTCGCCTTCCCCCTGGCCGGATCGATCGTCACCGCGCTCGGCTTCAGGGCCTTCCCCTCCCGTGTCGCCGGGATCATCGGCACCGCCTCGATCGCGCTCGCCTTCGCCTGCGCGGTCGGTGCCCTGCTGACCATGCTGGGCGATTCCCCGGACTCCCGCAGCTTCACCTCGACGGCCTGGGACTACGCCAACGCGGCGGGGCTCAACATCAAGCTCGGGATCCTGGTCGACCCGCTCTCGATGTTCATGGTCCTCGTGGTCACCGGGGTCTCCAGCCTGATCCACCTCTACTCGTTCGGCTACATGCAGTCGGACCGCGGCTACCACCGCTTCTTCAGCTACCTCAACTTCTTCGTCTTCTCGATGCTGCTGCTGGTGCTCGCCGGCAACTTCGTGCTGCTGATCGTCGGCTGGGCCTTCGTCGGCTTCGCCTCCTACGCCCTGATCAGCTTCTGGTACCGGCGCACCACCGCCACCAGGGCCGGGATGAAGGCCTTCGTGATCAACGTGGTCGGCGACATCGGCCTCACCCTGGCGGCCTTCCTGATCTTCCGCGAGATCGGCTCCTTCGACTACGGCACCGTCTTCGCCAAGGCCCCGCACGTCTTCACCACCAACGAATGGACCGTGGTGGCGATCTGCCTGCTGCTCCTGCTCGGGGCCTTCGCCAAGTCGGCCCAGCTGCCGCTCCATACCTGGCTGCCCGACGCGATGGAGGGCCCCACCCCGGTCTCCTCCCTGATCCACGCCGCGACCATGGTCACCGCGGGCGTCTACCTGATCGCCCGTACCCACGTCCTCTTCGGCCTCGCCCCGACCGCCGCCGACGTATCCGCCTTCATCGGCCTCGCGACGCTGTTGATCGCGGGCACGATCGCCCTCGTGATGACCGACCTGAAGCGGGCGATCGCCTACTCGACGATGAGCCAGATCGGCTACATGGTGGTCGGCGTCTCGATCGGCGCCTTCAGCGCCGGGATGTTCCACCTGATGACCCATGCCTTCTTCAAGGCGCTGCTTTTCATGGCGGCCGGCTCGATCATCGCCGGGATGGCGAACCGCCAGAACATCGACGAGATGAGCGGCTTCGGCAAGGCGATGCGGGCGACCTCGATCCTCTTCGTCGTCGGCGGTCTCGCCCTCGCCGCCTTCCCGTTGACCTCGGGCTTCTTCTCCAAGGACGAGATCCTCGGCTACGCCTGGGCCCGGGGCGGCTTCTACGAGATCTTCACGATCGGCGGCTACATCGGCGCGCTGCTCACCGCGATCTACACCTTCCGCCTCGTCTTCAGGGTGCTGCCGGGAGAGCCCTGCAAGGAGGCACAGGAGCTGATCGACACCGGTCACGTCTACCACGCCGAGCCGGCCAACCCGGCGACCGGAGAGCTCGAGGACACCGAGGTCGGCTTCCCCGGCGAGACCCACCACATCGCCGAGCAATCGCCGTCGATGCTGGTGGCGATGAGCGTGCTGGGCTTCCTCGCCCTGGTCGGCGGACTGGTCCAGATCCCCGGAGTCGACGACGTGATCACCAAGTTCCTCGACCCGGTCTTCGCCGACTCGCCCCTCGCGGCGATCCATCCCAGCGTGCTCGCCGACTGGGAGGGCCTCGGGGTCGGCGGGGCGATCTCGATCCTCGGGATCTACATCGCCCACTGGCTCTACATCGCCCATCCCGAGACTCCCGCGGTCCTGCGCCAGCGGCTGGAGCCGCTCTATCAGCTGTGCGTCAACAAGTGGTACTTCGACGAGGCGATCGACATCCTCGTCGTCCGCCCGTCACTGGCCGTGGGGCGCTTCGCCAGCCGGACATTCGAGCGCGTCGTCGTCGATGGTCTTGTCAACGGCGCCACCGACGTGGTCCGCGGAGCCGGCGGGATCGTCCGCGGCGCCCAGTCGGGCTTCGTGCGCAGCTACGCGCTGCTTCTGGTCGGCGGCTTCGCCGGGCTCGGCCTCTACTTCCTGATCGTGAGCAGCTGATGCTGAGCATCCTGCTATGGGCGCCGGTGGCCTTCGGGGCGGTGGGTCTCTTCCTGCCGAAGCGGGTGGTCGGCTGGTGGGCCCTGCTCGGGTGCGTGATCGCGGTCGGGATCTCGGTCGGCCTGGTCGCCGACTTCGACTCGGGCTCCAGCGGCCTCCAGCACTCCGTCGACGTCGCCTGGATCTCCGGCCTCGGGGTCGACTACAGCCTCGGCATCGACGGCCTCAACCTCTTCCTGGTGCTGATGACGACCGTCGTCTTCGCCGGCGGCACGGCCTTCGCCGCGCTGCGTGAGCAGCAGCGGCCGCAGCTCTTCTTCTTCCTCCTCGCGGTCGCCGAGACGGCGATCCTCGGCGCCTTCCTCTCCCAGGACCTGCTGCTCTTCGTCCTCTTCTTCGATCTGATGCTGGTCCCGTTCTACTTCCTGTTCGGAGCCTGGGGCTCGGACCGGGAGGGCGGGCCCAGCGCCTGGTCGGCGACCCTGAAGATGATCGTCTACACCCTGGTCGGCTCGCTGCTGATGCTGGTCGCGGCGATCGCGACCGCGATCATCTCCGCCGACGGCGGCCACATCACCTTCTCGATCGCCGCCCTCCAGCACCATCCGCTCAGCGACGGCAGCCAGCGATGGATCTTCTGGTTCTTCGCCGCCGCCTTCCTGATCAAGATGCCGGCCTTTCTCGTCCACGGCTGGATGCCCGACGCCTACCGGGCGGCGCCGCTGCCGGTTCTGATCGTCTTCGCCGCCGTCCTCTCCAAGGTCGCCGCCTACGGCTTCCTGAAGATCGTCCTGCCGCTCTTCCCGGCGGCCACCGTCCAGTTCCAGGAGGTCGTGCTGGTGATCGCCGTCGCCTCGATCCTCTACGGCTCGGTGATGGCCTTCACCCAGGACGACGTCCGCCTGGTGGCCGGGTTCTCCTCGGTCGCCCAGCTCGGCTTCATCACCGTCGGCATCTTCGCCCTGCGCCCCGATGGGGCCGACGGCTCGATCCTGCAGATGGTCAACCACGCGCTCGTCGTCGCGCCGCTGATCCTGATCATCGCCCTGCTCGCCGAGCGCAGCGGCACCGAGGACCTGGGGCGGATGGGCGGGATGGCGCGAAGGGCTCCCGTACTGGCGGCGCTGTTCCTGATCGTCACCCTGGCGACCCTGGCGATGCCCGGGTCCTCCAACTTCATCGGCGAGTTCTACATCCTCAATGGGCTCTTCCAGGCGAAGATCGTCTACGCCTTCGTCGCGATCAGCGGGGTGGCGATGGCCGCCTACTACGCCCTGCGCCTCTACCAGCGCACCATGCACAACCGCCTCCCCGAGGGCCTGGCCTCCCGGGAGATCTCGCTCAAAGACGGCCTGGTGCTGGTGCCGCTGGTGCTCTGCATCCTCGGGCTGGCGCTCTATCCGAACCTGATCCTCAGCCGCAGCGAGGGCTCGACCCGAGCCGCAGTCGCCCCGACCTCGGCGAGCGCGAACGCCGCCGGCTCCGACCGCGCGGGCCTGGCCGGCCACCCACCCTCCGCGGGGGTGAGCGAGCAATGATCGCCGCGTTTGCCGCGCCCCACATCGACTACTCCGGGCTCTCGCCGGTGATCGCCCTCACCGCGGGCATCTGCGTCGTCCTCGGGGCCGCCGTCTTCGACGTCCCGCGGCGGACCGCGCCGCTGCTGACGATGCTCGTCCTGGCGGTCACGGCGTTCCGGCTGATCTTGGAGTGGAACGACCCCCAGGATCTCGTATCCGGGGCGCTGCGGCTCGACGACCTGGCGATCTCGATCTCGCTGATCTGCATCCTCGCCGCGGCGATCGCGCTGCTGCTCTCGATCGGCGAGCCGGCCACGGACGTTGCCGGCTCCGGCGAGTACCACGCGCTCCTGCTCAGCTCGGTCCTCGGGATGGTGCTGCTCTCGCAGGCGCAGAACCTGATCAGCTTCTTCGTCGCCCTGGAGACGCTCTCGATCCCCCTCTACGTGCTCTGCGCGACAAACCTGCGCCGGGAGGGGTCGCTGGAGTCGGGGCTCAAGTACCTGATCATCGGCTCGCTCGGCTCAGCCACCCTGCTCTACGGCATGGCCTTCATCTACGGCGGCTCGGGCGCGGTCGACTTCAACGGGATCGCCGCCGGGATCGGCAAGCAGGGCGTCCTCGGCGACCCGCTGATCCTGGTCGGGATCGCCCTCGCCGCAGTCGGGCTCGCATTCAAGACCTCGATCGCCCCCTTCCATCAGTGGACGCCGGACGTCTACGAGGGAGCCCCCACCCCCATCACGGCGTTCATGGCGGTGGCGACCAAGGCGGCCGCGTTCGCCGTGTTCATCCGCTTCTTCGACGTCGCCCTGGCTCCCTCGGTGGACGACTGGAACGTCGCCCTGGGCGTGCTGGCGGCGATCACGATCGTGGTCGGGAACGTCGGAGCGATCGCCCAGACCTCGCTGAAGAGGATGCTCGGCTACTCCGGGGTCGCGCAGGCCGGTTACATGCTGGGCGGGCTGATCGTCGCCTCCGAGGCGGGGGTGAATGCGCTGGTCTTCTACCTGGCCGCGTATGCGCTGATGAACCTCGCGGCCTTCGCGGTGATCGTCGCCCGCGAGCGCGAGAGCGGACGCGGCGATCAGATCGGTTCGGTCGAGGGTCTCGCCCGGGAGCGCCCGCTGCTCGCCTGGCCGCTGACGATCTCGATGCTCGGCCTCGCCGGCCTGCCGGCGACCGCGGGATTCATCGGCAAGCTCTATCTGATCGAGGCCCTGGTCTCCGGCGACTTCACCTGGCTCGCCGTGTTCATCGCCGTCGGCACGATGATCTCGCTCGTCTATTACCTGCGGGTGGTGGCCGCGGTCTGGAGCCAGCCCTCCGGGCAGGCCGAGCGCCGCGACGCGGTTCCCGCGATCGCCGGGGCCTCTCCGGAAGCAGACGCGATAGACCCGGAGGCCGGCAGGCGAATCTACCTCGTCGGGCCGGCGCTGGTCGCGGCGGCGGGAACGGTCCTCTTCGGGATCGTCCCGGAGCCGCTGGTCCGCTTCGCCGAGCACGCCGGAAACGCGCTGGCCCCGTTCCTCTAGATCACAAGGAGGACGGCGCCGGCTCAGCGCGGCTCGAGAATGACCAGCGGGATCTCCCGCTCGGTCCGCTCCTGGTAGCCGCGGTAGCCGCTGTAGGTCTCGATCGCCTTGGGCCACAGCCGCTCGCGCTCCTGGGGATCGGCCACCCTTGCGTGCACGGCGCGGCGCTCGGTCCCGACCTGCACAGTGGTGTCGGGGTTGGCGCGCAGGTTGTGGTACCAGGCGGGGTTCTTCGGGTAGCCGCCCTTGGAGGCGACGATCACCAGGTCATCGCCGTCGCGGAAGTAGGTCAGCGGGGTCGTCCGCTCCTTGCCGCTGCGGGCCCCGACGTGGTCGAGCAGGAGCGTCGAGGGAGCGCCGGGGAAGCTGTGGCCGATCCGCCCACCGGTGGCCTTGTAGACGGCCGCGTGCAACCCCATGACGTGGCGCGTCACGGGCCAGAGGCGATCGGCGAGGCTCATCGTGTCCATCTGGGAGACCTCAAGCCTCTCAGATTGACATCCTGCGGCAATGCTCCAGCACGTCTCGATCGAGGTGCCCGCCGCCGAGGCCGAGCGCACGGTCGAGTTCTGGGCGCTACTCGGATTCGATCGGGTCGAGCCGCCCGAGCCGCTCGCCGGGTACGTCAGCTGGCTGGAGCGCGAGGGAACCCAGATCCACCTGATCCACACCGACGAGGCGAGCGTCCCGGTGCTCGGGCACGTCGCCGTCGTCGCTCCCGACTTCCAGGCGGCGTTCGACCGCATCGCCGACGCGGGTTATGAGATCGAGGAGTCGCGCCGGCTCTGGGGAGGGCGGCGCGCCTTCGCGATCGCCCCGGCGGGGCACCGGGTCGAGCTGATGGCGGCGCCACCGCCGCCGAGCTCGGCCGCAGCAGCGGGAGGCTGACCGGGTGCCATCCCGGGCCCCCCTGCCCCCGCTTCACCTGGCCAACAGGGTCTGCTCGCTGAGGGGCCGGGGCGACCCGCTCGACTCCTACGAGCGCCTAGGAGCCGCGGCAAAGGGGGCGATCCTCGAGCTGCTTCCCGCCGACTGGTCGTTCGAGGGGCGCCGGGTGCTCGACTTCGGCTGCGGCGCCGGTCGCACCCTGCGGCACTTCCTCGATGAGGCCCGCGCCGCCGAGCTATGGGGCGTGGACACCGACACCGAGAGCGTCGAATGGATCAGGGACTCGCTCTGCCCTCCCCTGAACGCGGAGCTCTCGCGCCGGGCGCCGCCGCTGCGCTTCGACTCGGCGTCGTTCGACCTTATCTGGGCACTCTCCGTGTTCACCCACCTCACCGATCACTCGGCCGCCTGGCTGCTCGAGCTGCATCGGCTGCTGAGACCCGGGGGGCTGCTGCTCGCCACCTACATGGGGGAATGGAACTCGCGCCACTTCCTCGACGAGCCCTGGGAGGAGGACCGGGTCGGGATGAACGTGCTGCGGGCCGATCAGCCCTGGGAGCTGGGTGGCCCGGTGGTGCTGATGTCGGACTGGTGGGTCCGCGAGCACTGGGGACGCGCCTTCGCGTTCGAGGCCGCCGAGCCCCGCATGCAGGGACAGACTTGGGTGCTGCTCAGAAAGCGGGAGGTCAGCCTCAGCCCCTGGGAGCTGGAGAGGCCCGCCGACGACCCGCGCGAGCTACGAGCCCTGCGCCACAACGTCGCTCAGGTCGCCGCCGACGAGCGGGGCCGCAAGCACCGGGGTCCGCTGGCCGCCCGCCTTCGCCGTGCGCGGGACCGGCTCTTCCTGCTCGCCGCGGCCTTCCGCGCCCGGCTCACCCGCCGCTGAGGCCGCGAAGCCGCAGTCCCGGCATGTCGTCGGCGCTGGCTACGATCCGCCCGTGCGCTACCCGGTAGAGGCCTTCACCGCCGACGAGCGGGCACTGCTCGCCCCCCACTTCACCAACCTCGATCGGCCCGTGTTCGCCCTGGTCAATTTGCCGGAGACGGTCAAGGGGGCGCTGTTCGCGCGCTACTCACGCTATTCCGGCGGCGTCAGGCGGCTCTTCCTTGAAGAGTTCGCCACCGACGTCGGCGACGGCGGGCGTCCTTTCGACGGCAGCGAGGGAGAGCGGGCCGCGAAGCTGTATGAGCGGGTCTTCCTCGGCTACGGAGACGACTCGATCGCCCAGGTCGGCGGCGCCCACATCGCCTGCGAGTGGGTTTCCAACATCCTCACCAAGCTGCTGCAGCGCGGCCGCCTCGCCGCCTATCTCGAGCAGTCGACGCGCTACATCCCCTACGACCGACCGCTCCCCGACGGCGGCTACCGCTACTACCGCGACGATCAGCTCGGGCCGGGGTTCGCCGCGGCGATGGACGAGTTGTTCGAGGCCTACTCCCAGTCCCTGACCCTGGTCGAGGCCTGGGCGGCGGAGCAGTGGCCGCGAGGTGAGGAGCCGGAGGGGCCATGGCGGAGCTCGATCCGCGCCAAGGCGCTCGACCTGATGCGCGGCCTGCTGCCCGCGGCGACGCTCAGCCACGTCGGCATCTATGCCTCCGGTCAGGCCTACGAGCAGATGCTGCTGCGACTGATGGCCTCGCCGCTGCCCGAGGCGCGCGAGTTCGGGGGGATGATCCTCACCGAGCTCCAGCAGGTGATGCCGAGCTTCGTCTCGCGGGTGGACCGGCCCGACCGCGGCGGCGAGTGGGTCTCCTATCTGCGGGCCCGCCGCGAGGCCACCGAGGAGTGGGTCTCCCGGCTCGGCCTCGATCGGCGCGGCAGGGCGGAGAGCCCCCCGACGGTGGAGTTGATCCACGTCGACGGCACCGAGGACGACCTCCTGGCCTCCTGCCTGTTCGAGGCATCCGCGGCACCCGAGAGCGAGGTCCGGGCCCGGGTCGACGTCCTCGATCGGGACGAGAGGGCCCGGCTGCTGGCAGCGATGGTGGGTGAACGTGCCAACCGCCGCCACCGTCCGGGACGCGGGTTCGAGGCGCTGCGTTACCGCTTCGAGATCGTCTCCGACTACGGCGGGTTCCGCGACCTCCAGCGCCACCGGATGCTCACCTGCCAGTGGCAGCGGCTCAGCCCCGACCTCGGCGCGGGGGTGCCCGAGGAGCTGATCGCGGCGGGCGTCGACGATCGCTATCGCAGGGGTCTCGAGCGGTCTCGGGAGGAGTATGAGCGCCTGACCGACGCGGGCCTTGCGGACGCCGCTCCCTACGCGCTCTGCCTTGGCTACAGGATCCGCTACGTGCTCGACCTCAACGCGCGCGAGGCGATGCACCTGATCGAGCTGCGCTCCGGGCGGGAGGGCCACCCCACCTACCGCGCGGTCGCCCAGGCGATGCACGAGCGGATCGCCGCCGTTCATCCCGCCGTCGCCGCGGCGATGGACCACGTCGACACGACCCGCGAGCCCCGCCTCGAGCGGATCCTCAGCGAGATCCGCACCCAGCGCAAGCGAATCGAAGCCGCCGAGCGAAGCGCCGAAGGGGCGCCAACCGGCCTCAGCCCGCTCGGCTGAGGGGCGAACCAAGCGGGGGTCGGGTCCGTACCAAGAGCTGATGGACCGGTCCAGACGGGCGAGGAATTGGACAATCGTGCGGGCCTGCGCCTAGGATGATCCGAATGAGGAGATTTCCGGCGGCCGCTGCGGTCGCCGCAGTCGCCACCTCACTGATCGCGCCTTCGGCGATCCTCGCCGAGCAGCCGTCCTCCGGGCCGAGCCCGGACGGCAACGCCTCGCCCGTGCCTGCGACGTCCGCGCAGCAACAAGCCGATCAGGCCGACATCGGAGCCGGGGACGCCGGGTCCGACCTCAGCAAGGACGAGGCGGCGCCGGCCGGAGCGCCCCTGCATACCGCGATCGTCCGCAGCACGCCGCGGAGGGCCTCCGCCTCGGCCGGGCCGGGCGCCACGGTCTTCATGAAGGACTTCTTCTTCAGCCCGAAGACGGTGACGATCAACGTCGGCGAGTCGGTCAAATGGACCGACAAGGGCAAGGCGGAGGAGGGTCACACCGCCACCGGCGACACCTTCGACTCGGGGGTCCTCCATCAAGGGGAGAGCTATACCCACAAGTTCTCGACCGCCGGGACCTTCGACTACATCTGCACCCTGCACTCGAACATGAAGGGGACGATCCTGGTCCGGGCCGGCTCCGGCGGGGGCGGCGGGGGCGGCAATGGTGGTGGCAGCAGCGGCAGCTCGGCCAACCAGGCATCGGGGAACAGCGGCAGCTCGGGCGGCGGCTCATCGCGGCTCATCGAGCTCCGGCTCATCGAGCTCCGGCTTCGACAGCGGTAGCGGCGGATCCTCGAGCTCGAGCTCGTCCGGAAGCAGCGGCTCGCTGCCGAGCACCGGTGGGGACGTGGCCCTGCTCGCCCTCCTCGGGCTCGATCTGCTCCTCGCCGGGAGCTTCGTGCTGCTGCGCTGGCGCCGCTCCGAACCTCGTTGAGGCCAGCGGCGGGGGGCGGCCCGCTCTCCTAGGATGAGTCCTTGCCCGCGCGCGCCTCACGCACCGCCACGCTGTCCCTGATCGCCGCTCTCGCGGCGCTGGCACTGACGGCCTGCGGGTCTGCCTCGAGCTCGGAGGCGGCCCGCTGGAGGCCCGGCCCCACCACGGCTGCCTGGCAGTGGCAGCTGCAGGGGAAGATCGACACCTCGGTGCCGGCCCGCGTCTACGAGGTCGATGGCTTCGACGTCGGCAAGCGGGTCGTGCGCAGGCTCCACCGCGAGGGCCGCAGGGTGATCTGCTACCTCGACGTCGGCTCCTGGGAGCGCTACCGCCCCGACCGCGCCGCCTTTCCCAAGCAGGTGATCGGCAGGAAGTACCAGGGCTATCCGGACGAGCGCTGGCTCGACATCCGCCGCATCGACCTGCTGGCGAAGCCGCTGGAGGCGCGCTTCGATCTCTGCCGGCGAAAGGGCTTCGACGCGGTCGAGCCCGACAACGACAACGGCTTCACCAACCGCACCGGCTTCCCGCTGACCGCGGCCGATCAGCTCCGCTTCAACCGCTGGGTAGCGCGGCAGGTCCACCGCAGGGGGATGTCGGTGGCGCTGAAGAACGACCCCGAGCAGGCGCCGAGGCTCTCCCGCCTCTTCGACTTCGCGGTGGTCGAGCAGTGCTTCCAGTACCACGAGTGCGACCGCTTCTCGCCCTTCGTCAAGCAGGGCAAGGCCGTGTTCGAGGCCGAGTACGAGATCGGGCCGGCCAGCTTCTGCAAGCGCGCCGCCGCGCTGCGCTTCAGCGCGATCCGCAAGAGCTACGACCTGCGGGCTCGGCCCTGGATCCCCTGCGCACGGTGATCGCCCGGACCCCCGGCGACGAATAGGATTGCCCCACCATCAAGGAGGAGAGCGCGTGGCAGACACACCAGAGCTCGACGTCCTGCTCCAGACCGAGCAGACCTTCCCTCCGCCGCCCGAGTTCGCGGCGCAGGCCAACGCCTCCGATCCCGGGGTGTATGAGCGCGCCGACGCCGACCCGGAGACCTGGTGGGCCTCCTGGGCGGAGAAGCTGGAATGGATCGAGCCATGGGAGCAGATCCTCGACTGGTCGGATCCTCCCTTCGCCAAGTGGTTCGTGGGCGGCAGGCTGAACGCCTGCGCCAACTGCCTCGATCGCCACGTGGACGCCGGCCGGGGGGACCGGGTCGCCTTCCACTGGGAGGCAGAGAACGCCGATCAGCTCGGCGAGGGGGGGCGGCGGGCGATCACCTACGCCGAGATGCTCGCCGAGACCCAGCGCTTCGCGAACGTTCTCAAGGGCCTCGGAGTCGAGAAGGGGGACGTGGTCGGCATCTTCATGCCGATGGTCCCGGAGGCGGTGATCTCGATGCTCGCCTGCGCCAGGATCGGCGCGATCCACAATGTCGTCTTCGGCGGCTTCTCGGCAGACTCGGTTCGCGAGCGGATGGAGGTCTCCGATGCGAAGGTGCTGGTGACCGCCGACGCGACGCTGCGGCGTGGCGAGCCGGTGCCGATGAAGCCGGCCGTCGACGGGATACTCGACTCGCTGCCGAAGATGGAGCACGTCGTCGTCGTCGACCGCTGCGGGACGGACCCGCCGATGACCGACGGCCGGGACGTCTTCTGGCAGGAGGCCTGCGCCGGCTCCGACCCCGAGTGCGCCCCCGAGCCGATGGACGCCGAGGACCCGCTGTTCATCCTCTACACCTCGGGCTCGACCGCGAAGCCGAAGGGGATCGTCCACACGACCGGCGGCTACCTGACCCAGGTCAGCGCCACCCACAAGCTGGTCTTCGACCTCAAGGAGGACTCAGACGTCTACTGGTGCGGGGCCGACGTCGGCTGGGTGACGGGCCACTCCTACATCGTCTACGGGCCACTCGCCAACGGCGCCACCTCGATCCTCTATGAGGGCGCGCCCAACTACCCGGCCGAGGACCGCTGGTGGGAGATCATCGAGCGCTACCGGGCGACGATCTTCTACACCGCGCCCACCGCGATCCGCGCCTGCATCAAGTGGGGAGATCAGCATCCCGCCGCCCACGACCTCACCTCCCTGCGGTTGCTGGGGACGGTCGGTGAGCCGATCAACCCCCGCGCCTGGCTCTGGTACCACGAGCACATCGGCGGCGGCCGCTGCCCGGTCGTGGATACCTGGTGGCAGACCGAGACCGGCGCGATCATGATCGCCCCGTTGCCCGGACTGACCACGACCAAGCCCGGATCGGCGACCGTCCCGCTGCCCGGCATCAGGGCCGCGATCTACGACTCGGA
Source organism: uncultured Actinomycetes bacterium (assembly GCA_963720735.1). GTDB lineage: Bacteria > Actinomycetota > Thermoleophilia > Solirubrobacterales > 70-9 > JBBRHQ01. The sequence continues at coordinate 421,807 of CAVRGL010000010.1, forward strand.
GGGAAGCGAGATCAGTGAGGGCGGCGGAACCCTGGTGCTGACCCGCCCCTGGCCGGCGATGGCCCGCACCCTCTACGGGGAGCGCGAGCGCTTCATCGAGACCTACTGGGAGCTCTACGGGCGCGACACCTATCTGGTCGGCGACGCCGCCCGCCGCGACGAGGACGGTTACTTCTGGATCGTCGGGCGGATCGACGACGTGATCAACGTCTCCGGCCACCGTCTCTCGACCATGGAGGTCGAATCGGCGCTGGTCTCCCACCCAAAGGTCGCCGAGGCGGCGGTGATCGCCCAACCCGACGAGCTCACCGGGCAGGCGATCGTCGCCTTCGTCACCCCCCAGGGCGACGAGCAGGGCGGGTCCGAGTTGGAGGCCGAGCTTCGCGACCACGTCGCCGAGAAGATCGGCAAGCTGGCCAGGCCGAAGCAGATGATCTTCGCCGACGACCTGCCGAAGACGCGCTCGGGGAAGATCATGCGCCGGCTTCTCCGCGACATCGCCGCCGGGAACGAGCTCGGCGACGTCACGACCCTGCGCGATCCGGGCGTGGTGGAGCAGCTCAAGCACCAGGTCGCGGAAGGAGCCTAGACGCGCCGCGGCAACGGTCCCTGCCTACTGGTCTCCTCCTCCGGCGGCCACCTCAGCCAGCTGTTCGAGCTGGGACAGGGATGGGCAGCCGAGGACCGTCTCTGGGTCACCTTCCCGACGCCCGACGCCCGGCAGCTGCTCGCCGGAGAGCGGGTCGTGTTCGCGCATCACCCCACGAATCGCAGTCTTCGCAACCTGGGACGCAACGCGATGATGGCGATAGGGATCCTGCTGCGGGAACGCCCGCGCCTGCTGGTGACCACCGGCGCGGGCGTCGCCGTTCCGCTGGTCTATGCCGCCTGGCTGCTGCGCGTTCCGGTGATCTGGGTTGAGGGGATCGAGCGGGTCGAGGGACTCTCCCTATCCGCCCGACTTGCCGCGCCGGCGACGACACGCCTCTTCGTCCAATGGCCCGAGGCGGCTCGCCGGCATCGACGCGCCGTATTCGCCGGGAGCCTCTGGTGATTCTCGCCGTGCTTGGAACCCATGAACAGCCGTTTCCTCGAGCCCTCCGGATGGCCGACGCCCTGCGCCGGCTGCCCGAGGAGGAGCTCCACATCCAGCACGGCCACACGCCCCGCTACCCGGGCATCGACGCTCGCTGGCAGCAGTGGTACGAGCGGGGGGAGCTCGACGAAGCAATGCTCTCCGCCTCGGTAGTGGTGGTCCATGGCGGCTCCGGCTGCATCTACCAAGCGCTCAACCTCGGACTGAGGCCGGTGGTGATTCCCCGTCTCGCGCGCTTCCGCGAGCACGTCGATGACCACCAGCTCCAGCTCCCAGGGCGGCTTGCCGTCGAGGGCCGCGTGGTCCTCTGGGCGGCGCACGAGCCCGCCGGCGACATACGAAGGCGGGCGGAGCGAACCGCTTCCCGCCGCCACGTCGCGGCACACCCCGACCTTCGCGAAGTCGTCTGGGGCACGGCCGAGGAGCTCACCCGGCGCAAATGACTCACGGCCCCCGCCGGGTCGGCTACTGGCGGCGCTTGCGCTTGCGCCGCTCGCCGCGCTGCCCCGGCTGGTTGACGGGTTCGGCCGAGGAGGTCGCGGTCGACTCGGTGGCGGTGGTCTCGACCGCCTCGTCCTCGGGCCTCGGCGCCGGCGGTCTGGGGCCGCCGAACAGGCCGCCTCCCCGGGCGCCGCGCTGGGGCGCCGGCCAGGGGATCGCCTCGCCGGCGTCCCAGGCGGCCGGCCTTGTCCCGCCGGGCGCTTTGTCGATGACCACGAGCAGCAGGTAGACCAGCCAGATCGTCAGCACCAGGACGCCGGGGAGGGCGAGCGCCGGGACCAGCGTGGCGAGGCCGAGGATCATCCCCGCTGCCGTTCCGAGATTCCCCCAGAAGCGGGTCAGCAGGCCCGCCTGCATGGCGCGGCGGGCGGTGTAGATGGTGCCGGCGAGGAAGCCGATCGTCCCCGCCAGCGCCATCCCCAGGGATATCTGCAGCAGGGTCGAGCCGCTCTGAAGGTCCTTGGCGACAGACTCCGGGTGGGCGACGGGGAGCTTGCCGACCAGCTGCGAGGCGGCGTCGTTGATCGCCGCCTGCTGGAGCACGAGCGAGATCGCCAGGAAGACCGGACCGGCGATCACCGCGGCGATCAGACCCGACCGCATCTCCGGTTCGCGGCCCGATGCGGCCTTGAACAGGTAGGCGAGCGGGATCGCCAGCAGCGCGAACCCGACCCCCCGCATCAGCGCGGCGGTCAGCAGCTTGGAGCTGACCGGGTCGACGGCCCGCAGCACCGGCGCCAGTCGCGAGCCGGTGGGCAGGTTCGCGCTCTGCAGCAGGATGAAGCCGGCCACCTCGAGCACGATCACCAGGCCGATCGTCACCGCCACCGGAAGCGCCCAGCGACGCTCCCGGTCGAGGAGCTCCTGCTTGCTCATGGCTTCCCGGCGCTGCTCGGGATCCGACCTTCGGGCCCGCCCCTTTCGGCGAGCTCGCCGGTCCGCACGGGGTAGTACTCGTAATCTTCCGGCTCGGCGATGCGGGAGATCCGGTCGCCGACCGCGAGGACGAGATCGAGGAAGGGCGCCGCCAGGCCGATCACCCTCTCGACCCGGTGCCGGGTCCGCTGCTGCCCCGGTGTGAGCGGCAACTCCTCAGCCCCGCTCGTGGAAGTAGAACTGCGGCAGCGCGCCTTCGATGACCTCCTGGGTCATCCGCTGCGCCACCTCGAGATTCCCGGTGCGGACCGCGATGTCGTCGATCGTCACGATCCCCGCGAGGCGGTCGTCGAGAACCACCGGCAACCTGCGGATCCGGTGCTGGACCATCAGCGCGGCGGCCTCCTCGAGCTCCATGTCCGGCTCGCCGGTGATCAGGGGCCGCGAGGCGCTCTCGTCGATGACCGCCTCCGAGCCGGCCTCCTCGGCGAGCACCCTGATCGCCAGGTCGCGGTCGGTGACCATCGCCGTCGGGGTCCCCTCGGGGTCGACGATGACGACCGAACCGACCGCGTGGTCGCGCATCAGCTGGGCCACCTCCAGGGCGCTGGAGCCGGGATCGGCGGTGACCACGGCGGAGGTCATGATCTCGCTGAGCTGCATTTCCCCCCAACCGTATCGCCCGGCGGTGAACGGGGGCTGCGCTGGCGTAGGATCCCATCGTGCCCACTCCCACCCAAGCGGGGCCGATCGTCGTCTACGCGGCAACGGGGTACACGGGGCGGCTGGTCTGCGACGAGCTGTCCCGCCGCGGAGCCGAATTCCTCGTCGCCGGGCGCAACCCGGCCAAGCTCGAGGCACTATCCCGTGAGCTCGGCGGGGTGCCGACCCGAGCGGTGCAGACCGGCGATGCCCGCGGGCTACGGGAGATGCTGGAGCCCTGTGCGGCGGTGATCGCCTGCGCCGGGCCGTTCTGCGAGCACGGCGAGCCGGTCGTCTCCGCGGCCGCGGAGACCGGGACCAACTACCTCGACACGACCGGGGAGCAGCCCTTCATCCGGCTCGTCTTCGATCGCTATGGGCCGCAGGCCGAGCGCACCGGGGCCGCGCTGGTCAGCGCGATGGGCTTCGACTACGTGCCCGGCGACATGATTGCGGCGCTGACCGCCGAGGGGCTCGGGCCGCTGGAGCAGATCACCCTCGCCTACTCGGTGCGAAACCTGCGGATGACCCGGGGGACGACCCTCTCCGGGATCGGAATGCTCACCGCCGCCGAGCTCGAGTACGTCGACGGCCGGCTGCGACCCGGCGATCGAAGCTTCAACCGCGGCAGCTTCCACTTCCCGCCGCCGGTCGGCGAGCAGCCGATGGCACGCTACCCGTCCGGCGAGCCGATCACGGTCCCCCGCCACGTCGACGTGCGGACCGTGCGGACGATGCTGACCGCGGCGACGATGGCTCCGCGGCGGATGGTCCCGGCGCTGCCGGCGCTGCTGCCGGTGGCGGGCGCGGCGATGAGGACGCCGCTGAGGGGATTGGCGGCGCGCCTGGTCGACCGCCTCCCCGAGGGACCCGACCCCGAGGCCCGCAAGGCGGCCGCGTTCACGATCGTCTGCGAGGCGCGGCCGGCCGTCGGCGGGGCCCCGCGGCGAGGAGTGATCTCCGGCACCGACGTCTACGGGCTGACCGCGGTGACGATCGCCGAGGGAGCTCTGCGCCTTGCCGCCGAGGGCTACGGCGACCGCGGCGCGCTGGCGCCATCCGAGGCCTTCGACCCCGCCGGCTTCCTCGACTCGCTCGGGCCCTTCGGCGTCAGTCGCGAGATCGAGCCGACCGGGGAGAGATCGCCCGCGGCCAGCTGATGGCGGTCGACGAGGGGAATCGCCCGGCCGTCCCGCTTGAGGCCGGGATCGGGCCGGAGAACCCGCCCTGCCCGGCCTGCGGTGAGCCGCTGTTCGGCTGGGCGATGGTTCGTCCCGCCGGGCTGCCGGTGCGGCGCTGCGAGCGATGCGGGCTCGCGGTCAAGGGCGACCCCGCGGAGCGCGACGAGGCGCTCGCGGCGGCCGCGGCCGCGGCCTCGGAGGGCGCGGCTCCGAACCGCGCCAGCCTGCAGGCCTGGATCGGAAGCTCGGGCTGGTCGGCGCTTGAGCCCGGCCGCCGCTTCCTCTTCACCTCGGAATCGCTGCGCCTGCTCGGCCATCCGGGCGGCAGACCCCGCCCCGCGGTGGGGGGGATGTGGCAGACGCTGCTCAACTCGTTCACCTTCGGCCACGACGTCGCCCTGGGCCGCCTCGGCTGGGCCACCCCGACTCCCGCCCAGAAGCCCTGGCAGCGACGCCTCGACCTCGCGATCAGCCTGCTGGCGACGCCGATCGCCCTGCCGATCGCGCTACTTGCCGAGCTGCTCGCCGCCGCCGCAGGGCGCGGCGGGCGCCTGAGGATCGCCTGAGGCCGGGATCTCGCCGAACAGCCTCGCGAGCTCCGCAACCGCCGTCAGGTGCGGCAGGCCGTCGCCGCCTACCTCTGCGATCTCGCTGCCCGCCAGACGGGACGCGAGCTGCTCGGCCGCAGCTCGCAGCGGCTGCGGGGTCGTCGCAGACACGACGATCCGGGTCGGCACGCCCGCCCCGCCCAGCTCGTCGGGGCGAATCGGCCAGGCGGCCACGGCGCCCAGCTCGGCGAAGAGGCTTAGAGGGTGCTCGCGGGCGGTGGACGCGATCGCGGCCGGGATCCGCCCGGCGCCGGGGCCGAGGAAGGGGAGCCCTCCGCTCAGGTAGAGATCGAGCGCCACGCCGGGCCCGCCGTTGCGGAGCGCGTCGGTAATCGCCACGCGGTCAGTCGAAAGGCCCTCGGTCGCCTCGGGGACGAAGGCCAGCAGCGGCGGCTCGATCAGCACCGCACCGCGGGCCAGGTGCGGGCAGCGCAGCAGCAGATCGAGCGCAGCGACCGCGCCGAGGCCCGCGCCGCAGAGCAGCGCCGGCCCGGCGCCGAGCGCCTCGAGCAGCGCCGCCGCATCCTCCGATTGCTCCTCGACGGTCGTCCGCGAGTAGGCCGGCGGCGCCTCGGAGGAGCCCCATCCGCGGCGGTCATAGGAGATCGCGTGGGCGCTCTGCTCCAGCCGCCCGGCCAGCGCTGACCAGACGTCGGCGCAGGTCGCGGTCTCGTGGATGAACAGCGCCTCGGGACCCGACCCCCGCTCCCAGTGCGCCAGGTCGACCCCGTGGGCGAGCGGCACCGCGGCTAGGAGAGACCCTCGCGCGCCTCGCGGACCAGGGTCACCGCCTCCGGGAAGAGGATGCGGATCGCGTCGCGGACCTGGACCGCCTGCTCATCGCTCGACCCGGAGAGCTCGAGCCGGTGGATCGCGGCGACGGTCATGTCGACGGCGAGCTTGATCGCGTTGTCCGCCCAGGCGACCCGCTGGGAGGACTGCATCTGCTCGGCCATCTCCTCCATCCGGGCCCGGAACTCGTCTGGGTCGCCGAACAGGTTGAAGGGAGTGCCTTCCATGGCCTGGAGGATAGAGGGGCGCGGGCGAGTGCCGACCCGGATTTGTCAGGTTGCGCGCATCCGGCGTGCGCTAGGCGCGCATAGCTTCGCGGGATGGGCTCGCAGAGAGGATCCGCCACGGTCGAGCAGGCCGGGCTGGTGGCGCTGATCGCCCTGCTGGTGCTCGCGGTCGCCTCGTCCGTGCTCGCCTCCGGCGGCCTCGATTCCGGGCGCGGGCTGGCCGCCGCGATCGCCCGGCGGATCGCCTGCGCGCCGCGGCTGCCCGATGCCTGCCGCCACCACCCGCTCGTCCCCGCCTACGGCTGGCCGCTGGCCAGGCTGGTGCGGGCGCTGGCGCCGGCGCCGGCCGCCGAGCCCGGCCCTTCGGGGCTGCCTCTGGTCCCGGTCGACTTCCGCCGCTGCCGGCGGGAGAGCTGCGCGGTACCGCTCCCGGGATCCGCCGCAGCCCACCTGACCTCATCGGGGCGGCGCACCACGGCCTTCACCGAGGTCTTCGACGATCGACGCCGCAGTGGAACGGTCCGCGTCACCTATTGGCTCTACAGACCGAGCATCGGCTGGGGTCGGGTCGTCCGCGAGGCCCGCGCTGCACAGATCGAGGCCGCCTCCGGGGTCAGGGTCCTGCTCCGCGACGACCCCAAACTGGTGCCGCTGGAGACGCTGCCGGGGCGAAACCACTACGCCTTCCCGCCAGGCGAGGAGCCACCGTGGCAATGGCGCGTGCCGGGCCGCTACCCCGGCTGGTCGAGCTGATCACTCCGATAAGTCTCCCCTAGTCCGGAGCGCCGGCCTCGCTCCGTCAGGCCGCGTACCCCTTGACTCGGATCTCTCCCTTCGCGAGATCGACGGTCCCGGGCGCCCAGACCTGGATCGCATTGACCCAGGAGTACTCAGGGTGGGAGGTCGCCAGCGTCACGTTCTCCCGCAACTGAAGCACCGGCGCCTCGCCCAGCGCGACGCCGTCGGCGGCCAGTGCGATCTTCTTGCCGTCATCGGTGGTGATCTCGGCGTAGATGTTGAGCTCGAAGCGGCCGTTAGGGCGTAGGTAGAGGTAGTCCACGCCCTTGACCGATCCATTGATCCTCGATCCGGTAACGGGACCTTCAAAGTAGACGTCAATGCGCGCCCCTTCGGCCGGCGGCGGTTCCTGCCGCGACGCCAGAGGCCCCATCGACGCGCCGTACTCCACCACCTGGGTGACCTTCGGCGTGTACTCGTAGAGCAGCTCGCCCGGGATTTGCGGTTGGTCGCTGATGAGGGCCTCCTTCTGAGGTGAGCACGGTTGGGCCGCGATCCTCTCACACCGATCCTCGCCTCACCGCCTCGCCGCTGGGGGATTGTGAAGGCGATGTCCTTTGTGCGGTGTTACTAAGTGGCTCTAACCACCAAGCCTGGGCTGGGACCATGTTGTCCGGATTGGCGGGGAGGCCGAGATCGCCGCGGCCGCGAGAGTACCGGTTCTCCTCAAGGACGACCCCCGCCTGGTACCGCTGGAGACGCTGCCGGGCCGCAACCATTACGACTTCCCGGCGGGCGAGCAGCCGCCTTGGCAATGGCAGATACCCGGCCGCTACCCCGGATGGTCCAGCTGAGCAACCCGGAGTGTTCGAGCTGCGGCCAGGCGACGTCGCCCTACTTCCGCGCCGGCACCAGGTCCGTCTGGACGATCACCGAGCCGTTCAAGAAGTTCGTCGTGATATCGAGCTAGGCCGGCTCGGCGCGCCCCTCGGCGTCGGCGTCGGCGTCGGCGTCGCGGATCAGCCCGCGCCAGTCTGTGGTGCCGAAGACCAGAAGGATCGAGCCGAAGCCGAGGATGACCGACCAGGCGGCCATCGCTATCTGCGTCCCGACCGAGAAGGAGAGCACCGCCGAGCGGGATGGTCCCTCGAGGGTGGCGACGAGCAGTGCCTGCTGTGCTCCCGCCCCCCCGGGGGTGAAGGGGACGATCGTGGCGATCGCCTGGACGCTCATCACCAGCATCACGTTGGCGATCGAGCCACCGATCTGGAAAGCCTCGAGGAAGAACCAGAAGGCGGCGAAGCGGCAGAGCCAGCCGACCCCCTGCCAGGCCGCCACCTGGCGCAGGTAGCGGCGCGGCTCGGTGAGCACCGCGACGCCCTGCTTGATCCGCAGCCAGAACTCCTCGGCGCGGCGGGCGAGCAGGGCGAAGGCGATCAGCGACCCGACTCCGATCACGGTGACGGTGAAGATCAGCAGCTGGGGGTTCCCCGCCCAGAAGGCGATGTCGAATGCGGGCAGGTCGGGGAGCTCCGGGGGTCGGGGAAGGAGGCCCTGGGTGATCGCGTAGAGCAGGACCAGCACCCCGACCGTGGTGTCGAACACCGACTGGACGAAGAAGGAGGAGGTGACGGCCGCATAGGAGGAGTGCGGGATCTGCTTCTTGACCAGAAAGATCTTGGTGACGTCGCCGGCCCGCGCCGGGATGATCGCGTTGATCCCCGCCCCGGCCAGATAGGAGGCGGTGACGCGGACGAATGAGATGGGAGTCCCCGGGTAGGCGGCGCGCAGGACGTTGTGCCAGGCACGGGCCCGGGATACCTGCATCGCGCTCAGCATCAGCAGCGCCATGGCGAAGGGCAGCCAGCGGACATCCGCCAGGTGGGAGAAGAACGCCCCCGCGGCGTCGGTGAAGGAACGAAAGCTCGAGGAGAAGTCAGCCGCGATCACGGTCTCGCGGCGAAGCTACACTAGCCAGCCTTGTCCAACGCCCAGACAGAGACCGACTCCCCCGCCGCCGCATATGACCCCGCCGACAAGGCGATGTGCGCCCGCGCCCGGGAGCGCTTCACCGCCGACCGCAAGCGCAGCTCGCGCCGCCGGCGAAAGCCGCACGCGGCGATGCCGAGCCTGATCATCATCGGCGGGCTGAAGTGTGGGACGACGAGCATCCACCACTATCTCGGGCTGCATCCCGAGATCCAGATGTCGAAGCCGAAGGAGCTCAATTTCTTCGTCTCCGAGCTCAACTGGGACCTCGGCCTCGACTGGTACGCGAGCCGCTTCGACGACCGCTTCGCGGTTCGCGGGGAGTCATCGCCCCACTACACGAACCTGCCCCGCTATACGGACGTGGCCGAGAGGATCCACCGGCATTGCCCCGATGCCCGCCTCATCTACATGGTCCGCGACCCGATCAAGCGCGTCCTCTCGCACTGGGTGCACGCCACCGGGGCGGGCTATGAGACCCGGGCGCTGGAGCCCACCCTCTCGGCGGCCGACACCGCCTACGTCGCCCGCTCGCTGTACTGGATGCAGCTCCAGCCCTACCTGGAGCAGTTCGAGCGCGATCAGATCGAGGTGATCACCCAGGAGGAGCTGCAGGGCGAGCGCACCGAGACGATGCGCAGGGCATTCCGCTTCGCCGGGGTCGACGAGACCTTCAACTCCGAGCAGTTCGACCGCGAGTGGGAGAAGTCGAGCGCCAAGCAGGGCGACAAGTACCAGTTCATGGAGCGCCTGATCAAGCTCCCGGGGTTTCGCTCCTTCGACCGCAACTTCGACCGCCTGCCCGAGTCGATGCGCTGGATCGTCGAGAAGGTGGTCCACGACCCCGAGGCCGCCCCGGCGCCGAAGCCGAAGCTCCCCGACGAGGTGTTCGAGACGCTGCGCGGCCGCTTCGGCGAGGACGTCGCGGCGCTGCAGCGGTTCGCGGGCCGCGACTTCGCCGGCTGGCACGACTACTCCTGATCTGCCCCTAGTCTCCAGGGGGTGCGGATCGCGGTCGCAGCGGACGAGCGGGTCGGAGTGGCCGACGCGGTCATCGGTGAGCTGGAGCGGCGCGGGCACGACGTCCTCCCCCACGGGGCACTGAGCGCCGAGGAGCGCGACGACTGGGCCTGGGCCTCGGCGGCAGCGGCACGCGACGTCGCCGAGGGTCGGGCCGACCAGGCGGTGGTCTGCTGCTGGACCGGGACCGGGGCGTCGATCGCCGCCAACAAGGTTCCCGGGGTGCGGGCGGCCCTATGCGCCGACGGGGCCACCGCGGCCGGCGCCCGGCGCTGGAACGATGCCAATGCGCTGGCGCTCAGCCTGCGCTCGACCTCGGAGGCCGAGCTCACGGAGATCCTCGACGCCTGGTTCGAGAGCGAGCCGAGCGGCGAGGAGGACGACCGTGCCAACGTCGCCCACCTGGCCCGGCTCGACGCCGGGGACCATCCGGGCTGAAGCCGTCTGCGGTGCTAGTGGCGCCAGGGCATCTCGGTCTCCGATTCGTGGACTCTGCTGGGCGGCGGAATCCGGCCGCTCGCCGGTGGTGTCGGAGCGAGGTCCGGGTACCCCAATTCGGAGCGAAGCGGTCCATATAACCGTTGACGGTGTTCTCATACGAATGTCCAGGTTGAAGCCCACCCGCAGCGGCGACTAGCCTGGCGATTGACCGGAGCCCTGCGCCCGTGCCGGGCAGGGAGCACGAGATGGAGCCGCCGCCGACCCCCCCACAAGACGCCGCAGGCAGGACCGGGTTCCCCGGGGGCGGCCATACCGGGCTCGACCCCGGCGTGCAGCGGCTGCTCGCCGAGTCCCGGAGCCGCCAGGTGAGCGAGTTCACGCCTCGCGAGCTGCGGACGGAGACAATCGTCGCCGTCTCCTTCATCGCCGCCGCGACCGCGGCGGCGCTGCTCCTGCCGACCTCACGCGATTTCGATCCCTGGGTGGCGCTCGCCGCCGCCGTCGCGCTCGCGCTCAGCGCCCGGGTCGAGTTCCACACCGGAGCCGGCTGGACGGTCCCCACCCAGCTCGTCTTCGTGCCGATGCTGTTCGTCCTCCCGACCCCTGACGTCCCCGCCCTGGTCGCCGCCGGGCTGCTTCTCTCCAAGGTCGCCGAGTACAAGCGGGGCGAGGTCCGTCCCGGGCGCGCCCTGCTTGCCTTCGGCGACTCCTGGTACGCGCTCGGACCGGCAGTGGTCATCTCGCTCGCCGGAGCCGAGGTGCCGCTGTGGAGCGATTGGCCCGTCTACGTTGCGGCGCTGGCCTCGCAGCTGGCGATCGACGCCGGCGTCTCGATGCTGCGGGCCCGCTTCGGGCTCGGGGTCTCGATCCTGCCCCACCTCGCCGAGCTGCGGAGCGTCTACCTGGTCGACGTGCTGCTCTCGCCGATCGGGCTCCTTGCCGGCTTCGCCAGCCAGGGTCAGAGCTATGCCTTCCTGCTGGTGCTGCCGCTGGCGGCGCTGCTGGCGGTCTTCGCCCGCGAGCGCCAGGCGCGGATCGACTCCGCGGTCGCGCTCAGCGACGCCTACCGCGGCACCGCCCTGCTGCTCGGCGAGCTGATTTCTGCCCGTGACGAGTACACCGGCGAGCACAGCCGCAGCGTCGTCATCCTCTCGATCGAGGTCGCCGAGCGGATCGGGCTCAGCGAGCGCCAGAAGAGGGAGGTCGAGTTCGCCGCCCTGCTGCACGACGTCGGCAAGATCTCCACCCCGCAGGAGATCCTCCACAAGGCCGAGCCGCTCACCGATGAGGAGTTCGAGGTGGTGAAGAAGCACGTCACCGACGGCCAGCTGATGCTGGAGCGGATCGGCGGCACCCTGGGGGAGGCCTCCTACATCGTCCGCACCCACCACGAGCGCTTCGACGGCAGCGGCTACCCCGACGGCCTCGCAGGGGAGGAGATCCCGCTGCCGGCGAGGATCATCGCCGCCTGCGACGCCTTCAACGCGATGACCACCGACCGCCCCTACCGGCAGGCGATGTCGATCGCGACGGCCATCTCGACCCTGCGGGCCGCCGCAGGAACCCAGTTCGACCCACTGGTGATCGCGACCCTGACAGAGCTGATCACCGAATCCCTGCAGCGGATCGGCGGCGACCCGGGCAAGGTCCCGCCCGACGACAGCGACTGGCTCGAGGCCCTGCGTGCCTGAGGAGCCCTCGGCCTCACTGCGTCGCCTGCTCCCGGAGGCCGGGTCGGTGACGATCGCCGAGGCGATGGATTCCTACGAACCGTTCGAGCATCCCCACGAGGACCGCCCCTTCGTCGCGGTCAACTTCGCCGCCACGCTCGACGGCAGGGCAGCGATCGAGGGGCGCTCCGGCAAGATCGGCTCCGATGCAGACACCGAGATGCTGCAGCGGCTGCGGACCCGCTTCGACGCGGTGATGGTCGGCGCCGGGACGATCCGCGCCGAGCGCTACGGGCGGGTCGTCTCAAACCCCGCCTGGCGGGAGCGCCGGGAGCGGATCGGCCTCCCCCACGACCCGCTCGCCGCGATCGTCAGCGGGCGGCTCGACCTTCCCTGGGACGCTCCGATCTTCACCTCGGGAGGCGGTCGGATCGTCGTCTTCACCTCATCCGAGGCGGAACCGCCGCAGACCGAGACCCCGCTGCAGGTGGTCCGCCACGACGATTGGGTGGACATCGCCGGGGCCCTGCGATACCTGAGGCGCGAACGCGGGATCAGGGCGATGCTCTGTGAGGGGGGGCCCGGCCTGCACGGGGAGCTCGAGGCGACCGGGCTGGTCGATGAGCTCTTCCTGACGATCGCGCCGAAGCTCGCCGGCGGAGGCGGCCCCCACATCCTCGAAGGCGAGCTGCTCGAGGTCGCGGAGCTCGAGCTGATCTGGCTGCTCGAGCGCGACGGCGAGCTCTTCGCCCGCTACCGCCGCCCCTGAGCGGGCCGCGGTAGCGTTGGGGGCACATCACCCGCGAGAGGAAGGCCCAGCCATGGACTTCAACCCCAGCCCCCAGGTCGAGTCGTTGCGCGAGCGCGTCGTCGCCTTCATCGATGAGCACGTCTACCCGAGCGAGCGCGAAGCCGCCGAGGCGCTGGATGCCGAGGTCACGGTCGACTCCAACCTCGCCTACCCGGAGATCCTGGTCGAGCTGCGCGAGCGGGCCAAGTCCGAGGGCCTCTGGAACCTGTTCATGCCGGACGAGCGCTACGGGCCCGGCCTCACCAACTGGGAGTACGGGCTGCTCTGCGAGGAGATGGGCCGCAGCCCGATCGCCGCGCCGATGGCCTTCAACTGCGCCGCACCGGACACCGGCAACTCCGAGATCCTCGCCGAGCACGGGACCGACGAGCAGAAGGAGGCCTGGCTGGCGCCGCTGCTCGACGGGCAGATCCGCTCCTGCTTCTCGATGACCGAGCCGGAGGTCGCCGGCTCGGATCCGACCACGCTGCGGGCCCGAGCCGTGCGCGACGGCGATCAGTGGGTGATCGACGGCCACAAGTGGTTCACCTCCGGAGCGGTCGGCGCCTCGCTGGCGATCGCGATGGTGGTCACCGACCCCGACGCGGCCCCCTACGCGCGCGCCTCGATGATCCTCGTCCCCACGGATACCCCGGGCTTCAATCTGATCCGGCCGGTGCCGGTGATGGGTCACGACGGCGGGCCGGGGCACTGCGAGGTGCGCTACGAGGACTGCCGCGTGCCGGCCGCCAACCTGCTCGGCCCGGAGGGAGCCGGCTTCACGATCGCCCAGGACCGGCTCGGCCCCGGGCGCATCCACCACTGCATGCGGGCGATCGGGACCGCGGAGCGGGCGATCGAGATGATGTGCCGCCGCGCCAACTCGCGGGAGGCCTTCGGCGGGGCGCTCGCCGAGAAGCAGTTCATCCAGGACTTCATCGCCCGCTCCCGGATGGAGGTCGACCAGGCGAGGCTGCTGACCCTGTACGCGGCCTGGAAGATGGACACGGCGGGTAAGCGCGCCGCCCGCCAGGAGATCTCGATGATCAAGGTGGTCGCCGCCAACGTCGTCATGGACGTGCTCGACCGCGCCATCCAGGTGCACGGGGCGCTGGGGATGACCGACGACACCCCGCTGGCGATGATGTGGCGGTACAGCCGCATGCTGCGGATCGCCGACGGCCCCGACGAGGTGCACAAGATGGTGATCGCCCGGCGCGAGCTGGGGCGCTGGGCGAAGCAGGCGGAGGCCGAGGCCCGGGCGGAGACCGCTAAGGCGTAAGCCGCGAGGCCGCCTGCTCGGCGGCCTCGGCGAGGCGCTCGACGATCTTCGCGAACTGCTCGAAGCCCTCGCCCGAGTCCCCGTACTGGCCGGCCGCATAGCGAGCGAAGACGCCCTCGAGGATGATCGCCAGCTTCCAGTAGCCGAGGGCGACGAAGAAGTCGAGCTGACCGAGGTCGCGGCCCGAGCGCTCGGCGTAGCGCTCGGCGAGCTGCTCGCGGGTCGGGAAGCCGGGGGCCATCGTCGCCGGTTCGAACAGGGGCACGAACTCGTCCCCAGGCTGCGACCAGTAGACCATCAGCAGACCGACGTCGGCGAGCGGATCCCCGAGCGTGCACAGCTCCCAGTCGACCACCGCGGCGACCTCGCCATCCGGCGAGAGGATCATGTTGTCGAGGCGGTAGTCGCCGTGGACGATGGTCGCAGGGCCCTGCTCCGGGATTCGCTCGGAGAGGCGGGCGTGGACCGCGTCCACTGTCTCCAGCTCACGGGTCTTCGACTTCTCCCACTGGCCGTGCCAGCGGTGGAGCTGGCGGGCCACGTAGTCGGACTTCCTGCCAAGCTCGCCGAGGCCGACCCGGTCGGGGACCACCTCGTGGATCGCCGCCAGGGTGTCGACCACCCGCTCTCCGATCGCGCGGCGATCGGCGGGCTCCTGGAAGAGGTCGGCCTCGGCGATCGAGCGCAGGATCGGGCCCTCGACAAACTCCATCACGTAGAAGGGGGCGCCGTTGACGGCCTCGTCCTCGCAGAGGCCGACCACCGGCGGCACCGGAACCGGTGTCGGAGCGAGGGCCGAGATCACCCGGTGCTCGCGTCCCATGTCGTGGGCCGAGCCGAGGCGCTTCCCCAGCGGCGGGCGCCGCAGCGCCCAGCGGCCACCGGCGGCGTCGGCGACCTCGTAGGTGAGGTTGGACCGCCCTCCCGAGACTCGCTTGAAGGAGAGCGGCGGCTCGGCGGCGGGGACGTTGCCGGCGAACCAGCCCTCGACCCCGGCGCGGTCGATCCCGTCCGGCGCCTGCGTCCCGATAGCCTCGTCGCCCATCGCGGCGAAGCATATGGCCGAGAGCGAGACCGAAAGAGCCCTGCTGATCGATTTCGGCGGCGTCCTGACCACCCCGGTCTGGGACAGCTTCGCCGCCTTCTGCCTGCAGAACGACCTCGACGAGGGCGCCGTGAAGCGGCTGTTCCGCGAGGACCCCGAGGCGCTCGCCGAGCTGCGCTCACTGGAGACGGGGGAGATCGCCGAGGACGAGTTCGAGCGGCGCTTCGGCGCCCGCCTCGGGCTCGCGGACAGCTCGCAGCTGATCGACAGCCTCTTCGCGGGGATGATCCCCGAGGAGTCGATGACCGCTGCGGTGCGCTCGGCCCGCGCCGCCGGCGTCCCCACGGCGATGGTCTCCAACTCCTGGAGCGTCGACCACTACGACCGCGAGATGCTCGCCGAGCTGTTCGACGCGGTGGTGATCTCGGCCGAGGTCGGCATGCACAAGCCCCAGCCGGAGATCTACCTCCTGGCCGCCGAGCGGGTCGGCCGCTCGCCGCAGTCGTGCCTGTTCGTCGACGACCTGCGCGAGAACTGCGACGGCGCCGCCGCGGTCGGGATGCTCCCGGTCCTCCACCGCGACCCAGGGGAGACGATCGCGATGCTCGAACGGCTCCTGGAAGTGCCACTGCGCTGAGGGCGGCGGACCCCAGGGGACGTGGCCGACGTCGCCAATGTGGCGAAATACCGGGGTGTGGTCGGCCACGCCCCTGGCTAGCCGGCGGCGATCAGGACCACGCCGCTGAGCGCCAGGGCCACCCCGGCCCGCTGCACCCGAGCGAGGCGCTCGCCGAGCACGATCCTGGCGAGGATCACGGTGACTATCGGGAACAACGAGCCGCCGACCGCGACCAGCGAGAGCAGGCCCTTGCTGCTGGCCACCGCGATCAGCGTGTTGGCGGCGGCATCGAGGCAGCCGATCAGCAGCAGGACCGGCAGCGCGCCGGATGCGAACCCCCGGGTCGGAGGGCGGACAAGCAGCGCGAGGCCGATCGCCAGCGTTCCTCCCAGCCGGGCGAAGGTCGCCGCCCAGAGCGGGTCCTCCCCGGCGGCGCTGTCTATGCCGACGAAGAAGAGCCCGAAGCCGAGGCCGGCGAGCGCCGCCAGGGTGAGGGCGCGGGGCGAGACGGCGACGGCATGGGGGACCTCTGCCTCGCGAACCGCCATCACGATCCCGCATAGCGCCGCGACCAGGCCGGCGATCTGCACCCCGCCCGGCGACTCCCCGCGGATCAGGCCGACGGCGACCGGGACCACGACCCCCATCGAGACCAGCGGCGAGATGATGCTGACCGGGCCGATCGCCATCGCGCTGTAGAAGAGGGAGATCGCGACGGCGCCGCAGATTCCGCCGATCAGCGCCACCGCCGCCTCGCCTCCCGACAGCGAGCCGCCCACGATCAGCGCCGCGACCGCGATCAGCACGAAGCCGGTCGGGTAGCTGACGGCTACGACCCAGAGCACCGGCGTGCGACGCGAAGCCTGCCCGCCGAGGAAATCGGAGATCCCCCAGGAGACGCTTGCGGTCAACGAAAGTGCGATTGCGAGGGTCTGCGGTGTCACAAGGCGCCGCTACTGTAGGGCCGAGCGCCCCAACGTGAACGCAACGCTTGCCAACCGGCTGAGGATCGGCTTCGCGATCACCTTCGTCCTACTGGCGGCGGTGGCGGTGATCGGAGTCGGAAACCTGCTCGAGCTGCGCCACAACTTCGAGCGGCGAACCGAGCAGTCCTACGCGCGCCAGATCAACGACCCGAAGACCGCCAACGCGGAGATGGCGCTGCGCACGGCCCTCGACCGCCAGGTCACGGATGACACCCGGCGCACGACGATCCTCTTCGCGGCGCTCCTGGTCGCCTGCCTGCTGACCGCAGGGTTCGTCTTCGACCGGCTGATCGCCTCGATCGAGCGGCCCCTGGCGCGATTGGTGGACGCCGCCGGGAAGCTGGCAAGCGGCGACCTGCGGGCTCGGGTCAGTGTCGGCGGCCCCTCGGAGACCGCGGCGCTCGGAGTCGCCTTCAACGAGATGGCTGATGAGCTGCAATCGGCCTACCGGCGGCTGGAGGAGAGCCGAGAGCGATTGTCGGTGACCCTGGAGAGCCTCTCCGACGGGGTGATCACCCTCGATGAGTCGGGCACGGTCACCGACGCCAACCCCGCCGCGCGCCGCCTCGTCCCCTGGGCCGACATCGGAACCCCGATCCGCGAGCTGCTCGCCAGCCTCGCCGAGCGGCGCTCGATCGAGCGCCTGCTGGCGGGCGGAGAGCCGCGGGAGCTTCACCTCGGCGAGGGTGAGGCCACGCTTGCGATCACCGCCTCGAAGCTCGGCGCAGAGGAGGGCGGCACGGTGCTCTCGGTCCGCGACATCTCGCAGCGGGCCCGCCTCGAGCGGATGAAGGATGAGTTCGTGCTGACCGCCTCGCACGAGCTGCGCAGCCCGCTGACCTCGGTGCAGGGGTTCGCCGAGCTGCTGATGCTGGAGCGCGAGCGGCTCAGCCCAAAGCAGGCGGAGACGGTCGAGATCATCCTCGAAAACACCCGGCACCTGGTGCGGCTGCTCAACGACCTTCTCGACCTTGCCCGAAGCGACGCCGGGCGGCTCACGATCCAGCCCGTGCCGACCGACGTCGAGCCGCTGGTCACCGAGGCGGTCCGTTCGATGCGTACCCAGGCCGAGTCGCGCCGGCAGGAGCTGCGCCTCGACGTCGAGCCTGCCCTGCCACAGATCTCCGTCGAGCCGGACCGGATCCGCCAGGTGCTGGTCAACCTGCTGGCAAACGCCAACGAGTACTGCCCGGAGGGCTCGACGATCAAGGTGACCGCGATGCGCGGCGCCGACGGGGTGGTGATCGCCGTCACCGACGACGGCCCCGGGATCCCGGCGCCGCAGCGCGAGCACATCTTCGAGCGCTTCGTCCGCGGCGAGGCGGGATTGACGCAGCGGGTCGGCGGCAGCGGCCTCGGGCTGGCGATCTCGAAGTCCCTGGTCGAGCTGCACGGCGGCTCGCTGGATCTCGACTCAGCTTCCGGCAAGGGCTCGACCTTCCGCATCGTCCTGCCGGCGGTACCGGTCCGACCCCATCGCCGGGCCGGGCAGCGGCTGCTGGAGAGCCGCTGATGGCGCGGATCCTGGTCGCCGACGACTCCGAGACGATCCTCCTGCTTCTGCGGACGAGACTGGAGATGGAGGGCTACGAGGTGATTACCGCCGCCGACGGCGCCGAGGCCAGCGAGGAGCTCTGGGCGGCGCGGCCCGGGCGAGGGGCCCGACCTGATGCTGCTCGACGCGATGATGCCCCGCAAGTCGGGGCTCGACGTCCTGCGCGAGGTGCGCGCCGCCGGCAGCCAGATCCCGGTGCTGATCGTCAGCGCCCATGGCGAGGCGATGACCGCGGCGCGGGACGAAGCGATCGCGAGCGGCTACCTGGGCAAGCCGATCGACTTCGCCGACCTGCTCAGCCGGGTTGCCGAGCTGCTCGGCGAGCGCGGCTAGCTGCGCGCCACCTCGAGCCTGATCTCGCGGCCCTTGAGCTTGGTCCCGTCGAGGAACTCGACGGCGCGCTCGGCCTGCTCGGCGTCGAGCTCGACGAAGGAGAAGCGGTGAAGCACGCGGACGTCGCGGATCGCGTTGTCGGGGATCACCGCTCCCTCGCGCAGAATGAAGCGCAGATCCTGCTCGGTGACCCCGCTGCGCTCGCCGCGGTTGACGAAGAGCTTCTGGGTGCCGTCTCCGGTGCGACCGCCGTCGCCGGCGGGCGGTTCGGCCGCGGGCTGCCGACGGGCCGCCCGCTCCCGGCGCCGCGGCCGTGGGGCATGCTCGAGGCGCTCCTCGGGCGCCTCCCACTCGCCGATCGAGATCTTCACGTCGCGCTCGATCCGGTCGATCTCCTCTCGCTGCGCGGGCGTCACCAGGGTGATCGCGCGGCCGGTGCGCCCGACTCTGCCGGTGCGCCCGATCCGGTGCACGTAGACATCGGAGGAGTCGGGGACGTCGTAGTTGATGACGTGGGTGACGTGCTCGATGTCGAGGCCGCGGGCCGCGATGTCGGTGGCGACCAGCAGCCGCACCCGGTGGTCCTTGAAGGCGATCATCACACCATCGCGGGCGCCCTGGCTCATGTCTCCGTGGAGCGCCTTGACGTCGAGCCCGCGGTCCTTGAGCGTCCGCTCCAGCCGCGCCGCGCCGATCTTGGTGCGGCAGAAGATGATCGCCTGCTCCGGCTCCTCGGCGCGCAGCAGCTCGACCAGCCGCGCTGACTTCTCACGGGCGCCCACCTCGATGAAGGCCTGCGAGATCGCGTCGACGGTGAGCTTCTTCGGGGCGATCCGGATCGTCACCGGGTCGTACATGTAGCCCTCGGCGAGGCGCTGGATCGGGGGTGGGATGGTCGCCGAGAAGAGCGCCGTCTGGCGCCCGTTCGGGCACATCCGCAGGATCTTCTCGACGTCCTCGATGAAGCCCAGGTCGAGCATCTCGTCGGCCTCGTCGAGGACGACGTAGCGGGCGGCGGTGAGCACCAGCGAGTGGCGCGACATCAGGTCCATCATCCGCCCCACTGTGGCGACGACGACCTGGGCGCCGGCCCTCAGCTGGGCCTGCTGGGAGCGGATCGGGGCGCCGCCGAAGACGGCGACGATCTCCACCGGCAGGTGCTCTGCGTAGGCGCGCATCGCCTGCGTGACCTGGATGCAGAGCTCGCGAGTCGGGGTGAGGACGATCCCCTGCACCTCCTCGCTGCCGGGATCCAGGTACTCGAGCAACGGCAGGCCGAAGGCGGCGGTCTTGCCGGTCCCGGTCTGAGCCTGGCCGATCACGTCGTTGCCGGCGAGCAGCTCGGGGATCGCCTGCTCCTGGATCGGAGTCGGCTGCTCGAATCCGAGCTCGTCGAGTGCCTGCTGGACCTCGGAGGAAAGCCCCAGCTCCCGGAAACGCGTCATTGAGACCTCCACAAGGTGCCCGCAGCCCCGGCATCCCCGGACGAATCCCCCTGCGGGGGATCACCGGTCGCTTCGCTCCCTGGGAGGAGATGCCGGGCAGTAATTCCGATCACGCGGACGGGTCCAGGAGGAGCTTGCCGGTGGTCTTCCGTCCGGCCAGCTCGCGGTGCGCCCGCTGGACGTCGGAGAGCGGATAGACGCCGCCGATCACCGCCTTCAGCTCCCCCGCCGCGGCCGCGCCGTAGACCTCCTCGAGGCCCTCCCGCAGCAGGTCGATGCGGCTGAACAGATGGACGAGCCAGAAGCCGACGACCGCGCGGCTGTTTCGCATCAGGTGACCGGTCTTCACCTGGTTCTCCTCGCGGGAGGCGATCCCGAAGGTGACCAGCCGCCCGAAGGGCGCCAGCGAGCGCAGGCTCTGCTCGAAAGCCTCTCCCCCGGCCATCTCGAGGACGACGTCGACCTGCTCGCCGCCGTTCGCCTCGAGAATCGCCTCGTGCAGGTCCCCGGCACGAGAGTCGGCCACCGCGTCGGCACCGAGCCCGAGCACCATCTCCCGCTTCTCGGGGCTCGAGGCGAGGCCGATCACCCGGCCCGCCCCCATCCGCTTTGCGAGCTGGACCGCGAGGCTGCCGGTGCCGCCCGCCGCGGCGTGGACGACGACGCTCTCGCCGGGCTGAAGGTCGGCCGAGATCCTCAGGATGCTCCGCGCCGTCAGCCCCTGGAGCAGCAGGGCCGCGGCCTGGTCGTCGTCGACCGAGTCCGGTACCGGCACCAGGGAGGCGTCCGGGACGGCCACCCGCTCGGCGTAGCCGCCGTTCATCAGCAGGGCCGCGACCCGGCGGCCGTCGGGCGTGGTACCGCTGACCTCGCCACCGGGGGTCAGCGGCAGCTGCTGTTCGGCGAGGTAGTCGTTGCGCGTCACGTGGGTGTCGGCGAAGTTGACCCCGGCCCGCGATACGGTGATCAGGGTGTGCCCCTCGGGCACCTCCGGGTCGGGAAGCTCGGCGTGCTCGAGCACCTCGGGGCCGCCGAAATCGCTCATCTGGATAGCCTTCACGGCCGCCTAGTCTCCCCTAGCGGCGCAACGAGTGTCGCCTGACCCTGCCTTGGAGGAAGAGCCGTGTCCCTGACCGTCGTCGGATCGATCGCCTTCGATTCCGTCAAGACCCCATTCGGAGAGCGCGACCGTATGCTCGGGGGGTCCGCAGTCCACTTCTCGCTCGCGGCCAGCTTCTTCACCGAGGTGCGCGTTGTCGGCCCCGTCGGCGATGACTTCGGCAGCGAGCAGTTCAGCGTGCTCGAGGGCCGCGGGGTCAACACGGACGACATCGAGCGGGTGCCGGGCGGGCGCACCTTCTTCTGGAGGGGCCACTACGAGTTCGACCTCAACACCGCCCACACCGAAGACACCCAGCTCAACGTGTTCGGCGATTTCGCCCCGAAGCTCTCCGAGGGCTCGCGCAACGCGGAGATGCTCTTCCTCGCCAACATCCAGCCCGACCTCCAGCGCGAGGTCCGCGGCCAGTGCCGCAACGCGGGCTTCGCGGCGCTCGACTCGATGAACCTCTGGATCGAGACCGCGAGGGACTCCCTGCTGGCCACGATCGGCGAGGTCGACTGCGTGATCGTCAACGACGCCGAGATCCGTGAGCTTACCCGCGAGCCGAACCTGGCCAAGGCGGCACGGGCGGTGATGGAGCTGGGGCCGAGCGCTGTCGTCGCCAAGCAGGGCGAGTACGGGGCGGCGCTGTTCACCGAGGACGGGTTCTTCGCGCTCCCGGGGTTCCCGCTCGAGGACGTCCGCGACCCGACCGGTGCAGGCGACAGCTTCGCCGGCGGCTTCCTCGGCTACCTGCACGGCACAGACGGCGATCTCGACGAAACCGAGCTGCGGCGGGCGATGGGATATGGCACGGTGCTCGCCTCCTACAACGTCGAGCAGTTCGGGACCGAGCGGGTTGCCGCTCTGACCAGGACGGAGATCGACGAGCGCTTCGAGCACCTGCGGGCGATGACCCAGTTCGAGCGCCTGCCGGCCTGAGCTAGGCGCGAACCGCAAGCAGGCCGAGCGCGAGCATCGGCACCGCCACCGATAGCGCGCGAAGCGCCCCGTCAAGGGGGGCGGCCAAAACCGCCGCGTCGAGGGCGCGCGCGGTGCCGTCAGCGAAATGCTGGCGGCCCTCGAGCGCGACCGTACGCCGCCGCAACTCGCGCACCGGCGTCGAGAGCCGCCTCTGGGCGACGCTGAGCCAGAAGCAGCCGAGCACCGCGGCGACCCCGGCGAGCGCCTCCGCTGCGGAGTGGATGCCCAGGGCGTTGGCCCACCAGCCGGTCAGAGCGGGGAAAGCGCCCCAGGCCGCGGCGAACCACCAGCCGGTGTGGAAGCGCCCGCCGAACAGCTCGAGGCTGTAGGCGGGAACGAGGAAGCCGCCGAGCAGGATGAGCGGGATCAGGGTCGGTGAGACGACGGCGGCCCCGGCACACCCGATCGCCAGCGCCGCCAGGAGTCCGAAGGCGCCGATCCCCTTAAGCGCGCGATCCGAGAGCCGGGTCCCGAGGGGGCGACCGTTGAGCTCGTCGAAGGCGTGGGCGCCGATGCCGACGGCGCAGAAGAAGGCGAGCAGCGCCCAGGCGAGCCGGCTCCAGTGGACCTCTGGCGCCGCGGCCGCCCCGATCGCCACGTAGCTGAGGTGCCAGAGGGTGTAGGGCGGGTGGAGGATCGTGACCAGGTCACGCCAGCCGCCCGGCGCGAGGGCGTAGAAGGCCGGGCGCTCAGCTTCCACGCCGGGTTCCCCAGATCACGATTCCGGCACCGAGGCTCATCGTCCTGTGGCGCACCTCGCCGATCCCCGCCTGATCCCAGCTCTCGAGCTGTCGCTCGAGCGGAAAGTGCTCGTAGAAGCCCTCGATGCTCGGCCCGAGAAAGCTGCCCACCCGCTGCCAGTCGCGCGAGGCAAGCCGGCCGAGGAGCGGCAGCACCAATCTCGTGTAGGCGCGCCACGGCGCCAGGAACGGCGGACGAGGGACGCTGAACTCGAGACAGGCGACCCGCCCGCCGGGCCGTACCACACGTGCCAGCTCCCGCATAGTCGCGTCGGGATCGTCGACATAGCGAAGCAGATAGGTGAAGGTGAGATGGTCGAACTCCGCGTCCGCGAAGGGCAGCGTTTCGGCCTCGCCGCAGACGAGCTCCACCCGCCTCGCCAGGCTTTGATCGGCCTCCAGCTTCGAGCGTGCCCGGGAGAGCATCGCCTGGCTCTGGTCAAGGCCAACGACCTCGCACCGGTAGCGACGGACGAGCGCCCGGGCGACCAGCCCGGTCCCGCTGGCTACGTCGAGCACCCGCTCGCCGGGGGCGGCGTCAACAGCATTCACCATCGCCCGGCGCCAGCGCGGATCCTGGAAGAAGGAAAGCGCCGCCCCGAGCTCGTCGTAGCGCGCCGGCAGTCCCTCGAACAGCTCGAGCGCATGAAGCTTGCGTGCAGACCTCGTCGCGGACACCACGACGAAGGGTTCCAGATCCGCTCCGGCCGGCAGTGGGGAGGTGCGATACTGGCGCCTCGCCTTTCGAGGAAGAGGAGACGCGATGGCAATCGAGCAGCGGACCCAGAACGTTTCGGTCGACGGCGCCGGGAAACCGGGCAGCGAATCGCTCACCGTCACCGACAACCGCACCGACAAGACCTACGAGCTGCCGATCACCGACGGCACGGTGAAGACCATGGACCTGAGGCAGATCAAGGTCTCAGAGGACGACTTCGGGCTGATGGGGTATGACCCCGGCTTCACCAACACCGCCTCCTGCCGCTCGGCGATCACCTACATCGACGGCGAGGCGGGGATCCTCCAGCACCGCGGCTACCCGATCGAGCAGCTCTGCGAGCAGGCCACCTACCTCGAGGTCGCCTACCTGCTGGTCTACGGCGAGCTGCCGACCCAGGCCCAGCTCGACCTCTGGACCCACGACGTCACCCACCACACCTTCGTCCACGAGGACATCAAGAAGTTCCTCGAGGGCTTCCGCTACGACGCCCATCCGATGGGGATGCTGCTGGCCTCGGTTGGTGCGCTCTCGACCTTCTATCCCGACGCGAAGAAGCTCGACGACCCCGAGGAGCGCTACCTGGCGACGATCAGGCTGATCGCCAAGATGCCGACCCTGGCCGCATTCTCCTACCGCCACAACATGGGCCTGCCCTACGTCTATCCCGACAACGATCTCTCCTACCCGGAGAACTTCCTCGCGATGCTGTTCAAGATGACCGAGGCGAAGTACAAGCCGGACGAGCGGCTGGCCCGGGCGCTCGACGTGCTCTTCATCCTCCACGCCGACCACGAGCAGAACTGCTCCACGAGCGCGGTGCGCGTGGTCGGCTCCTCCGACGTCGACCCCTACTCGGCGGTGGCGGCGGGGATCGCTGCGCTCTACGGTCCGCTTCACGGCGGCGCCAACGAGGCGGTGCTGCGGATGCTGCGGCGGATCGAGTCCGTCGAGAACATCCCCGACTTCCTCGAGGGCGTGAAGAAGCGCGAGGAGCGGCTGATGGGATTCGGCCACCGCGTCTACAAGAACTACGACCCGCGGGCGAGGATCATCAAGAAGCACATGGACGGGGTGATGGAGGCGACCGCCTACAACCCCCTGGTGGAGATCGCGACCGAGCTGGAGAAGCGCGCCCTCGACGACGAGTACTTCACCTCGCGCAAGCTCTACCCGAACGTCGACTTCTACTCGGGGATCATCTATGAGGCGCTTCGCATACCCACCGAGATGTTCACGGTGATCTTCGCCATCCCCCGCACCTCCGGCTGGATCGCCCAGTGGCTGGAGATGAACGACGACGCGGAGCAGAAGATCGCCCGGCCGCGGCAGATTTACACGGGTGATCGCGACGTCGACTACGTGCCGATATCCGAGCGCAGCGGCCCGGAGACGATCGAAGGCCCGCCGGCGCGACGGCCCGGCGGCTGAGCACCCCGGGGCAACGCGGCGCGGGCGCTAAGGTGCGCCGGTGTCCGTCTGGAAGTTGACGGTGCGCCACGGCTCCGAGGTCAGGCGACGGCGGTTCGACGACCTCGACGCCGCCCTGCGGGAGGCCCGCCGGGAGGTCGAGGAGCTGCGCGCCGAGGGACCGCTCGGGAAGGTCTCGATGCTGCGGGACTTCGAGCCCGCGGCCCAGGTCCAGGCGCGCCTCGAGATCTCAGGCAAGGGCCTGCTCCGACCCCCGACCGCGGGGGTCGACCTGCGCGGCGACGGCAGCCTGGTGGCCTTCTCCGGCTCGCTGGCCCGCGAGGAGCTGAAGCCCAGCGACGGCGAGGGCCCCTTCGAGCTGGTCCGCCGGGCGCTAGAGCCGTCGTCGTGAACGCCAAGTTCGAGGTACCCGAGGGCAGCGTCGCCGCCGGGCGCCGCGTCAGGCTGCCGCCGGGGGCGGAGCCGCCGTTCGTCGTCTTCATCAACGGCGTGCGCCAGCAACTCGGCGCCGACTACGAGATCCACAGCGGCGAGGTCGTCTTCTCGCGCCCGATCCTCAAGGAGAAGAAGCTCGGGGGCATCCGCTGGCTCTCGATGCTGGTCGGAGTCGCCGGCACCTACCGAAAGCACGAGACAGTCGACGTCCAGTTCACCCGCGGCGGCAAGACCGACCTGGTCTCCGACCTGCCGGTGCTGCCGGACTGAGCGCTGGCCCGCCGATCCGGCACTTGAGGGGCCGGACTGGCGAGCGGGTCGAGTGGACGATTTCAGCAGATAGGGAGCGGATTTCGGCCACTCGACGATGGCCCGCCATCGCTCCGAGTCAACGCGACCCGCCGGCGCCTGGTCTAGTTGAACACGTAGAGCAGCAGGAAGGCGATCAGGGCGAAGGTCGCCCCGGCGGCGAGGATCCCCTTGTCCTCGGCGACGATCGCCGCGGTCGAGCGGTCGTCGGAGCGGTCGTAGATCAGGTAGAGGTAGCGGAAGATGCCGTAGACGACCGGGGGGATGGTGAGCATCATCTCGCTGCCGATCAGCGGCGAGTTGACGGTGTAGATCGCGTAGCTGATCACCGTTCCGGTGGTGACCAGGGAGACCATCTGGTCGAGGAAGGGGAGGGAGTAGTGCTCGAGCACCGGCCGGGAGCTGGTGCCCTCGTGCAGCTCGGAGACCGCCTCCTGGCGGCGCTTGGTGAAGCCGAGGAACAGGGCCAGCATCCCGGTGCAGAGGATCAGCCACTCGGAGGCGTGGGCGTCGACCGCCTCGGCACCGGCGACGACCCGCAGGATGAACAGCCCGGCGAGGGTCATCACGTCGATGATCACCACCTGCTTCAGCCCGAAGCTGTAGGCGAGCTGGGCGACCCCGTAGCCCAGCACCATCAGGCCGACCTGCCAGTTGACGGTGGCGAAGGCGAGGGCGAGGGCGCCGAGCGCGAGGGCGGCGGCGAGGGTCACCGCGGTCGCCTCGGAGAGCTCGCCGGCGGCGATCGGCCGGAAGCGCTTCTTCGGGTGCTTGCGGTCGAGCTCGACGTCGTTGAGGTCGTTGATGAAGTAGCCGGCGCTGGAGACCGCGCAGAAGGCGATGAAGGCGAGGGTCGCCTCCAGCACGGCGTGGGCGTCGTTGAACTGGCCCGAGAAGAGCAGGCCGGCGAAGACGAGGACGTTCTTGATCCACTCGTGCGGGCGGGCGGTCTTCAGCGCGGCCCGGGGGGGCGAACGCCTCGCGCGGGGCGGCATCGGCGGGCCCTTCGGCGGCGCAGCCTCGCCCTCGCTGCCGCCGGGGCCGACGGTGGGGTGTTCCTCGGTGATCGTTTCCATGGCAGGAGCCGGCGGCCTGTGCCGGCGATCGCCGGCGTCGCTCAGGACGGTCGCGAAAGCGTAGCGCCGACGGTCACTCGAAAAGCACCCCGGGGTTCATGATCCCGCTCGGGTCGACCGCCCGCTTCGCCCCGCGCAGGGCGGCGGCGAAGGCCGGCGGCCGCTGGCGCTCGTAGAAGGGCCGGTGGTCGCGCCCGACCGCGTGATGGTGGGTGATCGTCCCGCCGGCGGCGACGATCGCCTCGGAGACCGCGGCCTTGACCTCGTCCCATTGCTCGACCTCGCCTCCCCGTACCGCCGGGGCGATCACCGTGTAGTAGGGCGCCGGGCCGTTGGGATAGACGTGGGTGAAGCGGCAGCTGACGCGGGCCGAGCCCGGGCCCTCCACGGGGGATCCGGATGCCTCGGCCAGCGCCCGCCGGGCCGTCTCCATCACGTCGGCGTGAAAGCCCTCGAAGCGCTCCCAGGTGATCGCCGTCTCGAAGGTCTCAGATAGCACTCCGCAGGCGACCATCGAGTCGCGCAGGTAGGGGATCCGCAGGAAGGCCGAGCGCCACTCCTCCACCGCCCCCTCCGCCTCGCCTGAGGATGCGGACTCTCCGGGCTCCTCCCTCACCTCTCCGCCGTGGTCCCGGGCGATCTCCAGGGCCCGCTGGAGCGGCCACCCCACCTCGTGGTGCGCCGACTCGAAGCCGAGCACGAGGATCGCCTCGCCCCCGCCTCCGGCGAACATCTCGGCCTCGAGCTCGTCGAGGAGGCGGCAGTTCGACGGGTGAAGGCCCGACTGCGAGATCTCCCTGACCGCCTCCGCGCCCGCCGCGAAGCCGTCGAAGCCGACCGCCCGCGAGACTTTGAAGCGGGGACGCTCGCGGACCCGCACCCATGCCTCCGTGATCACCCCGAAGATCCCCTCCGAGCCGAGCAGCATCCGGTCGGGCGAGGGGCCCGCCCCCGAGCCCGGCAAACGCCTGCTTGCCCAGGTCCCCCGCGGGGTCAGCGCCCGCACCGAGGAGACGAGATCATCGATGTGGGTCTCCAGGGTCGCGAAGTGCCCGCCGGCCCGGGTCGCTATCCAGCCGCCGAGGGTGGAGAACTCGAAGGACTGCGGGAAGTGGCGCAGGGTCAGACCGTGCTCGCGGAGCTGGCGCTCGAGCGTGGGCCCTGTGGCGCCCGCCTGGATCCGGGCCGCGAGGGAGACCGGGTCGACCTCGAGAACGCGGTCGAGCCGGCGCAGGTCGAGGGCGACCACCGGCTCATCCTCGCCGAGTCGCACCTCGACGCCGCCGACCACACTGGTGCCTCCGCCGAAGGGGACCACGGCCGCCCCCTGCTCCTCGCACCAGGCGAGCACCAGCTCGACCTCGGACTCGTCCGCGGGGAAGGCGACCAGGTCGGGCGGGTTGGGAAACTCGCCTCGGAAGCCGCGGACGACGTCGCGGTAGGCCTTGCCCAGCCCGTGCGAGACGCGCTCGTAGCGCCCGTTGCTGAACAGGCCAGCGAACGACCCGGGCGGCTTCAGCCGCGGGGGGCGGAGCTCGACCTCCTCCAACCCGACCGGCTCCGCGACCGGGGGGCCGCCGAAGCCGAGGCGCTCCGCGGCCGCGGCGGCGGTCGCCTCCAGCTCCGCCCTCGAGGGCCACTGGTCCTCATACCCCCACCCCCAGTGCTTGAGCCGTCGCTCGGGCCCTACCAGTGCACGCCCTTCATCAGGTGGGCGAAGGCGACCTGCTCGGTCGATGCCTCCTTCTCGATCTCCTTCGCACCCTTCTCGCCCTTCGCCGCCTTCGAGTCGGGGAAGAGCTTGTAGGCGGTGTTGAGCACCGCGTCGGATGCCTTCGGCGCGACCGCGTAGAGCAGCTCGCCGAAGTTGCCGAGCCGGGTCGCGACCTTCTTCGGCTTGGTGATCATCGCGTCGGTGATCATCTCCGCCGCCTCGTCAGGGGTGGCCGTCGGGAAGGCGTCGTACATCTTCGTCGGGGCGATCATCGGCGTCCGCACCAGGGGCATGTGGATCGTGGTGATGTGCACGCCGTCGTCGACCACCTCCGAGGCGATGCAGCGGCTGAAGGCGTCAAGCGCCGCCTTCGAGGCGACGTAGGCCGAGAAGCGGGGGGTATTCGTCTGCACCCCGATCGAGCTGATGTTGATGATGTGGCCTGAGTGGCGCTCGGTCATGCTGGGCAGAAGGCTGAGGATCAGCCGCAGCGAGCCGAAGTAGTTGAGCTGCATCGTCCGCTCGTAGTCGTGGAAGCGGTCGTAGGCGAGCTTCACCGAGCGGCGGATCGAGCGCCCGGCGTTGTTGACGAGGACATCGACGTGCCCGTGCTCGGCGAGCACCTCCTCGGCCATCCGCTCGACGTCGGAGAGATCGGCGAGGTCGGCGCGGTGGATGTAGGCAGCGCCACCCTCCGCCTCGATCTGTGCCTTGGTCTCTTCGAGCTTCTCAGGGGTGCGGGCGACCAGCAGAACCGTCGCCCCCGCCCGGGCGCACCTGATCGCGGCCGCCTTGCCGATCCCCGAGGACGCGCCGGTTATCAGCACCACCTTGCCCCCGATCGCCCCCGAGAGCGAGCGGTCCTTGAACAGGTCGGGGTCGAGGTGCCGCTCCCAGTAGTCCCAGAGCTTGTGGGCATAGGTCTCCAGCGGGGGCACCGAGATCCCGCTGCCCTCGAGCGCCTCGAGGGTGTTGGTGCAGTCGAAGCGGGTCGGGTAGTTGACGTAGGTGAGGACCGACTCGGGGATCCCGAGGTCGTCGAGGACCTGGTTGCGGATCCTCTTCACCGGGGGCAGCATCATCAGCCCGCCGCGGACCGCCGGGGGGATCACCTCGAACATCTTCGGGTCGAGCCGCATCGACATCTGCGGCGCGTTGGCGGAGCGCGAGAACAGGTTGATCACCTGGCCGGCGCTCTTCGGGTTGGGATCGGTGAGCGAGAACGCCTTGCCGTCGAGCCCCGGCTCGTGGGCGATGTGATCGAGCGCCTTGGCGACGAAGTCGACCGGCACCAGGTTGATCTCCTTGCCCTCGACCCCGACCGTCGGCATCCACTGCGGCAGGGTGTTTCGGAGCCGCTGGATCAGCTTGAAGAAGTAGTAGGGCCCGTCGATCTTGTCCATCTCGCCGGTCTCCGAGTCGCCAACGACGATCCCCGGCCGGTAGACCCGCCAGGGCCGCGAGCACTCCTCGCGGACGACCCGCTCGGACTCGTGCTTGGTGCGGAAGTAGGGGTGTGTGTCGAGGTTCTCGGCCTCCTCGAACATGTCCTCGCGCCAGGTCCCCTTGTAGAGGCCCGCCGCGGCGATCGAGCTGACCATGTGGAAGCAGCCGGCCTCGATCGCCTCGGCCAGCTCGACCGCGTGCCGGGTGCCCTCGATGTTGGCCACCTGCTGGCTCTGGGCGTCGGCGGTCATGTCGTAGATCGCCGCCAGATGGAAGAAGTGGTCGATCTTTCCCTTCAGCTCCGAGATCTCGGCCTCCGAGACTCCGAGTCGCGGCTCGGCGAGGTCCCCGACCACCGCGACGACCCGGTCGTCGTCCGCCCCCCACCGGTTGCGGAGCTCCTCGAGGCGGCCCCGGGAGCCCTCGCGCACGAGGACGTAGATCGTCCCCTCGCGCTCGAGCAGGAGCTCGACCAGGTGACGGCCGATGAAGCCGGTCGCTCCGGTCACGAAGTAATTCATCTCTCCTCCTCGGTTCGCCGCGAGCAGTGCCGAATTTGCGCAAATCCGGCGTCGCGCGCACCCTACACTCTGCTCAGTGGCGCTTCATCTCGACCCGTTCGAGCAGTCGCCTCTCCCCGGGGAGCAGAGGGCGCGGGCGGCCGACGTCGCCCCGGAATGGCGCGTCGCCCGCCATGGGATCGAGGTGATCGCCCACGGAGCGGTCGTCTGCCCGGAGTGCCGCGCCCCGCTGGCGCTGGGCGGGGCGGTGCCGGCCGCCGGGGAGTTGCGCTGTGGGTTCTGCGGTCACGCCGGGCGGGCCCGCGAGTTCCTCGTCCGCGACGTCTTCGACACGGTCGCGAACGAGGCCTACATGATCGCCCGCCTGCCGGGTTGAGCGCCCTCGCCGGAGGCGGTTCCCCGGCTCCTCGCGTCGCATAGACTCAATCGGGAATGGCTGAGACCGCCACTGTCCAGATCGAGATGCCGGCCATGGGCGAGTCGGTGACCGAGGGGACGGTGCTCGAGTGGCACGTCGCCGAGGGCGACACGGTCGCCGAGGGTGACACCGTGGTCGAGGTCTCGACCGACAAGGTCGACGCCGAGGTCCCGGCGCCCGCTTCGGGGAAGATCACCAAGCTGCTGGTCGAGGTCGACGACGTGGTCGAGGTCGGCGCTCCGCTTGCCGAGATGGAGCCCGGTGAGGCCGGCGACGCCGGGGCCGCGCCGGGCGCTCAGGGCGGGGCACCCGCCTCGCCGGTGGTTCCCGAGTCGGCTCCGCAGGCCACTGACGGTGACGGCGTCAAGGCGACTCCCGTGGCGAGGCGGGCGGCGGCGGCCAACGGGGTCGACCTTGGACTGGTCAGCGGCACCGGGGCCGGCGGCAAGGTGCGCAAGGAGGACGTCCTCGCCGCCGCCGATGGCAACGGGGCATCGGCGCCAGCGGCGGCCGGGGAGGCCAAGGCACTGCGCGGCCCGGCGGCGATGCTCGCCCAGGCGATGGACGAGAGCCGCGAGGTCCCGACCGCCACCTCGTTCCGGACGATCGCGGTCGACACCCTCGACGCCAAGCGCAAGGCGCTGAACGGAGTGCTGAAGGAGCGCGGGATGAAGGTCTCCTTCACTCATCTGGTCGCCTGGGCGATCGTCCAGGCAACGAAGCAGTGGCCGGTGATGGTCCGCACCTTCGAGATCCGCGACGGCAAGCCGTTCGCGATCGAGGGCAGCCCGGTCAACCTCGGCATCGCGGTCGATGTCGAGCGCAAGGACGGCTCGCGCAGCCTCATGGTGCCGGCAATCAAGGGCGCCGAGCAGCTCGACTTCGCCGCCTTCCACAGCTACTACGAGGACCTGATCACCAAGACGCGCGAGAACGCCCTCACCGCCGATGACTTCCAGGGCACCAACATCTCGCTGACCAACCCGGGCGGGATCGGGACGATCGCCTCGGTCCCCCGGCTGATGTCTGGGCAGAGCGCGATCATCGCCACGGGCTCGATCGCCTACCCGCCCGAGTGGGCCAACGCCTCCGCCGAGCGGATCAAGGCGCTTGGCGTCTCGAAGGTGATGACGATGACCTCGACCTATGACCACCGGGTCATCCAGGGCGCCGAGTCGGGCTCCTTCCTGCGGCGGATCGAGCTGCTGCTGCAGGGCGAGGACGGGTTCTACGAGGAGGTTGCCCGCTCGCTGGGCATCGAGGAGGCCGTGGTCACCAACGCCCACCCGTCCTCGGCCTCCGCCGCTCCCGTCGCCCCCGCTCCGGCCGTGGCCGCGGCCCAGCCCAGCGAGGAGCTGCTGGCAGCGGTGCAGGCGGCCACCTCGCTGCTCAAGGCCTACCGCACCCACGGCCACATGGCGGCCCACCTCGACCCGCTCGGCGGCGAGCCCCGCGGCGACCCGGCGATCCAGCCCGAGAACCTCAACCTGACCCCGGAGCTGATGTCGCAGATCCCGGCCTCGATCCTGCGGATCGGGGTGCCGGGTGAGACCCTGCTGGAGGCGCTGCCGCGATTGCGCGATGCCTACTGCGGCACCGCCGGCTACCAGTTCGAGCACCTCTCCTCCCACCAGCAGCGGATGTGGCTGCGGGAGATGATCGAGACCGGCGCCAGCAGGGAGCCGCTCTCGGCCGAGGAGAAGCGGCGGCTGCTCGAGCGCCTGGTGGACGTGTTCGAATTCGAGCGCTTCATCGAGAAGGCGTACCTGGGCCAGAAGATGTTCTCGATCGAGGGGATCGACGTGGTGGTGCCGATGCTCGACGAGGTCGTCACCCTTGCGCTGCGGGGCGGCGCCCGCGAGGTCGTCTTCGGCATGGCCCACCGCGGGCGGCTCAGCGTCCTCGCCCACAATCTCGGCCGGCCGCTGGAGGGCATCTTCGCGGAGTTCGAGGGGTCGAAGGCGATCGAGTCGGTGAAGGCGGTGGCGGCGATCCCGCACGGAGGCACCGGCGACGTCAAGTACCACTACGGCCACGCCGGCGTGTACGAGACCGAGGCGGGCGAGAAGATCGATGTTCGCCTCTACCCCAACCCCAGCCACCTCGAGTACGTCGACCCGGTCGTCCTCGGCGCCACCCGCTACGAGCAGGACGTGATCGACGGCGCCCACCTCGATCACGACCCGAAGCGGGCCGTACCCGTCCTGCTCCACGGCGATGCGGCCTTCCCCGGCCAGGGCGTCGTCGCCGAGACCTTCAATTTGCAGGCCCTCGACGGCTACGCCACCGGCGGGACGATCCACATAATCCAGAACAACCAGGTCGGGTTCACCACCGACCCCGAGGACGCCCGCTCGACTCCGTACGCGGCCGACATGGCCAAGGGGTTCAACGTGCCGATCGTCCACGTCAACGCCGACGACGTCGAGGCCTGCTCGGGTGCGGTGCGGCTGGCGATGGCCTACCGGGAGCGCTGGGGCCGCGACATCGTCATCGACGTGATCGGCTACCGCCGCTACGGCCACAACGAGACCGATGAGCCCGCCTACACGCAGCCGCAGATGGCGGCGAAGATCAAGGCCCACACGCCGGTCTCCGAGATCTACGCCGAGAAGCTGATCTCCGAGGGAGTGGTCAGCGCCGAGGACGTGAAGCGCGACCAGGAGGAGCGCCGCGGGGCGCTCAGTGCGACCCTGAAGGGGCTGCGGGAGAAGATGGAGCTGGGCGATTACGAGGACCCGACCGTGACCACGACCGGGACCGGCGAGCTCGACCGCACCGCCAGCCCCCCGGTGGCCACTGCGGTCCCCGAGGAGAAGCTGCGCTCGCTGAACGAGCGCCTGATCGAGGTCCCGGAGAGCTTCACCATTCACCGCAAGCTCCGCAAGCCGCTGGAGAAGCGGCTGGCGGCGATCGACGAGGGCGGGATCGAGTTCGGGCTCGGCGAGAGCCTCGCCTTCGCCTCGCTGCTGACCGAGGGCGTCCACATCCGCCTCACCGGCCAGGACACCGAGCGAGGCACCTTCTCGCACCGCCATCTGGTTCTCCACGACGAGAAGACCGGGCTCGAGTACTGCCCGATGAAGCACCTCGAGGACGCCACCGCGCCGTTCGAACTCCACAACAGCCCGCTCTCGGAGGCGGCCTGCCTCGGCTTCGAGTACGGCTACTCGGCTGCCAACTCGAGCTCGCTGGTCCTCTGGGAGGCGCAGTTCGGCGACTTCGCCAACTCCGCCCAGGTGATCATCGACAGCTTCATCGTCTCCGGGGAGGCGAAGTGGGGCCAGACCAGCCGCCTCACCCTGCTGCTGCCGCATGGCTACGAGGGCTCCGGCCCGGAGCACTCCAGCGCCCGGATCGAGCGCTTCCTCGCGCTCGGCGCGGAGGGCAACATCCGGATCGCCAACCCGACAACCCCCGCCCAGTACTTCCACCTGCTTCGCCGCCAGGCGCTGGTCCGCAAGGCCCGGCCTCTGGTCGTCTTCACCCCGAAGGGCCTGCTGCGACTGCCGCGGGCGGCCTCCTCACTCGAGGAGCTGACCGACGGCGAGTTCCACTACATCCTCGAGGACCCCACCGTGGCCGAGCGCCGCGAGGCGATCGAGCGCCTGGTGCTCTGCACCGGCAAGCTCTACTACGACCTCGACGCCAGCGAGCGCCGTGCCTCGGCCGAGAAGGTCGCTCTCGCCCGGGTCGAGTACCTCTACCCCTTCGCCGCCGATCAGCTCAGCGCCCTGATCGCCTCCTACCCCAACCTCAAGGAGGTCGTCTGGGTCCAGGAGGAGCCGCGCAACATGGGCGCCTGGAAGGTGATGTCGCGCCGCATCCCGCAGCTGCTCCCGGAGGGGATCGTGCTTGGCTACATCGGGCGCCCCGGCCGGGCCAGCCCCGGGGAGGGCTACTCGGTCGCCCACGCCCGCGAGCAGGAGCGGATCGTGCTCACGGCGCTCTCGGTTGAGGCCGAGCCGCAGCGGCCCTGACCCCGCCCCCGCGCCCCCCTGGGGGTCGAGTGGACGAAATCAGCAGCAGGGGAGAGGAAACCGTCCACTCGACGGCGGGCGGCCCGGCGGTATCTTGGAGCGGGATGGCACGAAGCTCGAAAGCGCTGAGAAAACCAGTGCCTGGACGTTTGTTCGCCTGGGTGAAGGTGATCTCCTGGATCGAGCTGACGGTGTTCGCGGCGCTGGTCTTCTTCTGGCTGGCGCCGGGGTTCGAGAGCGAGACCTCGATCTTCGGTCTCGCCCACGGGCTCGGGTTTATCGCTCTATGCCTTGTGATCTGGGCATGCGTGCTGCGCCACGAGGCGCCCTACACGCTGCTGGCGGCAACCCTGACGCCGGTCGGGCCGGTCGGCAGCGTGATCGCGATCGAGCTGATCGAGCGCAGGGGATGGGGGATCGCCGACCCTGCCGAGGCCTCCTCCGATCCGGGCTTGACGAAGGGGGTGCCCGCGAGTGTAGAATCTCCCCGATAGAGGGATCGAGTCAGATACCTCGTGTAGGGAGAATTACCAGTTCTTCATAAGCTCGCTCCGGGGGCTTGTCCTTCGGGGTGAACGCGTCGGCATCCCTCCCTGGCTACCGACGCGCTGGCGTGGCGAGGGCCGTGCGGACCCCCTGCCTCCCGCGGCCCCGTCACGCCCCTTCTTTCTCATCGCCCTCCGCTACGGAGTGGTGATCAGCGTCGTCGCCCGGCCCGAACGCTCGTAGAGGTCGTAGAGGTTGTCGGTGTCGGACGGGACGAGGGCCGAATCGGTGGCGAAGAAGGCCCCCCTCCCGTCTGCTGTGACGCCATCAAAGAAGAACGGGTACAGCGCCTCGGAGTTGATGCCGACGGTTATCAGCGTCGTGTGGCCGCGGAAGCGCTCGTACTCGTCGAGTGCGGAGTCGGTGTCGGCCGGGACCAGCGGCTCGTCGGTCCTGAAGAAGACCCGCTTACCATCGCTGGAGGCTGCGTCTGCAAATGCGTCCTGATCGCCGTTGCCGTTGATCTGGCCGGCGGAGACCAGAGTCGTGGCGCCGAAGGCGCGCTGGTAGACGTCATAGGCGGAGTCGGTGTCGGCGGGGACCAGCGGCTCGGCGGTGTGGAAGAAGACCCGGGAGCCACCGGCCGAGGCCCTGAAGAAGGTCGCATCGAGGTCAGCGCTGCCGCCCCCAGCCCGCCCGGCGGAGATCAGGGACGTGCGGCCGCGGAAGCGCTCGTAGATGTCGGAGGCGGTGTCCGTGTCGGCCGGGACCAGCGGCTCGGCGGTGTGGAAGAAGACCCGTCTGCCATCGAGCGAGGCGGCATCGAACGCGGCGTCGAAGTCGCCGTTGCCGTTGATCCGGCCCGCCGAGACGAGGCTGGTCCGGCCGTGGTAGCGCCGGTAGATATCGATGGCAGCGTCTGTGTCGGCTGGCACGAGTCGCTCGTCGGTGCTGAAGAAGATTCGTCTCGCGTCAGTGGAGGCGCCGCTGAAGAAGGCGCCAAAGTCGCCGTTCCCGTTGATCCGGCCGCTCGAGACGAGCGTGGTGCGGCCTCCCGCGCGCCGGTAGAGATCGAAGTTGGAGTCGGTGTCGGCGGGGACGAGGGCCTCAGCGGTCCCAAAGAGCACGACCCGCCCGTCGGCCGAAGCGCCGGCGAAGCTGGTGAGGAAGCCGTCGCCCGACCCGTTGGCGACCAGGCTCGTCCTTCCGCCCGAGTGCTGATAGAGGTCGTCGCAGCAGTCGGTGTCGGAAGGGACCAGCTGCTCGCCGGTGGTGAACAGCACCTTCCTGCCGTCCGTCGAAACGTGGTTGAGGTGGGCGTCATAGGCGCCGTTGCCGTTGATCTGTCCGCTGGAGACGAGGGTGGTGCGGCCGCGGAAGCGCTTGTAGATATCCGAGGAGAAGTCGGTGTCGGCTGGGGCCAGCCGCTGGAAGGTGCTGAAGAAGACGCTTCTGCCGTCCGCGGAGGCACCGTCGAAGTAGGCGTTCAGATAACAGCAGCCGCCGCCGTTGTACCGGCTGGTCGAGATCAGCGTCGGTGCGGCCGCGGAAGCGCTGGTAGATGTCGTAGTCGGCGTCGGTGTCCGCGGGGACCAGCGGCTCCGTCGTGGTGAAGAGGATGCGTCGGCCGTCGGCGGAGGCTCGCAGGAACTGGGGAGCGTCGATGGGAGCCGCGGCGGCAGCTGCCGGGAGGCCCAGCAAGAGCACCACGAGGACGCATCCGACCGGAGTCGCCGCTCCTCTCATCAGGCGCCCTTTCAACCGTCCCGCAGCCCCCTCAGCACCGTCTGCAGGATGCCGCCGTTTCGCAGGTAGCGCACCTCGTTGGGGGTGTCGAGACGGACCGTTGCCTCGAATCGCGCGACCTCCCCGCCATCGCGGGTCGCCGTCACCTCGACGGTCTTCGCCTCACCGTCGCGAAGGTCGCCGACGTCGATCGTCTCCTCGCCGCTGAGGCCGAGGGAGGCGGCCGACTCCCCGGCCGGGAACTGCAGCGGCACCACGCCCATCCCGATCAGGTTCGAGCGGTGGATCCGCTCG
This sequence comes from uncultured Actinomycetes bacterium, assembly GCA_963720735.1. Taxonomy (GTDB): domain Bacteria; phylum Actinomycetota; class Thermoleophilia; order Solirubrobacterales; family 70-9; genus JBBRHQ01. The sequence goes on from CAVRGL010000010.1 coordinate 459,103, forward strand.
AAGCTCTCGGCGATCACCGCGCGGACCCCGAGCAGCTTGGTCCCCTTCGCCGCCCAGTCGCGGGAGGAGCCCGAGCCGTACTCCTTGCCGGCGAGCACGACCAGGGGAACCCCGTCGGCCGCATAGGCCATCGCCGCCTCGTAGATCGTCGTCTCCTCACCGTCCGGCCAGTGGCGGGTGAAGCCGCCTGCCCGATCTACAAGGAGGTTGCGGAGGCGGATGTTGGCGAAAGTGCCGCGGATCATCACCTCGTGGTTGCCGCGCCGCGAGCCGTATGAGTTGAAGTCGCGCGGCTCGACTCCCTGCTCGATCAGCCAGCTGCCGGCAGGGCTGTCCTTCTTGATCGCCCCCGCGGGTGAGATGTGGTCGGTGGTGATCGAGTCGCCGAGCACGGCGAGGACGCGTGCGCCGCTGATCGGCTCGACCGGCTCGGGGTCGGGCGGCATCCCCTCGAAGAAGGTCGGGCGCCGGACATAGGTGGACTGCGGCCAGTCGTAGCGGTCGCCCTCTGGGACCTCGACCGCGTTCCAGGTCTCGTCGCCCTCGAACACCTCGCCGTAGCTCTTGGTGAACATCTCCGAGCGGATCGATCGCCCCACCACGTCCTTGACCTCGTCCCCGTCCGGCCAGATGTCGCGCAGGTAGACCGGCTCACCGTCGGACCCCTCGCCGAGGGGATCGGTTGTCAGGTCGATGTCCATGCGACCGGCGAGCGCGTAGGCGACGACCAGCGGCGGCGATGCCAGGTAGTTGGCCTTGACGTCCTGGTTGATCCGGCCCTCGAAGTTGCGGTTGCCGGAGAGCACCGCGCAGACCGCCAGGTCCCGCTCGGCGATCGCCGCCGAGATCTCCGGGGCGAGCGGGCCGGAGTTTCCGATGCAGGTCGTGCAGCCGTAGCCGACCAGGTTGAACTGCAGCGCGTCGAGATAGCCGGTGAGGCCGGCCTTCGCGAGGTAGTCGGTAACCACGGTCGAGCCCGGAGCGAGCGACGTCTTCACCCAGGGCTTCCGCTCGAGCCCCCGCTCCACCGCGTTGCGGGCGATCAGGCCGGCGCCGACCATCACACTCGGGTTCGAGGTGTTGGTGCAGCTGGTGATCGCCGCGATCACCACGCGGCCGTGATCGAGCTCGAAACTGGTGCCGTCGGCCAGGCGGACCTCGATGCCGTCGCCGCTCCCGGGCTCGGCCGTGGCGGTGGTTGCGGCGCCGGCGAGCGGCTGGCGCGGCTTGCCGCGCTCGTCGTCGTGGGCCTCGGCCGGCGGGTCGGAGGCAGGGAAGGATTCCTCGATTGCCTCGTCACGGCCGTTCCCCATCCGCTCGGCGGCCTCCGGATCGAACTCCTGCATGGCCTCGAGGAAGGCCTGCTTGGCGCTCGCCAGCGGCACCCGGTCCTGGGGGCGCTTCGGCCCGGCGATGCTCGGCTCGACGTCGCCGAGGTCGAGCTCCAGGGTGTCGGAGAAGGTCGGGTCCTCGGATTCGGAGTCGTGGAACATTCCCTGCTCGCGGGCGTAGGCGTCGACCAGCTCGATCGTCTCGGTCGGCCGCCCGGTGAACTCCAGGTAGCGCAGGGTCTCGGCGTCGACCGGGAAGATCGCACAGGTCGAGCCGAACTCAGGCGACATGTTGCCGATCGTCGCCCGGTCGGCGAGTCCGAGGGTCGCCAGGCCCGGCCCGAAGAACTCGACGAACTTGGAGACGACGCCGCGCTCCCGCAGCATCTCGGTCACGGTGAGGACGAGGTCCGTGGCCGTGGCGCCCTCGCGAAGCTCGCCGTCGAGGCGGAATCCGAGCACCTGCGGCAGCAGCATCGAGACCGGCTGGCCGAGCATCGCCGCCTCGGCCTCGATCCCGCCGACCCCCCAGCCGAGCACCCCGAGGCCGTTGACCATGGTGGTGTGGGAGTCGGTCCCGACCAGGGTGTCGGGGTAAGCGATCAGGTCACCGTCGCGCTCCCGGCTGTAGACGACCTGGGAGATGTACTCGAGGTTGACCTGGTGGCAGATCCCGGTCGCCGGCGGGACGACCCGGAAGTTGTCGAAGGCGTGTTGGCCCCACTTCAGAAACGAGTAGCGCTCATGGTTACGCTCGAACTCCCGCTCGGCGTTGGTGGCGAAGGCGCGGGGGTTGCCGAAGGCGTCCACCTGGACCGAGTGGTCGATCACCAGATCGACGTCGACCAGGGGGTTGATCGCCGCGGGGTCGCCGCCGATCTCCTCCATCGCGTCGCGCATCGCGGCTAGATCGACCACCGCGGGAACGCCGGTGAAATCCTGCATCAGCACTCGCGCAGGCTGGTAGGGGATCTCGGCGCTGGGGTCCGCCGCGGCCTCCCAGGTGGCGATCGCCTCGACGTCGGCGGCCGTGACCGACTCGCCGTCCTCGAGGCGCAGCACGTTCTCAAGCAGCACCTTGATCGAGTAGGGAAGGCGGGCGACGTCGAAGCGCTGCTGGAGGGCGTCGAGGCGGTGGATCTCATAGCTGCGCCCACCGACCTCGAGAGCCGAGCGCGAGCCGAAGGAGTCGCTGCTCATCGCGGCCTCATCTCTTGTCCGTCTGGCCTGAGGCGACCTCGTGGGCGGCCTTCTGCGCGGCGCCGCCGGAAGCGCTGCGGGTCGCCAGCCGCGGCGCCGCGAGGGCGATATGGGCGAGCGCCCGCTGCTGCGGCGGAGCCACCGTGACCTCGACGCTGTCGCGCTGGATCGCCCGCACCACCGCCGCCCCGACAGCAGCCGGGGTCGAGGTCCCGAGGCCGGGCGGGGCCTTCGCTCCGGCGTCGGCGAACATGCCGGCGCCGCGGATGAAGCCGGGGGCGACGATCGAGGAGCCGACGCCGCTTCCATGCAGGTCGGTGCGCAGGCCGAGCGAGAATCCCCGCAGCCCGAACTTGGTCGCGTTGTAGACGGCCGAGCGGGGGCTCGGCGCCTTGCCGGAGAGCGAGGCCACGAAGACCAGGTGCCCGGCGCCGCGATCCAGCATCCCCGGGAGCAGCGCGTGGGCGAGGAGCATCGGCCCCTCGAGGTTGACCCGCAGCGCCCGCTCGACCTCGCGCGCCGAGAAATCCTCCAGGCGCCCGGTGCCCGGCAGGCCGGCGTTTGCGATCAGGATGTCGACCTCCCCCGCCTCGCCGGCGAGGGCGATCGCCGCTCCCGGCTCGGCCAGGTCGGCGGGAATCGTGCGGTGCCCCGCCCCGGGCAGGCCCTCGGCCATCTCTGCGAGGGCATCGGCCTTGCGGCCGCTGAGGGCGAGCTTCGTCCCCTGCTCCGCAAGCGCCGCGGCGATCGCGCGCCCCAGGCCCCCTGTGGCCCCCGTGAGAAGCGCTGTTCGGCCGGCTGGATCCACCTGTTTGAACCTACCACCGGCGCGGTCCCGCAATCCCGATGTTCTAGGCTCGCGGGAGTCAACCGCGACGAAGGGAATGCCGGATGAAGCTCTACGTCTGCTGGGGAACCTTCCAGACCATCCGCCCCGGCGGCCACCCCTGCGCCAACGCCTATTCCGCCCTGCGGGAGGCCGGCCACGACCCCGAGGTGATCAAGGTCCATGGGCTGGGAGTGGGGCCGCTGAAGTTGATGACCGAGGGACGCAAGGAGGTCAAGGAGATGACCGGGCAGCCCGCTGTGCCGGTGCTGGTCACCGACGAGGGCGAAGCGATCGCCGACTCGGCGGCGATCGCCGCCTGGGCCGAGAAGCATCCGGCGAAGTCGGCCGTGGCGAGCTGAGCCGTGCTGGTCGCGGTCGCGGGCGGGCACGGGCAGATCGCGCTCCGCCTGACCCGGCTGCTGAGCGCGGGCGGCGACCAGGTCATCGGCCTGATCCGAAACCCGGCCCACTTCGAGGAGGTGCGCGCGGCGGGTGCCGAGCCGGTTGTCTGCGACCTCGAGGGCGACTGCGCGCTCGCCGGGGCGATCGGCTCGGCCGAGGCGGTCGTCTTCGCCGCGGGAGCGGGGCCCGGCAGCGGTGAGGCGCGCAAGCGGACCATGGACCTCGGCGGCGCGCTGAAGCTGATCGAGGCGGCGCGGGAGAAGAGCGTCGATCGCTACGTGATGGTCAGCGCGATGGGTGCCGCCGATCCTCCGGCGGAGGGCGGTGGCGTGTTCGGCGAGTACCTGAGGGCCAAGGCGGAGGCCGACCGCGCGCTGCGTGAGAGCGGCCTCGGCTTCACGATCGTCCGCCCAGGCATGCTCACGGACGAGCCCGGCAGCGGCCGGGTCGCGCTCGGCGAGCGCCTCGAGCCGGGTTCGATCAGCCGCGACGACGTCGCCGCGATCCTGGCCACGGTGCTGGGCACGGCGGGGGCGGCCGGCAAGAGCTTCGATGCCGTCGCCGGGGAGACCCCGGTCGCCGAGGCGGTTGCCGCGCTCTAGCGAGTTTGTGCGTAGCCGCACGAGATGTTTGGCATCTGTTAGCGAACGACCAGGGAATCGTCTACAGTGCCGCGAACTGAATAACCGGTAATGCCGAGTCCCGGGCCACCTCAGAGCCCGGGAGCGGGGGAACCAACGAAGCATGGGGCGAACCCACCGAGGTGGGAGCGCAGGCTCCTTTAGCGCCAGCCCGACAGCTAACCCCGCAGGCCGACAAAGGAGATCGGTTTGTCTTCGAACATCGCAAGGATCAAGGCGGGGCTGGCGGCAACCGGCGCGGCTGTGGCCGTGCTCGTCCTCGCCCCGGGCGGGGCTTCGGCGGCGTGCGGGAGCTCCGGAGGCATCAACCCGGGTGGCAGCCCCTGCGGCCCGACGGGCAAGGCGCGGTTGGTCGCAGGCAAGGCGGTCGCCCCCACCAACGCCCCGGCGCGGGTCAAGGCCGTGATCGCCGCGGCCAACCGGATCCGCAACAAGCCCTATATATGGGGCGGCGGCCACGGACGTTGGGAGGACAACGGCTACGACTGCTCGGGCTCGGTCAGCTACGCGCTCCACGGCGGTAACTTCCTCTCCAGCCCGCTCCCCTCGGGGCCGCTGGAGAGCTGGGGCCACCGCGGCGCGGGGCGCTGGATCAGCGTCTACGCCAACTCCGGCCACGCCTACGCGGTGATCGCGGGGCTGCGCTGGGACACCTCGATGACGGCCGGCGACGGCCCCGGCTGGAGCAAGCAGATGCGCTCCTCTGCGGGCTACATCGTCCGCCACCCCAGCGGGTACTGATCCGGATCCAGCCTCGGGGTCGCCCGCGCCCCCTCTAGGCTCCGCCGTCGATGCGCTGGATCGTCGACGGCATGAACGTGATCGGCACCCGGCCGGACGGCTGGTGGAAGGACCGCCACGGGGCGATGATCCGCCTCGTGGATCTGCTCGAGCGCTACTCGGCAGCCAGCGGCGACGAGGTCACGGTCGTCTTCGAGCGGCCCCCCTCGCCGCCGATCGCCTCGCCGGTGATCGAGGTCGCGCACGCGCCCCGGCCGGGTCCGAACTCGGCCGACGCGGAGATCGTCCGCCGCCTCCGGGCCGACCCCGACCCGAGCGGCGTGCGGGTGGTCACATCCGACCACGCCCTGGCCGACGATGCCCGCTTCCTCGGCGCACTGGTCGAGCCGGCCGAGAGCTTCCGCCGCGAGATCGAGGGGGACGACGAGGCTGCCTCCCGGTGACCGGGGCCGCTCCGCGGGACCGCCGGTCGCGTGCGGGGAGCGGCTCGTATACGGTTGTGCCGGGGTGGCAGCCCTGATCTGACCGGCTGCGTCTCCGGGAGCGGAGGAGAAGACGGCACCAACCACGGCAAGCGAAGAGTCCCGGTCGCCCGGGTCCCCCGGGGATGCGGGCGCGGGCGCCGGGGTCCCCGACATCCGGCTCAGCGGCCTGACCAAGCGCTACGGCGAGGTCGTCGCCGTGGACGGGATCGACCTGGAGATCGCCGAGGGTGAGTTCTTCACGATGCTGGGGCCCTCGGGCTCGGGCAAGACGACGACCCTGCGGATGATCGCCGGCTTCGAGGAGCCGACCGCGGGGACGGTCGAGCTGGCCGGCGCCGACGTCGTCGGCCAGCCTCCCTATGACCGGGCCGTCAACACCGTCTTCCAGGACTACGCCCTCTTTCCCCACATGAGCGTCGGCGAGAACGTCTCCTACGGGATGCGGGTCGCGAGGGTGCCGAAGGACGAGCGGGCGCGACGCCGTGACGAGGCCTTGGAGATGGTGCGGCTCTCCGGCTACGGCGAGCGCAAGCCGAGCGAGCTCTCCGGCGGACAGCGCCAGCGGGTCGCGCTGGCCCGCGCGATCGTCAACCGGCCCAAGGTGCTGCTGCTCGACGAGCCGCTCGGCGCTCTCGATCTGAAGCTTCGCGAGCAGATGCAGACCGAGCTGAAGACGATCCAGGGAGAGGTGGGGATCACCTTCGTCTACGTCACCCACGACCAGGACGAGGCGCTGACGATGAGCGACCGGATCGCCGTCTTCAACGAGGGCCGGATCGAACAGGTGAGCCCGCCCACCGAGCTTTACGAGCATCCACAGAACGCCTTCGTCGCCGGCTTCGTCGGCGTCTCCAACCTACTCGAGCGCGACGGCGAGCGGTTCACGATCCGCCCCGAGAAGATCAAGATCCTCGGCCCGGGCGCAGCGCCCGACGGGCTCCGCACCGAGTCCGGGCGGGTGATCGACGTCGCCTACGCCGGGATGGTGACCCGCTACACCGTGGCGCTCGACGGCGGGGGAGAGCTTCAGGTCGTCAGCCAGAACCAGGAGACGACGTCGGCCGACGTCGTCTCCGAGAGCGGACGAGAGGTCGTCGTCGGGTGGAGGCCGGAGCACACGGTCGCCGTCCGCGAGGAAAAGAGCAACGAGGAGGAGGAATCACCGTGAGGAAGCCCGAGGCCCACCCCGCGCGGGTGGCATGGCTATCGATCGCCGGTATCGTCGCCTTCATGCTGGTGCTCGCCGGATGCGGGAGCAGCAGCAGCGACACGACCGGCTCAACCGCCGGAGAGCTGCAGAAGGTCGGCAAGGGAGAGGGCAAGCTCGACCTGGTCGCCTGGCCCGGATACGTCGCCGACCCCTGGATGTCGGACTTCGCGAAGCAGACCGGCTGCAAGGTCAGCGTCAAGGAGGCCGGAACCTCCTCGGAGATGGTCTCGCTGATGCGGACCGGTCAGTACGACGGGGTCTCCGCGTCGGGCAACGCCTCGCTGCAGCTGGTGTCGGGGGGCGATGTCGACCCGGTCAACACCGACCTGGTGCCGAACTACAAGACGATCTTCTCCGACCTCAAGAACCAGCCCTACAACACGGTCGACGGCGTCAACTACGGGATCCCGCACGGGCGGGGAGCCAACCTCCTGATGTGGAACAGCGGCGACGTCAAGCCGGCGCCGGACTCCTGGGACGTGATGCTCGACCCGAAGAAGGCGTCAAAGTACAAGGGCAAGATCAGCGCCTATGACGACTACATCTACATCGCTGATGCAGCCGTCTACCTGAAGTACCACGACAAGAGCCTGGGGATCGAGAACCCCTACGAGCTCAACCAGAAGCAGTTCGACGCCGCTGTCAACCTGCTCAAGGAGCAGAAGCCCAACGTCGGGGAGTACTGGTCGAGCGCGACAAAGCAGATCGCCTCGTTCGCCAACAGCGACTCGACGGTGGGCACCACCTGGCAGTACCAGTACTTCGCCCTGAAGGCCGAAGGACATCCCGTGGCGTCGAGCCCGGCGAGCCAGGGTTTCGTGCCGAAGGAGGGTGCGACGGGCTGGTCCGACACCTGGATGATCAGCTCCAAGGCCAAGCATCCGAATTGCATGTACAAGTGGATGAACTTCATCGTCTCGCCGCAGGCGAACGCTGAGGTCGCGCAGTACTTCGGAGAGGCGCCGGCGCAGAGCAAGGCCTGTGATGCGTCAACCCTGACCGCCGCCGCGAAGGCGATCGGGGTCGCCCCGAACCCGCAGTTCTGCAACCAGTACCACGCAGCGGACCCGAGCTTCTGGAAGCAGGTCTACTACTGGATCACGCCGGTGGCCGATTGCGGAAACGGCAACACCGACTGCAAGGACAACAACGCCTGGATCCAGGCGTGGACGGATATCAAGGGGTGATCGAGTCCGCTCACTCCTGGCGACCGTGAGGGCGGATGGAAGCGGCTGACGCCCTGGCGCCAGCTTCGAAGAGGTCGGTGAGCCGCAGGCTCGCCGGCCTCTTCCACGGTCGCCCCAGACTGCAGGTGGGGACGCTGCTCGCCGGCCCTCTCGGCTGGCTGGTGATCGGCTACATCGGCTCGCTCGCGGTGCTGCTGGTCGCGGCTTTCTGGAGCGTCGACTCGCTCAGCGGGGAGATCAACCGAACCCTCACCAGCGCCAACTTCGACACCCTGACGAACGACTCGGTCTACCGCGACGTCGCCCAGCGGACCATCCTGGTCGCTGCGGCGGTGACGCTCACCTGTGCCCTTCTCGCCTTCCCGATCGCCTTCTACATGGCCAAGGTCGCGAAGCCCCGGACCCGCGGCCTGCTGATCGTCGCCGTGCTGATGCCGCTGTGGTCCTTCTACGTGGTCAAGGTCTACGCCTGGCAGACGATGCTCTCCTCCGGCGGGGTGATCAACTGGGCCCTCGACCCGATCGGCCTCAGCGGGCCCGGCTACGGCACCACCGCGGTCTGGCTGGTCGAGACCTATCTCTGGCTGCCCTACATGATCCTGCCGATCTACGCCGGGCTGGAGCGAATTCCGGACTCGCTGCTCTCCGCCTCGGAGGACCTCGGCGCCGGGCCGGGGACGACCTTCCGCCGGGTGATCCTGCCGATCGCCTTCCCGGCCGTGGTCGCCGGCTCGATCTTCACCTTCTCGCTGACCCTGGGCGACTTCATCGCGCCCTCGCTCGTCTCACCCGACACCCAGTTCATCGGCAACGTCGTCTACGACAACATCACCACCAACCTGCCGCTCGCCTCGGCCTTCGCAACCGTCCCGATCGCGGTGATGGTGATCTACCTGCTGATCGCCCGCCGTGCAGGCGCCTTCGAGCACCTCTGATGCGGCTCTCGAGACGCTCACAAGTCCTGCTGCGGCTCGGGGTCGGGATCACCCTGGCCTTCATCTACGTGCCCCTGCTGGTCGTCGCGATCTACGCCTTCAACGGCGGCAACTCGATCGAGTGGCCTCTGCCGAGCCTCACGACCCACTGGTTCAGCGTCGCGATCCACGATCACGGCGCCCAGCAGGCGCTGCTCACCTCGCTCAAGGTCGGCGCGGCGGCTACGGCGATTGCCCTGGTCCTCGGGACCCTGGCCTCGATCGCCGTCGGGCGCCACCGCTTCTTCGGGCGGGAGACGGTCTCCTTCGTTGTCATCCTGCCGATCGCTCTGCCCGGGATCGTCACGGGGATCGCCCTCAGCGACACCTTCACCCAGGTCTGGGGGATCAGCCTCAGCCTGCTGACCGTGATCATCGGCCACGCCACCTTCTGCATCGTCGTCGTCTACAACAACGTCGTCGCCCGGCTGCGGCGGGTCTCCGGCTCGCTCGAGGAGGCCTCCGCAGACCTCGGAGCCCACACCTGGCAGACCTTCCGATTCGTCACCCTCCCCAGCATGCAGACCGCCCTGGTCGCCGGCGCTCTGCTCGCCTTCGCGCTCTCCTTCGACGAGATCATCGTCACCCTGTTCACGATCGGCGCCGGGCAGGAGACGCTCTCGATCTGGATCTACGACAACCTCTTCCGCACCACCCAGCCGGCGATCGTCAACGTGGTCGCCGTGCTGGCCGTGCTGATCTCGATCATCCCCGTCTACCTCGCGCACCGCCTGACCCGGGACGAGGGCGGGGCGGGCGGGCGCGGCGGCGCGATCGAGGCGGACACCGAAGCCGTAGCGGTGGTCTAGGCGCGACCCCACCGACGTGGGGCTTCTGAACCGCCATATAGGCGCTTCAAAGGTCCCACGTCCGTCGAGCTACGACGTGCGGCTCGCAAAGCGCGCTGGTCTTGCGCGCCTTGCTCGCGCCCGCGGCGAGCCCCTAGTCGAGGTTGACCATCAGGTGCTTGACCTCGGTGTAGTCCTCGAGGGAGTACATCGAGAGGTCCTTGCCGTAGCCCGACTCCTTGTAGCCGCCGTGCGGCATCTCGGCGACGATCGGAATGTGGTCGTTGACCCAGACGCAGCCGAAGCGCAGGGCGTTGGCGACCCGCATGGCGCGGCCGACGTCTCGGGTCCAGACCGAGGCGGCAAGGCCGTAGCGGGTCCCGTTCGCCCACTTGATCGCCTTGGCCTCGTCGGTGAACGGCTGCACCGTGATCACCGGGCCGAATATCTCGTCTTGGATCATCTCGTCGGATTGCTCCAGCCCGGCGACGACGGCCGGCTCGAGATAGTAACCGGGCAGGTCGGGCTCGCCCCCGCCGGTGACGATCTCGGCGTTGCCGGGCTTGCGCTCGAGGAAGCCCTCGACCCGCTCGCGCTGGCGCTCCGAGTTGACCGGGCCGAGCGTGGTGTCGGCGTCCAGCGTGTCGCCGACCACCTGGGCCTTGGCCTGCTCGACGAGGCCGCTGACCACGTCGTCGTAGACGCCTGAGGAGGCCAGAACCCGGGTCGCCGCGGTGCAGTCCTGGCCGGCGTTGTAGTAGCCGGTCCCGGCGATCGTCTCGAGCGCGGTCTCCATCTCGACGTCGTCGAAGACGACCACCGGCGCCTTGCCGCCGAGCTCGAGGTGGACCCGCTTCAGGGTCTCCGCCGCGGCGGCCGCGATCCACTTCCCGGTCGGAGGCGACCCGGTCAGCGAGACGAGGCCGACATCGGGATGCTTGACGAGCTCCGACCCGGCGGGCTCGCCGTGGCCGCCGATCACGTTGAAGACGCCGGGCGGGAGGATCTCCGCGCACCACTCGGCCAGCTTCAGGGTGGTGATCGGGGTCGTCTCGGCCGGCTTCAGGACGATCGTGTTGCCGGTCGCCAGAGCCGGGCCGATCTTCCAGATCGCCATCATCAGCGGGTAGTTCCAGGGGGTGATCTGGCCGACCACGCCGATCGGCTCGCGCCGGATGATCGAGGTGTGGCCCTCCATGTACTCGCCCGCCGCCTTGCCCTCCATGCAGCGGGCGGCGCCGGCGAAGAAGCGCAGCTGATCCGACATCGCCGGGACCTCGTCCTCGAACATCGCATGCCGCGGCTTGCCGGCGTCGGCGGCCTCGAGGTCGGAGATCTCATCCGCCTTCTCCTCGATCAGGTCGGCGATCGCCAGCAGCGCGCTCGCCCGCTCGGCGGGGGTGGTGACGCCCCAGGTCTCGAACGCCTTCTTCGCCGCCCCGACGGCGCGGTCGACGTCCTCCTTGGTGGAGAGCGGCGCCTCGGCGATCACCTCTCCGGTCGCGGGATTGATCACATCCTCGGTCTTCCCGTCCACCGCGTCCACCGACTCGCCGTTGATGAAGTTCTTCAGCTTGGTCTTGGTTGCCGTTGCCATCTCTCTCCTCCGATCTTCCAGTTGCCGGCTGCTGCGTATCAGCTTCTAGCTCGCGGTTCCAGCCAGCTCCAGCCCGAGCGCCTCGCCCACCGGGACGTAGGAGGCGCCGAGCGCTTCGGCGACCGCCGGGTGCGTCACCTCGCCCGCGGCGATGTTGACCCCCGGCCCCAGCCCCGGGTCCTCGCGGATCGCCTCCTCCAACCCGAGGTCGGCGAGGGCGATCGCGTAGGGCATGGTCGCGTTGGTGAGCGCGTTGGTCGCCGTGATCGGCACCGCTCCCGGCATGTTGGCGACACAGTAGTGCGTGATCCCCTCGACCTCGTAGGTGGGGTCGCGGTGGGTGGTCGGCTTCGAGGTCTCGAAGCAGCCGCCCTGATCGATCGCCACGTCGACGAGGACTGCGCCGGGCTGCATCAGCTTCAGCTGGTCGCGGCGAACCACGTAGGGGGCGCGGGCGCCGTGCACGAGCACCGCGCCGATCACAAGGTCGGCGCGGGGCAGCATCTCCTCGATCGCCAGGGTGGTCGAGTAGACGGTCGAGCAGCGCCCGCCGAAGCCGACGTCGAGCTCGCGCAGCCGGTCCACCGACTTGTCGAAGACGAAGACGTCGGCCTCCATCCCGATCGCGATGAAGGCGGCGTTCATGCCGACCACGCCGCCGCCGATCACCATCACCGTCGCAGCAGCGACGCCGGGGACGCCGCCCAGCAGGATCCCCCGCCCGCCGAGCGGCTTCTCGAGCATGAAGGCGCCGGCCTGGGTGGCGATCTTGCCGGCGATCTCGCTCATCGGGGCGAGCAGCGGCAGCCGCCCGCGGCCGTCCTCGACCGTCTCATAGGCGATGCAGGTCGCACCGGACCCCTGCAACCCCCGGGTCTGCTCTGGATCGGGGGCGAGGTGCAGGTAGGTGAAGAGCAGCTGCTCGGGGCGCAGCATCTCGATCTCGGCCGGCTGCAGCTCCTTGACGTGGACGATCATCTCCGCCTCGCCGAACACCGAGGCGGCGTCGGGGGCGATCCGCGCGCCCTGCGCCTCGTACTCGGCGTCGGGGATCGCGCTGCCCTCGCCCGCCGCGGCCTCGATCAGCACCTCGTGCCCGTGCTCCACCATCTCGCGGACCCCGGCCGGCGTGATCGCGACCCGGTACTCGTCCTGCTTGATCTCCTTGACCACTCCGACCTTCATCCGACGCTCTCCTCCTTGACGTCCAATTGGAAGTGACAACCACGGGTCTCCAGCTCGGCGAACATCTCCGCCGGGTCGAGGCAGCGCTCGGGGGGCAGCGCGCCGCGCGCTCCGACCCCGCCGCGGGCGATCAGCCGCACCGCCGCCGCCGCCGGCGAGGCGGTCGAGACGATGCCGCCGCCCATCCCCCACTCCGTGTGCGGGGGGGTCACCGAGCGCATCCTCACCGAGCGCCCGCCCCCGGCGGCGTCGATGATGTGAACCGAGACCGTCTGTGAGGACTGCCGGCCCGCCTCCCGACCGGCCTCGCGCACCTCCTCCGGCCCGGCGCCGGCCAGCTCGCGGAGCCGCCCCAGAAGCGGCGGCGAGAGCGACAGCCGGAAGCTGCACTGGCGGCAGCCGAAGCTCTCGCCGAAGGTGCGAAGCTCGGAGTGAAGCGTGTAGATCGTCCCGGCGATGCCGATCTGCTCGCCGAAGTCGAACTCGCCGCCGTCGCTGAGCGGCTCGACCTCGGCCGGCTGTCCGTCGCGAAGCACGACCGGCGCCAGGGTGAGCTCGTCGATCAGCGTCTCCAGCGCGTAGGGGAGGCTGAGCCCCGGGGGCGGGTCGAGGTCGCGGCTCGCCGCCGAGACGTCGACCGACTCGACCGAGTCGAGCTCGGCGATCGCCCGCGCCGCCATCAGATTCGTCTTCCCCGGGCTCGATCCGATCCCGAGGACGGCGAGCAGCCCGGCCGCCTCGAAGCGCTCGCTCATCGCCATCTGCTCCCCGGTCAGGTGGTAGAGGCCGCCGAGGTCGAGGTAATGGCAGCCGGCCTCGAGGCAGGCCCGCATCGCGTCGAGGTTGATCCGGTAGCTGGCCGAGTTGATCAGGGCGTCACAGCCGGCGATCTCGGCGGCCAGCCCGCTGCGCGCGTCGGCCTCGTGAGCGCTCGCCCTGCCGCCGCCGTGCTCGGCGGCGACCGTCTCCGCGACCTCGCCGCGCAAGTCGAGCAGCAGGATCGATTCGACCTCATCGGAGTCGGCGAGGTCGCGGACGATCGCCGGAGCGATCGTCCCTGCCGCGCCCAGGACCGCGACCCTCACGCGACCAGCTCCCTCGCCCGGAGCGCCAGCCAGAACTCGATCCGATCGTGCGCGGTCGAGAGGTCCCGCCCGGTCAGCTCCTCCACCTTGCGCATCCGGTAGCGCAGGGTGTGCCGGTGGCAGTAGACCTGCCGCGCCGCCCGCTCCCATTGCCCGTTCTGCTCGATGAAGGCCTCCAGCGAGCGCAGCAGCTCGCCGCCGTACTCGGCGTCGCCGTCGTCGATCGGCCCGAGCACGGTCTGGCAGTAGAGCCTCAGCGCCTCGTCGTCGGATACCGAGAGCAGCAGGGTGAAGGCGCCGAGGTCCCGCCAGGACGCCACCTCGGGAGAATCGCCGTTGTCCAGCGCCGTGGCCTCCAGCGCGCATCGCGCCTCGTGGAAGGAGCGGTGCAGGGCCTCCGCCCCCGCCGGCCGGCTCGCCGCCGCCCGCACCGCGCCGCGCTCCTCGGCGAGCGCCTCGCGGGCGGCAGCCGCTACCTCGATCGGGTTGTGATCCGAGGCATCGATCAGCGCGCAGAGAAGCTCCCTGCCCTGGCTCGCGTGCGGCGCGACGACGGCCGCGACCCCGGCCGAGGTGAGGGCGTTCTCGAGCGAGGGCTCCGCCGCGGTGGGATCGTCGAGCGAGAAGACGAGAACCGCTGCGTCCGACCCGATCCCGAAGGGCTCCAGCCGGGGCCGCAGCTCGGCCTCCTCGAGACGCCCCGAGAGCGCCGCGGCGAGCACGTCGCCGGCCAACCGCCGCTCGGTCTCGCGGGCGACCCGGCGGCGCATCAGCTCGAGCGCTACGACGGCCACCGCCTGCTGGAGGATCAGCTGCTCGAAGTCGCCGAGGCCGCCGGAGTCCCGGACGATCGCGACCCACGCCAGCGGAGGCCCGCCGCCCGGCGAGACCACCGGGTGGGCCAGCGCCCTACCGGCGACCGACGGATGCGAGGGGATGAAGGGACTGCCGTCGCCGACGTGGGCGAGTGCCTCGGCGCGGATCTGCTCGGCCGCCTCCTCGGACAGCTCGCGGCGGAAGCCGCGGCCGGCCAGCGGCTCGCCGCGACCGTTGAGGATGCTGACCGTGCCGCCGACGGCGGAGGAGATCGTCGCGGCGATCTCCTCGAGGCCGCGCTCCTCGAGGACCAGCCGCTCGAGCCGGCGCTGCACCGCGATTCCCCGCTGGAGGACCTCGTACTGCTCGTTGACGAGCCGCGAGAAGGCCTTCTCGGTGATCGCGATGAACGGCATCGAGTAGGGCACCTCGAAAAGCGGGAACTCCTGCTTGCGGGCCTCGTCGACCAGTGCCTTGGGCAGCTTGCCGTGGCTGAAGCCGGTGCCGAAGCCGAGCGCCGCCAGGTTGTGGCGGACGAGCAACTTGATGTAGGCACGCTGCTTGGCGGCGCTGCCCAGCGGGATCCCGGTGCTCAGCATCAGCTCCCCGCCGGAGAGCCAGGGGGTCGGATCCTCGAGCTCGGAGATGTGCACCCAGCGCACCGGGCTCTCCGCGCCGGGCTCGCCGGCCGCCAGCTCGAGCCCCAACTCGTCGAGGAGGCCGCTCACCGTGAGCATCGGGGTCCCCCTGGTCCGCTCGGAGCTAGAGCCGCTTCGAGGCCGCCGTCAGGACCTTGCGAAGGACCTCGCCGATCTCCTCGAACTGCTCCGTGTCGGCGATCAGCGGCGGGGCCAGCTGGATCACCGGGTCGCCGCGATCGTCGGCCCGGCAGATCAGACCGTTTCGGTAGAGCTCCCCGGAGAGGTAGCCGCGCAGCAGCTCCTCGCTCTCCTGGTCGCTGAAGCTCTCCTTCGTGTCCGGGTCCTTGACCAGCTCGATCGCCTGGAAGTAGCCGGCGCCCCGCACATCGCCGACGATCGGGATGTCGCGGAGGCTCTCGAGCATCGCCCGGAACTCACCCTCCTTGGCGAGCACATGGCCGCAGAGGTCCTCGCGCTCGAAGATGTCGAGGTTGGCCATCGCCATCGCCGCCGCCACCGGGTGCCCGGCGAAGGTGAAGCCGTGGGCGAAGGAGGTGTTGCCCTCGAGGAACGGCTCGGCGATCTCGTCGGAGGCGATCAGCGCCCCCATCGGAGCGTAGGCCGAGGTCAGTGCCTTCGCGGTGGTGATGATGTCGGGCTGGTAGGAGAACCGCTCGGAGCCGAAGTAGTGCCCGAGGCGCCCCCAGGAGCAGATCACCTCGTCGGAGATCAGCAGCACGTCGTGACGGTCGCAGATCTCGCGCACATGCTGGAAATAGCCATCCGGCGGGACGAAGCAGCCGCCCGCATTCTGCACAGGCTCGAGGATCACCGCGGCGACCGTCTCCGGCCCCTCGAACTCGATCCGCTCCTCGATCGCCGAGGACGCCCACAGAGGGTGGCGGTCCACCGGCCAGCGGTAGAGGTTGGTGTTGGGGACGTGGCAGCCGCCCGGTGTCAGCGGCTCGAACTGGGAGCGAAGGCTGGTGATCCCGGTCGCCGAGAGCGCCCCCAGCGAAGTGCCGTGATAGGCGATCTCGCGGGCGATCACCTTGGTCTTCTGGCCGTTGCCCCGCAACCGGTGGTAGTTGCGGACGAGCTTCAGCGCCGACTCGACCGCCTCCGAGCCGCCCGAGGTGAAGAAGACGCGGTTCAGGTCCCCGGGGGTCAGGGTCGCGATCCGCGCCGCCAGCTCGATCGCGCGGGGATGCGCGTAGCTCCAGAGCACGTAGAAGTCGAGCTCTTCCACCTGGCGGGCGGCGGCCTCGCCGATCTCGCTGCGGCCGTGACCGGCGTTGACGCAGAACAGGCCGGAGAGCCCGTCGAGGTGGCGCTTGCCGTGCTCGTCGTAGACATAGCAGCCATCGCCGCGGACGATCACCGGGATCTCGTGGTGGGGCGTGTAGCTACCCATCCGCGAGAAGTGCATCCAGAGGTGCCGTCTCGCCAGCTCCTGCAGGCTGCTCTCGGTCTTCGCATTCTGCTGCTGCGTTATGGCCATCTCGCTCTCCGTCCCGCTCAGATTTGACTTCGACTATCTGGACAACGCTAGTGCCAGAACGTCGCGCTTGCAAGTAATTCTCGGGTCAAGTACCCCGCCCCAGCTTGTACGAAACGTACAATCAGTTGTCGGTACGTTTGGACACGGGCGACTTGCGAATCGGCCCGGAGCCGCATAGGTTCGGCGCAGTCGCAGCCGCGCGGGCTGCGGATCCAAGGAGGAGATCGATGGAGAGTGCTTCAGTCGCCGAGCCGGCGCCGCCTGCCGCGGTCGCCAGCGAAGGGGACAAGGGACTGAAGTCCGGAGCGCTCGGGTTCCTCTCCAACGTCGTCATCGGCGTCGCCTCCACCGCCCCGGGCTACAGTCTCGCCGCGGTCCTTGGCTTCGTCGCGATCGAGGTCGGCTTCCAGTCGCCGGCAATCCTCTGGCTCGCCTTCATCCCGATGCTGTTCATCTCGGCGGCCTACTACTACATGAACCGCGCTGACCCGGACTGCGGAACCTCGTTCACCTGGGTGACCTCGACGATCGGCCCCCGGACCGGCTGGCTCACCGGCTGGGCGATCGTCATGGCCGATCTCATCGTGATGGCGAACCTCTCGCAGATCGCCGGCCTCTACACCTTTCTCCTGGTCGGCTGGCAGTCCGCCGCCGACTCGGTCGCCGCAGTGACCGCGGTTGGGGTCATCTGGATCGCGGTGATGACCTGGATCTGCGTCGTCGGGATCGAGCTATCGGCGAGGACCCAGTTCTTCCTGCTCGCCGCGGAGGTCGCCGCGCTTGCGGCGTTCTCCATAGTCGCCCTGGTCAAGGTCTACGCAACCGACGTCACAGGCTCGGTGCTGCCGTCGCTGTCCTGGTTCAACCCGCTCGACATCTCCAGCGGCAGCGCCCTGGCAGCGGGCCTGATCCTGGGCATATTCATCTACTGGGGCTGGGACTCGACGGTCACCGTCAACGAGGAGAGCGAGAACTCATCTGAAACGCCCGGCCGGGCTGCGGTCATGAGCACGGTCATCCTCGTTCTGATCTACCTCGTCGTCTCCGTCGCCGCCCAGGCATACGGTGGGCTGGGGCCGCTCAAGCAGAACCCCGATGACGTCCTCAGCGCGCTCGGCAAGAACGTCTTTGGCTCGCCGCTCGACAAGATCCTGATCATCGCCGTGCTGACCTCGGCCTCGGCCTCCACCCAGACGACGATCCTCCCTACCTCTCGAACCGCCCTCTCAATGGCCTTCGCGAAAGCGATACCGGATCGCTTCGGCCACGTCCACAAGCGGTTCCAGACCCCGGACACCGCGACGATCTGGTTCGGTGTCGGCTCGATCATCTGGTACGTCGGCCTGACCCTGATCAGCGAGAACATCCTCTTTGACTCGATCGCGGCCCTGGGACTGATGATCGCCTTCTACTACGCGCTCACCGGGTTCGCGGCCCCGATCTATTACCGCAACGAGCTGTTCAACGGCCCCGGCGCGGTGCGGACCGTCGGCATCGGGGTGTTCGGAGGGATGGCGCTGCTCGGCCTCGGATTCTTCGTCGCCGACATCTGGAGTACGCAGGGCAACGCCTGGACGGCGCTGTTCGACAAGTCGAGCTTCGCCAACCTCGTCGCCACCGTCTGCGCTTGGGTGGGAACGGCAGGGATCATCGTCGGCACGATCACCGCCGTGGCCCGCAACCGCTCGCTGAAGAACCTGATCCTGGTTGGCGTCGCCAGCACGATCGGGGGCCTGGTGCTCTCCTGGGCCTTCTTCAAGAGCGCGATCGACCTCTCCGATCCCGCCAACTCGGAGTCGGGCGACTCCTGGTTCGGACTTGGCCCCCCGTTCGTGATCGGGATCGGCTCGCTGCTCGTCGGGGTTCTGCTGATGCTGGTCCGCGAGCGCACCCACCCCGAGTTCTTCAAGCGCAAGTGGAAGACAGCGCCGCCCGGCTCGCTCGATCCGGCCGCTCCCACGCGGGCCGCCCAGGCGTCATTCGCCGCCGAGGATACGGCAGGCGGAGGTCCGGCCTAGATGGCTGGCGAGATCGTCGTCGGCTACGACGGCACCGAGTGCTCGCTGGCCGCGCTCGACGTCGCCGTCAGCCTGGCCAAGGACCTTGCTTCGAAGCTGATCGTCCTGTACGCCTACGACCCGGCCCGGATAGGCGGGGAGGTCCGCGACCTCGACCAGGCTCTCGAATCCCGGGGCCGCGAGGTCACCACGCAGGCGGTGGAGAAGGCCCGGGCCGCCGGGATCGAGGCCAAGGCCGAGATCGCCAAGGAGAAGGCCTCCGTGGCCCTCTCGGCGCTGGGCACCCAGCGGAAGGCGAGGTTCATCGTCGTCGGCAGCTATGGCGAGCGGCCGGTGACCGGGGTCATCCTCGGCGCCACCCCGCACAAGCTGCTTCACATCGCGGATGTACCTGTAATAGTTGTTCCGGTTCGAGAGTGAGCGAGGAGAGCACCACACCGAGCGTCGAGCTGGAAGGCGTGACCAAGCAGTTCGCCGACGTGACTGCGGTGGACGACGTCAGCCTCAAGATCGGCCAAGGGGAGTTCTTCACCCTGCTCGGCCCGAGCGGCTGCGGCAAGACGACGACATTGCGGATGATCGCCGGCTTCGAGAGGCTGACCATGGGCAGGCTGCTGATCGACGGTAGCGACGTCGCCACTCTTCCCGCCTACAAGCGCCCCACCAACACCGTCTTTCAGAGCTACGCCCTCTTCCCGCACCTGAGCGTGGAGCAGAACGTCGGCTTCGGGCTGCGGCGCAAGAAGGTGGCGAAGGAGGAGATCGCCACCCGTGTTGGCGAGGAGCTAGAGAGGGTCGGGCTGGCGCGCGAGGCGCGGCGCCGGCCGAACCAGCTCTCCGGCGGCCAGCAGCAGCGGGTCGCCCTGGCGCGGGCACTGGTCAACCTGCCGAAGGTGCTGCTGCTCGACGAGCCCTTGGGAGCGCTCGACCTGAAGCTGCGCAAGGGGCTCCAGGTCGAGCTGAAGAAGATCCAGCGCGAGGTCGGTATCAGCTTCGTCTACGTCACCCACGACCAGGAGGAGGCGCTGACCATGTCGGATCGGATCGCGGTCATGAACCGCGGCCGGGTCGAGCAGATCGGCGGCCCCGAGGAGATCTACGAGCATCCCGAGACGACCTTCGTCGCCGGCTTCATCGGCGTCTCCAACCTGATGCCCGGATCGGTCTCCTCGCCGACCGAGGTCGAGCTCGAGCAGGGGCCGGCGGTACCCGCCGACACCAGCCGCTTCTCGACCGGCGAGCGTTGCTTCGCCGTGGTGCGACCCGAGAAGCTCGAGATCGCCACCGTGAACGGCGCCGGGCCGGCGTCCGGCGGGCCGGGCGTGGAAGGGGTGGTCGAGAGCTCGCTCTACCTGGGGACCGCCACGCAGATTACGGTCGACCTGGGCGAACAGGTCCGCATGACCGTGCTCGTGCCGAACGCCAGCGAGGCCGAGCGACAGAGGCTTCCGGGGGGCGGCGCC
Organism: uncultured Actinomycetes bacterium; assembly: GCA_963720735.1. GTDB lineage: Bacteria > Actinomycetota > Thermoleophilia > Solirubrobacterales > 70-9 > JBBRHQ01. The sequence continues at coordinate 479,197 of CAVRGL010000010.1, forward strand.
AGGGTGAGGCTCGGGTGGGCGCCCGAGCACATGCACCTGGTGCGTGAATCGGAGCGCGCGGAGCCGGGCTTGGGGGAGCTTCGGCCGACTGCCGAGACGGCAGGCGCTCAAACAGAATCCAAACAGGAGGCAGCATCTTGAGCAGGCAAAGCGGCAGTTCGGCTCCGACCGGGCACGACCGGGCGGGGTCCGTCCGGACCCTGATGGTGGCGCTGGCGGTTGCAGCGGCGGCGGCCGGGTTGGTCGCCTGCGGCGGCGGCGGGGGCGGGATCGAGGGCGGTGGGGCGACGACCAGCGCTGAGACCGCGAAGGCCGGGAAGGTGACCGGGGACCTGACGATCTCCAACTGGCCCCTCTACATCGACAAGCACACGGTCTCAAACTTCGATGCCAAGTACGGGACCAGCACGAAGTACATCGAGGACGTCAACGACAACAACGAGTTCTTCGGCAAGCTGCAGCCGCTGCTGGCCCAGGGCAACTCCGGCGGGCGCAGCATCATGGTCGTGACCGACTGGATGGCCCAGAAGATGTACGACCTCGGCTACGTCCAGAAGCTCGACAAGTCGGCGATTCCCAACGTCAACAAGAACCTGATTCCGTCGTTGCAGCACCCCTCGTTCGACCCCAACCGGAGCTACACGGTTCCCTGGCAGACCGGTATGACCGGTCTGATCGTCCGCACCGACCTGGCGCCGGACGTGCACTCGATCAACGACCTGTTCAAGCCCAAGTACAAGGGCAAGGTCTCCTTCCTGACCGAGATGCGCGACAGCGTCCCGCTGGTGATGAAAGCCGACGGCGTCAACCTCGCGCATGCCACCGAGCAGGACTGGATGAACGCGATCGACAAGCTCAAGAAGGCCGCCGATGACGGCCAGATCCGCCGCTTCACCGGAAACGACTACGCCAGCGATTTCACCAGCGGCAACCTGGTCGCGGGGGTCGGCTGGTCCGGAGACGCGGTGCAGCTGCAGGCAGACAACCCCGACATCCAATGGCGGATGCCGACCCAGGGTTGCATGCTGTGGTCGGACAACATGGAGATCCCGGTCGGCGCCCCGAACACGGCGGCGGCGCTCGGCTGGATGAACTACGTCTACGACCCGAAGGTCGCGGCGAAGATCACCTCCTATGTCAACTACGTCAGCCCGGTGAACGGGGTCAAGCAGGTGTTCGAGAAGACGGATCCATCGCTGGCACACAACCAGCTGATCTTCCCCAGCACCTCGTTCACGAAGAACTGCTCCGTCGCTCCGACCCTCAAGGGAGGCGAGGAGACCAGGGTGACGGAGGCCTTCCAGAACCTGATCACGGGCTGATCGGACGGCGGTGCCCTGAGCTGATGATCGAGCGGCAAGCATGAGCTCGGGGCGCCGCCGCATCCTGCCCTACTTCCTGCTCGGGCCGGGGGTCGTATGGCTCGTCCTCTTCTTCGTCGTGCCGATGTACTTCATGGCGCGGCTCTCGCTCGAGCAGGGCATCCTGCCCAACTTCGAGTTCACCTGGCACTGGGCCAACTTCCCGGACACGCTGAAGACCTATGACACCCAGTTCGTGCGCTCCTTCTACTACTCCGGCGCGGCGACGATCCTCTGTCTGCTGATCGGCTATCCGTTGGCGTACGCGATCGCCTTCAAGGGGGGCAAGTGGCGCAACGCGATGCTGTTCGCGGTGGTCGCCCCCTTCTTCACCACCTACCTGATCCGCACCCTCGCCTGGAAGACGATGCTCGACGACCAGAGCCCCGTGGTCAGCGTGCTCAACACCCTCGGGCTGACCTCGAGCGGTCGCGTCCTCGCCACCAGCAGCGCCGTGATCGCCGGCCTCACCTACAACTTTCTGCCGTTCATGGTGCTGCCGATCTACGCCAGCCTCGAGCGTCTCGACGTAGGTCTGGTCGAGGCCGCCCAGGACCTCTACGCTTCCTCCTTCACCGCCTTCCGCAAGGTCACCCTGCCGCTCTCGGCGCCGGGAGTCGTCGCCGGCGTCCTGCTGACCTTCATCCCGGCAGTCGGCGACTACGTCAACGCCGCCTTCCTCGGCGGCACCCAGCAGGCCATGATCGGCAACGTGATCCAGTCGAAATACCTGGTGGTGCGCGACTACCCGAGCGCCGCGGCCCTCTCCTTCGTGCTCCTGGCGATCATCCTGGTCGCGGTCCTGCTCTACATCCGCTTCGCCGGCTCGGAGGCGCTGATGGACGAGGAGGCGGTCTGATGGAAGCGGGGACTCTTCCCGCCAGCGCCGCCGCCGGAGCGGGGGAGAGCGCCGGGCGGCGCGCCTGGCGCTGGCTGCGCGAGCGTGCGCTCAACATCTACGCCGGCCTCGCGATCGCCTACATGCTGCTGCCGATCGCGATCATCTTCCTCTTCTCCTTCAACAACCCGGCGGGCCGCTACAACCTCGTCTGGTCCGGCTTCACCACCAAGTACTGGGCCCACCCGTTCGCGATCTCAGAGCTAACGGACGCCTTCGGCACCAGCCTCAGGCTGGCGGTGCTGGCGACCCTGATCTCGACCGTGATCGGGACGCTGATGGCGATCGCCCTGGTCCGCCACGAGTTCTTCGGCCGCCGCGGCGCCAACATCCTGATCGTCATTCCGATGGCGACCCCGGAGGTGGTGATCGGGGCCTCGCTGCTCTCGATGTTCCTGATCTACGGCCTCCAGCTCGGGTTCCAGACGCTGCTGATCGCCCATGTGATGTTCTGCATCAGCTTCGTCGTCGTCGTCGTGCGCTCGCGCCTGATCGGCTTCGACCGCCGGCTGGAGGACGCCGCCGGCGACCTCGGGGCGACCCCGCTTCAAACGTTCCGGCTGGTAACGCTGCCGCTGATCATGCCCGGGATCCTGGGGGGCGCGCTGCTCGCCTTCGCCCTGTCGATTGACGACTTTGTGATCTCCAACTTCAACTCCGGCACCACGGTCACCTTCCCGCTCTACATATTCGGAGCAAACCAGCGCGGCATCCCGGTCCAGGTCAACGTGATCGCCTCGATGCTGTTCATGGTCACCCTGGCGGTGATGGCCTTCACGGTGCTCCAGCAGCGCCGGGCCCAGAAGATGGCCGCGATGCGCCCGGAGCAAGAAGCCACCGCGTGAGCGTCGAGACCAGGCTGCTGATCGGCGGCGAGCAGGTCGCGGGCGCCGGCGAGCCGCTTGCGGTCGAGAACCCGGCCACCGAGGAGACGGTGGCGACGGTCAACTCGGCCTCTCCGGAGCAGCTCTCCGCTGCGGTCGCCGGCGCCGGCGAGGCGGCCCGCGGCTGGCAGCGGACCCCGGCGATCGAGCGCGGGGAGATGCTGCACGAGGTGGCGGGGCGCCTCCGCAAGCGCTCCGATGGGCTGGCCGCGGCGATGACCGCCGAGGGCGGCAAGCCGCTGATAGAGAACCGCGATGAGGTCGAGTGGTGCGCGGCCGCCTTCGATTACTACGCGGAGATAGGCCGCGACTCGGCCGGCCGGGTGATCCCCTCGATCGAGGCGACCCAACTCTCGATGGTTGTCAAGGACCCGATGGGCGTGGTCGGCTGCATCGTCCCCTGGAACTACCCGCTGCTGCTCCTCACCTGGAAGCTCGCGCCGGCGCTGGCGGCCGGGAACACCACGGTCTGCAAGCCCTCCGAGCTGACCCCGACCTCGACCCTGATGCTCGCTGCGTGCCTCGACCACCTGCCGGCCGGGGCGGTCAACCTGATCGCCGGGCCCGGCGATGTGGGGGCGGCGCTCTGCGCCGACCATGGTGTCGCCTGCATCGCCTTCACCGGCTCGGTCGAGACCGGTAAGCGGGTCGCGATCGCCTGCGCGAAGCGGGTCGCGCGGGTCAACCTGGAGATGGGCGGCAAGGACCCGTTCATCGTCTGCGCCGACGTCGGCGCGGAGGGGGTCGAGGTCGCCGCCCGCGGCGGCGCCTGGGCCGCCTACCTGAACGCGGGCCAGGTCTGCACCTCGGCCGAGCGCTTCTATGTCGCCGCGGACGTCTTCGACGACTACGTCAGCGCCTTCGTCGAGCACACCGACTCGCTGGTGGTCGGCGATCCCACCGCCGCCGACACGGACGTCGGCCCGATGGTCTCGGCGGCGCAGCGCGGCAAGGTCGTCGACCAGGTCGAGGCGGCGGTCGCCGCCGGCGCGGAGCTGCTCACAGGCGGCGGGGACGGCGGCAACCAGCGCGGCCATTACTACTCCCCGGCGGTGATCACCGGCGCCCCGGCCGAGACGGACCTGCTGCGGGAGGAGACCTTCGGCCCGGTCGCCCCGATCGTCCCCGTCTCCTCGCTCGACGAGGCGATCGAGCTCGCCAACGGCACCCGCTTCGGCCTCGGGGCGAACATCTACACCTCGGACCTGAAGACGATGGTCCGCTGCATGCGTGAGATCAAGGCCGGAACCGTCTGGTTCAACGACCCCCTCACCGACAACGACGCCGGCCCCTTCGGCGGCTTCAAGCAGTCCGGGATGGGCCGGGAGCTGGGCCGCGAGGGCCTCGAGGCCTTCCAGGAGACCAAGCACGTCCACGTCGAGACCGAGATCGCTCCGAAGGAGTGGTGGTACCCCTACGGCGACGGCGCCTAGGGAATCTGGCAACCCCGGTGCGACGCTCCCGCGCGGTTCGTCAGCCTTCCGTCACGCCCACGGAGACGTGGGACCTTTGAACCGCCATATAGACGGCTGAAAGGTCCCACCCTTGCCCAGGACCTCAGAGCGGCCGGCGGGGCAGGGAGGTCTCCAGCCACTCGACCGCGGCGTCGATCGTCGGGCCGTCGATCGAGTGGCCGATCGGGGCCTCGCGGTAGGTGAGCGCGAGGCCCGCGGGCTCGAGCAGGTCGCGAGCCGCGCGAGCGTACTCCACCCCGATCACCGGGTCGCCGGCGCCGTGTGAGATCAGCACCGGCATCCCGGCGCGCGAACCGAGGTCGGGCTCCCAGCCCTCGACCTCGGGGATGAACCCCGAGAGGGCCAGGATCCCCGCGGGGCGCGGTCGGCCGCCTCCGAGGCCGAGGGCGTAGGACATCACGGTGCCCTGCGAGAAGCCGCCGATCACGATCCGCTCGGGTCCGGCCCCCGCCCATTCCCCGATCTCGCTCAGCCACTCGCCGAGGGCCGTGTAGCTCGCCGCGAAGGTCTCGCGGTCGGGGAAGCCGACCCTCTCCACCATGTACCAATGATTCCCAGGCATGCCGGCGAACCGGAAGGGGGCCCGCGGCGCGGCGCAGGCGAGCCTGCCTTCCGAATCGAGCAGATCAAAGAGGCCGGCCAGGTCCTGCTCGCTGGTGCCGCGGCCATGAAGCAGGACAAGCAGTCCGTCGGGGCGCTCGAGGCGCGCCGGGCGGGCGGCGGTGGGAAGCGACGAAGGTGGGGCGCTCACCGCGCCAGCATAGACTCGGCCGCGATGCCCGAACCCGACTCGACGCCCTACGTCGACGCGATCCTCTCCTACGCGAGCCGCGACCCCGGCAGACTGCACGTCCCCGGGCACAAGGGCGGACCCGGCGCCGACCCGGCCCTGCGGTCCCTGGCCGGAGACACGGCGCTGCTCCACGACGTCCCGGCGTTGATCGAGGGAATCGACGTGGGGCCGGAGCCGACCCCGTTCCAGCAGGCGCAGCGCCTCGCGGCAGGCGCCTGGGGAGCGAAGCGGACCTGGTTCCTGATCAACGGCGCCTCCCAGGGCAACCAGGCGATGTGCCTCGCCCTGGCCCACGCGGGGCAGGAGGTCGTGATCCAGCGGAACGTCCACTCCTCGGTGATCGACGGCCTCATCCTCTCCGGGCTGCGGCCCGCCTTCGTCTCCCCCGAGCTCGACCCCGACCTCGGTGTCGCACACTGCATGACGCCCGAGGCGCTGGAGGCGGCCCTCGCCGCCACGCCGGGGGCGGTCGCCGCGGTCGCGGTCTCCCCCACCTATTTCGGTGCCTGCGCCGACGTCGCCGGCCTCGCCGAGGTTGCCCATGCCCGGAACCTGCCCCTGGTCGTCGACGAGGCCTGGGGAGCGCATCTGCGCTTCCACCCCGACCTGCCGCCCGACGCGATCTCGGGCGGCGCCGACCTGGTGATCTCCTCCACCCACAAGATCGTCGGCAGCCTCACCCAGGCGGCGATGCTCCACCTCGCCACCGAGAGGATCGACGAGCAGGTGGTCGACCGCAGTGTCAGCCTGATCGAGTCGACCAGCCCCAGCGGACTGCTCTGCGGCTCGCTCGACGCCGGCCGCCGCCAGGCACAGATCCACGGGGAGGCCCTGCTCTCCGAGACGATCGAGTGCCTGCATGACACCCGTGAGGCGATTCGCACCATCCCCGGCCTCGACGTCCTCGACGAGCGCATGGTCGGCAGCGCGGGGGTCGCGGGGTGGGACCCGCTCCGCCTCGCGGTCGACGTGCGGGGCACCGGATCGACCGGATACCGCCTGGCTGAGCTGGTGCGCGACGACGATGACGTCAACTTCGAGCTGTTCGCCGAGAACGTCGCCGTCGCCGCCTTCGGCATGGGCGCGCCCGCCGGGCCGCAGGCGCAGCGCCTTGTCGCGGCGCTGCGGCGCGCCACCGACCATCTCGGCGACATCCCCGCGGCCGAGCATCCCGAGTTCGCGCCCCCTCCGCCGTGGGGCGAGCTGGCGATGACCCCGCGCCAGGCCTTCCTCGGAGCCCAGCAGGTGGTCCCGTTCGAGGCGGCGGTGGGCCGTGTCGCCGCCGAGCCGCTCGCCGCCTACCCTCCCGGGATCCCCAACGTGCTGCCCGGCGAGCGCCTATCTCGCGAGGCGCTCGATTACATCACCGAGAGCATTGCCCACGGCGGCTACGTGCGAGGCGCCACCGACCGGGAGCTGAAAACCCTGCGGGTGGTCAGCGAATGAGGCCGGCGCAGTGATCCTCTCGCCGTGGATCAATAGCCCGGATAGCCGCCCGGTCCGGGCTGGGTGCCCGGTCCACCGGAGCCCGCGCCGCCCTTCCGCGGCACGCGGGCCGCGTGCCAGGTCCCGACGTCCTTGAATCCCTCGCCCCGGTCCTGCCCCGGCCTGCGGTCGCCGTTAAACGTATAGAGAGGAAGGCCCCGGTAACGCACCTGGGTGCTGCCGTCGGGCCGCTTGATCGTCCCCAGCTTCACCGGTCCGGTCGGGGTGGTTCCACTCGGCACCTTCAGCGGGTGCCAGACCGAGAGGCAGGTGCTGTCGGTGCAGATGAACCTGCCGTGCTTCTCGGCGCTGAGGCTGTAGAGCGTGTGGCCCTTGAGGTTGACGAGGATCGTGCGGCCGAGCTTTCGGTTGTGCGCCTTCTTCACCACCCGCTTCGTCACCGCTCCCATCGGCGCAGCGGCGTCTGCCAGCCCCACCGTGGCGATCGCGATGACGCCGATCGCCGCCACCGCAATCAGGGTGCGCGCGGTCGTCCTCCCTGCCAGACGGTTGATCCTGTGCTCGGGCTGCATCGCTCTCCTCTCCTGGGTTCCAAGAGCGGGGTACGGCCGCACGGCCACCAGGGTTCAGTCGACGGCGGATTACGTCTAGGCCCGGCGCGACCTACTCGTGCAGACCCGCGGCTTCGAGCGCCTCAGCACGGTCCCCATAGGCCTTGAAGCGAACGATCTGCCCGTCTCGGATCGTGAACTCGTGGGCGGGGGTGATGTCGACCTCAACTCCACTGCGGCGGCCGGTCGCCCTGACGCGGACGAAGGCCAAGACCCGCTCGTCGTCGATGTCGAGGAATCGTTCCGGCTCGATGTGGATGGGTGAGCCGCTCCACGGCCCGGTCTCGCGGAAGCGGCGCATCTCCTCGACACCCTTGAGCACGGGTCTGTCCGGGTAGACGTCGGTGAAGTCGAACTCCACGTCGGGCGTCGCACGCTCCGTAGCGGTGCCGATCAGTCCACGTGGGTCCGCGTAGATCTCCCGGACGATCTCGACGTTTCGCTGCGACATCGCCCCCCGCAGCTGCCGGCGCCTAGTCCCCCATCTCGAGCAGCTCGATCCGGTAGTCATCCGGATCGCGGACGAAGCAGAGACGCGAGCCTCCCTCGCGCACCGTGTATGGGGGCTTCTCGGGCTCGATCCCCAACTCGGCGAGCCGCTCCAGGGTCGCGTCGAGGTCGTCAACCGAGACGGCGATGTGGCCGTATCCGGTGCCGATCTCATAGGGCTCCTCACGGCCGACGTTGTAGGTGAGCTCGAGCCGGGCACCGTCCTCGGGCAGCCCCATGAAGACGTTGATCGCCTCCTCTCGGATCGGCATGCGGCCGATCTCCTCGAAGCCGAGCTTCTCGTAGAAGGACACCGAGCGGTCGATGTCGAGGATCCGGTAACAGGTGTGGATCAGCTCGGAGATCAGATGACCTTATAGCCTCCGGCCGCGATGAGCGAAGCCTTCCGCATCCTCGCCGAGCTGCCGATCGAGATCGAGACCTACGAGCTCGAGGACCACGACCGCGAGTTCCCGGGCGGCTTCACCCGGCCCTCGACCACGGTGCGGCTGCGCGGGGGCGGCGCCGAGGGGATCGGCGAGGACGTCGTCTATGACGTCCTCGACCACATCGCCCACCGCGACGCCGGGCCGGTCCACGACCTGAGCGGGCCCTCGACCCTGGGCGAGGCCTGCGAGCTGCTCGGCCGCCTCGATCTGTTCGGCGACGCTCCGCCGGAGCGCGAGGCGTCGCGCCACTACCGCCGCTGGGCCTATGAGAGCGCCGCGCTCGATCTCGCCCTGCGCCAGGCCGGGACCTCCCTGCACGAGGCCCTGGGGAGGGAGCCGCGGCCGCTTCGCTTCGTCTGCTCGACCCGGCTGACCTCGTTCGGGGACGAGGGCGGGTCGAGCACCGGGGCGGTCCGCAAGCGCTTGGAGAAATACCCCTCGCTCGAGTTCAAGCTCGACCCCGAGAACGACTGGGACGCCGAGCTGATCGCCGAGCTGCGCGAGCTGGCGCCGGTGCGGGTGCTCGATCTCAAGGGCCACTACCGCGGCACGCCTGTGGACGTCGAGACCGATCCGGATCTCTACCGGGCGGTCGCCGAGGCCTTCCCCGGCGCCTACCTCGAGGACCCAGATCTGAACGACGAGACCCGGCCGGTCCTCGAGCCCCACATGGACCGGGTCACCTGGGACGCGCCGCTTCACTCGCTGGCCGACATCACCGGCCTGGAGCCGCCGCCGAAGGCGATCAACTCCAAGCCCTCGCGCTTCGGCTCGCTCGAGGAGCTGCTTTCGATCTACGAGCACTGCGAGCAGCAGGGAATCGCCGTCTACGGGGGCGGCCAGGGCGAGCTCGGCCCGGGCCGCGGGCAGATCCAGTACCTCGCCTCGCTGTTCCATCACGACACCCCCAACGACGTCGCCCCGTCCGGCTACAACGACCCGGCGGTCCCGGAGGGCATGCCCTCCAGCCCGATGGAGCCGGTGCCGTCGGCGACCGGCTTCCGCTGGGCCGAGTAGGGTGCCGCTGATGGCAGAGAGCAAGTTCGTCGAGACGCTCAACGAGCAGGTCGCCCACGAGTTCGCCGCCTCGCAGCAGTACATCGCGATCGCCGTCCACTACGACGCGGAGACCCTGCCCCAGCTCGCCTCCTTCTTCTACCGCCAGGCGGTCGAGGAGCGAAACCACGCGATGATGATCATCCAGTACCTGCTCGACGCCGACCACCAGGTGCAGATGCCGGGGGTCGAGCAGCCGCAGGCGAACTTCACCGATACCGTCGCCCCGGTCACCCTGGCGCTCGAGCAGGAGAAGAGGGTCTCCGACCAGATCGCCAACCTGGCAGGCCTTGCCAGGGAGGAGGGCAACTACCAGGGCGAGCAGTTCATGCAGTGGTTTATCAAGGAGCAGGTCGAGGAGGTCTCCTCAATGTCGGCGCTGCTGAAGATCGTCGAGCGCGCCCGTGACAACCCGCTGATGGCCGAGGAGTACCTCTCGCGAGAGCAGGTCGGGGGCGAGGGCCAGGACCCGACCGCGCCCACCGCCGCCGGCGGCGCCCTCTAGCTCAGGCGAGACCAGTCGCCTCCAGGGCGCCGCGCACCCGCGGCACCCACCAGGCGAGCTCCTCGCGGGCCCACTCCTGCTCGGTGGGATCGGGGTGGATCAGGGCGCTGTTGCCGAGGATCCAGCCGTACTGGACCAGGCCGGAGAGCATCCCCAGCTCCAGAGCCCGGGGGTCGTCTCGCTCTCCCATCGCGCGGCGGAAGTCCTCTGTGATCTGCTCGTGGCTCGCGTCGATCCGCCAGCCGCAATGCATCATGTACCAGGCGAGCTCGAAGGCGGGATGCGAGTTGGAGGCGAGCCCCCAGTCGATCGCGATCACCCGCTCGCCGTCGATCCCGAGCTGCTCGTCGCGCAGGTCGCCGTGGATCAGCGTCGTCCCGCAGCGCTCGAACTCGGCGACGAAGTCGGCCGGGTCGCGGGCTATCCCCAGCACCGCCTCGCCGACGTCAGCATCGACCGCTTCGGCGAAAGCCTCCCATGTGGTCTCGAGCTGCTTCGGCAGCAGGTCGACCCCGTCACGCTCCGCCTCGCTCATCCCGGGGCCGCAGACGATCACCCGGTCGAGGAAGCTGGCGGCGGCCTCGACCGGCTCTCCCCAGAACTCGTGCCAGACCCCGGCGGTCGCGTCGAGGACGCGGGCGCTCTGCTCACGGGTGATCGGCCCGGCGGTCCCGAACAGGGCCTCCGAGACGTCGACCATCGCCACCCACCAGGCGCCGTCGTGGAACTCGGCGGCGCGGATCGCAGGATCGAGGCGCTCGGGGAAGCGCTTCATCTCCCCGCCACTGAACAGGATCCCCTCGCGACCCCGATCGCCGGTGCGGCGGGCGAGCCAGTCACCGCCCGGGACGATCCGCTTCAGGACCAGCCTGCGCCCGTCCTCGAACACCGCCGACTCGAGCCTCGAGCCCGACCAGCCGGTCGAGTCGAGGACCGCCTGCTCGCGGACCGCCCCGAAGCGCTCCAGCAAGGCCGGGGGCGCCGAGGGGGTGCTGCCCGCCGGGGGAACGATCGCCGCATCGCGCGGCGGGGCGGCGTAGATCCAGTGGCCGGTGATCGAGCCATCGCGGTAGCGGAGGTACTGGCGTTGGCGCACCCCCTCGCCGTCCTCGCCGAGGCGCTCGACCCAGAGGGCGAGGCCGTCGGCGAACTCCTTCCCGTCCCAGTCGAGGATCCTGCCCGGGCACGGATAGAGCCCGCCGAGCTCGGCGATGATCGCCGTCGGCCCCTCGCACTTCATCCTCCTTCCCCTGACGCTCGCGTCGAGCCTGGCCCCCGCGGCGATCAGCGGCGCCAGCGGCTCGAAATCCCCGGTCGCGATCGCCTCCCGCAGAACCGCCGGGACCGGCGTCATCTCGCCCCGCCGGAGACGATCTGCACCGAGGCCCTCAGCAGCAGCTCGTCACCGGTGCGGAACTCCTCCTCGGCGCGCTCGGTGAACAGCTCGCGGATCCGCCGCTGGGTGTCGGGGTCCTGCGCCTGGATGCGGGCGGCGGTGCGGACGCTTCCGGCAAGCAGGTTCGCCCACAGCGACTCGCCGCTGGGGACAGGCCACTCGAACTCGAGCCGTCGCATCACGAACTCCCGGTCCAGCCCCGCCCCGCTGAGCAGCGCGCGCGCCTCGGCCTCCTCGGCGAACCGGGTCGGGTCGGGGGACCCGGCGGGCAGGGCGTCCGGACGGGACTCGCCGACCTCGGCCAGGGCCTCCCTGGCCAGCCCGTACCAGCGGTTCCTGTTGTCCTCATCCCAGATCGAGAAGGCGAACCTACCCCCGGGCCGCAGCACCCGACAGAACTCGGCCACCGCGAGCTCCGGCTGGGGCAGGTGGTTGAGGACGAAGTTGGCGAGCACCCGGTCGAACTGGCCGGCCCCGAATGGCATCTCCTCCGCGTCGGCGAGGACGAACTCGATACCGGGGTGCTCGCGCCGGGCGACCGCGATCATCCCCTCGGCGATGTCGATCCCCACCGGCTCGGCGCCGCGCTCGAGCGCCGCCGCGGCGACGTAACCGGGGCCGGTGGCGACATCGAGGACCCGCTGGCCCGGCCCCACGCCCGCGGCATCGAGCAGCGGCTCGACGACCCGGGTGGTCAGGGCGCCGGTCAGCGACGCGTAGGACTCGGCCTTCCTCCCCCAGCCCTCCGCCTCGAACCGCTTGAACTCCTCGGCGCCTGCGCTCACATCGCGCGGGAGATGATCAGGCGCTGGATCTCGTTGGTGCCCTCGTAGATCTGGGTGATCTTGGCATCGCGCATCATCCGCTCCACCGGGTACTCGCTGACGTAGCCGTAGCCGCCCAGGACCTGGACCGCCTCGGTCGTCACCCACATCGCCGTATCGGAGGCGATCAGCTTGGCCATTGAGGACCATTTGGCGAGGTCCGGCTCGTCGCGGTCGGCCGCGGCCGCGGCGCGGTAGAGCAGCTCGCGCGCCGCCGCGGTGCGGGCCTCCATCTCGGCCAGCTTGAAGGCGATCCCCTGGTGATCGTGGATCGGCTTGCCGAAGGTCATCCGCTCCTTGGCGTAGGCGTTCGCGTAATCGGTCGCGCCCTGCGCGATGCCCACCGCCTGGGCACCGGCGCCGAGCCGGGTCCGCTGCAGCACGCCGAGCGCCACCCCGAGGCCCTTGCCGACCTCACCGACGACGTTTTCGGGCGGGACCCGGACGTCCTCGAGCACCGGCGAGCCGGTCGGCGAGCCCTTGATCCCCATCTTCTTCTCGAGGCCGCCGATCGAGAACCCCGGCGAATCCGCGTCGACGACGAAGGCGGTTGTGCGGCGATTCTCGCGGTCGGTCGAGGCCATCACCACGTAGAAGTCGGCGACCCCGGCGTTGGTGATCCAGTTCTTGGTCCCGTTGATCACCCAGTCGGTGCCGTCGAGCCTGGCGCTGGTCCGCATCGAGGCGGGGTCGGAGCCTGCCTCGGGCTCAGAGAGGGCGAAGGCCGGCGACCACTCCCCGCTCGCGCACTTCGGCAGGTAGCGCTGCTTGAGGTCGTCCGAGCCGAACAGCTGGATCGGCAGCGTGCCGAGGTCCTGGACCATCAGGATCAGCGCCGAGGAAGCGCAGGCCTTGGCGATCTCCTCGATCGCGATGTTCAGCATCAGGGTGCCCGTGCCGGTGCCGCCGTGCTCCTCGGAGAAGGGAAGGCCGAGGATGTCGTTCTGCGCGAACAGCTCGCGGATGTCCTGCGGATAGGTCCCGGTGGCGTCGATCTCCGCGGCGCGCGGCGCCACCCGCTCGGTGACGATCTGGCGGATCGTCTCGCGGAAGTCGAGGAACTCCTGCGGGATCGAGTAGGAGTCTGTCTGGGTCGCCGCCGTCACGCGCAGCAGGCTACCCGGAGCACCGACGGCGGTGCAGCGAGGGCTCAGCCTGGGCCGGAGCCGGCCTGCTGCCCGGCGGCGTGGGGCAGATCGAGGAAGTCATAGAAGAAGTAGTCCGACTGCGAGACGATCTGGTCGTGGTACTGGTTGTAAGGGACGTGCCCGGCGCCCTCCAGCGTTTCGAGGTAGGCCGGGACGCCGTCGCCGAGCAGCGTCTGCACCGTCGACTGCGCCCAGGAGTAGGGGACCACGCCGTCCGCCGTGCCGTGGAAGAAGATCCCCGGCGAGTCACCGCGGTTGAAGAAGGACTCGAAGCCGGGCGGGATCCCACCCGAGAGCGACATGAAGCTTCCGACCTTCGAGGAGAAGCCCGGGTTGCCGCTGTCGCCGGGATCGTCGGAGTTGATCCCCACCTCGATCGCGGTCACGGCTCCGGCCGACGAGCCCCCGATCCCGATCCGCGTCGGGTCGATCCCGTAGGTCGACGCGTTGGCACGGAACCAGCGGACCGCGGCCTGCGCGCCGTGCTGCGCCGCCATCGCCGCCGTGATGCAGTTGGCGCTGACGTTGCTGCCGCTGCAGGGCGAGGTGGCGAGCAGGCGGTAGTTGATCGAGGCCGAGACGTAGCCCAGCTTGGCGAAGGTGTTTGCGAGGTCGACCACATCACCCGCCGTCTTGTCGCCGCAGCAGAAGCTGCCTCCGTGGACCCAGATGACCGCCGGCCCGCCAGCTTGGCCCGCAGTGCTCTCCCGCTCTCACCCCTACCCACGCCGCCAGGCTATCGCAGCCCGGTGCGCGTTTCCGATCGCCCGGGTGATATAGAAGTTGCCCAATGGCGGAAGCCGCTAACGCCCCTGACGAGGTCCGGGCGCTGGCCCGGGCGGCCTTCGAGGAGCTGGCCGGAGGCGCCGGCTGGATCGGCCAGGTCCACAGGGCGATCTCCGACCGCGCCTTCGGCCTGATCGGGACCCAGGGCGCGGTGGCCAAGCTCGCCCACGATTCGATCTCGGCCGGCGTCTACCGGGGGGCCGGTAAAGCGGTCGCGGCGGCCGGCCGCGGCGCCGATCACCTCCTCGGAGCTCGCAAGGTCGGCGACGGCCGGAGGATCTCGAGTTCGCGTGGTGGCAGCCTGGCGCTGGGCATCCTCCAGGGCCTAAACGGGGGCCGGCTCGAGCGCGAGGGCTCGGACCTCCAGCAACCGATGGCCGTGCGGCTCGCCGGGCGGCCCGTCGGGCTCGAACAGGAGCAGATCGCCGCCGCCTTTCCCGATGCCGGGCCGCGGCTGGCGGTCTTCCTCCACGGGCTGATGGAGACCGAGTTCTCCTGGGAGCGCGGGCGCTCGGACGGATTCGAGACCTACGGCGAGCGGCTCGCCCGCGACCTCGGCTACACGCCGGTCCAGATCCGCTACAACAGCGGCCGCCGCATCTCGCAGAACGGCGCATCGCTGGCCGCGCTGCTGGCGGCGCTTATCGACGCCTGGCCGGTCGAGGTCGAGGGGATCGCACTGATCGGTCACTCGATGGGCGGGCTCATCGCCCGCAGCGCCTGCCACCAGGCCGCACTCCAGGGACACACATGGGTGGCCCTGGTCAGCCACACCGTCTCCCTAGGGACGCCGCACGCGGGCGCGCCGCTCGAGCAGGCGGTCCACTACGCCAGCGCGGCGCTCGCCGCGGTGCCCGAGACCAAGCCCGTTGCCGGATTCCTGCGACGGCGAAGCGGCGGGATCCGCGATCTCCGCCACGGCTCCCTGGTGGACGAGGATTGGCGGGACCGCCCCCCCGACACCCTGCGGGCGGCGGCCCAGCGCGAGGTGCCGCTGCACGAGGGCGCCACCCATTGCTTCGTCTCCGCCACCGTCACCCGCAGCCCCCGGCACCCGGTCGGCCGCCTGGTCGGTGACCTGCTGGTGCTGGAGCCGAGCGCCTCCGGCCGCAGCCGGCGCCTCGCCTTCCGGGACGAGCACGGTCATCACCTCGGCGGCGCGCACCACTTCGCTCTACTCAACCACCCGGTCGCCTACGAGCGCATGCGGGTCTGGCTGCGGTGAGCAAGACCTTCATCTTCTTCCCCGAGGGCGCCTTCGGTCCGACCAACAACTGCGTCGGGATCGGCGACGTGCTGCGCAAGCGCGGCCACCGGGTCGTCTTCATCATCGAGGAGTCGTTCGCCGGAACCCTGGAGGAGAAGGGATTCGAGGAGCGGCTGATGCGCCTGCAGCCGTCCTCCGGAGAGGAAGCCGACGAGGACCCGGGCCAGTTCTGGAAGGACTTCATCCGCGACACCTCGCCGGTCTTCCGCCGGCCGACGATCGAGCAGCTCGAGGGATTCATCGCCCCGACCTTCGGGGCGCTCATCGACGGCGCCAAGCACGTCGACGAGCGCCTGGTGGAGATCATCGGCGAGGTCGAGCCCGACGTGATCATCGAGGACAACGTCGTCGCCTTCCCGGCGCTGCCGGCCTCCGGCCGGCCCTGGGTGCGGATCGTCTCCTGCAACCCGACCGAGGTCAGGGACCCGGAGGTGCCGCCACCCTTCTCCGGCTACCCGGTGGCCGACCGCTCCGGCTGGCCGGCATATGAGGCCGAGTACCGGCGGACGCTCGAGGACCTGCACGGGGACTTCGATGCCTTCGTCCGCGCGCGGGGCGCGCCGCCGCTGCCGGAGATGGAGTTCATCCACGCCTCGCCCTGGCTCAACCTCTGGATCTACCCGGACGAGGCCGACTACAGGCGCGCCAACCCGCTCGACGAGACCTGGCACGACCTGCAGAGCAGCGTGCGCGCGACCGAGGAGGAGTGGCAGCTCCCCGAGCCGCTCGCCTCGGGCGAGGGCGCGCTCCTCTACCTCAGCCTCGGCTCCCTGGGCTCGGCCGACATCGAGCTGATGCGCAAGCTGATCGACAGCCTGGCCGCCGGCCCCCACCGGGTGATCGTGTCCAAGGGGCCGCTCCACGACCAGCTCGAGCTCGCCCCGAACATGGTCGGGGAGGAGTTCCTGCCGCAGACCTCGATCCTGCCCCAGCTGGACCTGGTGATAACTCACGGCGGCAACAACACGGTCACCGAGAGCCTTCACTTCGGCAGGCCGATGGTCGTGCTGCCGCTCTTCTGGGACCAGCACGACAACGCTCAGCGGATCGACGAGACGGGGCTGGGCATCCGCCTCGACACCTACGGCCACGACCGCGGCGAGCTGAGCGGAGCGATCGACCGGCTGCTCGCCGATCAGGGATTGGGGTCGAGGTTGGGGGAGATCGGCGCACGGCTGCGGGCGGCCCAGGGGACCGCCCGCGCAGCCGACCTGCTGGAGGGCGTCGGAACCGCCTAGCTGCAGCTCACCAGCCCCAGGCCACCGTTCGCCTCGGTGATCACCCCGGTCCCCGGCGCGTAGGTCTTCAGCTCGAACTCGGCCGGCTTCGGCGTCGTCGCGTGCTCGCGGACCCTGATCACCCCGTGATAGGTCCGCCCCCGGACCGTCTTCGTCAACCCGGAGGCCACCACACGGTCCTTCTCGACCGCGACCCCCGGGACCTTCTCGGAGAAGAAGGTCACGCCGACCCTGGGGTGGGCCGGCATCAGCAGCCCGGGGCGCTCGACGTCCCGTCCCACCCGCCACTGCCCCGAGTGGCCGACCAGCTTGCCGTTCTCGTACTCGTTGACGTCCTCGCCGAAGTAGTAGACGTTGCCCGCTCTGTCCTGAGCGAAGTAGTCGATCGTCTTCTCGATCCTCTGGCCGCTTCGCAGGTCGGTGTCCTGGTCTTTGACCACCGCCGTGCTCACGGTTTGGCCGCCCAGCTCGAAGGCCTTTGTCCGGCCCTGCAGGACCCTGACCACTCGCAACCGCTGGTTCCCGTCGCGGCCTGCGAGCACGCAGCGGTGGAACTTGCTGATCGGCAGGTAGGGATTGGTGATCCTTGCCGATTCGTGGCCGAAGGCGCCGCCCGGCTGCGCCGAGGCGGCCGTCGTGCCGCTGCCGCCGCAGGCCGCGAGCCCGAGCGTCACCGCGGCGAGGCCGGCGGCCAATGCGGCCGTTCGGGTTCTCGAGATGGCGTTCATCGTGTCTCCTTTGACTGGCGCGGCCGCGCCGGTCGCGGCTCGCTTGCAGGCCCGACTACAGCGCTGCGGGATGAGCGATTGATGAGGAGGGTTCGTGGCGCATCAGCCCGCGCGTCACCCCGCCGGGCCATCGGGCTGCGGGTCGCCGCCGGCTCAGCCCAACGTCAGCCGGCAGCCCACCGGCGCCACCACCGCGCCCTTCCTCAGGGTCTTGCGGCTGATCGCGCCGCCACTCTGGCGCAGGACCCAGCTGAACTTCGCTCGGTACTTGCCGTTGTCGCAGCGCTTGCGAACCTCGGTCCAGCGGCTGCGCCCGAGGTGGTGCCAAGTGTGCCTCTGGCGCCGGACCGTCTTCCATCCCCGGCGGTGACGGCTCCACTCCTGGAGCCTGGTGCTGAGGGTCAGGGAGCCGCTGATGCCCGAACAGCTCGCCGAGTTGCCGGCGTCGATGTACCCAGGGAAGAACCCGGGCTCGATCGACCAGGTCCACTGGCAAGGAAACGATCGCCGCTGGCGGGCGATCCCGCCCCGGCCCGCCCGCTGAGGCGTTGCGACGTGGCCACTGGACACCGCCGCGATCCCGAGCCCCAACGCAAGAAGCGCCGAGGTGGCGATCACTGTCGCCGGGAGTCTGCTCTGCATGGGTTTCGCCTCCAGTCCCTGCTTGGATCCCCACAACGAAGCCTAGGCTCAACCGCACACGTTGTCCATCGTGAATATTCGTGCTTGCGAATCGGGCGACGGCGACCCCGCGGATGCGTTTAGGCTCCACCCGTGGCCACCCTCTCCGGCAAGACGATGATCGTCTCCGGCGGCAGCCGCGGCATCGGACTGGCGATCGCGATCCGCGCGGCGCGCGAGGGAGCGAACGTCGCCCTGCTCGCCAAGACCGCCGAGCCCCATCCGAAGCTCCCGGGCACGATCTACACCGCGGCGGAGGAGATCGCCGAGGCCGGCGGCGAGGCGCTGCCGATCGTCGGCGACGTCCGCGACGACGAGTCGGTCGCCTCCGCGGTCGCCGAGACGGTCGCGAAGTTCGGCGGGATCGACATCTGCCTCAACAACGCCAGCGCGATCGACCTCCGCCCCACCTCGATGATCGACATGAAGCGCTACGACCTGATGCAGGACATCAACTGCCGCGGGACGTTCCTGCTGTCGAAGAACTGCATCCCCCATCTTCGCGAGGCGGCCAACCCGCACATCCTCACCCTCTCCCCACCGATCAACCTCGACCCGAGGTGGGCCGGCGGCCACCTCGCCTACACGATCGCCAAGTACGGGATGAGTCTCTGCACCCTCGGCCTCGCGGAGGAGCTGCGGGAGGACGGGATCGCCGCGAACTCGCTCTGGCCGCGGACGATCATCGCCACCGCCGCCGTCCAGAATCTGCTCGGCGGCGACGAGGCGATGGCCCGCTCCCGGCGGCCGGAGATCCTGGCCGACGCCGCGGCGGCGATCTTCGCCCGGCCCAGCCGCGAGGCGACGGGGAACTTCTACATCGATGACGAGGTGCTCGCCGAGGAGGGCGTCACCGATCTCTCCGAGTACGGCTACGGGGCCGAGGAAGCCGACCTGCAGCCGGACATCTTCCTCGACTAGCGCCGCGTCAGGCGGCGTCGGTTTCTCGGTCGGCTGCGTCGGGTAGGAGGAACTGCCAACTGCGACGACTTCAGGAGCGACCATGACCGGCTCTTCCACCCAGGGAATCAAGACCGTGCTGCATCCCGTCTCCGACCTGACGGCGGCGAAAGCGGTGTACACCGCCCTGCTCGGGGTAGCGCCGCAGGACGACTCGTCCTACTACGTCGGCTTCGAGGCCGAGGGCCAGCAGATCGGGCTGGTGCCGGACGGCGGACCGCAGGGCATGACCTCACCGGTCGCGTACTGGCACGTGCCGGACCTCGAGGCGAAGCTGGCCGAGGTGACCGCCGCGGGTGCCACGGTGAAGGAACCCGCGCACGAGGTCGGTGGGGGTCGCCGAGTGGCCACCGTGACCGACCCCGACGGCAACGTCCTCGGTCTGCTGCAGGACGCCTGACGCGGCACTAGGTCGCCGGGCGCGCGGCACGCTCGCGAAGCGCCGGCATCACGTCGTCTGAGAACTGTTCCAGGAACCGCCGCTGATTCTCACCGGGGGCGTGCAGCAGCAGGTCCTCGAAGCCGAGGTCGAGGTATGTCCCGATTCGCTCGATCACCTCGGCCGGGTCGTCGGAGACGATGAACCGGGTATGCGCCTGCTGCGCGTTGGCATCGGCGACCCTCTCCATCTCGATCGGGTCCTCGATCCCCTCCTTCTGCTCGGGCGTCAGCGCCAGAGCCGCCCACCACTCGCAGGCCTCGCGGGCGTAATCGAGGTCGCGGTCGTAGGAGACCTTGATCTCGATCATCCGGCGGATCGCGGCCGGGTCGCGGCCGGCGGCCCGCGCCCCCTCCTCGACCTTTCCGAGCAGGGTCGTGTAGAGCTCCGGGTCCTTGCCACTGGTGCAGATGAAGCCGTCCCCGACTCGCCCCGCGAGCTTCGCCGCGAGCGGCCCGGAGGCGGCGACGAAGATCGGCACCGGCTCGTCGGGGCGGTCGTAGACCGTCGCTCCGGCGGTGCGGTAGTAGTCGCCGCTGAAGTCGACCCGCTCCTCCGAGAAAAGCCGACGGATCAGGGCGATCGCCTCGGCCAGCCGCAGCCGGCGCTCCTTGCGAGGCGGGAAGTCCTCGCCGGTCGCCGGGGTCTCGTTCATCGCCTCCCCCGAGCCGACCCCGAGGAAGACCCGGCCGGGATAGAGCGCTCCAAGGGTGCCGAACGCCTGGGCGATGATCGAGGGGTGGTAGCGCAGGGTCGGGGTCAGCACGCTGGTCCCCAGCACGGCGCTGCCGGTGGCCTCTCCCGCCGCGCCCAGCCAGGCAAGCGCCGAGGGGGAGTGCCCGCCGTGGTGGCGCCACGGCTGGAAGTGATCCGAGGTCGCGATCAGCTCCATCCCCCGGCGCTCCGCCTCGACCGCGAGATCGAGCAACTCGCGCGGAGCGAACTGCTCGGCCGATGCCTTGTAGCCGATCCTGACGCTCAAGGTGCGCTCACCCTATTCCGGGGAGGCGCCGGGCAGCCGCGGCGGCGCGGAGCGGTAGGTGGGCGGGGTCGCGGAGAGGCGGATCGGGTTGCGGGTCAGCTCCACGCTGGTCCCGTCGTCACGGGGAACGGCGACGGTCGGCTCGAGGCCGAGGTCCCTCGCCAGGCCGAAGGCCCCGGCGAGGTCGTTGACGACACCGGCGGGCACCCGCACCGCGGTCAGAGCCTCGGCCCAGGCTCTCGCGGGACGGGCGGCCAGCCGGGGCTCGAGCGCCTCCCGCAGGGCCAGCCGGTTCCTGACCCTTTCGTCGTTGCCGGAGAAGCGGGGGTCTTGCGCCAGCTCCGGCGCCTCCAGTACCTCGCAGAGGGCGGAGAACTGCCGGTCGGTGCCGACCGCGACGACCAGCTCACCCTCGGCGCTTCGGAGCAGCTCGTAGGGGGCGATGCTCGGGTGAGCGTTGCCGAGGCGGCCCGGGACCTCGCCGGCGATCGTGAAGCCGGAGGCCTGGTTGACCAGTCCGGCGAGCAGCGAGGAGAGCAGGTCGACCTCGACCCGCTGGCCCTCTCCTGTGGCCTCACGGTGGCGAAGGGCGGCGAGGATGCCGACCGCGGCGAACAGCCCGGCAACGACGTCGACCAGGGCGACACCGACCTTCTGCGGCTCCCCCTCGGGGCTGCCGGTGATGCTCATCAGCCCGCCGAGCGCCTGCACGAGAAGGTCATAGCCGGGCAGCTCGGCGCCGCCGGAGCTGCCAAAGCCGGTGATCGAGCAGTAGACCAGGGAAGGGTCCGCCTCGCTCAGCTCCTCGTAGGAGAGGCCGAAGCCCTCCATAACCCCAGGGCGGAAGTTCTCGACCACGACGTCGGAGTCGGCGGCGAGATGTCGGGCCACGTCGCGATCATGCGACCGGCTGAGGTCGAGCAGGATGCTGCTCTTGTTCCGGTTGACCGACTGGAAGTAGGTGGCATCGCCGGCGCTGTCGAAGGGCGGGCCCCAGGCGCGGGTGTCGTCGCCGCCCTCGGGGCGCTCGACCTTGGTCACATCGGCGCCGAGATCGCCGAGGACCATCGTCGCGAACGGCCCGGCCAGGACCCTGGAGAAGTCGAGGATTCGGACGCCGCCGAGCGCGGCCTGGCTCTCCATCGGCGGGATGATCGCAGGGAGGCTAGGCGGCGGACGGGAGCGCCTCGCCGACCTCGCGGCGGCGGGCGAGGTAGCGGCGCAGCTCGTCGGCTCCCCAGACGATGAACGGGAACGGGAGCAGGATGACCAACTCCGCCGGGCCCAGCGCTGCCATCCCCAGGAGGTCCTGGAAGAAGGGGACGTAGATCAGCAAGGCGGCCAGGACGAGCTCGAAGAGAATCCCCCAGAGCAGCAGGCGGTTGCTGAAGACGCCGACCTGAAAGAGCGAGGCGCGTTCGGTGCGCGAGGCGAATGCCGTGCCGATCTGGGCGACGACCATCGAGAGGAAGGTCATCGTGGTCGCCTGCAGGTAGGCATGGTGAAGCGGAGACCCCTCCCCCACCGGATCGCCGGGGCTCCAGCCTGCGCGAAGGAGGACGTAGAAGAAGGCGCCCATCTGCAAAATCGCCGCGATCAGCCCGAGGAACAGCCAGGCCCGAATCAGCGTCTCGCGGGTGATGATCCCCTGCCCGCGGCTCCGCGGCGGGCGGCTCATGATCCCTGGCTCGGCGGGCTCCCGGCCCAACGCCAGCGCGGGCAGCGTCTCGGTGCCGACGTCGAACGCGAGCAGCTGCAGCACCGTCAGGGGCAGGGGGATCGCCCCTCCGCCGAGCGCGTAGACGACGAACGGCGCCACCTCAGGAGTCGCGTGGGCGAAGATGTAGACGATGAACTTGCGGATGTTGTCGTAGACGCGACGGCCGCCGGCGATCGCCTTAATGATCGTCGCGAAGTTGTCGTCGGTGAGTACCATCGTCGCCGCCTCCCGCGCCACGTCGGTGCCCGAGCGGCCCATCGCGACCCCGATGTCGGCCCGCCGCAGGGCGGGGGCATCGTTGACCCCGTCCCCGGTCATCGAGACCACGTGCCCCTCGGCCCGCAAGGCGTCGGCGATCCGCAGCTTCGCCTCGGGGGTCGTGCGGGCGAAGATCAGCTCGCCCCCCTGCTGCAGCAGCGCATCCAGCTCGGAATCGCTCATCCGGTCCAACTCGGCCTCGGTGACGACGGCGGCATGATCGCGGCCGATGCCGATCTGGTGGGCGATCGCGGCCGCGGTGAGGCCGTGATCGCCGGTGATGATGAGGATGCGGATCCCGGCGCGGTGGCACGCGGCAACCGCATCGGCGACTTCGGGGCGCGGTGGATCGACCATCGCCGCCAAGCCGAGCAGGACGAGGTCGCGCTCGGCATCTTCGCGCCGCGATGGGGCCTCCTCCCCCTCCAGCTCCCGCCGCGCCACGGCCAGCACCCGGAGGCCTTGGCGGGCATATTCCTCCACCACCCTGGCGACCCGCCTCCGTCCCTCGACGTCTAGCGCGACCGAGCGTCCGTCGGGCCGAGCGACCGAGGTGCAGTGCGGCAGCAGCGCCTCCGGCGCGCCCTTGGCGTTGACCCGAAGGCCGTCGTCGGCCCGATCGACCGTCGCCATCAGCTTCAGGGTCGGGTCGAAGTGGAACTCCCGCACCCGGCGCCCTGTTGCGGCCGCGGACGCCTCGGGGGCGAGCTCGCGGGCCGCGAGCAGCATCGCCACCTCGGTCGGGTCCCCGTCGGGGCGCCCGTCCTCGCCGATCCTGGCATTGCCGCAGGCGCTCATCGCCGCGGCCAGCTCGATCATCGCCCGCGGGGGCGGAGGCTGTCCCCCGCCGGGCGAGCCGACGCCGAACCGGCGCTCGCTGCCACCCCCCCACAGCCGCGAGACTGTCATCCGGTTCTCGGTTAGGGTGCCCGTCTTGTCGGTGCAGATCACGTCGGTGGACCCCAGGGTCTCCACCGCGCTAAGGCGCTTGACGACTGCTCCGCTGTTGACCAGCTCGCGCACCCCCACGGCGAGGGCCAGGGTGATCACCGGCAGCAGCCCTTCCGGGACGTTGCCGACGATCAACCCGATCGCCAGGACGAAGGCGTCGTGCAGCGGCAGCCCGCCGATCGTCGCGATGGGGATGAAGGCGATCCCGCAAAGGACGGCGATCGCGGCGATGATCCAGGCGACCCGGCGTACCTGAGCCTCCAGGGGGCTCTGCTCGCTCTCGACCCGCTCCGAGAGGGCGGCGATCCGCCCGAGCTCGGTCCTCATCCCGGTGGCGAAGACGACCCCACGGGCCTCTCCGCCGGTGCAGCTCGTGCCGCTGAACACCAGGTCCCGCGCCTGGATCAGAGGCCGGTCCTTGTCGGCGAACTCCGCCGAGCGGATCACCGGCGAAGACTCGCCGGTGAGGGCCGAGGCATCGACCTCGATCGCCCCCTCGATCAGTCGGGCGTCGGCGGAGATCCTCGCTCCCTCGGCGATCAGCAGGATGTCCCCCGGGACGATGCTGCCGGCGTCGATCTCGATCGGCCGCCCGTCCCGGAGCACCCTGGCACGGGGCGGCAGGAAGCGGCGGAGCGCCTCCACGGCGCGCTCGGCCTGAAGCTCCTGGACGAAGGCGAAGCCGGCGTTGAGCACGATCACGATCACCACGGCGATCGCCACCGGCACGATTCCCGCGGCCGCCGCAAGCCCTGCTGCGGCCCACAGCAGCAGCGCCAGCGGATGGGTGAGCTGGCGCGCAAGCTCCCCCGGCCAGCGGAGCCCCTTGCGGCTCTGAAGCTCGTTGGGCCCGTATCTGAGCAGGCGACGATCCGCGTCGGTACTGGCCAGGCCCTTTCGCGAGGCGCGAAGGTCCCGCAGCAGCAGGTCTACGTGTTCGTTCGGATCTACCGAGGGCGACCCGGCATCTGGCGCTCCCGGTGGCCCGCGTCGGTCCTCGCTCATCGTGCCCGCGGCTGGTATGCCTTTCCGTCCACCGGTGATCCCGGCTCAGTCGAGGCAGAACTCCTCGATCAGCTCGAGGTAATTGGCGAGGTGGTCGATCGTCAACCGGCTTCCCATCGCCTGAGCCCGGGCGCCGATCCCCAGCTCCTCGCGGCGCTGAGGGTCTGCAAGGAGCTGTCGAAGGATCGCCGCGAACCCGGCATCGTCGCCCGGCTCGACCAGCACGCCCGAGACGCCGTCGACGATCTGTTCCTCGATGCCGCCGATCTGCCGCGCCAGGATCGCTTTCCCTTTGAGCATCGCTTCCGCGACCGAGAGGCCGAACGCCTCGCGCTCGGCGTTGTCGACGATCACGTCGGCGCGCCGTTGCAGCGCGTTGACCATGGTCGCATTCTCATCGAGGTCGTCGAGCGGGAGCTGGAGCAGGTGGATCCGTGCCCGGATGGAGGCGTCGAGCTCCATGCGGAAGCTTCGCAGCTCCTCCAGAAGGTCGCTCTCCTCCGTTCGGTCGGCCGACGCCTTGACGGTCGGCCCGGCGATCGCCAGGTGGGCGGCGGCGTCGGCCAGCTCGCTCGCGAACAGCTCGAGCAGGCGACCCTGGCCCTTCAGCCGCTCCCAGCCGGAGACCTGCAGAACGAGCTGCGCCTCCACCGGGAGAGGGTCCTCCTGGTCGATCTCGGCTGTCGCCCCGAGACGGTAGGGGGAGCCGTCCGGGCGGGTGAACACCGGAGCGGTCCCCAGCCCGGAGTCGGTGAGGCCGATCTGGTCGAGCATCGCCAGGACCACCTCGGGGTTGATCGTCTGGTTCTTCGGCGAGAACGGGTCGACCGTCGGGGTCAGCACACCGACCCGGTCGGAGGGGATCATCTCCCAGGCGTATTCGCGCCGCGAGAAGACGGAAGCGTCAGCCTCGGCGACCATCGGCCAGAGGAAGTCCCACGCCTGCCTGGCCCAGGCGTTTGGCTCGTCCAGGCCGAGGTGGGATCGCCAGATCACCTTCGCCCCCGCCTCCTTCATCGGGGCAACGAGACCCGGAAGGTCGTGCAGGAAGACCACGTCGTCCGGCCGCACTCGCCCGGCGAGCAGGTCGGCGTGCTCAGCGGCGACCGTCTCGATCACCTGCCTTTCCGCTCCCCCCAGCGGACCGCCGTCTCCCTCTGAGCCGTAGAGCCGGTGGTAGATGCGCCTGCTTACCGTCCTGAAGCCGTGATCGGCGGAAGCCCCCAGCCAATGGGCGTCGAGCCCGCTGTCGCGCGTGTAGCCGAGCAGCGAGCGCAGCATTTCTGCGACGCCGCTGCCGTCGCCATCCGGGCTCGAGTAGCTGATGTGCCAGATCGCGCGCCCGGCCAAGCCACCCTCGGCTCTCTCCAGGGCTCGTTCGGCCCGCCTGTAGGCAACCGGCTGGATCGCGACGAAGTGCTCCCGCGAGCGGCGGGGGACGTTCATCTCGCGGATCGAGGTGGTGCTCGCGGTTGCTTCGGTCATCTCGCCCACCGCGGCCAGTCCACTACGCGCCACCCTCGAGACCAAATGGATCCGACCCGGCATCGCGCGGGAGCACCAGGACGCAGCACGGTACCGAGCGCATCACCTCGGCCGAGACGCTGCCGAGCAGCGTGCGGCGAATCGGCCCGTAGCCGCGGGAGCCGAGAACAAGGAGATCGAGGTCCTTCGCCGCATCGATCAGCTCGGCCGGAGGTTCTCCGTGCACGAGGCTCGTCTCGACCTCGACCCCGGCGGGAGGATCGGCGACCGCCTGGTCAAGCGCTGTCTGCAGCTCCAGCTCGCGCGGACCGGCGAGCTTTTCCTCGCTGAGCATGCTGAGGACGGCGCCGATCACGTCTGTGGACAGGGGCGGGGCCACCGCGATCGCGTGGAGACTTGCGTGAACGCGACCCGCGATATCCCTCGCGGCGGCGGCCGCCGCCTCCGTCTCCTGGGATTCGTCGACCCCGACGCCGATCCGGCCGAGCCTCCGCTCTTCCCGCTTGGCGTAGCCGGACGGCGCGACGGCTATCGGGCACTCCGATCCGGAGAGCATCGTCAATCCGAGACTGCCCAGGAGAATCTGGCCGACCTGGCCCCGATGGGCCGCGCCCAGCACGACGGCGAGCGGCTTCTCGCTCTCGATCAAGCCGCTCAGGGCGCGCCCGGCCGACTCGTCGAACAGCGTCACGGTTTCGATCTCGAACTCGGAGAGCACCTGCCTTGCCTTCTCGAACAGAGACTCCGAGTCGGCCTCCGCCCTCTGCCTGAGCTCGGGCTCGGCCACCAGATAGGGAGGGATGCGCTGGACCGTCGTCACCAACGGCTTGGCCCCGAGCGCGGCGGCCAGCACGCCTCCCAGCGCGAGGGCGTCCTCGGCATTGGGGCTGCCGTCATAGGCGATGATGATCTTGCCCTGCATCGGCCCTCCGGTTCGCTGGGGAGAGCCCAACTCTAGACCGGGCTCCGAGGCAGCGCCATCGTGGGTTCTCCACAATGTTTTCGCGGGTCCTGCGGGATCAAAACCAGGCGGACTAGCCCCGGGCGTGCTTCACCCTGACCTTGCGGGAGACGACCTGCGAGGCGCCGACGCCGTCCACGGCGAGCACCCGGACCCGGAAGCTGCCGGCGTGCTCGAACGTGTGATGCACGGACCTCCCTCGAGCACGGCTCCCGTCGCCGAACCTCCATCGGATCGAGGCCCCCCAGACGTCGAAGACCCGCGCCGCTGCCCGGACCCGGACGCCCCGCCGGATCACCCGGGGGATCGACAGCCGTTTGATCTTTGGTGCGACTGCGTCGAAGCCCGCGCCCTTGCTGCCACCGCCCTGGCGCCAGACGGCGATGCCGTCGCCGGCGCCGTCCAGGGCCATCTCCGGTCGCTGCGCGGTGCGGCTGAGGACATGCGTGGGGCCGTTGCCACCCGCCCCCCCGACCCGGGGCAGGAAGCGCACCGTCCCGGACGGATCGGCCCAACCGACCATCGCGTCCCCCGCCGGCCCCATCGCGACGCCGGCGCTCAGGGATTGCGAGGTCGAGAGCGTCGCCCGCGCGCCGCAGGAGGAGCTCACCGCGCTGATGCAGGTCGTGGGCAGGAAGGGATCGGCGTCGTGCGCGGCGTCGTGCTCGACCCAGACGACGCGCGCGTTGCCCGCGTCGTCCACGGCGACGTCGTGTGCCTGGGACGTGAATCCCGGGCTGGTCAGCGTCTGCGTGAAGCTGAGCACCCCGGCGGCGCTCAGCTTGCGGGTCTCGGTCAGTGACGCAGTGGCGGTGTCATGCCGCCAGACGATCGTGGCGTTGCCGGCGGGATCGACCGCCACCCGTGGCGTGTCAGAGAGCTCGGGGGACGGCGGCGTCGAGATGTCATTGACCGCCGAGAGCGCCTGGCTGTCGAAGTCGAGGGTGCGGGCCTTGACCTTGGTGTTCGGCGGCGCGTCGGGGGTGGTCCAGACCAGGGTCGCGTCGCCGTCGGAGGCGACGTCGAGGTCGAACTCCCGTGTCTTCTGTCCGCTGACCGTGAACGGAGCCGTCGTGCCGATGGTCCCGTCCGCGGCGCGGGTTCGCGCCGCCGCGGTCCGGCCCGGGTCGCTGCTGATCCAGGCGAGGACTGCTCTTCCGTTCCTCGCCACCGCCACCCTCGCCCCCACCGCTCCCTGCTGCACCTTCTGTATCGGCGTCAGCGTTCCATCGCGCCGGCGCACCCGGGTCTCGATGGCGCCCGCCCGTATCCAGGCGAGGTAGGTATCGCCGCGTGCGTCCATGTCGAAGTCGGCGCCCGACGCGCCGTTCGGGAACGGATGCGTCAGGGGGCCGAGCGGACCACCGGCGGGACGGAAGCGCAGCGCCGGACCGGCGCTCGTGTTGAGCTCGATCGCGACGTCCCCGCGGGGCGTCATCTTCACCGCGCTGACGTCGGTGGCGCCGAGGCCGAAGGTCGGCAGCCAGGCGGCGGCCAAGGCGGAAGGGGTGATCGCGCAAGCGAGGACGGCTGCCGCGACGGCGGCGCAAACGCCACCTGCCGCCGATCTGACCGACCTGAGCATCGGGGCCAGAGTAGCGCTGGTTTGACGCGAATCCGAACGGGAAAGGATGTCTCAGGTGCGTCCGCACCCCAGTCCCAGTCCGTCATGTATCGTCGCCCGCCGTTTCGTCCCGCGGCGCTCGAGGAGGCACGATGAGGAAGATCACCCCGAATCTGTGGTTCGACACCGAGGCCGAGGAGGCCGCCGAGTTCTACACATCGGTGTTCGAGAATTCGCGCCTGCTCGGCGTCACTCACTACACCGAGGCCGGGCCCCGGCCGGCGGGCACCGTGATGACGGTCGAGTTCGAGCTCGACGGGCAGCGCTTCGTCGGGATCAACGGGGGCTCGCAGTTCAAGTTCGACGAGGCCGTCTCATTCGAGATCGACTGCGAGAAGCAGGAAGAGATCGACTACTTCTGGGAGAAGCTCTCCGAGGGGGGCGAGGAGGGTCCGTGCGGCTGGCTCAAGGACCGTTACGGGCTCTCCTGGCAGGTCGTGCCCACCGGCATGGAGGAGCTGTTCAACGATCCCGACCCGAAGCGGGCCGAGCGGGCAATGAGGGCGATGCTGGGGATGGGCAAGCTCGACATCGACGCTCTGCGCAGGGCGGCCGAGGGTGCCGATGCATAGGCTGGGTGGAAGATGACCCGCCGCCTGGCCAGGCTCGCCGACATCTCCTACCGCTACCGCGGCCGCATGGTGCTGGCCTGGATCGCGGCGGCGGTGGTGATCATCGGGGTCGGCTCCTCGCTTGCCGGCGAATACAACGCTGACTACAACACGCCGGGCTCAGAGTCGAAGCGGGCCAGCGACATCACCGAGCAGCGCTTCGGCGGCTACTCGGGCCAGGAGATCTATGTGGTCTGGAAGGACCCGCGCGGCGCAGCCTCCCCCGCGGCCCGGAAGCGGCTCGCGGGCTTCTTCGCCCAGACGGGACAGGTCGACCACATTGCCGCCCATACCCCGATCCGGCTCTCGCAGGACGGGACGATCGGCTCGACCACGCTGCCGATGACCGTCCCCGGCTGGGATGTGCCCAAATCGGATGGCCAGAAGCTGATCGCCGCCGCGGACCAAAACAGCGGCGACGGTCTGGAGATCAAGCTCGGCGGGGATCCGATCTACGCAGCCCAGTCGCAGTCCAACCCGGAGGGGATCGGGTTCCTCGGCGCCGCGATAGTGCTGCTGATCGCCTTCGGCTCCGTGGTCGCCGCCGGACTGCCACTGGCCATCGCCCTGGTCGGCCTCGGCATCTCCTCCGCCGGCCTGATCGCGCTGCTCGCCCACGTCCTCGACGTCCCCGACTGGACTACGGCGGTCTCCGGGTTGATCGGGATCGGCGTCGGCATCGACTACTCGCTGCTCGTCCTCACCCGCTTCCGCGCGGCGATGGCGGAGGGCAAGGACCGCCACGACGCCGTGGTCGAAGCGATCACGACCGCGGGGCGCAGCGCGATCATCGCCGGCTGCACCGTGGTGATCGCGGTGCTCGGCCTGGTCCTCACGGGCCTCGACTACATGTACGGGGTGGCGATCTCGACCTCGCTCGCGGTGCTGGTCGTGATGCTCGCCTCGATCACCCTGTTGCCGGCGCTGCTCTCCTATCTCGGACCGAGGGTGGACCGGCTGCGCATCCCCTTCCTCAGCCGCGGCCTCGAGGTGAAGGCTGACGGCGATTCTCTCGCCGCCCGCTGGAGCCACGCCGTGCAGCGACGCCCCTGGACGGCGGCGATCCTCGCCACAGTGGTGCTGCTGGCCCTCGCCGCCCCGGCGCTGGGCATGCGCCTCGGGTTCCCTGACGCCGGCAACGACCCGCCGGACACGATGACCCGCCAGGCCTACGATCTCAACGCGGAGGGATTTGGTCCCGGCGTCAACGGCCCGCTGGTGATCGCCGCCGCCATGCCCGGTCCCGCCGCCAAGCCCAAGGTCGAGACCTTCGCCAAGCAGCTGCGCCGTGAGCCCGGGATCCAGTTCGTCGCCCCGCCCCGCTTCAACGCCCCCGGCAACGCGGCGATCGTCACCGTGATCCCCACCGGGTCACCGCAGGCCAAGGAGACCGAGGACCTGGTCAACCGGCTGCGCGACGACGTCATACCGAGGGACCTCGGGGGAACGGGAATCCGCGCCGAGGTTGGCGGCGTCACGGCTGCGCTCGAGGACCAGAGCGAATACATGAAGGGGCGGATGCCCCTGTTCATCATCGCCGTGGTCGGGCTGTCCTTCCTGCTCCTCCTGGTCGCCTTCCACTCGCCGCTGATCTCGCTGAAGGCGGCGATCATGAACCTGCTCTCGGTCAGCGCCGCCTACGGGGTGATGACCCTGGTCTCGCACGGTGGTGCGGTCGGGAAGCTGATCGGGATCGACCACGAGGTGCCGGTCGCGCCGTTCATGCCGGTGATGATGTTCGCGATCCTCTTCGGCCTCTCGATGGACTACGAGGTGTTCCTGATCTCGCGGATCCGCGAGGAGTACCTGAAGGACGGTGACACGCGGCGGGCTGTCGCCGACGGCCTGGCGAAGACGGCGCGGGTGATCACCGCTGCGGCGGCGATCATGGTCGTCGTCTTCCTCGCCTTCCTCGCGGCCCCCGACGTCTTCCTGAAGCTGTTCGGGATCGGGCTCGCCTCGGCGATCTTCCTCGACGCCACCGTGGTGCGGATGGTGCTCGTCCCGGCGGTGATGCAGCTGCTCGGCGCGCGCAACTGGTGGATCCCGGATTGGCTGGAGCAGATCCTCCCGCGGCTCGACGTCGAGTCGGTCGGGCTCGGCACCGCCGAGGGGCGCTCCTGAAGCCGGCGGAAGGCCAGCCGGCACACGCCGGATCTGTCAAGCTGACCCAACGTCCTCGTCCCCGGGGGTTGGAGGTCAGAAATGGAGAGGAACCATCGGCTCCGACAGTGGGGGTTGGGTCTGCTCGTCCTCGGCTTCCTGGCCGGGATGGCGGTGGTTCCGGGGGCCGCGGCCCCGCAGTCGCAGCCCAGCGACCTCGCCGGTGCCCGCGGCCGGGATGTCGTCGACATCGCGCTCAAGATCTCCGTGTCGCGCAATGTGGTCCCTTTCGGGGGTTCGCTGAGGGAGGTGATGACGGTGACCAACCGCGGCACCATTCCCGTGCCGACCGGCCAGTATCTGCAGCTGGCGTTCGGCCAGGAGATCAACCGACCGGGCCAGCAGCACTACCCGGGCAAGGCGGCCTACGCCTTCGCCAGGTCGCGGGGCGGGCACTGCAGCCACGGCACCTACGGTCCCACCAGCAAGGTCCAGACCTTCGCCTGCGACCTCAGGCACCTCGATCCGGGAGAGCGCCAAATCACCCGCATCAAGATCAGGAAGGTCAAGGGGCCGCTTCTGCTCGACGCCGGGGGGTTCTACGGTTCCAGCGGTCGCGTCTATGACGACCGCAGAGGGAACGACGCGGAGCGGGCGATCATCCACGTGCGACGGCGGCATTAGGCGAAGCGGGCACACTGCTGCGATGGAGGCGCAATCGGGCGAGCTGGCGCTGGAGATCAAGCGAATCTTCGCCGCGCCGCGACCCGTCGTCTTCGCCGCCTTCACCAATGGAGATCTGCTTGCGCAGTGGTGGGGACCGCAGGGGTTCACGATCCCTGCGATCGAGTTCCCCGCCGAGCCCGCGGAGCGCTACCGGATCGAGATGCAGCCACCCGAGGGGGAGGCGTTCGGCCTGCGCGGCGAGTTCCGCGAGGTCGTTCCGCCATCCCGCCTCGCCTTCTCCTTCGCATGGGAGGATCCCGATCCCGACGACGTCGAGAACCTGGTCAGCCTGGTCTTCCGGGAGCTGGAAGGGTCGACCGAGGTGTCGCTGGACCAGCGCCCGTTCGCGACCGAGGCGCGCCGCGCCCTCCACCGCGACGGCTGGACAGACAGCTTCGAGAAACTCGAGGCGCAGCTCTCCGGGCGGTCCTGACGAGGCCGGCAAGCGCGCGCCGGGCTTGACAACCCGCCGCGTTGCCGGGGAGAATCTCGGCCCTTGCCGTCGACCTCCGCATTACCCGTCCGCCGGGCGCTCCGAAGCAGGCTGATTCGCTGGAGCGCGCTCACCGCTCTGCTCGTCATCGGCGCGACCACCGTGGCGCTCGGCGCCGGCCACCGGGTGAAATTCCCAAGCCGCTGCACCAACTCGGTCTACAGGCCGCACCATTTCGTCGCAGCCTGTGCCGATGCCGGTCTGATCGTCAAGAAGATCCGCTGGCACCACTACGGCTCCCGCTATGCGAAGGGCCGAGGCGAGGCCGTGTTCAAGACCTGCATTCCGGACTGCGCCAGCGGCGGATTGGGTCACAGCCGCGCGAAGGTGCGGCTCTACAGGCCGCGGCGATGCCCCAACGTCGGGGGCCTGCACTTCACCAAGGTGCGGATCAAGTTCCTCGGGCCGAACCCCCCCGGCCAACCCGGCGTCGAGCGCTTTCCGTTCCCCTGCCGGATGCTCAGCTAGAACCGAAACGGAGGATGCTGATGGCCGAGCTCCCCCAGCCCGAGACAGGGATCGCGCTGACCCACTTCATCGTCTCCGACGACGTCGAGCGCTCCCGTAACTTCTACACCGAGGTGCTGGGGGGCGAAGCGGTGCGGGAGGGCGAGCCGACCTTCGTTGCGCTCGCCAACAGCTGGATCATCATCAACGTCGGTGGCGGGCCGACCGACGACAAGCCGACAGTGACCCTCGAGACCCCGCCGGACCCCGATCGGGTCAGCAGCTTCCTCAACATCCGGGTGGCGGACATCGAGTCGGTCTATTCGGAGTGGAGAGCGCGCGGCGCCGAGTTCCTGACGCCGCCGAAGCGCCACGAGCACGAGATTCGCTGCTACATCCGCGACCCCGACGGGCATCTGATCGAGGTCGGCCAGGCGATCTGAGCCCGAGCGGTCTCGGCCCGACGCTGCGGCGCAGTCGAAATATGATCGGCCGATGAGCGCGGACGACGAGCCCTTCGTCTCCCGCGGCTTCACCGGCCGGCGGCGGAGCCAGGAAGGCCTCAAAGGTCGGCTGCCGCCGGGCCAGTACGTCGAAGAGGGGTTTCCGGTGCTGACCGCCGGGCCTACTCCCGAGGTGGAGATCGGAGGCTGGCGCTTCCGGATCGACGGCATGGTCGCCGAGGAGGCAGAGTGGAGCTGGGAGGAGTTCGAGCGGCTTCCGTTCGAGGAGGTGCCATGCGACATCCACTGCGTCACCACGTGGTCGAAGCTCGGCACCAGCTTCCGCGGCGTCTCCCTCGACGCGCTCTTCGAGCAGGCAGAACCGCTGGCCGGCTACGCGATGGCCTACTCCTACGGCGGCTACACCACCAACCTCCCGATCGAGGACCTCAGCGACGGCAGGGCCTGGGTGGTCACCGAGCACGAGGGCCGGCCGCTGCCGCGCGAGCACGGCGGCCCGGCGCGGCTGCTCGTCCCCCATCTCTACTTCTGGAAGAGCGCCAAGTGGGTCGCGGGGCTGACCGTCGTCGACCACGATGAGCCTGGCTTCTGGGAGGCGAACGGCTACCACAACCGCGGCGATCCCTGGAAGGAGGAGCGCTATTGGACCGACTGAGCGCGATGCCACCGGTCGAGCAGCGAGCCCCCGGACGCTGGCAGATCGCGACGGTGTCCTCGATCAAGCCCGAGACCCCGAGCGTCAAGTCGTTCCGCCTGAAGCTGCCGATGTGGGTTCCTCACTGCCCGGGGCAGCACTATGACGTCCGTCTCACCGCGCCGGACGGTTACCGCGCCCAGCGCTCCTACTCGGTCGCCTCCTCCCCGCTTGATGTAGGCGAGATCGAGCTGACGATCGACCGCCTCGCCGAGGGCGAGGTCTCGCCGTACTTCCACGACGTTCTCGTCGAAGGCGACATGGTCGAGGTCCGCGGACCCTTCGCCTCCTACTTCGTCTGGCGGGGCGAGCATCCGGCGCTGCTCGTCGGCGGCGGCTCGGGGGTGGTGCCACTGATGGCGATGCTCCGTCACCGGCGCCGGACGATGCCCGAACTGCCGATGCGGCTGGTCTACTCGGTCCGCAACGCCGATGACGTGATCTACGCCGACGAGCTCGGGGATGACACCTCGATCACCTTTACGCGGGAGCCGCCTTCGGGTTGGAGGGGTCACACCGGGCGGATCGATGCCGAGCTGCTGGACGGCGAAGAGCCCGGGCCGGGGACGGCCTTCGTCTGCGGCTCAAACGGTTTCGTCGAGTCCGCGAACCGGCTGCTCCTCGACGCCGGCTGGGAGCCGGCGCAGATCCGCACCGAGCGCTTCGGGCCGACCGGCTGAGCGGAGCTTGCAGCCCTCGCACGGCACCGACGATCGAGGAGCGATTACTCACCAAGGTTCAGCAGCAATCCGGCGATCGTCGGCGAGAGGAAGTAGGCGAGAACCGCCCATGCGGGTGACAGACCGTACGTAGTTGGCCGCCGGGAGGTTTGTTGGGCCTCCCGGATGCCCCGCGGCAAGGGTCGGACTACGGTAAGTATGTCCGCTTAAGTGCGGCTTGCTCGTACACCGGTAGGAGGTCGAGGCATGGCGAAGATCAGAGAGGCCGCGTCGGAGTTTCTCGCCAGCAGACGGGTGGCGGTCACTGGCGTCTCCCAGGACCCGAAGAATCACGGCAGCAACATCGTCTACCAGCGCCTGCGCGAGCGCGGTTATGAGGTCTTCCCTGTTAACCCCAACGCCGAGGAGGTCGAGGGTGATCGGTGCTATCGAGACTTGCGCTCGATCCCCGGCGGCATCGATGCGGTCGTGATCGCGACCAGGCCCGAGATCGCGGAGGAGACGATGCGCGAGTGCGCAGACCTCGGCATCGAGCACGTGTGGATGCATCGTGGTCCCGGCACCGGCAGCGTCTCCGAGGCTGCGGCCGACTACGGCCGCGAGCACGGAATCGCCGTGATCGCAGGCGGATGTCCGTGCATGTTCGACCCGACCGCCGACCGCGGGCACAAGGCGATGCGGATTCTATTCACCCTCACCGGCAATGTCCCCAGGGAAGTCTGACTGGTCAAAGACAAGGCCGCCTGGCTGATCTCAGGCGGTGGTGCTACAGGGGCGGCCGTCCACATCGTCTCGCTTCAATGCTCAACCGCGGGTGGGCGATTGCCAGAAAGGCCGGATGCGGCCCGCGCCGACCCGGCCTGAATCACCGCAATCCGGGCAGCAGTTCACCAACGACTTGGTCAACGAGCTGGTCGAGCCCGGCTTCTGTGACGCCTCTCCACCGTCGCGTTCCAGAGGAACTCGTAGGTGCTTCCGCCAGCGCAGTTGTAGTCCGGCGGCGTGAGGGCGCCGAACGGGGGCGAGGGGTACCACTGAAGGCAGCTCCCGGGTTGCTCGGCATACATCGCCGCCACTGACCCGACGATCTGCACGGCGATGAACTGACCTTTTCGGATCGGCAGATGCTCCCTGAAGACGTAGGTGCCGGATGGCATCGGCATCAGCTCGAGGGGGCTCTGGTGTACCACCCGCCACTGCCCCCCGTCGCCGCGCTTGACGACCCGGAAGCGGACGTCGTAGGTGTGATCGTCGGTCGCCTTGCGGTAGCGCCATTTGGTGATCACGCCGTTGAACGGTGACTTCGTCGGATGCGGGTTCCCTGGCAAGGCGGTCTGCATCAGCATGCAGGTGGTCAGGCCGCATCCCCACCCTCCCTGTGGATCCGGAGCCGGTTTGAGATCGCTTCCGATGATCGCCGCCGAGGCGACGCCCGGAATGCAGAGCGCCGCGGCCAGCAAACAGCCCCCGAGGAGGAAGCCTCGGGTGCGTCTCGCGAGGGCTGTCATGCGGTGCTCGCCAAATCGTCACCGAGAGCATCAAGGATCCCTCAGGCAGCGTGGGGCGAAACCGTGCAAATACCGCCCCCGATGAGAAACCGCACGCGCCGATCGACATCGTCGCGTATCCGCCGCACCTCGCAAGATGACTCCGCTGCGGGGAATAGACTGGTTCTACCGGTGCGGCGTTCGTTCGGCCACGGAGTGCTCTGGCCGAGGGCGCGAAGGTGAGCCACGACGCCGAGCTGGGCGCCCAGGACCCGGCAGCCGCGAACGGCCACAGACGCTTCGACAGGCTGGGAATTCCATAACTAGGAGGAAAGGCATGGCCTCAGGCGGCAAGAGAAAGACCACGATGGCAAAGCTCAACCGTGAACGCAGGCTTCTCGAGCGTCGGCGGGAGAAGCAGATCAAGAAGGCTGCGAGGAAGCAAGAAGCAGCAGATCGATCGAGTCGACCCAGCGATCCGCTACCCGGAA
Source organism: uncultured Actinomycetes bacterium (assembly GCA_963720735.1). Lineage (GTDB taxonomy): Bacteria > Actinomycetota > Thermoleophilia > Solirubrobacterales > 70-9 > JBBRHQ01. Next base: position 515,813 of record CAVRGL010000010.1, read on the forward strand.
CCGACGGCTAATTCGCTCAAGCTGTCCGGGGGCTCGCGGTTCAGACCGGGTTTCCGGTCACAGCCAAACTGCTCCGCGGAAACTGCTGGTCCTTACGGTTCTTGCGCGTCGACGAGCGCGCCAAAAAGCAGGTCGAAGAGCGGAACGTAGGCCTCCAGCGGAACCCCCTCCGGGTCGACCAGGTGCTGCACCGCCAGGCCGACGTCGAGGGCGATCATCGCCGTTGCGATCTGGTCTGGTGGCAGGGGAGACTTGCGCCCGACCTCCTTGAAGGTGGCCTTGATCTGCCCGGCAACCAGCGTCCGGTTGCCGCTCCAGAAGCTCGCCGCGAGCCCTCGAAACTCCTCATCGCGCGCCGCCTGAGTCAGACACTCGAGCCAAAGGCGAAAAAGCCAGCTGCCCTCCTCCCGCTTCTGCACGTCGCGCAGGCGCTCGGCGCCCCAGCGCAGGCGATCCCGGGGCGTGCCGGGCTGCTCCCGGGCCTGCTCGGCCATCTGCGCGTATTGCCGGTAAACGCGATCCTGGAGCAGCTCGACAAAGAGCTCGTCCTTGCTCTTGAAGTTGGAGTAGAAGGCGCCCCGGGTGAAGCCGGCCTCTGCTGCGATCTCCGCGACGCTCGACCCCCGCAGACCGCGCCGCAGGAAGACGCGCTCGGCCGCATTGAGGAGGCGCTGGCGAGTCTCGGCCTGCTTCTCCTTGCGAGTCAGGCGCTTCGGCGCCTTCAGGCGAGGGGTGGCGGTCTCAGCCAATGGCGTCCACGGACGATCACTGCCTCGGGAGCGGATTGCCCGCGAAGAAGAAGAACCAGATCTCGAAGGCAATGATCGCCAGTACCGCGACGACTATGAAGACCCGTTCGATGGGATCAATGCCTTGATCGTCCGGCCGCGGGGCGTCGCTGAAGCTGCGGTTCCACGACCTTCTCCTTGCCCGGCCGCGCTCCCCGTCCGGGTCGATCGAGCGGCCCCTGAGCCACGACCCGGCCAGGAGCGCGAGCCAATAGGAGACGAGGATCCCTGTGGTGATCAGGACCGCGAGGGAGGGAGTCAGGTCTCGCTTGGTCCCAGCCACCTTCGAGGCGAGCCAAATCCAAACGAGGGGAATCCCAACGGCGACCGAGACTGCGACGAGGAGACCCGACAGGTTGGATCCGGTCGCCCTGACCCGGCCCAGCGGAGTCTGCCTCTTTCCGTGCTGCGATTTCATCTCGGATACCTCCCTGTATCGTAATACAGATTTGTATCCGAAGCTGGACGAACGTCAGCTCGACGGCGGAGCGGCTCTGAGCCTCGCCAAACTGGCTACGCCCTCATTGGCCCTTCTTCATAGAGACGAGAAGCGGCAACCTTTAAGGATCAAGCCTCCATACGTCGAAGGCGGCGTCTAGGCCACAACCGGGCCGCGGCGGCGGAGAGGGTCCGCGCCAGCCGGGCCAGGCCTCTCCGTCGTTTGCGGGCAGTTCGGCTAACGGGAGCGACGGGACTCGAACCCGCGGCCTCCGGCGTGACAGGATAGGACGGGGAAAGCGACGCGTCGCGACGCAGCATGTGAAGCGCGTGCAAATGCCACGGGATTGAGGCGACAAACCGCACGGGCTGACGCCCCCAGGCATGGACTGCTCGGGGGCGTTTGGGTCACTATCGGGCCAGAGGAACGGCAGCCCGCTATCAGTCGAGTCACGCATCGGACATCGCCGGATCGGCCCATGCGATGGACCAGTGAGCCCAACGGTCTTTCGCGAGAGACCCTTTCGGTTCTTCTCTCGCGCGAGGAGGTCGACCGAGCACGCCGCGGCTGCCGGTCACCGGAGCCCTGTCGACGACCTCGCAGACCAGGGGCTCCATCCCGGTCACCTTTCTAGACGCCCAAGCTAGTCACGGTAGAGGTGCATGGTGAGCGGCGCGAAGACGATCGTGATCGCCGCGCTCGCCGCGAGCACCCAGAGGATCTGCCCGGCCGTCGCCGTTCCGTTCATAAGTGCCCGCTCGGCCGTCACCAGATGCGAGATCGGGTTGACGGTGACGAAGGAATGCAGCCAAGACGGCATCGTCCCAGGATCCACGAACACGTTGCTCGCGAAGGTGAGCGGAAACAGCACGATAAGGCCGACGCTCATGATCGCCCTGGGCGAGCGCATGACCAGGCCGAGCGCGGTCCAGACCCAGCCCAACGCGAAGGCGAACACCAGCACGAGTCCGACGGCGGCAAGCACTCCAAGAGCCCCGCCGTGCGGTCGGAAGCCCATGATCAAGCCGAGCCCGATCACCAGGGCCGACGCGACCAGATAGCGGCCCGTGTCGCCCAGAAGGTTGCCGATGATCGGGGCGGGCCGCCAGATGGGCATCGAGCGAAACCGGTCGAAGGCGCCGGTCGAGAGGTCTGTGTTCAGGGTCACCCCTGTGTACACCGTTACGAGCACCACGGCCAGCACCAGGGTGCCGGGAAGGAGAAACTGCAGGTACTTGCCCGTGGATCCGGCGAGAGCGCCGCCGAACAAGTATGTGAACATGAGCGTGAAGATGATCGGGATGCCGATGACGTCGCCTAGTTCTTCCGGAACGTGCTTGAGCTTCAGCATCGCCCGCCACCCGAAGGTGAGCGATGCGGAGAGCGCCCCCGCGGCGGGCGGGCGCGTTCGGGACGGCAGCGCTTCCTGCAAGTAGCCGTTGTCGGCGTCTCGTTGCGGGGCCTGTGGACCGTTCATCGGGCTTCCTCCTTCGTCTCGGCTGAGGCCCCGGCCGGACCCCCGGTCAGGGCGAGGAACACCTCATCCAGGCTCGGCTGCGCGAGCGCGAGCTCGCTGACCGTAATGCCCGAGCTGGAGAGCTCGGCCACCGCGCGCGCCACTCCCGCCGCCACCTCGTGGCCGCCGTTCGTCGAAGCGAGCCGCCCCGAGAGCGCCGCGGGGTCAGACTCGAGGCCGATGGGTATATGGAGCTCTCGCGACAGCACCTCTTGCGCCTCCTGGCGACGCACTGGGTCGATCAGTCGCACCCTCAGCGAGCCTGACCCGATTGAGGCCTTGAGTTCCCCGCTGGTGCCGTCGGCGATCAGCTTGCCGTCGGCGATGACGCCAATCCGATCGGCAAGCTGGTCGGCCTCGTCGAGGTACTGAGTCGTAAGGAGCACGGTCGTGCCCTCGGCGACGATGGCGCGAACGATCTCCCAGACCTGCCGGCGACTGCGGGGGTCAAGGCCGGTGGTGGGCTCGTCGAGGAAAAGAAGGTCCGGCCTTTCGACGAGGCTCGCCGCGATGTCGAGTCGGCGCCGCATACCGCCGGAGAGGCTCCCAACCTGGCGCCTTCCGGATTCGGCCAAGCCGAAGGAATCGAGCAGCTCGGCCGCTCGCGCGCGGGCTCCCTTCCAGGAATGTCCGAGCAGCCTGGCGAACAAGACAAGGTTCTCACGCCCGGTCAGCTCGTTGTCGACCGACGCGAACTGACCAGTCAAGCTCACGCGCTCGCGGACAGCGGCAGCCTCGTGGAGGACATCGTGTCCGAAGACACGCGCCGTTCCGCTGTCCGGATGCAGCAGGGTGGCGAGGATCCGGATGGTCGTCGTCTTGCCGGCGCCGTTGGGGCCTAGGAAGCCGAACACAGTGCCCCTGGGCACACTCAGCTCGACCCCGTTGACGGCAACGTTCTCACCGAAGGCCTTGCTCAGGCCATGTGCCTCGATCGCCAGCTCTGGGGGTGAATTTGTCATCGTTGCTCCATCGGTAAACGTGGTTGGATGGCGCGGCGGATCAGGGCCGACGCTCCTTGGTCTTTCGCGGGATCTGGATGCTCTGCCGACTCCCCCGAAACATCAGCGCTATCGGTTCGGCCGTCTGGGCAACGTCCAGCTTGGGGTCGACGAGGCGATGAAGCAGCAGCCCGTCCAGAGCGGCAGCAAGCAGCATTGCCGTCGCGCTCAGGTCGAGCTCTGAATCGATCTCGCCGTGGTCCTGCGCGGCCTCAAGCCGCTCGAGAATGAGTTCCCGGAACCTGCGTGACGCGTTCCGCGCCCAGCGGCGGAACGCCGGATCGCGGGTCGCCTTGACCATCGCCTCGGCGAGGATCGTCGAGCCAGGGGTGTGCTGTCCGCGGTGTTCGATCCACTCGAGCATCGCCTCAATCCCGTCGTTGATCGTCGCGCCCGAGCCGAGGGCGTCGATCGACGGTCCAAGCCCCTCAATCAAGGCGTGCTGGGCTGCCTCCATGGTGAGCGCCGACATCGAGCCAAAGTGGTAATGGACGAGGGCGGGGTTCACACCTGCCCGCTCGGCTATCGCCCGCGTTCGGACGCGGTCGATCCCGATCTCTGCCATCAACTCAACCGTCGCCTCAAGGATTCGCTCCCGAGTCGACTGCCTTCCGACGGCTATGGTTTGGTCGGTATTGGGCATTTGCCTAAATCATACGCCCAATATCGCGCTTGTCAAGGTCTCAGCCCGCGTACACCGGCCGCGGCCCCTCCGGCCCCTCGTACTCTGCGGATGCGATCGGGCGGAGCATGTCGGCGAGCGGCGTTCCGTCCGGGCGCCAGATGACGTGCGGTTGTCCATGGCGAACCTCCTAGCCGTGCTGGAAGATCGCCCGACCGTCGGGCGCCAGGTCATCTCCCGCCCCCGGATGACATTGACACTCGTTGCCGCTCAGGCCGGCGCGAAGGATGCCCGCCTGGCGTTCGGTCAACGCTGCCGCTCGACCCAGTCGGGGATCGCCCGGGAGTGGGTGTGACCGGTCCCGTCCGGCAGGTCAGTGCCGGCAACTTCGTAGAGCGGTCGCGGTTGCGCCCGACTCTTTCGACATCTCGACGCGCTCGGCTTCCCGCACAGCGCGCGCTGCAGCGGCGTAGCGGTCGCACACCAGTTGCTGGACCACGCCGCTCTCAGCCTGGCCCGCCGAGCACCCGCACGTCGGCATCTGCTCGGCCGCGTATGACCCGCAGCACTGGGACTTGGCCTCAAGCTAGCAGCAGCTCTCCTGCGCCTCAGGGGAACAACAGGTGCTCAGCTCAGCATCCACTCAGCTTCCCGAGCGCGCCCGACTCGACGTAGTAGTAGGCCCACAGGCCGCGACGCTCTGAGCCGACGATCCCCGCATGGCGCAGCACCTTGAGGTGGTGGGGAGACAGTCGGATGGGAGAGGTCGAAGAGCGGGACGAGCCCGCAGACGCAGACCCTGTCAGCGTACTTGCGCAGAACGTCGACCAGCTGCAGGCGGATCGAATCGCCGAGCGCGCGGAGCGTGCACCCCGAAGTGGTCCGATCGAGGAGGATCGCAAGACGCGGGACGCGATCAGCCGTCGCGTCGAGGCGTTGGCCAAGAGCTAGATAGGTACCTCGACTCGCGGGAAAAGGTGCGCTTCGCTTTGAGGAGGGGTCCGATGTTTGTGTCGTTTGTTAGACATGGGCGGCCGCCAGATCCTCTCCGGCGCCCTGAGCAGGCATCCGGGTCACTCCACGGATACCCACACCGATCCGCCGAAATAGCCGATGTCCGTCGGCCCCGTGTCCCTCTCGAAATCTCCAAAGGTGACCGACAGCGTGACGTCATTCGTGGTCGGATCGATCGCCAAGAGGCCGGTCTCGGTCGTGACCCAAACCCGGCCGGCGCCGAAGCCGATGTCCCGGAGGCGCCCTCCGATGGGCAACCTCGCCCTCACTCTCAGCGTCTTGGGATCGATTCGCCATACCTGTCCGCTCTCATCACCAAGCCAGAGCGATCCTGCCCCAGCCGCCAGCGAAAGCGGCAGCGGGCCGGCCGGAACGTCGACCGCCTTGCCCGATCGCTGATCGATCCGCGTCAGGCTGCGTTCCCCCATCGCGATAATCCAGACGTAGCGATCATCGACCAGGGGTGGAAGGACGTCGTGCCCAAGCGGAAGCCTTTCGAGGACCTCACCGGTATGCGGATCAAGGCGCCAGAGGCTGTGTGCCTCAATCGGCTCGCCAACCCGGGGAACGGTGAGCCATACCGACTTCGGCCCGATCCCCAGGAATCCCGCATCCCGCAGCGCGAACAGCGGTCTCGACCCGAGCGTGAAAGAAGCTTCGTCCCGGCCGGTCTCGCCATCGAGTCGGGACACAACGTTTCCGTCGCGGGCAACCCACAGATTCCGGGTGTCCGATGCAAGACCGACGACCACCCCGCGCCGCACGGTGGTCGCCTGGTTCGATGAGGGATTGACCCGAGAGAGGGTGCCGTCACCCAGATTCAGAGTCCAGATACGGCCTGAGGTCACGGTGAGGAGCAGGGGGTCGGGACCCACCGGCACCACAGCCTCCACGGCACCCGTAGACGCGTCCACTCGGACCACCGTCGCATGCTCTACCGCCTGACCGAGGCCAGGCTTGGTTTTCCTGATCGGTACCGCCTCAACGTTGGAGCGGCGGTTCGTCACAGAGCTTTGGCCGGCGCCTCCGCAGGCCGAGAGCGACGCCGTGCAGCAGGCGATCGCCAGGCCTCCCCAGGCAATCACTGCGGGCCTACGGTAAGCCGCCCACACAAGCCAATTATGGCGCCGGGATTGGGATGAGTTCAATTCGGCGGCGTCCTCGACGGAATCACAGTCCGCGCGTGGAATCCGACGAATTCAGTTAGGTCGTATAGCTGGGTCCGACCATCGCCGTCTCCTCGCTCATGACCGCTTCCTCGGCATTGCTGTACACCTAGTCACTGTGCTGGACCTCATGCCCGAGGATCGCTATGAGCGGCTCGAACGATTCCTTCGCATAGGACGAGTTGATGACGATCTTGCGCTTGCCCGCCCCTGCTGATGAGTCGGGCTGCATTGGGCAATTGCGGTGGTGGGAAACGTGATCCCGTATCCGATCCCTGTGACGATGCCCCGCTTCAGGAAGTCGTGGAGTCGACGCAGCCGCGGGTCGCAGTGCTCACGACCCGCGGGCGCAACCACCCCAGGCGCATCTTGGTGTAGGCGTCCAGGTGGAAACTCTTGCGGGAATTGAGCCTCGTTCCATCAATCGTCGCGGACATCAGGCTGAAGAAGTTGTTGAGGCGAGCATTCCAACCGTAGGCTTCCCAGCTTCGCGCGTCCTGGAGGACGTGCGTGAGTTCGTGCGCGATGGTCATCGCGCTCACGGCCCCGCCGTCCCCCGGGACCAACATGCAGGCCCTTACTCGGTCGCCGAGCGCGTTGCGATCGGCGGTCAGAGGGCAGGCTGAGGAGGTCTGGGCCGCCACAGCGAACGGGCTTCCCGCGGGCGCCGGGCCAAAGAGCTGGATGGTCAGCTCATGTGCCCGCACCATGCCGTCGTTATTTGCGTCGAATCTGCCGAAGTTGACCCGGCTGTCAGCGAGCGCGATCGCCTTGGATCGCACGTCCTCCCCCGGACAGCCCGGCCCGATGTTCAATGCGCAGCCGAAGGTCGACTCGTCACCCGGCGTCGCCGGGTTATCGGTGTACCGGATCGGCCCGACGATACCTGCGTTGGTGAAGTGGAAGCCACTATAGGAGTTCTCGTCGAAATATCCTCCCTCGCCCGCGACGTGCGCGAATCCGGCGAAGAGGAGATCCCCGAAGAAGCGTCGCGTGGCGACCACGGTGCCCGGGAAACCCACGTCTCGGTAGTCGATGAGGATCGTGAGCAGAGGGCGCTCACCCTCTGCCCGGACACCGTCGATCGAAAGGTTTCGATAGCCGAAATCCTCAGGATCCGCCGCGCGCGCTGCCGGATTCGGGCCCCTCAGCGCGAGCGCGGCTGCGGCAAGGGCCGGCAAGAATGCACGCCGAAGCGGACGAGCGATGGCGAAGAGAGCGCCGAGATTGACGCGCTTCATCGAAGACCCTCCCTGTTGGGTGAGTCACCCCAATGGGCATCGAAAAAACGAAGAGTTGACCTGGGGGCTCAGCAGCGGCTGATCCCGGCGCTCAGTAGACGCTCGGTACGTCCGGGCGAGGCTCGGGCCGGACTTCGGCGCGCTTGTCAGGCCCCATGTTCCTCTTCTCACCGGGAGCGTGAGTCTCGGTCGCCCCGCCGCGGCGCCGGAAGCAAGGGCGAGAACGGGAGCGACGGGACTCGAACCCGCGGCCTCCGGCGTGACAGGCCGGCGCTCTAACCAACTGAGCTACGCCCCCGGGGCGTTTTGACCCGGGCCGGGGTGAGCGGCCCGCCGCAATCATCTTAGGGCGCTCGGGCCGGGCGGGCGGCGAGGGCTACTCGGCGGCCGGGATCGGGCTGACCTGGGTGGCAACCGGGCCCTTCGGGCCCTCACCGGACTCGAAGCTGACCCTGGCGCCATCCTCGAGCGAGCGGTGACCCTCGGCCTGGATCTCCGAGTAGTGGACGAAGTGGTCGGGACCGCCGTCATCGGGGGTGATGAAGCCGTACCCCTTCTCGTTGCTGAACCATTTGACGACGCCCGTCGGCATCCGCTCCTCCGCTTTTGGCCGGCTGCGCCAACCGTAACGCATCCCTTTAGGCTGCCCTCCGATGCGATTGGTCACCTACGAAGGCGGCGAGGGCCTTCGGGCCGGCCTGCTCACCGATGCGGGCGTGATCGACGCCTGGGGGGCTCTGGGGGAGAACAGCCGCTCCAGCCTGCGCGAGCTGATCGCCGAGGATCGCATCGCCGAGCTCGCGGCGCTCGGCCCGGAGGCCGCGGTGCTGACCGAGTACGAGCTGGCGCCGCCGATCCCCGACCCCGAGAAGATCGTCTGCATCGGGCTCAACTACCGCACCCACGCCGCCGAGGCGGGGCTCGAGCCGCCCGGCTCGCCGACCATCTTCGCCAAGTACCGGAACGCCCTGGCGGCGCCGGGAGCGACGGTGAACCTGCCGGCGTCGAGCGCCAAGGTCGACTACGAGGCCGAGGTCGCCTTCGTCGTCGGACGCCGCGCCAAGCAGGTCGAGGGATCCGAGGCGCTCGACTTCGTCGCCGGTTACACCCTGCTCAACGACCTCTCCGCCCGCGACCTGCAGTTTTCGACCCCGCAGTGGATGCCGGGCAAGGTGTTCGACGGCTCAGCCCCATGCGGCCCGGCGGTCGTCACCCCCGAGGAGGCCGGCGCCCCCGACGCGATCTCGATCTCGCTGATCCTCAACGGAGAGGAGATGCAGTCGGCGAGCACCGCCGACCTGATCTTCTCGGTGCCCGAGCTGCTCGCCCACCTCTCGACCCTGATGACGCTCGAGCCGGGCGACATCGTCGCCACCGGCACCCCCGCCGGGGTCGGCGGCGCCCGGGAGCCGCGGGTCTGGCTCGCCGACGGCGATGATGTCGTCGTCAGCTCGCCGACCCTGGGCGAGCTGGAGACCCGGATCGCCCGCTGATCGGCGGCCTCGGTTGGGGCTAGGGGCGGCGCACGGTGAGGCGGAAGTTGCCGCCACCGTGCACCCGGGTGACGACCGCCTTCACCTTTGCCTGGCCGCAGATCGCGTAGTTGACCTTCTCGTGTGACCCTGATCCGCTGGACGACCGCAGCACCCGGCCGGCGCGATCGCGCAGCGCCAGGCTGAAGTCGGCGCGCGCCGGCGCCTTCAGGCCGAGGCTGAGCACGCCGTCGAGCGGGGTCGCGATCCGCGCCACTGCGCGCTGGGCGCCGCCGCGGCCGAGCGAGCCGCTGTCGATCAGGCGGGTGCGGTGCTTCCAGGGCCGGGTCGCGTCGAGGTGGATCGCGGCGAAGGACCCCCTGCTGGGACGCAGCGATGGCGTCCACTGCCAGCGAACCTTGCCGGGGAAGCGGTAGAAGGCGAAGGCCTCGGCGAACGCCTCCCCCGGGTTGCGGTAGTAGTGACTGCCCTCGTCGCCCGGGAAGTAGGCGCCGGCGCGGACCCCTTGGCAGACCCGCTCGAACGAGGACCAGCGCTTCGTCCCCCAGTCGATCGTCGGCCTGAATGGCGGGTTTCGTCGGTGGTCGGCGAGGTGGTGCCCGTACTCGTGGGTGAGAACGAAGTTGCGGGTCGCCCCATCCGACGGGTTGGGTTCGTCGTTGCCGCTCAGGTACATCTGGTCCTGGCCCGAGTAGTAGCAGGCAAGAGCCCCCATACCGCAGACCGAGTCCATCTCGTCATCGGTGACCATCTGCACCCGGAGGCTGTTCATCTCGTCGCCGTGGGCGATCGTCCCGAGGAAGTTGGCGACCTTCTGCGGATTGGCGGCATCGCAGCCCCCCGTCCTACAGGAATGCGATATCCCGATCGTCACTTTCCTGCCCTCCCCGTCGTGGACCGGGTAGCGCCGCACAGACGCGCTCGCCGATTCGCGGGCGGCGGCGAGGGTGGTGTGGGTGAAGACGACATCGCGAACCGGGACGGAGGGCACCGGCACGGCGAACGGGTCGAAGCCCTGCAGCGGCTCCCGGGTCGGCCCGGGCGAGGCGAGAGTCGGGGGTGCCAGCAGGAGGACGGCAGCAGTGCCGAGCGCCGCAACCGCCGCGTACCTGCTCACGGCCGCGGGCCCGGGTCGATCTCGTTGCGCCTGGCCGGCAGCGAGGCGGACAGCGGGGCGCTCGCCCCGGCCTCGGATGCCGACGGGGTCCGCGCCGCCCGCCCCGTGCGCGCCGCCCAGTGGATCCTCGCCGGAGTGATCCGCAACAGCACCCGCCAGGTGCGCGGGCCGAGCACCCCGTCGGTCTTCAGCCCGCGCTGGCTCTGGAACTTCCTCACCGCGGCATAGGTGCGGCGGCCGAAGATCCCCGTCGCGGGCAGGTTCCGCGACCCGGCGGCGATCAGGTGCTGCTGCGCCCAGACGACCAGGTCGCCGCGGCTGCCGCGCCGCAGCACCGGCAGCCCCCTGACCGGCCTGTAGCCGACCACGCGGCCAGCCGTGGCCTTGCCCAGTGACTTCCACTGCCTGCTGTTCGTCTCCTGCCAGTCCCACCAGCTCGGGGGGCCGTCGCCGTAGGTGAGCGCGTAGCGCCGGAACAGCTTCAGCGACCTCGAGCTGACCCCTTGGTAGGTCTGGCCGAGCGGGTAGATCGGACGCCCGAAGACGCGGTTGTAGAAGTAGGTGTGCTCGTAAACCGTGCGGACCGAGGTGCCGATCGCGTTCCAGTACATCTGCGGCTGGCTGAATTGGGCGCCCCCCGGCCCGAGGAAGACCGAGTAGGGAAAGGCCGGGTGGTAGTCGACGTAAGGAAAGCCGGCCAGGGAGAGCGGGAAGGAGTGGCCGATCCGGCGGCGGAGCGCCCGGATGTAACTATCGGCCGCGGCGTACTTGCCCTCGTACTGACCCTCGGCGTCGATCACCAGGCAGTCGGCCCCCCTGCGGACCGACGCGGCGCCGACCTTGGCCTCGCCGACCGGGTGGTTGCCGTAGACGAACTGCCATGCGCAGACGTCGAGGCCGCCGCGGTGCAGGCGCTGGACCAGCGGCTGGTTGAACTGGCTCCAGGTGTCGTTGCTGTCTCCGGACTTGATGTAGACCGTGCCGATGCCGGAGTGACGCGCCCTGATGATGATCCGCGAGAGGTCGCCGCCCTGGGACTTCGACACGTACCAGATCCACATCCCCTGGCGCTCGAAGGGAGCCGCCGCGTCGCCCCGGGTGCCGGTGCCGTTTCCGCCGGTCCCGGCGCCGCCGTCGGAGGCGCCGGCCGGGGCGGCGAACGCGCATAGGGCGGCGATCGCGATCAGTGCGATCGCGATCGCTGGCCAGCGCCTGGGTGCCGGCGCAGATGTGGTTGGCATCACGCCCATCGGAACACGGTCCCGGCGACGGCGCTGCGGTGGCGCTCGGAGCCAAAACCTCGCCGCCGTCTGCCCGTGCCGGCCCCTAGTATGCCCACAGCTTCCGTTCGGTGTCAGCCTTCAATGAATAGGCCGCGCAAGATCCTTTGCATTTCCGCCCTCGCGCTGGGCTGCGCAGGCGCCCTCTCCCCGGCGGTCTCGGCAGGCGCGCCGGGCGGTGATCTTCCCCATGCCGGCCTCAAGCAGGCGGGTCGCAGCCTGATCTTCAGCATCCGCACCTCGGCTCCGGTTGCATTGAAGGACCTCCGTCGCTTCCCCGACTTCTCGAAGCCGAAGCCGCGCTACCTCTGCATGGTGCTGCGGCGGCCCTCCAGCCACCATGAGAGGCGGCTCTGCCTCGGCGGGGCGAGGCGAAACCGGCACCGGATCGGGCTCACCCGGCTGGACGGCACCGGGGCGGTGGTCGGAACCTCGACCCTGGCGGCGAAGGTGAAGCGCCCAGGCGCCCGCAAGCTGGTCGTCACCCTGGTCCCCGGTGCAGCGGGGCTGACTCCGAGGCGATATCGCTGGCGGGCGATCGAGGGGCTGGCGTGCAGCGGCCCGGGCCCCTGCGTCGACCAGTTCCCGGCCGGGCACGACGGCGTCTTCCGGCTGCGGCCGGTGCGCGCGATCGGCTGCACCGGCGGCAGACGGGGTCTGGTCCGCAACGGCCCGCGTGGTCAGAAGGTCGTCGCCCTGACCTTCGACGATGGCCCCAGCACCTACACCCCCGGCTTCCTCCGGGTGCTGCGCCGAAAGCACGTCAACGGGACCTTCTTCGAGCTCGGGCAGGAGGTCAGCGGCAACGCCAGCCTGATGCGCAAGATCCTCGCCGAGGGCAATGAGATCGGCAACCACTCCACGCACCACAACGCCTATCCGGGCTACGCCGACCTTGCCTTCACCAGCGCCCGGATCAAGCGGCTGACGCATTTCAGGCCGTGCCTGTTCAGGCCCCCTTACGGCGCCGTCAACTCGGGCGTTGTCTCCGCCGCCGCGCAGGCCGGGATGAGGACGGTCACCTGGGACGTCGACCCGACCGACTGGGCCACCCCCGGCACCGGCGCGATCTACAGCAGAGTCGTCTCCGCGGCCCGACCGGGCTCGATCATCCTCATGCACGACGGCGGCGGCAACCGCAGTGAAACCCTGGCGGCGCTGCCGCGGATCATCGACAACCTCCGCCACCGCGGATACCGCTTCAAGACGGTCAGCGCCCTACTCGGCAACCGGCTGATCTACCACCCCTACGGCTGAGCCTGCGGCTCAGGCCCGCTCAGAGGCCGAGATCGAGTAGGCCCGGGAGCGGGCGAAGAGGATCGGGTCCTCGGGGAGCTCGATCCCGTCGATCACGTTGGTGGGGTCGAAGACGACGATCGAGCCCCCGGCCTCGGGATCATCGGCGATCCCGGTCAGCTCGAGCGTCCCGGCCAGCAGCCGCTCGCGGCTCTCGGGCCAGGGCTCGGTCGGGTCGTTGGTCGGGTCCCCCTCCTCGCCGAGGATGAGGATCAGGGTGAACCCGACCGGTCCGGAGGCGATCCGCTCGGCCAGCTCGGCCCTCAGGTAATCGGGGGGCCGGGCCTTGGCATCGTCGTCGGGGATCCTCTCCTCCCCCGCCTCCGGCTCCCAGCGGTAGCGGACCCAGCGCCCGTCGGCGCCGGGGCCGATCAGCCGGAAGGAGTGAAGCGAGTTGTAGGCCAGCCGGGCGAAGCTCGCCGGCGGCTCGGCGCCGAGGTTTGCCTGCACCGCGGGCATCGCCTCCGGATGGGCGCCGAGGTAGGCGCCGACCTTCTCCATGTCGGGGGCGCCTGTCTCGGGGTCCGGCATCCTGGCTCTCATCAGCTCGAGGAAGTCGTCCGGGTTCCTCGCCAGGAAGGTCGGCGAGGTGACGCAGAGGAGATCGGTCGCGGCGCCGCCGGGCAGCTGGAACTTGACCGCGATGCCGCGTCCTTCTCGCTCGCCGTCGTGCACTCCGGGGTCGCCGGAGGCGGTCGAGAGGCGGACCAGGGCCGGCACCGGCTCGCCCTGAAGGTGCGCCGCGGTGCAGAGCGCCGCGGCCTCGGCGGTCGCGGTGAAGGTCGCCTCGCAGTAGAGGCCCTTGGCGTGCAGGGCGCGGGTGTGGGGGTGGCGCCCGTAGACGGCGTGGATTGCCTCGACGATCTCACGGTCCTGCTCGGTCGGCTCAGCCGGCGATCCCATCCCACCGACCCTAGCCGAGATCCTCGAGCACGGCCATCGCCGCGTTTCGCCCGTTCAGCGCGATCACCGAGCCGGCCGGGTGGGTGGCGGCGCCGCAGAGGTAGAGGCCGGGGATCTCGGTGCGATGATCGAGCCGCCGGTCCCACATCTGGTCGGGCATCGTCTCCCCCTGGAAGATGTTTCCGTCGGTGAGGCCGATCCGCGCCTCGATGTCGGGCGGGCCGAGCACCTCGAGCTCCTCGATGCAGTCGCGCACCTCTGGCGCGTAGGCGGCGATCGCCTCGAGGATCAGCTCGCCGACCTCGCCCCGCCGTGACTCCCAGTCGCCCTCGGCGAAGCGGTAGGGCGCGTAGTGGGCGAAGACGCTCATCACGTGCTTGCCCGGCGGGGCGACGCCCGGGTCATAGCCGGTCTGGAAGTAGAGCTCGGCGAAGCCGATCGCCGGCTCGCCGCGCCCGCAAGACTCGAAGGCCTGCTGACAGGCGTCAAGCCCGGGAGTGATCGTCACCATCGAGCGCTCCGGGGAGATCCCCTCGGCCGCGGCGGTGAAACTCGGCACCCGGCCGAGCGCCGCGTTCAGCTTGACCACCGGCGAGCGGGTCCGCCAGCCCGCCACCCGCTCCGCCATCGTCCCCGGCACCGACCCGGAGTCGATCAGCGAAAGAGTCCGCTTCGGCTCGGCGTTGGAGAGGACCACCCTGGAGCGCAGCAGCTCGCCGCTCTCCAGCCTCACCCCCTGATCGGGGACGATCTCGCCGACCGGGACACCGCAGGCGAGCTTCGCCCCCGCCTCTATCGCCGCCTCGGCGATCGCGAAGGAGACCCGGCCCATGCCGCCCTCGACGTAGCCCCAGAACGAGCCCAGCCCCAGCAGGTCGCCCTGATGGTGCATCAGCTTGACCGAGGCGGTGCCGGGATCGCGCGGCCCGGCGTAGGCGCCGGTGATCCCCTGGCCGAAGAGCGCATGGTGGAGGCGCTCGTCCTCCATGTAGCGTGAGATCGTCTCGGCGATCGACTCCTCGAAGACGATCGAGATCAGCTCGGGATCCCCACCGAGCACCTCCTCGATCCGCTCGCGCGACGGAGAGGAGCCGAGCCAGGTGTCTCCGGCAGGCCCGTGGCGCAGCGCCACCCGGCAGCGCTCGAAGGCGGCCTCGTAGGCGGCCCGTCCCTCGATGTCGCGCTCAGAGAAGCCGTTGCGGCGCAGGTGTTCGGCGGTGTCGCGGGGATCGAGGAAGCTGGCATAGGAGCTGCCGTCGGGAAGCGGCACCCAGGAGTTGGGCTCGGCGGCGAAGACGCGGTAGCCGCGGCTCTCCAGCCCGAGCTCGGAGACCACCAGCTGGTCGAGCAGGCCCACCACGTAGGCGCAGGGGCTGACCACGTAGCGCTGATCGGAGAAGGGCCGCTCCAGGGTGCAGGCACCTCCGAGCCGCTCGCGGCGCTCCAGCACCAGCACCGAGCGCCCCGCCCGGGCCAGGTAGGCCGCTGCGGTGAGGCCATTGTGGCCGCCGCCGACGACGATCGCGTCCCACTCGGTGCTCGCGAGCTCGCTGAGCGGCGCGGGGAGGCCGACCCTCCCCATCTCCTCGGCGACGTTCACGCCCGCCAGTATCGCTGTTCGCAGCCGGGCGGCGAGGCTCGCGGCGGGCCGCCGATCATGGGAACCTTCCCGGCAATGCTCGCCCCTCGTCCCCCGATCCCGAGGAGCCCGGAGTGAACCCCCGGCTCGCCCGGGCTGCGGTGACCGCCGCTATGCGGAGGGTCTCCGAGGGGCGGATCGACGTCCTCGAGGGTGGCCGGATGCGCGCCTACGGGCGTCCGGGAGCCGACCTCCACGCCCAGGTGACGATCGAGGACCCGGCTGCATGGAACGGACCCCTGGGCGGCAGCCTCGGGCTCGGCGAGGGCTACGTCGAGGGGCTCTGGGAAACCGACGACCTGGTCTCACTGCTGCGGATCGCCGTCCGCGAGCTGCGCCGCCTCGAGGGCGCCGTCTCGGCGCTGGCCCGCCCCCGGGCCTGGGCCCACCGGCTGCGCCGCCTGGTCCCCGAGAACACCCGCAGCGGCGCCCGGGAGAACATCTCCGCCCACTACGACCTCGGCAACGAGCTCTTCTCCGCCTTCCTCGACCCGTCGATGACCTACTCCTGCGCGTACTTCGCCGACGGTGCCACAGGGCTCGACGAGGCGCAGGCCGCGAAGCTCGACCGGATCTGCGAGAAGCTGCGGCTCGGGCCCGAGGACCACCTGCTCGAGATCGGCACCGGCTGGGGCGGGCTGGCGATCCACGCCGCCTCCCGCTACGGCTGCCGGGTGACGACGACGACGATCTCCGGCCGCCAGCACGCCCTGGCGGTGGAACGGGTCCGCGCCGCCGGCCTCGAGGACCGCGTGACCCTGCTGATGGAGGACTACCGCGACCTGCGCGGGCGCTACGACAAGCTGGTCTCGATCGAGATGATCGAGGCGGTCGGCTGGCAGTACTTCGATGCGTTCTTCGCCCGCTGCAGCGGTCTGCTGGAGCCCGACGGGCTGATGCTGCTGCAGGCGATCGTCATCGACGACCGCCTCTACGAGGTCGAGAAGGCGGCCCGCAGCTTCGCCAACACCCACATCTTCCCCGGCGGCTGCCTGCCGTCGAACGCCCAGATCGCCGATTGCGTGGAGCGGGTGACCGACCTGCGGGCGGTCTGGATGGAGGACATAACGGACCACTACCCGCGCACCCTTGCAGCCTGGCGCGAGCGCTTCCTCGCCGCCTGGGAGGAGCTCAGCCCCAGGGGCTATGACGAGCGCTTCCGGCGCCTCTGGACCTTCTATCTGTCGAGCTCCGAGGCGGGGTTCCGCGAGCGGCGGATCGGCGACGTGCAGATGCTGCTTGCAAAGCCCGAATGGCGGCCGGAGGGGGCGGAGCCGGAGCTTGGGGCAACGGTATTCAGACAGCTCCAGGTCGCCTAGCTTGATCGCCCACACCACAAGAGGGGAGGGCGAGCCCCTGCTCCTGCTGCACGGCCTCGGCGCGACCGGCGCGATCTGGGAGCCGGTCAGCGGCAGGCTGTCCCAGGAACGCCAGGTGATCGGGATCGACCTGCCGGGCTTCGGTGGGTCCGAGCCGCTGCCCGAGGGGGTGGCGCCGACCCCCGCCAACCTCGCCGCCGCGGTCTGCGGCTTCTGCGCGGAGCTCGGGATCGGGCGGCCCCACGTCGCCGGCAACTCGCTCGGCGCCTGGGTCGGCCTGGAGATGGCCAAGGCCGGCGGGGCGGTCTCGGTGACGGCACTCTCCCCTGCCGGGCTCTGGGGCAAGCCGCTCGGGCCGCGCCGCTACGACAGCCACGCCCTCGCGATCCGCGTGCGGCCCTTGCTCTCGCTGGCCCTCCGCAGCCGCCGCGGGCGTCAGGCGATACTGCGAACGACGATGGCGAAGCCGGAGCAGGTCCCCGCCCGGATCGCGCGCGCGATGGTCCTCGGCTGGGTCGACGCCCCCGGGTACGAGGCCGCGAACCGCGAGATGCGGGCCGACGTCTTCGATCCCAGCGGCTTCCCCGACGTTCCGGTGACCCTGGCCTGGGCCGAGCACGACCGTCTGGTATCGCGGCCGCGGCCGCAGCAGTTCCCGCCCGGCGCCCGCTACCTGGTCCTGCCCGGGGTCGGCCACACCCCGACCTGGGACGACCCCGGCCTGATCGCCCGGGTGCTGCTCGAGGGAAGCGCGGTGGGCGCCGTCGCGCCGTAGGATCAGGCGAGCGAGGACCTGGGACCTCTGAGCCGCCATATAGGCGCTTCAAAGGTCCCACCCCGATACGAAAGGCGAACGGAGGTGGGCGGATGAAGGTGCGGGCGGCTGTCCTTGAGGAGTTCGGCAAGCCACTCGAGGTCCAGGAGGTCGAGCTCGCCGACCCCAAGCTGGGCGAGGTGCTGGTGCGACTGGGGGCCTGCGGCGTCTGCCACACCGACCTCTACACCGCCTCGGGCGCCGACCCCTCCGGCTATGCGCCTACGGTCCTCGGCCACGAGGGCGCCGGCGTGGTCGAGAAGGTCGGCGAAGGCGTCAGCCTCCTAGCTCCGGGAGATCACGTCGTCACCCTGTTCTCTCCCCAGTGCGGGGAGTGCGTCCACTGCCGCGATCCCCGCACCAACCTCTGCCTGGCGATCCGTGAGGAGCAGGGCAAGGGGCACCTCCCCGACGGCACCACCCGGCTGAGCCGAAACGGGGATGAGATCCGCCATTTCATGGGGACATCGACCTTCGCCGAGTACACGGTGATGCCCGAGATCGCCCTCGCCAAGATCGACCCCGAGGCGCCGCTGGAGGGGGCCTGCCTGTTCGCCTGCGGCCTCTCCACCGGCCTCGGCGCGGCGATCAACACCGCCAAGGTCAGCGAGGGCTCGACCTGCGTCGTCTTCGGCGCCGGGATGGTCGGCCTCGGTGCCGTCGCCGGCTGCCGCCTGCAGGGCGCCGAACGGATCATCTGCGTCGACCTCTCACCGGAGCGGCTGGAGCTGGCCAGCGGCCAGGGCGCGACCGAGACGATGGTGGGCGGCGACGGGGCGGTCGAGCGGATCCTCGAGCAGACAGACGGTTTCGGCGCCGATTTCACCTTCGAGGCGACCGGCAACGTCGCGGTGATGCGCCAGGCGGTTGAGGCGGCCCGGATGGCATGGGGGCTCTGCACCGTCGCCGGGGTCGCCGGCAAGGGAGAGACCCTGGACATCGTCCCCCGCTTCCTGATCACCGGGCGGCGCGTCGCCGGATCGTCGTTCGGCGGAGTCAAGGGACGCGAGGGAGTGCCGAAGCTGATCGAGCGCTGGCTGGGCGGGGAGATCGACGTCGATCCCTTCATCTCGCACCATCTGACCCTGGACGAGGTCAACCGCGGCTTCGAGCTGATGGAGGCCCAGGACGGCATCCGCAGCGTCATCAACTACGACTGAGAGGACCGAGAGTTGATCCTGCAGCGCACCGAAAACCCAGAGTGGCTCTCCAACGCCTACCTGGTCGTCGACGAGCCCGGCGGCACGGGCGTGCTGATCGACGGCAACGGGGTGCTCGAGCCGCTGCTCGAGCGGGCCGAGCGCGAGGGGACCGAGGTCACCCACATCCTCCTCACCCACTCGCACGCCGACCACCTGGCGGGGATCGCCGAGGCCCGGGAGCGGCTCGGCAACCCAGCACTGGTCGCCCATCCGGCGGTCGCCGAGGAAATCTCCGAGGAGGTCACCGAGACGATCGAGGGAGGCGGGAAGCTGAGCACCGGCGAGCTCGAGATCGAGGCGATCGATACACCGGGCCACGCTGCCGGGCACCTCGCGTATGTGATCGACGGCACCGATGTGATCACCGCCGACGTCCTCTTCAAGGGAACCGTCGGCGGCACGAAGGCGCCGGGCGCCAGCGGCTTCGACGACCTGCGCTCTTCGGTGATGGACAAGCTGATGAAGCTGCCGCCCGAGACTCGCGTCCATCCCGGCCACCGGGAGCCGACGACGATCGGCGATGAATGGGAGTCGAACCCGTTCATCCGCGTCTGGCGCGGCCTCGAGCCCGAGGGTGACGAGCAGGTCCGGGTCTGGGAGAAGGAGGCGACGATGAAGCTCTGGGCGCCGGACTACGACGGCGGCAACAAGGCTTGGATCGTGTTCACCGACAGCGGCGAGGAGGCGATCGTCGGCGGCTCCCAGGTCGAGCGCTAGCGGGCGCCGGACGCCACCCGGCGGAACTCGACCACGGTGTGAAAGACGCGGGTGGTCGCGCCCGCGGTGTATTGCTGGGCGGTATTCGAGGCCCCCAGCGGAACCCGCAGGCTTATCCTTCCCCGCCGCCCGGCGCGCACCACCCGCTGCCCGTCCCCGCCCGCCGAGTGGATCTTCACCCGGTAGGCGGCGCCGGGAGCCAGCAGCGGCGCCGTCGTCACCCGGGCGCTGCCGCTGCCGCTGAGGCGAAAGCCGCGAGGACCGGCCGCGCCGAGGCTGCTGAACTCGAGCGCCTTGCGGCGGATCTGCACCCGCCAGCCGAAGACCGAGTAGCCCGGCTCGATCGAGCGGTAGGTGACGGTCGCGGGAGCCGGCTCAGGACTGGCGAAGACGCGCATCAGGTGGGGAAGGGTGCGCTTCAGGTCACGCTGCCAGTAGGGCCAGGTGTGACCGCCCGGTCCGTAGTCGTCCCAGATGTTGGGGATCCCGAGCCGGGCCAGCTTGTCGTGGAAATCGAGGCTCATCGCGTGGACCACCCTCTCGAACACGTCGCCGCCGCCGAAGGGCCCGCCCGGCTCGCCGTTGCCGGTGCGGATCGTCAGGTCCACGGGCCGCAGGTTCTCCGCCAAGTCGGTGGGGTTGTGTCCCCGCCAGCGAACCTCCTGCTCCTCCCTCGGCCCGTAGATCGCGTCCGGGGTGATCGCGATGTCCGCCGCGTTGTTGGTGTCGACGGCCCCCGAGAAGCTGG
Source organism: uncultured Actinomycetes bacterium (assembly GCA_963720735.1). Lineage (GTDB taxonomy): Bacteria > Actinomycetota > Thermoleophilia > Solirubrobacterales > 70-9 > JBBRHQ01. The sequence goes on from CAVRGL010000010.1 coordinate 536,128, forward strand.
CGGCGGCGGCGAAGTCGTCGGGGTGGCGCGCCGCGTAGTGCATCGCCCCGTAGCCGCCCATCGAGAGCCCTGCGATGGCCCGTTCGCTCCTCGAGGCGAGCGTCCGGTAGCGCGCGTCGATGAAGCCGAGCAGCTGGCCGATGTGGTAGTTCTCCCACTCCGGCGGCCCGAAGGCGCCGCCGTTGAACCAGTTGACGTAGCCGCCATTGGGCCCGCTGTCGGGCATCACCACGATCAGCGGCCGGCCCGCGGTGAGCTCCTCCGCGTCGCCCTTGTCGGTCCAGGAGCGGTAGTCGTCGAGCGCGCCGTGGAGCAGATAGAGGACCGGGTAGCGCCTACGCGAGCCGGCGTAGGAGGCGGGCAAGAGGATGCGGACGTGGGTGTCGGCGCTGAGGTGGTCGCTGCGCAGGGTGAGCTCGCGCAGCCGCGGGTCGATCCGCTTCGAGGAGACCCGCTTCAGCCCGGCGACCCCCCTCGCCGACGCGGCAGTCGCGGCACACAGACCCAGCAGCGCCGACAGCGCCGCGAGCAGGATCAGGGTCCGCGGGCGGCTCACGGCTCGCAGACCGGGGCACCCTGGCGGCGCAGGCGGCGGAACTCCGTCACCTCACAGGTCGCGAGCGCAGCAGCGGACGATCTCGCTCCCATGCCCTCCTCCTTCCTGCTCGGTTTCCGTGCCGCGCCTAATATAGGCGCGACGATGCTGAGGGGGTTGGGAACGTGGCGGGCCGGTGCGCTCGCTGGTGTGCTGGTGGCGCTCGCGGTCCCGTCCGCGGCCGCGGCGGGCGGGCTCTCCGCGAAGACCTCGCGGGTGGACATCACCTCGCAGCGCGGAAGCGGCGCCTTCGGGAAGTGGACGGTGGATCGCTTCGGCCTGCCCTCCTACCGCTATGCGATCGACGAGGAGACCGACCCCAACGCCGCCCAGCCGGAGCTCGGCGGGCGCACCGACGCCTGGCATCAGCTCGGCAACGACCACATCGTCGCCGACGCCTTCAACCACGGCTACGTCCAGCTCTGGAGCCAGGACCGCCGCTATCAGTGGACCAACCTCTATGAGCCGGGCGCCGGCCACCTCGCCGGCGGTTTCGGCTACCTGCGCCTCGGGCCGAAGACGATCAGCACTATGTATGACGACCGGCCGCGCGGGGCCCGGACCGGCCGCTGGTTCGGGCTCGGTTATCTGCGGCGGCTGACCAGGGCATCAGGGGTCGAGGTATCCGAGCGGGTCTATGCCCCCTTCGGCGACGCCCCGATGCTGCTTCACGACGTCGCGATCACCAACCGCTCGGCGAGGACGCGCCGCGCCTCCTGGTTCGAGCTGTGGGACGTCAACCCCTACGACCAGAACGCCGCCCGGCACATCGGCCTCTCCCGCCCGGTTGCCTCCCACAATGGACGGCTGCTGCGGGTCCGCCAGCTCCCGGAGGGTCTCGACCGGCGACCGCTCTCGATCTACGCCGCGACCCTCAGGGGACCGCTCGCGGGCAACACGACCAGCGCCGAGTCGTTCTTCGGCGACGGGGGCAGGCGTCGGCCGGACTCGGTCCGCGCCGACCGGCTCGACGGCCGCCTCGCGCCGCCGGTCGCCCCCGGGGAAACCGGCAGCACCCTGTTCGCCTTCCGGGCGCCGCTTCAGCTGCGGCCGGGGCAGACGGTGCGGCTGCGCTACGCCTACGGCGCCGCGCACGCCGCGGCCATCCCGGCGCTGGTTTCGGAGGCCCGGGAGGACCGCTCCCCGTTTGCCCGCAGCGAGCGGCGCTGGGCGGGGTGGGTTCCGCAGATCCGCATCGGCCGCGGCAGGAGCTGGCTCTCGCGGGAGCTCCAGTGGGACGCCTACACGCTTCGCTCCGGCTCGACCTACGAGGAGTGCCAGGGCGCCCACCTGATCTCCCAGGGCGGCTATTACCAGTACGACTTCGGGCTCCAGGAGGCCTACCGCGATCCCCTCCAGCACATGCTGCCGCTCGTCTATGCCGACCCGCGGCTGGCGCTGGACGTGATCCGGGCCTCGGCCCGCGAGCAGATCCCGGGCGAGTTCACCCCCTACGGGCAGGGGCCGTTCTGCAGGGGAGTGCCCCTGCTCGGAACCTCGGGCGACCTCGACCTCTGGCTGCTGCTCTCCGCCAGCGAGTATGGCCTCGCGACCCGCGACCTGCGCGCCTTCGGCGAGCGGCTGCCCTTCGCCGGGGGCGGCTCGGCGACGCTGTGGCGACACCTGAAGGTCGCCTTCGCCCACCAGGAGAGCCTGCTCGGGCCCCACGGCGGCTATCTGACCGGCGCAAACGGCGACTGGTCGGATTTCTCGACCACGTTCCTGAAGATGAACGAGTCGATCCTGGTGGCGGCGCAGACCGCCTACGTCTATCCACGGCTCGCGGAGCTGGCCGAGGCGCGCGGCGATCGCGCCTTCGCCGCCCGCCTGCGGGCGGCCGGGGCGCGTGACCTGGCGACGGTGAGGTCCGAGTGGACCGGCGGCTGGTACTCGCGCGGCTACGGCAGCGCAGGGCGGATCGGCGCCGGTGTGATCTTCGGCGAGCCGCAGCCCTGGGCGGTGCTGGCCGGAGCGCCGAGCCCGGCCCAAGCGAGGACCCTGGTCGCCAACATCCGCCGTTTCCTCACCGGGATCGGGGCCCCGCCCCAGGTCAAAGGCCCGGCCCGCATCGGCTCCTCCCAGTCGCCGGCCCGAAACGACCCCGGCGTAAACGAGCGATCAGAGCCCCCCGCAGGGGTCGGCACCAACAACGCCGTCTTCGTGGGCGGTGCCTGGTACGCGGTCAACGGCTGGCTGACCTGGGCCCTCGGCACCCTGGATGGCACCGTTCCCAACGCCACCCGATACGCCCTCGACGAGCTTCAGCGGAACACGCTGACCGCCCACGCGACGGCCTTCCCCCACCACTGGGACGGGATCATCTCGGTCGACGACGTCTGCCACTCCTTCTACTCGGCCGACCCGGCGACCTGCGGGATCGGCCTGACCACGGGCTACGCGGGGCAGATCATGCATCAGCCGGCCTGGAGCCTGTTCGATGCGATCCGGCTCGCCGGGGTCGAGCCGACCCGCAGCGGTTTCCGGATCGACCCCCATCTCCCGGTCAAGAGCTTCGAGCTGCGCCTGCCCCGGGTCGGGGTGGCCCGCGATCGCCATCGGCTCCGTGGCTACGTCGAGCCGGTGCACACCTCGAAGCTGGCGATGGAGGTGACGGTGCCGGGCGCCGTGCGGGCGGTGCGGGTCGATGGGCGCCGTCGTGGTTTCCGCCGCTCCGGCGACGTGGTCCGCTTCTCGATGCCCGCCCCCGCCGGGCACCCCACCGACTGGGAGGTCTCATTGCGGTGAGCGGGCGGTTCGACCCGCGCCTGGCCGGGTAGATCCAGACCGTGAAGGCGAATGCCCGAATCCGCGGCGGCGCTTCGGCTCTGGGCGAGGCTCGGCGGCTCGCCGCTCAACGCGGCGTCGCGATCGTCCGGCGCCTGCTGCTCGACAGCCGCAGCCCGCTATACGGGGGCTGGGGACGCGGCCGCGGCTCGGGGAAGCTGGAGAGCTTCGTCGAGGGCGCGATCAACGCCATGCGGGTCTCCCCCGACCTCTGATCGGGGCCCCGGACCCGCAGGAGCCCCCTCGGGCGAGGGGGCTCCTGCGAGGGCACGGGTTGAGGCGTTGGCTACTTGATGACCGCTTCCATCAGGGTCCAGCAGCCGTCCGTCGACTTGGCGGGGGTGAAGCCACCACCGGCCAGCAAAGGCGGCTGGTAGATGAGCGTGTTGTCTCCGCCGGAGCTGCAGCGGACCATGCTCGTGTACTTGGTCCTCATCGCCAGGTACTCGCCCCGCTTGACCGGGACGGTGACCTTGAACGACTCGACGTTGTAGTGGTCGGAGTCCCAGTTCTGCTGGCTCTGACCCTGGTAGTGGATCACCGGGCCGTTGCGCAGCACCTTGGCCTCGTTCGTCCCGAACAGGGTCGAGCGCTTGACCTTGGCGATCTGCAGCCGGAACGAGCCGGGGCCGCCGGCGACCAGTCGGATCCTGCGGATCGTGCCGGTCTTCGGAGCGCGCTCGCCGCCGTCAGGGCGGTAATAGGCCGAGTTCTCGACCATCGTGCACGACAGGCCCGGGTCCTGGTGGGTGCAGGGGTGACGGGGCAGCGAGTTCGAGGGCTGCACCGTCGGGTCGAGCTTGGCGCCAAACTTGGTCGCCGCCCCCGCGTTCGCTGTCGGGACCGCCGCCAGCGCGGTGGCCGCGAGCACGGCGGCGATCGCGGTGCGGGCGAAGCGGCGGGTCTTGATCTTGGCGTTCATCTGGTGTGTCTCCTTGGCTGATGCTTTGGTTGGTCGGTGTTGCCGGCCAAGCTTCGGCCAGGAGCGCGGGCGCTCCCAGGGGGCCCAGGGCGGAAGCCGGGCGCCCGCCGGGGTGGTCGGGCTCACCCCCTGGTGGAACCCGGCGTCAGAGGTCGCGTTCGGAGATCAGACCGCTCTGCAGCGCCCGCTCGACCAGCCCGACCCGCTTCTGGTTCTGGGGCAGGTCCTCGACGCCGAACTTCTCGAACAGAGCTCGCAGGTGGGTCTTGACCGCATCGACGCTGAGGTGGAGCTCCCCGGCGATCTGCTGGTTGGTCGCCGGGGTGGCGAAGGCGGCTCCGTCCTTGAACGGCCGGCAGAGGGCGAGCAGCACCCTCAGCTGCCCCGGCGAGACGGTCGCGGCCTCGGAGACCTCGGCTGCGATCACCGTGCTCTCGCCGCTCTCCTCGCCCGGAACCCGGTAGAGGACCACGGTCTGCCCGAAGCGGATCATGTCCTGGTCGCGGAGGTGACGGCGTCCCCGCACCCGCTCGCCGTTTACGAAGGAGCCGTTGCGGGAGAGGCCGTCGTCGACCAGGGTGCACTCGTCGCGGACGACCTCGATCTGCGCGTGCAGGCCGGAGACCTCCTCGTCCCAGTCGATGCGGATGTCGGCAGAGCCGCGGCGCCCGACCCATAGCTCGCTCGTCCCGGCGGCGATCGGGACGATCCGCTGCTCCCCCCCGGCGTCGCGATAGACGATGAACGGGCGTCCCTCCCGCTCGGCCTCGATCTGCGCCTTCAGCTCGGGCGCGGTCGCTGCCCGCGGACCCTGCGGAGCGTCGCTCATGCCCTGATCCTAGAGAGCGCCCAAGCGCCACGGCATTAGCCGATCGGGCGCATCTCGACGAATGTGCGAGTGAGTATTGGGGTCGAGCTTGCCACACTGGAGCCAGTCCTTTTCCCACGGCAGGGAGGTCTCATCCGATGGCTAGCCCGACCCCAGGAGCCCAGTGACCGCAGGCGCGATCAGCGACTTCTTCTTCGTCTGGTACCCGGTCTTCGGGGTCGTCTTCATGGCGGGCCTGCTCTGCGTCTTCGCCCTGCTGCTGCGCCAGACGATGCGCTCGACCAAGCCGGAGACGATCCGCTCCAGCAAGACCGCGCAGTTGCGATGGGAAGACGTGCAGGGAGTCGACGCCGCCAAGGACGAGCTGATGGACGTCGCCGAATGGCTGCGCGACCCGGAGCGCTTCAAGGCGCTCGGAGCGCAGCCCCCGCGCGGTGTGCTGCTGTTCGGACCTCCGGGGACGGGCAAGACGATGCTGGCCAGGGCGGTCGCCGGTCAGGCCGGGGTCGACTTCTTCGCTGCCTCCGGCTCGAGCTTCGTCGAGATGTTCGTGGGCAGGGGCGCGGCCCGTATCCGGCGCCTCTTCAAGGAGGCTCGCAAGGCGGGTCGCGCGGTGATCTTCATCGACGAGCTCGACGCGGTCGGGGGAAGCCGCACCGGCGGGGGCGACGGAGGCAGCAGCGAGCGGGAGCAGGCGCTCAACCAGCTGCTGGTCGAGCTCGACGGCTTCGAGCGCGACCCGGCGACGGTGATCGTGATCGCCGCGTCGAACAACGTCAAGAAGCTCGACCACGCGCTGCTTCGCCCCGGCCGCTTCGACCGTCAGGTGCTGGTCGCCCCGCCGGACCGCGAGGGCCGCGAGGCGATCCTCCGGGCCCACGCCAGGGGCAAGCCCCTGGCCGATGACCTCGACCTCACCGACGTCGCCCGCAAGACCACCGGGATGACCGGAGCCCAGCTCGCCAACTCGCTGAACGAGGCGGCGATCATCGCCGGGCGGGCGGGGCGGGAGGCAACCCGGCGCGAGGACCTCGACGAGGCGCTCCTGCGCCAGTCGGTCGGCTCCCAGCAGTCGCGGCGGCTGACCCAGAAGGAGCGGCGGATCGTCGCCTATCACGAGGGCGGTCACGCCCTCTGCCGAAGGCTCGTCGGGCTCGACCCCCCGGAGATCCTCAGCATCGTCCCGCGCGGACCGTCGCTCGGCTTCGTCGGCCACTCGCCGCGGGAGGACACCTACATGCGCTCCCGCGACCAGCTTCTGGACGAGACGGTCACCCTGCTCGGAGGAAGGGCCGCCGAGGAGCTGGTGTTCGGCGAGGCCTACACGGGTGCCGCCGACGACCTCGCCCGCGTCCACGCCGTCTGCAAGCAGATGATCTCGGAGTTCGGGATGGGGATCGAGACCGGCTCTCCCCAGGACGCGCCCATCGCCCTGCCTACCGAGGACTACTCGCTGTCCGACCGCACCCGCCGCGACGTCGACCTCGGCGCGATGGCGATCGCCCGCGACGCCCACCGCCGCGCCCTCAGCCTGCTCAGCGCCAACCGGCGCTGCCTCGACGACCTGGCCGCGAGCGCGCTCGAGCGCGAGACCCTGACCCGGGAGGACCTCGACGAGATCTTCGCGGCGCACCGCCTGCAGACCTCCGAGCTTCCCGCGGTCGAGGCGGCCCTGATGGAGCTCTCGGACCAACGGCCCGACCCGGAGCCGCTCGCCTAGTCGCATCTCCTACGCGCTGGGCCCGGCCTCCTGGCGGTCGGTGGGGCCGGGTGGCTAACGTTTTCGCGTGAGAGTTCCGGGTACGCCGAAGGAGTCCGGCCGATTGGCGGTTGCGCTGAGATCGCACTAGCAAGACTCCATCGCAACGCGCGCTCCTGCGCGGCCGGTCTTCGCGGAACTGATCATCCGTGCCTGTGATGCCAGATCAAGCTCATAAACCTGGGGAAACCGAAACCGCCACCGAGGCGGGGCTGCTGAGGCTGGAAGGCGAGCCGGCCTTGTGGGGACGGCTGCGCGAGGAGGATGACCAGGCGGCGCGCGAGGAGCTGGTCAGACGCTAC
>CAVRGL010000011.1:0-127461 GCA_963720735.1 uncultured Actinomycetes bacterium
TTCGACCTTCCCTTCTTCACCTTTCAGCCCTCCGAGCTGGGCAAGTGCTGCTCGCCCTTTCCCTGGCCGGATTCGTCATCGACGGCGCCCGGCGGGGCTCCGAGGAGCAGCGCACGGCCCGATCTGTTCCTCGGGCTCGCCCGGCGGCCCTCGTTTTCCTGCAGCCGGACCTGGGCACCTCGCTGGTGTTCGGGGTCATCGCTGGCGATCATGTCGTCGGGGGGATCCGCTGGTCGCACTTCGCGGCCATCGGCGCCGGCTTCGTCGCTATCTCACTGTCGTCCTCGTGGTCGCCCCGATGGTCGGCGCTCCCGTTCTCAAGGGGTACCAGGAGGAAAGACTTGCATCTTTTCTCCATCCCAGCGCGGATCCAGGCGACGCCGGCTACCAGCAGAATCAGGCCAAGATCGCAATCGGCTCCGGGGAGAAGACCGGCCGCGGCGATCAGGCCACCCAGACGCGGCTCGACTTCGTGCCCGAGCGCCACACCGACTTCATCTTCGCCGTGATCGGGGAGCGCTACGGGTTCATCGGGGCCGCGTTCGTCCTGTCCCTCTTCGCCCTGCTCATCTGGCGGGCGCTGCGGATCGTGACGCTCTCAAAGAACTTGTACGGAACCCTGGTCGCAGGCGGCATCGCCGCCATGCTGATGTTCCAGGTCTTCGTCAATGTCGGGATGAGCCTCGGAATCATGCCCATCACCGGCATCCCATTGCCGCTGATGAGCTACGGAGGTTCGTCGGTCATCGCCACATTCCTGGCGGTGGGCATCCTGCAGAGCATCCACATGCAGGCGCGACTCAGCCAGAAGAGCCGGAGGGCGTACTGACCCATCAACTGAGCTGAGGTAAATGAAGAAGACAATCCTGGTTTCCGCCGACCGCGGCGAGACCCGCGTGGCCGTGCTCAAGCCAAGAAGCAGGGATCGAAGCCGGAGGTGGCCGAGCTCTACATCGAGCGCCGCGGCCGCCGCTCGATCGTCGGCAACATCTACAAGGGCAAGGTCGACAACGTGCTTCCCGGCATGGAGGCGGCGTTCGTCGACATCGGCCTGGAGCGAAACGGCTTCCTCCACGTCGACGAGATCCTCCTTCCGGGGGGCGAGCAGGCCCCGCGGCGCGGCCGCGGCAAGGGCCGGCGGATCGACGAGCTGATCAAGCCCGGGCAGGAGATCGTCGTCCAGGTGGTCAAGGACCCGCTGAAGACCAAGGGGGCGCGGCTGACGATGAACGCCTCGATCGCCGGGCGCTACCTGGTCTACGCGCCACAGGGCAGCGGCGTCGGGGTCAGCCGCCGGCTCGGCCGACAAGGAGCGCGACCGGCTCCGCAAGATGGTCGACCGCACCTACAAGGGCCCGGGCGGGCTGATCGTCCGCACCGCCGCCCACGGCGCCAAGAAGGCCGACTTCGTGCGCGAGATCGGCTACCTGCACAAGCTCAACGAGGTGCTCGAGCGCCGCATCGAGGAGGTGAAGGCGCCGGCCCTGGTCTTCCAGGAGGCCGATCTCTCGGTCCGGGTCCTGCGCGACGTCTTCCTCAGCGACTTCGAGAAGGCGATCATCGACTCTCCGAAGCAGCGCGACCGGGTGACCAGCTTCTTCCAGCGCACCGCGCCGGAGCTGGTCTCGGGCGTCGAGCTCTACGAGGACCCCAAACCGCTGTTCGAGCGGTACGGGATCGAGGAGGAGATCAACTCGACCCTGAGCCGGCGGATCGATCTGCCCTCCGGCGGCTACCTGGTGATCGACTACGCCGAGGCGCTGACCGTGATCGACGTCAACAGCGGCAGCTTCACCGGCCGCGGCAAGGGCGGGCTCGAGGAGACGATCACCAGGGTCAACACCGAGGCCGCCGAGGAGGTGGTGCGCCAGCTGAGGCTGCGCGACATCGGCGGGATCATCGTCATCGACTTCATCGACATGGCCCGCGCCCGCAACCGGGACAAGGTCCTGCAGGTGCTGCGCAAGGCGCTCGACGCCGACAAGTCGAAGAGCTACGTGGTCGAGGTCTCGCCGCTGGGACTGGTCGAGATGACCCGCCAGAACGTCACCGACGGAGTCCGCGAGATCCTCACGGTCCGCTGCCCGACCTGCGAGGGCGAGGGAGTCGTGCTCTCGGCCGAGACCGTGGCGCTCGAGGGCCTGCGCAAGCTGCACGACATCGTCGCCGAGAACCCGGAGCCGGAGGCCTTCCTGATCCGGGTGCAGCCGAAGGTCGCGGCGGAGCTGATCGATCCCGAGAGCGGCCTTGCCGAGTTCGAGGAGGAGACCGGCAAGCAGTTCCACTTCGAGGGCGGCGAGGCGCTGCCGATCGACACCTTCGAGCTGATCGAGTCGGGCAGCCGCGAGAAGATCGAGGAGCGGGCGCTGCCGTTCAAAGTCGGCGAGGAGGTCCTGGTCAGCATCGAGGAGCCTCACATGTACAACGCCGACGACGCCGTCGCCCGGGTCGACTCCTACATCGTCAGCGTCAGCGGCGGCGCTCCGTTCGTCGGCGAGCGCAAGCTGGTGCGGATCGAGCGGGTCGAGCGGGCGGCCGCCGTGGCCTCGCTGCCGGGCGTCGAGTCGAGCAACGGCGGCGGCTCCTCCGGCCCGGGTCCGAACGGCTCCGAGCAGCTAGAATCACCCGGCTCTGGCAGGCGCCGCCGCGGCCGCCGAGGTGGTCGCGGCCGTTCGCGCGCCGCGAAATCGGACGACTGAGGACCAGCAGCCGGCGAAGCATGTACGCAGTGATCGAAAGCGGAGGCAAGCAGTACAAGGTCGAGAAGGGCACCGCCCTGCTCGTCGATCGGCTGCCCGAGGACGAGGGCGCCAAGGTCACCCTGCGCCCGGTGATGTTCCGTGACAAGGAGGTCGTCGCCGACAGCTCGGGCCTCGAGAAGGTGAAGGTGGAGGCGACTGTCGCCGAGCACCTGCGCGGTCCGAAGATCAAGGTCTTCAAGTACAAGGCCAAGAAGGGCTACCGGCGACGCGGCGGCCACCGCTCGGAGCTGACCCGCCTCGAGGTCACAGAGGTGAAGATGCTGACCCGTAAGCCCGCCGCGAAGAAGGCCGAGGCGAAGCCCAAAGCCTCCGGCGCCGAGGTGAAGACCGAGGCGGAGACGAAGGCGCCGGCGAAGAAGCCGGCGGCGCGCAAGGCCGCCCCGAAGAAGCCGGCCGCCCCGAAGAAGCCGGCCGCCAAGGCGAAGCCCGCCGCGAAGAAGCCCGCCGCGAAGAAGCCGGCGGCACGCAAGCCGGCCCCGAAGAAGGAGGACGGCGATGGCTCATAAGAAGGGACTCGGCTCCAGTCGCAACGGCCGCGACTCCAACCCGAAGATGCTCGGCGTGAAGATCTTCGCCGGCCAGCGCGTCAACGGCGGCGAGATCATCGTCCGCCAGCGCGGCACCCGCTTCTGGCCCGGGGAGGGCACCGGCCTAGGCCGCGACCACACGATCTTCGCCACCCGCGCCGGCGTGGTCGATTTCAAGCCGGCCCGGCGCGGCCGCACAATCAGCGTTCTGGCCGAGGACTAGGGCTCCGAGGACAAGGGGCCGGCGGGTCTCCGCAGCCCACCCCGCCTTGGCCCGAACCTCGGGTGTCGGAGCTTGTGGCACCCTCCCTCGATGCTCCACGACAGAGCGAAGATCTACGTCGAAGGTGGGCGTGGGGGTAACGGATGCGTTTCGTTTCGCCGCGAGGCTCACGTGCCGAAGGGCGGGCCCGACGGCGGCGACGGCGGGCACGGGGGCAGCGTCGTGCTCGCCTGCGACACCTCCCGGCGCGACCTGACTGCACTGAGTGGCGGCAAGCACTTCCGGGCTGGTAGGGGGCGCCATGGCGAGGGTTCCAACCGGCATGGCGCACGGGGGGAGGATCGGGTGGTCCCGGTGGCGCCCGGGACCTCCGTCGTCGCACTCGACGGGGCCGCGATCGAGCTGACCGAGCCCGGCCAGCGGGCGATCGTCGCCCACGGTGGACGCGGCGGGCACGGCAACAAGCGCTTCGCGACCTCGACCCGCCAGGCGCCTCGCTTTGCGGAGCGCGGGGGGGAGGGCGAGTCCGGCTGGATCGAGCTGCGCCTGCGGTTGCTTGCCGACGCGGGGCTGATCGGCCTCCCCAACGCCGGCAAGTCGTCGCTGATCTCGCGCCTCACCCGGGCCGCGCCGAAGATCGCCGACTACCCTTTCACGACGGTGGAGCCGGTCCTGGGGACGATCGAGACCGACGAGCGCCAGGCGGTGATCGCCGACATCCCGGGGCTGATCGAGGGCGCCGCCGGCGGCGCCGGGCTGGGTCACGAGTTCCTCGCCCACGTCGAGCGCTGCGCGGTCCTCGTCCACCTGGTCGACATCGCCCCCGGCGAGGGCGACCCCGCCGCGGCCTACGAGACCGTGCGCGGGGAGCTCGCCTCCTACGGCGCCGGGCTCGATCGGGTGCCGGAGGTCGTCGTCCTCTCCAAGTCCGACCTCGTCGGTGCCGAGGAGGCGGAGCGGGTCGCGGCGCAGTGGCGCAAGCGGCTCGGCGAGCGGGCGATCGCGGTGCTGTCCGTTTCCTCGGCGACCGGGGAGGGCCTCCAGCAGCTGAGCCGGCGGATCGTCGCCTCGATCCCCGAGGAGCCGCCCGCGACGCCGGCGGAGTCCCCGCCCGGGGGCTTCGAGGCCGAGCATCGCGTCTACCGGCCCGCCGGGGAGGGCGGCTACGACGTCGTCGCCGAGGGCGAGGGCGCCTTCCGCGTCACCGGCCGGGGGGTGGAGCTGCTGGTCGAGCGCCACGACCTCGGCAACGAGGAGGCGCTCTCCTATCTCGAGCAGCGGCTGACCGAGATCGGGGTTGTCGCGGCGCTGCGCTCGGCCGGCTTCGAGCCGGGCGACGAGGTCCGGATCGGCGAGCACGAATTCGAGCTGCACCCGGGCTGAGGGTTTGGCGAAGCCGCCGCCGCCGCAGTAGCTTTGCCGCGCATGCGAGCCTCGTCCCGCTCGGCGGAGCACCGCTTCCTAGACTTGGGCGGCCATGACCCTGGTCGTCAAGCTCGGTTCATCGATCGTCGCCGCCGACGACGGCGAGCTGCGCGCCGACGTCCTCGACAGCGTCTGCGAGCAGGTCTCGACGCTGGAGGCGGACGGCGAGCGGGTGGTGATGGTCACCTCTGGCGCGATCGCCCGGGGAATCCGGCTGATGCGCCTCTCCTCGCGCCCGGCCGCGATGGACGAGCTCCAGGCGGCCTCGGCGATCGGCCAGGGCGATCTCTTCCGTGCCTATGAGTCGCGACTCGACGCCCGCGGGGTCCACGCCGCCCAGGTGTTGCTGACCGCCTCCGACATCGCCGCCCGAACCAACTACCTCAACGCCCGCCAGACACTGCGGCGTCTGGTCGACTGGGGGGTGGTGCCGGTGGTCAACGAGAACGACACCACGGCGACCGACGAGATCACCTTCGGCGACAACGACTTCCTCGCCGCGCAGGTGGCGATCCTCCTCGACGCCAGGCTGCTCGTCCTGCTCACCGATATAGACGGCCTGCACAGCGCCGACCCGCGGACCGAGCCTGGCGCCGAGCTGGTGCGCGAGGTGAGCCGCCCCGAACAGCTCGAGGGTCTGGAGATCGGGGATCGCACCTCGGCCTTCGGCTCGGGAGGGATGCGCAGCAAGGTGGCGGCGGCCGTGATGGCCGCGGAAGCCGGGATCGGCGCGGTGATCTGCAACGGGACGGTGCGGGGGACACTGCGTGAGGCGGCCGCGGGGGAGGCGGTCGGCACCGCATTCGCTGCCCGCGGGGGACGGGGCTCTAGCTTCAAGCTCTGGCTCAAGCACGCGAAGCCTGCGCACGGGCGGATCGCGGTCGACGAGGGCGCGGCCCGGATGCTGCGCGAGGGCGGCTCCAGCCTGCTGCCGGTCGGGATCGTCGGCGTCGAGGGGAGCTTCGGGGCCGGCGACGCGGTTGAGGTGACCTCCGGCGCGGAGCTGATCGGCAAGGGGATCGCCAACTACTCCGCGGACGAAGTCGAGCGGATCAAGGGCATGAAGAGCTCGCAGGTGCGGGAGCTGATCCCGCACGCCGCTGAGGAGGCTGTCCACCGCGACTACTTCGTCCTCGCCTGAGCGGGCGGCGGCTACCCTTAGCCGCTGATGGCCACGACCACGACGAGCGTCGCCGATGCCTGCGCGGCCGCCAGGGCCGCCTCGCTGGAGCTGGCCCGCGCCCCGACGCAGCTCAAGGACGCCGCCCTGGAGGCCACGGCGGACCTGCTTGGGCGGCGCGCAGAGGCGATCCTCGAGGCCAACGCCGCCGATCTCGCCGATCCCCGCGCCGAGTCCCTGACGGCGGCGCTCCGCGACCGCCTCACCCTGACCGCCGAGCGGATCGAGTCGATGGCGGCTGGGGTGCGGGCGGTCGCCGCCCTGCCGGACCCGGTCGGCGAGGAGATCGAGAGGCGTGACCTCGAGAGCGGCATCGAACTGCGCAAGGTCCGGGTCCCGCTCGGGGTCGTCGCGGTCGTCTACGAAGCGCGTCCCAACGTCACCGTTGACTGCGCGGCGCTGACGATCAAGAGCGGCAACGCGATCGTCCTGCGCGGCTCCTCCTACGCCGAGCGCTCCAACGGCGCCCTGGCGGCGATTGCGCGCGAGGCCCTGTCCGAGACGGGCCTGCCGGCTGACGCGGTCCTCCTCCTCGAGGCGGCTGAGCGTCAGGGGCTGGCGGAGCTGGCCACCCAGGACGGGCTCGTCGACCTGCTGATCCCGCGTGGCGGGGAGGGCCTCAAGGAGGCGCTGAAGGAGGTCGCGACCGTGCCGGTGATGTACGCGGCGGCGGGAAACTGCCATGTCTACGTGCACTCGGAGGCCGACCTGGAGATGGCCCGGTCGATCGCCTACAACGCGAAGGTGGACCGCCCCGGTGTCTGCAACGCGGCCGAGACGCTGCTGGTCGACCGTGAGGTGGCGCCCGCGTTCCTGCCGCCGGTGCTGGCCGACCTCGCCGCCGCCGGAGTCGAGCTCCTCGGTGACGCCGAGACCCGCGAGAACGCAGGCGAGACCGAGGTGGGGGAGGCCGCGGCCGAGGATTGGGACACCGAGTACCTCGACATGAAGATGGCGATCGGGGTGGTCGACGGGCTGGAGGCGGCGATCGAGCACGTCAACCGGCACGGCAGCGGCCACTCGGAGGCGATCGTCACCGCCTCCGAGCAGGCGGCCGACCTGTTCACCGCGGGGGTAGACGCCGCCGCCGTCTACGTCAACGCATCGACCCGGTTCACGGACGGCTTCGAGTACGGGATGGGCGCCGAGATCGGCAACTCGACCCAGAAGCTGCACGCGCGAGGCCCGATCGGGCTGCGTGAGCTGACGACCTTCAAGTACGTCGGCCGCGGCCAGGGCCAGGTGCGTGGCTAGCGGCCCGGGTGCCGGAATCGGCGTCCTCGGCTCGGCGTTCAACCCTCCCCACCTGGGGCACCTGGCGCTGGCCCAGGAGGCGCTCTGGCAGCTCGGCCTCTCCGAGGTGCTGCTCGTCCCGACCGGGCAGGCGCCGCACAAGCGGATCGCCGATGACCCGGGCAAGGAGATCCGCCTGGCGATGACCCGGCTCGCCGCCTCCGAGGATGCCCGCTTCATCGTCTCCACCCTGGAGGTCGAGCGGGACGGGCCGTCCTACACGTCTGAGACCTTGGAGCAGCTTGCCGAGGAGAGAGGAGACACCGAGCTGGTCTTCGTGATGGGGGCCGACGCCGCGGTCGGGCTGGAGAGCTGGCATCGACCGGAGCGGGTGGTCGAGCTCGCACGGCTCGCCGTGGCGCGACGTGCCGGGGTCGCGGACGCCGAGGTCGCGGCGGTGCTGCGGAGCCTCGGCGCGCTGGAGTCATCGACGCTGCTCGAGATGCCCCAGTTCGGGGTCTCCTCCTCGGCGGTGCGCGAGCGGGCCGCCTCGGGGCGCCCGCTGCGCTACCTGGTGGCGGAGCCGGTGGCGCGGTTCATCGAGGAGCGGGGCGTCTACACCGGATGAGCACGCAGACCTCGGAGACGCTTGCGCTGCGGCTGGCCGAGCTGGCCGACTCGAAGAAGGCCGCCGAGATCGTCGCCCTCGATATGCGCGAGCTGGTCTCCTACACCGACTACCTGGTGATCTGCACCGCCGGCAACGAGCGCCAGGCGAAGGCGATCACCGACGAGGTCCGGGTCAGGCTGAAGAACGACGAGGACCTGATCCCGGGCCAGATCGAGGGCGAGGGGGCGGCGGGATGGGTTGTCCTCGACTACCTCGATTGCGTCCTGCACGTCTTCACCGCCGAGGCGCGGGAGCGCTACGGGCTGGAGGAGCTTTGGCGCGATGCTCCCCGGGTGGCGCTGGAGCTGCCCGGCTCCCGGACTCGCGCCGCCAGCGCCTGACCGAACAGGCGTTCGCCCTGATCCCGTGGGCGCGAATTGCCGTCCGGGGGCCCACCTACGGTTTTCGCCCATGGGTAGCTTCCAGAGGGCGTTCCTCGGCTACCGCCGCAGCGAAGTCGATGCGGCGATCGCCGTCTGGGACCAGAAGGTCGGCGACCTCGACCGCCAGCTCGCCTACATGTCCGGCCTGATCGTCGAGCGCGAGCGCGAGATCCGCGATCTCCAGGAGGAGCTCCGTCTCGCCAACGAGCGCCATGACCGCAGCCTGGCGTCGGTCGAGTCGATCGCCCTGCGGCTCGAGGAGGTCCAGGCGCAGGCGCGGGGCCAGGCGACCAGGATCCGAATGAAGGCGCTGCGCGACGCCGTCGAGGTGAGCCGTAAGGTCCAGGACCTTGCCGGCCGGATCGGTGTCGAGACCGCGGAGGGGTCAGCCGGGTTCGCCGAGGTCGCCACCGCTCCCAACGGGAACGGCCACCTCTCCGAGGTCGATGCCCACGAGCTCTTCGAGGGCCTGGTCAAGGTCCAGATCGGCCCACTGGGCGACTTCTCCCAGCTCGTCTCCTTCGAAGATGCGGCCGGCCAGATCGACGCCACCTCGGAGATCTCGGTCGAGCGATTCTCCGAGGGTCGCGCGACCCTCTCGCTGCGCCTCGACCAGCCGGTCGAGCTGCTCCGGGAGCTGGATGAGCGCTCGCCTCTCGAGTTCAAGGTCCGCCACACCGCCGCCGACAGCGTCGTTCTCGACGTGGACGGCGAGCAGGGCCCGCAGCAGCGCGCGGCGTAGAGCGCTCGCGGTCGCCATCTCCCCGGCTGAGCGGGGCGGGCCGCTATAACTTCGTGCATCGCCGCACTCTGCTTGGGGCTGTAGCTCAGCTGGAAGAGCGACGCGCTGGCAGCGCGTAGGTCACGGGTTCGAGTCCCGTCAGCTCCACTCAAGGTTCACTGACGTCGAGGGCAACGCCTTCCACCTGATCGTCGCCTGCTGAGCTTGCCGCCGGCTCAAACCCCCGCACCGGGCTGCCGATGAACCCCCGGTGAGCGCCAATCAGTACGTATTCACCGAGGGGGTGCGGGCGACGCGCTCGACCTTCGAGCGTTGGAGCGGCGATCCCTGGCCGGTCCTGCGCGGATGGCTCGCCCTCAGCCTGGCGATCGCGCTGACCCTGCTGGGCGCCGTATGGGTGGTTTCCGGCCTGCTGACGCCGGACCTCACCCCGATCCATCTCCCCGGCCTCACGGAGCCGTCGGAGCCGGGCGACCTGGCGCCGATCCTGTTTCGCAACTCCCTGGTCCTGGCCCTGCACGCGACTGCCTGCGTCGCCGGCTTCATCGCCGGCGCGTCGATGCCGATCGCCGCCGCCCGGCGGAGCGGCTTCTCACGCTGGGTCCACGTCAAGGCGGGTGAGCTGGCGATCGTCTTCGTCGCCGCGGTGACCCTCTTCTCGCTCAGCACCCAGGCCTTCTACCTCGGCTTCCAGGGCGCGACGATCTCCTCCCAACTCGACATCTCCCGGGGGCAGCTGATCCTCAGCGTCCTCCCGCACGCCGTGCCCGAGCTGATGGCGCTCTTCCTGCCGCTCGCCGCCTGGCTGATCGCAAGCCGGCGCGGGGCCTGGAACCAGCTGCTGGCGGCGACGGTGATCACCGTGCTGATAGCGATACCGGTGCTGATCATCTGCGCGCTGATCGAGGTCTACGTCTGGCCCCACATCCTCGAGGCGATGTCGCCGAACGGCCCGCATACACTCGACCTGTGGGGCCCCTGAGCGACGGCTACATCCGCCTGGTCCACTGGAGCGAGGAGGAGGCGCCGGAGCGGGCCGCCCGGCTGGAGCGGTTCGGATACGAAGTCGAGGCGACGGTCCCCGGGACCTCGATCGGGATCCGCGAGCTGAGCGCCCGCCCTCCGGCGGCCTTCGTCATCGACCTCTCCCGCCTGCCCTCCCACGGCCGTGAGGTCGCCCGCTCGGTGCGCCAGTCGAAGGCGCTGCGCGCCGTCCCGGGCCTCTTCCTCGCGGGCAAGCCGGAGAAGGTCGCCCAGGCCGAGGACGAGTTCCCCGATGCCTGCTTCGCCGAGTGGGAGCAGGCCGGCGACGCGCTCGCCGAGGCGATCGCGCATCCCCCTGTCGAGGCGGTCGTCCCGGTATCGGATTCGGGGCCACATTCCGGGACCCCGCTGCCGCGGAAGCTGGGGATCAAGCCGGGCTCCGTGGTTGTGCTGATAGGTGCGCCGGAGCGCTTCGAGACCACCCTCGGCGAGCTACCCGATGGCGTCGTGCTGCGGCGCGGCAACCGCGGCGCCCGCGGCATCACGATCCTCTTCGAGACCTCGGCCGCGGGCCTGCGCAAGCGGATCGCGGCTGTCGCCGGGGCCGCGGGGGAGGGGATGCTGTGGATCGCCTGGCCGAAGGGATCCTCGCCGATCGAAGCCGATCTCTCCGAGGGCGAGGTGAGGAAGATTGCCCTCGGCGCCGGGCTCGTCGACAGCAAGGTCTGTGCGATCGACGAGGACTGGTCCGGGCTGCGGTTCACGCGGCGTCGCGCCTGATTACCATATGTAGCTTGACACTTACGTAAGGATCTGCTTACCTATGATCCATGGCGACGGAGCTCACCCGACCCGACACGGAGCGGACGGACCTTGTCGCCCGCGCGATCGCCGAGCCACGGCGCCGGCAGATCCTCTCCCTTACACGTGACGGGGAGCTGAGCGCCGGCGAGATCGCCGCCGGCTTCGAGATCAGCCGCCCGGCGGTCTCCCAGCACATCGCGGTGCTCCGCGACGCCGGCCTCCTGGCCGAGCGCCGCGAGGGAACCCGCCGCCTCTACCGGGCCCGCCCCGAGGCACTGGCCGGCCTGCGCGACTTCATCGAGGGATTCTGGACCGAGCGGCTCGAGCGGCTGAAGCTCGCCGCCGAGCTCGAACAGCAAAGGAGGAACAAGAGTGCCAAGCACAGACACCACAGCCGCGGTCGAGATGGCGACACGGGTCGAGGCAAGCCCTGAGGCGATCTTCGGCTTCTTCACCGAGCCCGACAAGATGATCCAGTGGATGGGGCGCGAGGCGCAGCTCGACCCCCAGCCGGGCGGTCTCTTCCGTTGCGACGTCAACGGTCGCAGCATTGCCTCGGGAACCTTCATCGAGGTCGAGCCGCCCCGCAGGGTCGTGTTCAGCTTCGGTTGGGAGCGCGGAGAGAGCGTCGTGCGGCCGGGCGCCAGCACGGTCGAGGTGATCCTCGAGCCCGACGGTGGCGCGACCACGGTGCGCCTCATCCACCGCGACCTGCCGAGCGAGGACGCGGCCAGCTCGCACCGCGAGGGGTGGAGCCACTACATCGATCGCCTCGTCGTCGTCGCCGCCGGCGGCGACCCAGGCGAGGACCCCTGGGCCGACCCCGACCGGGCCGCCAGTTAGCCGGCTTCTCCCAAACCCGCGTCGAGTGGACGATTTCGTCTCCCATACTGACGATTTCGTCCCCTCGACCGCAGGGGGTCCGCCAGGGGTTCGTAAGATCGCGACGTGGAGCGATACGACGCACGTGCGATCGAGGCCAAGTGGCAGCGGATCTGGGCCGAGGAGAGCACCTGGGAGGTGGCCAATCCCGGCCAGCCCGGGTTCGAGCCGGACCGCCCCAAGGCCTACGTGCTCGAGATGCTCCCCTATCCGTCGGGGGAGCCGCACGTCGGGCACCTGAAGACCTACGCGGTCGGTGACGCGATCGCCCATTTCCGCCGCCGCCACGGCTTTCAGGTGATCCACCCGATGGGCTACGACTCCTTCGGGCTGCCGGCTGAGAACAACGCGATCAAGACCGGGGAGCATCCCCGCGCCGCGACCGAGGCATCGATCGAGTCCTTCCGGCGCCAGTTCCAGGAATGGGGAATCTCGCTCGACTGGACCCGCGAGATCTCGACCCACTCGCCCGAGTATTACCGCTGGACCCAGTGGATATTCCTGCGGCTCTTCGAGCAGGGTCTGGCCTACCGGGCGATGGCGCCGGTGCAGTGGTGCCCCAAGGACGCCACCGTGCTCGCCCACGAGCAGGTCATAGACGGGCGCTGCGAGCGTTGCGGCACCCCGGTCGAGCAGCGCAACCTCGAGCAGTGGTTCTTCCGGATCACCGACTACGCCGAACGCCTGCTGGCCGACTTCGACCGGCTCGAGAGCTGGCCCGAGCACGTAATCACGATGCAGCGCAACTGGATCGGTCGCTCCGAGGGCGCCGAGGTGACCTTCCGCTGCGAGGAGCTGGGGATCGACTTCCCCGTCTTCACCACCCGCCCCGACACGCTGTTCGGCGCGACCTTCTTCGTCCTCGCCCCCGAGCATCCCGCGCTCGAGGCGATGGTCGCCGGGAGCGCGGCCGAGGGACCGGTGCGCGACTACGTCAACGAGGTCGCGCGCGAGGCGGTCGAGGAGCGCGGCGACGAGAGCCGCGCGAAGACCGGTGTGGCCCTGGGGCGCACCGTCACCAACCCCGTCAACGGCGAAGAGATCCCGGTGTTCGTCGCCGACTACGTGCTGATGGACTATGGGACTGGGGCAGTGATGGCGGTGCCCGCGCACGACCAGCGCGACTTCGACTTCGCCGAAGCGTATGACCTGCCCGTTAGGCAGGTCATACGCCAAACAATGCGCGGCAGCGCCGAGAGCGCTGCCGCGGTTTCAGAAGGGATCCGGCCCGTACAAGCCGATGATGAGCTTCCCTACATCGGCGACGGGGAGATGGTCAACTCCGGGCAGTTCGACGGGATGGGGAACCGCGAGGGCTTCGGCGAGATCGTCGGCTGGCTCGAAGACCAGGGACGGGGCGCCGAGGCGGTCAACTACCGGCTGCGCGACTGGCTGGTCTCCCGCCAGCGCTACTGGGGGGCTCCGATCCCGGTCGTCTACTGCGAGAAGTGCGGGATCGTCCCGGTGCCCGACGAGCAGCTGCCGGTCGTCCTGCCCGACATCGACGACTACTCACCGCAGGGGCGTAGCCCGCTGGCTGCCGCGGAGGAATGGGTGTCCACGGGGTGTCCCGAATGCGGCGGCACGGCCAGGCGTGAGACGGACACCATGGACACCTTCGTCGACTCCTCCTGGTACTTCCTGCGCTATCTCGACCCCCGCAACGAGCAGGCTCCATGGGATCGCGAGGTGGCCGGCTACTGGATGCCCGTGGACCAGTACATCGGCGGGGTGGAGCACGCGATCCTGCACCTGATGTACGCGAGGTTCTTCACCAAGGCGCTCACCGACATGGGCCACCTCGACGTGCAGGAGCCATTCGCGAACCTCTTCGCCCAGGGGATGATCACCCGCGACGGGGCGAAGATGTCGAAGTCGCGCGGCAACACGGTCAGCCCGGCCGAGATCATCGAGCGCTACGGCGCCGACAGCGCCCGCACATACATCTGCTTCATGGGCCCACCGGAGCGCGGCGGCGACTGGACCGACGAGGGTGTTGAAGGGGTGCACCGCTTCCTGGCGAGGCTGTGGAGGCTGGCCGCCGAGGCCGCCGAGGGCTCAGACGCGCCTGCCGACGACGCCGAAGGCGCGGCGCTCGAGCTGCGCCGCAAGGCCCACTGGGCGATCGACAAGGCGACCCGCGACTTCGAGCGCGGCTTCCAGTTCAACACGGTGATCGCCGCCGTGATGGAGCTGGTCAACGACGCCTACCGTCTGAAGCAGGGCCTGCACCGGGAAGCCGCCGGGGTGGCGGCCCTGGTCTTCGCTGCGCGCACTGCCGCCTCGCTGATCGAGCCGTTCGCACCCCACCTCGGCTGCGAGGTCTACGAGCGTCTCAGCGGCGGCGAGCGCCTAACCGAGCAGCCCTGGCCGCAGGCCGACCCGGAGCTGCTGGAGAGCGAGACGGTAACCGTCGCCGTGCAGGTGAACGGCAAGCTCCGCGACCGGGTCGAGGCGCCCGCGGACGCCTCCGAAGCCGCCCTGGTCGAGCTCGCCAACGCCAGCCCGAACGTCCGTCGTCATCTCGACGGCAAGGAGGTCGTCAAGCAAGTCGTGGTGCCCGGGAAGCTGGTCAACCTGGTCGCGCGCTGATGGCGTCTCCTCCCTCCCTCTGGTAGAAGTCGCGCAGTGCTTGTCAGGAGACTTGACGAGGCGGCCGTCGAGGAATGGCACCGGCTTCGCTCGCGCATCCTCATGGATGCCGGCGAGTTGGGCTCCCGCAACCTGTCGGTGACCTGGCTCGAGGTTCCCGGCGGCGCAGAGCAGACCCTGCACTCCGACGAGCAGGCCGAGCAGGTCTATGTCGTCGTCCGCGGGGCCGGGCGGATGTCGGTGGCCGGGGACGATCAGGAGGTGGAGGAGGGTGATCTGATCCTCGTCCCGCCGGCCACCGACCACGCGGTCAAGAACAGCGGCGACTCCGACCTCGCCCTACTCTCGATCCAGTCGCCCCCGGTCGCCGCCGCGGAGCTCTACGGAGCCCGCCTCGCCGAGTCGGCCGGCTACGACGACGAGGACGAGTTCCAGTAACCGGCGCCTTCGGTCACCGAATAGGCGCACCGCGCGCGCGACGAGCCTGACCCGGCGCGGGACCCTGGCTCCGTGCCTGAGGTCTCTCGCTCACAGATCGCCGTCTACGGCGCGGTCGCGATCGCCGTGCTGCTGATCGGCGTCAGGGCGATCCGTGCCGAGGGTGAGGGCGAAAGCCCCGCGGGGGCCGCCTCCTGGGGGTCGGGGCAGAACTCCGGGAGCGGCTCGTTCGACCTGGCCTCCGAGGGCTCGGGTGACATCGTCGTCGACGTCGCCGGGGCGGTAGCCGACCCTGGCGTCTACCGGCTGCCGCCGGGAGCCCGGGTGGTCGATGCGGTGCGCAGGGCGGGCGGGCCGCTTCGCTCGTCGCTGCTCGGCGCCGTCAACCGGGCCGCAAGGCTGGCCGACGGCCAGCAGGTGGTGATCCCCAAGCGGGCTCCGGGCGGGGCCTCGACCGCGACCGCCTCGGGCGGGGTAGACCAGGGCCCGATATCGCTGGGAACCGCGACCGCCGAGCAGCTCGAGACGATCGAGGGGATCGGCCCGGTCACGGCGGCGGACATCATCGATTTCCGCGACCAACACGGCGGGCTCGCCTCGGTGGAGCAGCTCAACCAGGTCAGCGGGATCGGCCCCGCGACCATGGAGGCCCTGCGAGACCGCCTGCAGCCCTGAGGGCTCGCGAATGAGGGGCGGCTGGCGGACCGCCGCGCTGTTGGGGCTCGACTGTGGCCTGGGGCTCTCGCCGCTGGCGCCATCGGCGGCGGCCGGAGGAGCCGCGGCGGGGCTGGCAGCGCTCTTCCTTGCCTTGATCCTGCTGCGACCGCAGAGGGGCGCCACGCGGCTCGCCTGGCTTGTGCTGATCGCCCTCGGCGCGGCCCTCGCCGGGCTGCTCGCAGGCGCTGCCCGGCTGCGGGCGATCGACGCGGGGGCCTTCAGTGGCAGGCCGGGATCGAAGGCGACCGTCAGCGGCTACGTCGCCGCCGTCCCCCACCGCACCCTGGGAGAGGTGCGGGTGCAGGTGGAGACGCCGCGCGGCCGGCTCCTGCTCTGGGCGCCCGAGCCCGTGCCCGACCTCGAGATCGGCGCTGGAGTGCGGGCCAGCGGACGGCTGGCCCGTCCGCCCGACTACTACCGGGCGACGCTCCAGCGCCAGGGAATCTCGACCGTCCTCCGGACCGGGCGGATCGAGCCGACCGGCGGAGCACGGGGCGGCCTCAGCGGACGCCTCGACGCGATCCGAAGCCGCGCCGAGCACGGCCTCGGGGAAGGGATGCCCGAGCGTGAGGCGGCGCTGGCGCGGGGCTTCGTCCTCGGCCAGGACGACCGCATCGATCCGGCGACGGTCGATGACTTCCGCCGCTCCGGGCTCGCCCACCTGCTCGCAGTCTCGGGGCAGAACGTGGTGCTCCTGGCGCTGCTCGCCGCCCCGCTTCTGGCCATGCTCGGGATTCCGCTGCGCGCCCGGATCCTTTGGACCTGCGCTCTGATCGCCGTCTATGTCCCGCTCGCCGGCGGCGGACCCTCGATCCAGCGGGCCGGAGTGATGGGCGCCGCCGGCCTCGTCGCCACACTTGCCGGGCGTCCCGGATCACGGGCCTACGCGCTCCTCCTCGCCGTCGCTGCCACCCTGGCTCTCAATCCTCGGGCCAGCGCCGATCCGGGTTGGCAGCTGAGCTTCGCAGCCGTCGTCGGCATCTTCCTGCTCGCCGCGCCGATCCGGGCCCGGTTGGGAGAGCTCCTCGGAACGGAGGGCTGGCGGCGAGCGCTCAGCGAGGGCGCCGCGGTCACCGTCGCGGCGACGATCGCCACCGCCCCTCTGATGTCTCACCACTTCGGCACCCTCTCTCTCGCCTCGCTGCCGGCCAACCTGCTGGCGCTGCCGGCAGTCGCACCTGCGATGTGGATCGGCATGGTCACGGCCGGCGCCGCGCAGGTGCCGGGCCTGCCGCTGGCGCCGCTCGGTGCTCTCGACTCGCTCCTGCTGGGATTCGTCGCCCAGGTCGCCGCCTGGTTCGGGGGGCCGCGATGGGCCGTGCTCGACCTCACCTTGAGCGGGCCGCTGGAGATCGCGGCCGCCTACGCCCTGCTGCTCGCTGCGACCGCGCTGGTGCTGCGCAGCCTGGGGCGGTTGGCGCGGCGCCCGAAACGCACCCGTCGCACGCCCCGGATGGCCCTGGTCGCCGTCGCCGCGCTGCTCATCCCGGGGCTCTGGCCGGGTGGGGGAGCGGCGGGCGAAGCACCGGCAAGCGGGTTGAGGGTCGAGGTCCTCGACGTCGGCCAGGGAGACGCGATCCTCCTGCAGCCTGCGCAGGCCCCGCCGATCCTCGTCGATGGCGGCCCACCCGGGGACCGGATCGCGGAGAAGCTGCGCTCGGCGGGCGTCGCTGGCCTCGCCGCGGCGGTCCTCACCCACGATCAGTCCGATCACGCCGGGGGGATCCGTGAGCTGCTCGGATCGCTGCCCATCCACCGCCTCATCTACGGGGCCGCCCGGCCCGGCCTGCTGCATCGGGCGGCCGGCGCCGGCGCGATGCCCTACCGCGTCGCCGAGGGCAGCGAGATCCGCTCGGGCGCGCTGCGCCTCGAGGTCCTCTGGCCTCCCCGCTCGCCGCTCGACCGCCCGCCGCCCGGGAGCGATCCCAACCTCAGCTCGCTTGTCATCCTCGCCCGCTGGCACTCGTTCTCGATGCTGCTCACCGGCGACGCCGAGGCCGAGGCGGTGCCGATCGACCCGGGACCGGTCGACGTGCTCAAGGTCGCCCATCACGGCAGCGATGACGCCGGCCTCGGCGCCCTTCTGGGGCGTACCGTGCCGCGAATCGCGGTGATCTCGGTCGGCGAGGGGAACCCGTTCGGCCACCCGACGCCGCGGACCCTCGAGACGCTCGCCAAGCACCGGATCAGGGTGATGCGCACGGATCGCGACGGGACCGTTGTGATCGAGGCGAGCCAGCGGGGCACGTCCGTCTCCGATGACGGCTAGACCGGGTCCGGCGCCTCTAGACTCGGGCCGTGGCCGATCAGATGCTTCCCGCCTACCTGATAACCGGGACCGACACGGCGAAGATCGACTCGACCCGGGCCCGCCTCCGCGCCCGGGCCGAGACGGAGGGGGGAGCGGCGGCGCTCGAGGTGTTCGATTCGGGGGCGGGGCGCAGCGCTCCCGATGCCGAGGCCCTGCTGGCGGCGATCCCGGCGATGTCGCTGGCGGTCTCGCGGCGCTACCTCCTGGTCGACGGGGTCGAGCGCTGGCGCGAGGCGCAGCAGCGCGAGGTCGCCGCGGCCCTGGCGGCCCTGCCGCCAGATCTGACCATCGTCCTGATCGCCCGCGGCAAGGCGCCGGGGCCTCTGAAGGAGGCGGTGAGCGCGGCCGGCGGCGAGGTGCTCCAGTTCGAGGCGCCCCGGGCTCGCGAGCTGCCCCGCCTGCTGGTGGAGGGCGCCCGCAGCCGTGGTTTCAGGCTGGAGCCGGCCGCGGCCCGCACCCTGGTCGAGCGGATGGGCACCGGCCAGGTTCGGCTCGAGAACGAGCTCGACCGCCTGGCGCTCTGGGCCGGTCCCGACGGGGAGGTCAGCGAGAGCGATCTCGAATCGACGATCGCCGATACCTCCGAGACCGCGGCCTGGTCTCTATCGGACGCGCTGCTCGAGCGCGACGCGGCTCGCGCCCTGGAGATCGGCGAGCGGCTCATCTCACAGGGGGAGAACGTCACCGGCCTGATCTACGCGCTGGCGTCGCGCCTGCGCAAGGCGAACCTCGCCCTCGCCCAGCTCGAGAGCGGGGTTGCGCCGAAGAAGGTCGAGTCCTCGCTGGGAATGCACCCCTACGCGGCTAAGCAGCTCGTCGGCCGGCTCCGTGACAGCTCTTCCGAGGAGCTGAGGGAGGCGACGGTCGTGCTCGCCGACCTCGAGGTCTGGTGTCGGGGAGGCTCCGAGTACGGCGAGGAGCTGGCGCTCACCCTGGCGCTGCGCCGTGCCGCGGGCGCTCCGTTGGCGGCCTGACTCAGCCGCGGGGGCGGCGCGCCGCGAACCAGCCGGCGAGGGCGCCGAGCGCGAAGAACAGCAGGATGACGACCAGCAGCGAGGTCTCCCAGGTCCCGATCACCCAGTGGACCTTGACCGAGTCGAGGTTGAGGACGGCGAACAGGACCGCGAAGACGACCAGGGCCCAGAGCACCACGGTGCGAGCCGGGCTGCGGTTGGACGGCCTCCCGCCGGGCTCGCTCATTCCTACCGGGTCAGGTTCCGGAGGCGATGCGGGCCGCGCGGGACTTCTTGCGGGCGCCGTTGCGAGGATGAAGCGCCCCTCGCTGGACCGCTTTGTCGATGCGCGAGACGAGCGAGCGATGCTCGCTGTCCACTGTCGCGGCGTCGCCATCCTCGGCCGCCTGCTCGAGGCGGTGGAAGTGGGTCTTCACGGCGCTGGTCAGCCGACGGTTCTCGGCGCGCTCGCGCTCGCTGCGTAGGATCCGCTTCTTCTGTGAGGCTATGTTGGCCATGGTCGTGTGCCTGAGCGGGCAGGTCTCCCCACGCGATCGGGCGATCGCCGACTATAGCGAGTGAGACCTGGCTTGGAGACTCCCCGGGCAGACGAGACAACCGAGCGCGAAGGCGCCGCGACCGCGGAGGAAAGCGGGGCGGACGGGACCGAAGCCGGGCTCGATTCAGCCCTCGCCTCCGACGCCGCGGTGCGGGCCGCCGAGGCCTTCGAGCCGGGCGAGGAGCCGGCCGCCGAGCCCGCGCCCGGCCGCCAGGCGGGCCGCATCGCACGCTCGACCGCCTTCTTCTCCGTCGCCACCGCCGCCTCGAGGGTGGCGGGGCTGGTGCGCGAGATCTTCGCCGCCAGCTACTTCGGCGTCCGCGGTCCGATGTCGGCGTTCACGATCGCTTTCCAGGTGCCCAACCTGGTCCGCAGCCTGTTCGCCGACGCCGCTCTGCAGCCCGCCTTCGTCCCGATCTTCACCGAGCAGCTGGAGAAGCGCAACTACCGCGAGGCCTTCCGGCTCGCCTCGACCCTGCTGCTGCTGGTGACCATGGTCCTCGGCGCGATCACCGCGGTCTTCGTGATCTTCGCTCCGCTGATCATGCCGCTCTTCGCCCCCGGGTTCACGGGCGAGATCAAGGACCTGACGATCACGCTCTCGCAGCTGCTGTTCCCGATCCTCATCCTGCTCGGCCTCAGCGGGGTGGTCGTCGGGATCCTCAATAGCTACGACCGCTTCGGCGCCTTCGCGATCTCGCCCTTCTTCTGGAACGTGACGATCATCGCCGTCACCGTCGTCCTGGTGCCGCAGTTCCACGGCAACGACCGCATCTACGCCTACGCGATCGGGATCGTCGCCGGAACCCTGGTGCAGCTGCTGATCCCGGCCTTCGACCTCCGCAACACGCCGTTTCAGTTCAGGTGGAGCTTCGCCTGGCGTAACCGGGACGTCCGCCGCGTCCTGCTGCTGATGCTGCCGGTGACGATCAGCCTCGGCCTGATCAACTTCAACCTGCTGATCAACAGCTTCTTCGGCAGCCTCGTCCACGGCGAGGGGGACCTGGCGCCGGCGGCGATCGACAAGGCCTTCCGGATCTACCAGCTCCCGCAGGGGATCTTCTCGGTGGCGATCGCGACGGTGCTGTTCCCCACCCTGGCGCGCTTCGCGGCGCGCGGGGCGACTGCCGACCTGCGGGCGACGATGGCGAACGGGATGCGGCAGATCGTCTTCGTCCTGCTGCCGGCGGCGGCCGCGGTCCTGGTCCTCTCCGAGCCGATGATCCGCCTCGTCTACCAGCGCGGCGAGTTCACCCCCTCGCAGACGACTCTGGTGGCGACAGCCCTCTTCTGGTTCGCGTTCTCGCTTCCGACCAACGGCCTCTTCCTGCTGCTCACCCGGACCTTCTTCAGCCTCCAGAGGCCCTGGGTCCCGACCGGGATCGCCGCCGCCAACCTTGCCGTCACGGCGATCGCCGCCGCCCTCCTCTACAAGCCGTACGGGGTCGGCGGGATAGTCGCCTCGACCGGGATCGCGACTGCGGCGAGCGTCTTCGCCCAGTGCGTGGTCCTGCGCCGCGCCCTGGGTGGGCTCGAGCTGGGCCGGCTCGCCTTCTCCACGGTGCGGATCGCGCTTGCCGCAGCGGCGCTGGCAGCGGTCAGCTACGCGGTCTGGGACGTCCTCGACCGCCAGCTGGGGCGATCGGTCGCCGACCAGGCGATCTCGCTGATCGCCGGGCTGGGCGCGGGCGCCGCCGTCTACCTGGCCGCGGTCTGGGTGATGCGGGTGCCCGAGCTGTCGCAGATCGGAAGGCTGCTGCGGCGGGGCCGCTGATCGGAGCCTGGAAGCGGTGCTGAGCGCCACCAGGTACCTGCTCGGCGCCGCCGAGATATCGCTGCTGGCCGCGGCGGCGATCCTCGGCGCGGCCCGGGTGCGCGCCCGCCTGCTGCCCGGCTTCACCGGGTCGCCGGCCTGGCTCGCCACCGCCGTCGTGGCGATCGCGATCCTGCTCGGGACGGCCGAGCTGCTCGGGACGGCCGGGCTGTTCGAGCCCGTCCCCTACCTGCTCGCCGTCCTCTGCCTCGGGATCGGGCTGCGCCTTGGCCTCTCCGCCGGCGAGCCCGCAGGCCAAGGACTCCCGGCGCCCGACCCCGGCCTGACGATGCGTCTGTCCGGCCTCGCGGTCGCCGCGGTCGTGATCGCCCACTTCTGCATCGGGGTGCGGCTGCGCCTGAGCACCGGCATGACCGGATTCGACACGACCTGGTACCACGGGCCCTTCGCCGCCGGCTTCGCCCAGAGCGGGCGGACCTTCGGGATCCAGTTCATCGCGCCGCAGTTCCTCGCCTGGTTCTACCCGCAGAACTCGGAGCTGCTGCACGGGATCGGGATCCTCGCCTTCTCCAGGGATCTGCTCTCGCCGCTGCTCAACCTCGGCTGGCTCGGTGGCTGCCTGCTCGCCGCCTGGTGCATCGGCCGCCCCTGGGGCGCCGCGCCCGTGACGCTCGCCGGCGCCGCCCTGGTGCTCGGCAGCGGCGCCTTTGCCGATCAGGCCGGAGAGGCCCGCAACGACATCGTCGCCCTCTTCTTCGTCCTCGCGGCGGTCGCGATCGTGCTCAACGCGGCGGCGCTGCCAAGCGGCCGGCGCCCGCCCGCCTCCCTTCCCGTGGGAGCAATGGTCCTGGCCGGCCTCTCGATCGGGCTCGCTGCCGGGACCAAGGTCAACTACCTGGCGGCGGCGCTCGCCCTGGTCGGGTCGCTGCCCCTGATCGCGCCCCGCGGCGAACGGCTTCGAGCCCTTGCCGCGAGCGGCCTGCCGGCGCTGGCCGGGTGCGGGTTCTGGTACCTGCGGAACCTGATCCACGCAGGCAACCCGCTTCCGTGGGTCAAGCACCTCGGCCCGATCGCGCTGCCATCGCCCGACCAGGCGATCGGAGGCCGCGAGGGATTCGGGGTGCTGCACTATCTCACCGACCCCGGGGTCTGGTCGGACTGGTTCGCACCGGGGCTTCATCAGGGTCTTGGTGTGCTCTGGCCGGTGATCCTCGCCGCGGCCCTGGCCGGGGCGCTGCTTTGCATGGTGGGACGGGGATCGGAGCCGGCGCTGCGCGCATCGGCGGTGGTCGCGGCCGCGCTGATCGCCGCCTGGCTGGTCGCCCCTGCCTCCGCCTCGGGGCCGGATGGAGAGCCACTCGGCTTCCTCTCGGGGTTGCGCTACCTGGTGCCGGCGCTCGCCCTCGGCCTGGCGCTGCTGCCGCTTGCCCCGCCGCTTCGAACCGACGCGGCGCGCTGGGCGGTGCTCGCCGCCCTCGCCCTCGCCCTGCCGTTCACGGCCGCCTCCGGGATTCCCTGGTATTCGGGCTACCTCGCCGCGGCGGTCCTCGCGAGCGTCCTGGCAGTGAGCCTTGCGGCCCTGCTCGGGTCCGGCTGGCCCTCGGCGCACCGCAGGCTGGCGATCGCCACCACCGTGGGCGCCGCGATCCTCCTGATCGCGGCCGGGGAGCGCGGCCAGCGCACCTATCTGGCAAACCGCTACGCCGACCCCGGGTTCACGACCCCGGGCCTCGACGCCGCCTTCAGGTGGGCGCGCTCGCTCTCCGATCGGCGGATCGCCACCACCAGCACCCGACAGTATCCGCTGTTCGGCACCGAGCTCTCCAACCGGGTCAGGTTCGTCGGCCTGCACCGCCCCGAGGCCGGCTTCGTGCGTCCGGCCGGCTGCCGCTCCTGGCGGCGGGCCCTGAACGAGGGCGGTTATGACTATGTCGTCGCCAGCCTCGACCGGATCGAGCCCGGCGGCCCCAGCTACCCCCCGGAGGCCGGCTGGACCGCCTCCGACCCGGCGGCACGGGTGGTGCTGCGAAAGCCGCCGACCGTCATCTTCCGCCTCCGGGGCCGCCTCGACCCGGCCGCCTGCCCCTGACGCCATACTGATCGCGCCCCATGGAGCGCATCCGCAACTTCTCGATCATCGCCCACATCGACCACGGTAAGTCGACCCTGGCCGACCGCATCCTCGAGGTCACCGGGGCGATCGACCCGGGGAAGATGCGCGCCCAGGTGCTCGACTCGATGGACCTCGAGCGAGAGCGCGGGATAACGATCAAGGCGCAGGCCGTGCGGGTGGACTACGCCGCCACGGACGGGCGCACCTACCACCTCCACCTGATCGACACCCCCGGCCACGTCGACTTCTCCTACGAGGTTTCGCGCAGCCTGGCCGCCTGCGAGGGGGCGCTGCTCGTGGTCGACGCCGCGCAGGGCGTGGAGGCGCAGACCGTCGCCAACACGTACCTGGCGGTCGAAAACGGGCTCGAGCTGGTGCCGGTGATCAACAAGGTGGACCTGCCGGGCGCCGAGCCGGAGCGGGTCGCGGGCGAGATCGCCGACCTGCTGGGCGGCGACCCCGGCGAGATCCTGCGGATCTCGGCGAAGACGGGGGAGGGAGTGGAGGAGGTGCTGGAGGCGATCGTCGAGCGGATCCCGCCGCCCGGCGGTGACCCGAAGGCCCCGCCCCGGGCGCTGATCTTCGACTCCGAGTTCGACCAGTACCGTGGCGTCATCGCCTACGTGCGGATGGTCGACGGTGGCTTCGAGCGGCGCCAGCAGATAGTCGCCATGCAGAACGGCACGGAGGCCGACATCGACGACATCGGCTTCTTCCGGCCGCAGATGACCGCGGCCGAAGGGATGGCCGCCGGCGAGGTCGGCTACGTGATCACCGGGATCAAGGACGTCGCCAAGCTGCGGGTCGGGGACACGCTGACCAGCCGCGCCGAGCCGGCCGGCGAGCCGCTCGAGGGCTACCGAGAGGTGAAGCCGATGGTCTTCTGCGGCCTCTACCCGATCGACACCGACCGCTACGAGGACCTGCGGGACGCGCTCGACAAGCTCGCCCTGAACGACGCCGCTCTCTCCTATGAGCCTGAGACCTCCGACGCGCTCGGTTTCGGCTTTCGCTGCGGGTTTCTCGGCCTCCTGCACATGGAGATCGTGCGCGAGCGGCTGGAGCGCGAATACGACCTCGACCTGCTGGCGACCACCCCCAACGTCCGCTACCAGGTCCACCTGATCGGCGGCGAGAGCCTCGACGTGCACAGCCCCACCGGGATGCCCGACCCGGCCTCGATAGAGGAGATCGACGAGCCCTTCATCCGGGCGACGATCATCGCCCCCTCCGAGTACGTGGGTCCGGTGATGGAGCTCTGCCAGGGCCGGCGGGGCAGCCACGTCGACATGCACTACCTGAGCCCGCAGCGCGTGCAGATCCGCTACGACCTTCCGCTGGCCGAGATCGTCCTCGACTTCTTCGACCTGCTGAAGTCCTCGACCCGCGGCTACGCGTCGCTCGACTACGAGCCGATCGGCAACCGCCCCTCGGATCTGGTCAAGCTCGACATCCTGCTCGCCGGGGAGCGGGTGGATGCGCTCTCGATCATCGTCCACCGCGATTCCGCGTATGCGGCCGGCAAGACGCTGGTCGAGCGGCTTCGGAAGACGATCCCACGCCAGCTGTTCGACATCCCGGTGCAGGCCGCGATCGGCTCGCGGGTGCTGGCCCGTGAGACCGTCAAGGCGCTGCGCAAGGACGTCACCGCGAAGCTCTACGGTGGCGACGTGACCCGCAAGCGTAAGCTCCTCGAGAAGCAGAAGTCGGGCAAGAAGCGGATGAAGCAGGTCGGCCGCGTCGAGGTCCCCCAGGAGGCGTTCCTAGCGGTGCTCGAGATAGATGAGTAGCAGCGGAGAAAGCGCCCGGATCGGTGGAGCGAACGTCGAGTTCGTGCTGGAGGCGTTCCGCGAGTTCGCCGAACGCGGCCCGGAGGCGGTGATCGACATCCTCGACCCGGAGGTCGACGTCTACGGCGACGAAGAGCTCGCCAACGGCGGCAGGTTCCACGGCATCCCCGGCTACCGGCGCTGGACCGAGCGCTGGCTCGACGTCTGGGGGGAGTTCGAGATCGAGGTGGAGCTGGTCGAGCCGGTCGGCGAGCGCCACGTGGCCGCCACCTGCCACCAGACCGGGCTCGGCAAGTCCAGCGGCGCCTCGGTGGAGATGGACGCCACCTACATGTTCGAGATCAGCGACGGGATGGTGGTCCGCTTCCACATCTACGGCGACCGCCGCAAGGCGATCGCGGCCGCCAGGGAGGGAGAAGCGACGGCCTCCGACGCGAGGCCGCCGGCGCCGTCGAAGCCCGCCACCGACTAGCTCGTCTTGGTGACCTTGACCGCGGTGCCGTAGGCGCAGATCTCGGTCCAGGTCGTTCCCAGCTCCGAAGTGTCGAAGCGAAAGGCGATGATCGCGTTGGCGCCCTTCGACTCGGCCTCCTCGACGAGGCGCTCCGTGGCGTGCTCGCGGCCGTCGGCGAGCATCTTGGTCATCCCCTTCAGCTCGCCGCCGGCCAGCGACTTCAGCGAGGCGCCGATCTGGGATCCGACGTTGCGCGAGCGCACGGTGAGGCCGAAGACCTCGCCGAAGACCTCGTCGATCTGGTAGCCGGGCAGGTCGTTCATGGTTGAGATCAGCATGCCCGCGACCCTAGCAATAGAGTCCGGCGCCATGGCCGTGAAGACGGACGCAATCGGCAAGCAGTGGCCGCCCGCGACCTACGAAGTCGGCCGCGAGAAGATCCGTGAGTACGCGAACGCGATCGGCGCCGAGAACCCGGTTCACTTCGACCGCGAGGCGGCGCTCGCCGCCGGCTACCGCGACGTGGTCGCGCCGCCGATGTTCTGCGTCGTCTACGCCGCGCCGGCGATGGGGCCCGCGATCCTCGACCCCGAGGTCGGCATCAACCTGGCGGCGATGGTGCACGGTGGCCAGGAGTTCGCCTGGGGCGAGCCCGTCTGCTCGGGGGACGTGATCACCACCACGGCCACCTGCGCCGAGATCTCCGAGAAGGGCGGGATGGGCTTCTACGTGTTCGAGTCGAACTCGGTCAACCAGGACGGCACGATGACCGTGCGCGGCACCTGGACCAACATCGTCAGAGGGGTATGAGATGGCGGAGCTGAGCGCAGGAGACCAGATCCCCGAGTTGCGGGTGACACCTGATAAGTACCTTCCTCACCGCTACGCGGGCGCCTCGGGGGACTTCAACCCGATCCACATCGATCCCGAGTTCGCCAAGGCCGTCGGCCTCCCCGGCAACATCCTCCACGGCCTCTACATGATGGGCCTGGTCGCTCGCGCCAACACCGCCCTCGCCGACGGCGACCCGAAGGCGCTGAAGCGCCTCTCGGTCCAGTTCCGGGGCATGGGCGCCCCCGAGCAGGAGATAGTCGTGACCGGCACAGTGCGCGAGGCGGGCGACGGCCATGTGCTGGTCGACACCGAGGCGGCCCAGGGCGAAAACCGGGTGATCCGCAACGCCGAGGCCGAACTGGAGCTCTAGGCCTCGGGCCGAAGCGGCGGATTCCTGCCTCTGAGAGATTTCTCCCAGGCGTGCGCGGCTCAGGCGTGTCCGCCCCCTCGGACCTACCTTTTCCGCATGCGACGGGGGGTCAGTCCGATGGCTGTGGCCGGGTTATCGGCTGCCGTCTGCGTGCTGCTGGCCCTCTCCCTGGCGGGCTTCTCGGCCGCCTCCGGCCTGGCCGGGGACGGCTGCCAGAGCCACGGTGTCGGGCGCAGTTATCACCAGAGCTTCTCGCTGGTGCCGACCGGCACGATTTGCGACTACTTCCAGCGCTCGACCGGGGAGACCTCGAGCGCGATCGTCGCACCCTGGGCGCCGATCGCCTGGCTCGTCCCCACCCTGATCCTCAGCGCCATCGCCTTCCTGACGATGGGTATCCTCGGCCGGCTGCTGCACCGCCAGGGCGACGCCGAGACGATCCCCAGCCAGGGCACCTGAGCAGCCGCGCCAATCCCGGCGGCGGCGGCGGTTTCTAGGATGTAGGCATGCTCACCGAGCGCCAAGAGCTGATCCTGCGCCTGGTCGTCGACGCCCATCTGGAGTCGGGCAGGCCTGTCGGGTCGAAGATCATCTCCGAGCAGTCGGGGGTCGAGTGGGGGCCATCGACGGTGCGGGCGGAGCTGGCGGCGCTCGAGGAGGGCGGCTACCTGACCCATCCCCACACCTCGGCCGGACGGGTGCCAACCGACGCCGGCTACCGCAGCTACGTCGACTTCCTGCTCGAGTCGGGCTCGCTCCCGGCAAAGGGCCCGGGGGTCGAGCTGGAGCTCTCCGAGCTGCGGCGCGAGGTTGACGAGGCGATGCGGGAGACGACCACGGCGCTGGCCCAGGTCACCGACCTGATGGCGCTGGTGACGGCGCCGACGATCGAGTCGGCGACGATCCACCGGGTCGAGGTGCTGCGCCTGCAGCCGAACCTGGTGATGGTCGTTGTGATCACCTCGACCGGGTCGGTGACCAAGCGCGCCTTCAGCTTCGAGGGGACGGTCGATCCGGGCCTGGCCGAGTGGGCCGGGAGCTACCTGAACGAATCGCTTGCCGGGACGGCCGTCGGCTCGCGGATGGTCGCCGGGAGGCTCGCCGACGACGAGCTGGGCACGACCGAGGCCAGCTTCATCGCCAGCCTCCACCCGGCGTTCACCCAGCTCGACCTCAACCGTGGCGAGACGCTCTACGTGGACGGCGCTGCGCGGCTGCTCTCCGAGGCGCATTTCGCCGATCTGCCCCAGGTCGACAAGCTGATGACGGCTCTCGAAGGACGCGCCAACGTTCTCGGGATGTTGCGCTCAGCGCTGGACCAGCGCTCCGTCTTCTTCTGGATCGGGGCCGAGAACCCCCAGCCGGAGCTGCGCTCGGTCAGCGTGGTCGGCGCGAACTACGGCCTCGGGCATCGCAACCTGGGCTCGGTCGGGGTGGTCGGCCCGCTGCGGATGGACTACGCGAACGCGATCTCCTCGGTGCGTGAGGCGGCCCGGGAGCTCTCCCACTACTTCGAAGACGTCTACGAGAGCTAGAAGCCGGATCAATGCCGCGCGACTACTACGAGGTCCTCGGGGTCGGACGGGACGCCCCGCCCCAGGAGGTGAAGCGGGCCTTCCGCCGGCTGGCCCGCGAGCTTCACCCCGACGTAAACGCCCACGACCCCGAGGCCGAGGAGAAGTTCAAGGAAGCGGCGGAGGCCTACGAGGTCCTCTCCGACGCCGAGCAGCGCCGCACCTATGACGCCTACGGCCACGAGGGGCTGAGATCCGGAGGCTGGGCGCCGCGAAGCGCCGGGTTCGGCTCGATCGAGGACATCTTCCAGGCCTTCTTTGGCGGCGACGCGTTCGGGTTCGGGGGTGGCGGCCCGGCCGAGGGCGGCGACATCGGCGCGACGGTCGAGATCTCGCTCGAGGACGTGCTCGGCGGGATCCAGCGGGAGCTTGAGTTCGAGGCGGTGGCCGCCTGCGAGCATTGCAACGGCAACGGGGCCGAGCCGGGGACCCCGATCCACACCTGCGAGCGCTGTGGCGGCGCCGGGCAGCTGCGCCAGGTCACCCGTACGGCCTTCGGCCAGATGGTCCGCGCTGTGGTCTGCGACGAGTGCGGCGGGGACGGCAAGGTCGCGGAGACCCCGTGCCCGGAGTGCTCCGGGCGAGGTCGGGTCGCGCGGGTGCGCCGCTGGGACGTGGACATCCCGGCCGGGATCCAGGACGGCCAGCGGGTGCGGATCAACGGCGCCGGCCATGCCGGTGAGGCGGGCGGCAGGGCCGGCGACCTCTACGTCGAGGTCAGGGTCGCCGAGGACGAGCGCTTCCGGCGCGACGGCGACGACCTGATCAGCTTCGTCGATCTCGCCGCGACGGCGGCGATGATCGGCACCACGATCTCGGTCGAGACGCTCGACGGCACCGAGCAGGTCGAGGTGGCGCCCGGGACCCAGCCGGGCTCCGAGTCGGTGCTTCGCGGCCGCGGGCTTCCCCGCCTCGGCGGCGGCAGGCGCGGAGACCAGCGTCTGGTCTTTCACGTG
Source organism: uncultured Actinomycetes bacterium (assembly GCA_963720735.1). Taxonomy (GTDB): domain Bacteria; phylum Actinomycetota; class Thermoleophilia; order Solirubrobacterales; family 70-9; genus JBBRHQ01. The sequence goes on from CAVRGL010000011.1 coordinate 29,251, forward strand.
ATCGTCCCCTCGAACCTCTCCGAGGAGCAGCATCGGATCGCCACGCAGCTCGAGCAGACGATCGGCCCCGAGAATCTCCAGTCCGAGGACGGAGGCGGGATCTTCTCGCGGGTTCGCCGGGCCTTCGGTTGATCAGGCTGGCGGTCAGGTGCCGGCCAAAGCAGGCCGACACCGTCCTCGCCGAGCTGACCGTGCTCGCCCCGAACGGGGTCGAGGAGGAGCGCGGTCCGGGATACGTCGAGTACGCGATCTACGGCGGCGAGGGCGAGCTTCCCGACGTCGGCCTGCTCGAGGCCGTCGCCGGCGAGGGACTGGTCGAGGTCAGCGCCGCCGAGGTGCCTGACGACTGGGCCGACCGCTGGCAGGACTTCCACAAGCCGCTGCTGGTCGGCGAGGTCCTCTGGCTCCGCCCTTCCTGGGAGGAGGCGCGCGACGACGCGATCGACATCGTCGTCGATCCCGGCCAGGCGTTTGGGACCGGCGCTCACCCGACCACCCGGCTCTGCCTCGAGCTGCTGGTCGAGCACGATCGGGCCGGTGGGCGGAAGGGCGGGCTGAGCGACCTCGGCACGGGCTCCGGCGTGCTCGCGATCGCCGCCGCCAAGCTCGGCTGGAGCCCGGTCAAAGGCTACGAGCACGAGCGGCCCGCGCTCGACTCGGCGGCGGCGAACGCGGCCGCGAACCGGGTTGCGCTCGACCTCGAGCTGCTCAACCTGCGCAGCGACCTACCCGAGCTCGAGGAGACGGTTGTCGCCAACCTGACGGCGCCGGTGCTGCTCGCGGTGGCCGAGCGCCTCAGCGGCCGGGCGGCGCCGCGGACCCTGATCTGCTCGGGGCTGCTGCCGGAAGAGTGCGATCCTCTCAGCGCGGCCTTCTCCGAGGCCGGCCTCTCCGAGACGGTGCGCCGCCGGCAGGGCGATTGGGCTGCACTGTTGATGCGAAGCGCCGCTGGCTGACCCGTCCAGCGACTATCTTTCGCCGCCATGAGCGGCCTGGCCCTGGCGGTGACCACCTACCAGCTCTCGGTGTTCGTCCACGTCACCGCGGTCATGGTCGGGTTCGGGGCGACTTTCGCCGAGTCGATCGCCTTCCCGGTGGCGATGAAGCTCGACCCCCGGCATCTGCCCTACGTGCATCGGCTCCAGCTGGCGATCAACCGCTACTTCGCCACGCCCGCCCTGGTGATCGTCCTGCTCACCGGCATCTACCAGGTCGACAAGCTCGACTGGGGCTTTGACTCGGCCTGGGTCAGCGGCGCCTTCCTGATCGTGATCGTGATCGGGGGCCTGCTCGGGGGCTACTTCATCCCGACCGATCGCCGCCTCGGCTCGATGGTCGAGAAGGAGATCAGGGCCGCGGGGGACGGCGAGCTGGTCCTCTCCGAGGAATACCAGCGCCAGGCCAGGATCGAGGGGATCGTCGGGACAGTGACCGGCATCCTGCTGGTCGTCGCCGTCTACCTGATGGTGGTCAAGCCTGGGGCCTGAGGACATGACCTGCGGCGGCTGCGCCGCCTTACATGCCTTTGCCGGCGCTAACACCGCGCCGGCAAAAGAAACCGAGGCGCACCTGAGCCCCCGGGACCTGCCGATCGCCGTCTTCGACTCCGGCGTCGGCGGCCTCACCGTCCTGCACGAGTGCCTCGTCTCGCTGCCGGCGGAGGACTTCCTCTACCTCGGCGACAGCGCCCGCTTCCCCTACGGGACGAAGCCGGCGGCGGAGCTGCGCGAGCGCGTCCGCGAGGTCTCCGCCTTCCTGCTCGAAAGGGGCTCGAAGCTGCTGGTGATCGCCTGCAACTCGGCCACCGCGGCGGGCGCCGCGACGGCGCGGGAGGTGGCGGCCGAGCACGGGGTGGAGGTGGTCACCGTGGTCGACCCCGAGGCCGAGATCGCAGCGGCGATCACCGGGAATGGACGGGTCGGGGTTCTGGCGACGCCCGCCACCGTCGAGGGAGGCGCCTATCGCCGGGCCCTGGAGCGTCAGGGCCGGGCCCTGGAGGTGACCGAGGTCGCCGCCCCCGACCTTGCGCCGATCATCCAGCACGGCTTCCCCTTCGATCAGAGCGTGATCGAGACGGTGCGCTCCTACTGTCGCCCGCTGAAGCGGGCAGAGGTGGACACGCTGATCCTCGGCTGCACCCACTACCCGCTGGTCGCGCCGATGCTGCAGCGGATGCTCGGCCGCGACGTACGCCTGGTGACCGCGGGCCATGCGGTCGCGGGCGCCGCTCAGCGACACCTCGAGGCGGCGGGGCTGGAGAGCCGCGCGGCCGAGGAGGGCGACTACCGCTTCCTCTGCACCGGCGACATCGTCTCCTTCAGCGAGCTCGGCACGCGATTCCTGCAGATGCCCCTCGCCGGGCGGATCGAGCAGGTCCGAATCTAGCGCCGCCTCCTCCGCTCCGCGAGAGCCCGCACCCAGAATCACCGGCTATCTGCGGGTTCTCGCTCCGCGTCCGGGGGCGGCTTTCTCGCCAGCTAACCCCGTCCTTCCGCAAACCGTCGCACGCCCGGACGCGGGAGCGAGGCCCGACAGCATCATTTGACTCTGAGTGTCGGGCCTCGCGGGAGCGGAGGACGTGCGGCGCACTTCTATCCGAGATAATCGCGATCGATGTCGGAGGCGAACGTGGAGATCGTGCGCGAGGCCTTCGCCGCCTACAACCGGGGCGATATCGATGAGTCGCTGAAGCATCTCGCGCCCGATGCGGAGATGGACTGGTCGCGCGCCGAGGGACCGTACCGTGGCGTCTACGCCTCCGATCAGGTTCGGCGGTTCATGGACGACTACACCGCGGCCTTCGAGTCGGTGCGGATCGAGACCGGCGAGCTGATCGACGCCGGCGAGAACGTCGTGGTCCCACTCACCTTCCACGTCCGGGGTCGCGACGGGCTCGAGGCGACGGCGGACAGCCTGCAGGTGTGGACGATCGAGCAGGGGAAGGTCGCGCGGGTGTGCCTGTAACAGGAGCGCGAAGAGGCGCTGGACGCCGCCGGGCTGGGGCCTTAGGCTGGCCGGCATGCCGATCCGGGGGCTCCACCACGTCGACCTGGCGGTCAGCGACGTCGAGCGCTCGCTCGAGTTCTATCTGGGCCTGCTCGGTCCGCTCGGCGCCGAGGAGTACGCGCGCTACCCGGCCTACAGGGGGACCGAGGAGGTCGTCTATCTGAGCCTCGGCGGCGAGCCGGCGCTCGGGCTCCGGCCCGCGGATGGCGGCGAGCACCGCTACTACGAGGTCGGGATCGAGCACCTGGCGATCTTCGTCGACAGCCGTCGGGAGGTCGACGAGGCCTATGAGCGCTGCCTCGAGCTCGGCGCCAAGGTCCACTTCCCGCCCCAGGAGGACCGCGACGAGCCCAACTACTGGGCGCTGTTCGTCTTCGATCCCGATGGCATCCGCGTCGAGGTGGCCCACTGGCCACGGGAGAGCGACTCCCCTGGGGCTTGACCCGCTCGGGACCGAGCGGTAGATACTTCGAGCCGTGTCGCAGGAAAACGTCGATTTCGTCAAGGGGCTCTACGACGGCGTCGAGGCGATGGACAAGGAGCAGCTGCTCGAGGCCCTGCCGGAGCTGATCCGGCAGACCTGCGATCCGGAGATCGAGTGGATCGAAGACCCGAAGCGGGCCGACTCGCAGACCTACAGGGGTCACGATGGAGTGGTCGCCTCCTGGGAGCGCTGGCTCGACGGGTTCGACCGCTACGGCGCCGTGCTCGATCGCGTGGTCGATGCAGGAGACCGGGTCTTCGTCTGCGCGCGGGAGGAGGGCAGGGGGGCGATCAGCGGAGTCACCGTCGGCGACTCGATCTACCAGGTGCTCACCTTCCGCGACGGAAAGGTGCTGCGCTACCAGGAGTTCTACGACGAGGCGGACGCCCTGGAGGCCGCGGGCCTCTCCTCGGGCGGCTGATCCCGAAGCGGATCCGCGCGGCCCGCCCGAGGATCTAGGCTTTCCCCATGAGCGACGAGACGATCCTCGAGCGAGTTCAAGCCGACGTGCGTGCGGCGATGAAGGCGGGTGAGCGGGAGCGCGTCGGCGCGCTGCGGCTGGTCGTCGACGCGCTCCAGCAGGACGCCAAGCTCGGCAAGGGGGACGAGCTCGCCGTTCTTCAGAGGGAGCGCAAGAAGCGGCTGGAGGCAGGCGACGCCTTCGAGCAGGGCGGCCGCCCCGATCAGGCGGCGGCCGAGCGGCTCGAGGCGGAGATGATCGAGGCCTACCTGCCGGACCAGCTCTCCGACGAGGAGCTGGGGGAGATCGCGCAGAAGGCGATCGACGAAGCCGGGGCGAGCGAGCAGCGCGAGATGGGAAAGGTGATGGCGCTGGCGATGCCGGCGGTCGGCGGCCGGGCCGACGGCAAGCGGGTCAGCCAGGCGGTGCGGGAGCGGCTTGGCTCGTAGGCAGCTGACCCTGGAGAACACCGTCGCCGCCGAGCTTGCGGGATCCGAGGATGCGGTGATCCGGGCCCTGCGCGGGCACCTGGGCTGCGATCTTCACCTGCGAGGCAACATCCTCACCCTTGACGGAGCCGACGGAGACGTGCAGACCGCGGCGACCGTGGTCGACGAGCTGGTCGAGCTGATCGAGCAGGGCCACGAGATCGCTCCCGGGACGATCGAGGCGGTGACCGGGGCACTCGATGCGCACGAGAGCCCGGTGGCGATCCTCGAGGACGTCGTCTGGCGGCACCGCAACACCAAGGTGTCGCCGAAGACGCTCAACCAGAAGCGCTACGTCGACTCGATCCGCGACCACACGATCACCTTCGGCATCGGGCCGGCGGGGACGGGCAAGACGTTCCTCGCTGTGGCGATGGCGGCGGCGGCGCTGGCCGAGCGCGAGGTGCAGCGGATCATCCTCACCCGGCCGGCGGTCGAGGCGGGGGAGAGGCTCGGGTTCCTGCCCGGCGACATCCAGGCGAAGGTCGACCCGTATCTGCGCCCTCTGTTCGATGCCCTCTACGACATGCTCGACCCGGATCGGGTCAACGGCTACTTCGACCGCGGGGTGATCGAGGTGGCGCCGCTGGCCTTCATGCGGGGTAGAACGCTCAATGACTCCTTCGTGATCCTCGACGAGGCCCAGAACACCAGCCCCGAGCAGATGAAGATGTTCCTGACGCGGCTCGGCTTCAACTCGCGGATGGTGGTCACCGGCGACATCACCCAGATCGACCTCCCCGCCGAACAGCGCTCCGGGCTGATCGTCGTCCGCGAGATCCTCGAGCAGGTGCAAGACATCTCCTTCATCCACTTCGGCGGCGAGGACGTCGTCCGCCACAAACTGGTGCAACGGATCGTCGCCGCCTACGGCGAGCATGCCGAGCGCGAGCGTCCCGGCGGCGATTGAGCCCTGATCTCGACGACGTCCCGCCGGGGCTCCGCGACGCGGTTGCCGCGGCGCTGGCGACGGCCGGCGTCGAGGACGGCCACATCGCGGTCGAGATCGCCGGCGCCGAGCGGATCGCGGAGCTCAATCGCAGCCATCGCGGCGTCGAGGGTCCCACGGACGTGCTCGCCTTCCCGCTCGATCTGGACCGGCCGGTCGCCGGCCCGCGCGAGCTCGGGGACGTGGTCATCTGCCCCGAGCACTGCGAGGACGTGGTCGAGGCAGCGGTCCATGGCACCCTCCACCTCTGCGGCTTCGACCACGCGCGGGATGATGGCGAGATGCTGGCGCTACAGGCCGAGGTGATGGCGATCCTCGCTGAGCGTGGAGCCTCGGAGAGGGGCTCGTGACCCGGGCGGGCTTCGTCGGTCTCGCCGGCCGGCCCAACGTCGGCAAGTCGACCCTGGTCAACGCGATCGTCGGCGGGCACGTCGCGATCGTCTCCGAACGCCCCCAGACGACGCGGCGAGCGGTACGCGCAGTCGCCACCGAGGTGGATGCCGGCTGGCAGCTGATCCTGGTCGACCTGCCCGGTGTGCAGAAGCCCCGGGACGTGCTGACTGAGCGAATGCAGCGCCGGGTCGAGCGCGAGCTGGCCGCATCCGACGTCGCCCTGCTGGTCCTCAACGGGGAGCAGGGCATCGGGCCCGGCGATCGCTTCATCGCCCGTGCCCTGCTCGCCGCCAACGCAGACGTGCCGGTTGTCTGCGCCGTCAACAAGGCCGACCGCCTCAGCCCGCAGGAAACCGTCTCCGTGCTCAGCGAGGCGGCTGGGCTCGAGGTGGTCAGCGAGGTATTCCCGGTCAGCGCTCGCACCGGGACAGGCCTCGACGCGCTGGTCGCCAGATTGGCCGAGCTGATGCCCGAGAGCCCCTACCTCTACCCGCCGGGTGAGCGCAGCGACCAGCCCAGCGAGCTGCTGCTCGCGGAGCTGATCCGCGAGCAGGTTCTGAACCGGACCCGCGACGAGATCCCGCACTCGGTCGAGGTCTCGGTCACCGAGGTCTCCTCCCGCGAGGACGGACTCGTGACCGTGCGAGCCGAGATCTGGGCGGACTCGGAGTCGCAGAAGGGGATCCTGATCGGTGCGCGCGGCCGCAAGGTCGTCGAGATCGGAACGGCAGCCCGCCGCGAGCTGGAGGCGGAGCTGGGGTCGAGGGTCCACCTCGACCTCCAGGTCAAGGTGCGCCGCCACTGGCGCCGCGACTCCTCGCTGCTCGACCGGCTCGGCATCGAGTAGCGCAATCACCCGCCCGTATGCTTGCCCGCATGCTGGATGGGCTCGAGTTCCCCGAAGACGGCCTGATCCCCTGCGTCGCCCAGGACGAGGCAACCGGGGAGGTCCTCACCCTCGCCTACATGAGCGAGGAATCGCTCCGCCTCACCGTGGAGACGGGGGAGGTCCACTACTTCAGCCGCTCTCGTGACGAGATCTGGCACAAGGGCGCGACCTCGGGCAACACCCAGAGGGTCCGCGGGCTTCGCTACGACTGCGACGGCGACGCGATCCTCGCGCTGGTCGAGCCGGCGGGCCCCGCCTGTCACACCGGCGAGCGGAGCTGCTTCTACCGCGACCTCGGCGGCTCGGCCCCGACCGCGCACGACGCGGCCCGGGCGGAGGGCGAGCCGGTCGCGGCCGCCTTCGAGGCCCCCGCCGTGCTCGAGCGGACGCTCCACTCCCGGGCGCAGCAGCGCCCGGCCGGCAGCTACACGGTCGAGCTGCTCGACGATCCCGGCCGGATCGGCGAGAAGGTCGCCGAGGAGGCGGAGGAGGTGGTCCGCGCCGCCCGCACGGAGAGCGACGAGCGGGTGGCCGAGGAGGCCGCCGACCTCCTCTACCATCTCGCGGTGCTGCTGGTCTCCCGGGGGGTTCCGGGGAGGGATGTGATGGGGGTGCTGAATGCCCGTCGGGACTGAGCCGGAGCTGCGCCTGGAACCGACCCTCGAGCAGGCCCGCGAGCTCGCGGCCGAGGGCAACGTCGTGCCGGTCCGGCTAACCGTCGTCGACGACTGCGAGACCCCGGTATCCGCATTTCTGAAGCTGGCCGGCGGCGCCGCGGCCGGTCCGTGCTTCCTACTCGAATCCGCCGAGCAGGGCCAGGTCGGGCGCTTCTCCTTTCTCGGGTTCCGGCCGAGGGCCATGCTGCGCTGGAGCGGCGGGGTGCTCTCCGAGTGGAGCGCCGCCGCCGCGGCGAACGGGGGCCCGCCGACGGGATCGCGCCAGGCACCCGACCCCTACGGCGCCCTGGCGGAGTACATGTCGGGCTTCCGCCCGGCCCCGGTGGAGGGTCTGCCGCCGTTCGCCGGCGGCGCGGTCGGCTTCTTCGGCTATGACCTGGTGCGCACCGTGGAGCCGCTCGGCGAGCCGAACCCGGACCCGCTCGGCCTGCCCGACATGGCGCTGATGATCACCGACGTGATCCTCGCCTTCGACCACCTGCGCCACGAGCTGACGATCCTCGCCTGCGCCTTCTCCGACGACGACGGCGGAATCGATGCCGCATATGAGCGCGCCGCGGAGGAGATCGCCGATGTTCGCCGCATCCTCCGGGGCCCGGTCCCGGCCCCGGCGCAGGCCGTGGTCAGCGAGCCGCCGCGCTTCGTCTCCAACATGGAGCGCGAGGAGTTCGAGGCAGCGGTGGCGAGGATCATCCGCTACATCTACGCCGGGGACGCCTTTCAGGTGGTGCCCTCGCAACGCTTTTCGGCCGAAGCCCCCGTCGAGCCCTTCTCGATCTACCGCGGGCTGCGCGCGGTCAATCCATCGCCCTACATGTACTTCCTCGAGTTCGGCGACTGCCAGCTCGCCGGCGCCTCGCCGGAGCCCCTTGTCAAGGTCAGCGGCCGCCGGGTCGAGACGCGGCCGATCGCCGGCACCTACCCGCGGGGCGACAGCGAGGAAGCCGACCGCCGGCTCGCCGAGCGGCTCGTCAACGACCCCAAGGAGCGCGCCGAGCACGTGATGCTGGTCGATCTCAGCCGCAACGACCTGGGACGGGTCTGCGAGTTCGGCAGCATCAGCGTCGACGAGCTGATGGTGGTCGAGACCTACTCCCACGTGCTCCACATCGTCAGCCAGGTCTCGGGCAGGCTGCGGGAGGGGATCGGGGCGATGGACGTGCTGCGCTCGGCGCTGCCGGCCGGGACCCTCTCGGGTGCGCCGAAGGTAAGGGCGATGCAGATCATCGACGAGATGGAGAAGCACAAGCGCTGCTCCTACGGCGGCGCGATCGGCTACCTCTCCTGGGGCGGTGACCTCGACACGGCGATCCACATTCGCACCGTGGTCGTCAAGGACGGCCGCGCTCACGTCCAGGCCGGTGGCGGCACCGTCGCCGACGCCAAGCCCGCCTACGAGTACAACGAGTCGGTGAACAAGGCAAAGGCCGTCTTCAGGGCGGTCGAGATGGCCTGCGAACAGCCCGATTGGCCTTGAATAACTCCGCCCGCATGTGACCTGATGCGCGTACTGGTCATCGACAACTACGACTCCTTCACCTACAACCTGGTCCAGTACCTGGGGGAGCTCGGGGCCGAGCCGGAGGCGGTCCGCAACGACCGTGCCACGGTGGAGGAGCTGCTCTCGCGCCGGCCCGACCGCCTGGTCGTCTCCCCGGGGCCGTGCACGCCCGCGGAGGCCGGCATCTCGGTCGAAGCCGTGCGGGCCTTCGCCGAGGCCGGGACGCCCGTGCTCGGCGTCTGCCTCGGCCACCAGGCGCTGGTGGTGGCGTTCGGCGGCAGGGTGATCCAGGGCGAGCCGATCCATGGCAAGTACGCCGAGGTCAGCCACGACGGCCGGGCGGTCTACCGGGGGTTGCCAAGCCCGCTGGTCGCCGGTCGCTACCACTCGCTGATCGCCGACCCCGAGGAGATTCCGGAATCGCTGGAGGTCACCGCCACCCACGAGGAGGTGGTGATGGGAGTGCGGCATCGCGAGCTCCCGGCAGAGGGGGTGCAGTTCCACCCCGAGTCGGTGCTCACCCCGATGGGCAAGGAGCTGCTGGCTAACTTCCTCTCTGACGGCAGATGAGGCCCGATCTCCAGCTCAGCCCGTAGCATCGCCGCCGTGCCGAACGAGATCCTCAGCCGCGCCATCGACGCCGTCTGCGACGGTGATCACCTGACCGCCGACCACGCCTCGGCGGTGCTCGCCGAGATCATGGAGGGCCGCGCCGGCGAGGTCGAGACCGGGGCCTTCCTGGTGGCGCTGCGGGCAAAGGGAGAGACCGTTCCGGAGCTGGTCGGGTTGGCGCGGACGATGCGGTCCCTGGCTGAGCCGGTGAGCGCCGCCCGCGCCGATCTCCTCGACACGGCCGGGACCGGCGGCGGCCCCTCCACCTTCAACGTCTCGACCGCGGCGGCGCTGGTCGCAGCCGGCGCCGGCTGCGCGGTGGCCAAGCACGGCAACCGCTCCAGCACCAGCCGCTGTGGCTCCGCCGACCTGCTCGAGGCTCTCGGCGTCTCGATCGAGCTGACTCCCGGGCAGGTCGGGCGCTGCATCGACGAGATCGGCTTCGGCTTCATGTTCGCGCCCCGCCACCATCGCTCGATGGCGCACGTCGTCGGGGTCCGCAAGGCACTTGCCGTGCGGACCATCTTCAACTTCCTTGGACCGCTCACCAACCCGGCGGGAGCGAGCCGGCAGCTCCTCGGGGTATCCGACCGGCGCTACCAGGAGACGATCGCCGAGGCCCTGGTCGGCCTGGGAAGCGAGCGGGCCCTCGTGGTAGCGGCTGAGGACGGCCTCGACGAGATCTCCGTCTCCTCGCCCACCCGCGTGATCGAGGTCAGCGAAGGGGGTACAGAGGAGTGGTTCGCCGAGCCCGAGGCCTATGGCCTCGGGCGGGCGCCGCTGGAAGCGGTCTCGGGTGGATCGCCGGAGGAGAACGCCGCCGCGGTGCGGGCGGTCCTGGAGGGCCGGGAAGGGCCGGGCGCCGATCTCATCCTGCTCAACGCGGGTGCCGCGATCTATCTCGGCGGGGGCGCCGAGGACGTCGAGGGAGGCGTGGCCGCAGCCCGCGAGGCGATCACCTCCGGGGCGGCGATGGGGGTTCTGGACCAGCTGGTCTCGACCACGGCCCAGATGGCCGCGAGCAACTAGGGTTCCGGCGGTCAAGTGGGAATCATCGAGCAGCTCATCTCCGCAGCCCGCGAGGGAGTCGAGCGCCGGCGCGAGCAGGTGCCCGAGGCGGAGCTGGAGGCTCAGCTCCGCAGCCGGGCCGAGGACGACCGGCCGTTCGGGGAGGCGCTGGTGGCGCCCGGCCTCTCGCTGATCGCGGAGTTCAAGCGGCGCTCGCCCAGCGCAGGGGAGATCGCCCCCGCCACAGAACTCTCCGCGCAGGTCGGGGCCTACGAGCGAGGCGGCGCCGCGGCGCTCTCGATCCTCACCGACGAGGCTCATTTCGGGGGATCGCTCGACGACCTGCGGGCGGCGAGGTCCGCTTCGGGATTGCCGATCCTGCGCAAGGACATCGTCGTCGACAGCTACCAGCTCTACGAGGCCGCCGCCGGGGGCGCCGACGCGGTGCTGCTGATAGCCCGGGTGCTCGAGGACGACACCCTGGGACGGCTGCAGGCCGAGGCGGAGGCGCTCGATCTCGACTGCCTGGTGGAGGTCCACGACACCGAGGAGCTGGAGCGTGCCCTCGAGCAGGGGGCCGAGCTGATCGGGATCAACAACCGCGACCTCGACTCGGGGGCCGTCGACGTCGGCACCACCTACGAGCTGATGCCCGACGTGCCCGCGGGGACGACGGTCGTCGCCGAGAGCGGGATCTCCGATCGCGCCCAGCTCGACGACCTGGAGCGGGTCGGGGTCGACGCAGTGCTGATCGGGGAGGCGCTGATGCGGGCCGGCGACGCGGAGTCGAAGACCCGCGAGCTGACCGGCGGCGACGAGGGAACGCGCGAGCACCAGCTTCCCTAACCCCCGGAAGTGTGTTTGCCGGCGCGGTGTTAGCGCCGGCACAGGCATGTCAGGTGGCGAAGCCGCCGCAAGTTGTTCGGTGTTTGCCGGCGCGGTGTTAGCGCCGGCACAGGCATGTCAGGTGGCGAAGCCGCCGCAAGTTGTTCGGTGTTTGCCGGCGCGGTGTTAGCGCCGGCACAGGCATGTCAGGTGGCGAAGCCGCCGCAAGTTGTTCGGTGTTTGCCGGCGCGGTGTTAGCGCCGGCACAGGCATGTCAGGTGGCGAAGCCGCCGCAGATGTGACTCTTTAGAAACTCTTTCGGGGTCGTTTAGAAAGCGCACAACGCTGTCTCCCATGATCTCCCGCCATGGGCAGGGTCAGAGCCTTCTTTCGCACCTCCTTCGGATCCGCCGTCCTCGGCGGGGGCATCGTCGCCGCCTTCGGGCTGCTGGCGATCTCGGCCGGCTGGGTCGACAGCGACGCCGGGGGTACGACGATCTCCGCCGCGCCGCTTGCTGCCCCGGCCGTGGACACCCATAACACGGGCTCCTCCGACACGGTCCACCAGATCTATGAGCGCGATGGACAGGGGGTCGCCTTCATCCAGGCTCAGCAACCGCCGCGGCCGGCCTCTCCGTTCGACCCCTTCGGCGGGTCCGGCGGCGGCGTCGCCACCGGCTCGGGGTTCGTGATCGACACCGATGGCCACGTGCTCACCAACAACCACGTCGTCTCGGGCGCCAAGCAGATCCAGGTCAAGCTCGGCGACTCGGACACCACCTACGACGCGAAGGTCGTCGGCACGGACCCGGCCACAGACCTGGCCCTGCTGAAGATCGACGCTCCCTCCGACCAGCTGCATCCGCTGGCCCTGGGCGACTCCTCGAAGGTCGAGGTCGGTGACCCAGTGGTCGCGATCGGCAACCCCTTCGGCCTCGACCGCACCGTGACCAGCGGCATCGTGTCCGCCCTGCAGCGACAGATCCAGGCGCCCAACGGGTTCGCTATCTCCAACGTGATCCAGACCGATGCGGCGATCAATCCGGGGAACTCGGGCGGCCCGCTGATCGACGCCGCGGGACAGGTCGTCGGGATCAACTCGCAGATCGAGACAGGCGGCGGCGGTCGCGGCAACGTCGGCATCGGCTTCGCGATCCCGATCAACACCGCCCGCGACGTGGTCAGCCAGCTCGAGTCCAGTGGCAAGGTCGAGCACGCCTTCCTCGGGATCACCGGGGCGACGATCGACTCGACCCTGGCGCAGGCCGTGAACCTGCCCGTCTCCAGCGGCGTGCTCGTCCAGGAGGTGGTCCAGGGAGGCCCCGCCGACAACGCCGGGATCAAGGGCGGCGACACCTCGGCGACGATCGACGGCGCCAGCCTCAGCCTCGGCGGCGACATCATCACCGCGATCAACGGCAAGAAGGTGTCATCGATGGACCAGGTGGTCAACATCGTCAACGCCGCCAAGCCGGGCGACACGATCGACGTCACGGTCCTGCGCGGGGGCTCGACCAAGACGGTGACGGTGACCCTCGGAGATCGCCCCAACTCAGTTCGGGACCCCTCGGCGACGCCGAGCCCCTTCGGGAACTAGCGGCCTAGCGGCCGAGGGAATTGAGGCGCTCGCGCGCCGCCCCCGCGCCCACCACGTTGCCCTTCGCAAGGTGGATCGCCTCGGCCTCGCGGGCTGCGGCGATCGCCTCATCCTGGCTCCCCCCGAGGGCGTGCACGTCAGAGAGGGCGATGAGTCCCTCGCCGTGCACTAGGGCGAACTCGCTCCCACCGGCGATGGCCACAGCCTCGGCTGCCAGATCCGAGGCCCCCCGGCAATCACCGGCTTGGGCGAGCAGCAATGCGCGGACGGTCCTGCGCTTGATCTGCCACTCAGTGTCGGCCGGGACCGGCCATCGGTCTATCTCATCGGCCAGCGCCCAGGCGTCGTCATGGCGTCCCTGGTCGTAGATGGCACGCGCCAGGTCGACCGCGACAGTTGAGAGGAACCATTGGTCCCCGATCTCGACGAATGCCTGTTTGGCTTTCAGCAGATGCCGCTCAGCGTTGCCGGGATCGCCGCCGAGGGACTCCACGTAGGCGCTGAGCAGGCTGTGAATGCCGGTCTGCCAATTGAGGCCGAGATCATGGGTGTGGCGAAGGCTGTCGGCGACGCGCGCTCTTGCCTGCTCGATTTGCCCAGCAAGCGCCTCCTGGAGAGCCAGGAAGCCGTTGACGTTGGCAGCCATGATTTGGTTGCCGCGGGCATCGTCAAGGACCGTGGTCAGGCGCGCGATCGACTCCTCCACCCGTGCCGGGCCTTCGAAAAGGCAGAGGCCGTACTCGCCGACGGCCCACGCCTCCTCCCGCTTGCTGCCCGCAACGCGGGCGTGCTCGGCGGCCCGCAGCGCCGCCTCCCCGGCCCTCACAAGCAGCCCCCTGAGATAAAGCACCTCGGCGAGTGCCGTCCAGGCGCGCGATAGCCCCTGGTCGTCTCCCTGTTGGCCCAGTGCCTCGATCGCCTCGCCCGCTTCCTCGGAGAGCGCCTCGAGATCGGCGGCACCGGGATCGGTGTAAAGGCCGACGTTGCTCCGCTTGACCTTGGCGCTCAACGCAACGGCCCGGTCGCCGATCGTCGATGCACGCCTCTCCGCCTCGGCAAGCGCCCGCTCGGCCGCGCTGAACTCGCCGACCTCGAAGAGCGCGTAGCCAAGGTCCGAGAAGTGCTGAGGCGCTTCGGAGTCGCGGGGCCCGAGCAGGGAGCAGGCCCGCTCGAGCAGCGCCGCCGCCGCGGGCATGTCGCCGCGCCCGAAGGCTCGCCGGCCCGCCATAGCCAGATGATCGGATGCACGGGATGCAAGCTCGGCGACGGCCCCCAGGTCGGATCCGGTTTCGCGCCGGTGGTGATGCGCCCTTTCGAGGTGGTGGCCGACGATCTCCGGGAACTCGCCCGCGGAGAAATGTCCTTCGACCCAATCGGCGAACCGCTCGTGCAGCTCAGCCCGCAGCGCGCCGGGCACGGCTCGGTAGGCGGCCTGCTGGATCAGGATGTGGTGAAAGCGATAGCCCTCGCCGCCGCCCGGCAAGGAGTGCGCAGGCATCAGGAGTTGCCTGCGGATCAGCGTCGCCAGGTGCCGGTGGGTGAAGGGCTCTGCTTCCTCGGGCAACAGTTCTTCGACCGCTGCTTCCCAGAACTCCTTGCCGATCACCGCGGCGCGGTCGATCAAGGCCCGCTCCCCGGGTCCCAGGCGGTCAAGGCGCGCGTTGAGAAGCGCCTGGATCGTCGGCGGGATCGGAACTTCCCCGGCGGCCAGGCCTCCCTCGGAGAGCATCGCCACGATTTGTCCGAGGTAGAGCGGGTTGCCCTCGGCTGCTGCCAGCGCCCGCCTGCGGGTATCAGGGTCGAAGCCCGGCGCGAGCACCGCGATCATCCGCTCAGCCTCCGAGACGGTCAACTCCTCCAGCAGGATCGAGCTGACGTTCTGCCTGCCGATTGCCCAGGTCGGACGCTCCTCGAGCAGCTCCAGTCGGGCGAGGCAGATGAGGAGCAGGGGAGACCGCCGGCCGCGCTCGGCGAGGTACTCGATCAGATCGAGCAATGTCGGCTCCGCCCAGTGGACGTCTTCGAACATCGCCACGACGGGACGGTGCTCCGCGGCCATTTCGAGCAGCCGGCGAAAGCCGACGAAGACCTCTTCCCGACTGCTCGATCCCCCGCCCTCGACCAGCGCCTCGCCGACGGCTCCGGCCAGGCGCCCGTCCTCCTCCGCGGAGGTGAGGATCTCGTCCAGAGGCTGCTCGGCGGACAGCTGCTCGATGATCTCGCGCAGGGGCCAGAAGGTGATCCCGTCGCCGTAGGGCAGGCAGCGCCCGGCGACGACGATCGCTTCGCCGCCGACTCTCGACGCCAGCTCCTGGGCTAGCCTCGACTTTCCGATACCGGGTGGGCCGAGGACGGTGACCAGCTGCGCGGCCCGCTTGCCCGCCGCCTGCTCCAGCGCCCGATGGAGGGCCGCCAGCTCTGTCTCGCGGCCGACCAGCGGAGCATCGGGCCGGCGGGTCAGCGGTGGCGGCTCGCCGGCCAGCTCGACCAGTCTCCACGCCGGCGGCGGGCCCTCGACCCGCTCGAACCGCCCGGCTCCGCCGAGCAACGCGCGGATCTCGCCGGAGACAAGGGCCTCCCCAGGAGACGCAGCCCCGACCAGCTCGGCCGCGACCCGCACCGGCTCCTCGGCCGAGATCGGCACCGGCCCGCCTGCGAGGACCTCGCCGGCGGCAAGGCCGACCCGCGGCGCCCGCGGGCGCGGTCCGCTCTCGGGGGACCGAGTCGTGAGCTCGGCCGCCGCGCGCAGGGCCCGCAGCGCGTCGTCCTCGTGCGCCAGGGGGACACCGAAGACGGCCATCGTCCTCGTCCCCAGGACACTCTCGACGCTTCCTCCATGCTGCTCGATCACCGCCTGGGTGGCGTCCAGCTCGCACTCGTCGGCGCGACGCCGCGACTCCGGATCGGCGCTCGGTGCCGCCTCCCGCTCGATCACCATGACGGCGACGCTCTTGCGGCTCGGCGGGGGGATCGAAGCGACCTCCGCCCGGGAATCGCCGGCGGTGCGCGCCTGGCTCCCGCCACCGGCCCCGCTGGGGGCGTCGAGCTTCGGGTCATGGTTGAGGACCGCGCGCTGAAGCTCCTGCAGGGGAGGGCCGGGAGGGATCCCCAGCTCGTCCACCAGGGCGCGGTGGATCTGGGCATAGGACTCCAGGGCCTCGGCCTGCCGGCCGGTCCGGTAGAGGCAGACCATCAGCTGCCCGCGGAGGCGCTCGCGCAGGGGGTGGGTGCCGACCAGGCCCTCGAGCTCGGCGGTCAGCGCCGCCTCGCGTCCCAGGCCCAGATCCGCCTCGATCCGCTCCTCGAGCGCGGCCAGACGAAGCTCCTCGAGCCGGGCGATCTCCGCTTGGGCGAACGGTGCGTAGGTGAAGTCAGCGAGCGCGGCCCCCCGCCACATTCCCAGGGCGTGGCGGAGGCCTTCGGCGGCGCTGGAGGCCTCGCCGCCGCGAAGGGCGTTCTTCGCCGCCTCCATCTCACGCTCGAATCGATCGGCGTCGAGCGCCTCGGGCTCGACGATCAGCGAGTAGCCGCCGGCGCGAGCGGGGAGCACCTGGCTGGGGGCACGCGGGGCGCGTTCCGGCTCCAGCGTGGAGCGCAGCCCCGTGACGTAGACCTGGAGGGCGTTGGCCGCAGTCCTCGGCGGCCGTCCGTCCCAGATCTCGTCGATCAGAAGGTCGGTGGAGACCACCTGGTTGGCATGGACCAGGAGGATCCCGAGCAGAGTTCGCTGCTTCGCCGCCGTCAGGGGCAGCGGGCGTCCGCGGTCACGAACCTCCAGGGGCCCGAGTATTCGGAACTCCATCTCTCCTCTCCATCGGGAAAGGTAACAGCTAGCGCGAGATGGCTTAAGTAGCGCTTAAGTGCAACTTTTGCGGCTGGTCCGAACCTCAGTGCGCTTCGCAAGCGATCGAGGAGGCGGAGATGAAAGCAGGAAGCAG
Source organism: uncultured Actinomycetes bacterium (assembly GCA_963720735.1). Lineage (GTDB taxonomy): Bacteria > Actinomycetota > Thermoleophilia > Solirubrobacterales > 70-9 > JBBRHQ01. The sequence continues at coordinate 46,078 of CAVRGL010000011.1, forward strand.
GATTGGACTCGGACTGACGCTGCTGGCGGTCTGCGCCGCCATCGTGCCGGTGGCGCCGGCCTCTGGGGAGGTCGTCCTTCACCGAGATCCGGCCGCGGCGGTTCCGTTCGTCGCCCAGGTCGGAGGATCCGAGAGCGGTCCCACCCTGCGCCGGGACGGCTCTGCCGCGGTCCCCTTCGTGGCCCAGGTCGGCCCGGACCGGACTTCCGGTGGTGACGGCTTCGATTGGGGCGACGCGGCGATGGGAGCGCTGGCCGGGGGGTTGCTCGTGCTGCTCGGCAGCCGCGCGTTGCGCACGCGGGGCCGGCGCTCGGGGCGGCTCGAGGTCGCCGCGCCGGGGGCAGGCGCTCAGCGCGCGCGCTGAGACCGGCGCGCTGAGGGAGGAGCCGGGCACGGCCGGCGGCATCTGCCGGCCGTGCTCGGCCGCTCCCGTACCCTTTCTCGCGTGCGGGTGAAGATCTGCGGGATCACCGATTTCGACGATGCGACCGCTGCGGTCGAGCTCGGCGCCTGGGCGATCGGTCTGATCCATCACCAGGCGAGCCCGCGCTTCTGCGGGCCGGCGGCGGCTGCGGAGATCGGGGCCGCCTTTCGGCGCCGCTGCGAGGTCGCGGGCGTGTTCGTCAACCCAACCCTCGACGAGGTGGCCAAGGCGGTGGAGAACGCCGGTCTGACGATCGTCCAGCTGAACGGCGAGGAGGGACCCTCGCTCTGCGCGGAGATCGGGCGCCGCACCGGGGCCAAGGTGGTCAAGGCGATCCACCTCTCGAGTGGTGCCGACCTTCAGGCGGCGGAGGCCTACCCGACCGATTTCCATCTCTTCGACTCCCGGCAGGCGGATCTCCGCGGCGGTACCGGCCGCGCCTTCGACTGGGAGCTCTTGCGCGGGCGCCACTCGCCGGTCCCCGCGATCGTCGCGGGCGGGCTCCGGCCCGAGAACGTCGGCGAGGCGATCGAGGTGACCCGTCCCTTCGCGGTCGACGTCGCCAGCGGAGTCGAGGCCGAGCCGGGCCGCAAGGACCCCGAACTGCTGACCGCCTTCTTCGAGGCTGCCCGGGCGGCCAGTCCCGCGACCGCATGACCGGGGGCACCGAGGTCGAGGAGAGGTTTGGCCCCTACGGGGGCCGCTACGTCCCCGAGACGCTGATCCCGGCTCTCGACCAGCTCACCGAAGCTTGGGCGCAGGCCCGCGACGATCCCTCATTCGGCGAGCGGCTGGCGCTGCTGCGGCGCGACTTCATCGGCCGTCCGACGCCGCTCTACCGCGCCGAGCGGCTCTCCGGGCTGCTCGGACGGACCGTCTATCTGAAGCGCGAGGACCTCGCCCATACGGGAGCCCACAAGGTCAACAACGCCGTCGGGCAAGCCCTGCTGGCCCAGCGGATGGGCAAGCCGCGGGTGATCGCTGAGACAGGCGCCGGCCAGCACGGGGTCGCGACGGCGACCGCCTGCGCGCTGCTTGGCCTCGAGTGCGTCGTCTACATGGGATCCGAGGACATCCGTCGTCAGGCGCCGAACGTCGAGCGCATGGCGCTCCTCGGCGCCGAGGTGGTTCCGGTCGAGGCGGGCGCCCGGACGCTGAAGGAGGCGGTCAGCGCGGCGATCCGCGACTGGGTGGCCAACGTCGCCTCGACCCACTACGTGATCGGCTCTGCGGTCGGGCCCGCTCCCTTTCCGGCGCTGGTCCGGGATCTTCAGAGGGTGATCGGCGACGAGGCGCGCGAGCAGGCGCTCGCCGCCGAGGGCGGCCTCCCGGAGCGGGTGATCGCCTGCGTCGGCGGAGGGTCCAACTCGATCGGCATCTTCACCGCGTTCCTCGACGACGAGGTCGTGCTGATCGGGGTCGAGGCCGCCGGAGAGGGGATCGAGAGCGGCCGTCACGGTGCCTCCCTCGGCGCCGGCCGCACCGGCGTCCTGCACGGCTCGCTCTCCTCGGTGATCTCGGACTCGGAGGGCCAGATCCTCGAGGCGCACTCGGTCTCCGCGGGGCTTGACTATCCAGGGGTCGGGCCGCAGCACGCCGCGCTTCGCGACAGCGGCCGCGCCAGCTACTTCTCGGTCACCGACGAGCAGGCGCTGGCAGCCTTCCACGAGCTCTCCCGGCTGGAGGGCATCATCCCCGCGCTCGAGGCGGCCCACGCGATCGCCTGGCTGCTGGAGAATTCCAATCCCCATCCCTCAGGCCACCCCGGCATCCCCGGACGCGAAGCGGAGGAGATGCCGGATAGTGGTTCTGGCTTCGATGTCTTGTGCCTCTCTGGGAGGGGCGACAAGGACCTGGCCGAGGTCGCGGAGCGCAGTGGCCGCTGAGGCGATCGCCGCGGCCTTCGCCGCGGCCCGTGATCAGCGGAGAGCGGCGCTGATGCCCTACATGATGGGGGGCTTCCCCGACCGCGAGGGATCGGCGACGATCGCCGCCGCTTACGCCGACTCGGGCGCCGATCTGATCGAGCTCGGCGTCCCGTTCTCGGACCCGCTCGCCGACGGGCCGGTGATCCACGCGGCGGCGACCGCGGCCCTGGATGCCGGAGCGAACCTGGAGTCGGTGCTCGAGACCTGCTCGGCCGTCGCCGGCCGCGTCCCGGTCGTGCTGATGGCCTACTCGAACATGATCCTGGCGAGGGGTGCCGAGGACTTCGCCAAACGGGCGGCGGAGGCCGGCGCGGCCGGGGCAATTGTCCCCGACCTGCCCCTGGGCGAAGCCGGGGAAATCGGCGAGGCCCTGGTCTCGGCCGGGCTGGCGAGCATCCCCCTGGTGGCGCCGACTACCCCGGAGGCACGCCGCGAGCGGATCTGCGAGGCGGCTAGCGGATTCGTCTATGTGGTCTCCGACGTCGGCACGACCGGCGAGCGGGCCGAGCTGCCGGCGGAGCTGTCGGAGCTGGTCGCCGCGGTGAAGCGGGAGGCCGAGGTGCCGGTCGCGGTCGGGTTCGGGATCGGCTCGCCGCAGCAGGCCGCCGAGGTCGGGCGGGTCGCTGACGGAGTGATCATCGGCAGCCGCCTCGTCCGCCTCGTCGCCGAGGCGGAGGAGATCGACGCGGCTCGATCGGATGTCTCGGACTTCCTTGCCCGCACGCGCGACGCCCTCGGCGGCTAGGATTGCCGCGCAATGGGACTGGTCGTCACCCTCTTCCTCGCCCTCGTAGCGACGACCCTCTCTTACGCGATCGGCCAGGGCGGGCCGGTGGCCGGGGTGGTCTTCCTCACAGTGCTGTTCATCGGCGCGGCGCTGCGGGTCTCGAAGCCGCTGATCGAGAAGCTCAAGCCCTAGAGCCTTTCGCTGTCCATCGTCTCCACGATCTGGGCTCGCGCCGCCCCGGTCAGGGCCGGCACCGCCGCGCCGGCTTTCCAGAGATTGGTCAGCGCGGCTCGTATGGACTCCGCTTGCCGGCGGCTGTCGAACTCCAGATCGACCTTGATGTGGTCGGGCTCCTCAGCCGGCTGAAAGACGCGGTAGCCGCGCAATCCCCGGCTCCTCGCGGCACACAGGGTCCAGCCGCGCAGGAAGGCCCGGTGCCACGCCTCGAAGTCGCTGACTGCATGTTCGATTCGAAGGATGGTCACGTTTCCGCTCTTTCCGGCGATCGAGCCGGTGGCCGACGCACGAGCGGCCACCGGCACGACCGCCTTTCGCTAGTAGATGACCTTCTCGGCTTCCTCGACGACTGTCGGGCCACTGCGGTCGGGGAACCGGTCGAGGACGCCTGAGGCGAGCAGCCGCTGGGCGCCTGCCCTGGCCTCCTCCGCGGAGGGGAACTCCACCTGGACGAAGACTTCGTCGGGGTTCTCGACGCTGCGGAAGAGCCGATAACCGCTTGCCTTGCCGCGGACGCCGGGCCGATCCTCGTCGAACATCGGCTTCCACGATTCGTAGTTCCCGACCTCCAGCCGGGTCATGATCAAAGCCATTGAGACCACCTGTTTCAGCTCCCGGAGGCGCTCCTCGGTTCCCCAGAGGATCGGAGGATCGATCCCCGGCGGCAGCGGGGCGTGCTTGGCCGAGGTCATGAACATCTCACCGATGAGGCCGTCCGGGACCCAGTTGGCCATCCCGATCCGCCCACCCGGCTTACAGACCCGCAGCAGCTCGGAGGCCGCCTGCTGTTGGTCGGGAGCGAACATCGCCCCGTAGATCGACATCACCACGTCGAAGCTCTCGTCCTCGAAGGGCAGCGACTCGGCATCGCCCTCGACGAACTCGATCTCGAGGCGCTCCGCTGCGGCCCGCTCGCGGCCGCGCTCCAGGAGCGCGGGCACGAAGTCGGCCCCGGTGGTGTTCCCCCAGGCCCGGCGGGCCGCGGCGATCGCCCCGTTGCCGCTGCCGCAGGCGACGTCGAGCACCTTCTCGCCGGGGAGGATCGCGAGTGACTCGGCCAGGTTCTCGGCGGTCGACATCACCAGGCCGGCGATCACCGAGAAGTCTCCCTCCGACCAGACCTTCTGCTGGACCTGCTTGACGGCGCCCAGGTCGGGCTCTTCGCTCATCCTGACTCTCCTTCGCTTCGGGGTCGCGATGATTCTGGCGGCTGGGGCATGGTGGCGTTACGCTGCCGCGCAACGTGATTGAGGCCTCGGGATGCGAATCGGCGTACTGACCGGCGGAGGCGATTGCCCCGGGCTGAACGCCGTAATCCGGGCGATCGTCCGCAAGGGCGTGGGCGAGTACGGGCACCAGTTCGTCGGCTACCGCGACGGATGGCGGGGACCGCTCGAGGGCGAGAGCCGCCCGCTGGGCATACCCGAGGTGCGGGGGATCCTGCCGCGGGGCGGCACCATCCTCGGCTCGTCGCGAACCAACCCGATCGGGGAGCCGGACGGGATCGAGCGGCTGCGGGCGAACCTCTCCGAGGACGGCGTCGACGGCCTGATCGCGATCGGCGGCGAGGACACCCTGGGGGTGGCAAGCAGCCTCGGGGAGGCAGGGGTCAACGTCGTCGGCGTCCCGAAGACGATCGACAACGATCTCGGGGCGACCGATTACACCTTCGGTTTCGACACGGCCGTCAACATCGCGATGGAGGCGATCGACCGCCTCCACACGACAGCCGAGAGCCATCACCGGGTGCTGATCGTCGAGGTCATGGGCCGTCACGCGGGCTGGATCGCCTTCCACGCGGGCCTTGCCGGCGGCGCCAACGTGATCCTCATCCCGGAGCAGACCTTCGATATCGAGCGCGTATGCGCCTACATCGAGCAGCGCTTCAAGAGTCAGTACGCGCCGATCATCGTCGTCTCCGAGGGCGCCGAGCCGACTGGCGGCATCCCGGATGCAGACGAGGCGCCGACCGATGCCTTCGGCCATGTCCGGCTCGGTGGCGTCGCCCATTGGCTCGAGGGGGAGATCGCCCGGCGGACCGGAGAGGACGCGAGGGCGACCGTGCTGGGTCACGTCCAGCGAGGCGGCACGCCGACCGCCTTCGACCGCGTGCTCGCCACCCGCTTCGGGCTGCACGCGATCGACGCAGCCCACGAGGGCGCCTGGGGCAAGATGACCGCGCTGCGGGGCACCTCGATCGAGCTGGTCGACCTCTCCGAGGCGACCAGCAAGCTGAAGCTGGTGCCCGAGTCGCTCTACCGGGAGGCGGAGGTGTTCTTCGGCTGAGCCGCTCGGGCGCCCTCCTCGGGGTCCTCGGCGCCGGCCTCCTCGCCCTCCTCGGAGGTTGCGGGGAGAGCGCCGGGCGAGGCCCGGCGACCCTGACCGTCTACGTCAGCCTTCCCCTGCACGGGGAGCGCGCCGCCGAGGGCCGGGCCGCCGCCGACGGCGCCCGGCTGGCGTTGGCCCGCGCCGGCGGCCGGATCGGGGAGTTCCGGGTGAGGGCGCGCTTCCTCGACGACACGGGCGGAGGCTCGCGGTGGAGTCCGGTGGCGAGCGCGGCCAACGCCCGCCGGGCCGCCGAGGACTCGACCGCGATCGGCTTCATCGGCGACCTGGATTCGGGCGCCACCCGGGTATCGCTCCCGATCACGAACCAGGCCGAGATCCCGCAGGTCTCGCCCGGAGCCGTGGCGCTCGACCTGACCGGGGAGCGCTACCGGCCCAGCGGCGATCAGACCTTTGCCCGTGTCGTTCCCGACGCCTCGGTGCTCGGGAGGGTCGTGGGAGTGCTGGCGAGCAGGCTGGGCGTCCCGCCGAGGGACATCGCCACCGGCGCCCCGGGGCCGGCGGCCCTGCGAGGATGCCGGGCCGAGAGCGCCCGCCGCTACCTGATCTCCCCCTACCGAGAGCCGTTCCGGCTGGACCCCCGCGGCAAGGCCTTCAACCGCGCCTATCGCCGGCGTTTCGGCCAGTCCCAACCTGCCTCTGCCTACGGCTTCGAGGCGATGGCACTACTGCTCAGCGCAATCCGGCGCGCAGGCGATGACGGCGGTGACCGCCGAGCCGTCGCCGAACAGGTGCTGGCGACCCGCGACCGCCGTTCCGTCCTCGGCAAGTACTCGATCCGGTCCTCCGGTGACACCACGCTCGATCTCGTCACCGCCTACTCGATCCGGGGCTGCCGCCTGGCCTTCTCGGCGGAGCTGAGCGCGGGGCAGCCCTGAAGAGCTCAGCCGAGCAGGTCGCGCAGCGCCGGCTCGAGCTCGGGGTGCTCGAAGCTGTAACCGAGGTCGAGGGTGCGGCGCGGGATCACCCTCTGCCCGCCGCGGATCGTCTCGGCGAACTCCTCGCCGTACATGAGGTTGAGCACGAACCCGGGCACCGGGACTGCCGCCGGACGACGCAGGACCCGCCCGAGCGTCTTCGACAGCTCGCGGTTCGTCACCGGGTTAGGGGCGGTGGCGTTGATCACGCCGCTGACGCTCTCGCTGTCGAGCGCCCAGAGCAGGACGCCGGTCTCGTCGTCGAGGTGGATCCACGACATGTACTGCTCGCCGCCCGCCACCGGGCCTCCGAGGCCGAGCCGGAAGGGGGTCAGCAGCTGCTTCAGCAGGCCGTGCGCGGGATCGAGGACGAGCCCGGTGCGGACGATCACCAGGCGGACGCCGGTCCCGCTGACCTCGTCGGCCGACCGCTCCCACTCGTTGACGACCTCGGCGCCGAAATCGTTCCCGGGCGCCGTGGACTCGTCCACCAGGCTCTCGCCCCGGTCGCCGTAGTAGCCGATCGCCGACTGGCTGACCAGAACCCGGGGCCTGTGCTCGAGGGCGGTGATCGCCTGAACGAGGTTGCGGGTGCCGGTGCGACGGCTCTCCATGATCGACGTCTTTGCCTCCTCGGTCCAGCGCTGGTTGATCGGCTCCCCGACCAGGTTGATCACCCCGTCGACCTCGTCGAAAGCATCCGCCGGGGGGCGCTCCATGCGCGGCTGCCAGCCGAACCAGCGCACCGTCGGGTTGGTCTTGCGGGCGCGCTCCGGGTCGCGGGTGAGGCCGATGACCTCGTCGCCGCGGGCCAGCAGCGCGTCGCAGACGGCCGAGCCGAGCGCTCCGCTCGCCCCGGTGACCAGGACCCTCACGCCGGCACCGTCTGGAAGGTCCCCGTCTGGTCGCTGAACCTGGCGATCCCGGCGCTCTTTGCCTCCTCGACCACCGCGGCGGCGACGGCGGGCGCGACATCGCGGTTGAACACCGAGGGAATGATGTAGTCCTCGGAGAGGTCGTCCTCGGTCACCGTCTCCGCGATCCCCTTCGCCGCCGCGAGCTTCATCTCCTCGGTGATCCTCGGGGCGCCGGCGTCCAGGGCGCCCCGGAAGATGCCCGGGAAGCAGAGCACGTTGTTGATCTGGTTCGGATAGTCCGAGCGGCCGGTGGCCATGATCCGCACGAAGGGAGCCGCGTCCTCGGGCATCACCTCCGGGTTGGGGTTCGCCATCGCGAAGACGATCGCGTCCTCGGACATCTGCCCCAGCGAGTCAGGGGTGATGATCCCGGGCCCCGAGAGGCCGACGAAGAGGTCCATCCCCTCGATCACCTCATCCGGCTCTCCCAACAGGTGGTCCGGGTTGGAGTTCTCCGCGTACCAGCGCTTGATCGGTGACATCTCGCCCGACTCGTAGTCGGGGCGGGTGGTCGAGAGGGCCCCGTTGCGGTCGCAGCCGACGATGTGGGTGACGCCCGAGGCGAGCATCATCTTGGTCACGGCGACGCCGGCGGCGCCGAGCCCGACCATCAGCACCCGCAGGCTCTCGATCGGCTTGCCGACGATCTTCAGCGCGTTGAACAGGGCCGCCATCGTCACCACCGCCGTGCCGTGCTGGTCGTCGTGGAAGACCGGGATGTCGAGGGACTCCTTCAGCCGTTCCTCGATCTCGAAGCAGCGCGGCGCCGAGATGTCCTCGAGATTGACGCCGCCGAAGGTGGGTGCGATCAGCTCCACCACCCGGACGATCTCGTCGGCCTCCTGGCTGGAGACGCAGATCGGGAAGGCGTCGACATCGGCGAACTCCTTGAACAGCATCGCCTTGCCCTCCATCACCGGCATCGCCGCCTCGGGGCCGATGTTGCCCAGCCCGAGCACCGCGCTGCCGTCGGAGACGACCGCGACCGTGTTCTTCTTGATCGTGTACTCGAACGCCTTCGAGCGGTCGGCGTGGATGGCCTGGCAGACTCGCGCGACGCCCGGCGTGTAGGCCATCGAGAGGTCGTCGCGCGTCTTCAGCGGGTACTTGTTGCGCTGCTCGATCTTGCCCCCTCGGTGCATCTGCATCGTGCGGTCCGTGTAGTCGAGGACGGTCGCCCCCCTGGTCGAGCCGATCGAGCGCAGGATCTGCTCCCAGTGCTGCTGGTCGCGAGCGTCGATCGTGAACTCCCGCACCCGCTTTCCCTCGCCGCCGGCACCGGGGACAAGGTCGACCCCCTGCAGCTGCCCGCCGGCCTCGGCGATCGACGCGGTCAGCTTCCCGAGCGGCTCCTGCCGCGCGTCGAGCTCGACCCGGATCGTGACGCTGTATTGCGCGCTGACCGCCATCGCGGCGGATTCTATGCAGGCGCGAGACGCCGCCCGCCGGGGGCGAAGGACCGTTGGGCGCTCTTGTATCGCTATGCGAAACAAACCCGCCCCGGCGGGCCTCGCCATCGCCCGGATCGCTGCCCGACAGTTCGGAGTTGTGACTGGCCGCCAGCTTGCCGGCGCTGGGGTTGATCGCACCGGCATCGGTCGGCGGGTCGCCGCCGGTCGTCTTCATCGCATTCACCGCGGCGTTTTCGCAGTTGGGCATTCCGGTCTCAGCAGGGAAGGCCGCTGGCTGGCCGCGGTGATCGCTTGCGGCCCGGGCGCCGCGTTGAGTCATTGCGACGCAGCCGCGCACTGGGGCCTGCTGTCTCCGACGGGGGGCCCGGTCAACATCGTCGTGCCCGGCCGTGGGGGCCGGTCGCGACGACCGGGGATCCGGATTCATCGCCCGAGGACCCTGACCACAGGCGACCTCACCCGCCATCGCGGCATCCCGATCACCACCCCTGCCCGCACGATCGCCGATCTGCGCCGTGTCCTTGCTCCGGCAAAGCTCCGAGGCGTCATCCGGCAGGCGGAGGTACTCGGCTATCCGCTGTCAGACGAAGTCGAGACCGACCGCACCCGCAGCGAGCTGGAGCGAATGTTCCTGTCCCGCTGTCGCCGCCATCGCCTGCCGGAGCCCGAAGTGAACGTTCGCGTCGGCCCCTGCCGCGTCGACTTCCTCTGGCGCGAGCCGCGCCTGATCGTAGAAACAGATGGATACCGCTTCCACCGTGGCCGTCAGGCCTTCGCGGACGACCGGGGCCGCGACCTCGAGCTGCGGCGTCAGGGATACGAGGTGATCCGGCTCACCCCGAAGCTGGTCCGCGACCAGTTTGCAGCCGTCGCATCGGTGCTCTCCCGCCATCTTCACCCCGGCGCCACTGACTAGAGTCAGCGCGTGGGCGCAAACGGCGACAAGGACGGCAAGGAGCTCTTCCTGCTCGACGGCAACAGTCTCGCCTACCGGGCTTTCTTCGCCCTGCCGGACTCGATCGCCACCTCCGACGGCCGCCCGACGAATGCGATCTTCGGCCTAGCGTCGATGCTGGTGAAGATTCTCACCGATCACCGTCCAGGGGGGCTGGTTGTCGCCTGGGACGCCGGGATGTCGGGCCGCGACACCACCTACGCCGATTACAAGGCCCAACGCTCCCCCCGCCCCGACCTGCTGCGCGAGCAATGGCCCCACCTGCTCGAGGTGGTCGAGGCCTTCGGCTACGCCAACGTCAGGTCCGAGGGATACGAGGCCGACGACGTGATCGCCTCGCTGACCAGGGAGGCGAGCGAGCTGGAGATCCCGGTGATGGTGGTCTCGGGTGATCGCGACGTCTACCAGCTGGTCTCCGACGGCGTGCGGGTGATGACCACCTCGCGCGGCGTCACCGACACCAAGGTCTATGACCGGGAGGCGGTGATCGAGCGCTACGGCGTCGCCCCCGAGCTGGTCCCGGATCTGATCGGGCTGAAGGGCGATACCTCGGACAACATCCCCGGTGTCCCCGGCATCGGCGACAAGACCGCCGCCCAGCTGCTGCAGAAGTTCGGCTCGCTCGAGGGGGTGCTGGAGAACGCCGATCATGTCTCCGGCGCGAAGCGCAAGCAGAACCTGGTGGAGCACGCCGATGACGCCCGAATCTCGAAGCAGCTGGCGACGATGAAGTTCGAGGTCGAGACCGGAGTCGACCTGAGCGAGGTGATGGCCGCGGACCCGGACCGCAGCTCGCTGCGCGAGTTCGCGCGCGAGTTCGAGCTGCGAGCGATCCTCGAGCGCCTCGAGGAGGGCCTCCCGGACGGCGAGCCGCTCCCCGGGCGCCGGGTCGAGCAGGAGATCGAGATCGAACCGGTCGAGGGCTCGCCGCAGGAGATCGCCTCGGCGGGTGCGCCGATCGGGATCTCGATCTCCGCCGGGCGCTGGGCCGGCGCGGACTCGGAGCGGGTGATCACCGGCGAGGCGAGCCTCGATGAGCTCGCGGACGCGTTCGAAGGCTGCCCCCTGGTCGCCCACGACGCCAAGTCGCTGGGCGGAGGCCGCCATGGCCTGCTGGCGGCGGCCTCGCGCCGGGGTGTCGAGATCGTCATCGACCACGACACGATGCTGGGCGCCTATCTGCTCGAGCCCCAGCGGCGAAGCTACGAGCTGCTGGAGCTGGCCGCCGACGCCGGGATCGGGGTCAGGGGGGCGGAGCGGAGCGGCAAGGACGACGCCGGAGAGGGCGAGCAGCTCGAGCTGGGGGAGGAGGCAGAGCAGGGTCTCGAACCCACCGAGGAGGCCCGGGTCGTCGTCGAGCTGGCCCGGTGGCAGAGGGGCAGGCTCGAGGAGTGGGGGCTGGAGCAGCTGCTGCGGGAGGTCGAGCTGCCGCTGGTCCACGTGCTGGCGGCGATGGAGCGCGAGGGCCTGAAGCTCGACGTCGGCCGGCTGGCCGAGATCGGCTCCGGGATCGAGGAGCGGATCGAGCAGCTCGAGTCCGAGGTGCACGATCTCGCCGGACACCCGTTCACGATCGGCTCCCCGCAGCAGGTCGGCAAGGTCCTCTTCGAGGAGCTCGGCCTGACCCGGAAGCGCCGCGGCAAGACCGGGTTCTCGACCGACGCCAGGGTCCTTGCCCAGATCCGCGAGGAGCACCCGATCGTCGAGAAGATCGAGACCTGGCGAGAGCTGACCAAGCTGAAGAGCACCTACCTGGACACGCTCCCCGAGCTCGTCGACCCCGAGAGCGGACGCGTACATACCACCTTCAACCAGGCTTCGACCACGACCGGCCGGCTCTCCAGCACCAACCCGAACCTCCAGAACATCCCGATCCGGACCGAGATCGGGCGCCCGATCCGGGGCTGCTTCGTCGCCGAGGGCGGGGCCCGGCTGCTCTCCGCCGACTACAGCCAGGTGGAGCTGCGGGTCCTGGCGCACGTCGCCGAGGAGGAGGTGCTGAAGGCGATCTTCCGGGCCGGCGACGACGTCCACGCCGCGACCGCGGCGGAGGTGTTCAACATCCCGCGCGACGAGGTGGGCATCGGGCAGCGCTCGAAGGCGAAGATGGTCAACTTCGGGATCGTCTACGGGCTCACCGGTTTCGGGCTGGCCGACCGCCTCAACATCCCGCGCGGCGAGGGCGAGGAGTTCGTGGCCCGCTACCTGGAGCGCTTCCCGGCGGTTGCGGCGTTCCGCGAGGAGACGATCGAGCGGGCACAGACGGACGGCTACGTCACCACGCTGATGGGACGCCGCCGGCTGATCCCGGAGCTGCGCTCGCCGAACCCCAATACCCGCCGTCTGGGCGAGCGCCTCGCTGTCAACACGGTCATCCAGGGGACGGCCGCGGACATCATCAAGGTGGCGATGGTCCGCTGCCACGTGGCCCTGCGCGAGTCCGGAGCCAAGACACGACTCGTCCTGCAGATCCACGATGAGCTGCTGTTCGAGGGGCCGCCGGGGGAGATGGAGGCGGCGACCGAGACGGTCAGGCGTGAGATGTGCGCCGCCCAGCGGCTCGACCCGCCGCTCGAGGTCGAGGTCGGTGTGGGGAAGGACTGGCTGGAGGTCAAATAGGAGAGGCGCCCGCTGGGGGCGCCTCTCCTGGGGTTGCGCGTTGGGGTGTCGGTTTCAGCCGGTGGAGGCGGCGCTCTGGATCAGCTCGACCTCGTCGAACACGGCGCCGTCGCCGCCAACCCGGATCTCGGCCTGGTGGACGACCGCGCCCTCGACCAGGTCGTCGGGGCTGCAGGCGTTCGCGTCGCCGTGATCGCCGTGGTGCCCGTCCTCGCCCTCGTCGCCGGGGTTGTCCTCGCCGCCCTCGTGGTCTGCGCTGAGGCGGGCGTGGCTGCGGCGGTCGCTGCCCGAAGGCCCCTCGCTCGAGCCATCGCCCTCGGTCTCGCACTTGACCTCGGTGCGGTCGGTGACCATTCCGGAGATCGTCCCGCCCGCGGCCAGGTTGATGGTCAGCGTGGTGCCGTCGAACGAGGCGACCGTGCCCGCGTTCTCATTGCCGTCCTCGACCCCGTCGTTGTCGCTGTCGTCGTCAGCCGGGTTGTCGCCGACCGCGACCTCCTCGCCGTCAGTGATGCCATCACCGTCGCTGTCGGCCTTGCGGGGGTTGGTGCTGTGGCGGAACTCGCCGAGGTTCTTCAGCTGATCGCTGTCCTGATCGCGGCGGGTCTGCTTCACCTTCAGCGAGAGGTGATGGCGCTTCTCCCAGCGATCGGGGATGCGGTCGTGGTTGCGGTCTTTGGCCGCGGCGATGCTCGGCAATGCGAAGACCGCCAGCACGCCGAGTGCCAGCGCGACGGCAAGGCGGATCGTGCGGTACGGACTGGTTCTGCTCTCGGATCTCATATTTCCTCCTTCGGCGCCCTGCCTGCGGATCCTGAAACCGGGGAGGGTCCCCTGGACGGTTCGCGGACGGACGGGTGTGCGTCGTTGCGCTTTCAACCCGTTCCGGTCCCGATCATCACGCCGACCGGGGTTCGGTTCATACAGGCGTCCGGCTCAGTCGTCGCCGGAGTGTCCCGAATCCGGCTTCGTTACCAGCTCGGTCCCGTCCGAGCCCGACGAGCCCTCATGTCCGCTTGAACCGTCGCCGGAACCCTCGTGCCCGGAGGGCTCGCTGGTCGGCCCAGAGCTGCCGCCGCCGCCCGATCCGTCGTCCGTCCCCCCGGAGGTGTCGCCGGAGCCGCCACCCCCTGAGCTCTCACCGCCGCCGTGATGCTCGCCTCCAGAAGGCTCGGCGGGATTATCTCCTCCGCCAGAGCCGCCCTGGTGCTCGCCGTCCCCGCCACCGCCGTGTCCAGCGTCACCGGACCCGGAGCTGCCCGAGGGACCGTGCCCCTCGGAGGCGGTCTCGGAATGCCCGCTGCCGACTCCGCTGGCGCCGATGGTCGAGTTGCCATCGTTCGAGCCGCGGTTGGAGTCTGCGCCGCCACCGTTCCGGGAGGAGCCGGTGGCGCCGGGCCGTCCATTGCCTTTTAGCCGGTCCTGAGGTGATCCGGCCCGGTCTGCTCCGCCGCCTCCCCCCGGGCCCATCGCAGACCGGTGGTGCTCGGCGATGATCGTCTCCTGGCTCGGGGACGGGTGGGAGTGCCGGTGCAGCGCCACTCCCGCCCCGACTGCGCCACCGAGCGCCAGCACGCCGACCAGGGCCTTGGCCGCCAGCGCCCCGCCGGCGCCGGTCCCGGCCGCCGCCGGGGCGCTCATCCCCTCGAGCAGCTGCCTCATTACCGGCATCGGGACGAGGACGCCGAGGCCCTCGCGCAGGGCGATGCGCCCGCGGTGGATCAGCTGCCGGGCGGCGGCGACAGAGACCCCCATCGTCTCCCCGATCTCTCGGTGGCTCCTGCCCTCCATCTCGCGCTTGATCAGCGCCTCTCGCTGCGTGTCGGGGAGCGCCTGGACACCCGCCAGGACCGCGGCAAGCGCCTCGCGGCGCTCCAGCGCCTGGGGCGGTTGCTCGACCCCGTCGAAGTTCTCGTCCAGATGGTCCATGGCCGGCCCGGCGTCACGGATGCTGTTGAAAGCCGTGTTGCGGACGATGGTGTAGAGCCAGGGGCGCAGATTGAGCTCGGCCTCGCCGTCGCGGATCTTCGGCAGCGCTCGCGCGATCGCGTCCTGGACGACGTCGTCGGCCCGGTCCGGAGGCACGATCGTCGCGGCGTAGCGGACCAGTGCCGGGCGGTAGCGCCGCACCACCTCCTCCAGCGCGGGCCCGTGCCCCTCGCGGGCGAGCATCACGAGGCGCCGATCGGGCTGGGCCCGCAGCGCCGGGCCCACCAGGACGCGTGCCGGAATGCGCGCAGGGGTCATCTCGGCTCGCTCATCGGCATCTGCACGGCTTTCGGGAACGATCTCGGCGCGGGACTCGGCACATGGACGATTGGAATACGGGGAGAGCGCAGGAGAGGCTCAACCGTGAAACCCGGCACGCGATCGAAGATAACGCCGGATCAGGCGAGGCCTGCGGGCACCGCAGCCGGCGACCGCCGCTCCCGGGCATCGGCGGTCGAGGCGACGAACTCCGGCGGTGCGATCTGCAGGTAGTGGCCGAAGGACCAGTCGACGAACCGCTTGCTCTCCATCCCTTCGAGGAGGCGGGCCAGGAGGCGGGGAGGCACCCTGGGGACGAGCTGCTGGACGCGCAGCATCGACTCGAACTTCCACCGGTGCGCTCCGCTGAACTCCTCGTAGTCGGCGAGAGCCCGGCCGCGCGACTTGCCCCCGTCGAGAACGGCCCGAAGCTCCCGGCCGCAGGCGATGGCAAAGTAGAAGGCGGTGCGGATTCCCTCGGCGGTCAGCGGCAGGCAATGGCCGGCCGAGTCGCCGGCGAAGAAGACCCCGGTGTCGGTGGCCGGCCGCAGCCGGTGGGGGATCCAGTTGCCCTGGTAGCGGACGCTCTCGACCCCGAGCCGGTCGGCAAGCTCCACGGTCGGCTGCTTGACGTGGAAGCGAGGATCGAAGGAACCCACCCCGACCCGGACCTCGTCGCCCGCAGGGAAGCTCCAGCCGTAGCCCGCCGGCACGACGCCTCGCTCGATCCAGATCTCGAGGTCCTCCGAGGCGCTCCAGGGATGGACCTCGAGCCCGCGCGAGAGCCGGGCCTCGGGCGGCTGGACGTTCTCCCCGCTGCCGAGGACGCGGCGCCAGCCGAGGCAGTCGACCACCAGCGGCGCCGAGATCACCCCGCGGTCGGTGGCCACGCCGATCGCTCCATCGCCGTTCGCCGCCGGTGCCCGCCCCTCGACCGTCGCCGTCTCGAACTCCGCCTCGCAGCCCTCCCAGAGGATCCGGCAGAGGGTGCGGTAGTCGAAGGTCGAGAAGGTCCACGGGAGCTCCATGCGGACCGTCGTTTGGGGCGTGTGGATGATCAGCTCCCCGAAGGTCTGACGGATCGAGTCCTCGAGGCCGAGGGCGGTCAGCCACCCGGTCGGCGCCGCGCAGGCCGAGGTCTGGCGCTCGCCGATCTCGTAGCGGTCGCAGACCAGGACGTCGGCGCCCGAGCCGGCCAGCTCGCGGGCAAGCGCCAACCCGGCGAAGCTGGCCCCGCAGACGAGCACATCGCGAGTGCCGCCGATCGGGGTCCGCTCGGCGCCGCGCTTGGTCTCTCGCCGGGGCATGGGAGCAGCGTAGAGGCTGACGCAGCCGGGCCGGCGCCCCCGAGCGTCGTTCTGCCACAATCTCCGCCGTGTCCACACCCGACACACTGGCCGCCCCTGCCCAGGAGGGCACCCCCGTGGAGGGTTCGAACGGCCTGCTGCTCGAGGTCGACGGCAGGATCGTGCCCAACTACGCCGCGACCATGGTCACCTTCGACGAGGGGGACGTGGTCACCGGAAACGTGGTGCGGATCGACAAGGACGAGGTCCTCGTCGACATCGGCTACAAGTCGGAGGGAGTCATCCCCTCGAACGAGCTCTCGATCCGCAAGTCGGTGGACCCCTCCGACGAGGTCGAGCTCGGCGAGGAGGTCGACGCCCTCGTCCTCACCAAGGAGGATCAGGAAGGGCGCCTCATCCTCTCCAAGAAGCGGGCCCGCTTCGAGAAGGCCTGGCGCCGCATCGAGGCGGCCGCCGAGTCGGGCGAGCCGGTCGAGGGAACGGTGATCGAGGTCGTCAAGGGCGGTCTGATCCTCGACCTCGGCGTCCGCGGCTTCCTCCCCGCCTCGCTGGTCGACATCCGCCGCGTCCACAACCTCGACGAGTTCATGAGCCAGAAGCTCGAGTGCAAGGTGATCGAGCTCAACCGCAGCCGCAACAACGTCGTACTCTCGCGCCGCGCCGTCCTCGAGGAGGAGCGCAAGGAGGTCCGCGAGCAGATCCTCGGGAGGTTGCAGCCGGGCCAGGTCGTCGAGGGCAAGATCTCGAACATCGTCGACTTCGGCGCCTTCGTCGACCTCGACGGGATCGACGGGCTGATCCACATCTCCGAGCTCTCCTGGAGCCACGTAAACCATCCCTCCGAGGTGGTGGCGATCGGCGACACGGTGCGCATCAAGGTGCTCGACATAGACCGCGACCGCCAGCGGATCTCTCTCGGCCTCAAGCAGACGCAGGAGGACCCGTGGCAGCGCGTGGTCAGCACCCATCGCCCGGGCGACGTGCTCGAGGGCAAGGTGACCAAGGTCGTTGCCTTCGGCGCCTTCGTCGAGATCCTCCCCGGGGTGGAGGGGCTGGTCCACATCTCCGAGCTCGCCGACCACCATGTCGAGAACCCGAGCGAGGTGGTCGAGTCGGGAGCGATGCTCAACGTGAAGATCCTCGAGATCGACGAGGAGCGCCGCCGCCTCTCGCTCAGCATCAAGCGGGTCGAGGGTCAGAACATGCCCCTCAAGGACCTCGGCGCCGCGGTCCAGGAGGCCCAGGCCGCAGCGGTTGAGGCGGCGCCGTCGGAGACCCCCGATCTCGACCTCTCCGAGGAGGTCTTCGCCGAGCCTCCGCCCGTTGTGGAGGAGCCCGAAGCCGCAGCACAGCCCGAGCAGCCCGCCGCCGAATCCGAGCCTGATGCCGAGCGGGAGGGCTCGGAGGACCCCGCCGAGGCTCACGAGGGCGAGTCGGTGATCGAGCGACCGGATTCGCCCGATGGCACCGACGAAGCGGCTGCCGAAGACGCCGAGCCCGGGGCTGTCGAGAGCCCCGACCCCCCCGGACGCGAAGCGGAGGACGTGTCGGGCAGTAATTCCTGAGCGGGGACCGATGGCCCCGCTGAAGATCGGGCTCACCGGGGGGATCGCCGCCGGCAAGTCCGAGGCCCTGGCGGCATTCGGGCGCCTCGGGGCGGCGACCATCTCGAGTGATGCGATCGTCCACGAGTTGCTCGACGACGAGCCGATGATCAGCGCGATCGCGGCGAGGTGGGGGGACGGTGTGATCGTCGACGGCGCCGTCGACCGCTCGCGGGTGGGTGAGATCGTCTTCGCCGACCGGGACGAGCTGGCCTGGCTGGAGGCGCAGGTCCATCCGTTGGTCGGCTCGCGGATCGCCTCCTGGCTCGAGTCGCTTCCCGCCGGCACCGACGCTGCGGTGATCGAGGTGCCGCTCCTGTTCGAGACCGAGATGGAGGGGCTTTTCGATGCCACGGTCAGCATCCACACCTCCGAAGAGGTGAGGCGCGAGAGGGCGGGGGAGCGCGAGCACGCCCTGGTCGAGGAGCGGGAGGCCCGCCATCTGCACCCGGAGGAGAAGGCGCGCCGCGCCGACCACGTTGTCATCAATGACGGCACGATCGAGGAGCTGGAGCGGAAGCTGTCCGCCCTGATCGACAGCCTGACCGGGTCCGGGCAGGCCGCCGGACCCGACCAGCTACAACAATAAGCCCGCCGATGGCCGCGTCCAGCACCCAACGCCGGCCGGCGCGCCGCCGGCCCCACTCCCGTTCCAGCGCCCGCCGCAGGCGGGTCCGGATGCGTCGCGCGGTGCTGCTCGGCGGGGTCGCGCTCGCCGGCCTCTTCACTGCCTTCCTGCTCTTCCGGGGCAGCGTCGACAAGGTGATCGAGGAGCTCACCCTTCCCCTGCGCCACGAGGACATCATTCGCCAGCAGGCCGCGGAGAAGGATGTCGACGCCTCGTTGATCGCCGCGGTGATCTACGCCGAGTCGCGGTTCCGCGACCAGACCTCCTCGGCGGGAGCGCGGGGCCTGATGCAGATCACCCCGGCTACCGCCAAGGACATCGAGAGGAGGAGCGGCGGCACGACCTTCACCGTCAAGGACCTCTCCGATCCGCAGATCAACATCTCCTACGGGACCTACCACCTGCGCAGCCTCCTGGACCGCTATTCCGGCAACAAGATCGCCGCGCTCGCCGCTTATAACGCCGGGCCCGGGAGGGCGGACTCCTGGGGCGGCTCGGAGATGACCCTCGACGACATCGGCTTCCCGGAGACCAAGGCCTATGTCGAGGACGTGCTCGACAAGCAGCAGGCCTACCGCAGCAAGTACGCCAGGGAGCTGGGCTACTGAGGCGCTGGGCCCTGGCGCTGGCCGTCGGGCTGGTGCTCGCAGACTCATCGGTGGTCGTCCTGGCGCTCCCGGACATCTACCGGGAGCTCGACACCTCGGTCACCGGGGTCACCTGGGTGCTCGTCTCCTTCAACCTGGTGCTGGCGCTGGCCGCCGTGCCTGCGGCGGTCGCAGCCCGGCGATTCGGGCCCGGACGCGTGGCGGCGGCCGGGCTCGCCGTCTTCGCCGGAGCCTCGGCCGCCTGCGCTGCGGCAACGGGCCTGGACGGGCTGATCGTCGCCCGCTGCGTGCAGGCTCTGGGCGGCGCGGCGGCGGTCACCGCCGCTCTGGAGCTGATGCCTGGCGTGGTCGGATCGGAGCGAAGCGCCGCGGCGTCCTGGGCCGCGGCGGGGGCGACCGGCGCCGCCCTCGGGCCGGGGATCGGCGGGCTGCTGACCGAGCTGGTCTCCTGGCAGTCGATCTTCATCGTCGCCGTGCCCCTGGCGCTGGTCGCGGGAGCGCCGCTGCTCGCCGTCGCCCGCGAGGAGGCGGCGCCGGGGACGGTGGAGCGGGAGCTGGGCCGCACGGGCCGGCCGCATCTGGCCGCCAACGTCGCCCTCGCGCTGGTCTCGGCGGCGATCGCCGCGGCGCTCTTCCTCGTCGTCCTGCTGCTGATCGAGGGCTGGCGCCTGAGCCCGATCGCCGCCGCTGTCGTGGTCACCGCGATGCCGCTTGCGGCGCTGGTGGGGACGCGGATCTCGCCGCTGGTCCCCAGCTCTCGCGCCCGCGCCGCCGCCGGGGCGATCCTGGTCGCCGGTGGACTCGCCGGGTTGGGCTGGCTGCCCAAGGCGACCGTCCTGCTGACCCTGCCACCCCAGGTCCTGGTCGGGGTCGGCCTCTCCCTGGTCCTCTCCGCGCTCACCGAGTCGGCCCTGGAGGGGCGCTCGCCGCAGGCGATCCACGGCGGCTGGACGATCTCGGCGCGCCACGCCGGCGTGGTGATCGGGCTGCTGGCGCTGACCCCTGTGTTCACCGCGGACCTGGCGGAGCAGCGACACAACGCGATCGATGCAGGGACCGCCGTGCTGCTGGACGCGAAGGTCGACCCGGTGCTGAAGATCGAGCTGGCCAAGCGGATCTCCGACCGGCTCGACAGCGAGCGGGGCAAGGTGCCGGTGATCGACCCGGCGTTCGAGCCGCTGCCCACCGATCCCGGTGACCGCTCCGACGTGCTGACCCTGAAATCCGATCTCCAGGACCAGCTCGACCGCGCGGCCACCCATGCATTCAGCGCCTCGTTTTTGATCGCGGCGCTGCTCGGGCTGGCGGCGCTCGTCCCGATCGGGCTCTCGCGGGAGGTGGAGCTGTGAGCCCGGCGCGGCGCTCGAGGGTGCTGGTCGGCTCGGCGGCCGCGGCGGCGGTGCTTCTCGCCGGCGGCTATCTGGCAGCTGGGGGAGCCTCCTATGAGCCGGCGCAGACCAAGGACCCCTGCAAGCCGCGGCAGTGGCGCTCTCCCGAGGGGATAAAGGAGATCGTCGAGCAGTTCTCGCTATCGGCCCTTGACGGGGCGGCCTGCGAGCTCGGGGTGAGCCGCGAGACCCTTGCCCGGGCGCTGAGCAGCGAGGATGCCCGCCGCCGCTTCGCCGAGCGCTACGGGATCGACGACGCGAAGCTCGAGGACGCGGTCCATGCCGGGCTGGTTCGCGGGGTGGACGACGCCGAGCGGGCCGGCGCGATCAGCCCGGTCGTCGCGGTGCCGCTGCGAGAGCTCGCAAAGCGGGTCCCGGTCGAGGAGGGGATCAAGCTGATCAACGACGCCAGCCCGCTTTTCGACGACGCCCGTGGACTGCTCAACCTGCTCGGGGGCCAGGACCTGGGAGGCCTCGGCCAGCTGATCCCGTAGGAGCTAATCCCGGGTCGCGCGCCAGACCCAGAGCATCGCCAGGGGCTGGAGCGGCAGCCGCGCCCACAGCAGCCAGGCCGGGACCATCTCCAGCGCCCTGATCTGGTCGCGGTGGACGGCCATGTGGATGTTGGCGGGGAAGACGGCAACCAGCAGGCCGATCAACCACCAGCGGGCCAAGGGTCGGGTGCGCCCCGAGGTGACCGCCGCGGCCCCCGCGATCTCGGCCATGCCGCTGATCACCACCGACTCGCGGTGGGCGGGGAAGCTTGGCGGCATCATCGCCCGGTAGCGGCGCGGGGCGACGAAGTGCATCGCCCCAGCGAAGGTGAAGAAGCCGGCGAGCAGGCGCTGGGAGCGGGTCACGAGCGGATTCTGCCAAGCCGGCGGCCGGACGGATGATTGCCATGACCACTCTGCCGCTCTACAGTGGACGCAGTGGGAGGTTCCGCTTCGACAGCAATCGGAGCGATCGCGGCCCGGCGCCGGCCGGGGATGGGAGTGATTCTTGTTCTCCTCCTGCTAGGTGCCGTCTTCGCCGCGCCGGCCGCTGCCAAGCCGAGGCATCACCACAAATGCAAGCGCAGCCAGGCGACGGTGAAGATCCGCGGCAAGAAGCAGTGCAAACCGATTCGATCGGTCTTCCCTAAGCCGCGGGCCGGCGATGAGCGGGTCGCCGCCTGGAAGACGATCCTCAATCCCCCCAAGGGCCTTCGCGACCGCCGTGGCCACAAGCTCCTCTCGCTGCTCCGCGACCAGGGTGGCGCCGGGCGCAAGCTCTACGCCGCGCTGGTCGCGACCATGCCGAAGGGCTTCGCTCGGCTCGACGCGCTGGACGAGCCCGCGATGCGGCCGCGGGCGGGGCGCGCTTCTGCCACATCAGGCTGCGGCGGATCCCGCATCCCCAAGAACGAGAACTTCGTCGAGAGATCGGTCGCCGGAATCACCGTCTCGGGAGAGGAGCACTCCTCCCCGAACGGCAAGTCGCTGATCTTCAGGGCGAAGTCCGGCGACAAGCTCGTGCGGACCTCTGTCGACCAGTCCTCCTGCGGCTCAGAGCCCCTGCCCGAGTGCCCGACCGCGGAGGGCGTCCTCCGCAGCAAGAGCTCCAGGAGCGAGCGAATCGCCTTTCTCCTCTTCGAGGACGGCGAGCTGGTCGGCTCGACGATCGTCACCTCCGTGACCAAGGTCAGTGACCTGGGGCGCACGGCGGCAGACGCCAGGCTCGACTCGATCGACATCGACTACACGGTCCAAACCACCGTGCAGAGTGGGCCGGCCTCGGCGATGTCCAGCCAGAGCTTCACGGACAAGCGCAAGGTGCGAGTCAACATGCGCGCCCGTCCGGAGTCCTACGCGCCGGGCAGCGCCTCCCTCTCCTCCGGCGGGGCCGGCGCCGGAAGGCTCGATGACATCGACGAGAAGAGGTTCGCGACGGTGGTCGGCAACCTGATCGCCGGCTACCGCTCGCGGGAGATCGACGACGGCTTCGCCACCTCGCCCGGCAAGTGCGCCGAGCTGAAGTTCTCCCCGGGTTCGGACACCTTGACTTTGAAGAAGGGCCAGCAGGGCAAGGTGAATGTCCGGGTCGAGTCGAACGGCAAGTCCGACAATCCGAGGGCGACGGCGGCGAAGAGCGCCATCGAGTTGGCCAACAGGCAGAACACCACTGTCACGCCGGGGAGCGGCAAGGGAAAGGTTGTCCCGTTCGACTACACGGTCACCAAAGCCGGCTCAGGAATCAAGGTGATGGCTGGGTTTACGGCCACCTCGACCGCGGGGCTCGCTGCCCCGGCGACCTGGACTCAGCCGACCAAGGGTCAGGAGGCGCCGGTGAAGCGGATCACCGGGACATTCACCGGCTCCTGGGACTACAACGGCGCCCACATCGGCTGGACCGGGTCCGTGACTCTGACGAGGCCCAATTCCGGCGATCCCGGAGCGCAGGGCCATTACACCCAGACGGACGGGTCGGTCACCTACACGGCGTCCGGGCTCGATCCCATCTATCAGGTCTGCTCGGTCAGCCACACCGAGCAGTTCTCCCTGCCCAACAATCCCGGGCGGGGCGTCGCGATAGTCAACGGCAGCCTCCCGGACTTCGGTGCTCCCTACAGCTACACGTTCAACGTCGTGGCCAGCAACACCGACTTCATGAGGCTGACGCTCTCGGGCTGCAGCAGCGGGAACGAAAGCCTCAACGGGACGACCGAGGACGTGTACTTCGGATCCGCGCAGGATCCGATCCAAACCGGGAGCCTCGTGGACCAGACCTCGCCCGACGGGATCGTCTACGACGGCTCCGAGACCCTCCGGTACAGCCAATGGAGCTGGACGCTGCGCGGCAAGACGTCCTAGATGGTTGCCGTGGCACCTCGCTGGGTCTAAGGTGAGATGACAGTGGGGAGCGCTTCGAAAGCACTCGGAGCGGTTGCGTCCCGGCGCCGCCCGGGAGTGGGGGTGGCCATCGTCCTCTTGCTGCTCGGCCTGCTCCTCCCTGCGGCCGCAGCCGCCAAGCCCAGGGATCACCACAAGTGCAAGCGCTCCCAGGCCACGGTGAAGGTCAATGGCAAGAGGAGGTGCAAACCGATCAACGCCGTCTTCCCGAAACCGCGAGTCGGTGACGAGCGGATCGCCGCCTGGACGACTGTCCTCAATCCGCCAAGGGGGCTTCGCGACCGCCGCGGCCGCAAGCTGCTCTCGCTGCTCCGTGGCCAGGGCAGCGCCGGGCGCAAGCTCTACGCCGCGCTGGCCGCGACCATGCCCGAGGGCTTCGCCCGGCTCGACGCCTTGGACGAGCCCTCGATGCGACCGCATGCGGCGCGCGCTACTTCCACATCAGGCTGCGGCGGATCCCGCATCCCCAAGGACGAAACCTTCGTCGAGAGATCGGTCGCCGGGGTCACCGTCTCGGGAGTGGAGCACTCGTCCCCGAACGGCAAGTCGCTGATCTTCAGGGCCAAGTCGGGCGACAAGTTCGTGCGGACCTCGGTCGAGGAGTCCTCCTGCGGCTCCGAGCCCCTGCCCGAGTGCCCGACCGCTGAAGGAGTCCTCCGCAGCAAGAGCTCCAGGAGCGAGCGAATCGCCTTCCTCCTCTTCGACGACGGCGACCTGGTCGGTTCGACGATCGTCACCACCGAGACCAGGGTCAGCGATCGGGGGCGCACGGCGGAAGACGCCAGGCTCGACTTCATCGACATCGACTACTCGGTCAATACCACCGTAAATAGCGGGCCGGCCTCGGCGATGAGCACTCATCGCTTCACGGATAGGCGCAAGGTTCTAGTCAACATGCGCACCCGTCCGGAGTCCTACGCGCCGGGCAGCGCCTCACTCTCGTCCGGCGGCGCCGCAAAGCTCGACGACATCGACGAGAAGAGGTTCGCGACGGCGGTGGGAAACCTGATCACCGCCTATCGCTCCCGCGAGACCGGCGCGGGATTCGCGGACCAGCCGGGGAAATGCGCCGAGCTGAAGTTCTCGCCGCCCTCTGACACGCTGAAGCTGAGAAAGGGGCAGACCGGAAAGGTCAAGGTCCGGGTCGAGTCCAACGGGACCGCCGGAAACCCGCGCGCCACGGCCGACGAGAGCGTTATCGACCTGACCAGCGCGGAGAACGCGAACGTCACACCGTCGAGCGCGAGGGGCGACGTGGTCCCCTTCGACTACAAGGTCACCAAAGCCGGAAATGGGATCAAGGTCAGGGCCGGCTTCAAGGCGACCTCGACCGCCGGGCTCGCTGCCGACGCCAGCTGGACGCAACCGACCGCTAAGGACGTCGTCCAGACGATCACCGGGACCTTCAGCGGGTCCTTGGATCAGCTCTTCTACGGACCCCAGGTGCATCAGACCCACTTCACCTGGACCGGCAACGTCACCTACAAGCGGGACGACCCGGACGAGACCGGTGCGGCCGGGAGCTACACGCTCGAATCCGGCGAGGTCGACCTCACCGCCACCGGGACCACCGCCCTCGGCTGCACGATCAACGGCAGCAAGAAGATCACTCTCGGCCCCGCCTATGGCTCGGCGACGGTCACCGGGAGCGGGCCCTACCGCTATTCGTTTGAGGTTTCGTCCCATGACTCGACCGGGCACGACTCCGGTGAGGTCGTGATGACGCTGTCGTCCTGTACGGACTTTCCCGAGCTCAACGGCACGACCATGAACGATCTGTTCCTTGACTTCACCCTCGACACGGGCTTCGGCGCCAATGCCTCCACCTCCGCCGATGGACTCCAGTATCAGGGGAGCTATTCCATCCTTGGCGGGGCGAGCTGGACCTGGTCGCTGAGCCGCGAGACCGAGACGGGCTGAGACCGCTCCCGCTCCCGCTATCTTCGGCGGGTGCCCGATTTCAAGCTCAATCCCGCCTACACGCCGACCGCTGACCAGCCAGAGGCGATCGAGGGGCTGAGCGAGGGGCTCGCGGCAGGGGAGCGTTTCCAGACGCTGCTCGGCGCCACTGGTACCGGCAAGACGTTCACGATGGCGGGCGTGGTCGAGCGAGTGCAGCGGCCCAGCCTGGTGATCGCCCACAACAAGACCCTCGCGGCGCAACTCTGCAACGAGTTCCGCGAGTTCTTCCCGGAGAACGCGGTCGAGTACTTCGTCAGCTACTACGACTATTACCAGCCCGAGGCCTACGTGCCGGCGCAGGACCTCTACATCGAGAAGGACTCCTCGATCAACGACGAGATCGACCGCCTCCGGCACGCCGCGACGGCCGCCCTGCTGGCCCGCCGCGACGTGCTGATCGTCGCCTCGGTCTCCTGCATCTATGGGATCGGCTCGCCGCAGCTCTACCAGCAGCAGATGCAGCTGTTCAAGGTCGGCGAGGAGATCGATCGCGACGAGGTCCTGCGCAAGCTGGTGAAGATGCAGTACCAGCGCAACGACGCCAATCTCGTCCGCGGCAGCTTCCGGGTGCGCGGCGAGGTGCTGGAGATCATGCCCGCCTATGCGGAGTCGGCCTACCGGATCTCGCTGTTCGGGGACGAGATCGAGGGCATCCAGCATTTCGACCCGCTGACCGGCGAGATCCTCGACGAGATCGACCACGTCGCGGTCTGGCCCGCCACCCACTACGTCACCGCGGATGAGACGCTCGAGCGGTCGGTGAGCGAGATCCGGGGGGAGCTGGAGAGCCGCACCGCCGAGCTGGAGGCCGAGGGCAAGCAGCTCGAGGCGCACCGGCTACGCCAGCGCACCCTCTACGACCTCGAGATGATCAAGGAGCTTGGCTTCACCTCGGGGATTGAGAACTACTCGCGCATCCTCGACGGCCGCCCACCGGGGAGCCCGCCCCACACCCTGATCGACTACTTCCCCGACGACTTCGTCGTCTTCGTCGACGAGTCGCATCAGACGATCCCCCAGATCGGCGGTATGTACGAGGGCGACCGCTCCCGCAAGCAGACCCTGGTCGATTACGGGTTCCGGCTCCCCTCGGCGATCGACAACCGGCCGCTGAAGTTCGGCGAGTTCCTCGACCGGATCAACCAGCTGGTGATGGTCTCAGCGACCCCCGGTCCGTTCGAGCGCGCCGAGGCCTCGCGGACTGTCGAGCAGATCGTCCGCCCGACCGGGATCGTCGACCCCGAGATCGAGGTGCGCGAGACCCGCAACCAGATCGACGACCTGATGAACGAGATCAGGCGGCGAGCGGAGCGCGGAGACCGGGTGCTGGTCACGACCCTGACCAAGAAGATGGCCGAGGACCTGACCGGATACCTGCTCGAGTACGGGATCAAGGTCCGCTACCTGCACTCCGAGGTGGACACCCTGGAGCGGATCCAGATCGTCCGCGACCTGCGGCTCGGGGAGTACGACGTATTGGTCGGCGTCAACCTGCTGCGCGAGGGCCTCGACCTCCCCGAGGTCTCCCTGGTGGCGATCCTCGATGCCGACAAGGAGGGCTTCCTGCGGGGGGAGACCAGCCTGGTGCAGACGATCGGGCGGGCAGCGCGAAACGTCGAGGGCAAGGTGCTGATGTACGCCGACAAGGAGACCGATGCGATGCGGGCGGCGATCGGCGAGACAGACCGCCGCCGCTCGATCCAGATCGCCTACAACGACGAGCACGGGATCACCCCGGAGACGGTGCAGAAGGGGATCTCCGAGATGACCGAGTTCCTCGCGATGGAGGACCGCGCGCCGCGCAAGCGCCGCAGCAGGCGCAGCGAGGACTTCGCCGGGCCGGAGGAGCTGGAGCGGACGATCGTCGAGCTGGAGGAGGAGATGATCGTCGCCGCCGAGGACCTCCGCTTCGAGGAGGCGGCGCGGATCCGAGACGAGCTGCGCGAGCTGCGCCGCGACCTCGAGGGGATGCGAGCCGGGGCCTAGGGCCCGCTAGGCTCGGAGCCAATGCCCGTCTCACGCGAAGAGATCCTCAGGCAGGTCTCCGGAGCGATCGACGCCGCCGAGGAGCGCGCCGCGGAGATCGAACGCGACGCCCGCGAAAGGGCCGAGACGATCCTCGCCGAGGCCCGCGCCGAGGCGAAGCGCATCCTCGATCGCGCCCAGTCGGCGGTCGCCGGGCTGGCCGCCGAGATAACCGGGGAGGTTCCCGAGCCGCCGTCGCCTGCGCCGGAGCCGGACCCTGCACCCGAGCCGGAGCCCCCGGCCGACCCCGAGCCAGCTCCCGGCCCCGTGCCGGAGCCGACGCCGCTGCCCGAGCCGCCCTCCGAGGAGCCGCCGCCCGCCGCCGCGGATGCGCCGAACGGGAACGTCGACGGTGCCCGGCTGGTGGCGATGAAGATGGCGCTCGAGGGCTCCTCGCGCGAAGAGGTGGCCGAGCGCCTCGCCGAGGGCCACGCTCTGGAGGACAGCGGGGACCTGATCGACGACGTTTTCGCCCGCATCAAGCGCTAACTGCCGCCAGCGGGGGAGGCCCTGGCTACACGGGAACGCCCGTTCGCCCCCCTAGAATCGTCCCGGATGCCTGCGAAGAACCGAATCGTCGTCTCCGGTGCGCGCGAGCACAACCTCAAGGACCTCGAGGTGGAGATGCCCAGGGACGCGTTGATCGTGGTCACCGGGCTGTCCGGGTCGGGCAAGTCGAGCCTCGCTTTCGACACGATCTACGCCGAGGGCCAGCGCCGCTACGTCGAGTCGCTATCGGCCTATGCCCGGCAGTTCCTCGGCCTGATGGAGAAGCCGGACGTGGATTCGATCGACGGGCTCTCACCGGCGATCTCGATTGACCAGAAGACCACCTCGCGAAACCCGCGCTCGACTGTCGGCACGGTGACCGAGATCCACGACTACCTGCGGCTTCTCTGGGCGCGGATCGGCACTCCCCACTGCCCCAACTGCGGTGAGCCGATCAGCGGCCAGTCGCTGGAGCAGATCACCGACCGGCTGATGACCCTGGAGGAGGGCCGGCGCTTCATGGTCATGGCCCCGGTGGTGCGAGGGCGCAAGGGGGAGTACGGGAAGCTGCTCGAGCAGATGCGGCTCGAGGGCTACTCGCGGGTCAAGGTCGACGGCGAGTTGCGCCGGCTCGACGAGGAGATCAAGCTCGACAAGAAGTACAAGCACGACGTCTCGGTGGTGGTCGACCGGCTGGTGATGAAGCCCGACCTCCGCCGCCGCCTCTCGGAGTCGGTCGAAGCGGCCGCGGCGCTGTCCGGAGGCTTGCTCCAGGCCGAGCTGGTGTCCGAGGACGGCTCTGTCGAGGAGGAGTTGGTGTTTTCCGAGCAGTTCGCCTGTCTCAACTGCGGAACCTCGATACCCGAGCTCGAGCCGAGGATCTTCTCCTTCAACTCGCCTCACGGGGCCTGCGAGCGCTGCCATGGCCTCGGCTTCCAGCGGGTGATCGACCCCGAGCTGGTCGTGCCCGACCCGACCCTCTCGCTGGAGGAGGGCGCTCTGCAGCCCTGGCGGCTCGGCCACTCGCGCTACTGGAAGCGGGTGGTGGAGGCGGTGGCCGAGAGCAACGGAGTCGACGTCGGCACTCCGTGGCAGGACCTGGGGCCGCAGGAGCGGGAGATCTTCCTCTACGGGACCGGCTCGGAGCGTCACAAGGTCAGCTACCGCAACCGCTTCGGCCGCAGCCGCTCCTACAGCGTCCGCTTCGAGGGGATCGTCAACAACCTCGAGCGCCGCTATGGGGAGACCGACTCAGAGCGGGTCCGCGAGCGGATCGAGGGCTACATGGCCGAGCAGCCCTGCCCGCAGTGCGACGGCGCCCGCCTGCGGCCCGAGAGCCTCGCGGTCAAGGTGGGCGGCGCCAGCATCGCCGAGTTCAGCGCGCTCTCGGCGCGGGCGGCCGGCGAGTGGATCGAGGCGCTGGAGATGAACGACACAGAGCGCGCGATCGCCCGCCTGATCGTGCGTGAGATAACCGAGCGGCTCTCCTTCCTCGAGAACGTCGGCATCGGCTACCTCTCCCTGGCCCGCTCGGCTCGCACCCTCTCGGGGGGCGAGGCCCAGCGGATCCGACTGGCGACCCAGATCGGCTCCAGCCTGGTGGGGGTGATGTACATCCTTGACGAGCCCTCGATCGGCCTGCACCAGCGGGACAACGAGAAGCTGATCGCGACCCTCGACCGCCTCCGCGATCTCGGCAACACGGTGATCGTCGTCGAGCACGACGAGGGGACGATGCGGGCGGCCGATCACCTGATCGACCTCGGGCCGGGGGCGGGGGAGCACGGTGGTTACGTGGTCGCCGAGGGGACCCCCGAGGAGGTGGAGGCCAACCCCGCCTCGCTGACCGGGCAGTTCCTCTCCGGGGAGCGGCGGATAGAGGTGCCGCCCCGCCGCCGCAAGCCGGCAGGCGGGCTGACGATTCGCGGGGCCCGCCAGCACAACCTGAAGCGGGTGACGGTGGAGCTGCCGCTGGGCGTCTTCTGCTGCGTCACAGGGGTCTCGGGCTCGGGCAAGTCGACCCTGGTCAACGAGACGCTCCATCACGCCGTCGCCAACCGCCTGCACCAGGCGAAGCTCCGCCCCGGCTCGCACGACGGCATCGACGGCCTCGAGCAGATCGACAAGATCATCAACATCGACCAGTCGCCGATCGGCCGCACGCCGCGTTCCAACCCGGCGACCTACACCAACATCTTCGACCACATCCGCCAGCTGTTCGCGCAGACCCAGGAGGCCCGCGCCCGCGGCTACAAGCCCGGCCGGTTCAGCTTCAACGTCAAGGGCGGCCGCTGCGAGGTCTGCAAGGGGGACGGCCAGATCAAGATCGAGATGCACTTCCTACCCGACGTCTACGTCCCCTGCGAGCAGTGCCATGGCAAGCGCTACAACCGCGAGACGCTCGAGGTGCGGTTCAAGGGCAAGAGCATCGCCGACGTGCTCGAGATGTCGGTGGCCGACGCAGTCGAGTTCTTCGAGAACGTGCCGAAGATCGCCCGGCGGCTTCGCACCCTGAACGACGTCGGCCTCGACTACATCCGCCTCGGGCAGCCGGCGACGACACTCTCGGGGGGCGAGGCGCAGCGGGTGAAGCTGGCGACGGAGCTCTCCAAGGTGGCGACCGGCGACACCCTCTACATCCTCGACGAGCCGACGACCGGCCTCCACTTCGCCGACGTCCAGCGGCTGCTCGACGTTCTCGGGCGCCTCGTCGACGCCGGCAACACGGTGGTCGTGATCGAGCACAACCTCGACGTGATCAAGACCGCCGACTGGCTGATCGACCTCGGGCCCGAGGGCGGTGAGGAGGGGGGAGAGGTGGTCGCCACCGGCGCGCCGGAGGACGTCGCCGCGATCGCCGGCTCCTACACCGGTCGCTACCTCGCCGACCTGGTCGAGCCGAGGGTGAAGCGGACCCGCCGCCGCAGGCGCGAGCCGGTCGCCGCCTGAGGGGCGGTCAGCTGCGGAACAGCAGCGAGGCGCCGATCGCGCCGCCCAGGTCGCCGAGCTCGGCGACCAGGACCTTCGGGGGACGGTCGTCCGAGAACAGGTGCTTGCCCATCTCCCCCTCGATCTGCTCGGCGAAACGCTCGCCGAAGCGCACCCCGAGGCCGCCGCCGATGATCACGCACTCGACGTCGAGCAGGTTGACCGCGGAGGCGATCCCGGTCCCGAGGTAGCGGATCGCGCGTCTGATCAGGCTCTCGGCGAGGTGGTCCTTGTCGCGCAGGGCGTGCTCCCAGACGGCGCTGGTCAGCCGGTCCCGGCCGCGGTGCTTCATGATGTTGAACAGGTCCGTCTCGACGCCGGCCTCCTGCTCGCGCCGGGCCTTGGCCTCCATCGCCGCCCGTCCCGCATAGGCCTCCAGGCAGCCCCGCCGCCCGCAGGGGCATCGCGCCCCGTTTCGCTTCACCACCGTATGGCCTATCTCGCCCGCCGCGCCCCGGCCCAGCCACGGCTCGCCGCCGAGGATCAGGCCGCCGCCGACGCCGGTCCCCCAGAAGACCCCGATCAGCGATTCGTAGGGCTTCCCGGCGCCGAGGTGGAACTCCGC
Source organism: uncultured Actinomycetes bacterium (assembly GCA_963720735.1). GTDB lineage: Bacteria > Actinomycetota > Thermoleophilia > Solirubrobacterales > 70-9 > JBBRHQ01. The sequence goes on from CAVRGL010000011.1 coordinate 77,262, forward strand.
CTCGGTCGCCACCTGGACGTCGTTGCCGATCCGGACGTCGGTGCCGAGCGCCTCCGAGAGGTTCTCGGCGAGGGGAAAGCTGCCGTCCCAGCCGGGCAGGTTCTTCGCCGCGCTGACCACTCCGGTCTTCTCGTCTGCATCGCCGGGGGAGCCGACTCCGACGCCGGCCAGGTCGGAGGTCGCGATGCCGGCCTGCTCAGCCGCCTCGCGCAGCGCTTCGGCCATCTCCCGCGCGACGTCCTCCGGTCCGCCCTCGGTGGGCGTGGGGCGGCGGGCCTGTCCCGATATTCCTCCACGAGGACCGACGATCGCGGTCTGGATCTTCGTCCCGCCGAGGTCGATGCCTCCGCGGAGGTCGCCTGCAGCAGTCATCGTTCTCCCTTCTCGGGCCGTCCCATGCGCGGACCTCCTCTCGCTTGCGTGCGGACCCTACTGCCGCCGCCTTTGGAAAGCTAGACCGATGACCGAGCTTCGGGGCTGGAGGTTGTGGTGGGTGAAGCGCCGCTGGTACGAGCGCAACCGGCGGCCGCTGCGGCGATGGCGGATCAACCGCCACATGGCCCGCGCCGGGGCATTCATCCGCTTCCCGGTGGAGGGGGAGGTGCTGGAGGCCCTCGACGAGGGCAGGCTGACGATCGGCAACGCGACCCTGCTGGAGCCCGGTTGCTGGATCACGATGTCGCCTCAGGCCTCGATCGTGATCGGCGAGGGATGCTTTCTCAACCGCAACACGATGCTGGCCGCGCAGAAGCGGCTCGAGATCGGCGACCACGTGATGTTCGCCAACGGGTGCTTCGTCGGCGACGCTGACCACCGCTTCGACGACCCGGAGCTGCCGATCACATGGCAGGGGTTCACCTCCAAGGGCCCGGTTCGGATCGGCTCCAACTGCTGGTTCGGCGTCAACTGCGTGGTAACCGCCGGGGTCAGCATCGGCGATCGCTGCGTGATCGGCGCGAACTCGGTGGTGACCGAGGATCTGCCGCCGAGGACGATTGCGGCCGGCGCCCCGGCGAAGCCGATCCGCGAGATCGAGTTCCGGCCGCGGGGGAGCGAAGGCGAGTGAGGCAGGTTCCTTGCGCCCTGGCGGCCCTTGCAATTGCATTCAGCGGCTGCGGCGGAGGTTCAGGAGACGCCGTGTCCAGCGGCACTACAACCCTGGACACGGCGACAAGCGGACAGCAACCGGCGCCGAAGACGACCAAGAAGAAGAGGCCGCACGTCTATCCGGTTCCATCGGTCATCGTGCCGAAGGATCCGGAGAAGGCGATAAAGGGTGCGGTCGAGGCCGTCCTCGCTCCCCATCCGCCCGGCCGGGCCAGCGTCTTCACAGCCTGTGGGTTCTACGTCACAGACCGCTACCTGCAGACCACCTATGGCGGCCGCCAGGGCTGCGTGCGCGCACTTGTCCCGGGCAGCGCGGCCGACGAGGTGAAGGTCTCGGCGGTCGTCGTGCGCGGCGACCGCGCCACGGCCCGCGCCGTGCCTACGGGCGGCCCGTCGAGCGGCGAGACGATCACCGTGCACCTCGTGCGCTACAGGTCCTACTGGAAGGTCGACTCGCTGCGCTCAAACGCCCCGGTCGGCCCTTAGCTCCGTTCAGCCGAGGATCTGGACGATCACGGTTCGCTCGCGGGGGCGGTCGTCGAAGTCGATCAGGACCAGCTGCTGCCACGTCCCAAGCGCCAGTCGCCCGCCGTTGACCGGAATCGTCTCCGCGGGCCCGATCACCGAGGCCCGCTGGTGCGCGTGAGAGTTGGTGTCGTGGTTGAGCCGGTTGTGCTCGTAGTCGCCGGCCGCCGGGATGAGGCGCTCGAGCATCGCCCCGAGGTCCTGTACCCCGCCCGGCTCGTACTCCATCGTCGTGATCGCCGCGGTCGAGCCGCGGACGAAGGCGAGCGCCTGCGCCAGCTCGACCCCCGCCCCGTCGACCACCCGCTGCACCCCGGCGGTGATGTCGATCGTGTCCCCGTCCCCGCGCGTGGACACTCTGATCTCCCCGCTGTGGACCGTCAGGGCAGCGGTTCCCAGTCCCAGCTCGCCGAGGAGCTGAGGCCCTCCTGGTCGAGATACCGGGTCAGCTCCGCCAGCTCCCCGGGCTCGACCGCGTAGGCGTGCCCGGGGCCGGGGAACGCGCCGGCACGGACCTCGGCCACGTAGTCGCGCAGCCCGCTGACCATCGCCTGCCGGGTCTCGGCGAAGCGCTTGACGAACTTGGGCAGGTGCCCCTCCGTGATCCCGAGCAGGTCGTGGAAGACGAGTACCTGGCCGGCGGTCGAGGGGCCCGCGCCGATCCCGATCGTCGGCACCTCGAGGCGCTTGACGATCTCCTCGGTGACCGCAGCCGGCACCGCTTCGAAGACGATCGCGAAGCAGCCGACCGCCTCCAGCGCCAACGCATCGGCGGCGAGCCTGGCGGCCCGCTCCGCGGTGCGGCCCTGGGTCTTGTAGCCGCCGAGCGCCGTGGCACTCTGGGGGGTGAGGCCGACGTGACCCATCACCGGGATGCCGGCGCCGACTATGGCCCGGGCCCGGTCCACGGAGGTGCCGCCGCCCTCGAGCTTGACCACCTGGCAGCCGGTCTCCTTGACCAGCCGCTGGGCACTGGAGATCGCCTGCTCGTTGCTGACCTCGTAGGAGCCCATCGGCATGTCGCCCACCATCAGCGGCGTTCGCAAACCGCGGCGCACAGCCTTGCCCAGCATCGCCATCTCGTCCATCGAGACCGGCTCGGTCCCCGAATAGCCGAGCACCGTGACGGCGGCGGTGTCGCCGACGAGGACGATGTCCACCCCTGCCTCCTCGGCCACCTGCGCCGAGGGGAAGTCGTAGGCGGTGACCATCACGATCGGCTCGCCCGCGGCCTTCATCTCGGCCAGCCGGGGGAGGGTGACCGGTGGACGCTGGTTCTCCTCTTCGCTGGTTCTCATCCGACTCTCCCTTTCATGCGTTCATGGCTCGACGACGATGTTGTCTATGAGGCGGGTTCCGCCGATCCGGGCGGCCACCGCGACCAGCACCGGGCGTCCGTTCAGCTCGGTCGCCGGCCTGAGGTCCTCGGGGTCGCGGGCCTCGAGGTATTCGGGCTCGATCCCGGCGGCGCGGAGCTCCCCGCGCGCCGCCTCCAGCCCCGCCTCCAGCGAGCTGCTCCGCGAGCCCTCCTCGGCGGCTCGCAGAGCGCGGAAGATCGCGGTTGCCCGCTCGCGCTCGGCCGGTTCGAGGTAGGAGTTGCGCGAGCTCATCGCGAGGCCATCGGGCTCCCGCACGGTCGGCAGCACGGCGATCCGGACCGGGAAGTCGAGATCGGCGGCCATCCTGCGGATCACCGCCGCCTGCTGGGCATCCTTCTGCCCGAAGTAGGCGACCTCCGGATCGACGCAGTTGAACAGCTTCGCGACGACGGTCGTCACCCCGCGGAAGTGCTCCGGGCCGCGGCTCGCGGGGTCTCCGCAGAGAACCTCGGTGAGGCGGCCGACCTCTACACGGGTGGTGAAGCCCGGTGGGTAAACCTCCTCGATCGGGGGTGCGTAGACGACGTCCACTCCCTCCGCGCGCGCTAGGCCGAGGTCGCGCCCTTCGTCGCGGGGGTAGCGCTCGAGGTCCTCGCCGGGGCCGAACTGGGCGGGATTGACGAACAGGCTCATGACCACGACCTCGCACTCCTGACGGGCGCGGCGCATCAGTGAGAGGTGACCCTCATGGAGGGAGCCCATCGTCGGCACCAGGCCCGTGGTTTCGCCGCCGGCACGCAGCTCGGCGAGCTCGCGTCTCAGGCCGGCCCGGTCTCGCACCACCTTCATCTCACCGGCTCCTCGCTGCGGCGCCCGGCCAGGGCGGCGGTTCGCTCCGCCATCACCCGGTAGAGGTCAAGCAGCTCCGGGTCGGTTTCGGCGAGGGCCTCCAGATGGCGGGATACAGTGGCAGCGTCGCCGCGCGCGATCGGTCCGGTGAGAGCCGCTCCGCCGTGCTCCGCCCAGTTGGCCGCCGTGCGCAGCACCATCGGGGCGAGCAGCTCGCGGGCATCCGCCACTCCGGCACCCTCGAGCAGTTCGGCCGCGGACTCCTCCAGCGCGACGAGGAAGTTCGAGGCGATCGCGGCGGCGGCGTGATAGGCGGCCCGCTTCTCCTCGGGAACCTCAAACGGGCTCATCCCCAGCGAAGCCGCCAGCCCTTCCGCGAAGCCGATCCCCGCCGGATCGGAAGCGGAGACTGCGCAGAAGGCCCCGGCGAGATCGGGCCCCTCGCCGCGGATCGTCTGCAGCGGGTGGATCGAGAACACCGAGGCGCCGCGCTCGGCCGCCGCTGAAAGCGCCTCGAGGCCGGTGGCGCCGCTGGTGTGGCCGACGAAGCGAGCGGCGCCGAGATCCTCGGCGAGGCCGGAGCAGGCCGCCTCGATCGCCGCGTCAGGAACGCAGAGCAGGACCGCCTCACCTTCCGGGCCGCCGGCTGCGGGCTGCTCCCTGCCGATCAGCGTCGACTCTATGCCTGCCGCGCGGGCGGCTGCCGCGATCGCCCTGCCGACCCTTCCCGGGCCGACGATGGTGAGCGCGGTTGGCGCTTGCGGATTTCGGTCTCTGTCCCGTTCCAGTTCCCGCATCGGAGATACCAGACGGAGCTCGATCAGCTCAATTGTCGACTTCTGCCGGCCGGGCCGGGGTCCACGCCCTCAGGGTCGCGGCCGGTCCGAATTATAGAACCGCCGACGCCCGACCCCGGGGCGACTACGATGAGCGGCGAAAGGGCCGAGGATGCCGATCTACGAGTTTCAGTGCGAGCGCTGCGGGGCCCGCTTCGAGGAGCTGGTCTCGAACGGATCGGTGCGGGTCCCGTGCGCCCAATGCGGCGCGGAGAAGACACGGCGCGCCTTCCCCTCGGCGATCTCGCCTCCCGGCCGCCTGCCCCGGGGTGCCTCGGTGCGCGACAGCGAGTCGCGGCGTCGCGAGCGCGAGGCGGCACGATCGGAGCGCCTTGCCGAGACCCGCAAGCTGCGCGAGGCCGGCGGTGTCCCCCCGCCCCGCTCGAAGGGGAGGAAGCGATGAGCGCCGGGGCCGGCGCCCTGCAGCGCCGGGAGAAGCTCGTGGAGCTGTTCAACGAGGCGTCCGGCTGCCTGCGCTGCCCGCTCTCGGAGACCCGGACGAAGGTCGTCTTCGGCGCCGGCAACGCCGACGCCGACCTGATGTTCGTCGGGGAGGCGCCGGGAGCCGAGGAGGATCGCCGCGGCCTGCCGTTCGTCGGGCGGGCCGGCGGTCTCCTCAACGAGATGCTGGCAGGGATCGGGATGTCGCGCGACGACGTCTTCATCGCCAACGTGCTCAAGTGCCGTCCGCCCGGGAACCGCGATCCCCAGCCGGTCGAGATCGAGTCCTGCAGGCCCTACCTGCTCGAGCAGGTGAGGCTGATCGAGCCGCGCGTCGTCGCAACGCTGGGGAACTTCGCGACCAAGCTGTTGAGCGGCAACCCGACCGGGATCACCAAGGTCCGCGGCACCCCTCAGGTGCACGAGCTCGGGGGCCGGACAGTGTTCCTGCTGCCGCTGTTTCACCCGGCAGCGGCGCTCCGCGCGCCGGCCGTCGCCGAGACCCTGCGCGGCGACTTTCAGGCGATCCCCGATCTCCTGGCAGAGCCGCTGCCGGGCCTCGGCGAGGAGGAGCAGGCGGAGCCGACCGAGAGCCTCGAGATCGGGGAGAGCAGCGCGCCCGAGCCCGACCAGCTCGGGTTCTTCGGTTGAGCGCCGAGAGGTTGACGACCGCCTCCGCGGAGGAGACCGAACGACTCGGCGCCCGGATAGCTGGCGACCTGAGGCCGGGTGACGTCGTCCTGGTCAGTGGAGAGGTCGGGGCCGGCAAGACGACGCTGATCCGTGGTGCCTGCCTCGCCCTCGGGGTGGATGGCCCGGTGACCTCCCCGACTTTCACCATCGGCCGGCGCTACCGCGGTTCCCGGATCCCCGTCTCCCACCTCGATCTCTACCGGCTCGAGAGCCTCGACGACGAGGACCCCGGCCTGCTCGACGACTACCTGGGGCCGGACTCGATCGCGTTCATCGAGTGGTCGGAGCCGGCCGAGCGGGATCTGCAGGGGGGAAGGGTGATGCGGGTCGGGCTCCGCCACGCCGGCGGCGATCGCCGCGAGGTCGAGATCGGAGCGGCGCCCCAGCGGATCAGTAACCGCCGTTGTTGATCGCCTTCTGAGCGTCCTTGCTGGCCTGGTTCAGCTTCTTCTGAGCCTCGGGGACCTTTTTGTTGAGCTTCTTCTGCGCCTTGTTGAGTTGCTTCTGGGCCTCGTTGAGCGTCTTGTTGCCCTGCTTCTGAGCCTTGTTCAGCGCCTTGTTGCCCTGCTTCTGGATCTCCTTGGTGGCCTTCTTGATCTGCTTGTTCGCATCGGTGATCGCGTTGCTGACGTCGCTGCTGCTCCCGCAGCCGGCGAGCGCCAGCGCGCCGGCCACCGCCGCGAGGGGAAGCAGCGCCGCGAATCTGCTCTGCCTGATGCGTTTCATCGGATTCGACCTTTCGGATGCGGGTTTCAGCCGCCGGGGCGCTCGGCCCCGGCTCGGGAGGCGCCAGCGTACAGGGGTCGCCGGGCGCACCTTTGACTCCGTCGGGGTGTTCGATCAGGTGCCGGTAGCATCGGCCGCCGGCGCTCGGAGACCGCCACGTCACGAAGGAGCCAGGCAATCAAGCGAGCCACGACCATAGCCGCCGCCCTGCTCCTGGGTACCGCCCTGCTGGCCGCAGCCGGCCCGGCCGGGGCCCGGCCGACCGCCACCGCCTCCGCCTCCGCCGCCTACAGGGTCTACGTGGTCTGCCCGAACCTGCCGCCCCAGCCGACACCCGCCCAGATCAGGCGGAAGATGGCGCATGCACGCCCCAAGCACAGCTGCCCCGCCGCCAGCACCAAAGCGGCGATGTTCCGTAGCAACCTTCGCGACGTCACATACAAGATCTGCATCAAGTTCCCGGTCGCGCTGCCGAGGCGCCCCTGCGCGACTGAGCAGGCCGCCAAGGGGGTCCTTTACTACAACGTCATCAACTCGAACGTTGCGGGCCTGCACCGGGTGACCTGGTTCGTAAGGGGCAAGCGGATAGGGCGCAGAAAGTTCCGGGTGCTGGCGCCCCATTGAGCCGGCCCCGCCTGCGCACCCCCGATCGAGCGCCGGCAAGGGGGCGCCGGTGCTCGTAGTTGGATTCGACACGGCCACCGACGACACGGCGGTGTGCGCGTGGGAGGACGGGGATGTCCTCGACGAAGCCGTGATCGGCCCCGGCCCGCCGGGGACCAGGCCTGCCCACGCCACCGCCCTGCTCCCGGCGATCGAGCGGGCGGTCGCGGCGGTCGGGGGGTGGTCGGCCGTGGCGCGGATCGCCGCCGGCACCGGTCCCGGGTCGTTCACCGGCCTGCGAATCGGGATCGCCACGGCGCGGGCGCTCGCGGCTGCGCTCGGGAAGCCGGCGGTCGGGGTCGGGACCCTCGACGCGCTCGCCCTGGGCATGCGGGAAGCCGCGGGCGGCGGGAGGGAGCTGCTCCCGACGCTCGACGCGCGGCGCGGGCAGCTGTTCGCCGGGCTCTACGACGCCGATGGCTCTGCCCTCCGGGAGCCGTTCCTGGCCGACCCCGGAGAGCTGGGGGGATTCGTGTCGGGGCTCTCGCGGGCGCCGCTGGCTGCGGGTTCGGGGGCGCTACGATTTCGGCGCGAGCTCTCCGGCAGCGGCGCCGAGATCCCGGGTGGGTCTGATCCCGTCCACCGGATCGCCGCCCGGCACGTCTGTGCTCTGGGCGCCGCGAACGCCGCGGACGGGGCGCTCGAACCGAGATATTTGAGACCACCCGACGCGGAACGCTGGCGTGAGCGAGACACTTCACCAAGATCCAAGGGCTGACGCCGGCGCCGAGCTGAAGCTGCGCCGGCTCTCCTACAGCGACCTGCCGTCGGTGATCGCGATCGAGCGGCGCTCCTTCCCGACCGCCTGGTCGCTGGCGATGTTCGTGCTCGAGCTCTCGAAGCCTTCGGGGATCTGCCTTGCCGCGACCGCCCGTGACCGCCTGCTCGGCTATCTGGTCTGCTCGCGCTACGACCAGGTCTGGCACCTGATGAACGTCGCCGTCGCTCCCGAGGAGCGCCGTACCGGGGTCGCGACCCGGCTGATCCATCGGCTGTTCGACGACGCCGGTGAAGGTCTGCCGTTCACGCTCGAGGTGCGGATCTCGAACCGCGAGGCGATCGCAATGTACGAGGGCCTCGGGTTCCGCTCGGCCGGCGTCCGCCGCCGCTATTACCACGACAACGGCGAGGACGCGATCATCATGTGGCTGGACTCACCCTAGCCCGCGGCGGACGCGGAAGCGAGCGAGCAAGGCGGTGTCCTGTGGGTGCGAGTGAGCGAGAGCAGAGCACGCGGGCGGAGGGTTTGTGCCTCGCGCTCGAGACCTCCTGCGATGACACCTGCGCCGCCGTCGTCGACGGTCCGCGGATCCTCGCCAACGTGATCTCCTCCCAGGCCGCGGCCCACGCCGGCTTCGGCGGGGTGGTGCCGGAGGTCGCCGCGCGCCATCACCTCGATCTGGCGATGCCGGTGGTCGAGGCGGCGCTGGGTGAGGCCGGGGTCGGCGCCGAGGCGATCGAGTCGGTCGCGGTCACCGCGGGCCCGGGGCTGATCGGCGCCCTGCTGGTCGGTCTCAGCACCGCGAAGGCGATCGCCGCCGCCCACCGCCTGCCGCTGATCCCGGTCGATCACATGCAGGGGCATGTCGCGGCGAACTTCCTCGAGCCCGGGCCGCTGGAGCCACCGTTCCTCTGCCTGCTCGCGAGCGGCGGGCACACCCTGCTTGCGGCTGTGCGCGACCACCGTGGACACGAGGTCCTCGGCCAGACGCTCGACGATGCCGCCGGCGAGGCGCTGGACAAGGGGGCCCGGATGCTCGGGCTCGGCTATCCCGGCGGCCCCGCGCTGGAGCGGTTGGCGGCGGACGGCGACGAGGCGGCGGTCAGCTTCCCGGTGGCGATGAGCCGCGAGCCGGGGCTCGACTTCAGCTTCAGCGGGCTGAAGACGTCACTTGCCTACCGCTGCCGCGACCTCGGCCCCGAGGGTGTATTCGAGCAGCGCGCCGACCTCGCTGCCGGGTTTCAGGCCGCGGTCGTCGGTCAGCTGGTTGCCAAGCTCGAGCGCGCCCTCGCCGGCGGCGATTGGAATGCGGTGGCGCTCGGCGGCGGGGTCGCCGCCAACGGCCCGCTGCGGCGGCGGGTCGAGGAGCTCTGCCGTGCAGGAGGCCTCCGGCTGAAGCTGCCCGCTCCCGAGCTCTGCACCGACAACGCCGCGATGATCGGGTCCGCCGCCCGCTTCGGGACGCCGATGCCCTACCCCGAGTACCTCGGCTACGACGCCTTCGCCTCCGGTCGCCGGGAGTTCGCCGCGTGATCCTCACGGTCTACTCGCGCCCAGGCTGTCACCTCTGCGAGGAGGCGCTCGAGACGATCCACGGCCTGCGGGCGGAGGGGTACCGGTTCGAGCTTCGCGAGATCGACATAGAGAGCGACGAGCGACTGCTGCGCCGCTATCTCGAGCGCATTCCCGTCGTCCTTCTCGACGGCGCGGTGATCTCCGAGCTGGTCCTCGATCCGGTCGTGCTTCGGGCCAGTCTCGATACTGTGACGGCATGATCGAACCGGGCACGATCGAAACAGACGGGACCGGCTCCGGCCTCGCGGCCGATGGCGAGCGCCTCTCCCTGGGAGTCGCCGCGCGCCTCTCCAGGTATCTCCAGGTGCTCACCCAGGCGCGAAAGATGGGCCGGGAGACGATCTCCTCGCAGGAGCTCTCCGAGTACACCCACATCAACCCGACCCAGATCCGTCGCGATCTCTCCGGGTTCGGGAAGTTCGGCAAGCGCGGCGTCGGCTACAACGTCGACTCGCTGGTCTCCGAGATCCGCAAGATCCTGCGGACCTCCGGCAAGCACAACATCGCCCTGTTCGGCGCCGGGAACCTAGGGCAGGCGATCGCCAGCTCCGACATCTTCGCCGACCACGGGTTCCAGATCGTCGCGATCTTCGACGTCGATTCGGAGCTTGTCGGCATGCGAGTGGGGGAGATGGAGGTCCGCGACTTCAGCGAGATCGACGGGGTCGTCTCCGAGGAGGAGATCGTGGTCGGCGTCCTCGCGGTGCCCGCGGAAGCGGCCCAGGCCGTCGCGGACCGCTTGGTCGAGGCCGGGGTGAAGATCATCTTCAACTACTCCGAGCAGCTGCTGCACGTGCCGCCCGAGGTGACGGTCCATACCTCCAGCCCCGCAGTGGACCTCCTCTACGCGCTCTACTTCTACCTGGCCTGAACGCCTTGGCCGACGCTGGCCTCGACCTCGACCGTGCCCGCGAGACCTTCGAGGGCTCGACCGATTTCACGATCGGCCTCGAGGAGGAGTTCGCGATCGTCGATCCGCAGACGCTCGAGCTCCAGCACCGCTTCGAGGATCTCCACGCGGCCTGCCTGGCCGACGAGGTGCTCGCCGAGTCCGCCGCCGGCGAGCTGATCTCCTCCGAGATCGAGATCCGCTCGGGACGCTCGGAAACGTTCTCCGAGGCGATCGAGCGCCAGCGCGAGCGGCGGGCCCGGCTGTTCCGGCTGAGCGCCGAGATGGGCCTCGGCCTGGCGGCCACCGGCACGCACCCGTGGGCCGACTACCTCGACCAGGTGATCATCGACACGCCCCACTACGAGCGGCTGCGTCACGACCTCGGCTGGGTGGCGCAGCGCAACAACACCTGGAGCATGCACGTCCACATGGGCATCCAGGGCGCGGACCGGGCGATCGCCGTCTGCGACTGGCTGCGCGAGCTGCTGCCGCTGCTGCTCGCCGTCTCCGCCAACTCGCCCTTCCTCGACCGCCGCGACACCGGCCTGCACTCGGTCCGCACCGAGATCTTCACCCGCACCTTCCCCCGCTGCGGGATCCCGAGCTGCTTCGGCAGCTGGGAGGAGTACGCGCGCTTCGTCGAGACCCTGGAGAGAACCGGCTCGGTCGTCGAGTCCACGCAGCTCTGGTGGAGCGTGCGCCCGCACCACGTCTTCGGCACCGTCGAGCTGAGGATCTGCGACTCGCAGACCCGGGGGGACGAGTCGTTCGGGCTCGCGGCGCTGATCGCCGCCTGCATCGCGCAGACGGCGCTCGACTACGACGAGCACGGCTACGACGGTGCGGGGTCGCCGCTCCGCGACCGCGAGATCGAGGAGAACCTCTGGCGCGCGATCCGCTACGGGATGGACGGAGAGATGATCGATTTCCGCGAGCAGCGGACCCAGCCGGCCCGCTCTGCGCTCGAGGAGGTGCTCGCCTGGACCTCGCCGGCCCGCGAGCGCCTCGGCCTCGAGGTTGCGCTTCCGGAGGCGAATGGCGCCCAGCGGGCTCGCGCCGCGCTCTCCGAGGGGGCGACGATCGAGGAGATCTACCGCGAGGGGGTCGCCGAGACGACGGCGACCTACGGGCTAGGATCGGCGGTGAGATGACTCCGACCGATCCCGGCGCCGATCCGCAGGCGAGCCAGCCCGAGCAGGCCGGCCAGGACCCGCAGGGCGCGGCGCCGAGCGAGGAGGAGATGCGTGAAGCGCTCGAGGAGCAGCTGCGCAAGGTGCGGGTCGAGGACCTGCTTCTGCAGAGCGTCGCCAGCATCATCAACCTGACCGCCCGCCGGATCGCCAAGGAGGACGAGCGCGACCTCGGCCAGGCGAAGACGGGGATCGACGCGATCGCCGCACTCGCCGAGCTTCTTCCAGAGGAGGCCGCCAAGCAGGTCCGCAACGCGCTCTCCGAGCTCCAGGTGCTCTACGCGCAGGCCGCAGGGGGCGAGGGCGGGGGCGGAGAGCCCGGCGGTGAAGGCCCGCCGGGGGGCGGGCCGCCGCCGCCACCGGAAGGGGGGCCCGGCCGGGAGCCGCCGCCGCGGCTCTGGACCCCGGGGTCCTGATGTCGGAGCAGAACCTCGAGCTGATCAGGGAGGGATTCGCCGCCCACAACCGGGGCGACCTCGACGCTCTGACCCAGGTCTACGACGAAGACGTGGTCTTCGAGACCCTCCTCCTTGGGACCCACCGGGGCAACGAGGCGATACGCCTGATCTACGAGGAGAACCAGAGGACGCTGGCCGGCTACACGGTCGACCCGGTCGAGTTGATCGACGCCGGAGACAAGGTGGTCGCGGTGGCCCAGGTGAACGGGGTCGGGCCGGCGAGCCGGATCGCAATGGAGGATCGGGACCAATTCGCCTTCCTGTTCACGATCAAGAACGGCCGGGTCGTGCGCGAACAGGCCTTCCGGAACCGCCAGGAGGCCGTCGAAGCCGCCGAGCTGGGCGATTAGGCATCGCTGGTCATGCCGGGCCATTCCGCCGGCACCGCAGGGCGCGACGACCCGCCTCGCAGATAGACTCTCGCGCCGCCTGGCCCGGGTCCCTGCCCCGGGATACCCCACCTAGGAGCCGAACTTGACCGATTTTCTCACCGACTACGGAGTTGTCGTCGCGCTTGTTTGCTCTGCAGCGGCGATCGTCTACGGAATCGTCATCACCCAGCGCCTGCTCGGCCGCTCGGCCGGCAACGAGCGCATGCGCGAGATCTCCGGAGCGGTGCAGGAGGGCGCCAAGGCCTACCTGCGGAGGCAGTACACGATCATCGCCGCGGTGGCGGTGCCGCTGGCGATCATCCTGATCGCCCTCCAGGACTGGAAGACCGCGCTCGGCTTCGTGATCGGCGGCTGCCTCTCCGGGGCGGCGGGCTTCATCGGCATGAACGTCTCGGTACGGGCCAACGCGCGCGTCGCCGAGGCGGCGCGGGGCGGCGTGCCCCCGGCCCTCGACGTCGCCTTCAAGGGCGGCTCCGTGACCGGGCTCCTGGTGGTCGGTCTCGCCCTGCTCGGCGTCGCCGGCTACTTCGGCATCCTCGTGCTCACCGACAACAGCGACAAGTCGGCTGTGGACGCGCTGATCGGGCTCGGCTTCGGCGGCTCGCTGATCTCGGTCTTCGCCCGGCTCGGCGGCGGGATCTTCACCAAGGCAGCCGACGTCGGGGCCGACCTGGTCGGCAAGGTCGAGGCGGGGATCCCCGAGGACGATCCCCGCAACCCGGCTGTGATCGCCGACAACGTCGGCGACAACGTCGGCGACTGCGCGGGGATGGCGGCCGACCTGTTCGAGACCTACGCGGTCACCTCGGTCGCCGTGATGCTGCTCGGCGTCCTCACCTTCACCAGTGAGTTCTCCCGCGAGGTGGCGATCTTCCCTCTGGTCATCGGCGCGGTGGCGATCGTCGCCTCGATCATCGGGGCACTGTCGGTGAGGACCAAGTCCGACCGGGTCGAGGGCGCCCTCTACCAAGGGCTGATCGTCTCCGGGGTCCTCTCGATCGCCGCCTTCTATCCGGTCACCGACTGGCTGATGAGCGACCCGCTGCGGCTCGGCTTCGCGAGCGCCGGGGCCCAGGCGGTCAGCGTCACCGACCTCTGGCTCTGCGCCGTGATCGGGGTCGCGGTGACTGCCCTGCTGTTCGTCATCACCGACTACTACACGTCGACCCGTTTCCGCCCGGTGAAGACAATCGCGGCGGCCTCTGAGACCGGCCACGCGACCAACATCATCCAGGGGCTCGCCCAGGGATTCCAGTCGACCGCGGCGCCCGCGCTTGTCCTTGCCCTGGCGATCCTCGCCGCCAACGAGCTGGCCGGGGTCTACGGGATCGGCGTCGCCGTGATGGCACAGCTCTCGCTGACCGGCCTGATCGTCGCGCTCGACGCCTTCGGGCCGATCACCGACAACGCCGGAGGCATCGCCGAGATGGCCGACCTGCCGGAGGAGGTCCGCAACGTCACCGATCCGCTCGATGCGGTCGGAAACACGACCAAGGCCGTCACAAAGGGGTACGCGATCGGCTCCGCAGCGCTGGCGGCCCTGGTGCTGTTCTCGGCCTTCAAGAGCGAGCTGAAGGGCGAGGCGCCGGCCGGGTTCGACCTCAACGGCCTCTTCCACCTGACCTCGCCCGACGTGCTGATCGGGCTGATCATCGGCGGGATGATGGTCTACCTGTTCGTCGCCCTGGCGATCGAGGCGGTCGGCCGCGCCGGTGGCCAGGTCGTCGAGGAGGTGCGCAAGCAGTTCCGCGAGCACCCCGGGATCATGGAGGGAACCGAGAAGCCCGAGTACGGGAAGACCGTCGGCATCGTCACAGCGGCCGCCCAGCGGGAGATGATCCTCCCCTCGCTGATACCGATCGTGGTGCCGGTCGTGGTCGGGCTGCTCAGCGTCGATGCCCTCGGTGGGTTGCTGATCGGGGTGATCGTCGTCGGTCTCTTCGCGGCGATCTCGATGACCGCCGGAGGCGGCGCCTGGGACAACGCCAAGAAGCTGATCGAGGACGGCGCCTACGGCGGCAAGGGCTCCGAGGCCCACGCCGCCTCAGTCACCGGAGACACGGTCGGCGACCCCTACAAGGACACCGCGGGGCCTGCGATCAACCCGATGATCAAGGTCGCCAACATCGTCGCGATCCTGATCATCCCGATCGTGCACTTCTAGCCAGCTCCACGGACAGTCGGGCGCGTGGGCGAATAGGGTCAACGCGTGGCTGAGGCCTGGGAGACGGCGGTCAACCTGGCCGACTTCGAGCGGATCGCTTCGGAGCGGCTCGACGCGGGGACCCTGGGCTACTTCGCGGGGGGCGCGGCGGACGAGATCACCCTGGCCGACAACGTCGCGGCCTGGCGGCGCTGGCGGCTGCGGCCCCGGGTGTTGGTCGACGTCAGCGACGTCAGCACCGAGACCGAGCTGCTCGGCGGGCCGGTGTCGATGCCGGTCGGCGTTGCCCCGGTCGCCTTCCAGCGGTTGGTCGACCCCGATGGGGAGGTGGCGATGGCGCGGGCCGCGGCGGCCGCCGGGACGGTGATGTCGCTGTCGACCATCGCGACCGCCCGCCCCAGTGAGGTGGCGGCCGGCGCCCCCGGTGGCCGGCGCTTCTTCCAGCTCTACTGCTTCCGCGACAAGGCGATCACGCGGGCGCTGATGGATGAGGCGATCGTCTCCGGGTTCGAGGCGATCCTGCTGACCGTGGACGCCCCCGTCGGCGGTCCACGCGAGCGCGACAAGAAGACCGGGTTCGCGGTTCCGGCAGAGATCCGCGTGCCCAGCCTCGACGCCGCTCTCGGCGGGCGCACCGCGTTCGTCGCCGAGGTCTTCGACCAGGTGGACGATGCGCTCGACTGGCAGGACCTCGAGGATCTCGCCTCGGATTGCGCTGTCCCGGTGCTGGTCAAGGGGGTGTTGACCGCGGAGGATGCCGGGCTCTCGATCGAGCACGGCGCCGCCGGGGTGGTCGTCTCCAACCACGGCGGCCGCCAGCTCGATTGCGTCTCGGCCACGGCGGACGCATTGCCCGAGATCGTGGAGGTGGTCGAGGGTCGCGGGACGGTGATCGTCGACGGCGGAATCCGCCGGGGAACCGACGTCGCCATCGCCCTGGCGCTCGGCGCCGATGCCGTCCTGGTCGGCCGTCCGGCGCTCTGGGGGCTCGCCGCAGGGGGGGAGTCCGGCGCGCAGCGCGCGCTCGAGATGCTGCGCGACGAGCTGGCTCTGGCGCTGACTCTCTGCGGCTGCCGCTCGCCCTCCGATCTGAGCCGCAGGCACGTCTGGAGGGGTCCCGCGGGTTCCGCCTGAAGGAGAGCCGCCAAGGGTCGTATATTCGGTTCGGATGCCAGACCTTTTGAGCTATCCCGATGGCTAGGCGGATCCCGCAGGACGAGTCGCTGAGCCGGGTCCACGGGGTCGGCGCCCTGTTCGCGGCCGCCTACGGCAATGTCGGCTCCTCGATCTACTACGCGCTCGGCGTCACCGCCGCCTTCGCGCTCGGGCTGACCCCGGTCGCCTTCGTCATCTCCGGGCTGATCTTCATGTGTACAGCCGCAACCTATGCCGAGGCGACGGTGATGTTCCCGGAGGCGGGTGGCTCCTCGAGCTTCGCCCGCCACGCCTTCAACGAGGTGGTCAGCTTCTTCGCGGCCTGGGGGCAGATGCTCAACTACATCATCACGGTCGCGATCTCGGCCTTCTTCGTCCCGCACTACCTGGCGGTCTTCTGGAGCCCGCTCGGACATGGGCCCGGAGACGTGATAGGTGGTGCAATCCTGATCGCCGGCCTCGCGGCGCTCAACGTGAAAGGCACGCAGGAGTCGGCCAAATTCAACCTGGTGTTGGCGATTGCCGACCTCGCGACCCAGGTAGTTCTTGTCCTGATCGGACTCTTCCTGGTCTTCAGCCCTCAGGTGCTCGTCGACAACGTCCATCTCGGGGTCGCCCCGACATGGAGTGACTTCGCGCTCGGCATAGCGGTGGGGATGATCGCCTATACCGGAATCGAGACGATTTCCAACATGGCCGAGGAGGCTAAGGACGCCTCGAGGACGATCCCGCGTGGCGTCGGCCTCGTCGTCCTTGTCGTGCTCGGTCTCTACCTGCTGATCCCGATGATCGCCCTCTCGGCGCTCCCGGTCACCCACAGCGCCGCCGGCGGCTACACAACCCGGCTCGGCACGACCTTCGCCGACGATCCGATTCTCGGGATCGTTGAGAACCTCGGCCTGGGGGCGGGGCTGACCGACATCCTTCGGGTTTACGTCGGAATCCTCGCCGCAGTGATCCTGACGATCGCCACCAACGCCGGCCTGATCGGGGTCTCGCGGCTGACTTACTCGATGGGCCAGCACCGCCAGCTGCCGGAAGGGCTGCGCCAGGTCCACCCGACCTTCCGCACGCCCTACATCGCAATCATCATCTTCTCGGGAATCGCGATCCTCACCCTGCTGCCGGGGCAGACGACCTTCCTGGCGACGATGTACTCGTTCGGGGCGATGCTCTCGTTCACGATCGCCCACATCTCGGTGATCCGGCTGCGCCAGAAGCAGGCGGACGTGGAGCGTCCCTGGAAGCCGCCGCTGAACGTCCGGGCGTTCGGGGTGGAGGTGCCGCTGACTGCGGTGCTGGGCGGGCTCGGCACCTTCGCCGCCTGGATCGTGGTGATGGCGCTCAACCCGAAGACCCTGGTGGTCGGCACGGGCTGGATGGTCTTCGGGATCATCCTCTACGTCCTCTACCGCAAGCGCCAGGGCCTGCCGCTGGCGAAGACAGTCAAGGTCAAGTTGAAGGCGCCGCTCGGGGTCGAGGACATCGAGTACCGCAGCGTGCTCGTCGCCTTCGAGGACGGGCAGCCGTTCTCCGAGGAGATGGTGGCGACCGCGGTGAAGCTCGCCTCCACCCGCCGCCGTGGGATCCACATCCACTCGATGCTGGAGGTCCCCAGCCATCTGCCGCTGAACGCCGAGATGAGGCGCGAGGAATCCGAGGCGCAGAGCAAGGTCGAGCAGGCGAAGCTGATCGGCGGGATGCGGGTCAGCGGCCACGTCGACCGGGTGCGGCCGGGGCAGGCCGGCTACTCGATCTCGAAGGAGGCCGAGATGATCAAGGCGGTGGCGGTGGTCGTCGGGCTGCGCTACCGCAACGGCACCCCGCTGTACGGCAAGACTCTGCAGACGGTGCTCGGCGAGCGCCCCTGCCGGGTAATCGTCGTCTCCGATCGCAGCGGGCAGCCCGAACCCGGCCCTTCGCCGGTCCTCGTCGGAGCCTGAGGCCGGGGCCCTTTCTAGAATCGCCACGATGGCTTCGCCCGAGGGGATCTATCACGGCTCGGTCCGGGCGTTCTCGGTCGTCTTCATCGTGATCGGCGTAGCCGTCCTGGTCGTCACCCTGGGCGCCGGCGGGGGCCCGCTCTCGGTCGGCGTCCTCATGGGGGTCGCCTTCATCGCCGTCGGCGCCGGCCGCCTCTGGGCGGCCTCGCGGATGCGCCGGTGAACGGGCCCGCCAGCGGCGACGGCGACCGCGGCGAGCCCGACAGCCGCGCGCGGGGGACGGGGGGCCCGGTCCTGCTGCGCCGCGGACGCGGCGTCGGGTGGCTGTTCGCGGCGATCTACTCCGCCGTCGGCTTCTCGATCTACTTCGCCCTGGGCGTCGTCGCGGACCGCGGCCTCGGGCTGACCCCGCTGATCTTCCTGATCTCGGGGCTGCTCTTCGTGCTCACCGCGCTCAGCTATGTCGAGGGCGGGGCGATGTTCCGCGAGCGCGGCGGCTCCTCGACCTTCGCCCGCTACGCCTTCAACGAGCTGATCTCGTTCATCGCCGGGTGGGCGATCCTGATCGACTACCTGATCGTCATCGCCCTGGCGGCGATCTCGGTGCCGCACTACCTCGAGCCGGTCTCGGCGAGCTTCAGCGAGGCTGGCTGGGAGGTGGCGATCGCCGGGGCGGTGATCGTCGTCGCCTGCCTGCTCAACGTCCGCGACATCAGCGGCAGCCCCCGCCAGAGAGCGCTCGCCGGATTGGCGCTGGCCGACGTGCTGCTGCAGCTGGCGGTGATCGTGGTCGGCGTGTTCGCCGTCTGGCACCCCGACCGGCTGACCGCCGAGCTCGACCTCTTCTCCAGCCCTGACTTCGTCGACATCGTCTACGCGGCGGTGCTGGCGATGCTCGCCTACGCGGGGATCGAGGCGGCTTCGAACCTGGCGCCGGACATCGACTTCAGCAGCCGCGACCTGAAGCGGATCGTCTCGGTCGGCGCGGTGATGGTTCCGCTCACCTACGCCGGGATGGCGGCGATCGCGCTGATGGCGGTCCCGGTGGTCGCCACGCCGAGCGGCCCCGAGACCGCGCTCGGCACGAAGTTCGTCGAGGACCCGGTGCTCGGGGTGGTCTCCGCATACCACCCGAGCTGGCTCGCCGACGTGATGAGGTGGGTCGTCGGCCTGGTCGCCGCGTCAGTGCTCTTCTCGGCGGCGACCACCTCGATGCTCGGCGTCTCACGTCACATCTACACCCTGGCGATCAACCGCCAGATCCCCAGCTGGCTGGGCAAGCTGAACGGCCGCTACTCGACGCCGCACGTCGCGATCGCGCTATCCGGGGCGATCGCCATCGGCCTCATCGTGCCGACCGACGTCAAGCTGCTGGCCGGGATCTACGCCTTCGGGGCGACCCTGGCGCTGACCATCGCCCATCTCTCGATCATCCGGCTGCGGATCAGCGATCCCGATCGGGAGAGACCGTTCAGGATCCCGCTTGGGATGCCCTGGAGGGGGCAGGAGCTGCCGATCCCGGCGATCGTCGCCGCGGTGGCCAGCGCGCTCGCCTTCGCAAGCGTGATCGCCTACCACGACCGCGCCCGCTGGGTGGGCGGCGGCTGGATGTTGTTCGGGATCGTCGGCTACGTTCTCTACCGGCGCTTCTTCGAGCAGACCAGCCTCACGCGGCGGGTCTCGGTCAGCCCGGAGGCGCTGACCAAGCAGGTCCCCGAGCTCGAGTTCCGGAACATCCTCGTGCCGGTGTTCGGGACCGAGCTCGACGACGACATAGTCGGCACGGCCGGTCGTCTCGCGGCGGCCGAGGACAACGAGCCCGGGCTGAAGATCCCGCAGGGGTTGAGCCGCCGCGGCAAGGAGCGCACCGGCGCCTCGCTCACAGTCATGCACGTGATCAAGGTTCCGCTCAGCCTGCCCGAGGACGCCGAGCTGGCCGATGAGGAGCGGGAGGCGGAGCGGATCCTCGAGCGGGCGCGCGAGGTGGGGGAGGAGTACGAGAACGTCAGGGTGGAGAAGCTCGACGTCCGCGGGCGCGAGATCGGGCCGAAGATCGTCCAGGTTGCCCGCGACCTCGGGGTCGAGGCGATCGTCATGGGCGGGGAGCCGCCGTCGAAGATCCGCGGCGGGGCGATCTTCGGCGGGGTCGGCGGGACGAAGCCGCCCGAGGTCGGCGCGGCGACCGAGTACGTGCTGAAGAAGTCGCCCTGCCGGGTGCTGCTGACCGCTCCTCCCGCGAGCGTCTCCGAAGGGGAGCAGGCCGAGGAAGAGGACGACGGCGCCGACCTGAGCAACGACGGAGCCCGGAACGTCGGGGGAGAGGAGAACGATTCCGGCGCCGGTTAGCCGCGCCCAGGTCTAAGATCCGCTCAATGTTCATCCTGATCGTTGGTTGCGGCCGTGTCGGCTCGAACCTCGCCCGGAACATGCTGAGCGACGGCCACGAGGTCTCCTGCCTCGACGAGGACCCCGAGGCGCAGGCCCGGCTCGAGGTCGGCCTCGACCAGAGTTGGGAGGACTCCGGTGGCCAGTTCACGGTCGGCACGGCGCTGGAGACGGACGCCCTCGATGCGGCGGGGATCGCCAGGGCCGATGCCTTCATCGCCTCGACCGACGGCGACAACACCAACATCGTGATCGCTCAGATCGCCCAGCGCCGCTACAACGTCCCCACTGTCATCGCCCGCATCCTCGATCCACTGCGGGCGGAGTGGTACGCGCATCAGGGAGTGCGGACCGTCTGCCCCACCAAGGTGGCGATAGAGATGTTGGGAAGCGAGGTCAGTGCCGCCGCGGAGAGGGCGGAAGGCGCCACGGACGCCGGCGAGGCGGCCTGAGGGCGAGCGAGGAGGAGGCTGGGGTGTACATCATCATCGTCGGCGCCGGGAAGGTCGGCTGGAACCTGGCCAGGGAGCTGCTCGACAAGGAGCACGAGGTGACCCTGATCGAGAGCAACCGCAACCGCTATCTGACGGTCGAGCAGGAGCTCGAGCACAACGTCCAGTACGGGGATGCCTCCGAGCTCTGGGTGCTCGACCGGGCCGGCGTCCAGCGCGCCGACATGGTGATCGCGGTGACCGGCGACGACGAGGACAACATGCTGATCTGCCAGGTCGCCCGCGAGAAGTACATGGTCAAGCAGGTGATCGCCAGGGTCAACAACCCGCGCAACCGTCCCCACTTCGACTTGCTGGGGATCAAGCCGACGGTCTCCGCGACAGACCTGATCCTGAGGCTGATCGAGCACGAGGTGCCGGAGTACGGCCTCGTCCACCTGCTCGATCTCGAAGAGGAGAGGCTGGAGATCATCGAGATGCAGATCGAACAGGGCTCCAACGTCTCCGAGAACCGGGTCGGCGACCTGCAGATGCCCGAGGGCAGCCTGCTGATCTCGGTGCTGCGCGACGGACGGGGCTTCGTCCCGGGACCCGACACGGTGCTCGAGCCGGGGGACGAGGTGCTGGCGGTGCTCGATCCTGGCAAGGAGGACGAGCTGAAGGCTCTCTTCGGCCCGGACGGCGACTCGGCTGAGGGCTGAGCGGGCGGTGGCGGATCGCGACGTCGAGCACCTGCTGATCGGCGGCGGCATGGCCGCGGCGCACTGCGCCGCCGAGCTGGCGCGGCGCGGGGCGGAGGGAGTGATGCTGGTCGGCCGCGAGCCGGAGCCGCCCTACGAGCGGCCGCCGCTCTCGAAGGAGTACCTGCGGGGGGATGCCGGTCGCGAGGATGCCTACGTCAACCCTCCCGAGTGGTACGAGGAGAACGGGGTCGAGCTGCTGAGCGGGCGCAACGTGATGTCCCTCGATCCCGAGGGGCGGACCGCGAAGCTTCAGGGCGGGGAGGAGGTCTCGTTCTCGAAGGCGCTGGTGGCCACCGGGGCGATGGTCAACATTCTCCGGGTCGAGGGGGCCGAGAACGAGGGCATCCA
This sequence comes from uncultured Actinomycetes bacterium, assembly GCA_963720735.1. GTDB lineage: Bacteria > Actinomycetota > Thermoleophilia > Solirubrobacterales > 70-9 > JBBRHQ01. Next base: position 98,839 of record CAVRGL010000011.1, read on the forward strand.
CTACCTGCGGGCCTTCGGCAACTCCGACGCGATCCGGGCCGAGGGAGAGGGTGGGGATCATGTTGCGCTGATCGGCGGCAGCTACATCGGCTCCGAGGTGGCCGCCTCGCTGACGTCGAAGGGCACGCGATGCACGATCGTCTGCATGGAGGAGATCCTCCTCTCGCGGACCTTCGGGGATGAGGCGGGACGCTGGTTCCACGACCTGGTCGAGTCGAAGGGGGTGACGGTCCACGGAGGCGAGGAGCTGGAGGCGTTCGAGGGCGACGGCCGGGTGCGGGCGGTCATCACCAAGAGCGGCCTCACTGTGGAGTGCGACGCGGTGATCGTCGGGGCGGGCGTGCGACCCGACGTGATGCTGGCGGAGCGGGCGGGCCTCGAGGTCGATGACGGGATCGTCTGCGACTCCAAGCTTCAGACCTCAGCGGCGGGGATCTACGCCGCCGGTGACTGCTGCAGCTACGACAGCGTCGTCCACGGCCGCAGGCTGCGGGTCGAGCACTGGGACGTGGCGATGCAGCAGGGGATCGCCGCCGCCGGCAACATGCTCGGCGACGAGCGCGACTACGACGTCGTCCCCTACTTCTTCAGCGACCTCGCCGACTGGGCGAGCCTCGAGTACGTCGGGCCCGCCTACGAGTGGGACGAGACGATCTGGCGCGGCGACCGCGACTCGGGGGAATTCCTGGTCTGGTACCTGAAGGACGGCCGGGTCGCGGGCGCGCTCAGCGTCGAGCGCTCCGAGGATCTTTCCGAGGCGCGGCGGATGCTCGCCGATGGGGTCGACGTGTCGGGATCGAAGCAGGCGCTGGCAGATCCCGAGAGCGATCTCGCGGGCATCGTCTAGCTGCATCGCAGCCGCGGGTCAGTCGTTATCTTTCGAACCCCGTAAAGCGTTGACCATGCCCGGTCGTCTAGTGGCAAGACACGCGGCTCTGGACCGCGGAACGGTGGTTCGAATCCATCCCGGGCAGTTCGAATCCGCGACTCCTCGGACGCGGATAGCATCCTCTTTCCGTCCGTGCGGGATGCGAACATGTGTTCGTGATGCGGGAACGCGTGCGGGAACTATTGGAAGCCGGGTGGTCGCGGCAAGCGATCGCAAGGGACCTGGGCGTCGATGCGTCCACAGTGACCCGCCAGGCACGCATCCTCGGCTTCGCGGACGTGAGCCCGCGAAACTCGCCGGTGGATTGGGCGGCGGTCCAGGCCCACTACGACGACGGCCACACGATCGATGAGTGCAAGGCTCGGTTCGGATTCTCCTATGGCGCCTGGGACAAGGCGGCAACACGGGGCGAGATCCGGACACGGCCCAGAGCTCAAAGGCAGCTCAGCCACGCGACTCGTGATCGAGTCGAGCAGCTGATCGCGCGCGGCTTCACTCAGAACCAGGTCGCAGAACGACTCGGCCTGTCGAAGTCGACCGTCGCCTACCACTGCCGCAAGCTCGGCCGTCGGGCCGATCCCCGATTCGCGCGGCGCTATGACTGGGCGGAGGTGCAGAGGGCGATCGACGAAGAGGGGCTCTCCCGGAACGCATGCATCCGGCGGTTCGGGTTCTGCGCCGAGACCTGGGTGCGTGCTGTGAAGAGGGGAGACATCGTTCCCCGGCCTCAGGTCACGCCGTTAGAGGAGCTCCTCGTCCCGGGCCGGCCAAGGCACCGTGGGCACATCAAGCGGCGGATCTTGGACGCCAGCCTGAAGGAGGACCGGTGTGAGATCTGCGGCATCAACGAGTGGAACGGCAAGCCGCTCAGCCTGGAGCTTCACCACATCAACGGCGACGGCGACGACAACCGAATCGAGAACTTGATGCTCCTGTGCGGAAACTGCCACGCCCAAACCGACAACTGGGGAGGACGTGGAGCGCGCTATCGCCTGCCGCCGGACCCGATCAGGCGTAAACACCCCTGCTAAGCGGCCGTTTCCTTCTGCTACCTTCGCCATCCGAATGAGTCTCCGCACCTACTTCTTCGCGGCGGTATCCATCGTCGCCATCTCCGCGGCCGGGTGCGGCGGCGGCGATTCCTCGACCGACACGACGGCCGCGGCGACGACCACGACCACGACGCTCACCAAGGACGACCTGATCCAGCAGGGCGACGGGATCTGCGCCGAAGTCAACGCCGCGGTGGGAACGGTCGAGTCCTCCAGCAGCGACGAGGCCACCCAGGCGAGCCAGGAGGCAGAGCTCTACTCGGGCATGATGGATCGCCTCAGGGGCCTTGGCACGCCCGACGACTCCACGGGCCTGGATGCCGTCTACAGCGCCGGTGACGATCTCCTCCAGGCGCAGAAGGACGCTCAGCTTGCGGCCGAGCGGAACGACACCACCGCCCTGACCAGCGCCCAAGCCGATGCCGCCTCTGCTCTCTCCTCCTTCCAGGACGCCGCCTCCTCATACGGATTCAAGGAGTGCGGCCAGGGAGCCAAGGCTCCCTCGGGCGCAACGACGACGACCTCCTCGGCTTCGCCCACGACACCCGCGACGACGACCCCCGTCGCGCCGGTCACCCCCGCCGCCCCGGCAGCGCCGGCGGCACCCGCCCCGGCCCCGGCGACAGGCGGTGGGACCCCCGGCGGCACCAGCGGCGGCGCCGCCGGGGGCGGAACGACAGGCGGCGGGACCGGCGGCGGAAGCAGCGGCGGAGTCGGCCCGGGCTAGGAGATCGGTCCGACCGAGCCGCCGCGGATCAAGCTGCGGCCGACGACTCCGCCCAGGCGCCGTAGAGCTGCGCGTAGGCGCCGCCGGCGGCGATCAGCTCCTCATGGGTGCCTTCCTCGGCGATCCGGCCATCCTCGAGGACGACGATCTTGCCGGCGTTGCGGATGGTCGAGAGGCGGTGGGCGATGACGATCGCCGTGCGGCCGACCAGCAGGCGCTCGAGGCCCCGCTCGATCACCTTCTCGGTGCGGACGTCGACGTTGGAGGTCGCCTCGTCGAGGATGAGGATGCGGGGTTCGGCGAGGAGGGCCCGGGCGAAGGCGACGAGCTGGCGCTGGCCGGAGGAGAGCTGCACGCCGCGCTCGCCGACCTCGGTCTCGATGCCCTCGGGCAGGGCGGCGATGAACTCGGTCGCTCCGACGCTGGCCGCCGCAGCCTCTATCTCTTCGAGGCTCGCGCTCGGCCGCCCGAAGGCTATGTTCTCCCGCACCGTGCCCGAGAAGAGAAAGCCCTCCTGGGGGACGATCCCGAGCTGCTCGCGAAGCGCCTTCTGCTGCACGCCGCGCAGGTCTTGACCATCGATCCTCACCTCACCCGCCTGGGGGTCGTAGAAGCGGGCGACCAGCTTGGCGAAGGTGGACTTCCCGGCTCCCGTCGCGCCGACCAGGGCGAGCGTCTGGCCCGCCGGGACCAGCAGGTCGACGTCGCGTAGCGCCCACTCGACCTGCTCCCCGGCCGCCTCGCGCTTGAAGGCGTCGTCGACGTAGGAGAAGGAGACGCCGTCCATGGCGATCTCGCCGCGCAGCTCCCCGGGGTCGACTGCCCCCGGCGCGTCGAGCATGTCGGGCTCGATCTCCAGCAGGTCGAAGATCTTGTCGAGCGCCGCCATTCCCTGCTGGTAGGTGGTGTAGAGCTGGGAGAGCTGCTGGATCGGGTCGAAGAAGGTCTGTAGGTAGCCGACAAAGGAGACGATGACGCCGATCGCGATCGCGCCGTCGATCGCCTGTTTGCCACCGTAGAGCAGGATCACCGCGGTGCCCACCGCGGAAAGCAGCTCGACCGCCGGGAAATAGGAGGCATTGAGGTAGACCGTCTTCATGTTGGCCTCCCGGTTGAGCTCATTGAGCTCGGTCATCCGCTCGCGGTGGCGGTCCTCCTGCCCGAAGCTGCGCACCACCCGCACCCCGCTGAGGGTCTCCTGCAGGTAGGCGGTGATCGCCGCGATCCGCTCGCGGGTCGCCCGGTAGGCGTCCGCCGAGTAGATGCGGAAGACGATGCTGGCGATCGCCAGCAACGGAAAGGTGAGGAAGGTGACCAGCGCCAACTGGACGTCGAGCACGAGGAGAATGACGACCACACCGACCAGGGTCAGGGTGCTCGAGAACAGGGTGACGATGCCGTCGGTGACCAGCTGGTTTAGCGCCTCGATGTCGTTGGTCATGCGCGAGATCAGCACCCCGGGGCTGCGCCGCGTGAAGAAGCCGATCGACATCCGCTGGATGTGGACGAAGATCCGCCCGCGGAGGTCCTGGAGCGCCCGGGTCCCGACCCAGCCGACCAGGTAGCTCTGCGCGGAAGTGGCGGCGGCATAGAGCAGCGCTGTGCCGATGAACGCGGCGACGATCATGTTGAGGGCGGCGCCGTCCCCGGGGATGATCCCGGAGTCGATCGCCTTCCCCGCCAAATACGGCGGTGCGAGACCCGCCGCCGTCGCGACGAGCAGGGCGACGAACATCAGCGCCACCCGGCCCCGGTATGGGCGCAGCAGACCGACCAGCCAACGCACCTTGCGGCCGCGCTGGTCGTCACCGCGCACCAGCCGCCAGAGCGCGGAGAACAGCAGGAAGACGTTCTGGAGCCTGTTGCGCTCCGGCGAGTAGGCCGCCTGCTCCTCCTCGACCTCCTCGGCGGCGCGCACCTCCTCGCGGCGCTCGCTCTCGCGGGCCTCTTCCTGCTCGTCGGCTGCCCAACGCAGATCGCTCTCGCGCTCGCGCTCGCCGCCGTCGGCGGCGGACCGTCCCGCTTGGCGCTGCGGCCTGTTCCCGTCCGGCCCGCTCACAGCCTTGCCATCTCTTCGCGCTGCTCGAGGTCTCGCTGCAGGAAGACCGAGTCGGCGAGCCCGTGCTCGGCGATCTCCGCGTAGAACCCACAGCGATCGAGCAGCTCGTCGTGGGTACCGCGGTCGATGATCCCCCCGCCGTCCATCACCACCACCTCGTCGGCGAGCGAGACGGTCGAGAGTCGATGGGCGATCACCAGAGTGGTGCGACCCGCCATCACCTCGCGCAGCCCCTCCTTGATCGTCCGCTCCGTGGTCGCGTCGACCGACGACGTCGCGTCGTCGAGGATCAGGATCCGCGGGTCGGCGAGCAGGGCACGGGCGATTGCGACCCGCTGGCGCTGGCCTCCGGAGAGGGTCAGCCCGCGCTCGCCGACCACTGTGTCGTAGCCGTCGGGGAGCTCGGAGATGAACCCCGCCGCCTGGGCGCGCCTAGCCGCGATCTCGATCTCCTCCCGTGAGGCCCCGGGGCGCGCGTAGGCGATGTTCTCGGCGATCGGCGCCGAGAAGAGGAAGCTGTCGTCGGCGACGAAGGCGATCTCGGAGCGCAGCGAGTGCAGTTCGACGTCGCGGACATCGGCGCCGTCGACCAGCACAGCGCCCTCGCTCGGGTCGTAGAGGCGCGCGATCAGCGCCACCAGGCTGGTCTTGCCCGACCCCGAGGGTCCGACCAGGGCCACCGTCCGTCCGGGCTCGATCTCGAGGTCCACGCCGCTCAGGGCCGGTTCGGAGCCGTTGTAGCGCAGCGAGACGTCGACGAGCTGGACCCTGCCGCCGCCCGGCGGCAACGGCGCCGCGCCCGCCGGACTCTGTATCAGCGGCTCGCGGTCGAGGATCTCGAACAGGCGGTTGCCGGAGGCGACGGCGCGCTGCGCCATCCCCAGGGTCACCCCGAGCATCCGCATCGGAGCCGCCAGCATCACCAGGTAGGTGTAGAAGGCGGTCAGGTCGCCGAGGCTGAGGCTGCCGTTGATCACCTCGTGGCCCCCGACCAGCAGTACCAGTGCGGTGCCGAGCTGCGGCAGCAGCCCGATCACCGGTGAAAAGAACGCGGCCAGCCGTGTGGTGTAGATGCTCTGGTCGAAGACCCGGCCCACCGCGCGCTGAAAGCGGTGGAGCTGGTGCTCCTCGCGGGCGAACGCCTTGACGATGCGGATCCCCGAAACGTTCTCCTCCGCCTCGGCGGTCAGCTCGGCGAGCCGCTGCTGGACCTCCTGAAGGGCGGGGCGCGAGAGGTTGCTGTACCTGGCGGCGGTGAGGATCACCAGCGGCGCCGGCGCCAGCGCCAGCAGCGCCATTAGCGGATTGATCGCCAACATCACCGCAGTGGCCAGGGTGATGGTCAGCAGGTTCTGGGTGATGAAGATCAGCCCGTAGCCGAGGAAGAAGCGGATCGCCTGCAGGTCGACGGTCGCCCTCGACATCAGCTGGCCGGTCTGCTGATGGTCGAAGAACCCCAGCTCGAGCGCCTGCAGGTGGTTGTAAAAGCGCTCGCGGAGGTCGAACTCGACCGCGAGAGAGACCTTTCCGGCGACCAGCCGGCGGACGACCGTGAGCCCCACTCGGAGGGTCGCTGCCCCGACGATCGCCCCCGCCAAGGGCAGCAGCGAGGGCTTGTCGCCGCTCTCGATCGCGTTGATCGCCTGTCCGACCAGCCAGGGGATCAGCACCGTCATGCCCATCGCCAGCCAGGCGAAGACCAGCGAGCCCCAGAGCTGCGCCCGGTAGGGGCGCAGGAAGCGCATCAGACGGCGTAGAGTCCCCATTCGCTTCGACTATACAAAGTGAAGTAAAGGCGTCAGGCGGTCCGCATGGGCCCGCGCCTCATACTCAGGCGATGGCTGAGACAGATTTCGGCCTCTGCGCAAGCTGCCGTCACCAGCAGCTCGTCCCCAACACCCGCGGCTCGATCTTCTCGCTGTGCCGGCGCTCGCGCCGCGAGCCCGAGTTCCCGCGCTACCCGCGGCTGCCCGTGGCAAGCTGCCGCGGATATGAGCCCCGCCAGGACTCCGGCTAGCGGATCGCCTCGGCGGCCTCGGAGCTCGAGACCTTCCCCTTGCAGTCCTTCGCGGGCGGCGCTGGGCGCCGCGGGTCCGGGACGATCTCGAAGTTGGTCACCGCGTGGTAGGGCGTCGCGGCGCCGTTGTTGGCGGCGAGCGTGATCACCAGCCGGTAGAAGCCGGGCGGGAGGCGCTGGTAGAAGATCTCCGGCTCGGTGGCAGGCGAGTAGATGCCGGCCGTGCCGGTGCGCTCTGCCAGCACGCCATTCGGCCCCGAGTACCTCGGGTAATCGTAGGAGCGGCCGGTTAGGCGGCCGCTGCCGGTTGGGCTGTGAAGGGCCCGCTCGAGCTTCGCCTTCTCGACGCAGTTCGGGACCCGGTTCAGCGCGAAGCGGATGTGCCCCTCCCCGAGCTGCGGCGCCGCTCCGAACTGCCTCGGCGCAAGGTGGAAGTTGGCGACATCGACCTTGACGACGACCGCCCTGGAGGGCTGGGCGGAGCCGTTTCGCGGCGAGATCACTGAGATCGACGGCCTCCCGGGGACCGCTTCAGTGGCCGGCTGTCCGCCGTTCCCGCCGCCGGTGCTCAGCGCCCCCGCCAGCACCCCTGCGGCGGTCGCGGCGAGCGCCACTATTGCGATCCGGAGCTTCAAGGAGCGGGAAGGTTACGGCTCCCGGGGAGGTCTCGATCGGATAGGTTGCGCCCTGAGCCGAGCCGACGGAGAGGACGATGGACGCCACCCAGCTGAAGAGGATCCGCATTTTCGAGGACGTGCCCGACGAGGACCTGAAGGTCGTCACGACCTTCGCGACCTCGGATGAGGTCCCCGAAGGGACGGTGATCGTCAAGGAGGGGGACTTCGCCAACGAGTTCATGGCGATCGAGGAGGGGACCGCGAAGGTGACGCGGGGCGGCGAGGAGGTCGCCCAGCTCGGCCCCGGGGACATCTTCGGGGAGATCTCGCTGCTCGAGAAGGAAAAGCGGGCGGCGACCGTCGAGGCCACCTCGCGGGTGAGGCTGATCAAGATTGAGCGCTGGGAGCTGGAGCGGATGAAGAAGGTCCTCCCCGAGGTCTTCCAGCGGATCGAGCAGATCTCGGGCGAGCGCCGCGGGTCCTAGGCCCGATCAGCTCACCTGGTCGCGGCTGCGGCCGATCCTGGTCGCCGCGCTGCTCTCGGTCAACTCTGTGGTGGTCGCCGCTCTGGCGATTGCCCGGCCCGGCGGCTGGCTACCCCCGTTCATCGCCTTCGGGGCGATCCTGCTCGGCCTCCTCGCGCTGCTGCGGTGGTCGATCCGCCACCGCGACGACGGCTAGCGCCGGGCCTCAGATGCAGTAGGCGTAGGCGCTGAAGAAGCTGTTGGCGTTCTGCGGTGCGCCGGTCGAGGTCCAGCGGCGCCCGCCGAGCGGGTGCGAGGTGACGGGGATCATCACGCCCCGCGCCGCGCCCATCGGGAAATGGGCGAGGAAGCCGCCGCTGGCGGCGCTCATCCCGCGCGGGCAAAGCGCCGTCAGGCGTTGCGGCCGGGGCCGCTTCGTGGCCGGGAAGATCCCCGAGATCCCCCGCTTGAAGGGGCGGTCGGCCGCGCAGTAGGCAAAGGCGGTGAGCTGCGACTCGCCGCTCGCCAGGCGCACCGCGGTCACGGCCCAGGCGTGCCCGGCTGCCCGCGAGCCGAAGATCACGGCGACCGGCGGCGAGTTGGGGTTGCTACGTCCGTTGACGGTGATCTTGAACCCGCCGGAGAGGGCGAAGTCCCCGCCCGGGCAGCGCGGCTGCAGGGTGCGCAGGGCGACGTGGCCGGGCGGCGATCGAACCGACACCTTCTCGCTGACCCTGGTCAGGGGGCCGAAGTGATCGCCGCATTTCGCATAGGCGGTGAGCTTCAGATTGCCCCCACCCCCGCCGACCCGGTAGGCGGACACGCGCCAGGTCCTCGGCCCGCTGCGCATCGACGCGAAGGGGAGGAGGGCGCCAGCGCGGAAGTTGGAGTCGTAGCCGCCCGAGATCACCCGGGTCCCCCGCGGGCAATGGGCCGTGGCGCTGCCGATCGAGCCGGTCGGGCCGTGGATGACCTTCGAGGCGCTCACCGTGGTGACGGTGGGCGACTGGTCGGCCGGGGCGGCGGCGGGCCAAGTGGCGGCCGCGCCGAGCGCGAGGGCGGCGATCACGATCGTCCTGCAGAGTTTGGTCGTCGCCATCAGGACCGCCGCAGGCAGTAGGTGAAGCCGTTGAAGGGTGCGCTGCCACCCTGCCTGACGACCACGCCGAAGCTCCAGCGGTCGGCGCCGAGCAGGCCGGAGGAGATCGGCAGGGCGCTGCCCTGCCCCGGGCCCATCGGGAATCGGGCCGAGAACCCGCCGCTGACCGCATATGTGCCACGCGGGCAGCGGGGGGTCACCAGGTAGCCGTTGCTCACCGGCGTGTGGGCGCGTATGACGCCCACCTTCGGCCTGCCCATCGGCCGCACCGGATAGCAGTAGGCAAAGGCGATGAGGCGGGAGCTGCCGCTGCCGATCCGGGCGCCGGTGACGGCCCAGGCGCGGGCCACCGCCCGCGACCCGAGGATCGCGCTGACCGGCGGCGAGTCGGACGGGTTGGTCGAGCGGCCGTTGATCGAGATGTGGAAGCCCCCGGAGACGGCGAAGAAGTGATGCGGGCAATGGGCGGCGGCGTTCCCGGGGTTCGGATCGCTCGAGGTGGCCCGGATCGATATCTGCTTGGTGTGGACCATCGGCCGCCCCAGCTGCCGGCCGCAGTTGGCGGTCGCGGTCAGCTGGACCGGGTCCCCGCCACCGAGCTGGTAGGCCGTGACCTTCCAGGCCCGGGGACCGAGGCGCCTCGACGTGTTGACGACCAGCGCCGTTCCGGAGCCGTTGGGGTGAAAGACGTTGGTCGGGTCATAGCCCCCGGATATGGCGCGCGTGCCGGCGGGGCAGCGCGCCGTCGCGCTTGCCGTGGTCCCGGTCGGCCCGTCGACCGGGGTGGTGGCGCTCACCTGAGTCAGCCCGGCGCGGGCCGAGGCCGCGGCTGGGAGGGCGAGAACCAGCGCCACGGCGACGGGCAGGACGGCTCGGGGGATCCGTGCGTGGAGATGCCGGGTAAAGGCGTGACGAAGCGGTGCCATCGGGCAACCCATCGGCCGCTCCACCTGGCGGCTTGAGCTGGGAACGGCGGCTGGCGCCGAATAGACTCCGAGCTCAGCGCTGCCGAGCGGAAGGAGGCGAGATGCGCCGCCTGATCATCATGGGCGCCGGGGGGCGCGACTTCCACGATTTCAACGTCGTCTACCGCGACGATCCCGAGGCGGAGGTGATCGCATTCACCGCCACGCAAATCCCCGGGATCGCCGACCGCGTCTACCCGGCGTCACTGGCCGGGTCACGCTACCCCGACGGCATCCCGATCCACGCGGAGGAGGATCTGGTCGAGCTGATCGCAACGGAGGCGGTGGACGAGGTCGTCTTCGCCTACTCGGACGTCCCCCACGCGCATGTCATGCACAGGGCGGAGGCAGCACTCGCCGCCGGAGCGGATTTCACCCTGCTCGGCCCCAGATCGACGATGCTCGTGAGCCGGAAGCCGGTCGTCGCGGTGTGCGCGACGCGCACCGGCGCCGGCAAGAGCCAGACCAGTCGTGAGGTCGGCCGGATCCTGCGGCGGCGCGGCATCAGCGTGGGCCTGGTGAGGCATCCGATGCCCTACCACGACCTTGAAGCGATGCGGGTGCAGCGCTTTGCCAGCATCGGCGAGATCGACGCCTCGAACCCGACGATCGAGGAGCGCGAGGAATACGAGGCGCCGGTGCAGATGGGGATCGTGGTCTGGGCCGGGGTGGACTACGCCGAGATCCTCAGGCGGGCCGAGGCTGAAGCCGACGTCCTGATATGGGACGGCGGCAACAACGACTTCCCGTTCTTCAAACCGGACCTCGAAATCGTCGTCGTCGACCCGCTGCGTCCGGAGGACCAGTCCCGCTACCACCCGGGAGAGATGAACCTGCGGATGGCCGACGTGGTCCTGGTCAACAAGATCGACAGCGCCTCTCCCGAGCAGATCGCCGAGGTCATCGCCGGCGTCGAAGATGCCAATCCCGGCGCCACCCTGGTTCAGGCGCGCTCTCCGGTGACGCTCGAGGAAGGTCCGTCGCTCGACGGCAAGGCGGTGCTGGTGGTCGATGACGGGCCGACCATCACCCACGGGGAGATGCCCTTCGGGGCCGGGACGGTCGCGGCGCGCCAGGCCGGTGCAACCCCGGTCGACCCCCGACCCCATGCGACCGGCTCGATCGCCGAGACGCTCGAGCGCTTCCCACACATCGAGACCGTCCTCCCGGCCATGGGATATTCAAAGGAGCAGCTCTCCGACCTCGAGGCAACCATCAACGCGACCGAGTGCGACGCCGTGGTCAGCGGCACGCCGATCGACCTCGGCAGGCTGATCGAGTCGCGCCACCCGATCCGCCACGCCACATACCAGCTCGAGGTGAGCGGTGAGCCGACCCTCGAGCAGGCACTAGAGCCTGTGATCGACCGCGCGTCCGCGCAGCCCGGCTGACGGCGCGCTGCGAGCCGGCTGGGTCGCGGTGCTCGCGACCTTCGCCACCCTGTCGCTCCGAGAAGTCACGTCAGGCGCCGGCCAGGACCTGCTTGGCCTCGGGCAGCTCAGCTCGCGAGCGGTCGAGCAGGATCGGAGCTCCGGGCGCCTCGGAGAGCGGTCCGGGAGCCTGGGGAGATTGTTGCGAGAGAACCGTCGAGACGACCTCGGCGAACTCCTGCGGCTGGTCCTCCTGCAGGTAGTGGTTGGCGCGGGGCAAAAGCCAGAACTCGTTGTCCCCAGGCTTCCTCGACAGGTAGGTGTCCCAGATATAGGCCGCGACTCGAAGGGGCGAGACGGTGTCGTAGAGACCCCAGACGAGCGTCGTCGCAACCGGCGAGCGGCCGAGCGCCTCGAGCCAATCCCGCTCGTTCTCGGACCGCTCGACCAGGTACTGGATCGTGTCGTGGAGGACCGCGATGCCGTCGTTGTAGGCAAACGTCTGCGCCAGGGCCTCGATCGCGGAGTCCTCGATCGTGCGCGGCGGGGTGAACGTGTTCTGACCCATCCCGGCCGCCAGCAGCTCGGGCGTCACCTCGGTTCGGAGGCGCGGCGCGGAGCCGGGGTCGAGCACCAGCCGCTGGAACTCCGTCAGGTTCGAGAGCGGCAGGAACATGTTCCCGTTGCTGAGCACCAGATGGCTCAGCTCGAACGGTGACTCGCCAGAGGCGCAGCGGGCCGCGAAGGTCAGGGCGACGCTGTCGCCGCGGTCATGGGCGACGACCGCCCCTGCCGCGGTGCCGAGGACCTCGCCCAGGAAGTGCTCGACCAGCTCGCAGTCGCGCTGCAGCGTGTAGCTCTCGCCCTGGGGCTTGTCGGAGAAGCCGAACCCGGGAAAGTCCAGCATGCAGACCCTGTGCTCCCGGCTAAGTTCCTCGGCGACGTCGTACCAGTCGACGCTGCTCGTCGGGAATCCGTGAACGAGGAGCAGCAGCGGAGCCTCGGGATCGCCGAGCTCGGCGTGGAAGATCTTCAGCGTGCCCGTCGTACGCAGGGCCTCACGCGGAAACCACTCGAAGAAGCTGCCTCGCTCCAGCCATTCCCCGGCTCGGCCATCGGTCATCGCGCCGACGATCCTATCTCCGACAGCAGCCCCTCGGAGATACTTCGACGACGACACCTGTAGCCTGTGCCCGGGAGGAGGAAGTGAACTCCGGGGTGACAGCATCAGCCAACGAGGAGGCCGTGCGAGCCTGGGACACGGTCCTCTACGAGCGGTGGAAGAAGAACCGCGAAGTATTCGTAGGGGCGCTGAGCGAGATCACCGAGGAGGTCTTCCAGCGCTTCTCGCCGAAGGCGGGCGGGCGGTGCATCGACATCGGCTGTGGGTTCGGAGACACGACCCAGCGGCTCGCCGAGCTCGTCGGCCCGGAGGGTTTCGCGCTCGGCACCGATTCCTCGCCCCGATTCATCGAGAGCGCCCGCCGGGAGGCCGCGGCGGCAGGTGTCGAGAACGTCGAGTTCGAGGTAGCCGACGCGCAGAAGGCGAAATGGGACTCAACCTACGACTACGCCTTCTCGCGCATGGGGACACAGTTCTTCGCTGCGCCCGTCCCGGCGATGCGCGCGATCCGCGGCGCGCTCAGGCCCGGCGGCCTGCTGCGCAAGGTCGTATGGCGCCGCAAGGCCGAAAGCCCGATCTGGACCGAGACCGAGCAGGTCGTCGAGCGTTTCCTCTCGCGTCCCGAGGAGTATGACGCCGACACCTGCGGCCCCGGACCCTTCTCCCTGGGGAATCCCGATACGGCCCGCGGCATCCTCGAAGCGGCCGGATTCGATGCGATCGAGCTTCACCGACGCGACTTCAACTACTTCTTGGGACGGGACATCGATGAGGCGATTGAGGCCATGCTCGCAATCGGACCCGGAGCCGAGTTAATCCGCCTCAACGGGGACTATGGGGAGAGTCGTCGCCCCGAAATAGCCGAGGCGCTTGCCGACCACTATGCCGCCTGGCGCCAGCCCGACGGCTCCATTGTCGGTCTGGCGTCGGTCTGGATCGTCACTGCCACCAACCCCGGCTAATTTCCGCGCTCGCCGGACCTGCGTGGAGCGCCATCCGTCGCGGCGGCGGAGAAGGCGTTGATTTGCGAGACGATGGGCGAGATGCTCGCCGATCGGTGATGAGGTCTGAGGGCGGCCTCGGCCTCGGTCGAGCTGTTGCGCCACCAGACGCACTTTCCGTCGATCCATCGAATCGGCCGCCAGAACGGATCGACAAGCGGCGTATCGCTGCCTGCGCTACGGCCTCCAGCCCCGGAGTGACAGAGCGTCACGTTTCCGAGGTCGCGCAGTTCATCAATCTCGACTGCGTAATCGGGAAAGGCTCTCGAGAAAGTGGTCCCACCATCGGCGCACGCCATCATGGCCCTGATAGCCGCCCTCCATGACCACGAGTCGCGACTCGACCGTGATCTGAGGATGCATCAGGGCGACAAACCGGTCCCAGTCGCGCCGGTTGAAAGCGTCGTAGGCGCCGCATCAGCTCCACGTTCTCCTGCGCCATCGCCTACTCCGACAGCCCGGCGGCTTCGAGGGCCTGTTCCTTGCTGTTGTAGTAATCGAGGTGGGTGATCTTGCCGTCGCGCAATTCGTATACGAGACCATCCTGGCGCTTGACCTCGAGACCGCTGCCGCGTCCCGTCGCGGTCAGGCGCGCAATTACGACGACCGTGTGCCCGCATCGATGAATTCCTCCGGCTCGAGGCTCCAATCCGACCAAGCGGTTCCCCAGTCCTCATCGAGCCAGCGGCCAAAGCCCTCGTGGCCGAAATATTCGCCCGCCTCAGGGATATCGTGATCCTGGATCGTCAAATCCGCCGCTACGGTGTCCCAGAGCACAACGCCCTCAACGAGCAGGCTCGTAAGTCCGCGGCGGACGATCTCCACGTTCTCCTCCGACATTTCCTGCGCAGTATCGCTGAGGTTCGAACCGAGGGACGGGCGTTTCTTTCCTGGATCCCTCTAGTTCGGGTTTAGACTCGGTGCCGTGCCGCAATTCAGGGTCAACATCGAGGGATCAAACCTAAAGCGGGCAAGTGAAGCCCTGGGGCGGCACGCCGATATCTCGCAGACATGGGGCCCAGCATCCAGCCGGTTCATCGAGGGTGCCGGGTCAGACCCCCAAACTCGTCACATCGAGGCGGTGCTTGAGGCCGACGACTCTCTGGCCGCTGAGGGTCGCGTGCGGGAAGTCCTGCCGCCAGACGGCTACATCATCACGGCAGTCGAGGCCTTAGAGAACTCGAACTGACGAGCCGGACCTCTCACTCGCTGCGGGCGGGCCGACCAAGGACCTGGTCGTCCTCAGACGCGGTGCAGCCTGAAGTGTCCTGTTGGGCTCTTGCAGAGACCGCCGAGGGAAGGATCCTTGAGCACCCGGAGGGTGCCGGTTGCCTTCCCGCCTTTGATCTTGCCCTTGATCTTGACGTGAAGGCCCGGATCCCCGAACGGCGGCCGCTGATGGTCGGTGAAGTCGAATTTGAACCGACCGTGCCGGATCCGCGGCCCGTGAGTGATGAAGTCCGAACCGGGCGCCTTTCGGCACTCGTATCCGAAGCTCAAGCCCTGGATTCGCTTCTTCGCCACCCCGAACGAGAACGAGTACTTGCCCCCCGCCGGACCGGGCGGGTACTTCACGAAGCCGCTGTAGCCGACCGGGCTGGCCGGCGCCGAGCTCGCGAAGACCAGCGCAACTGCCGTGATCAGCGCAACCGCGACCAGCCAGCCGCTTCGGACGATGCGGCTTCTACTGCGCGCGGGTCGCGTACTTCGAAGTCCCGTTGCAGCTCGGCGAGTGTGTGAAGTCGGTCACCACCCTGCCCTTCTCCCGCTTGTGGCTGCGGAACCTTCCGCTCACCTTGAGGAAACCCTGCCGCGTATGCGTCG
Source organism: uncultured Actinomycetes bacterium (assembly GCA_963720735.1). Lineage (GTDB taxonomy): Bacteria > Actinomycetota > Thermoleophilia > Solirubrobacterales > 70-9 > JBBRHQ01. The sequence goes on from CAVRGL010000011.1 coordinate 114,046, forward strand.
GGGTGAATACGATCGGCAGCTTCGCCTTGAAGGTTCCCCTGTTCGAGATCCTCGCGCTCGAGGTCTGTGGGATGCCGAACCCTCCGCCCTGACAGTAGATGGGATAGCCGGAGGGAAAGCTGAACTTGATCACCTTCGCGCCGCTGCTTGAAACCTTGAAGCTGATCGGGTCCCGAACGGTGGCATTCACCCTGATCACACCGCTGTACGTCTTGCCCTTGGCCGGCTTGGCCGCGAACGCGAACGCCGCCGTGAGAAGGAGCCCGCCGAGCACAAGGACCAACCCGACGCCCAACCAGCCCGGAGCTGATCCGTACCGGGATTCGACCTTCATGGTGGGCCAAATCTAACTGCGGCCCTAAACCCGAGCTAAAGAACGGCTCGGCGGGCGAAGCCACGAGAGCGTCCGGCTTCTGGCTCAGGGCAAACGTGGGCCAAGGGGCTTCCCCGCCACCCGCCGGCCGACTCGACGCCAAGACGCAGGTTTGGCGCTGGTCGGACCTTGCGCCCTGGCTCGAGAACCATCTCGGCGAGCCTCGGGAAGGCAAGCATGCGGCCTTCCTTGCGGCGCTCAACGACATCCTCGACCTGCGAAGGCCGGCACCGGATATCACCACCGATGCGGAAGTGGCCGAGCATCTGGCGTCCCTTCTGCCGGAGCAACTCACAAACAGCGGTCGCAGAGGCGACGTAGTCGAAGCGAACCGCCTCAATGACCGCGGCCTGCCGTCTACCGGCCCAGCTAGTTTCGTGCTGTCGGCGAGCCTGGAGGGAAATCCGCTCCGCAAGCGTTTGGCAACCCGAAGGGGGGACAATGGTGTCGTGCGCGCGGACGCAGCCCATGTCCTCGTAGTCGACGATCAGCCGATCGTGCGGGAGGTCCTTGAGCGCTACCTGCGCAGGGAGGGCTACGTGGTGACCGCGGTCGCCGATGGCCAGGCGGCGATTGAGGCGTTCGAGGCGGGCAGACCGGACCTGATCCTGCTTGACCTGATGCTGCCGCGCGTCGACGGCCTCGAGGTGTTCAGGAAGATACGCGACCGCCGCAACGGCACCGCGGTGATCATGCTGACCGCGAAGGGCGAGGAGACCGATCGGGTGGTCGGCCTCGATCTCGGCGCCGACGACTACGTAGCCAAGCCGTTCTCGCCACGGGAGATCGTCGCCAGGGTGCGGGCGGTCCTGCGGAGGGCGGCCCCCGCCGCGGCCGACGCCGAGGAGGGGGTCCTCGAGGTGGGAGAGCTGCGAATCGACCCCCGCTCCCGGGTGGCGGCAATCTCGGGAGAGCCGGTATCGCTGACCCCGAGGGAGTTCGATCTGCTGCACCTGTTCGCCGCCAACCCGCGGTCGGTGTTCAGTCGCCTTGTGCTGCTGGAGGAGGTCTGGGACATCGCCTACGACGGCGATCCCTCAACGGTGACGGTCCACATCCGTCGGCTGCGGGAGAAGATCGAGGCGGACCCCTCCGATCCGCGGCACCTGATCACGGTGTGGGGCGCGGGGTACCGGTTCGAGCCATGAGGCGCCCGCCTTTGATCGCCCTGGTCACGGTTCCCGCGGTGGCGGGTGCCGGGCTTACCCTTGCGCTCAGCGCCGGTTCGCTCGACGGTGAGGAGGTGAGGCACCTGGCGATCGTCCTGGTCATCTCGGTCGTGGTGACGGTGATCGCGACCGCGATGGTGGCCCGGCGCCTGGCCCGCTCCTCGATGCGAGTCCGGCTGGTCGCGATCGCTCTCTTCGCCACCCTGGTCGGTCTCGCAAACCTGGCCGTGCTCTCCTGGTTGATGCTGGTCGGCAAGCACGACGCAGCGGCGATCGCGATCCTCGTCGTCTACGCAACCGCCGCGGCCGTCGGGGCGGCGCTGGCGACGGCGCGCGAATCCGCTGATGCCTTCGACCGACTCGCGGCAACCGCGGGGCGCCTCGCCGAGGGCGATCTCTCCGCACGCGCCGGCGAGGTCGGGGGCGGGCCGGAGATCAGCTCCCTCGCCGAGGCGATGGATGCGATGGCGGACAGGCTGGGCAGGTCCATCGAGCGCGAGCGCGCGGCGGAGTCCCAGCGCCGGGACCTGATCACTGCCGTCTCCCACGATCTTCGCACCCCGCTGTCCGGGCTGCGGGCGATGATCGAGGCGATCGACGACGGAGTCGTCTCGGATTCCGGCACGATAGATCGCTACGTGACCGAGATGCGCGGCTCGGTCGAATCGCTCGTCGTTCTGATCGACGACCTCTTCGAGCTGGTTCAAGTGGACGCCGGCGTGATCGAGACGGAGTCCGAGCGTGCCCGGGTTGGTGACGTGGTTCGTTCGGCCCTCTCCGCCTGCGACGCCCAGGCGACGGAGAAGGGTCTGGTCCTGCAGGCGAGGCTGGATGGGGCCGGGGCGGCCCGCTGCTCGCCGCGGCTGACCCGGGTGGTGCAGAACCTCCTCCAAAACGCGATCCGCCACACACCGCCCGACGGCACCGTTGTAGTCGAGGCGCGCCATGGCCCGGCCGGCATCGAGGTCTCGGTGGCCGACAGCGGAGAGGGAATCGAGCCCGAGGCGATCGATCGCATCTTCGAGCCCTTCTGGAGTGGCGACTCGGCCCGCACCGGCGACGGCGCCGGATTGGGCCTGGCTCTCGCCAAGCGGATCGTCGAGGCCCTCGGCGGAACCATCGTCGTCGATTCGGTGCCCTACCGCGGCTCCCGGTTCGCGATCAGGTTGCCGGACGCGGGCTGAGGCGGCGGGCCCCCGGCGCGCACTCCGTAATCGCAGCGAAAGGTCGGCGCTCTAGCTTCGTCCCGGTGTACAGAGCGAACCGCAGCACCGAGGCAGGCGGCCTGCACCGATCGACCAGGGCCGTGATGGCGGGTCGCGGGGAACCGCGCCCGGGGGATCCGCTGAACAGCCCCCCGGTCTTCGCCTCGGGCTTTCACGCGAACGGCTCGCTCCCCTACGCGCGCGACGGCAGCCCCACCTGGGAGGCGTTCGAGTCGGCGATCGGGGCACTCGAGGGCGGCGTCGCCACTGCGTTCTCCTCCGGCATGGGAGCAGCGGCCGCGGTGCTCGAATCCCTCCCCGCGCAGGCGCGGGTGGTCCTGCCGAGGACCGCCTACGCCGAGGCCCGCAGGCTGCTCGCCGAGCGCGAGTCAGACGGCAAGGTGCGGGTCAGCCGCGTGGACGGGACCCGCACCGAGGAGCTGATCGAGCAACTGCCGGGGGCGGCCCTCGTCTGGCTCGACTCCCTCGCCAACCCGATGCTCGACGTCGCCGAAGTCGACCGGGTCGCCGCGGCTGCGCACCGCGAGGGAGCGAGCGTCGTCGTCGATGCGACGCTTGCGACACCGATCCTGCAGCGGCCGCTCGACCTCGGGGCCGATGTCGTCCTGCACAGCGCGACGAAATACATCGGCGGCCACTCCGATCTCCTGCTCGGGGTCGCTGTGGTGCGCGAGGAGGCCCGCGCCGAGGACCTTTGCCGAGCGAGAGCGCTGCTGGGCGCCGTGCCCGGAACGATGGAGACGTTCCTCGCCCTGCGAGGGCTGAGGACCCTGCCGCTACGAATCGAACGGGGGCAGGCCAGCGCCCTCGAGCTCGCGGGGCGGCTCTCGCGCCACCCGGAGGTGCTCGGGGTCCGCTACCCGGGCCTGCCGGCCGACCCGGGCCATCGGCGGGCAGAGCGCCTGCTCGACGGCTTCGGCGCCCTGCTCGCCTTCGAGCCGGCGGGAGGGGCGCGGCGCGCGGACGCCCTATGCGAGGCGGTTCGCGTCTTCACCCACGCCACCAGCCTCGGTGGCGTCGAGAGCCTGATCGAGCGCCGCAGCCGGGTGCCCGGCGAGGGCCACGTGCCGGCGCCCCTGCTTCGCGCAAGCATCGGCTGCGAGGACCCCGAGGACCTCTGGACCGATCTCGAGCAGGCCCTGGCGATCAGCGCTCGAGCGAGCGCCTGAGGCGGATCGCGTAGATCATCCCCGACCCGACCGTCAGGGCGGCGGTGAGCAGCAGCCAGCGGCCGAGGAAGACGCTCTCGGTCAGCCCGGTCTTCTCGGTGTACTTCTCCTCGCTGAGCCCGAGGATCAGCGGGAACCAGGCGACGAAGGCGAAGGCGGAGAGGAGAAGCGGCACGCGAACGTGATTGAGGGCGGCGACCCGCGATGGCGGGCGGGCCGCCCCGCTGGCTCCTGTCGCCCTGCCGGCGAGGACGCCGAAGGCGGAGTAGATCGGAAAGGCGAGCAGGTCGTGGGCGACTATCGCCCCGCCGAACCACAGCATGGTGTTGAGCGCGTTCGGGCGGTCGACGATCTGCAGGAAGGCGTAGCCGGCGATCGCCAGGCTCGCGATCACCGCCAGGAGATGGAGCGGTCCGGCCCCGTAGGTGTTGCGAAAGGAGCTCAGCTCAGGCCTCCTCGAAGCTCATCGACTTCACCCACTTCGTGCAGTGGACGCCGGGGGCGGCGGGGACGATCACCCGGGCGGGGAAGCCGTGGTCGAGTGAGAGGTCGGCCCCGTTCACCCGCAGCGCGAGCAGCGAGCGCTGGTCGGCGACCTGGCTCGGGCTCAGCGTCGCCTCGCTGAACGCTCCGCCGCGCTGCAGGGACTTGACCGTCACCTGCGGGGCGGCGCTGCCGCTCAGCCGGGCCAAATCGCGCAAGCGCACGCCGCTCCAGGTCTGCGTCGTCGACCATCCCTCCACGCAGGCGATCGGCAGCTCATAGGTGTGCTGATTCATCGCCAGCAGCTGTTCGCGCGAGACCTCGAGCTCCCGTGCTCCGCTCAGAGCCAACCGCCAGCTCGCGCCGACCTCGGATCGACCGATCTCCGCGTCGGCGGCGGTGCGATTGATCTGGAAGCCGTTGGGCCCGGTGCCGGGGTTGCGGCCCCGCGGCGCAAGGAAGGCTAGTCCGCGAACTGGGCCGCCGATGACCTGGGCGGCCGCCATCAGCCCAAGCCCGAGCGATCCCGCCCCCACCGCCGCGAGCAGCCCGCGGCGGGAGATCGTCGCGGGCGCCGGGGCCAGCGGGGCGGTCGAGTCCTCCGCGGCCGGCTCGGGGCGGGTGTGCTCGAGGTCCTCGCGAAGCGGTGCGATCACTCCTCGCTCGCGGAAGGCACGGAGCGCCACAGGCACCTTGACGACCAGGTGCAGGGCCAGGGCGGCGAGGAAGATGAAGGCGGCGTAGTAGTGGGAGGGAACGAACCTGAATTTCCACGGATAGAACAGCTGGACGTTGAGCAGCCCGGTGAAGAAGACGAAGAGGCTTCCGCCGACCAGCAGCGCCAGCGAGATGCGGTCGATGATGTGGGCGAGGGAACGCGCCGGCGGCCACTCGAAGAGCTTCGGCATCGCCGACCACAGCTTCGCCAGAAGCAGGGGGATCGCCGCGACCCCGCAGGTCACGTGAAGCCCCTGGGTGAGCGCGTAGAGCCACGCCGGGTTGGTCGGCCAGTCGAAGAAGTAGAGGTCGAAGCCGATCCCGCCACGGCCGACCACGGAGTTCCCCCCGAGATCGGGGTAGTAGGCGACGTGAGAAAGGAAGCCGGTGACCGCGCAGATGACGATCAGCGGCAGCAGCGCCGATCCGAGGACCGAGGTCAGCCAAGGTCCACGCAGCGGGCTGCGCCAGAACTCCCGGCGGAAGGGGCCCGGGGGAGGTGAGGCGGGGAGGGTGGGTAGCGAGGGCCTCAACGGGCGGCTCCAGGGGGTGGTATGCGCTCGAGAACCCGTCCCTCGGAGGCGGTGACGAAGGCATCGCCGCTGCTGGGATCGACCGCGACGGAGTTCGGCTGGCGCACGGTGGGGAACGACGCGAGCCGCTTCAGCCCGGCCGGTGCGATCCCGTATGCGACGAGCTCGTTGCGGGCGGTCAGGGTCACCCAGAGCGTGCGCCTGCGGCAATCGGCGGCGATTCCGTAGGGGGTTCCCGGGGCCGGGGTGGAAGCGGTCTGCCGCGAATGCCGCCCGACCCGGAACTCGAGAATCGCGTCGCCCTCGGTGTCGACGACGAAGGCGCGACGGCCGCAGGTCTCGACGTGGGTCGGGCCTTCCCCGGCATCGATCGTTCCGAGCGAGCTCTCGGTTCGGGCGTCGTAGGTCTCGAGCACGCGCTGGCGCACGGCGATCAGGGCGACGTAGCCCTCCGCGGTCGCGATCCCGCCGGGCTGAACCGGGGCATCGAGGGAATCCGCCAGACGCCCGCCACGCAGTACCGAGACCGAATCACCGAACTCGTCCGCGACGTACACCCTCCCCGCTGCCACGGTGGCGTCGTGGGGATGGGCTCCGACTTCAACGGTGCGCATCTTCCCGCCGGGCAGGGAGACGTAAATCAGCAGATTGGCGCTTTCGGCGGGCACGAGCACGGTGCTTCCCGCCGGGTCGAGCGCCAGGTGGCGGGCCGGCGCCGGAAGCTTGACGCGGCGCCGCACCCGGCCATCCCTCGGGTCCACCAGGGCGAGTTGGTCGGGGTCGCGAAGCGCCACCGCCAGCAATCCGCTGGTGGGGTCGACCACGACGCCCTCGGGCATGTTGCCGACCTCGAAGAGCCGTCCCGCGGGCGCCGGGCGGGGGGGCGGGGAGCGGGCCGGTTCGGCCGCGCGGGGAAGCTGCGAGCCGCACCCGTTCAGCACCGCGAGGAGGGCGAGCGAAGCGATCGCGGCTAGCGGTCTCGGCGCGGGCAATGGTCAAGTCGTCGCGGGGATCTGGGCCGATGGCGACTCGACGGCCGTCGTGGAAGCTGCGATCGCAGCGGCGAGCGCCGCGGCGAAACTGGACTCCGGCCGGGTGGCGGCGACGGCAACCGCGTCCTCGATCGTGTCGACGTCGCGCAGGCCCGGAATCTCGGTCCAGCACAACCCGAGCTCTGCGAACCTCTCGATCTGAGCAGCGAAGGTGCGCGCCGTGCTCATCGGCACCCCCCGGAAAGCGTCGTCTCGGGGTCGGCGGAGCCCGACGAGCCAATAGCCGCCATCCTCGGCGCCGCCGATGATCGCGTCCACTCCGGGCTCGATCAGCGCGGCGGAGGCCCGATCGAGCGATTCGCGGCTCAGCTGGGGAGTGTCCATGCCGATCAGGATCGACGGAGCGTCGGCGCCGGCGAACGCCGCTTCGATTCGTTGGTCGAGGCCACCCTCGACCTGCGCAACCACCTCGAAGCCGGCCGGAAGCCAGGCGCCGGGCTCGCCTTCGAGCGCCAGGATGCGGCGCCTGGCATCGGTTGCCGCGACCGTCCGCAGGGTGTCCGCCAGGGAGGCCTCGGCGATCGCGGAAGCCTGGGCCGCGCTCAGGGGCGGCGTCAGCCGGGTCTTGGACCGTCCCGGAATCGGCGCCTTGGCGATCACGATCAGATTGACCGAGCTCATCGCAGCACCCGGGCCATGTCGTTGACTGCCCGAAGGGTCCCCCGCGCGCTGCCGGTCACCTTCGACCTCCCTGCCGAACGCGGCCGGTAGCTGACCGCACGCTCGGTCAGGACCCAGCCCTGTTGGTGGGCGCGCAGAACCATCTCCAGGGGCCAGCCGAAGCGCCGGTCGCGAATCCCGAGCGAGAGCAGTCCCGCCCTCGGCGCGGCGCGCATCGGGCCGATGTCCCGCAATCTCAGCCCGCTGCGTCGCCGCAGCTCTAGGCAGAGGACGCGATTGGCGAGGCGTGCGTGTAGCGGCCAGGCCCCCGGGAGCGGCGTGCGGGCGCCGAGGCCGAGCCCGGCGCGGCCCTCGCGGACCGGCTCGGCAACCGCGGGAAGGTCGGCGGGATCGAGCGAGCCGTCGCAGTCCATGAAGCAGACGACCCCGTCGGTCGCGGCCTGGAGGCCGGCCCAGCAGGCGGCGCCGAATCCGCGCCTCGGCTCCGCGACGACCACTGCTCCGAGGGCGGCCGCGATCGCGCCCGAGTCGTCGCTTGATCCGTTGTCGACGACGATCGGGCGGTAGCTGGTCGGCATCGCCGAGAGCACTCCCGGCAGGGACTCGGCCTCGTCGAGCACGGGAAGGATCACGTCGGGCACACCGAGCACGTTGCACGAGCGGTCTTACACGGCGATTACGACTCTCGTAATACGGCATTCCTATGGTGGCGTTGATGGAACGAGCGGCGGCGCAGATCCCGCGAATCGAACTGCGTCGGATGCGGTCTCCCGCGCCCGGCACCGTGGCCGCGGTCGCGGTCTGGATCCTCATCCTCGGCGCCGCCTGGGCCCTGGGCACAGGGTTCAACTCGCGCCGTGCCGGCCTCCTCCTGCACGCGCCGCCCCTGCACGGCAGATGGGACGTGCGGATCGAGCCGGGGGTGTTCCTCGCCGTGCTTGCGGCTGCGGCGATCGTCTGGGGCGGTCCCCTGCTCGCCCGGGCGGCGAGGTGGCGGTGGCTGCTTTGGCTCTCCGCGGCCGCCGCCTTCGTCTGGGCACTTGCGCTCGCTCTCAGCGCTGGAACCGGTGGGGTTCTCGAGCCGCTGCGATCCGCCGATGAGTACCTGACCGCGGTGCCGCTGATCGGCTCCCCGGGGGACTTCCTCTCACACTTCACCGAGAGGATTGGCACCTACGCGACGCACGTCCGCGGCCACCCACCGGGGATGGCTCTGGTCTTCTGGGCGCTTGCCCAGGCCGGCCTCGGGGGCAGCCTTCCCGCCGCGCTTCTGGTCGTCGCGACCGGTGCCTCGGCGGTTCCTGCGGTGCTGATCGCTCTGCGCGAGGTCGCCGGCGAGGAGCGGGCCCGGGCCGCGGCCCCCTATGTGGTCCTGGCACCGGCTGCGGTCTGGATCGCCGTCTCCGCCGACGCCTTCTTCACCGGCGTCTCCGCCTGGGCTGCCTGCCTACTCGTCCTCGCCCTGCACCGTCGAGGCCGGGGCTCGCAGCTGATGGCGCTCGGCGGCGGTGTGCTGTTCGGCGCTTGCCTGCTTCTCTCCTACGGACTGATACTGATCGCGCTGATCCCGATCATGGTCGCCGCGTCGATGCGTCGCGCCGGGCCAATCCTCTGGGCCGCCGCCGGAGCCGGCGCGGTGATCATCGGGGTGGAGTTGGCCGGGTTCTGGATCATCGACGGGTTCAGAGCCACCCGGTCGCAGTACCTGGCGGGCGTTGCGATGAGAAGGCCCTACGACTTCTTTCTCCTCAACAACCTGGCGGCGCTGGGGGTCGCGTTGGGGCCGGCAACGGCCGTCGCCGTCGCGCGCCTGCGAGACCGCCGGATCCTGCTGCTCGCCGGGGGTGCCGCGGCCGCCGTCCTGGTGGCCGACCTCAGCGGCATGTCGAAGGGCGAGGTCGAGAGGATATGGCTGCCCTTCATGCCATGGCTGCTGCTCGCGACCGCCTCCCTGCCGGCTCGCCTCGGCGCCACCCGCTGCTGGCTCACGGCCCAGGCACTCTTCGCGGTGGCAATCCAGGTCGGGGTGAGGACCCCCTGGTGAGCGCCGTGGCAACGAGGGTCCTGGTCACCGGCGGCGCCGGGTTCATCGGCTCGCACGTCGTCGACGCGCTGATCGAGCTCGGTGACTCGGTCAGGGTGCTCGACTGCCTGCATCCTGCCGCTCACGCTAGGCGTCCCGCCTACCTCAATCCCGCCGCGGAGTACGTCTTCGGCGATCTGCGTGATGCGGAGACGGTGGGCCGGGCCGTCGCGGGCGTCGATGTCGTCTCCCATCAGGCGGCGATGGTGGGGCTGGGTAGGGACCTCGGCGATTCTCCCGACTTCGTCTCGAACAACTCGCTCGGCACCGCGGTGTTGCTCGCCGCCCTCGCCGAGGCCGGGTTCGACGGGCCGCTCGTGCTCGCCGGCAGCATGGTCGTCTACGGCGAGGGCCGCTACCGCTGCCCCGAGCACGGAATCGTCAGGGCGCCGCCGCGGGCGGCGGACGATCTTCTCGCGGGAGAGTTCGAACCGCGATGTCCGGGCTGCGGGCGCCCGCTCGAATCCGAACCGGTGCCCGAGCACGCGCCGACCGACCCCCGCAGTGTCTATGCGAGTACTAAGCACGACCAGGAGAGGTTGTGCGGCCACTTCGCCCGCGAGACCGGTGCGAGCGTCACGATCCTCCGCTATCACAACGTTTACGGACCCCGGATGCCGAGGGACACGCCATACGCGGGGGTGGCGAGCATATTTCGCAGCTCGCTCGAGGCCGGCCGGCCTCCGCAGGTATTCGAGGATGGGGCTCAGCTTCGCGACTTCGTCCACGTCGCCGACGTCGCCCGCGCCAACCTTCTGGCGATCGACAGCGAAATCGCGGGCTGTGAGGCGTTCAACGTCGGCAGCGGGCGACCGGCGACAGTCGGGGAGATGGCCCAAGGACTCGCCGTGGCGATGAAGGGACCGGCGCCGGAGATCACCGGCGCGTTCCGCCTCGGCGACGTGCGCCATGTCTTCGCCTCCTGCATCCGGGCGCAGGGCGAGCTCGGCTTCCGGGCGGGTGTCCCCCTCGATGATGGACTTCGCGAGTTCGCCAGGGCCCCGTTGCGGGCGCCGGCAGGCGCGGCGACGGTCCAATAGCCGCGAACAAGATGGGGTTCCACCGGGAAATCCGAGCAGTCCCACTTGGAGGCAAGATCGGTGGTTCGTGCCGGTCTCGAAGACCGTTGGGCGTCGTAAGGCGCCTCGTAGGTTCGAATCCCACCCCCTCAGGGCGTGCCCCGCTGCCGCGAGGCCACGAAAGCCGATCTCGCCACGGCGATGAGTGCCGCGCAGGCGCCGATTAGCACCAATCCGGCGCGATCGGAGCGAGCCAGGTAGTAGAGCAGCCCGCCGGCTGCTGTGAAGCAGGCGCCTGCGCCAAGGTAGGCGAGGCCCCGGTCCCACCCTCCGGAGGCGGTATGCCGGGCATGCAGCAGATTGACCAACCCGAAGACCAGGAGAAAGGCCAGCGAGCCGAAGGAGACGATTTCGGTGATTCCGGGTAAGAGCGAAAAGACCGCCCCGGGCAGCGCAATGGCGAGCACCGCGCCGATCGGCAGGCCTCCGCGCTCGCGGGCGAGGGCGGCCGGAAGCTCGCTTGCCAGGCTCACGTCGCGGACCAAGCGGGCGGTCGCGAACAGCGTCGCATTGATCGCGGAGCTGGTGGAGAACAGGGCGCCCACCGTCGCCGCCCAGAGGCCGAAGCTGCCCAGAGCCTGTTTGCCGGCGAGTGCAAACGCGACCTCCTTCTGGGCGGTGATCGTCTGATCCGGCAACAGCATCTGTGCGGCGAGCGTGACGGCGACGTAGACCAGGACCACCACGGCGACCGAGAGATAGAGGGCGCGGGGTAGCGTCCGTCGCGGCTCGGCGATGTCGTCGTAGTCGTAGGGCAGCAGCTCGAACCCCTCGTATGCAACGAAGATCACCGCGGCGCCGAGGAAGATCCCGAGCGTGCCCTGGTCATCGAGCGGACTGAGGCGCGTCGGCGAGAAGGCCGCGAGGCCGATCAAGGCAACGCCTCCGAGCACGGCGAGCTTCGTGACCACGACGACGTCCTCGGTCAGCCCCGACGTCGCCACCCCGCGGAGGTTGACGGCGACGAAGACGGCGAGGATGCCGACCCCGCTCAGTCGGGCAACCGCGACCGGCGCCCCAATCACGTTGGCCAGGTAGTGCCCGAAAGTGAAGGCATAGACAGCCAGCGCGAAGACGTACCCGAGGATCAGAAGCCAGGCGACCCAGGCGGCCGGCCGGGTGTGGCCTTCATCGCGCAGATAGGTGAACGGGCCGCCCGGCCGGCCGGAACGCAACGAGAGACCGGCGTAGGCATGGGCTGTCAGACCGGCGATGAGACCGCCGATCAGAAAGGCGGCGAATGCGAGGTGGCCTGCGAGGTCGATGGTCAGGCCGAGGACGCTGAAGATGCCGCCGCCGATCATCCCCCCGATCGCCATCGCGGTCGCCTCACGGAGGCCCAGCAAGCCCTCCCCGCGCACGCGCCGTGCGTGGCTGCGTGGGTGGTAGGGCGGCCGCGGCCTGCCGATCACGGGCTTGCTCACTTCCGAGTCTCCCGTGCCGGCGGCTACCCGCATCCCCTCGCTTTCTACCTCAGACGTCTGCCAGCGCAGCGACCTCGCCCCGCCGCTAGAGCAGCGGGCACGGGATCGGCTTGATGATCATTCCGCCTCACTGATCCAGGTCCTGGCGGCGTCCAGCTCTGCGAGGTCGAAGACCTTGAGCTTGCCGGGGACCATGAAGCCGAACCCCTTGACGAGGCGGCGATAGCCGTCGTTGTCGGTCACAACCGCGATGCGGTCCCATGAGAATGGATGCTCCATCCCGATCTTGGCGTCGTCCCACATCGCCGCCGCGGAGTAACCGCCAAACTCCGACCCCAGGACGTAGAGCAGCCGGATCTTGGCGTGGCGCTCGAGTTGTCGCTCCACCGCCGGGATCAACACCTGCTCGTAGTCCTCGCCCGTCACCTCACCCCTGGCTTCGACGCCCAGCACATCCTCCGGGAGGTCCGCAATCAGCTCGATCATTCGTTCTCCGATCGCTCGCTTTGGGTGGCAACGTTATCCGCGTGGCCCCTGCCCAGCTCCCGTTTCGCCCGAGCGGAAGCCGCCGGAAGGTTGCCATCGCTCCCCTTGGACGAACAAGGGGTAGCCGGTCAACTCCGCGTTGCCGCTGCTCTTTTGCGCCAGCACGAGGAGCATCGGTATTGCGGCGTGGAGGGGCCTACGGCCCGATCGAGAGGCATCCCGACTCGGAATCTCCCAGGCGCCTCGGGAGCCGAATTGCGCTCAGCGAGTGCGGTCGGCTTGCGCTGGACGCCAACCGGCCCGGAACACTTGGGTTGCCCCAGTCTTCTGGGATGGAGGTCCTCGTCTTCGATGCCAAGCTGGTCGGCGTCCCCCCGGGGTCGGTGCCAGGCTCGCGGTCGGCGAAGGGGTGCGACGATCACCTCTACTCCTTCTGGCTCGACGGCGCCTTCTGGGGCGAGCGGAGCACGGAGTTGACGACACCGCAGACCCCGGACGGGGGGAGACCACGGCCGACGTCCCTTGGCCGAGATGGATCTCTCGGTTGGGAGGGAGATCGCTTACGTCTTCGACTTCGGCGACGAGTGGCGAGTTCTGCTGAGGCTCGCTGCAACCGAGTCCGCTGACGGGGGCGAGTACCCGCGCGTGCTGCAACTGCGGGGCACGGCGCCCCCGCGACTCAGATGATGACGCCCGAACTCACTCAAGTGCCAATTTCCGGGACACATCCGGGACACATTTTCGCTTGCGGCCGGATCCAGTGCCTTCCAAAATCGCCGTATGCAGGGGAAACCTCGATGCCGGGGGAGGGACTCGAACCCCCGACACGCGGATTATGATTCCGCTGCTCTAACCAGCTGAGCTACCCCGGCCGGGAGAGGATCGTAGCGCCGGGTGGCTGGACGCTTGGGCTCGTCAGCCACCCGATGGCGACCATGCGGTTTGGGGCGATCACGGCCCTGGAACCGCCCAGCGCGCCGGAGATCGCAACTAGGCTTGGC